>NZ_VZQQ01000043.1 GCF_014397785.1 Paraburkholderia podalyriae
CTGCAATTTCCGCTTCCGCGAAGCCAATCTGCCTCTTCATCATCGTGAGTCTGTTCCGTGAGCTGTCTTCTATAACGTCCTCAGCTACGCCGGCGATGACCGCCGAGCCGAATAAATCAGCGTTTCCCTAGCGAAACCATTGCCATCCCTTTAACGTTTGCGCGCTAAACGCAGCTATTTATAACGGCGTGATGCCGATTAACTTGAGCGCTCTGATGGGGCGAGGGAGCATCGAAGATAAAGGTTTGCGAATCGGTTTGCGAATCCGACCGCGCTGACCGATCAGAGGCGGTAAGTACTAGCTGGTGGCGTGCGTTCGAAGCGCCGGAACCCGGCGTGTGGTCGGATGCCGATGCGCAGACGCCGGCGAACAGCAGCGCTGGCACCCGCTCAAAGCACGGGGCACGACAGCACCCGCTGCGGCCGCATGACGGTGCCGGGCTGGCCGGCCGGCGCGGGCGTGCCCCGCGGCGCGGACGCGACGAGCCGCACCGCGTCGGCGCCCGCATTCGCGAGCACGTATTTTTCCGCGCTGTTGTCCGGCTGCCAGTACGCTCGAAACACGTCGCCGTCGGTGAACACGAGCAGCTTGCCGTGCACCGTTTTTTCGCCGCCGACGAAGTCGACCGGTTCGCCGTCGCGAAACGAAAAGCTCCGCGCGGCGCTGGAGTTCACCGCGCCGACGAGGGTCGCACATGCGTTGTCGTCGGCCGCGGCGGCCGCCGACGAGAGCGCGGCAAGCAGCGCGCATGTTGCAAAGTGGCGAATTCTCACTCTTTTATGTCTTGCCGAAAGTTAACTTGTGAGGTGCGATGCAAATACCGCGTCCATGCTTCGCGAAAAGGGCTATCGTCATTGGCAAGGCGGCGCGGGCTGGCGGCCCTGCGCGCTAAAGCACTGAAATTGCAACGGATTGTGATGCCCGGCGAACCCTCGCCAAGCGGCGCGCGCGCATAAGCCCGCGTTTCTTATGGCAGTTTGGGGCGGAAAAACGTCAGATCGGCGCCCCTGCCTTGATACAAGCCTTACACCGGGGGTTTGCGCGAAGGTGCGCCTATGCGTTAGTGTGTCGGTCCCGGCGCCACAGAGTGGCGCCGGTTCCATGATTACCATACGGGAAGTGCTATGAACAAACAGGAACTGATTGATGCAGTCGCCGCAGCGACGGGCGAAAGCAAAGCGGCAACCGGCCAGACCATCGACGCGATCGTCGAGGCAGTGACCAAGGCCGTGGTGAGCGGCGATACGGTGCAACTGGTCGGTTTCGGTTCGTTCTCGACCGGCGCGCGCGCCGCACGCGTGGGCCGCAATCCGTCGACGGGCGAAGAGATCCAGATCGCCGCGGCCAAGACGGTGAAGTTCACCGCGGGCAAGGCATTCAAGGAAGCCGTCAACGCGTCGTAAGCAACGCGCTTCACGCCGGAGCATTCGCGGTGCGCTCCGCAGCCCTGCTGTGAGGCGCGCGCGTGAGTGATGCGTCGGGCGTGAGGATCACGCGCTGCCCAACCCGGCCAGGCGGTTCGCCCGGCGGCTGGCGTGGCGCGTGTGCTTGGCTCTTTGGCGCTGTCAGCCCGCGCGACGCTTGCGGGTTGCCTCGGCGAGCGTGGCGAGCACCGGTTCGGTCTGCGCCCAGCTCACGCAGGCATCGGTGATCGACACGCCGTAACGCAACGGCACCCCGGCCTTCAGATCCTGACGGCCTTCCTCCAGGTGACTTTCCAGCATCACGCCGATGATGCGGCGCTCGCGCTCCGACAGTTGCCTCGCGATATCCTCCGCGACCTCGATTTGCCGCAAGTGCGACTTGTTCGAGTTCGCATGCGAGCAGTCGATCATCACCTGCTCGCGCAGACCCGCTGAACTCAGCGCTTCACAGGTCGCCTGCACCGACGCGCTGTCGTAGTTCGGCCCTTTCTTGCCGCCGCGCAGGATCACGTGCGCGTCGTCATTGCCGCGCGTCTCGAAGATTGCGGCCATACCCATCTTGGTCATGCCCATGAACGCGTGGCTCGCGCCCGCCGCGACGATCGCGTCGGCGGCGATCTGCACGCCGCCGTCGGTGCCGTTCTTGAAACCGATCGGGCAGCTCAGTCCGGACGCGAGCTGACGATGACTCTGGCTCTCGGTCGTGCGCGCGCCGATCGCACCCCACGCGATCAGATCGGCGATGTATTGCGGGCTCAGCAGGTCGAGAAACTCGGTCGCGGTGGGCAGGCCCAGACCGTTGATGTCGATCAGCAACTGCCGCGCGAGACGCAGCCCCTCGTTGATGCGGAAGCTGCCGTCCAGACGCGGATCGTTGATATAGCCTTTCCAGCCCACCGTCGTGCGCGGCTTCTCAAAGTACACGCGCATCACGATCAGCAGATCGTCCCGGTAGTGATCGGCGGCGGCCTTCAGCTTGCGCGCATATTCGATCGCCTGGTCGTGGTCGTGAATCGAACAGGGCCCGACGATCAGCACGAGCCGGTCGTCGCGGCCGTGCAGAATGTCGGCGATTTCGACGCGGGTCTTCTCGACCAGCGCCTGCACCGCGGGCGGCACCGGCAGTTGGTCCTGCAGCAGCGCGGGCGAAATCAGCGGACGGACCGCGCCGATGCGCACGTCGTCGATGCGCGTGGTGTCCTGGGTGGCGTCGGCCGAGCCGACTTCCTGATCGTGCAACGGGTTGTCGAGGGCGCTCAAGATGTTTCTCCGCAATCGGTGATGAGGCGGTCTTGCCGCCTGATTATGCGAGCGCCGCCGCGAAGTGGGCGTGCGGGCGCTGCGTGGGTTTGACGTGGACCGTGCGGTTTGGGTTGCTTCGGGCCTCGGGCGAGGCTTGACGCAAGGTCTTGCGTGGGTTCGATGCGAGGCCGACGCGACCGCGCACGGATGCGCTGGCGCGATTATGACACCGGCGCCGGCCTGCCGGCAGGCAGCGCGGGGTATTCAGAGCTTCTGGATCAACGCCATCGCGGCGGCCGGGTTGCGCTCCTTGAAGCCGCTGATTACATACAGATAGACGTCGCGCGTGGCGGCTTTCACGGGCGGCTCCGCGCAGGTCTCGAGATCGTCCGGCGTGATGCCCGCGGCGAGCTGGCGCGCGCGTTGCGCCCACGCGTCGAGCGCTTTCGTCGAGTAGCCCTTCGCTTGCCTGTCGCTCGTGCCCATGATGCGCGCGTAGACGAACGGCGCGGTGAGGTCGGCGATCTGCGGATACTCGCTGTCGGCCGCCAGCACGACGGCCACCTTGTACTTGCGCGCGAGCGCGATGAATTCCGCTGTCCTGAACGAGTCGTGACGAACCTCGACCGCATGCCGCAGCGTCTGTCCTTCGATGCTCGCGGGCAGCAGCTTCAGAAAGGCCTCGAAATCGTCGGCGTCGAATTTTTTGGTCGGCGCGAACTGCCAGTTGATGGGCCCGAGCTTCTGCTTGAGTAGCAGCACGCCGCTTGCGAAGAAGCGCTCAATCGTGTCGCCCGCTTCGGCTAGCACCTTGCGGTTGGTCGCGTAACGCGGCGCTTTCAGCGAGAACACGAAATCGTCGGGCGTTTCCTGATACCACTTCTGGTAACTGGCCGGCTTCTGCGAACCATAGAACGTGCCGTTGATTTCAATCGACGTCAGATGCCGGCTCGCATATTCGAGTTCGCGGCTTTGCGTGAGGTTGTCTGGATAAAACGGCCCGCGCCACGGCGCGTAGGTCCAGCCGCCGATACCGATGCGAATGCGTGCGGCGGACGTGGATTGAGACGGGGGCCTGGCTGAGGTCTTGGTCGGCGCTTTCTTCGCGGTTTCCGGTTTGTCGCCGAGTTCCTCGCCTGACTTCGCGGTTCGTTGGTCGCTTTGCTTCGCGCTTTTCGCTGCGGGCACTTGGGCTCTCCTTCGGGCTGCGGCGGGAAAGCTCGTAGATTAGCCGCTTTTGTCGCGGCGCGCGGTGCTTGCCGGGCCGGTGGCCTCGGCGTTGGCTTCGCTGGCCGCGGCGCTGGCCTCATCGTAACGACGGCTTGCCTCCGCGACTTCCACGCGAAAGCGCTGCAACGCGCCGAGCGCGATGCCGGCCGGCGTCAGCGCGGCCCATAGCACATCGATCAGCTGATCGGCGGTGGCTTCGATATCGATCTGCCGGTTCGCCAGCGTCGCGTCCCACAGCACGTGTTCCATCGGTCCGAACACCATCGAGCGCAACAGGCGCAGCGGCATGTCGGCGCGAATCGCGCCGCTTTGCTGGCCTTGCGCAAGCACGCGCATCAACGGTGCGGTGTAGCGGCGCTGCAGTTCGGTCAGCGCTTCACTCAGTTCGTGATGCCGCGCGCGGCCTTCGGACAGCACGAGCGCGCACAGGTCGGTGCCGTTCACGAGCATCAGCCGTAGATGCATGCGCACGATGAACGCGAACTGCTGGCGTACGTTGCCGTCGCGCGGCAGGCCCGCTTCGATCGCGTCGATGATCTCGTCGTACCAATCGCCGATGACACGAGCGCACAACTCGCGCTTGCCGCGAAAGTAGCTGAACACCGTCGCCTCGGAAACGCCCAGGCGCTGCGCGATTTCCGCGGTCGTCGCGCGTTCGTAGCCCTTTTCGGAGAACACGTCGCGGCCCGCCTGAAGGATCTCCTTCACGCGCTGCTGCGACTTGGGCCCGGCCGGCTGGCGACGCGAGACAGGTAATCCGGCCTTCTCGGCAGCCGTCATATGAGTCAGATTCAGATTTTGATGCGGATTGAGGTTAAGCCGGCGTTCGAACACGCCACCTGCGTGCCCGATAAACGCGATCGTAGCACCGAATCCGGCCGGCTGGCGCGCGCTCGCGAGATTTCTGAGTATAGCTCAAAAATATCTATTGACGCATACGTCAATCTGGCGTGAAATGCGCGTTGACATGTTTTCGCGCGCCGCTTCGCGTTCCATGAGCGGCCGCCCACGAACTCAGGAGACACCGCAATGCCCAATCTGCCCGGTTTGCAATTCCCGCTCGGCGAAGAGATCGAGATGCTGCGCGACACCATTGCGTCGTTCGCCGCCAAAGAAATCGCGCCGCGCGCGGGAGAAATCGATCGCACCGATCAGTTTCCGATGGACCTGTGGCGTAAGTTCGGCGATCTCGGCGTGCTCGGCATGACGGTCTCCGAGGAATACGGCGGCGCGGACATGGGCTATACCGCGCACATGGTCGCGATGGAGGAAATCTCGCGCGCGTCGGCATCGGTTGGCCTGTCGTATGGCGCGCATTCGAACCTGTGCGTGAACCAGATTCATCGCAACGGCACCGATGCGCAGAAGCGCAAATATCTGCCCACGCTGGTGTCGGGCGAGCACGTCGGCGCGCTGGCGATGAGCGAGCCGAACGCGGGCTCGGACGTGGTCAGCATGAAGCTGCGCGCCGTCAGAAAGGGCGATCGCTACGTGCTGAACGGCACCAAGATGTGGATCACCAACGGCCCCGATTGCGACACGCTGGTCGTCTATGCGAAGACCGATCCCGAAGCGAATTCGCGCGGCATTACCGCGTTCATCGTCGAGAAAGGCATGAAGGGATTCTCGGTCGCGCAGAAGCTCGACAAGCTCGGCATGCGCGGCTCGCACACCGGCGAACTCGTGTTCCAGGACGTCGAAGTGCCGGAGGAAAATATCCTTGGGGCATTGAACGGCGGCGTCAACGTGCTGATGAGCGGTCTCGACTACGAGCGCGCGGTGCTCGCGGGCGGCCCGACCGGCATCATGGTCGCGGTGATGGACGCGGTCGTGCCGTACATCCACGACCGCAAGCAGTTCGGCCAGTCGATCGGCGAATTCCAGCTGATTCAGGGCAAGGTCGCCGATCTGTACACGACGTTGCAGGCGTGCCGCGCGTATCTGTACGCGGTGGGCCGTCAGCTCGACACGCTCGGTAGCGACCACGTTCGCCAGGTCCGCAAGGACTGCGCGGGCGTGATTCTGTACACGGCCGAAAAGGCGACCTGGATGGCCGGCGAGGCGATCCAGATTCTCGGCGGCAATGGCTATATCAACGAGTATCCGGTCGGGCGCCTATGGCGCGATGCGAAGCTCTATGAAATCGGCGCGGGCACGAGCGAGATTCGTCGCATGCTGATCGGCCGGGAGCTGTTTGCCGAAACGCTGTGATCGCGAGCAAGGATGAGGAGACACAGCGATGCCGATCATCGAATCAAAACTGAACCCGCGCTCGGATGACTTTCGCGCGAACGCGGCGGCGCTCGAAGCGCTCGTCGCCGATCTGCGCGCGAAGATCGAGCAGCTCGCGCAGGGCGGCGGCCAGACCGCGCGCGACAAGCACACGAGCCGCGGCAAATTGCTGCCGCGCGAGCGCATCGCGCAACTGCTCGATCCGGGCACGCCGTTTCTCGAACTGTCGCAACTCGCCGCGTACGGCATGTATAACGACGACGCGCCGGGCGCCGGCGTGATTACGGGCATCGGCCGCATCGCGGGACAGGAGTGCGTGATCGTCTGCAACGACGCGACCGTGAAGGGTGGCACCTACTATCCGGTCACCGTGA
This sequence comes from Paraburkholderia podalyriae, assembly GCF_014397785.1. Classification (GTDB taxonomy): domain Bacteria; phylum Pseudomonadota; class Gammaproteobacteria; order Burkholderiales; family Burkholderiaceae; genus Paraburkholderia; species Paraburkholderia podalyriae. The sequence continues at coordinate 6,504 of NZ_VZQQ01000043.1, forward strand.
AGAAGCACGTGCGCGCGCAGGAAATCGCCAGCGAAAACCGTTTGCCGTGTGTGTACCTCGTCGACTCGGGCGGCGCGAATCTGCCGAATCAGGACGACGTGTTTCCCGATCGCGATCACTTCGGCCGCATCTTCTACAACCAGGCGAATCTGTCGGCCGCGGACATTCCGCAGATCGCGGTCGTGATGGGGTCGTGCACCGCGGGCGGCGCGTATGTGCCGGCGATGAGCGACGAGTCGATCATCGTCAAGAACCAGGGGACGATTTTTCTCGGCGGCCCGCCCCTCGTCAAAGCCGCGACCGGTGAAGTGGTCAGCGCCGAAGATCTCGGCGGCGGCGACGTGCATACGCGTCTGTCGGGCGTCGTCGACCATCTCGCGCAGAACGATGCGCATGCGCTCGGGATCGCGCGCAGCATCGTCGGTCATCTGAATCGCGTGAAGCCCACGCCGCTCGTATTGCAGGAGCCGAAGCCGCCGCGCTACGACACCCAGAGCATCTACGGCGTGATTCCGGTCGACACGCGCAAGCCGTTCGATATCCGCGAGGTGATCGCGCGCATCGTCGACGATTCCGCGTTCGACGAATTCAAGGCGCGCTACGGCACCACGCTCGTGACCGGTTTCGCGCATATCTGGGGGCATCCGGTCGGCGTCGTCGCGAACAACGGCATTCTGTTTTCGGAGTCGGCGCTGAAGGGTACGCACTTCATCGAGCTGTGCTGCCAGCGCAAGATCCCGCTCGTGTTTCTGCAGAACATCACCGGCTTCATGGTCGGCCGCAAGTACGAGAATGAAGGCATCGCGAGGAACGGCGCGAAGATGGTCACCGCGGTCGCGACCGCGAAGGTGCCGAAGTTCACGGTGATCATCGGCGGCTCGTTCGGCGCGGGCAACTATGGCATGTGCGGCCGCGCGTATTCGCCGCGCTTCCTGTGGATGTGGCCGAACGCGCGCATCTCGGTGATGGGTGGCGAGCAGGCCGCGTCGGTGCTCGCCACCGTCAAGCGCGACGGCATCGAAGCGAAGGGCGGCAGTTGGAGCGTGGAGCAAGAAGAGGCGTTCAAACAGCCGATTCGCGAGCAATACGAGCATCAGGGCCATCCGTACTACGCGAGCGCGCGACTGTGGGACGACGGCGTGATCGACCCCGCGCAAACCCGCGACGTGCTCGGGCTCGGCCTGTCGGCGGCGATGAACGCGCCGATCGAAGACACGCGCTTCGGCGTGTTCAGAATGTGATGGCCCACGGCGCCGCGAGGCGACCGCGTATGGAAAGGGAGTGCTACGCATGCAATACGAAACGCTGAAGGTCGAGTTTGCCGGCCAGATCGCGACGGTCACGCTCAATCGTCCGGATGTGCGCAACGCGTTCAACGAAACGATGATTGCCGAACTGACCGCCGCGTTCACCGCGCTCGATACGCGCGACGACGTGCGCGCGGTCGTGCTTGCCGCGAACGGCAAGGTGTTCTGCGCGGGCGCCGACCTGAACTGGATGAAAAAAATGGCCGGCTACTCGGACGACGAGAACCGCGCCGATGCGATGCGGCTCGCTGGCATGCTGTCGGCGGTGTATCGCTGCAACAAGCCGGTGATCGCGCGCGTGAACGGCGACGCATACGCGGGCGGCATGGGCCTGATTGCGGCATGCGACATCGTCGTCGCGGTCGACAGCGCGCACTTCTGCCTGTCCGAAGCGCGGCTCGGGCTGATCCCCGCAACGATCGCGCCGTACGTGATTCGCGCGCTCGGCGAGCAGGCGTCGCGGCGCTACTTCGTCACCGCCGAGGCGTTCGACTGCGCGAGCGCGTCGCGGCTGGGACTGGTCAGCGAAGCGGTGAGCGCGGAGCAGCTCGATGCGACGGTCGCGCAGCTCGCGCAGACGCTGTGCGCGAACGGCCCGCAAGCGGTGCGCGCTTGCAAGCGGCTCGTGCAGGACATCGCGGGCCGCGAGTTGAGCGACGCGCTGATCGAGGACACGGCCGCACGCATTGCGAAAACGCGGGCCGGCGCCGAGGGCCGCGAAGGCGTCGCGTCGTTCCTCGAAAAACGCCCGCCGGGCTGGCGCAACTGAGATGCCCCGCTGACAACCATCGCCCCGCACCGCCTATTTCATCGAGACACTCATGTTCAACAAGATCCTGATCGCCAACCGGGGTGAGATTGCGTGCCGCGTCGCGGCGACCTGCAAGCGGCTCGGCATCGCGAGCGTGGCCGTCTATTCCGACGCCGACGCCAACGCGAAACACGTCTCCGCCTGCGACGAAGCGGTGCATATCGGCGGCTCGACGGCGGCGCAAAGCTATCTGCGCATCGAGCGCATCATCGAAGCCGCGCGCGCGGCCGGCGCGCAGGCCGTGCATCCGGGCTACGGCTTTCTTTCGGAAAACGAAGACTTCGCGCATGCGTGCGACGCAGCCGGCATCGTTTTTATCGGACCGCCGGTCGAAGCGATTGCCGCGATGGGTTCCAAGGCCGCCGCGAAAGCGCTGATGCACGCGGCCGCGGTGCCGCTCGTGCCCGGCTATCACGGCGACGACCAGGACCCGCCGCTGTTGCAGCGCGAAGCGGACGCGATCGGTTATCCGGTGCTGCTGAAGGCGAGCGCGGGCGGCGGCGGCAAGGGCATGCGGGTGGTCGAGCGCAGCTCGGACTTCGCGGCCGCGCTGCTGTCGTGCAAGCGCGAGGCGGCGAGCAGCTTCGGCAACGATCGCGTGCTGATCGAGAAGTATCTGACGCGGCCGCGTCACGTCGAAGTCCAGGTGTTCGCCGATCGGCACGGCGGCGCGGTCTATCTGTTCGATCGCGACTGCTCGGTGCAGCGGCGTCATCAGAAAGTGCTGGAGGAAGCGCCGGCGCCGGGGCTTTCGGCCGAGGTCAAGCGCGCGATGGGTGAAGCGGCCGTGGCGGCCGCGCGCGCCGTCAACTATGTCGGCGCGGGTACGGTCGAGTTCATCATGACGCCGGCCGGCGAGTTCTATTTCATGGAGATGAACACGCGGCTGCAGGTCGAGCATCCGGTCACCGAGATGGTGACGGGGCAGGACCTCGTCGAATGGCAACTGCGCGTTGCCGCGGGCGACGCGCTGCCGCTCACGCAGCAGCAGTTGAAGCTCGACGGCCATGCGATCGAGGCGCGCATCTACGCCGAGCATCCGGCGCGCGGCTTCCTGCCGTCCACCGGCACGCTCAAGCATCTGCGCATGCCGGAAGGCGTCGAGTTCGCGATTGACGCGGCCGGACTCGGCGAGCCGGGACGCAAGGCGCCGGTGCGTATCGACAGCGGCGTGCGCGAAGGCGACACGATCACGCCGTTCTACGATCCGATGATCGCCAAGCTGATCGTGCACGGCGCGACGCGCGACGAGGCGTTGGCGCGCCTCGCGCGTGCGCTGCATGCCTGCGAGGTCGTCGGGCCGCATACGAACGTCGAGTTTCTGCGGCGCATCGTCGCGAGCGAACCGTTCGCGAGCGGCGATCTCGACACGGGTTTGATCGAACGCCATCACGACGCGCTGTTCGCGCCGGCACGCAAGCCGTTCAAGGAAGCGCTCGCGCTCGCATGCGCCGCATTGCTGACGCGCGAGGGCGGCACCGCGCACGGCGCGTCGCCGTGGGACGCGCTGTCGCACTGGCGGCTCAATAGCGGTTACACGCAAACGCTCGGCTGGCGCGTGATCGACGACGGCGCGAACGACGATCGAGACGACGCGTTCACGGTCGTCTTCGCGCGAAACGGTGCCGCGCACGCGCTCGTTCAAACGCTTGAACACGACGGCGTGCGCGAGGACTTCACATGGTCGCTCGGCGCGGGCGCGCACGAATTCGGCGCGACGATCGGCGACGCGCGGGTGACGGGGCGAGTGTTCGTCGACGGCGACAGGTTCCACGTGTTCTGCCACGGCGAGACGCTTGCATTCGAATGGCAGAACCTGCTCGCGCATGCCGCGGATGCCGAGCATGGCGAAGGCCGTCTGACCGCGCCGATGCCGGGCAAGGTGGTCGCGGTGCTGGTCGAGCCGGGCGCGGTGGTCGACAAAGGCGCGCCGCTGATCGTGATGGAAGCGATGAAGATGGAGCATACGATCGGCGCGCCGGCGGCCGGCACGGTCGCCGAAGTGCTGTATGCGGTCGGCGATCAGGTCGCCGACGGCGCGCAGCTGCTGGTGCTGGACGTGCAGCAGGCGGGTGAATAAGCGCGGCAGCCGATCAGCCGAGCCGCGCGTAGCCGGCCGCGCGCGCTTCGCTTTCGAGTTCGCCGATGCGCGCGTAGTCGGTCAGCGGCAGCGTCGAAAAACCCGTCAAACGCAGGCGTTTCGCCCGTTCGGGGCGGACGGTCAGCGTCTCGTTCAGCGCGTCGCGCAACGCGGCGATCGTGGCTGGCGGCACATTGGCCGCGGCGATCAGCGGCAAGCCCGGTGAGGCGGCGGTCATGCCGATCGCGCGCACGCGCCGCGCCAGTTCCGGCAGCACGTCGCAAACGAAGGCGAAGGTCACGCAGTCGATCGCGGCGACGTCCGCGCGATTGTCGGCGACCGCGTGCAGCGAGCCCAGATGCGAGCCCGTGCGCAGCACCGTGGCGAAGAACATGCCGGCGCGCGCGAGCGGCGCGACCGCGTGGCGAAACGCGTTCATGCCGCTGTTCGAATCGTCCTGGTTGTAGGCGGCGCGCGCGCCGCGGCACGACGCGAGTGAGTCGAAGCGCGCGTCGGCGCGCGTGATCAGGATGCTCGAGTAATGCGCGCCGTCGCAGCCGGGCGCATCGAAGCAGGGAGTCGCGATCAATTGCACCTGTGCGTGCAGCCCGTGCATCAGCGGATAACCGCAGGTCTGCGAGATCAACAGGTTCGGGCGCCGCCAGAAGCCGTGCAGTTCCTCGTCCGGATCGACGATGCGGCACGCGGGCCTGATCCGGCGCAGCACGTCGTCGAGCCACTCGCGCCATTCGAGGTCGAGCGCGGGCGTCACGTTGTACATCGGCAGGGCGGCGATCCAACTCATGAAGGCGTTTCTCGCACGCCTAATGTCTGACCAATTTGAAGTCGTCGAGACCAAGCCGCACCGGCTCGCTCGGCGTGAACTGCCATCGCTGCGCCGCTACAGAGAGGATCTCGTCCAGCGCATCCTCGAACGCGACCAGCAGGTCCTGCTTGCGACGGCTCACAGCGCCGCAGAACTCGACCAGCGCGTCGGCGCTGACTTCAAAAATCTGCGCGCGATCGTCGCAGCACACGCGGAACGCGACCGTCCCGCATTCCGTCACACAGGGCCGGAACCCTTCATCGACATAGACCGACATGGCGAACTCCTTCGGACGCCTGAATCGACAGGATGACAAACCGCGCCTGCCAGGTATGTGGGAGAACCGGCATTGACGGCCAAATGCCCGGCGCCGCGGCAGTCGCGACGATCCGGAAACCGGCGGAAAGTAAGCCAGAAACTGGCGACGGACTCTCAGGCCCGAGCCAGGACCGCGGCGCGAACCGTGGCCGGCACTGCTCAGAAAACGCTTAAATCGGGCGCTCCAATCCGGCGTCGAAATCGACGCGCGAACTGCTCGCGCCCGTCTCGGACTATCTTTACGATTTTCCACCAACCTCGCGGCCGATGCATGGCCCCATGCTCGGTCAGTTTGCGTTCTCGATACAACTGCCGAGCGGCGCAGGTATCCACTTTACGATTAGCGCGCGTTTCTTGCAGACGATGAATCCGGCGACGCAGGCGGGGTTGCGTGAGCATTCGAGAAATTGAGCCGGCGGATCAGTGGACCCAAGGTCGTCGCCTGAATCAGCAGGCTGAACACGACGACCAGATACGTGACGCCGATGAACGTGTCACGTCCGTGAAACTCCGGTAGCGACAGCGCGAGCGCGATCGAAATGCCGCCGCGCAGCCCGCCCCATGTCAGCACGACGGCCGAATGCGGATTGAGACGCCGGAACTTCTGCAGCGTGAGCAATGGAATCGCGACGCTGACGCCGCGCGCGAGCAGCACGACCGGAATCGCGGCGAGCCCGAGCCACACGATCTCGACCCGCAGCGACAGCGCAATGATCTCGAGCCCGATCAGCCCGAACAGCACCAGATTGAGCAACTCGTCGAGCAGGTCCCAGAAGTTGAACAGATGCTCACGCGTCTTCTCCGACATCGACGTCGACGCGCCGTGGTTGCCGATAACGAGCCCCATGATCACGACCGCGAGAGGCGCCGACACGTGCAGCGCTTCGGCGAGACTATAGCCGCCGGTCGCGAGCGCGAGTGTGATCAGAATCTCGACCGGATAGCTGTCGATGCCTCGCAGCAGCAGCGACGCGCCGAAGCCGAGCGCCGCGCCGAGCACGAGCGCGCCGGCGACTTCGCGCAGCAGATCGAATGCGATCGCGCCCGCGGAAAACTCGTGCGCGCCCGTCGCGAGCCCGATTAGCGCGACGAACGCGACGACGGCCGTGCCGTCGTTGAACAGCGACTCGCCGGTGATCTTGGTTTCGAGGCTTTCGGGCGCCGCCGCGCGCTTGAGCACGCTCAGCACCGCGATCGGATCGGTCGGCGAGATCAGCGCGCCGAACACGAGACACCACAGCAGGCTGACCGGCTGGCCGAGCCAGAGTGCCGCGTAGTAAAACCCGAAGCCGACCACCGCGATGGAAATCAACACGCCGATCGTCGCGAGCATCAGCACTGCGCGCCGCTGCGTGCGCATCTTCGACAGATCGACATGCAGCGCGCCGGCGAACAGCAGCAGGCTTAGCAGGCCGTGAAACACGATGTCGGCAAAATCGATCTGCACGACGATCTTGCGCGCGGCGATCGCCATCGCCGGGTAGTAGAAGCCGAGCGCCGAAATACCGACACTGACGACGAGTCCGACCGCGGTGATGCCGAGCGTGTCGGGCAATCTGATGAACCGATAATTGATGATGCCGAATAGCGCGACGATGGCGAACAGCGCGCCGGCAATCTGGAAGACGCTCATCGTGCACGCTCCCCCGCTTCGGGGCCGCGCGAACGCGTCATCACGGTAGCACCGGGGTAACTCGCGCGACAAGGCATAAAACAGGCAGGCAGAGAAAGCCGCCGCGATTGCGACATTGAACCAGCGAGATATTTCACCAGCAATTCCTTATTCAAGCTCTTTCAATCTGACAAGCGATCTGCATTCTGTAAAGACACGATCGTTGCCACTGGCGATAGAGCGACGTACCGGTACGGACGCTTCATTCAAACGCGACAGACGATGCGATCAGACGCAGCGCACTTTTTATCGGACCATGAGCGGATGACAGCGAACCAGGTGGGACTCGGCTCGCCAGACGTTCGCCACGATGGGCAATGGCAGTGCTCGGACTAATGAAGCACCCGACGAGTTCCGGTCTTTATTTCGAGACATAGGTTTTTTTATTTCAAGATATGAGTTGCTCGATTTAATCCGAATTAGCGCTTATGAATTCGTCATCCGTCTTGCATTGCGATGACTGTGCATCGCATAAAGCCTGACGCGTAATTGTCCTCAAATTGCTTCTTTGCGCATGACGCTGGGGATTGATGTACAAAAGCGTGACCTGGGCCCTGACCTGGGCCCATCTTTTTTTAGATTTGACCGCCGGCTAACGGGGCAGCAAAGAAAGAAGCCTCGAACGCGGGGCGCGATCGAGGCTGCTGAAGGACAGACTCAATGTCTGTCTGGGAAGGTCGATCGGACCCGTAATCGACCGTCTCCACTATAGCGAGTTATCCACCGAGCAAGTGTGAACAAATGTCGCATCATATTGACGCGCACGCGCGTTGCGCTGATTACCCGCGCCCCTGCATCCGGCGTCTTAGATGCAGTCGCCCCGGCGGCTCGAAATACGTGCCGAAGCGCACGAGCCCGGCCTTCTTCAAATGACACGTCATTTCGAAGCTGACCAGCACGCCGGGGTCGTCGTCCTCGAAGATGTCGATGTCGATCGCGCGAATCCGGGGTTCATATTTCAGCAGCGTCGCCTCCATCTGCTGCTTCAGCGCGTGCGCCGACGAAGGCAATGCCTTGTAGATGTTCGTCATGTCCGGCAGGCCATAGTCGGGCAGGTGCTTCAATGCGCCCGCGCGCGCGTTCAGAATGCGCTGCACGTTCCGCTGCACGCTCAGGCATTCGAGCGTGCGGTCGTCATAGGCGTCGAGCGGCTCACCGCCAATCTGGCCGAGCAGCATGTCGTAGAGGGACGGTCCTGCCGGCATCGTGTGGCGCTCCGTCAGGCGATCGCCGCGTGTTCAGCGACGGCTGCTTCGCGATCGATGAAATCGATCGTCAGATTGCCTTCTGGCGAACTGCTCAGCAGGATTTTTGCGGGCGCGATTCCGCTCGCCATGCGCGCGAGCAGTTCGCGCGACACCGTCGGCAGAATGCGCTGATTGAGAAACGCATCGACGTTGCGCGCGCCCGATTCGCGCGCGAGACATAACTCGGCCATCGCAGCGATCAGCGATTCATCGCAGCTCAGTTCGACGCGATGCTGGCGGTGCAGACGCTGCGCGACTTTGGCGAGCTTCAGGCGCACGATCGAACCCAGCGCGCTTGCATCGAGCGGGCGGTACACGAGCGTCTGAAAGCGCGCGAGCAGCGCCGGTTGAAAGTGGCCGACGAGCTGCGGACGAATCGCCTCGAACAGTTCGTTCTGCGAGACGCCCGGATTTTCCGCGGTCGTTTCGTCGATCTGCGCGCTGCCGAGATTGGACGTCATCAGGATCACGCAGTTGCGAAAGTCGATCTCGCGCCCCTCGCCGTCGCGCATCATGCCGCGATCGAACACCTGATAGAACATGTCCAGCACGTCGCGATGCGCCTTTTCGACTTCGTCGAGCAGCACGACGCTGTACGGACGCTGCCGCACCGCTTCGGTCAGAATGCCGCCGCGTCCATAGCCGATGTAGCCGGGCGGCGAGCCCTTCAACTGCGAGACCGTGTGCGATTCCTGGTACTCGGACATATTGATCGTCGTGAGCGCGGCCTCGCCGCCGAACAGCAGGTCGGCGAGCGCGAGCGCCGTTTCGGTTTTGCCGACACCCGACGGACCGGCGAGCAGAAACACGCCAAGCGGCGCATCTTCATTCTTCAGCCCCGCCTTTGCGGTGCGCAGGCTCTCGGACAAGGCGGCGAGCGCGTCATCCTGAGCGACGACGCGCGCCGCGAGCTGCGTTTCCAGTGTCAGCAGGCTCTGCAGTTCGTTTTCGACGAGGCTGCCGACCGGCACGCCGGTCCACTCGGCAACGACGCGTGCGATCGCCTGGGCGTCGACGTCGGCGAAGATCAGCGGGGCCTTGCCCTGTGCAATCGCGAGCGCGTCACGTGCGTGAGCGAATGCGCTGGCGTCGCGCGAGGCGGTGTCGCTGTCGCGTCGGCGGTGCAGCGTTTGGACGAGCTCGAGTTCCTGTTCGTAACGTGTTTGCAACTGCGCGAGTTCGGTCGTCGCGTTCGCGAGCGCCGCGTCCAGCGCGTCGCCGCGTGCTTCGCTATTGTCGATGCCGGCGCGTTGGTCGTCTGCGAGCGTTGCGTGTTCGAGCGCGAGCGCGGCGAGCGCGGCACGCGCGCGTTGGAGTTCGGCCGGCGGTGCTTCGAGGCCCATGCGCACCCGCGCGGCGGCCGTGTCGATCAGATCGACCGCCTTGTCCGGCAACTGCCGCGCCGGGATATAGCGACGCGACAGCCTGACCGCGGCGACCAGCGCTTCGTCGCGAATGTGCACCCGATGGTATCCGGCGTAGCGGCTCTTCAGCCCACGCAGCATCAAACAGGCCGTGTCGTCGTCGGGTTCGTCGACCTTGATCATCTGGAAGCGGCGTTCCAGTGCGGCGTCACGCTCGAAGAATTCCTTGTACTCGGACCACGTGGTCGCCGCGATCGTGCGCAATTCGCCGCGCGCGAGCGCGGGCTTCAGCAGGTTCGCGGCGTCGGCGCCGCCCGCCGCGTTGCCGGCGCCGATCAGCGTGTGCGCTTCGTCGATGAAGAGCAGGATCGGCACGGGCGAAGCCTGCACATCGTCGATCACGTTCTTCAGGCGTTGCTCGAATTCGCCTTTGACGCCCGCGCCGGCTTGCAGCAGGCCGAGATCGAGCGTGAGGATGCGCACGTCGCGGATCACGTTCGGCACGCTGCCTTCGGCGACGCGCAGCGCGAGCCCTTCGACGAGCGCGGTCTTGCCGACCCCCGGTTCGCCGACGAGGATCGGATTGTTCTTGCGGCGGCGCGCGAGCACGTCGACCATCTGCTGGATCTCGCGATCGCGCCCGAACACCGGATCGATGTCGCCGCGGCGCGCCTTGTCGGTCAGGTCGATCGCGAAGCGGGCGAGGGCGTCGGCGCTGGCAGGCATGATCTCTTTTGCGCGAGAAACGCCGTTCGCGCCGATTGCGCTTATGGAACGTTGCGGCGCTTCGGATTCTGGTTCCTCGGTTTCGCTTTCGATTTCACTTTCGCACGACCGATGCGCAATTCGCGGCAGCAGACGCTCGATCTGTGCGCTGCTGACGGCAAGCAGCGGCCACGCGTTCTGCGCGCGCAGCACATGCGGCGCATCGACGATGGCCTGCAGCAGATTGCCGGAGCGGATTCGCGCATCGTCGCGCTCCGACGACACGTGAAGCCAGGCATCGCCAAGCATCGCCGCCAACTGCGGCGACAGCGCGGGCTTGCCCCGCAGGTTGCGCGGCAGGTGATCGATTGCGTGGAGCAGCGCATCCCATACCGCGTCGATATCGATCGTGTAATGCCGCAGGATTGCGGGGATGTCGCCGCCGCCTGCTTCGATCAGCTTCAGTAACCAGTGCTCGACCGTGATCTCGTCGGCCAGCCGCGTCTGGCAAAGACTCGCGGCCGCTTCGAGCGCCTGCGCGGAGTGCGGGTTGAGTCGGCGCAGCAGATGAGTGGTGTCCCACAGGGCGTTCCTTCGGTCGTCGCGCAAAGTCATGTCGGCAGTTCGGTCACGGAGGGAAGCGGCAAGCGCGCTGTGCACTCGCCGATGAAAAAGGACCAGCCCGCCACGCAGACTGGTAAAGACGCGTCAACGCACGTCACGAGACCGGCGCTGCGCCGGTCCCACTTATCACATGCCGATCAGGAACGCTCGTTCCAGGTGTCCTTGTGGATGATGTTGCCGTCCTTGTACGACCACGTGATCGTCTCGTAGCGCAGTTCGACGTCTTCCATGTGGTTGTGCTTCTCGTAGTCGGGGTTCTTGATGTCGAACATTTTCGGCTTGACCGCGACGATCTTCACGTTGTCCAGCTTCGTGTTGAAGTACTCCTTTTCCTTGCCGGCGTCGTCGATCTTGTACCACTTGATCTCGACCGACCCTTGATTGCCTAAAGTTACGGATTTTTTTGTCCGCTGAGAGGCGCGCAGCGCAAGGGGAGTGATTTAGATGACAAAAAAATATCAGTAATGGATATTTTTGACTAAAATTTCGTGTCGTTTTTCACTGAATCATTGCTGGCAGCCTTCGTGTGATGTTCGCGCGCGATGTTTGGCGCTCAGCGGGAAGGCCAATGTCGAACGATCTTAGATCTGAACAGGTCAGGGTTCGCAGCTTACGGTCCATAGCGTGGTGTCAAGGTCGCGGACGAGACGTCGAAAGCACAATCAGGCGGGTTGTCGGCCATTGCTGTCATTGAGGCGGCTTGGGTGCTACGTCAGCAATGTGGCTGACTGCTGACGATGGCGGCATCAAGCAACCGGACGGCAGCTTCCTTCATGTGCGGAACTCACACCCTCGACCCAATGCAGCCGTTCGGCCGACCACTCCCAAGTGACCGCTCCGCAGGCAAGGGTTACTGCCGTCTACGGCAGTAACTATACCGAAGACATTTCAGCCGCTCAGGTCTGCAACGTTCAAACGTAGTTACCCGCCAGCGACAGATCCAGATCAGCTCGCGGATGAGGCGCTTTCCTTAGTTGGCGCATCTACCCCATCGGAGGCGCGAAAGCGCTCAATAATTTGTTGGTTGTAGTCATCAAGATAGGCTTGCAACTCCCGCCGACTAACTAGACGCACTCCCGCAGTATTGGCTAATTCAAGCGCAGACCTCGTGAAATACGAATTTGTAACGACCATAGCCTCATCACAGCTATAGAAACTTTTTGCGGCAATCGCTTCCTGCACCGCAGCATTACCAACGTTTCCGGAATAATTTTTTGCCTGAATGACGATCTTTTTACCAAGCCGCGTCACGAAAAGATCCGCACCCTGGTCACCGCTCAATTTGGTGCCCTCGACTTCGAACCCAGCAGTCTGGAACAGCTCGGCAAGAAATTTTTCAAAGCCATAGCCATCCATAGCGTCGACGTGATACATCGTGACAAAGAGGTTAGGATCAAAATGCTCCAGCTTTACTGCAAGTCTCTCGACCAAAATGTCGAAGTGTATTTGCTCGCAAGTATGCAGCCAAGCTTGAATCGTATCCCATGACAGCAGCGGAGTTCCAAAGCTTGTCGAAGCCTGCTGAGTGAACGGAACTTGCGGGATCTGAATGTGCGGTCCCACATAAAATAAAAAAATAGAGTTAAATCATCTCTGAAACTTGTACCAGCTTCATGGATCCATGATTTGAGAATATCAAATACTGAACCATCGATATGTCTAGTAATTTCCGTTGAGAAGCCTAAATAGGCCGCATTAAAGCCCGTTGTCAGTAAAAGCTTGTCTAATAGATGAGGCATCTCTTCAAGTTCTGCAAATCCTTTTCGAATCAAAACCTCTCGAAATAGTTCTCTATTCGAGTACGATCCGTTAACGCGAGCGCCGGGGGTTTCGGCATCTTGTGTTTGAGCTTCCCCAGCTCTGACTGTATAAATGTAATTGGCAAAATATGGTTGTTTTAACGCGGCATATTTGTTCAATACATTGCGAAGCAAATCGTTGAGTTGTGCCTGTTCCTTCTTTTTACCAAGAAAGTCTTTTATAAAGCCTTTAGATTGATATTGAAAATCAGGGTAAAACGAAGGATCAAGAGGCACCTGCAACCCCGTCGGCTGAACTTGTCCTACGCCTTGCGTTGAGACCCTCGCGCACCATGGGCACTGCGTTTCAAATGAAGTCTTCCTGCAAACGCTGCAACGATAAATCACTTATTTTCTCCAAGTTTCATTTTTTGGAACACTCTGCAAACCGCTGCATCTCACAAGTTTCTGCGTCGGCGAACGGTTATATCGGTGTCGACACACCGCTGAGTTGTGCGCCCAGCTCGTCCATCGAGTTCTGATACAGACCGGTCGTTCAACATGACCTTTTCTGACCCTTGTAGGCTCGCGCGTGAGCGGCGTGCTTCGCGACAGCTCGAGAGGCCGCTCTTAGATCAAGCGCGTGCCAACCATCGATCACGTGAGGGAGGCCTTCAAGGCATCGTAGTGCAATGGATCCTTTTCGAGCAACTCGAAAAGATCAGCGACGACATGCTCGATGTCACAAATCAGGTCTGTGTTCTTCGACAAGCGCTCGATGTCGTTGAGATGGCTGAAATAATGCAAAACTTTGAGAATTCGTTTCGACTTCTCCTTTCCAAACAAGGTGTCGACGCGCTGATCGACGGTTCCGTCGACGAAATGCGGGATGCGAGCGTAGCTATAAAGCTCCACAAATCGCCGCACTGCGTTCGGCACAGAGAGCAATGTTTCCAACTCGCCTTTGTCCTTGCTATTATGGAAGCTGTGAACCACGCTAAAAAGATAGTGATATTCCGAAGAATATTTGAGGATCGAGGCTGGAAGATTCGTGAACGTTGAAACAGTCGGCGACAGTTTCTTCGTTTGGAAGTAGCGTCTTTTGCTCTTCGCTGGCAATTCGCGAAGAAGCGAGAAAAATTCAAAATTGTGCGTGGAAATGAAAAGCTGCGCGCAGGCGATTTTCCATTCTCCTTTGGGCTCGTTTTGCTTAAAGAAGGTTTCTCGAATGATCGAATTGACTTGGAAAATGTGATTACTGTCCAGGCTGGAAATAGGGTCGTCTATGTAGACCAACGATTTTGAGAAGTCTTCTAGCTCGTCTAGCTTCGTCAAGAAAAACGCGAAGGCGATGGCTGTTTTTTCGCCTTCGCTAAGGTTTTTAGCGATCGCGTCTCGGCGAGCGAGCCGGAACCGGTCCGACTCCCCTTCCTTGACCACCTCGATGTGGAGCTCGTCGCTCCCGAGTAGATTCGAAATTCGGGCGTTTATCTTCTCTCGGCCTTTTTGCGCGAAGCTGATTTGAGCTTCCAGCTCCAGATTTTCGGCTTTTAACGCTTTTCCGATTTTTTCCATCTTTTCGCGATGCGAGACATGCAGAGCGAGACGCTTCGCCACGCCCGAGTCGCGTTCTGCGGCGAAAAACTCGGCGGCGAAATGCAGCTTCGCTTTTTTTACTGCGTTGGCTTTCTGCTTGCCAAAGTTCTCGCCGATCGCGTTGTTCGCCGCCACGATTTCATTGAACGCTGCCGCTCGTCGGGCCACGTTTCTCTCAGGTTCGTCCGACAACTCCGGAAGCTCCATTCCCTCGAAACTCGACGCCAGCTTGCGAGCCATTGATGCGGCGAGTTTGAGAACTTGGTCGTTGAAGGCGCCGACCGCGCCCAGCAACTTTTGATGTGCTGCGCCTGCTTGCTCGCGAAAGTCTGGATAGAAACTCGATTTCTGCAGAGGGGCTAGCTCCAACTGCAGTGAGTCGACGGACTTTTTGGCGACGCTCAGTTCGCTCTTGAAATTGAGAAGATCTTTGGAGAAGTGAGCCCGAAGCGCGCCCATGCGCTCGCTGGTCAGTTCCCCGCCGCAAAATTCGCAAGCTTTCGCGTCGGTGTGCAGCGTCAGCCCGTGCTCGACCCAATTGGCGACGGCGGGGTTCTCCCTAAGGTATTCAATTGTGCTCGACAATTGCGGTACTCTTTGAAGCAGCGGCGTGCATTTCGCGATCGCCCCAGAAAGCGTCGGTTGAAGACGCACAAAAGTCATCGGTTCAAGCTTGTCTTTGTCCGAAGCGAGGGCTTGTTTCAGGCACGCCGCCAAGTCCTCTTCGCTGAGTCGCGCCGCGGCCGCTTTTCCTACATCCAGGCTGGCTAGCAGGCCGTTGAGGTGCGAAGCGGTGAACGCTTCGACCAGCGAAAGGCGAATCTTGATCTGTTTGGCTCCAGCGGTCCGATCTTGGCTCATCCGCTGTTCTGTTTCATCGGTCAACCTTCGGTGTTTCGCATATGCCATCCGGCACCGTTCAATGAGCTTCACATTCGCCGCGATTTTGTTTTGCGCCTCAATAGTGTCTTCGCCCAACAACAAGATGGGGTGAAACGTCGCTCCGTTCCAACTCAAATTTTTCTCGACAAAATCCGAGTTGAACACCCGGGCGACGCCGCCGTAAGCGCCTACGTTGGATTGATTGATCGATGAGCCGTCGTCGTCAACCAACGCGAATTGCGCTCCGGGATAATCCCGGTGAGTCGCCTTAGTTTCTAGGCACTGGAAGAGCCTCGACAGCGTCGTCTTGCCCGAATAATTCCATCCGTAGATGATGTTGACCGCGCCAAATTCGTTTAGGCTTGCTGGTTTCGCGTAGTCGTCGAAAACACCAAATTTTTTGATTCGCGACAAACTGTCGATCATGATATTCCACTCTCAGTGTATTTCTTTATTGAACGAGGAAGTGAAAATCTCGTCGCCTTCTTTTCTTCGATCCTAGCAAAATCGTCGACAGTCTTGGTGATTTTATCGAAGACGTGGCAGGCGAGGCGGCGACAAGGACCAAATTGATCGTAATTACACGCGTTGGACGAGGAGCGGTCGCTCAAGGTGAGTGACTGCCGACGGTCAAAACATCAAAATGGTCTTAGCTTGCGCTGTGATCTTTACTTTGAACCCATTGAGATCGCCATAGTCATCGACGCTTCAACTGCATCGGTGCACTCCGCGGTTTCCTCCCTTCAGGTTTATTCAGCGCCTGCCCGCACATGCCGGCACCAGCCCCACGAGCCCACGGACATGGGCAGACGTCGAACAAAGCTCAAGAAGAACGGTCACGAGCGGAAGTAGGGAAGTCGATCAGCGATGAGTCTTGGTCGAGCTGGCAATCAAGATGTATTTCCGTTATTTCCGCGACGGGTTAATCGTTGTCTGGAAAACTCCCCTCGACAAACCCCCTGAGTTGGGTCAGATCGGTCCTCGCATAGGCCGCGGTCGTCTGCACCGAGGCGTGCCCTAGCAGCGCCTGGGCCACCGGCAGCGGCACGCGGTGATCGACCACCAGCGTGCGCGCATAACCGTGCCGCAGCCAGTGCGTGGAAGCCCTTTCGAGCGCCGCGCGCATGGCGCTTTCCTGGGGCGGCAGCCGCGCCGCCGCCAGTGCAAACACCGCTCGCACCTCGTCGTAGAGGCCGCTCGCACCGAGCGTGCGGCCGCGTTCGCTGTGGATGAGCGGTAACTGTTCGCCGTTCGGGGGATCGTCGGGCAGTCCGCGCACCCGCCGGTAGGCACGCAGCGACGGCAGGCAGGACGAGGGCAGGGGAACCGCACGCAACTTGTTCCCCTTGCCGGTGACGTGCAGGGTCCACTGCCTGCCTTCATCGACCTCGATACGCGGCAGCGCCCGTTCCTCGTACCACACCAGTTCTGCGAGACGCACGCCGGCGAAGCGGTACAGCGTCCAGATCGCCCGGCGTCGGGCCCAGACCGTGGACGGTACGTCCGTCGGCGCGTCGCCGGCGGCGACCGCGTCGCAGTGGGCGAGCGCGGTGGCGGGCAGGAACCGCACCGGGGTCCAGGTCATGCGTGCGCGGCGTCCGGCGGCCAGTCCTTCGGCTGGATTGACGGTGAGGTAGCCCGTGCGGTGCCACCAGGCGAACATGCTCGAGACCGCGGCGAGCGCCCGGGACACGCTCGCCGGCGACGCGCGCCGGACCTTGCCTGCGTCGTCGGTACCCGGCGCCTGCAGCGCGTCGCGGTACGCGATCAGGTCGCGGCGCGTCAGATCAGAAAACGGTCCCAGGCGTTCGCGTGTGCACCAGGCCGCGAGCCGCCGCAACTCCGTCACGTAGGCACGCAGCGTATGAGGCGAGTGCGAAGCCCGCTCGCGCAGAAAAAGCCGCACCGCCTGCGTATCATCGGCGACCCCGAGGGTGTTGGTTAGCGCCACCGGATTGGCAAAGCGGCCCGCGCGGGCGACCCACGTCGCCCCGACGCCGGCAGGCAGCAGCGCCGCGTCCGGCGTGATGACGGTGGAACCCCGCGCGCTGTCTGCCGCCGCGTCAGTCGCGGCCTGACGGAAGCGCCGCCGGTGCTGCCGCAGGACGCGTTCGAGCACGGTAGTCGCGGAGGGCGCCGCGGCTTCAGGAACGACGCGCAGGCGCCCGCGCTCCCAGTACTCGATCGCGGTGTCGTGCTCGAGCAGCAGCGCGAACACGGCGGGGTGCTCGCGCTTCGCGTCGGCCAGCGACGGGCAGCCCCGCTTGAGTGCGGTGAGGGTCCAGCGGAGGTATAGCAGGTGGCCGAGTGCGTGCGCGAGGTACTCGAGCGCGGCCTCGACGGAACCGGGCAGACGCTGTGGGGGACGGCAGCCCGTATCGTGCCAGTCGGAGGGATTCATCGCGCTCTCCTTGACGACGTGCTGGCGGCCGCCGGTGTCGTTCGGGTCGCGCCGCGCGCTGGCCGCCGGCCGCCGGCAGCTTGCTTCTTTGCCGTCGCCGTGCCGACGAGCGCCAGCGTCTGCCGCTGCTGCTCCACCACGGTGGCGAGTGCGGCCGCCTCCGCCGCGGCGTGCTGCCGCGAATTTCGCTCCTCCGCCAGTTCGTTGAGCAGCCGGTCGCGCAGCGACTCGAAGGCCGCGAGGCGCTCCGCCGCGCGAGCGAGTTCCGTTTCGAGGCGCACGCGTTCGGTCTGGAAGGTTTCGCGCTGGTGCGCCGTTTCCCGCAGCAACTGCTTCGAGAGGCCGTCATAGCGTGCCCGTTCGGCCGCCAGTCCGCTGGCATGCCGACGGGCGGACTCGGCCGTCGCTGTCTCAGCGTTCTTCAGCTGCGTCTGCAGCTGTCCCAGGGTGTTCTCGACAACAGCGGCACGTTTCTCGGCCGCCTCGAACGCGGCGCGGGCGACGGCCAGTTCCGCGTCGCGCGCACTGAGCTGGCTGCGCACGTCAGTGAGTTCGACCCGCAGCAGTTCGACCTTCAGCCCGGCGTTGCGCTGCGCCTCGGTGGCGGTTTCCACCATCGCTTCGGTCTCGCGGCGCAGCTGGACAATGCCCTCGAGTTGCGTCGCGACTGCGGCTTCCCACAGGGCACGCATCTGCGCAGCGATCGCCGGCGGCACGTCCGGCACGGCGAAGCCGGCGAGGCCTGCGTGGACGAGTTCGGCCTCGATGGCGTTCAGGTGCCGCGAAAGCGTGGCGGGGTCACCGGCGCCCAGGCGCGCGCGCAGCTTGCGGACCGACACGATCCGGCGGAAGCGGGCGTCGGACGCGGGGGCGGTGTCGCCCGCCTCGGCGAGCATCGCGAGCACGGTGGTACGGATCGCATCGGGGGTGACGGCGGCGTGGCGGGACATGGGATCTCCGCAGCGGAGTCCAGCGCGAGGCGGGAAGGTCGGAAAAAGCCGGCCGCGCGAAGCGCAGGGCGGGATTTCCACATTAGATTACGCACAGGTCTGACGCAAGAAAACCCCTTTTCTCGCGGTTAAAAAAGCCGTTGCCATGATAAACGCCCTTATCGCGGGAAAACGATGCAAGGCGCCAGCGGACTTTCATGTGCGGCTCTGGCGTGACAGGTGCTGCCCAGCGGCACCAGAACGCTGAGGAAAGCCGCGACCTCCCTCGGCGAGTGGTCGTTGGGGTTCAACCGCGTGCTTTGCTGCGGCGCGTTGCCCGCGCCGGTGTGCGGGCGAGTCGCCCGCATAACTGCTTGAGCCAGCGCCTGACCCAGACGCGATCGGTAGGGCTGAGCGACGCCAGCATTTCCGCAATGTCGCCGGCCACCTGCCTGGACTTGCTGGACGGGGAAATGAAGAGACTGTTCACTTCGACCCCGTAAAGCGAGGACAGTGCAACAAGTCGCGCTGGCGATGGCCAGGACTTGCCAGTTTCAATCCGGCTGATCGTCTGTTTGTCGAGATCGAGAAGTTCCGCGACTTCTTCCTGCGTCCTGCCAGCTTCAAGACGCGCATTGGCCAGCGCCTGTCCTACCTGAACCGCAAATTCTTCTTCTGCGCGCGAAGCCACCGGGTGAACACCTTTGGTTGTTGATCGACGTGGAATCGTCGCTGCGTTCGCCTAATCTGGTAACATCACAAAACGCCTACCATGTAGGCAAAATATGCATATATCGAATTGGCGTTTCGAACCGCGGCCAGTGTGCGCGCGCCGAAGCTGCCTAACGATGCCTTGGCCAGCCCATGTATGGCAACGCTGGCAGCCTGCGCATGCACGGTCGACGCGCTACACGTCGTGGCCGGACGGCATCCCATTTCATGTGTTCCAACGCATCGCATGTCGCGCTGGTTTTGCAGTCCCGTTGTTGAAAGAGTGATCGTATGTTTTTGATTTCTGAGCAGAACCTTCTGCCGGCATGGCCCGGAGTGACGCTGTCGGCCGTTGCCGAGATGGCGGGTTGTGGGGACGTGCTCATCCTGCAATTTGCCGCTGGAAAACGTGACCTGCCGCGGGTTGCCATGGTGGAATTCGCGTCGGGTGCCGCGAAGACGCTGCTGCAACTGACGGCAGACGGCCAGATCGTGCGGGGCGCGGCAGTGCTGAGCGCGAAGCCGCACAAGGACTCGGCACAATGGAGTCTGCAGCCGCTGAGCGAAATTCACATCGGCGCAACCGCAGCCTATGACGAGGACCATCCGCTGGTCTCGTTTGCGCGATTCACGACAGCAGCGGGTGAGGAATTCTCGATGCCTGTCGGTATCGCGGAGAAACACTCCCCCGGAAAGCGCATTTACCCGTCCACGCCGGCGCGTTCGTCGAAGGCTGGCCGCCGGAAAACGACGGTTGATGTCGCAGGTATGAGCTGACGGCATGCGTATCCAGATCGCCTCGGATCTGCATCTGGAGATCGTGCACCAGAGTTTTCCGGGTCACAACCCCGTCAGGCTGACGAATGCGGACGTGCTGGTGCTCGCGGGTGACATCGCGAAAGGGACCGATGCGGTTGAGCCGTTTGCGCGCTGGCCGGTGCCCGTCATCTACGTGCATGGCAACCATGAAGCGTATGGCACGGAGTACGACACGCTTGCCAACTCCATCCGTATGCGCGCGGCCGGTACTGCGGTTCATTACCTTGAGCGCGACACGTTTGTCATGGGTGATGTGCGGTTTCTCGGTTGTTGCCTCTGGACAGACTATGCGCTCAGTGGCGTGCGCGACCGGAGTATGGCGCTGGCCGGGCGGATGCTGCATGACCATCGTGTGATCCGCGTCGGCGACGGCACACGTTTTCGGCCGGAGCACGCGCTGGCCGAGCACGAAAAAGCACTGGCGTGGCTGCGGACCGAGCTGGCAAAGCCGTTCGACGGGCGCACGGTCGTCGTGACCCATCACGGCGTTGCTCCGCCGTCGGTGCATCCGCGCTATGCGAACGACCCGGTCAACGCTGCATTCGTGAGTGACCTGCGACCTGTGCTCGAGCTGGCCGACGTGTGGATTCACGGTCACGTGCATGACTCGTTCGATTATCGCGTTGGCCAGTCGCGGGTGATTGCCAACCCGCGCGGCTATGCGACGAACCGTCTGATGGCGGGGGCGCCGACCGACCTGAAATGGGAAAACCCGGCGTTTGATCCGGCGCTGGTGATAGAGGTGTGAGCAGCTGTGCCGTGGCGCGCTGAGGCGGCGCAAACGTTCTGGCGATGCGCATGGGCGCTGCCGCGAGGAGATCGCCTGAAAAAAATGGTTGACCCCCGGAGCATCCCGACATGGAGCGCGCTTGACCAGGGCGAACCGGCGAAAAAGACGGCGACAGTCATTGCCGCCTGACGGGAGCAGCGCACAGTTACGGGCGCGCCTGAAGGCCTTTGCGCTCGCCACGCGTAAAACAGGAACAGCGATGCCTACAGCCCTGCACAGTCTTCAGGTTCAGCGAGAAGACACGATCCTGAAAATACTGGCCGAGGGCGAGTGGATCGGGGCAGACACCGTTCCCGCGGACGTAGCCGGATGGCAGCAACGCGGCTGGATCTTTGGCGTGGAAGCTGAAGGTCAGCGGTACTTTGCCCGATACCAGTTCGATGATCGTGATCAGCCGCTGCCGGTCATCCGGGAGATTCTGGCGGAGCTCGGACCCGCCACGGACCCGTGGACAATTGCCGCCTGGTTTCACTTTCCCAACGGCTGGATTGTGGAGGAGGGTGGTACCGCCCCGATCGCGCCCAAGGATGCGCTTGATCACCACGTTGCGGTCGTTGATGCCGCACGCCGGTTCCGCGGAACATTCGGAGCATAACCATGGACGAATTTCCCGACCTGACAGGTCCTTTTCGACCGGAAACTGTCCGGTTCGGGCATTCCCGATCAAGGTTGCGCTTACGCGCAAGACTGGTTCGACTTTCTCAACGGTCATCGCTGATGCCAGGATGCAAGTGTCAGCTCGATCTGATGGGCACATGTCCGAACGCGCGACCGCCGCGTGGCAGAAAAAGGCTTATGTCATTGACGACGCGGATTGCGTCCAGTATCTGAAGCGACTGCCCGTGACACGTGGCGCGTCGGCTAAACGCTCGCAAAAGGAACAGCGATTTATGAGCAGCAAGGACCACATCCGGTGTCAGGCGAAAGAGGGCGGTCAGCCCGGCTGGGAACTTTACGCCGAGATTTTTGAGCCAGAGGACGTCGTGTATCTGGAACTTGACGGTGTAGCCGCTGAAGTCACGATGCTCGGGAACCTGGAGCGCGGGCCGGGCACGGTGCTGTTGCGCCTGCCGGTCGCCACCGCGAAGCAGCTCGGTCTCGTGCCTCCTGGCTGGAAAAAGTCGGGCTGGGAAAGGGAGTAGGTCATGCGCGAATACCGTGACAGGATGGTGCAGGAGATCGCCGCCTGCACATGCGACCGCTGCAGCCAGCGCATGTCGCCCGATGATGACCAGGGGGAGTGGTATGAAAAAGTGTCGCTCGACTGGCGCGGCGGCTTTGGCTCGGTTTTTGGCGACGGTGCCCATCTGAGCATTGACCTTTGTCAGCAGTGTCTCCGCGATACGCTCGGGTCATGGCTGCGGGTCGATCCGCCGTCCGCAACGGATAACGTGATTGAAGCATTGAAGGGCGTCGTTTCCCGACCCGACGTGCGGGTAACTGTGGACCAGATGAATCCACTGCTGTTCGGCGAGCAAGACGAGTCCCGTGGCACGTTACTCCTTGCGACACGTCTCGCGAAAATAGTCGCACAGGCGATAGCCGTCTTCCGGGAGCAGGATAAGGCGATCCGGTGGCTGGTCATGCCGCACAAGCAGTTTGCGGGCCGAACTGCGCTCGAAATGGCGAAGACCGAGGATGACGCACGGCTGGTCGAGGAAGCGCTGGTGCGGATTGACGAATTGTACGGATAGCAAAAGGCCGGACTTTGGGGGCGCGACTGAAGAACTTGTTGCCCGATTGCGCATCCGCACGTCGCCTAAAGCCGACGATCATCCGATGCGATAACTTGTATGTTGTCGCTGGACATCCCCTTGGAGCAAGCCTTTTCGCCGCGCAGTTTCGGACGCAACCGGAAAAACGGTCTTTAGCCCCGACATCCGGCTGACCGGTGCGCTCGGGTTGCGCTCACTGAGCTATCAAGCCACGAAGCGGCCGGTGGCATCGTGCGAGCCCGCGAATGGCTGATCAAGGTTCCGTTGCTGAACGCGTACAGTCGGCCAATTTCTGCCGCTCGCCCCGACACAAGTGCGGTCATGGCAGCACATCGACAGAGGCCGGATTTACCCTGATGCAGGATTGATCAAATGGTCAAGCGGGCGGTTTGCAGTATCGGTTTTGGTGAAGTGCTGTTTGCGTCACCAGCGGCGATTTGCGCCGTTTCATTTAAAGGCTGCGCGTGCGCCGTTATCAATTGGTGAAGCGCGGCCGCAGCATTCGCAGGCTGACCCGGTTTGCATTTACCGTCGGCACGTCCGCCGGGCGCGGCGCGGCACCGCTCGCCTGGAGTCTCGGCACGTCCTATGCCTAGGTCACCGCAGGACCAGCAGAACGCGGTGATCGACATGTCGAAATCAGCAAACGAAATAGGCCAGCATGGAAATGCCTCCTTGGTCATAGGGGGGCATCTGGTCACGCGCCGCGTCGGCTACACGCATCACGGCATCTACGTCGGCGATGGCAAGGTGTTGCATTACGCCGGATGGTGCTGTTCGCTGCGTCGCGCCCCGGTGCAGGAGACTTCCTTGAGTGAGTTTGCCGACGGCCACGAGATCCGCGTCGAGCGCACGCCCGGCAGAAGATACTCGCGTGAGGAAGTGGTCCGGCGTGCGTACTCGCGTCTCGGCGAAGACTGCTACCGGGTGACCACGAACAACTGCGAGCATTTCTGCGCGTGGTGTCTGTGCGGTGAAAGCCGAAGCGATCAGATCGATGCCCTGGTCGCCTTGCCGCACCGCTGCCTGCACGCGCTGGTCAACATGCTCTCGCAATTCGTGCGCGCGAAACCAATTCATGTTTCCACAGATAGGCTCGCGTGCTGACGAAGCCATCCACTGTGCGTTTACACCAAATGAACAAGCACGCGTATGGGAGGCGATTTCGCCGGCGCAGTTGCGAGCGCTAGCGGGTATATGAAAGAAGCTTCACCAAATGGACAGTCCATTCCGGGTCGTTTTGATGATTTGATCAATCGGTCCCTGGGGTAAGTACCGACCTCGTCATGACGATTGGCCCGCGCAGGCGGTGGCGCCCAGACAGCCAACCCCGAAAGCCGATGGCAGATCAGCCCCTCATAATCGCGGCCCTGGGCCATGACGATCAGCCGACCTCTCCGGCATGGACTTTGCCTAGAATAGAGACGGAGATACCTCATACACATAAAAGGAGGCGCTGTGACAGACAGCACCGCGCGGTTTTCGGCGAGCATGCGGGAGGGGATCGAGAACCTTTCGCGCCGCCTGAAATTTGTCAGGCAGGAGGGACACATCTGGCTCGGCGAGAATCGCATGATTCTCCTTCACACAGCCACAGTGGGCGCGTTGCGCAAGGAACTCGTCGATACGCTTGGCCTTGAGCGTACGCGGGGCCTGTTCACGCGAATGGGCTTTCAATCCGGCACGCGCGACGCAGAACTCGCCCGCACTTTACGCCCCACCGCGAGCGATTTCGGCCTGCTCGAACTCGGGCCGTGCCTGCACGTGCTCGAAGGCAACGTGCGAGTGACGCCGATCGAAGTGGACATCGATATCGCCAACGGCAAGTACTACGGCGACCACCTGTGGGAAGACTCGTTCGAAGCCGAAGTGCACCAGAAAATCTTCGGCCTCAGCAACGATCCGGTCTGCTGGATGCAGGTCGGCTACGCGAGTGGCTATACGTCCGCGTTGATGGGCCGCACCATCCTCTACAAGGAGACGCTGTGTTCGGGCTGTGGCGATCCGCATTGCCGCATCGTGGGCAAGCGTGTCGAAGAGTGGCCCGACGGCGACGAGATGCTGAAGCTCTACACGCCCGATCCGGTCATCGAAACGCTGTTGCAATTGCAAAGTGAAGTGCAAAACCTGCGCTCGCTACAGCAGGAAGTGGCGCAGCCGGAAGAACTGGTCGGCGCGTCCACGGGTTTTCTCGCAGCGTGGGGGCTCGCGCAGCGCGCGGCGTCGAGCGACGTGACCGTGCTGTTGCTCGGCGAAACGGGTGTCGGCAAGGAGCGCTTCGCGCGCGCGTTGCACGGCGTGAGCCGGAGGCGCGACATGCCCTTTGTCGCCATCAACTGTGCCGCCATGCCGGAGGAGTTGCTCGAGGCCGAGCTTTTCGGCGTTGAGCGAGGGGCGTTCACCGGCGCGCATCAGACGCGGATCGGCCGTTTCGAGCGGGCGGATACTGGTACGCTCTTCCTCGACGAAGTGGGCGAGCTCTCGGCGTCGGCGCAGGCCAAGCTGCTGCGCGTGCTCCAGGAAGGCGAGTTCGAGCGCGTCGGCGACGACCGCGTGCGCAAGGTCGATGTGCGGGTTGTCGCCGCGACCAACGTCGAGTTGACGGAAGCGGTGCGGCGCGGCGCGTTTCGCAAGGATCTGCTGTACCGTCTCAATGTCTATCCGGTCACGATCCCGCCGCTGCGCGAGCGGGCCGACGATATCCCCCGCCTCGTCGAGCGATTCATCGCGAAGTACAGCGTGCGGCACAGCAAGCGCGTGCTGGGCCTTACCGATCGTGCAATAGCGACACTGCGCGCCTACGCGTGGCCCGGCAATGTGCGTGAACTCGAAAACGCGGTGGAACGCGGCGTGATCCTCGCGCGCGCAGGCGGTCAGATCACGGAGCGCGATCTGTTCACGGCCCTGCCGGAGTCCGCAGACGACAGCGCGGCGTCGCTCGACGAGCGCGGCCATCCGCTGCGGGAAAACGCGGACGTCGCCGACGCGTTGTTTGATCACATGATGCGCGAAGGCATACCGCTCGACCGCGTGGAGAACATGCTTATCGAGGCGGCCGTTGAACGTGCGGACGGCAATCTGAGTCAGGCGGCGAGAATGCTCGGTATCACGCGCCCGCAGCTTGCTTATCGCTGGCGCAATCGCGACAGGGCCGCCCAGACCGCAGACAAATAATCACGCTGTTATGGCCGAACACACGGGCTGCCCATCGGGCGGCCCGTTTCTTTTTGGCGGGCGGTGCGCGGATCCCGACGCTTGATCATTTGATGAACGTCACGGCAGAGCATCGGCACCGCCGGTGCCCCGCGTGACGCACGCACCGCCTTGCCGCTCGCGGTTCGTCAACGCCAGACAACGCGCAGCCGACCGGCCGCAGCAACCTCGCACGCAAACAACGGCCTTCGCTGACGGCGTGTCTGCGCGCGCTTCATCAAATGGTCAAGCAGCCCGCCATCGCTTGATGCTTTGATCATCGCGGCGCGCCGCGATTGCGGCTTATTGGCTGATTTTCTTCGGGCAAACCCTCGCATTTTTCACCGAAAGAGCACATGGCACAGGTCGTGCAATAAGGAAGAAAAGCTAGGAGGCAACGATGCAAGATCCGAGACCGCTGTTCGATCGAACTGAACGATTCGTTCGGATAACTGCGCAACGCAAAGACGGCTATGTCGAATTCGACTTCTCGGTGGGAGACGCCGATCTCGCCGTCGAACTGATCATGAGCCGGACCATGTTCGACCGCTTCTGCCAGGTCAACGCGGTGCGCACGCTCACGCAAACCGATGAACAGATCGACCTCACGCGAGAACGCTGGCGATTCGATGGCTAGCGCAAGCGACGCGGTATTTCAGAAGAGTAGTGGACAAACACGGAGACAGTCTCATGCAAATCGAAATCAAGACGCTCAAGGCCCAGCCGCTGCGTCAAACCTATGGGCACGTCGCGCGCCGTTTCGGCGACAAGCCGGCCTCGCGATATCAGGAGGCGACCTACGATATTCAGCCCACCATCAACTTTCACTATCGGCCGACGTGGGCGCCGGAATTCGAGTTGTTCGACGCTAGCCGCACCCAAATCCACATGAAGGACTGGTACGCGCTGAAGGATCCGCGCCAGTACTACTACGGCGCCTATGTGACGGCACGTGCGCGGCAACAGGAGGCGGCCGAAGGCGCGTTCGATCTGGTGGAGCGTCGCGGACTGCTGGCCGGTCTGTCGCACGAATGGCAGGCGCGACTGATCGCGGGGCTGCTGCCGCTGCGCCATGTCGAATGGGGCGCCAATATGAATAACACGCTGTGCGCCGACTATGGCTACGGTACCGCGATCACGCAGGCCTGCACGTTCTGCGCGATGGATCGACTCGGCATCGCCCAGTATCTGTCACGTATCGGTCTCGCGCTCGACGGCAACACCGGCGTCGCGCTGGAACGCGCGAAGACGGCGTGGCTGGAAGCAGAGGCATGGCAACCCATGCGGCGTCTCGTCGAAGACATTTTCGTGGTCGAAGACTGGTTCGAGACTTTCGTCGCGCAGAACCTCGTGCTCGACGGCCTGCTGTATCCGCTCGTGTATCAGCACTTCGACGCGTTCGCGGCGCAGCACCTGGGCGCGAGTCTCGCGATGCTCACCGAGTTCACGCAGCAATGGCAGTCCGATCACGCGAAGTGGGTCGACGCGGTGATCCGAGCGGTGAGCGCTGAATCGACCGAGAATCAGCAACGAATTGCCGGCTGGGTCGAGCACTACCGCGCCCGCACGCTCGACGCGCTTCTCCCCGTTGCCGGCACGCTGCTCGACGGCGCGGGCGCCGCCGCACTCGACGAAACCGGCGCGCAATTCGCCGCGCGTCTGACGAAGCTCGGCGCATTGCCGGTCGCAACAGTCCAACCCTGAGGCCGTCATGCAGAACGTCTACATCGCATTGCAGAACACCGACGAAACGCGAGCGATCGTCGCCGCGATTACCGCTGTGAATCCCGAGGCTACGGTCAACGAGTATCCGGCGATGGTGAAGATCGACGCCCCCGGCAAGCTCGTGATTTCGCGCACCCTCGTATCGGAAGAGCTGGGCCGCGACTGGAACATCCAGGAGCTGCAACTGAACCTGGTGTCGCTGTCGGGAAACATCGATGAAACCGACGATGCCTTCACGCTGCAATGGCACGCCTGACCTAACCCGGAGACGAATGATGGACGCACGCAAGAAGCTGAACCTGAAAGACAGGTACGCGCTGATGACGCGCGATCTCGGCTGGGAAACCAGTTATCAGCCGATGGACAAGGTGTTCCCGTTCGATCAGTACGAGGGCATCAAGATTCACGACTGGGACAAGTGGGAAGACCCGTTCCGCATGACGATGGACGCGTACTGGAAGTATCAGGCGGAGAAGGAACGCAAGCTCTACGCGATCATCGATTCGTTCGCGCAGAACAACGGGCACATGAATGTCTCCGACGCACGCTATATCAACACGCTCAAGCTGTTCCTGACCGGCGTGACGCCGCTCGAATACGCGGCGCATCGCGGTTATGCGCATCTGGGTCGCCATTTTCGCGGGGTTGGTGCGCGCGTCGCTTGCCAGATGCAGTCGATCGACGAATTGCGTCACTGTCAGACGCAGGTTCACACGCTGTCGCTCTACAACAAGTATTTCAACGGCTTTGCGGAATGGCCGCATATGTACGATCGCGTCTGGTATCTGTCGGTGCCGAAGTCGTACTTCGACGATGCGATGAGTGCTGGTCCGTTCGAATTCATCACGGCCATTTCGTTTTCGTTCGAATACGTGCTGACGAATCTGCTGTTCATGCCGTTCATGTCGGGCGCTGCATACAACGGCGATATGGCGACCGTCACCTTCGGTTTCTCCGCGCAGTCCGACGAGTCGCGTCACATGACGCTTGGTCTTGAAGTCGTGAAGTTCCTCTGCGAGCAGGACCCCGGCAATGTGCCGATCGTGCAGAAGTGGCTCGACAAATGGTTCTGGCGCGGTTTCCGGCTGCTGACGCTGGTCGGCATGATGATGGACTACATGCTGCCCAAGCGCGTGATGTCGTGGTCCGAGGCGTGGAAGATCTATTTCGAAGACGCGGGCGGCGCGCTCTTCAAAGACCTCGAACGCTATGGCCTGCGGATGCCGAGGTATCACGAGATCGCGACGCAGACCAAGGATCGCGTCACGCACGAAGCATGGGCCACGTTCTACAACTATGGCGCCGCCGCTGACTTCCACACCTGGGTGCCCTCCGACGAAGAACTCGACTGGCTTTCCGCCAAGTACCCGGAGACCTTCGACAGCGTCTACCGGCCGCGTTTCGAATACTGGCGCGAACAGCAGCAGGCGGGCAAGCGCTTCTACAACACTAGTCTGCCGATGCTCTGCCAGACCTGCCAGGTGCCGATGTTCTTCAGCGAGCCGGACGACCCGACCAAAATCGCCTACCGCGAATCGACGTATCACGGCATGAAGTTCCACTTCTGCTCGGACGGCTGCAAGGACATCTTCGAAGGCGAGCCCGAGAAGTATGTGCAGGCGTGGCTGCCAGTGCACCAGATCTATCAGGGCAACTGTGGCGGCGCGTCGCTCGACGACGTTCTCAAGTACTACAACCTCAAGCACGGTCACGACAACCTCGACTTCGCGGGCTCGCCCGACGAACGCAACTGGAATGCGTGGAAAGACGCATCCGGCGCCCACGCTTCAGGCGAATGAGCGCGACGCGACACGAGAACAGATAGACGAAGGAGACAGGCATGAGCATCACCGCGATCAAACCCTACGCGTTCGAACCGGCCGACCGCGAGTCGCAGTTTCATGGCAACCGGCTTCTCTACATCGGCTGGGAGGACCACTTGATGTTCGCCGCGCCGATCTGCGTGCCGGTGCCGGCTGACATGACGTTTGGCGCGTTAGTGTCGGACGTGCTACCGGGTCTGTATGACGCGCATCCTGATTTTGCCGCGATCGACTGGCACACGGCGCAGTGGTTCAGATCCGGCGAGCCGTGGCGGCCGGACAGCGAGCGCTCGCTCGCCGACAACGGTCTCGTTCACAAGGACGTGATCCGTCTGCGGACGCCGGGCCTGACTGGCATCGGCGGTTCGTGCAGCTAACGCGGGAGACAGTGATGGACTACACCGTACGTATTGAACCGCTCGGCCAGACCATCGGCATCGAAGCGGGGCAGACGCTGCTCGATGCCTGTTTGCGCCAGGGCGTGTGGCTTCCGCATGCTTGCTGTCACGGGCTGTGTGCGACCTGCAAGGTGCAGGTCGTCGACGGCGAGATCGTTCAGGGCGACGCGTCGGACTTCGCGCTGATGGACTTCGAGCGCGAAGAGGGCAAGTGCCTGGCGTGCTGCGCGACGCCGATGTCCGATCTCGTGATCGAAGCCGACATCGACGAAGACCCCGACGCGCAAAATCTGCCGCTGCAGGATTACACGGGCACGGTCGTCGCGATCGAAGACGCCACGCCGACTATCCGCGTGATCCGGCTCGCGGTGGAGGGCGCCGGGCGTGTCGCGTTTCAGGCAGGCCAGTACCTGAATCTGCATGTACCGGGCTGCGGCCAGCCGCGCGCATTCTCGCTTGCCAATGCGCCGCATGACGGCGAGATCGAGATGCACATTCGCCGTGTGCCGGACGGGGTCGCGACCGGCTGGCTGCACGACGAACTGCGACCGGGCGCGCAACTGGCGTTCGCCGCGCCGTTCGGCCGCTTCTTCGTGCGCAAACAGGCGCAGGCGCCGACGATCTTCCTCGCCGGCGGCTCGGGCCTGTCGAGCCCGAAGTCGATGATCCTCGATCTGCTGAACGAGGGCTCGACGTTGCCGATCACGCTGATCCACGGCGCCCGCACACGTGATGAACTCTATTTCGAAGCCTTCTTCAAAGACTTGGCCGAGCGCCACCCGAATTTCCGCTACTTGCCCGCACTGTCGAGCGAGCCGGACGACAGCGGCTGGCCGGGCCCGCGCGGTTTCGTCCACGAGGTCCTGAAAGCGCAGTTCACCGACGCTGCGGGCATTACCGATTATCGCGGCCACAAGGCGTATCTGTGCGGGCCGCCGCCGATGGTCGAGGCGTGCATCAAGACTTTGATGCAGGGCCGGCTGTTCGAACGCGACATCTACACGGAGCAGTTCCTGTCGGCGGCGGATGCGAGCGCGGCGGCCAAAAGCCCGCTGTTCCGCATCTGACGCGCTCCGTCGGCTCACTCAAGGAGAGAGGTGATGACCTGGCGGATCGAAGTTGAAAACACCGGCGACACGTTCGGCTGCCCAGAAAACGCCACCGTGCTTCATGCGATGGCGGCGACAGGCGGGCGAGGCATTCCGCTCGGCTGTCGCGGCGGCGGCTGCGGTGTGTGCAAGGTGCAGGTGCTGAGCGGCCGCTATCACGCCTGCAAGATGAGCCGCGCGTGTGTGAGCGCCGACGAGGAAGCGCGCGGCACGGTGCTCGCATGCCGCGTCAGTCCGCTCACAGATCTGTCGGTGCGCGTAATCGGCAGGATGGCGCGCTGCATCGACAAGGCGCGCGCCAGAACGGTGGCGGACGAACACCACGAATCCATCCAGCAGCAACAGGCGCCGGGCGGCGTCTGAACCAGAACGAACAAGGAGACACATCATGGCATTGCAAGGCGTACTGCGACCCGGCCATATTGCGCTGCGGGTCCTCGAAATCGGTCCGGCGTCGAAGCACTACATCGACGTGCTCGGCCTGCATGAAACCGGCCGCGACGCGCAAGGGCGCGTGTATCTGAAGGCATGGGACGAACACGATCACCACAGCGTCGTGCTGCGCGAAGCGGACGAGCCGGGCATGGATTACCTCGGCTTTCGCGTCGACAGCGAAGCGACGCTCGACCGGCTCGCGAACGCGCTGAAGGAATCAGGCTACGCGAAAGACTTCATCTGGATGGAAGCCGGCGAGCACCTGCACACGGGGCGGCGTTTCCGCTTCACCGTGCCGACGGGCCATTCGATCGAACTGTTCGCGACGAAGGACAAGGTCGGCAGCGCGACCGGCGACGTGAACCCCGATCCCTGGCCCGACGGTCTGCGCGGCATGTCGCCGAGCCGCTTCGATCATTGCCTGCTCTATGGTGACGAACTCGACGATACCGTGAAGCTTTTTCGCGACGTGCTCGGTTTTTCGCTGGCCGAGCAGGTCGTCACGCCAGAGGGCATGCAGATCGCCGCTTTCCTGACGTGCTCGAACAAGGCGCATGACATCGCGTTTATCCGCCACGCCGAGAAGAACAAGTTTCACCACGCGTCATTCCAGCTCGATAGCTGGGGCGATGTGCTCAAGGCCGCGGATCTGATCTCCAAGCACGACGTTGCACTCGACATCGGACCGACGCGTCACGGCATCACGCGCGGCGCGACGATCTATTTCTTCGATCCGTCCGGCAACCGCAACGAGGTCTTCGCTGGCGGCTACATCCACTACCCGGACAAGCCGACTATCACGTGGCACGACAAGGATCTGGGGCGCGCGATTTTCTATCACGACCGCAAGCTCAACGAGGCCTTCCTGAGCGTGTTGACCTGAGCCGCACGACTGGCGCAACGAAACGATCGAGACTATCCATGACTGAATTCAAGAATTTCATTGGCGGCGAGTGGGTCGGCACGGATCGCACGTTCGAAGACCGCAACCCGGTCGACAACAGTGTGATCGGGCTCGTGCACGAGGCCGGCCGCGCCGAGGTCGACGCCGCGGTGCAGGCCGCGCGCGCGGCCCTGCACGGACCCTGGGCGCGCATGACGCTGCCGCAGCGCGTCGAACTGCTGTACGCGGTGGCCGACGGCATCACCCGGCGCTTCGACGACTTTCTCGCCGCCGAAATTGCCGACACCGGCAAGCCACATGCGCTGGCGAGTCACATCGACATTCCGCGCGGCGCGGCGAACTTCAAGGTGTTCGCTGACATGATTCGCAACGTCCCCACCGAAAGCTTCGCCATGGCGACGCCGGACGGCGGCGAAGCCCTCAACTACGGCGTGCGTACGCCGCGCGGTGTGATCGCGGTCGTGTGTCCGTGGAACCTGCCGCTGTTGCTGATGACGTGGAAGGTCGCGCCGGCGCTCGCATGCGGCAACACGGTGTTGGTGAAGCCGTCCGAGGAAACGCCGGCTACCGCAACGCTGCTTGGCGAAGTGATGAACGAAGTGGGCGTGCCAAAGGGCGTCTACAACGTCGTGCACGGTTTCGGTCCCGACTCCGCGGGTGCGTTCCTGACTGAGCATCCCGGCGTGAACGCGATCACTTTTACCGGCGAAACGCGCACTGGCGAAGCCATCATGAAGGCTGCGGCGAACGGCGTGCGGCCGGTGTCGTTCGAACTCGGCGGCAAGAACGCGGGCATCGTCTTTGCCGACTGCGATTTCGATGCGGCCGTGGTAGGTATCGCGCGTTCCGCTTTTGAAAACACGGGGCAGGTGTGTCTCGGTACGGAGCGCGTCTACGTGCAACGGCCGATTTACGAGCGCTTTGTCGATGCGCTTGCGGCACGAGCGAAGGCGTTGCGTCCGGGGCGCCCCGGCGCCGAAGGCACCACCTTCGGTCCGTTGATCTCGCAGACGCATCGCAGCAAGGTGCTGTCGTACTACGAGCAGGCGCGCGCCGACGGTGCGGTGGTCGTAACTGGCGGAGGCGTACCCGATATGGCGGCCGGGTTGAAGGACGGCGCGTGGATCGAGCCGACGATCTGGACTGGCCTGCCGGACGGCTCGCGCGTGATCCGCGAGGAAATCTTCGGCCCGTGCTGTCACGTCGCGCCGTTTGACGACGAAGCTGAAGTGATCGCGAAAGCCAACGACACGCCCTACGGTCTCGCTGCCACCGTGTGGACGCGCGATGCCGGCACCGCGCATCGCATGGCGCGCGCGCTCGACGTGGGCATCTGCTGGATCAATTCGTGGTTTCTGCGCGATCTGCGCACCGCGTTCGGTGGCGCGAAACAGTCGGGGATCGGCCGCGAAGGCGGTATCCATTCGCTCGAGTTCTATACCGAGCTGCGCAACGTATGCGTCAAGCTGTGAGGGCTGAGATGAATCCCTTGAAAACAGAAGGGCTCACGCCCGAAGCGATCGAGCGCTACGGCGACGAACTCTTTCGCGCGTTGCGTCATGCCGAGCCGGTTGCGCCGCTGAGCGCACGCGAACCCGGCATCACGATCGACGACGCCTACCGCATCCAGTTGCGGATGATTGAACGCCGCATCGCGCTCGACGGCGAACGAGTGATCGGCAAGAAGATCGGCGTGACGAGCGAAGCGGTGATGAACATGCTCGACGTGCGCCAGCCGGACTTCGGGCATCTCACCTCGGCGATGGTGTTCGCGGACGGCGCCGCTATCGACATGTCGCAATTGATCGCGCCGAAAGCCGAGGGCGAAATCGCGTTCGTGCTGAAACACGACCTTGCAGGCCCAGGCGTGACGAATGCGGACGTATTGCGCGCCACCGAGGCTGTGCTGCCGTGCTTCGAGATCGTCGATTCGCGCATTCGCGACTGGAAGATCCGCATCCAGGACACGGTGGCCGACAACGCATCCTCGGGCGTATTCGTGCTCGGCGATCAGGCGGTCGACCCGCGCCAACTCGATCTCGCGCTGGTCGGCATGACGCTCGAAAAGAACGGCGAGATCGCGGCAACCGGCGCGGGCGCGGCGGCGCTCGGGCATCCGGCCAACGCGGTGGCGTGGCTCGCGAACACCCTCGGCCGGCTCGGCATGACGCTCCACGCGGGCGAGGTGATCCTGTCCGGCTCGCTTGCGGCGATGGTGCCGGTAACGGTGGGCGACTCGCTGCGGATCAGTCTCGGCGGCATCGGCAGCGCGTCGGTGCGTTTCATTCAGGGAGAAAGACCATGACGCTCGATCAAACGACGATCGACGCCCTCGCGCAGCGGCTGGACGAGGCCGAACTGCAGCGCGAGGCGATCACGAAGATCACCGACGCGTATCCGCAGATCGACTG
The DNA here is from genome assembly GCF_014397785.1 of Paraburkholderia podalyriae. Lineage (GTDB taxonomy): Bacteria > Pseudomonadota > Gammaproteobacteria > Burkholderiales > Burkholderiaceae > Paraburkholderia > Paraburkholderia podalyriae. Next base: position 41,037 of record NZ_VZQQ01000043.1, read on the forward strand.
GGCCGACGCATATGCGATCCAGGACGCGCTGCGTGCGCGCAAGGAAGCGCGCGGCATGAAGGTCGCGGGCCTGAAGATGGGTCTCACGTCGCACGCGAAGATGCGCCAGATGAACGTGACGGACCCGGTCTACGGTTTCCTGACCGACTACGGCTCGTGCATGGACGGCGCGGCGATCGACACCTCGTCGCTGATCCATCCCAAGGTGGAAGCAGAAATCGCGTTCGTGACGAAGCAGCCGCTTTCCGGTCCCGGCTGCCACATCGGCACGGTACTGGCCGCAGCCGACTTCGTGCTGCCCGCGGTGGAAGTGATCGACTCGCGCTACGAAAACTTCCGCTTCGACCTGAAGAGCGTGATTGCCGACAACACGTCGTCAGCGCGCTTCGTGACGGGCGGCCGGCATCGCAGCGCCGAAGGGCTCGACCTGAAGAATCTCGGCGTTGTGCTGGAGAAGAACGGCGAAATCGTCGCGACGGCGTCAGGGGCGGCTGTGCTGGGTCATCCGGCGGCGAGCGTCGCGATGCTCGCCAACATGCTCGGCGCGCGCGGCAAGGCCATACCCGCAGGCACGTTGATCCTGACCGGCGGCGTGACCGAGGCGATTGCGGTCGCTGCGGGTGATTCGGTCACGGCGCGCTTCCAGCATCTAGGCAGCGTGTCGATGCGCTTCGTCTGAACGACGCGTGCCGGAATAAACGGAGACATTCATGCCCATCATCCACGTTCATCTGATGGAAGGCCGCACCGACGAACAGAAGGCGCGCCTGATCGGCGCACTGACTGACGCCGCCATCGAATCCATCGGCGCGCCGCGCGAATCGGTGCGCGTGCTGCTGATCGAAATCCCGAAGACGCAGTTCGGGATCGGCGGCAAGACCGCATTCGAACTCGGGCGCTAGCGCGCCACGCATCAAAGGGAACCTGACCATGACAAACGTACATGGCGCATCGGCGCCGCAAAAAGTCGCCATCATCGGCTCCGGCAACATCGGTACCGACCTGATGATCAAGATCCTGCGTCACGGCAAACATGTCGCGATGGGCGTGCTCGTCGGTATCGATCCGCAGTCGGACGGCCTCGCGCGCGCGCAACGTCTCGGCGTGCCGACGACCGCAGGCGGCATCGACGGCCTGCTCGCCATGCCGGACTTCGGCGACATCCGCATCGCGTTCGACGCCACTTCGGCCGGCGCCCACAAGCATCACAACGCGCTGCTGCAGGCGCACGGTGTCAAGGTCATCGACCTGACGCCCGCGGCAATCGGCCCGTATGTGATTCCGTCGATCAATCTCGACGACGAACTCGACGCGCCCAACATCAACATGGTGACGTGCGGCGGCCAGGCGACGATTCCGATGGTCAACGCAGTGTCGCGTGTGGCGAAGGTCCACTACGCGGAGATCGTTGCCTCGATTTCCAGCCGCTCCGCCGGTCCAGGCACGCGCGCCAACATCGACGAATTCACCGAGACCACCTCGAAGGCAATCGAGGTGCTCGGCGGCGCGACGCGCGGCAAGGCCATCATCGTCCTGAACCCGGCCGAGCCGCCGCTCATTATGCGCGACACCATCTTCACGCTGTCCGATCCCGGTGACCGCGACGCCATTGAAGCGAGCGTCGCCGCGATGGCCGAGCGTGTGCAGCGTTACGTGCCGGGTTATCGGCTCAAGCAGCGCTTGCAGTTCGAACTGTTCGACGCAAGCCAGCCGCTGAACGTGCCGGGCTTCGGCCCGATCACGGGACTGAAGACCTCGATCTTTCTCGAAGTGGAGGGCGCCGCGCACTATCTGCCGGCCTATGCGGGCAACCTCGACATCATGACCTCGGCCGCGCTCGCGTGCGCCGAACGTATCGCCGAAACGCGGCTCGCGCCGCTCGCGGCCTGATCGCGCAACGGAGCGACACCATGCATAACCGCAAACTCTATATTTCCGACGTGACGCTGCGCGACGGCAGCCACGCGATCCGTCATCAGTACAGCATCGCGAACATGAAGGCGATTGCGCGCGCACTCGACGATGCGCGCGTCGATTCGATCGAGGTCGCACACGGCGACGGTCTCTGCGGATCGAGCTTCAACTACGGCTTCGGCGCGCACAGCGACGTCGAATGGATTGCGGCCGTCGCTGAAACGGTCAGCCACGCGAAGGTCGCGACGCTGCTGCTGCCGGGCGTCGGCACCGTCCACGATCTGCGCAACGCCTACGATGCGGGCGCGCGCGTCGTGCGCGTCGCGACGCACTGCACCGAGGCGGATGTGTCGAAGCAGCATATCGAGCACGCGCGCGAACTCGGCATGGACACCGTCGGCTTTCTGATGATGAGCCACATGACAACGCCCGCCGCATTGGCGCAGCAGGCAAGGCTGATGGAAAGCTATGGCGCGACCTGCGTCTATGTCGTGGACTCGGGCGGCGCACTGTCGATGGACGGCGTGCGCGAGCGCTTCCGCGCCTTCAAGGACGTCTTGAAGCCCGACACCCAGACCGGCATGCACGCGCACCACAACATGTCGCTCGGCGTGGCGAATTCGATCGTCGCGGTCGAGGAGGGCTGCGACCGGATCGACGCATCGCTGGCGGGCATGGGTGCGGGGGCGGGCAACGCGCCGCTCGAAGCGTTTATCGCGGCGGCGGACCGGCTTGGGTGGAATCACGGCTGCGATGTGTACGGTCTGCTCGACGCAGCCGATGACATCGTGCGTCCGTTGCAGGATCGGCCGGTGCGTGTCGACCGCGAAACGCTGGCGCTTGGCTATGCGGGCGTCTATTCGAGCTTCCTGCGGCACGCCGAGGCGGCCGCCGGGAAATACGGTCTGAAGACGATCGATATTCTTGTGGAGCTGGGGCGGCGGCGCATGGTCGGCGGGCAGGAAGACATGATCGTCGATGTCGCGCTCGATCTGAAGAAGTAATCCCGTTGCGGGCGGCCGCCAGGCCGTCCACCCACAACGGCTCACGAAAACAATATCGAGGAGACAGCAAGATGGAAGTTCGAATCGCGTTCAGGCGAGGGATGCTGCTGGCCGGCATTTGCGCCGCACTCAGCACCAACGTGCACGCCACCGAAGGCGGCAGCGACACGATAGGCGAGGGCGCCGAGGCCTTTTTCGCCGGAGCGTTGCCGCCCGCGGGTCTGTATGGGCTGCTGTACTACACGCATTACTTCGCTTCGCGCTTCAACGACTCGCATGGCAACAGTTCCGTGCCGGGGTTCAAGTTGAATGCTGACGTGCTGATTCCGAGGCTCGTGTACATGTCGAATCTGTCGCTGCTCGGCGGGCGCTTCGGCGCGTATGCGGTGCTGCCCATGGAGCATCTGTCGCTCGACGCGGGTGGGGCCGCGTTCGATCGCACGAATCTCGGCGATCTGATTGTGAGTCCCGCGATGATCGCGTGGGGCGATGGTTCGCTGCGCACCGTGGCCGCAGTCGAATTCGTGTTGCCGACCGGACAGTATGACAAGAACGCGGCGTTAAATACCGGCAAGCATTACTACACGGTGAGACCGGTGTTCGGCATCAGCTGGTTTCCTGCCGCCGGATTCGAAATGTCGGCCAAGGTTACCTACAGCGTCAACTCGATCAACACCGCGACCGACTACCACTCGGGCCAACTGTTCCACGTCGACTATGGCACGAGCTACGCGGTGACGACCAAGGCGCGAGTCGGCATTGCGGGCTATTTCGTCAAGCAGACCACGGACGACACACAGTACGGCGCGTCGGTGAACGGCGACGGCTTTCGCGGTCAGGTCTTCGCAATCGGCCCAGGGTTTCGCTACGAGTTTGCGAAGGGGAGCGTGGACGTGCGTGTGGTGAAGGAGCTTTTCGTGAGAAACAGACCGGCGGGCGAGGCGGTGTGGGCGCGCGCGGTCATCCCGTTCTGACAATCAATCAATGCCGCCGCCAGGAAGGCGACGGCCAGGGAGTTCATCATGACACAGCAACACGATCCTGAAATCGGCCTGCGGATTCGCGCGGCGGGCCTCGACACGAATTATCACGACGTCGGCGTCGGCGAACCGGTGCTGCTGATTCACGGCTCGGGGCCCGGGGTCACCGCGTGGGCAAATTGGCGTCTTACGATGCCGGCGCTCGCGCGTACGCGCCGCGTGATCGCACCCGACATGGCGGGTTTCGGCTACACGGAGCGTCGCGCGGACACACACTACGACATGGATCTGTGGGTGAACCACCTGGTCGGTCTCCTGGATGCGCTTGACATCGAGCGCACCGACCTGGTCGGCAACTCGTTCGGCGGTGCCCTCGCGCTGGCAATGGCCGTGCGTCATCCGCAGCGCGTGCGCAAGCTCGTGCTGATGGGTGCAGCGGGTGTGCGCTTCGATCTGACGTCGGGGCTCGATGCGGTGTGGGGCTACGAGCCGACGGTCGCGAACATGCAAAGCATCATGAACGTGTTCGCGTTCGATCGTTCACGTCTCACGCCGGAGTTGGCGGAGTCGCGCTATCGGGCCAGCATCCGGCCCGGCTATCAGGAGTCGTTTTCCGCGATGTTTCCGGCGCCGCGGCAACGCTGGGTCGATGCGCTCGCGTGTCACGAACATGAACTGGGCGACATCCGGCAATCGACGTTGATCGTGCATGGCCGCGACGATCAGGTGATTCCGCTCGCCAACTCGCTGCGGCTGCTCGAACTCATCGGCCCGTCACAATTGCACGTCTTCGGTCAATGCGGGCACTGGACGCAGATCGAACATGCCGATGCGTTCAATCAGTTGGTCGACAATTTTCTGGTGGACTAGAAAATCTGGCGAGGCGGTCGATCCTCAGCGCGGCAAGGCGAGCGCCGCCGGAAAGCTTCGGCGTAGTCGCGCATGTGGTGTGTCACGCCGTTCAGCCCATGGGGTTTGCCCTGCCGACAGGCTAGCGTTTGGCTATCTATCGCAGACGCACTGTCTTGCCATGCAGCCTGGCTGCGGTCGCGACCGCCGGAAGCCGCAGGCCGGGCAGCACCGCACCCGGAGCCGGACGTGTCCGGCAGCCGGTCAAGGCGCCATCACGCGCTCTGCGCTGATAGCGACGGAAGTCGCTTGTATGCGCCTTCACTGACACGGGGGCGCCAGCCGGGAGTCCCGTGTGAAGCGCCGTTTGTGCTGGACGTGCGATTGTCGAGGCAGCCGCAACGGGCACGCGCCGGTCGTCCTCAGATTTCCTTGCAGCGCATCCCGGCCTCGCCGCGGGTTTCGCGAGATTGGCGTATGGGCAAAACGCTGATGCGGAGCACGCTTCAGGTAATCACCGCGAAGGCTCGCATGGATCGCCCTGATCCCAGGTCAGAGTTCCTTTCGACCGCAATACACGGGAGCCGTCGCGAACCGCGCACAGATGACGGTCTGTGAGGCGCCGGGAAGCGGCTCGTTCATTGAGCCTGCGAAGGCCCGAAGATGGTTCCGGTTTGCCCCGCAGACGCTCGCATGTCGAGCCGTCGGCGCCTGCAAGGGTATTGACGCCGTGATGGTCACCGCGCAATGGCACCCGATCGGAACGGGCCAGGTCACCAGTGAGCGCACGGCCAGACAGAGACCTGAACACGCAGGAACTTGTGTTGGGCGGGGTCCGATGAAACTCCGCCGCATTTTCTCCCGACGGTAAAATGCGGGTTGAACTGATGAGTCGAACAATGGAGAAAGTGGACATGGCATCGGGATGGTTTCCGCTGGTGCAGCAGTTCGACTGGTGGGGTACGTTCAAGGTTGCTCTGGCTTCGGGTGTCGTCAGCTCAATCGTGACCATCGGCTGGAACTCACACAGGGACCGACGTGATCATCGGCGCGAACGGCGCGACGCTGCGCTCGAAGTCGCGCTCTCTCTTGAGAAATTCGCGCGCACCTGCCGCGCCATGATGCACAGGGCCGGTTGGGCATCAGCAGAAGCGATTCGCACCGGTAGCGGTCAACCGACGGTCGGCGTGCATGTCCCTGAATTCTCGTTTCCCACCGTCGAATGGAAGTGGCTCAAACACAAGATCACGTCAGTGCTGCGGGACTTTCCGGCGACAGTCCACTATGCCCGGGAGTATGTCAGTTCGACTTGGGAATACGCCCTTCCTCCGGATGTTTGCGGCGACGTGGAGTTCGAGTGCGCCAGGCTGGCGAAACAGGCGCTCGACCTGGCGCGCCTGACGCGGCAGAGGCATGGCGTCGCACGATGGAGGCCTGCCAACGCAGACGCCGATCTCGAGCGACAACTGGACGAAAGCATCGCCGTGGGAGAAGCGCGCCGGAAAATGATGCTGGAGGCAGGGGCTGTGGCTCTGTCCAGCGAGTTGACCCCGCTGGCCGGTGACGCACACCGCAGCAGCGTGTGACCGGAACACCATCGCTGCGCTGGAAGTCGGCCGTCGAGACACGCCTTGGGGCGAAAGGCGTCATCCGGGGAGTCGGGTAGGTGAGCAATCGGAAGGTCCATTCTCACTGACGTCTGACAGGGCGACCATGAAACAGATTGCTTCGCATCCCTGATAATGTGTGCCGCTTTCGCGCGCTCGGGCACCCGCGTGCTGGGTGGAGTGCGCGGTATCGGTGCGGTTACGCAACGGAATCTCGCTGTAAATAGAAGGAAAACGCATTTATAGTGTACGCTACTTGTTATTCGGTCAACAAGAAATGCAATCAGGCTGAGGCAGGATCGTACGATCGCTCTATTTTTGACCGGGCACAGATTTGGAAGACCGTGCACGCAGCCCAGAAAACCGGCATCGAGTCTGTGAAAGGGGTCAACGAAACCTGTTTCATACCGATCACGATTGCTGCATCAATTGAAAGTCATGGAGAAGGCGACAATGAAATGAAATCGAACACTGTGTTTGCTGCCGTACGAGCCGGCGAACACGAAATATTGGCGGACTTTCAGACGTCCTCGGGTCGCTTGATCGTTGCCGCGGCGGCCGAAATCGCCGTCGACGGATCTTGGGCGAATTCGGCGAATTCGCGCCATGTAACGAACTGGGCTCCAAGTTTTTGCGAAGTAGTGAAGCGCGCAACAGATGCCGCTTGAGCGCGAAATGTTGCCGGATCAGCCCGAAGCTTTTACACGGTGGGCAACGCCCTTACCAAACTTGTCGCAGCAGCATCGGACAGTCTCGTATGTCGCGATCACGCTGCGCTCGAAGAGCAGTACGTCAAAGTCACGCAAGCTCAACCGAAAGCGGAAATGCCAGCGCACAGCGCAACCTATGACCTCGATGGAAACGATGACCGTGATAGATGCTATGGGAGGGCTGCGGAAGTGGGCTCGGCGGAGTAAAAACGGGATTCGCAGACCCGTTTTCTCAAGGAGCACGCAAAATGGATGCGCCTGACACAGCCCTCCGAGGGCAGAATACGACGGTAGCTGCCCGGCTATACGTGGCTTTTGAACTGGGCGATAAGAGCTGGAAGCTCTCACTGGGTGATGGCCGCCGCGCGCCGAGCCGGTGTACGGTCGTCGCAGGTGATACCTCGGCTGTCCTCACCGCCATCGCGAACGCCAGAGTGCGTTGCCATCTCAGCGCCGAAGCACCCGTCTACAGCTGTTACGAGGCTGGCCGCGATGGCTTCTGGCTGCACCGCTGGCTGGCTCAGCAGGGTATCGTCAATCTCGTGGTGGATTCGGCCAGTATTGAGGTGAACCGGCGCTCCCGTCGCGCGAAGACGGACCGCCTTGATAGCGACAAGTTGCTCTCGATGCTTATGCGTTATTACGCGGGCGAGCACCGGCTATGGGCCGTCGCGCGCATCCCGACGCCTGAGCAGGAAGACGACCGGCGCCTGCACCGTGAACTGGAGCGTCTGCGGCAGGAGCGTACCGCACACACCAACCGGATCCGCTCCTTGCTCGTGCTGCACAACCTTCGGGTCAGATATGTCGGTGGCCGGATCTGGACTCACTGGTGGGCCCAGCAGCGCGAGCAACTGGCGCCCGGCCTGCGCGCCGAGATTGAACGCGAATGTGAGCGGCTCGCGGTTGTGCGCAAACAGGTAAGCCTGCTCGAAGCACTGCAGGACCAGCAGGTGCGCAGCGGCTCGCACCCCGGCATGGCGTTGCTGGCACAGCTTGCGGGAATCGGCACAGGCAGCGCCTGGACCCTGATGAGGGAACTGTTTGGCTGGCGGCAGTTTCACAACCGTCGGGAAGTGGCCGGCTGCCTGGGCCTGACGCCCACGCCATATGCCAGTGGCACCAGTCAGGTCGAACTGGGTATCAGCAAGGCGGGCAACAAGCGATGCCGGTGGTTGATGGTCGAGCTTGCATGGAGCTGGTTACGCTTCCAGCCCAGCAGCCAGCTTAGCCGCTGGTTCAACCAGCGGTTTGCCGACACCGGCAAGCGACTGCGGCGCATCGGTATCGTGGCGCTCGCACGCCGTCTGGCGATTGCCCTGTGGCGCTATCTGGAACACGGTGAAATTCCCGACGGGGCGATACTGAAGCCACGTGATGTCAACATGGCGAACGCCTGAACGGCGTCGGATGGCAGGCGGTGTTCAACGGTCAACGCGCCCGTAAATCGCTCGGGCTACCCATGCGGGTAGCCGTTTGGATTAGATGGGGCGCGTCGGTAACAGAGTGATCCAGCGCTGAGTGATCCAGCGCTTGACGCGATCCCAATAATGTGGTCCTATTGCACGCTATGTATCGCGCCCAGACCATCCTATCGCTACTACTAGCCCGCTCTACCGGGCTAGGTCTGCTGCTGCGCGCTTCCATCTGATACACCGAAGCACCGCTTGATTCTCCAGTAACTGATCCAGCCCCGGTTTCCGACCGGCGGCTATGCTTTTGCCTTTTCGTCGTCCGGTCGACTACCCGCTTGTCGAACCTACGGATGATGAAAATGTTGAAGAACCCTGCTACCAAATACCGATCGTTCAAACCTGTCAATTTGACGGAGCGCCAGTGGCCGTCGCGTACCATTACGCGCGCGCCGATCTGGATGAGCACCGATTTGCGGGACGGCAACCAGTCGCTGTTCGAACCAATGAACGCTGAGCGCAAGATGCGCATGTTCAAGACCCTGGTGCAGATCGGGTTCAAGGAAATCGAAGTCGGGTTTCCGTCCGCTTCGCAGACCGATTTCAATTTCGTGCGTGAGTTGATCGAAGGCCGCCATATCCCGGACGACGTCACAATCGAAGTCTTGACGCAAGCCCGCGACGATCTGATCGAACGCACGTTCGAATCGCTGCGTGGTGTGCCGCGCGCCATCGTTCACCTCTACAACGCGACTGCACCGGAATTTCGCCGCATTGTGTTCGGCCTGGAGAAAAGCAGCGTGAAGGAACTCGCGCAAAGCGCCGCACGCACCATGCAACGTCTCGTCGATGCCACGCCCGAAACGCACTTCACACTGCAATACAGCCCGGAAGCGTTCAGCGGCACCGAACTCGAATTCGCCAAGGAAGTCTGCGACGCCGTCTTCGACATCTGGCAACCGACGCCCGAGCACAAGGCCATCGTCAATCTGCCCGCCACCGTCGAAATGTCGACGCCGAACGTCTACGCTGACCAGGTCGAATGGATGCACCGCAATCTCGCGCGCCGCGATTCGTTGATCGTGTCCGTGCATCCGCATAACGACCGGGGCACTGCGGTGGCGGCCGCCGAACTCGCGGTGATGGCCGGGGCCGATCGTATCGAGGGTTGCCTGTTCGGCAATGGCGAACGCACCGGCAATGTAGATCTCGTCACGCTTGCGTTGAATCTCTACACGCAAGGCGTCGATCCTGGGCTCGATTTTTCGAACATCAACGAAGTCGCACGGACCGCTGAGGAATGCACACAGTTGCCGGTGCATCCGCGTCATCCGTACGTCGGCGATCTGGTGTTCACCGCGTTTTCCGGTTCGCATCAGGATGCGATCAAGAAAGGCCTTGCCGTGCAAAAGCCAGATGCTATCTGGGAAGTGCCGTATATGCCGATCGATCCGAGTGATCTCGGCCGTACTTATGATTCAGTCATTCGTGTGAATAGCCAGTCCGGCAAGGGCGGCATTGCGTACCTGCTCGAGCAGGGTTATGGCGTTGTGTTGCCACGGCGATTGCAGGTGGATTTCAGCTCTGCTGTGCAGCGATATACCGATGATAGTGGGCAGGAAGTCACGTCCTCGCAGATCTGGGAGTTGTTCCAGCAGGAATATGTGCTCAGCGTGGCCCCTGTGCGTTATATCGGTCACCATTTGTCCGAGCAGGGGGACGGCGCGAGGATCAAACTCACTGTCGAGATTAATGGCTCGCGGCGCGTTTTGAGCGGCGCAGGCAATGGGCCGCTTGATGCGTTGATGGATGCGATGGGAGTGCCAGTGCGGATTCAGCACTATGAAGAGCGTGCTTTGACGCAGGGGGCCGATGCGAAGGCTGTGGCTGTTGCTGAGATGGCAGGGGCTGATGTGGCTGGTAGCGCGTTTGGAGTTGGTATCGATGCCAACTTGGTTACGGCTTCTATTCGGGCTGTTATTAGTGGCGTCAATCGCGTGTACCGGCTCCGGTTGTTTGGACACGCCTCTTGCAACTCAGGCGGCCAGCTTCATCAGCCGTTCCTGACGGGCTTCGAGGGGTGATTTGAAGCCCAGCTTTTCAAGGCGCCAGTTGCGATTGTATCGATCCCTGAACGCGATGGCGGCAGCGCG
>NZ_VZQQ01000044.1 GCF_014397785.1 Paraburkholderia podalyriae
AACGAATCGTTCATCCGCGAAGGCGAACGCTTTTCAAAGGAGCGACGGTTGCCAGAATCTCTCCGTCCTGACCGAGAATTTGACCTGCGACAAATCCGGCATTCCCGGCCACACTCATGATGTAGTCGGGGTACGGGGAGTAACGGAACAGAAAACCCCTTTAAGCCTTCCAGTTATGTAGAAGCCTAAGAACATACCATCGGAGTGTGCTCGTCATCCATCCGGTCGAGAGTCATGCCCGATCGGCTCGTGTCCTTACATTGGGGTCTCCGTGATTTTGATGCCGTTTACCGGGCTACGCCGCTTCAAGCCCGACAAGGCATTGCGAGGCGGCCCCATTTAAATGACCATAAAAATCAGAGAGTTGCTGTTTGCCATGCCGGGGCGAGCCAGCGCCGAGAGCGCGTCGCGGACATCGGGCCGCGTCGGGCGAAAAGCCACGCTGCACAAGGCTTTGCGCCCGGTGGCACTGGTCCGGCGTGAACCGGAGCGGGCCGCTCGCACCAGCCTCGTCACGAGATTCGCATCCGGCGGGCAGGAATAGCGCACGATTCTCACGGCTAGAAAACCACTTTCCAGCCGGTTACCGGAGGGCGATCGGGGAGAAATGCCCTTATCACCGCGAAATGGCCCCGGTTCCGGCCTGCGCCGGGGCCGTCACATGGCTGCCGAAAAGCAAACAGGAAATCGATGATTTGGTTGAAGATTATTTAGGGGACAGAACGATGGGCCTTATCGCGCCTAGCTCCGACTACCCTTGTAAACGGCATCAAAATCACGGGGACCCCTGATGGGGGACAATTCGTTAGCGCAGTACGGAGTCGTCGGAAAATCGAAGCCACTCTCACCCGTGCTGGAACTCAGATACCACTTCATGCGCCCCGATGCCCGCTTCCGGCCGTTTGTGGGAATGGGCATCAACTACACGTGGTTCGTGGACACGCACATTACGAACCGGCAGTTTCTTGACGACTCGTGCGGGCCTGGCTGCACGACCGACTCGTCGCTCAGTCCGTCGTGGAACCCAACTTTCAAGGCAGGGTTCAACTTTGCGCTCAACAAACACCTGGGCATCAATGCATCGGTGACCTACATCCCGATGTCGAGCACGCTCACGACGGACGCAAGAACCGCCGCCGGCTCGCACATCGTGACGAAACTTCGCATCCATCCAGATCCGCTTATTACACAGCCGGACCTTGCCTACACGTTTTGAAGGTGCCCCACGACCGTCATCCGGACTCGAGCAGCATGCTCGCTGGATGACGCGAAACGCCCGGTGCTTTCCTAGCCGGCCCACCGTAGCGTCGTCCTGTTGGCACGAGGCGATGAGACGCGCATAGGGTGCTTCAACGTGTGGGGCTGCGCCTCGGAAACATCATCGCGACGACGAGGCCGCCATCGGACGCGTTGGAGATTTGAAGTGTGCCGCCGTGATGGCGAACGAGACGGCGCACGATGGCGAGACCGAGGCCGCTATGCGCGGTGCCACCGCGCGCGGGATCGAGCCGCACGAAAGGGCGCAGCACGCGGTCGAGGTCGGGCGCGGGCACGCCGGCACCATGGTCGCGCACCACGAGTTCGTAATGCTCCTCATGCGCTCGCGTGGATATCTCGACGGGCGGCTCGCCGTAGGTCAGCGCATTCTCGACGAGGTTCGACAGAATGCGGTCGACATCGACGATGGGCAGCATGAAGTCCGGCCCCGCGCGCAGGTCGAGCGTGACGAGCGCGTCTGCGTCCTGTTCGCCGCCAGGACTCAGCGGGTCCGCGTAATCGCAGCGGCAGTGCGCGTCCACGCTGATCTGCGGCGAGCCTTCGGGGCTCTCCCTGGCAAAGTCGAGGAACTGCGTGATGACGCGCGACATGGATTCGGCATCGCGCAGGAAACCATCGCGATCGCCCGGATCGGCAAGCAGGTCCGCACGCACCTGCATGCGCGTGATCGGCGTGCGCAGATCGTGCGCGATGCTCGCGAGCATCACGGCGCGCTCGCGCTCGACCTCGGCCAGTTCGCGCGTCATGTCGTTGAAGTCGCCGATCAGCTCGCGGAGCTCGCGCGGCCCGCGCTTGCGCACGTGGCTCAAGTGATGGCCCGTACGATGCTCGCGCGCGGCTGCGGCGAGGTCGCGGATCGGCCGGTTGAGTTGCCAGGCAAGCACGACAGCGACCACGATGGCGAACACCAGCGTGAGCGCCAGCACGCCGGTGAAACGGCTCAGCGGCACCTCCGCCTGCGGCAGCACGATGCCGCGCGAGCTGCCCGCGGGCAGGACGCGGAGCGTGCCTTCGCTGTCCAGCGCGACGTGGCTGCCTGCGGGCAGGACGCGCCTCAGACGCTGCTCGAGCGGCCCTATCGTGTCGTTGAGGAAACGCTGACCGTCGGCGGGCGGGAGCCCGTGAATGTCCACCAGAGAAATGCCGAGGATGTCCGCCACGGAACGTTCGTGCCCGGTGTCCTGCTGGCTCATTTGTGCACCGGCCTCCACAACGCGCGAGATATGGGACGCGGCGAGGCTCGCCCGTGTGCGGTCGATCAGCAGCAGCGACGTGAGGTGCACGAGTAGGAGCAGGCCAACCGTGGTGACCACGAGCCGGCCAAACACCGTATCAAGCGGATTCTTCATCGGCCGGGTTGTCGGGAATGAACATGTAGCCGACGCCGCGCATGGTTTGCAGCCGGCGGGGATTGGACGGGTCGTCCTCGATCAGCCGGCGCAGGCGCCACACCGGTACGTCGATGCCGCGTTCCGTGACTTCGGCATCCGGGCCGTGGAGCAGCTCGATGAGGCGCGTACGCGAAAGCGTTTCCATGGGGTGCGAGGCGAGCACTTCGAGCAGCGCGTATTCGCCGCCCGTGAGCTTCACGGGTTCGCCGTCGCACAGGAGCGTGCGCGTCGAGAAATCGAGTTCGAAACGTCCGAACCGGCACGGCGCGCGCTTCTCCGGCGCCGCCGTGGTCTGCGGCTGGCCCTGCCGGCGCAGCACCGCGTGGATGCGCGCGAGCAGTTCCTGCGGCATGAAGGGCTTGCCGAGATAGTCGTCCGCGCCGAGTTCGAGCCCGAGCACACGGTCCACGCCTTCAGCGCGGGCCGTGAGCATGACGACCGGAATCGTGTCGCCGCTGGCTCGCAGCTGCTTGAGCGCCGTGAGGCCATCCACGCCCGGCATCATGAGGTCCAGCACGATGACGGATGGGCGCTCGCGTTCCAGCCGCCGCGCCAGATTCGTGGCGTCGTGCAATACGGAGAACGCGATGCCGCGCTGCTGGAAGAACTTGCGCAGCAGATCGCGCAGTTCGGCGTCGTCGTCGACGAGCAGGACTTGCAGGGCGGAATCGGGCGTGGAAGGTGCGTGCACTTCAGGCATTCGGGGCGGCATGAGGACGGGGTTATCGTAGCCCGGAAAGGGCACGATTGGCTTTCGGAATATTACTGAGATCTGCGGTCGCTAACGCAAAGGCCGCGTCGTCCCGCGTTTCGTGCGCCGAACGCCCGAATCTCTTTCGCCGGTCTTGATGCGTCACTGGACAGTAAGTTTCCGTAAGCACGAAAACATGCGGCATCGGTAGCTTTACGCCTTGCCCAGCACCCGGTCCAGCTACGGCTTCCATTAAGGCTCCCGCCACGGCGCCCGGTGCGGTCCCGTTCTCGCGTCGCGAGGCATTGCGATGTCCAACAGGTCAAAGATGAAGACGCCAACCACCCTGATCCACGATGCGCACCACCGCCTGCACCGCCTGCGTTGGAGGCCGCGTCGGCTGTTTGCAGCACTCTCGATGCTCGCGATACTGGGCACCGCCGGCTGCAACAGGCAAGCAGGCCCACCCGCCGGCTTTCCCCCGCAAACCGCCCAAGTGGGCGTACTCACGCTCGCACCGCAGCGGATCGTAGAGACCGCCGAGCTCTCCGGCCGGCTTTCCTCGCAGAAGGTCTCCGACGTCCGCCCGCAGGTGAGCGGCATCATCCTCAAGCGGCTCTTCGTGGAAGGAAGCGACGTGAAGGCGGGCCAGGTGCTCTACCAGATCGATCCCGCCACCTACCAGGCCGCCTACGACCAGGCACGCGGCACGCTCGAGAAAGCGCGCGCCACGCTCGCCTCCGCGAAGACGAAGGCGGACCGCTACACGGACCTCGTGAAGATCAACGCCGTGAGCAAGCAGGACTACGACGATGCGGTTGCCGCCGTTCGCGAGGATGCCGCGGATGTCACCGCCGACGAGGCATCGCTCGAATCCGCGCGCGTGAACCTCGAATACACGCGCGTGCGGGCGCCCATTTCAGGCCGCATCGGCGCATCGACCGTGACCGAGGGTGCGCTCGTCACCTCGGACCAGACCACCGCGCTCGCCACGATCCAGGCGTTCGACCAGATGTATCTCGACGTCACGCGCCCCAGCACGGAATGGCTGAAGCTGCGCAAAGCGTTCGCCTCCGGGCGCCTGAAGAAGACCGGCAGCGACAGCGCCGTCGTCACGCTTGTGATGGAAGACGGCACGGAATACGCACACCCCGGCGCGCTGCAGTTCTCCGGCGTCACGGTGGACGCCACCACGGGTTCGGTCACGTTGCGCAGCACGTTCCCGAATCCCGAACGCGAATTGCTGCCCGGCATGTTCGTGCGCGCGAGCCTGGAAGAAGGCGAGAACGACAACGCGATACTCGTGCCGCAGATGGCAGTAACACGCGCGTCGGACGGCAAGGCAAGCATCTACGTCGTGGACGCGTCCGGCAAGGCCCAGCAGGCGACCGTGGTCGCCGACAACGCGTTCGGCGACCAATGGATCGTGACCTCGGGCCTGCACGCCGGTGACCGCGTGATCGTGAGCGGTTTGCAGAGCGAGCATGCGGGGGCGCCGGTCAAGGTGGTCGCCGATACGTCGCAGACGGGATCGAATGCACCATCGGATGCGTCAGCAGCAAGCGCGGCCCCGGCCGTGTCCGCGCAACGCTAGGCGGAGAACGACATGGCAGAGTTCTTCATCAAGCGTCCGATTCTCGCGTGGGTCGCCGCCATCGTCATCATGCTGGTGGGTGCCGCCGCGGTCACGAGCCTTCCCGTCGAGCAGTACCCCACCATCGCGCCACCCTCGGTACAGGTCACGGCGACCTACCCCGGCGCCTCAGCCGAGACCGTGGCGGCAACCGTCACCCAGGTAATCGAGCAGAAGCTGAGCGGCATCGACAACGTGCTGTACATGTCCTCCACGAGCAGTTCCGCGGGGCAGGGCACCATCACGTTGACGTTCAATCCCGGCACGAACCCCGACATTGCGCAGGTGCAAGTCCAGAACAAGGTGACGCAGGCCACGCCCACCTTGCCCCAGACCGTGCAGGAACAAGGCGTGCAGGTGGCGAAGGCATCGACGAACTACCTCATGATCGTCGCGCTCTCATCGCCGGGCGGCACCTGGAATTCAGTGGATCTCGGCAACATCATCGCCACCCAGATCGAAGATCCGCTCTCGCAGCTCAACGGCGTGGGCGACGTCACGCTGTTCGGCGCGCAGCACGCCATGCGCATCTGGCTCAATCCGGTGAAGCTGCGCAGCTACGGCCTCACGGCCTCGGACGTCACCACGGCGATCACCAATCAGAACGTCGAGCTCACCACCGGCCAAGTCGGCGGCGCGCCCGCAACGGACTCGCAGGCCATCAACGCGACCATCCGCTCATCGAGCCTGCTCACCACCGCCGACCAGTTCGCCAACATTCTGCTGCGCGTGAACAGCGACGGCTCCCGTGTGCTGATCAAGGATGTCGCGCGGGTCGAGGTGGGCGGCGACAGCTACGAGACCTCGGCGCGCCTGAACGGCAAGCCCGCGGCGGCACTTGCCATCAAGCTCGCCACCGGCGCCAACGCGCTGCAGGTCGCAAACGCGGTTCGTGCGAAGCTTGCCGAACTCCAGCCGCAGTTGCCGAAGGACGTGGCGTTCAGGTATCCGTACGACACCACGCCGTTCGTACGCATCTCGATCGAAGAGGTCGTGAAGACGCTGTGCGAAGCCGTCGTGCTCGTGTTCCTCGTGATGTACCTGTTCCTGCAGAACGTGCGCGCCACGCTGATTCCCACCATCGTGGTGCCGGTGGCGCTGCTCGGCACGTTCGGCGTGATGTCGATGATCGGCTTTTCGATCAACGTGCTTTCGATGTTCGCCATGGTGCTCGCCATCGGCCTGCTCGTGGACGACGCGATCGTCGTGGTGGAAAACGTCGAACGCATCATGATCGAGGAGAAGCTCGAACCGAAGGAAGCCACGCACAAGGCGATGGGCCAGATCACGGGCGCGCTGATCGGCGTGACCACGGTGCTCACCGCGGTGTTCATCCCGATGGCGTTCTTCTCGGGCTCCACCGGCGCGATCTACCGGCAGTTCTCCATCACGATCGTCTCCGCGATGCTGCTTTCGGTGATGCTCGCGCTCACGCTCACGCCGGCCTTGTGCGCCACGCTGCTCAAGCGTGCCGACGTGGAACATCACGAGAAGCGCGGCTTCTTCGGCTGGTTCAACCGCTGGTTCGCCAAAAGCAATGCGGGCTACAGCAGCAGCTCGCTCGCCCGCGTGGTCGCGAAGCCCACGCGCTACATGCTCGTCTACGGCGTGATCGCCGGCATCGTGGCGTTGCTCTACGTCACGCTGCCCTCCTCGTTCCTGCCCGACGAAGACCAGGGCTACTTCATCGTGTCGATCAGCGCGCCCGCAGGCACGCCGGCCTCGCGCGCGCTGAAGACGGTGGAGGCAGTCGAGCACTACGTGCTGAACGACGAACCGGGTGTCAAGCAGGTCATCGCCATCAACGGTTTCAGCTTCAACGGCCAGGGGCAGAACAACGCCATCGCCTTCGTGAGCCTCAAGGACTGGAGCCAGCGGGGCTCTCATGACAGCGCGCAGGCCATCATCGCGCGCGCCAACCAGCATTTCGCGGCGAACCGCGATGCGCAGATCTTCGTGCTGAATCCGCCCGCCATTCAGGAACTCGGGACGCAGAGCGGCCTCGACTTCGAGATAGAAGACCGCGGCGGCGCCGGGCACGACAAGCTGCTCACGGTGCGCAACCAGTTCCTCGGCATGGCGTCGAAGGATCCCACGCTCGCGATGGTGCGCCCGTCCGGCCTCGAAGATACGCCGCAGTTGCAGGTGGATATCGACCGCGAAAAGGCCAACGCGCTCGGGCTTTCCATCTCGGACGTCAACGACACGTTGCAGACCGCGTTCGGTTCGTCCTACGTGAACAACTACATCGACACGGGGCGTGTGCAGAAGGTCTACGTGCAGTCGGATGCGCCGTATCGCATGATGCCCACCGATCTCGGCGACTGGTATGTGAAGGCGAGCAGTACCTCGTCGAGTTCGTCTTCGTCTTCGTCGTCTTCGACAACCACCACGAGCACCAGTAGCAGCACCACAGGCTACGACTCCACCATGGCGCCGTTCTCGTCGTTCGCGAAGAGCCACTGGACGTTCGGGCCGCCGCAGATCGAGCGCTACAACCGGCAACTCGCCATGGGCATTTCAGCCGCCACGCAGCCCGGCGTGAGCACCGGCGAAGCGATGAACGCGGTCGAACAACTAGCCCGCAAACTGCCGCCCGGCTTCGCCGTGGAATGGACGGGACAGTCCTACCAGGAGAAGCAGGCCGGCTCCCAGGCCACGATGCTCTATGCGATCTCGCTCGTCATCGTATTCCTGTGTCTCGCGGGCCTCTACGAAAGCTGGTCGATCCCGCTCGCGGTGTTGCTCGTCGTACCGCTCGGCGTGCTCGGTGCGCTGCTCGCCGCGCATGGACGCGGACTCTCCAACGACATCTACTTCAAGGTGGGGCTGCTGACCACCATCGGACTCTCCACGAAGAACGCGATTCTGATCGTCGAGTTCGCCAAGGACCTTCAGGCGCAGGGACACAGTCTCGTCGACGCCGTGCTCGAAGCCGCCCATATGCGCCTGCGCCCCATCCTCATGACCTCGCTCGCGTTCGTGTTCGGCGTGCTGCCGCTCGTTATCAGCACGGGCGCCGGCGCCAGCGCGCGCCATGCGATCGGCACGGGCGTGACGGGCGGCATGATCGCCGCCACGGTACTCGCTATCTTCTTCGTACCTGTCTTCTTTGTCGTGGTACGCAGACTGTTCAAGGAACACGGCCATACCATGGATGCGGCGGAAACCAACGAGGGCAACGCATGAAACGCACACTGATCGCCCTTCTGTGCGCCGCCGCGCTCGGCGCCTGTTCGCTGGACCCGGCCTGGCAACGCCCGTCGGCACCCGTCGATAGCACGTGGTCCACCGCGCCCGCGCCGGCGCAGTCGAAAGCGGCAACGGCGGCCACCGCTGCCCCGCTCGCCGCTGACCTCGGCTGGCGCGACTTCTTCAAGGACCCGCGCCTGCAGAAACTGATCGAACTCGCGCTCGCGAACAATCGCGACATGCGCGTGGCCGCACTGAACGTGGCCGAGTACGAAGCGCAGTACCGCATCGCGCGCGCCAACATCGGCCCGACCATCAGCGCGTCGGGGTCGGCCACGCGCGAACGCGCGGAAGGCTCCACCAGCTTGTATAGCTCGAGCAGCGCGGGCGTGGGCCTCTCGTCGTGGGAAATCGACTTCTTCGGCCGCCTGCGCAGCCTGAAACGCCAGGCGCTCGAGCAATACCTCGCCACGGACGCCGCCCGCACGAGCACGCAGATTAGCCTGATCGCGACGGTCGCCACCGACTATCTGCAACTACTCTCAGACGAAGCCCTGCTGCAGATCACGCAAAACACGGTGGATGCGGACCAGCACACCTACGATCTGACGGTCAGCATGATGAAGATGGGCAGTGCATCGATGCAGGACGTGCGCCAGGCCGAAAACTCGCTTGCCGCCGCGCGTGCGAGCCTCGCCTCCTACACACGCGCAGTGGCACAGGACCGCAACAACCTCGTCGCGGAAATTGGCGCGCCGCTGCCCGCCGATCTGCCCCAGGGTCCCACGCTGATGGAGAGCGAGAACACGCTCGCGGACATCGGTGAAGGCGTGACATCGGATCTGCTCACGCGCCGCCCCGACATCGTCGAGGCCGAGCACACGCTCAAGGGCGCCAACGCGAACATTGGCGCGGCACGCGCCGCGTTCTTTCCGAAGATCGAGCTCACGGCGTCGGCGGGCAGCACCAGCAGCAGCCTCTCGAATCTCTTCAAGGCCGGCACGGGCGCGTGGACCTTCGCGCCGTCCATCTCGGTTCCGATCTTCGACTTCGGCTACAACCGGGCCTCGCTCGACGTCGCGAAGGTAGAGAAGGACATCGACATCGCCAACTACGAAAAGGCCATCCAGACGGCGTTCAAGGAAGTGTCCAACGCGCTTGCGGGGCGCACGACCTACGTATCGCAAGTGGCCGCGGACCGCGACTACGCGAACTCGGCGCAGCAGTACTACGATCTCGCGCAGGCACGCTACCGGGCCGGGACCGACAGTTTCCTGACCTTGCTCGACGCCCAGCGCACGCTCTACACGGCGCAACAGCAGCTTGTGACGGACATGCTCGCCAGGCAGTCGAACCTGATCACGCTGTACAAGGTGCTGGGCGGCGGCTGGTCGGAAACGAGCGCCGTGGCGCAGCAGTAGCCATACGTCCCATAAATTCTCGACATCAAGGGAACGCCGATCCGATGTACCAGGCAACCTTGATTACTCGAAATTGGGGTGTCCATTTAACCGGAGTTAGCGATTTGCCTCCACGGGCGACTCGGCGAAGGTCGCTGGGCGGATGTCCGCGTTGCCTCGGCGGCTTGGGAGGAACAGCCTTTGGGCTCTGGCTCATAACAAGGTCTTGGTAACGAACCGGTCCATGGGCCACAGCAAGCTCCAGGACCCGGTAGAACAGCATCCCTCGGCTACGTGCGCGGCGGCGGTTGAAACGGAACACGAACTCGTCCAGGTAACTGGGCAAGTGTGCAGAATCCACCGCTCCCTGGTGGGTGCCCAGTAGCCATCGCTTTGCAAGGGATGCTATTCGATGCACACCTGGCAGAAGTTCTCCGGGGTCCTCGCCCCGCGCCGATGCGGCCCGCTGGCTACGGCGGTCATGGATGTACCCGTTCTTCTCCAACCACCGGTAACCCTGCCAGGCATCGGTAATGACCGTCGCCCCCGGCTCGACGTTATCCAACACAAAGGAACGAAGCGATTCTGAGGAGGCATCCGCCACGGGCGCCATTCGACAGCGCCCGAATCCCTTCGGCTCCAGGATCTCGATCGCGATACACGTCAGGATCTTCTTCCCTTTGGCACGGCCTCCCGAGAGTCCGGATTCTTTGCCTCCGATGTAGGTTTCGTCAACCTCCACCTTCCCGCAAAGGCGCTCCCGATCGGGGCGAATCAGCACAGACCGCAGGCGATGAAGGATAGCCCACACTGTCTGGTAGGAGCCGATCTCCAGGGTCCGCTTCAAACTCAGCGCCGAGATCCCGTCTTTGCCGGTAGCAAAATGCCAACAGACCGAAAACCAAACCGTGAGGGGAGTACGGGTCCGCTCAAAGATGGTGCCTGCCATCACTGATGTGCGGCTACCGCATCCAGTACACATGAACCTGCCGTCCCCAAGCCGTCATCCTCGAGGATGACCACAGGACGGGCAGACGAAGCCGCAAGGCCATCGCAGCCATTCCAGGTAGTCCAGGCAGTCTGCATCAGTCGGGAACCAAGCCTGAAACTCCCCAAGGGACTTAGGATAGTGGGTGCTGGCGTGGGGACGTTCCATTGGCCCAGTCTACGCTCAACTCCGGTTAAATGGACACCCCAAAGGCACGTAATGGAGTGCACTCCATTACGTGCCGCAACCGGCACTGCCCAAAGTGTCAGGCTACTGCCGCGCGACGGTGGTTGGAAGCACGTCAGGAAGATCTCCTGCCCGTCGAGTATTACCACGTGGTCTTCACACTGCCGGCCGCGATCAGCGAGATTGCGTATTACAACAAGGCGGTGATTTATGGGCTGTTGTTCGATATGGCAGCCGAGACGCTGCGCACCATCGCGGCTGATTCGAAGCACCTCGGGGCGCAGATTGGCGCGACTCTGGTTCTGCACACATGGGGCTCGGCGCTCACGCATCACCCCCATGTTCATGGCATCGTTCCCGGTGGTGGCTTGACGGCCGATCGTACCCGTTGGGTGGCGTGCAAGCCAGGCTTCTTCCTGCCAGTGCGCGTACTCTCGCGGCTGTTCAGGCGACTTTTCCTCGAAGAGTTGGAGGCCGCATACCGCCGTGGTCAACTGCAGTTCTTTGGCGAATACACGGCGCTCGCCGATCCGGCAGTCTTCACTGAGTGGCTTGCCCCGATGCGCGCGTGTGAGTGGGTGGTGTATGCCAAGCGACCGTTTGCCGGACCGAAAGCCGTGTTGGCCTATCTCTCGCGCTATACGCACCGGGTCGCGATCTCTAACCAGCGACTGATCGCACTCGACGAGCGCGGCGTCACCTTCCGTTGGAAAGACTATCGTGTGGACGGGCGCACCCGCAATAAGACCATGACGCTCGCAGCGGATGAGTTCGTGCGTCGATTCCTGCTGCACGTGCTGCCCGGGGGCTTCCACCGTATTCGCCATTACGGCCTGATCGCGAATCCGTCGCGGCGCGACAATCTCTCAAAGATACGAGAGTTGCTGCATGTATCGCCTGCCGCGGTCGATCCTGTCAAGAAGCGAATTGCCGTCGCGCGTCAGGCGCGGACGCCGACCGCCGGAAGCCAGTTCTTCGAGCGCAACCAACTGGTGCTCGAGCAGCGTGTCCAATTCGGCGCGGTCCAGATCGATCTGGTCCGGCGCGTCCTTGATGAGCATCAATGTGGCGAATTCATGAGGGCTCAGCATGCGCGTCTCCTCACGATAATCGTATGTATGAGTTATAGAATCATCTGCGAACCGCGCATCCACGCTGATCTGCGGCGAGCCTTCGGGGCTCTCCCTGGCAAAGTCGAGGAACTGCGTGATGACGCGCGACATGGATTCGGCATCGCGCAGGAAACCATCGCGATCGCCCGGATCGGCAAGCAGGTCCGCACGCACCTGCATGCGCGTGATCGGCGTGCGCAGATCGTGCGCGATGCTCGCGAGCATCACGGCGCGCTCGCGCTCGACCTCGGCCAGTTCGCGCGTCATGTCGTTGAAGTCGCCGATCAGCTCGCGGAGCTCGCGCGGCCCGCGCTTGCGCACGTGGCTCAAGTGATGGCCCGTACGATGCTCGCGCGCGGCTGCGGCGAGGTCGCGGATCGGCCGGTTGAGTTGCCAGGCAAGCACGACAGCGACCACGATGGCGAACACCAGCGTGAGCGCCAGCACGCCGGTGAAACGGCTCAGCGGCACCTCCGCCTGCGGCAGCACGATGCCGCGCGAGCTGCCCGCGGGCAGGACGCGGAGCGTGCCTTCGCTGTCCAGCGCGACGTGGCTGCCTGCGGGCAGGACGCGCCTCAGACGCTGCTCGAGCGGCCCTATCGTGTCGTTGAGGAAACGCTGACCGTCGGCGGGCGGGAGCCCGTGAATGTCCACCAGAGAAATGCCGAGGATGTCCGCCACGGAACGTTCGTGCCCGGTGTCCTGCTGGCTCATTTGTGCACCGGCCTCCACAACGCGCGAGATATGGGACGCGGCGAGGCTCGCCCGTGTGCGGTCGATCAGCAGCAGCGACGTGAGGTGCACGAGTAGGAGCAGGCCAACCGTGGTGACCACGAGCCGGCCAAACACCGTATCAAGCGGATTCTTCATCGGCCGGGTTGTCGGGAATGAACATGTAGCCGACGCCGCGCATGGTTTGCAGCCGGCGGGGATTGGACGGGTCGTCCTCGATCAGCCGGCGCAGGCGCCACACCGGTACGTCGATGCCGCGTTCCGTGACTTCGGCATCCGGGCCGTGGAGCAGCTCGATGAGGCGCGTACGCGAAAGCGTTTCCATGGGGTGCGAGGCGAGCACTTCGAGCAGCGCGTATTCGCCGCCCGTGAGCTTCACGGGTTCGCCGTCGCACAGGAGCGTGCGCGTCGAGAAATCGAGTTCGAAACGTCCGAACCGGCACGGCGCGCGCTTCTCCGGCGCCGCCGTGGTCTGCGGCTGGCCCTGCCGGCGCAGCACCGCGTGGATGCGCGCGAGCAGTTCCTGCGGCATGAAGGGCTTGCCGAGATAGTCGTCCGCGCCGAGTTCGAGCCCGAGCACACGGTCCACGCCTTCAGCGCGGGCCGTGAGCATGACGACCGGAATCGTGTCGCCGCTGGCTCGCAGCTGCTTGAGCGCCGTGAGGCCATCCACGCCCGGCATCATGAGGTCCAGCACGATGACGGATGGGCGCTCGCGTTCCAGCCGCCGCGCCAGATTCGTGGCGTCGTGCAATACGGAGAACGCGATGCCGCGCTGCTGGAAGAACTTGCGCAGCAGATCGCGCAGTTCGGCGTCGTCGTCGACGAGCAGGACTTGCAGGGCGGAATCGGGCGTGGAAGGTGCGTGCACTTCAGGCATTCGGGGCGGCATGAGGACGGGGTTATCGTAGCCCGGAAAGGGCACGATTGGCTTTCGGAATATTACTGAGATCTGCGGTCGCTAACGCAAAGGCCGCGTCGTCCCGCGTTTCGTGCGCCGAACGCCCGAATCTCTTTCGCCGGTCTTGATGCGTCACTGGACAGTAAGTTTCCGTAAGCACGAAAACATGCGGCATCGGTAGAGTCAGTCTGCATTCGCCTTGCGATGACCGATCGTCGCGGCGCTCAACTTTTCGCTCATCCAATGCAGGAACTCAACGAAGTCAGTCAACACATCTCGACTCCGGTCAGGCATCCGCGTCGCAGGCGGGGGGCCGCCGTACTGCTGATTCTTGCGCTCATCGCGGCGGCAATCGGCTACCACGTCGTGAAGAAGCGGGCGCCGGCCGTTCACAGGCCGGCCCAAGTCGTGACGGTCGCCCCCGTCACACTCGGCGATATGCCCGAAACCTTGAACGAGCTCGGGACCGTTACCCCCGTCGCGACGGTGACGGTACTGCCGCAACTGAGCGGCTATTTGACGGCCGTCGCTTACAAGGAAGGTCAGGACGTCGAAAAGGGCCAGCTGCTCGTGCAGATTGACCCGCGCCAATACGAGATCGACAGGCAGCAGGCCGAAGCACAATTGGCAAAGGACCAGGCCTCGCTCGCGCAGGCCCGCTCCGATCTCGCTCGCTACGCCGAATTGAACGCGAAGAAATCGATCGCGCAGCAGACCTACGTCGACGAGCAGTTCACGGTGCGGCAGGACGAGGCCGCCGTGAAGTCCGACGAGGCCAGCATCGCGCAATACGATCTCGATCTGGCGTTTTGCCGGATCACCTCGCCGATTTCGGGCCGAGTGGGCCTGCGCCTCGTCGACCCGGGCAACTACGTGACGGCCTCGAGCTCGACTGGCGTCGCCATCGTGACGCAAATGAAACCGACGACGGTCGAGTTCACGGTCCCGCAGGATATGCTCGGGCAGGTGCTACAGCGCATGCAGTCGGGTGCAAAGCTGCCTGTCACGGTGTACGGCAGCAACGACAACAAGCAAATTGCCACGGGCACGCTGTACGCGGTCAGCAATCAGGTCGCGACGAGCACCGGTACGATAACGCTGCGCGCGATGTTCGCGAACGACGACGAAAAGCTTTATCCGAACGAGTTCGTCGACGTGAAACTACTCGTCGACGTCCTCCATAACGCCGTACTCGTGCCGACGGCGGCGGTGCAGACGGGGGCACCCGGCACGTATGTTTATGTCGCCAATGCCGACGGCACCGTTTCCGTGCACAAGGTCACGTCGGGGCCGACCGATGGCAAATACACGGCGATTCTCGCGGGGCTCACCGAAGGCCAGCGTGTCGTCACGGACGGCATGGATCGCTTGAGCGACGGCGCAAGGATACGCGTTGCGGGCGCCGGCGCAGGCACGGGTAACGTGCGCACCGCCCAATGAGTCTCTCCCGCCCATTTATCCTCCGGCCCGTCGCCACGTCGTTGCTGATGATCGCGTTGGTGCTGATCGGCATCGTCGCCGTCCGCTATCTGCCGGTATCGTCGTTGCCGAACGTCGACTATCCGACCATTCAGGTCCACACGTCGTATCCGGGCGCAAGCCCTGACGTGATGGCCACGACGGTGACTGCTCCGCTCGAAGTTCAGCTCGGCGAGATTCCGGGCTTGCAGCAGATGACGTCGTATAGCTCCGACGGCTCGTCGATCATCACGCTGCAGTTCGACCTTTCGATGAGCCTCGATGTGGCCGAGCAGGATGTCCAGCAGGCGATCAATGCGGCGAACAGCTATCTGCCGAGCGGGTTGCCGGCGCCGCCGACCTATGCGAAGGTCAATCCCGCCGATCAACCGATCCTCACGTTGGCCGTCACGTCGAAGTCGATGTCGCTGACGCAGTTGCAGGACTATGCGAACAATCGGCTCGGCACGAAGATTTCGGAGGTGCCCGGCGTAGGCCTCGTTACGACGGCAGGCGGCAACGTGCCCGCCGTTCGTGTCGAAGCGGACCCGCACAGGCTCGCGGCCTATAACCTCAATCTCGACGATCTGCGCACGCTGCTCGCCAACGTCAACATCAGTCAGCCGAAAGGCAATTTCGACGGCCCCGAGCTCGACTATACGATCAACGACAACGATCAGATCTCCGATCCGAACGATTACCTCGCCACGATCATTGCCTATCAGAACGGCTCGCCCGTGTATCTGCACGACGTGGCGCGCGTGACGACGGCCGCTCAGGACGTGGCGCAAGGCGCGACCTACAACCGGACGCCCGCCATCCTCCTCAACGTGCAGCGCCAGCCCGGCGCCAATGTGATCGCGACGGTCGATCAGATCATGAAGCGGCTACCGGCGCTCGAATCGACGCTGCCGGCCGGTGTCAACGTGACGGCCGTTTCGAACAGCACGGGCGTCATTCGCGCTTCGGTACGCGATGCCGCGATCGAGCTCGTGATGGCCGTCGGGCTCGTCGTGGCCGTGATCTTCGTGTTCCTGCGCAATGTGCCTGCCACGATCATCCCGAGCATTTCGGTTCCCGTCTCGCTGATTGGCACGCTCGCGGCGATGTACGAGCTCCATTACTCGATCGACAATCTCTCGCTGATGGCGCTCATCATCGCGACAGGTTTCGTCGTCGACGACTCGATCGTCATGATCGAGAACGTCGTCCGTTATCTGGAGGAGGGGGAAAGTCCGCTGCAGGCGGCGCTCAAAGGAGCAGGGCAGATCGGGTTCACGATCCTCTCGCTGACGGTATCGCTGATCGCCGTGCTGATTCCGCTGCTATTCATGGGAGGCGTCATCGGGCGTCTTTTCAGCGAGTTCGCCGTCACGCTCGCGGTGACGGTCGTGCTGTCAGCCGTGGTTTCGTTGACCGTCGTGCCGATGCTTTGCGCACGCATTCTTCGGGCGCAGGCCGAGCGTCAGCCGACCCGCTTCGAGCGCATCAGCGAAGGTGTCTTCGACAAGACGCTCGCCGCTTATGAGCGAGGGCTGCGCTGGGTGCTCGATCACCAGAGATTGACCCTGGCCGTCGGAGGCGGAACGGTCGTGCTCACGGTCGCCCTTTACATCGTTATCGCGAAGGGGCTCTTTCCGATACAAGACGTCGGCGTCATCCAGGGCATCAGCGTGGCCGACAACTCCGTCTCGTACAAGGCGATGGTCGAGCGGCAATCGGCGCTAGCCGATGCGATCCTGCGTGATCGCGACGTCACTTCGCTCACATCCTATGTCGGCATCGACGGCACCAACGTCACGCTCAACCATGCGCGCTTTCTTATCAATCTGAAGCCCGTCGACGAACGTTCCGATAGCGCGGAGGCCATCGCTCGGCGTTTGCAGCAAGAAGTTGCGAACGTGCCCGGCATCAAGCTCTATTTGCAGCCGGAGCAGGACCTGACGCTCGATACCACCGTTTCTCCCAATCAGTACCGTCTCGCCGTGCGCGGGCCGAATCAGGCGGCGCTCGCGAAGTACGTGCCCGAACTCGTCCAGCGAATGAAGCGCATCCGTTCGATCGCCGACGTGACGAGCGATCTCGGCAACGACGGGCTCGGCATCGACGTCGAAGTCAACCGGCAGCTCGCCGCGCGCTACGGCATTACGCCCGCGACGATCGACAATGCGCTTTACAATGCGCTCGGACAGCGAATCGTCTCGACGATCTTTCAGCAGTCCGATCAACATCGCGTCATTCTCGTCGCGAAGCCCGAAACGCTGCCTGACGTACAGTCGCTCGGCAGCCTCTATCTGCCGACACAGACGGGCACGAGCGGCCAGGTGCCGTTGAACGGCATCGCCACGATCAAGGTCGTCAAGTCGCCGCTCGCCATCAGCCATCTAGCCCAGTTCCCCGCGGTTACCGTGTCGTTCAACCTCGCGGATGGCGCGTCATTGAGCACGGCCGCGAAGCAGATCGAAGCCGCGCAGAAGGCGGTCGGACTGCCGTCGTCGATCACGGCGACCTTCCAGGGTGCGGCGCAGGCATTCGAGGATTCGCTCTCGAGCGAGGTCTATCTGATCGTCGCGGCGATCGTAGCCGTCTATATCGTGCTCGGCGTGCTCTACGAGAGCTTCGTCCATCCGGTGACGATCCTCTCGACGCTCCCGTCGGCCGGCGTCGGCGCGTTGCTCGCGCTGATGATAGCGGGCCGCGATCTCGATATCATCGGCATTATCGGCATCGTGCTGCTGATCGGCATCGTGAAGAAGAACGCGATCATGATCGTGGACTTCGCGTTGGAGGCCGAGCGAGAGCACGGCAAGCCGCCGCACGAAGCGATCTTCGAGGCGTCGCTGCTGCGTTTTCGTCCGATCCTGATGACGACGATGGCGGCCATGCTCGGCGCGTTGCCGATGCTCATTGGCAACGGCACGGGCTCCGAGCTGCGGCGCCCGCTTGGCCTCGCGATCATCGGCGGCCTCACGGTGAGCCAGGTCCTGACGGTGTTCACGACGCCGGTCATCTATCTCTTCTTCGACCGGCTTGCGCGACGCTTCGGGCGCGGGCCGAGCGCCGCGGCCGGCGGGGAACGGTCGTCGTGAACATCCCCGGGCTTTTCATCCGCCGGCCCGTGGCGACGACGCTGGTCGCAGTCGCGATCATCCTCTCGGGGATGCTCGCCTATTTCAAGCTTCCCGTCGCGCCACTACCCAACGTCACGTTCCCCGTCATCGTCGTGCAGGCACAGATGGCGGGGGCAAGCCCCGAAGTGATGGCGACGACGGTGGCCGAGCCGCTCGAGCGCAGGCTCGGCACCATTGCGGGCATGAACGAGCTGACATCGATGAGCTACGTGGGCATGTCGCGGATCGTGGTGCAGTTCGCTCTCGATCGTGACGTCAACGGCGCCGCGCGCGATGTAGAGGCCGCGTTGCAAGCCGCGCGCGCCGATCTGCCGACGACGCTGCGCTCGAACCCGACGTATCGCGAGTACAACCCGGCCGATGCGCCGATCATGGTGCTCACGCTGACGTCCGATACGCTCACGAAGGCACAGCTCTACGATGCGGCCGATTCGGTACTGCAGCAGCAGCTCTCGCAAGTGAGCGGCGTGGGCGAGGTCACGCTCGGCGGAGGCGCGCTGCCTTCGGTGCGCGTCGAGCTCGATCCGAACAAGCTCGCGAGCTACGGCATCGGGCTCGAGGACCTACGCGCCGCCATCAGCGCGGCGAACGCAGACAGCGCGAAGGGGCATCTCGACATCGACGGGCAGCGCTACGAGGTGCTCTCGAACGACCAGATCACGAGCGCTGCGCCGTATCGCGATCTGGTGATCGCCTATCGAAACGGTGCGCCTGTCATGCTGCACGACGTGGCCTCTATCATCGATTCGAATGAGAACATCCGCAACGTCGGGCTATACAACGGCAAATCGGCCGTCATCGCGATTCTTTACCCGCTGCCGGGCGGCAACATCGTCGACACCGTCGCGCAGATCCGTAAGGTGCTGCCGTCGATCGAGGCGACGTTGCCGAGCGGCGTTCACGTCAACGTGGCGATGGACCATTCAGAATCGGTCAAGGCTTCGGTGGCCGATACGCAGCGCACGCTTTTTATCGCCGTGCTGCTCGTTGTCGGCGTCGTGTTCGTCTTCCTGCGCTCCCCACGCGCCACACTTGTGCCCGCTGTCGCGCTGCCGCTCTCGATCGTCGGCACGTTCGGCCCGATGTACTCACTCGGCTATAGCATCGACAATCTTTCGCTGATGGCGCTCACGATCGGAACGGGGTTCGTCGTGGACGATGCCGTCGTCGTGCTCGAGAATGTCGTCCGCTATCTCGAGCTCGGATTGAGCCCGCGAGAGGCGGCGATCCGCGGGAGCGCCGAAGTCAGCTTTACCGTCGTCTCGATGAGCCTCTCGCTGATTGCGGTGTTCCTGCCGATCCTGCTGATGCCGG
Source organism: Paraburkholderia podalyriae (assembly GCF_014397785.1). GTDB lineage: Bacteria > Pseudomonadota > Gammaproteobacteria > Burkholderiales > Burkholderiaceae > Paraburkholderia > Paraburkholderia podalyriae. The sequence goes on from NZ_VZQQ01000044.1 coordinate 19,408, forward strand.
GCATCGTGGGCCTGCTGTTCCATGAGTTCGCGATGACGCTTTCGATCGCGATCCTCGTGTCGCTCGTGGTCTCGCTGACGGTGACGCCAGCGATGTGCGCCTATGTGCTGAGCCGCAAGAACGCCGTGCATTCCACGAGCCGCTGGGCACAATGGACCGAGGCGCGGTTCGAGCGCTTCAAGAACGCCTACTCGCGTTCACTTGATATCGCGCTCGATCACTCGTTCGTCGTCGTCGTCATTCTTGTCGCCCTGCTTGTGGCGAACGTGTTCCTCGCGCGGCTGTTACCGTCGACATTCTTTCCCGAGCAGGACAACGGCATCCTGATGGGTGAGATCGTTGCCGATCAGAGCATTTCATTCCCGGCGATGGCGAAGAAGCTCGCGCAGCTGCAAGCCATCGTGCAGAAAGATCCGGCCGTTGCCTCGGTGGCGGGATTTGCCGGTGGGCGAGCATTGAACACGGCGATGGTGTTCATCCAGTTAAAGCCGCTCATTCAGCGACGCGTGTCCGCGGCCGAGGTCGTCAACCGCCTTCGGCCGAAGCTTAATCGAGTGTCGGGCGCAAGGCTCTTTTTGCAGGCCCAGCAGGACCTGCGCATCGGCGGCAGGCAATCGGCGGCCGAGTACCAATACACGCTGACAAGCGACGATCCGAAGGCGATCTTCGAATGGACGCCGAAGCTCGTCGATGCTCTGCGCAAAGAGCCGCAACTGCAGGACGTCAATTCCGATTTGCAGCAAAACGGCCTGCAGACGTACGTCGACATCAGCCGCGCCACGGCGATGCGCTACGGCTTTCAGCCGAACCAGGTCGACAATACGCTCTATGACGCGTTTGGCCAGCGGGCGGTGTCGACGATCTACAACGCGCTCAATCAGTACTTCGTGGTGATGGAGGTGGCGCCGCAGTATTGGCAATTTCCGCAGACACTGAACCAGATCTTCCTCAGCGGGGCGGATGGCAATGCAAGCGGGACGGCGCAAACGCAGATGTCGTCGAGCACAGTGTCGGCCAGCAAATCGTTCGCGGCCGCGACGACAACGACGACGGCTTCGACCAAGAACGCGCTGAACTCGAGCGCCGAAGCCAACGCGACGACGAACAGCATCGCGAACAGCAAGGGAGGCGGCTCGACGGGCAGCGCCGACAGTACGGCGGCCGAGACGATGGTGCCGCTGCCTGCGTTCGCGAGCTACACGAACAGCCACACGGCGACGCAGGTCAACCATCAAAGCGGGTTCGTTGCCGCGACAATCTCGTTCAACCTGCCGCCGAACGGATCGCTGAGCGACGCCGCCGTCGCGATCAGCAAGGCCGCCGAAGAAATCCACATGCCCGCTTCGGTTCATGGCGCGTTCGCGGGCGCTGCACAAGCGTATTCGCAATCGATGAGTACGGTTCCGTTGTTGATTCTCGCAGCGCTGGGCGTCGTCTATCTCGTGCTCGGGATTCTCTACGAGAACACGATCCACCCGCTCACGATACTTTCGACGCTCCCATCCGCCGGCATTGGCGCCACGCTCGCACTGCTCATCTTCGGCACGCCGTTCTCGGTGATTGCGCTGATCGGCGTCATCCTGCTGATTGGCATCGTAAAGAAGAACGGCATCATGATGGTCGACGTGGCGATTCAGCTCCAGCGTCACGAGGGCCGCGACACCAGGCAGGCGATACATGAAGCAGCCGTGCTGCGCTTAAGGCCGATCCTGATGACGACGGCCGCTGCCGTCCTCGGCGCAGTCCCGCTCGCGATTGGCTTTGGACAAGGCGCCTCCCTGCGACAGCCGCTCGGCGTCACGGTGATGGGTGGCCTGATCCTCTCGCAGGTGTTCACGCTTTACACGACCCCCGTCATCTACCTTTACCTGGATCGGGTGCGCGCCGCGCTCGCGCGCTGGTCCACCCGTCTACCGTGGAACCGTACACCCGACACCGCCGCATGAAGATCAGATTACTCAGGATGCCTATCGTTATGGCGCTGGCGTTGGGCCTCGGCGCCTGTGCCGTTGGCCCGGACTATCACCGGCCGAGCGTCGCCGCGCCGCCCAAATTCAAGGAGCTCGAAGGCTGGACGCAGGCCGAGCCCGCAGCCGAGGAGCCGAAGGGCGATTGGTGGGCGGTGTTTCATGACCCGCTGCTCGACGAACTCGAGCCGATGGTCGCCGTTTCGAACCAGACCGTCCGGCAGAACTTCGCGAACTATCAGGAAGCGCTTGCCGAAGTGCGCGTCGCGCGCAGCTCGCTGTTCCCGACGATCGGGATCACCGGCTCGGCGACGCGCGAGCGATCGTCGAGCGGGTCGAACGTGTCGAATTCCAGCAGCAGCTTCGCGACTTCGCGTGGCCGTGTCTTCAATTCCGCTTCGCTCGAAGGTGACGTAAGCTGGGCCCCCGACTTGTGGGGGCAAGTCCGGCGGACGATCGAGGAAAATTCGGCGAGCGCAGAGGCTAGCCAGGCGACGTTAGCCAATGCGACGCTTTCGGAGCAGGTTACGCTTGCCACCGCTGTCATCGATCTGCGCGTGACCGATGCCAACATCGATTTGCTGCAGCGGACCGTCGAGCAGGACAAGGAATACCTGCGCGTCGTTTCGGACCAGCAACAGGCCGGCACGATCCCGCCGTCCGATCTGATCACCGCGCGGACGCAACTCGAAGGCTCGCAGTCGAGCCTGATCGCGCTCGGCGTCTCGCGCGCGCAGTACGAACACGCGATTGCTGTGCTCGTCGGCACGAACCCTGAAGAACTGAACATCGCTCATAGCACGGCGTTACCGGTGCTGCCGTCGATTCCAGTGGGCGTGCCGTCGACGCTGCTGCAGCGGCGCCCCGACATTGCCGTGGCCGAGCGTCAGATGGCCGAGGAAAACGCGGCGATCGGCGTGGCCATTTCGGCTTACTACCCGTCGATCTCCCTATCGGGAGTCGCCGAGTTCACCCAGTCGCCGCTCGCGGGCCTGCTCAACATCCGCAACTATGTCTGGTCGCTCGGCGCCGATGCCAGCCAGACGATTTTCGACGGCGGCGAGCGGAGCGGCAAGGTCGCCGCGGCAAGGGCCGCCTACGACGCCGCGCTCGCCAACTACCGCGGGACCGTGTTGACGGCGTTCGAAGACGTTGAGAACGATCTGGCGGGCCTGCGTATCCTCGCCGAGCAAGCTAAAGTGCTCGACGCCGAAGTCAGCGATGCGGCGCGCGGCGCCCGGATCGCGCTCGATGAGTATCAGGCCGGCACCGTCGACTACACGACCGCCGCGACCGCACAGACGACCTCGCTGAGCGCACAGGAAACCGCGTTGAGCGTCCAGCAGACGCGGCTCGTCGATGCAGTGTCGCTGATCGGCGACCTCGGCGGCGGATGGTCCGCCGCCGAGCTCCGCGATCCGCGGCAGGCGAAGTGCGATCCGTCTAGTGCGGCACGTTCACCACTCCATGCTTCACGCTGATCGAATTGCTCTCCGGGTTCTCCACGATAGGGGGCAAGTTCGCGACCGTCAGCGCGGGCGCCGGGCCAGGAGCACCGCCACGTGGCAAGGTGCGAATCACCTGCGACGGCGGCAGCGGCGTGCCGTTTTTCAGGTGGCTCCTGGCGATCCGGCGTCCGCCGAAAAGGTTGCTGTCGTATGGAGCGAAAACCGCGAGCGTGCGCTGGCGATTGAGGGTGGCGACCCGTCGGAGATTGGGCGCTCCGGAGACACCAACCACTCGCTTTCGCTCAGTTGGTGGAAAACGTTCAGCGCGACGACCTCGACCCGCCTTCGTGTCCGAGCACCTGGCGCTGATCGACGGCCCGGAATTCGTTCGCGAGCTGGCCGAGAAGCGCGAGATCGGTTTGCGGACGCTGTACTGATGGTGGCCCGCTGGACGAAGTCGTGGGTGAAGCCTCGAAGGGGGAGCGGCCCGAGGTGGCGCAGTCGAATGACCGCCGCCCGCGTTATTTCTTCCGTCGCGCGCAAGGCGCTTTTCGCCTCCGGTCCAGTGCGTCAATTCGTGAATGGCGACGTGATAGAAGTTCTCTTGACTGTCGAAGCGCACGCGCTCGGGGAGGTGTATGGAAATCGTGAAAGACATGGAGCGCAAAGCGCGCGAGAACTCGGATCCCGTCGAGCGCCGCGCCCGCGCGCGCCGGGATCGCCCGCTCGAGGGGGACGCGGATCTCCGAGAGACGACACCCAGATTTTGCACGAAAAGGACGATCGCCCCCCTCCTTCGACTCGAAGTAGTTGTAGAGCGTGGCCTTTGATACGCCTGCCCGCGCCGCAATCTCGGATATCGTGCTCGAACCCCAATTCACTGGACACCTCAAACGCGGCGTCAACGATCACCTGCCGCTTTTCTTCTGTTTTCACCCTCATCTTCAAGGCGCTCCTCCGGTCTGCACGACCGATCAACGACATGGCCGGCGGCGGCGACGCCCCTGACCGGCCTTCGACTTTCAACGTTGTGATCTTACCATACCTGAACCGTACAGTTTGTGTATGTTGACATCGCCGACTTCTATAACTAGACTGATCAGTATTGCAAAAGCGAGCAAGGGAGCAGGAAATCATGCAAGAGAGATATTTGACAATGCGCCAGACGCCCCGGATCGTCATCGTCGGCGGCGGCATCGCTGGACTTCTGCTCGCGACCAGGCTGGGCAACACGCTTGGCCGCAGCGGCCGCGGTCAGGTCACGTTGATCGACAAAGGTGCAACCCATATCTGGAAGCCCATGCTGCACACCATCGCGGCAGGCACTCGCGATGTCCAGCAACAGCAGGTCATCTATCTCGCCCACGCCCGCGACCACGGCTTCAACTATCAGCCGGGCGAAATGGAAGGCCTGGACCGCAATGCGCGCATCGTGAAGCTGGCTGCGCTGCGTTCGCCGTCGGGGGAGGTCGTGATCGGGCCGCGCACGGTCGAATACGATGTGCTGATTCTTGCGTTAGGCAGTCGCGCCAACGACTTCGGCACACCAGGTGTACTTGATCATTGCCATTTCATTGACAGCCAGGCACAGGCTGAAGTCTTCAACGAAGCATTGCGAATCCGTATATTCCAGAGCGTTGTGACGAATAGCCCGTTGCGCGTGTCTATCGTCGGCGCCGGAGCGACCGGCGTCGAACTGGCAGCGGAATTGAGCCGCTTGCTCGAAGTGGCGTCGAGTTACGGCGACCCAGGCATCCGCTCACGTCTGAAGCTCACCCTTTATGAAAGCGCACCGCGCGTACTGGCGGCATTTCCGCCGGCGGTGTCGGAGTCCAGCGAGGCCCAGTTACGGCATATCGGTTTCACGGTACGAACAGGCACGCGAGTGACCGCCGCCGAATCCGATGGATTCCGGTTGGGCGACGGCAGCAAGCAACCGGCGGATTTGATGGTATGGGCGGCGGGCGTCAAGGCCTCTGATTTTCTAGGCAGACTGGATGGGATAGATAGCAATCGTTCCAATCAGATCACCGTCAGGCCAACCCTGCAGGCACAGGACGACGACACACTATTCGCCCTCGGCGACTGCTCGACGTTGACGCTCGCCGGCAATGAACGTCCTCTCGCACCCACGGCGCAAGTCGCCACGCAACAGGCACAACACCTCGCGAAGCACTTGCCGGACTGGCTCGGCGGGGGATCATTGCCCGACTTTGCATTTCACGACTTCGGCGCGCTCGTGTCGCTGAGCGACTACAACGCTTTTGGGACGCTCGGGCAGTTCGGGTTCTTCCGCGGCGGGTTTATCAAGGGCCGATTCGCGCAGCTCAGTCACGCCATGCTCTATCGACAACATCAGCAGGCTTTGCACGGTTTTGGCAAGGCCATGATGCTGTGGACTGCCGAGCGGATTAACGGCTTCGTGCAGCCGAAGATACGGCTGAGCTGAACGCCGCCTCACTTTTGACGGGAGTACTGCCATGGATCAATGCGTGACGGCCGACACTGCATGGCAGCGCACAGTCGGCCAACTCGATTTGGGATGCGCGCAACAATTGGCGGCTCGGGTCAGGCATATAGTCGATTCGCGTGGATCGAGCAGTCTGCCCGTCAAGAATGGCGACGTTGCGATCGTGCTGCTCGATCGACCCAGTCCACGAACGGCCACCGTATCGTGGAGCGACCCTCGAGGTTGCAAGTACGGCGAACAGCTTTGGCGCCTTGAAACAGCGAAACGACCGGGTATATGCGCTTTGAGCGGACAAGGCATCGCCGCAGGCGATCTGATCTACCGCCCCACAAAGGTCGAGCCGCCTCCCGCAAACGCGGCTGCCATGATGCTCGCAACATTTGTCGAGCTCGCCTTTACCGATCCATCTTGTTGATTTTCGCGGGCGTGTTTCGCTGTTGATCCTTCCCGGATCAACACTGCGCGACAGCGCAGTCGCTGCCCGCGACCGATCAGTCAACTTGTGTCTTTGAGCCACATACAGGACGTCGCCGATGCGCGCGAATGTCGCTTAACAGGTGTGCAAGGGACGTTTGCAAATCTTGCGCGAACGACTCGAAGTGGCCGCGAGCCGCCTGACGCCTGATCGCATCGTCTTCGGTCAGATGGCAGCTCGTCAGATCGTGTTCATCGAAAACGACTTCTTCCGCCACGTACGGCGGACCTCGATACCAGTTCGGGTCGTCGCGGTCCAGCCGGATCGCCAGGATCGTGCGCGCGCCGACATCCGTGCAACGCCACCGGAAACCGGCGGAGCCAAGGAATTCGAGGCCAATATGGAAATCCGGATGCTTCATGTCGGTCCCAGTGAGGATGATGTGGTTTCGGCTGTGTCGATCGGCACTGATCGGTCCGCCTCGCCGACCGTCTCTGCGTGGCGCCGGTCATCCTCCGCATGCAGATAGATGCCGGTGGTCTCGATCGACGCGTGCCGCAGATTCTTCTGGATGAACCGCAGGTCCGTGCCGGCGTCGGCCTGATGCGAGGCCGCGCTATGGCGCAGCCAGTGGGTCGACGCACGATGCAGCGTAGCCGCGCCAGCGGGATTGGTGGACTCCAGGGCGTTCGCTGCCCGCCGGAACACTTCCTTGACGATCAGGTAGACAGCCGCTGGCGTCAGGTGCCGCGTGTCGTCGCCGGCGATGCTCATCACTGCGGGCCCCGCCTCATTGGCGGACGGCACTGGCGGCAGGCCATGAAAGATCCGATAGCGCGAAAACTCGCTCAACAGCGCGTCGCTAACAGGCACCTCGCCCTCGGCGCCGCCCTTGCCAACGACGTGCAGCCACCATTTTCCCCGGCGCTGATAGAAGTCGGCCGCTTTTGCGTGGGCCGCTTCGGAGACGCGCAGGGCCGCGTGATACAGCAGGCGGATCAACCAGCGGCTGCGTTCGTAGTGCTGCTCATCGCGTTCGGTCAGACGCGGCCACTGCTCGACGCTCGCGAGCACGTGATTCCACAACGCGTGATCGAGATAGCGCTCGACGCGGCGTGAGCGCTTGCCTGACGTCGTGCGCCTTCGCCGCAACGCGAGCGGATTGCCGGCCAGATAACCGGCGCTCACCAGATACGTCAGCATGCCCGAAAGGATGCCCAGCACCTGGTGCTGGCTGCGCTCCGACAGCGGCCCGTCGAACAGCCGGCGCGTGCGTCCTCGTCGTGGCAATTCAGGATCGGCCCAGTCGCCCGTCGGCGCCACCAGGAAGCGCTCGTACAGCAGGAAGTCCTCGCGCGTGAGGCTCGACAGCGGCTTGCCCAGCGTCTGCGTGGCCCACAGGAGCAGGCGTACGGCCTCCTTGCGGTAGCTGCGCAGCGTGTGCGGCGACGCGGCGTATTCAGCGAGCCAAAGGCGAACGGCCTCGACATCGGTGTCGGCGGCGATCTGTTTGTGCGGGCCATGAGCCCGGTTCGTGCCGCCGCTGCCATCGAGCGCGGTCGGTAGCGTGATCGCCAGGGTGGGGTCGACGGGGACGACGGCGGGGTTCATGGTGTGACGCGGTCAGGTATCGGATTTTCGCAGCGTACAGCAAAGTTACTTGCGATTATGCGGATTATCATAAATTTCAATCTCTTATCGTTATATATATAACGTAATACATGGATATACGGTTATACTTTCCGCCAGAATGCCGCTTCCCTGACCATTTCCACGCCCCGAACCTACTCATGAGCCGCATCAGCGATACCCGTCTGCGTACCCGTCAGGCCGCCGCCAGTCTCGTCGCCGCCGGCCGGCGCCCGCACGAACTCACCGTCGACCTGATCTACGCGGAGATCCGCCAGGGCAGCCGCACCACGATCAACGACGAACTGAAGCTGTGGAAGGACGAGCAGGCGCGCATCGATGCGTTGAGCGCCGCGCTGCCGCCGGCGGTCGCCAGCGCGATGCTGTCAGTGTGGGCGCTCGCCATCGAACACGGCGAAGCGGTTTTCGCACAGCGCGGCGAAGAACTCGAGCGCGAAGCCGCCGACGCTACGGCACGCGCCGGGGCGCTCGCGCCCGCCAACGCAACGCTTCAGGCTGATGTGCAGACGCTGCGCGCCCAGCTTGACGATCAGCAGGCGCGGCTCGCTGCGGCGCTGACCGAGCGCGCGCAGGCCCAGGCCGGACATGACAGCGCCCTGCGGCAGGCCGAAGCCGCCGTGGCCGAACGGGACGCCGTCCGCGTGCAATCGGAACAGGCGCTGCGCGACGTGCAATCTGCCCATGCCCGTGAACTCGAAGCGTTGCGAACCACCCACACCGGGCATGAATCGGCCTTGCGGGCCGAGGTCGGTCAGGCGACGGCCCGGCTGGAAGGCGTGCAGAAGCGCGTCATGCTGCAGACCGAGGAGGCACGTGATGCACAACGGCGGGCGGAAACCGCGCTTGCGAAAACCCGGCAGCGCAACGAGCAGCTCGTCGCCGACGTCCAGCGGCTCTCGGCCGACGCCGCCGAACAGCGACGGCTCGCCGAACGGCACGAGAAGCAGCTCGCCAGCGTCATGGAAGAGGCCCGCGACCTGCGGCGCGAACGTGATGCGATGGCCCAGCAGGTCGCATTGCTGCAAGGCCAGCTCAAGGCCCGGGGTGAAACCACGCCGGCACGTACAGCCAAACGTTCACGTCAGGTAACCTGACAGTGCGTCGTGCGATCCGGACCGATGACGCCGTAGTAACAGGAGGGACTTGTGCGTATTTCGGGCGCTCGTGCACAGCGACCTCGGAGTTTCGTGAGCATCCGTTCCGGTTCGTGATGAACAGCTGAAACGGTGTTCAGGAGCATCGTTTCAGCATGCAACTCTAGTAAAGGTATGTCGCTCATCCGTTCGACTCACGCACATCGGTCGGCAGTCGGCCAATTCCAGCCAATCGCGCAGAACAGACGAATTGCCCGAAAGCCGACATTCAAAGTGCGAACTTATTGGCCGCCGGACGCGGTAGGTTCATGGAAAGACTATCTGGCACCTGACGGCACCGGTCCGTCCCCGGCGGGAAGCTGCGGTATCGGCTGCGGGATCGTTTCTGGGGGAGTGTGCCTCACACCGCCAATAGCTCGTCCCGATGCTGGCGGGCGGCGGCGGCAGCGCGGCGATCCCCTGTGGCGTCCAGCGCAGCGGCGTATCTGGTCCAGTTACCGAGGCTGCACGGCCGCAGCGTAACGCGCTCGGACAGCAGGGCACGCGCCAGCGATGCCCGGCCGCCCCGCAAGGCCGCCTCAATCAACATCAGGTTGAAGATGTCGCGCTGTGAATGGCTTGCCCCCACGTCGGCCAGCGCCCGGCGTATCGGGGCAAGCCGGTCAACGACGGCTCCGTAGTCGCCCTCCACCAACGCGACGATCGCCTCACTCAACTGCAGCCCGACCGACTTCATCGTCGTAGCAGCGTCACTGGGCGATGTCTCGGAGAATCCCCGCAGCGACGCCAGCAGTCGTGCTGCCGCGTCGTGCCGTCCGCTCGCGGCGAGCGCCATCATGAAATGCAGATCGGTGAACGGAAGCACGTGGTCGCCGATGCGGGCCTCCGCCAGGTCGGCCAGTTCCTGCCAGCGCTCGCCCACGTCCACATCGAGCAGTTGCAACCGCAGCAGCAGCGAAGCAGCGTTCTGCACGTCGAGATAGAAGCCATTGGCGTCGACCCGGATGCTGCGGTCGTACAGAGCCAGCACCTTCTCGTAGTCGCCCCGCTCCAGCGGGAAGAGCGCCGCATGCCACCACAGGTGATCCTTGAATGGGTTGCGGTCGGCCCAGGCATCCGGCGCACGGTCGAGCCACGCCATGCCTTCGCCCAGACGCCCCTGCATCTCGAGCACATGGGCGACCGCGTGGACTGCCCACAGGTCGTCGGGGCTGATCTCGAAGGCTTGTCGTCCGAGTCGCTCTGCGGTGACGTAGTCGCCGCACTCCTCATAGCCAAACGCCAGCATGCTCAGTACATTGCCGAAGCCGGGCATCGATGACTCCCACGCACCCAGCGCGCAGGCCGGCAGGCTTCGCAATCCCTGGCTGTCTCCAAGCCAGAAACTGTTGAAATGATGAAGCCGCAGCGCCAGCAGGTCGGTGGGATGGTCGATGACGATCTGTTCCAGGATACGCGCCACCTGTCGCGTATTGCCGCCATACCACGCTTCCAGCGCCGCCACATGCCGCGCTTCACGGGGCGAGACGTGCGGTAGACCGGCCCGGGCAGCGGTCAGATGCGACAGCACCCGGTCGCGCGTGGCAAGGGTCTGGAAGGTCATCAGCAGACAACCGGCCAGGCAATGCCCCATCACGAAATTCGGGTCCGCCTCCAGCGCGTGTTTCACGTCGTCCGCAGTCGCCAGGCGGTATTCCAGGTAATGCCTGATCGCGGCATCGAAATGCCGCACGGCGTCGGCACTGTCCGTCGTCAGCGCAAGCCCTCTTTGGTCGGGGTACATCGCGTCCTCCTTGCGGCAAGTCGTCAGGCGGGGGCGAGGCCCGCCTCAAGAAATCGCCTGGCCAGTGGGTTGACCCGGCCGGGTCGCAGCCGTCGCGGGAGCAGCCGGTAGCCGGAATTGAGCGAAGCCCGAGTCATGCGTTTGCTGGGACATCTTTCGTCAACTGTCAGAGGAGAATGATGGGACGCTCGACGCCTTACGTGTGTTCTGTGACGACAGGGAAGCGGTTGAGGGCCGCCTCTCCACCGCGCGGCGGCGAACCGCGTGTTGGCGCGGACGGCGCAATCATTGCATTCCGCGTTGACACAGATTGCAGCAAAGATCCGGTCAGCGCTAACCCGATGACAAACCCAACGACAAGGAACAGGGGCGTTGCAACGGACTCATGCTTCCGTCAGATGTGGAACGGAACGCATCATTACAAATACGGAAACCCGGCAGGCCTGCCTACGCAGCCAGTCCCCTACTGGGTTTGTAGTCGCTCGTGATGAAAAAGGCAAACGGGACCCTGGGCATGTCGAGTCAGTCCGAGCGTCGGCTTCACCAGGACTCGAATGTCAGCTGTCGGGCGATTCGAAAGGCCGCTTGGGGTCGACAACGGTCTCCGGTTAGGCTGCCAGTTCGACATTCACGCTCACCGATCTCGATGATCGCGTTGCCGAACTGGGTGATCGCGTTTACCGATATACGCAGACTTGCCCATCTGACGGTGCTAATGGATCGGCTCGCTGCGCTGCTCGAGGATCTTCGCACTCGCAGACGAATTGAGCGCTATCCACCGGCACGCGAGCCTGGGCGGGGGATTTACGAAGTCACAACTTTGTGACATTTGTGATGTGTGCGCCAACGGCCATGAAACACTTCATCTGCACATCTCAATGTTCGTGCGCTAGAATTTTGCGCTCTATCGCCACCCGCATTGCGATCGCGCCATGAACCGAAACTGTGCGTCGAGCCATCACCGAACTGGCAGTCCATGTCTCGAGATCTTCTCGGGAATTGAGGCATTTCCGCTCACCGACACGGACAGGCTCATGCGCGATCAAGACCTTGCTGCTACCTTGCTATCCGGCGCAATCAGACTTCACCAACGCTAACGGCGAACGCCCGGCGTGCCGGTCAGTTTCGTCACCACCGATCAACGGGACGGCTATGGTCGCTATGACGGCTCACCGTCGCCGGAAGAGCTGACCCGCTATTTCCATCTGGACGATGCGGATCGCGTGCTTATTGGGCGGTGCCGCGGCGCTCATAACCGCCTCGGATTCGCATTGCAACTCTGTACGGTGCGATTTCTCGGCACCTTTCTCGACGATCCGGTCGCTGTACCCGACACGGTGATCGGGACGCTCGTGCGTCAGTTGCATATCGATGAGGTCGATCTGGCCGCCTACCGTGACGGCAAGCAGCGCTGGAACCACACCGCCGAGATCCGCCAGCGTTCCGGCTACCGCGCATTCTCGGATGCTGTCGTTGGTTTTCGGCTTTCGCGCTGGCTGTATGCGTTGTGCTGGACAGGCACCGACCGGCCCGGCGCGCTATTCGAGCGCGCAACCGGGTGGCTGCTTGCTCACAAGGTGCTGCTGCCTGGCGCGACGATGCTCGAACGCTTTATCGCACGCGTGCGCCAACGCGTGGAGACACGACTGTGGCGCATGCTTGGCAGCGGTCTGAGTTATGAAGCACGCGCGAATCTTGAGGCGTTGCTCACCAGCGCGCCCGGCAGCCGGAGTTCCGTGCTCGACCGGTTGCGTAGCGGCCCGGTTGTCGTCAGCGGACCTTCGCTGGTACGCTCGCTCGAACGTCTGGAGGCGGTGCGGGCGTTGGGCATCCGCCTGCCGATAGCGGCTCATATTCCGCCGACCCGGATTGCCGCGCTGGCGCGCTTTGCCAATACCTCGAAGGTCACAGCGATCGAGAGACTGCCGCCGGCGCGACGTCTCGCCACGCTCGTGGCCTTTGCCTACACACTTGAAGCGAGCGCGCAGGACGATGCGCTGGAGGTGCTCGAAGTCCTGCTCAGGGAGTTGTTCAACAATGCACAGAAAGCCGACCAGAAATCGCGCCTGCGCAGCCTGAAAGATCTCGACGCCTCGGCCATCAAGCTCGCTGGCGCCTGTACGTTCCTGCTTGATACCGACCTGCCGGCGAACAAGGTGCGCGATGCGGTGTTCAAGGAAATTCCACGGGATGAACTCCTCAACGCCCTGCAGGAGGTCAGCACGCTGGTTCGTCCGCCGCAGGATGTGTTCTATCGTGAATTGCAGGGACGTTACCGCTCCGTGCGACGCTTCCTGCCCGCGCTGCTTGAGCACATACATCTTGATGCAGGTCCAGCCGGGCGGGCGGTGGTTGAGGCGCTCAAATACCTGCACGTGATGGAGGTCGATCCGAAACGGGATGCCGAGCCTCCAATGGCGGTCGTGTCGAAATCCTGGCAGACGCACGTCGTGCCGAACGAGGGCGAGGTGGATCGGCGGGCCTATCTGTTCTGTACGCTGGATCAGTTGCGAGTCGCACTGCGTCGGCGTGACGTGTTTGCGGCACCAAGCTGGCGGTACGCCGATCCTCGCAAGGGTTTCCTGACGGCGGTCGAGTGGGACGTCGCCCGCCCCGTCGTTTACCGCTCGCTCGGGTACACAGCGAATCCGTCGGCGATGCTGGCTGCAATGGCGCAGGAGCTGGATCAGACCTACCGCGCCGTCGCGGCGCGCCTGCCTGACAATCCCTTCGTGCGTATCGAGGCCGATGGCGACAAACACGAACTGATATTGACGCCGCTGGACAAGATCGAGGAACCCGAGTCGCTTATCGCACTGCGTGCCATCGTGGCTGAACGGCTGCCGCGCGTCGATTTGCCAGAAATCATCCTGGAAATTGCTGCGCGTACGGGTTTCAGCAAGGCTTTCACCCATATCAGCGAGCGTGAGTCGAGGGCCGACGATCTCACGACCAGTCTATGCGCTGTGCTGATTGCCGAGTCGTGCAACACCGGGTTCGAGCCCCTGGTCCGGCAGGATATGCCGGCGTTGCGTCGCGACCGGCTCGCGTGGGTTGCCCAGACCTATATTCGCGACGAAACCCTGTCTGCCGCGAACGCCATGCTGGTCGCAGCGCAGAATCAGATCGAACTGGCGCACATCTGGGGTGGTGGCGAAGTTGCGTCGGCCGACGGCATGCGCTTCGTGGTGCCGGTGCGAACGGTTCATGCGGGCCCCAATCCGAAATACTATGGCGTCGGCCGCGGCGTCACGTACTACAACATGGTATCGGACCAGTTCACCGGCATGCATGGCATCCCGGTGCCGGGCACGCTGCGCGACAGCCTGGTACTGCTGACGGTGGTACTCGAACAGCAAACAGAACTGCAGCCGACACAGATCATGACTGATACCGGTGCCTACACCGATATCATCTTCGGGTTGTTCCGCCTGCTCGGATATCTGGACGACATGCTGCGCCTCGCGGGCTCCCTGAAGCTGGGCAGGGTATCAGCCGCCGGTATCATGCGCACGTTGCAGGTCGGCGACCGGCAGACACAGTTGGCAAAGGCACTGGCCGAATTCGGCCGGATCGAGAAGACGCTGCACACGCTCACGTACATCGACGACGAGGCAAAACGCCGAAGCACGCTGATCCAGCTAAACCGGGGCGAAGCGCGCCATGGGTTAGCCAGAACCGTGTTTCATGGCAAGCGTGGCGAATTGCGCCAGCGGTACCGGGAAGGACAGGAAGACCAGTTGAGCGCGCTCGGACTGGTCGTCAACGTGATCGTGTTGTGGAACACCATCTACATGGAGGCCGTGTTGAAGCAGCTTCGCAGTGAAGGTTACCCGGTGCAGCACGAAGATGTTGCTCGCCTGTCGCCGCTCATCCATGACCACGCCAACATGCTCGGCCGATATTCGTTCGCCGTGCCGGAAGCAGTCGTACGCGGAGAGTTAAGACCACTCAGGAAGCCCGGCGACGATGCGAACGTCTGACGGGCCGTCAAGGCTCGCAGTTTTCGAGGCTGGCCGTTTGTTCTTGCCGTCGCCTTATTCCGTGGAACGGGACTTCCGCAGATTTGTATAACTTTAAAGCTTAAAGGGGTTTTCTGTTCCGTTACTCCCCGTACCCCGGCATTGGGAGGGCGACCTGATCATCGGCCTGAACCGATCTGCTATTGGGACGCTGGTGGAGAGATCAAGCCGTTTCACCATGCTCGTACACCTGCCTCGGGAGAAAGGCTATGGGCTGACTCCCCGGATGAAGAACGGCCCCGCGCTGGCTGGCTATGGAGCTGTCACGATGGCCAATGCGCTCAAGAAGACCGTGACTGACATGCCTGCCCAGTTGTGGCGGTCATTGACTTGGGATCGTGGCAAGGAACTATCCGATCACGCCCGCTTCACCGTCGAGTCCGGGGTAAAAGTATTCTTCGCCGACCCGCACAGTCCCTGGCAGCGCGGCACCAACGAGAACACGAACGGCCTTCTGCGACAATACTTTCCAAAGGGCACAGACCTATCCCGTTGGAGCGCTCGAGAGATCCAGGCCGTTGCCAATACACTGAATGCCAGGCCCCGGAAAACGTTTGGTTGGAAGACACCTGCCGAAGCCCTGGACGAATATCTAAAATCTGTTCAACAATCTAGTGTTGCGACGACCGGTTGAATCCGCCCAGTACTGCGCCCACGCCTATCAGGATCTGCTCAAACAGTTCAGCATGCAGGCATCAATGAGCAGACGTGGAAATTGCTCCGATAACGCACCCATCGAATCATTCTGGGGCTCACTGAAAAATGAACTCGTCTATCATCGCAAGTTCGCGACCCGCGATCAGGCCAGCAAAGAAATCACGGAATACATCGAGATCTTTTATAACCGGCAGCGCACACAGGAGCGTCTGGACTATCTGTCGCCGGCCGCTTTCACGCAGCGATTCCATTTGAGTAAAATCGCTGCTTAACCCGTTGGCGTCCACGGATTCCGACCGACCTCAGGACGCCTGCCTGCTGGGTTGGGTAGGTCAGGTATGTCCGGATTTGCACACGCTCATCTCGATCGATGGCAAGAGTGTGCGAGGCTCGGGCTGGGCGCACATGGAGCCGTCGATCTTCGAGACACTGGATAAAGGACACGGTCGCATTGAAACCCGCCACTGCGTGGCGGTGTCAGCGCCGGACTATATGAGCGAACTGAATCGCTGGCCCAGACTGAAGAGCCTGGTGCGCATCGAGCGCACACGTGACATCGGCGGCCAGGTGAGTGTGCAGACGCAATACCTGATCAGTTCAGCCGCACCTGACGCCCGGCACCTGCTTGAAGCGAGCCGCATGCACTGGGCCATCGCGAACGGTTTGCATCATTGTCTGGACGTGACCTTCCGCGAGGACGCCAGCACCGTGCGCCTGCGCAATGCGCTGACGGTATTGTGGGAAGCAGCCGACAGGATTTGCGGCAAGCGACTGAAGGCGTTGATCCCGAAGCTGGTTGATGCCATGGAGCGGCACGGCCATCTCGACCTGGATCCGGTCGTCAAGGCCAAACTCCTTCAGGTCAGCGCGGCGACCATCGAGCGCATGCTGGCCAATGCGCGTGCGCACATCGATGGGCAGCGTAAACGGCGCACGGGGGTGGGCTCGGCCATCCGGCGCAGCATTCCGGTGCGTACCTTCGCCGACTGGCGCGATCCACCACCGGGCTTCTTCGAGATCGATATGGTCGAAAAACACTGCGGCGGTTCGAAGATAGACGGTGAGTTCGTCCACACCCTCACGCTGACTGATATCGCCAGCGGCTGGACAGAATGTGTGGCCATGCGAGTACGCAACCAGAGGCTGGTGATTGAAGGATTTGAGAAAGCGGCTGCCGATCTGCCATTCGCGATGCTTGGAGTGGACTCGGATCATGACAGTGCGTTCATGAACCAGAGCGTCCTCGACTACTGCAAGGGCCGCGGTCTTGTGCAGACGCGCTCGAGGGCCTACAAGAAGAACGATCAGGCCTGGGTGGAGCAGAAGAACGGCGCCGTCGTGCGGCGGCTGGTCGGTTATGGCCGGCTGAGCGGTGTGTCGATGCCAGGAACGCGCTGGCGCAGCTGTACGCGTCATCGCGGCTATACATTAACTTCTTCCAGCCTTCGTTCAAGCTGAAGACAAAGACGCGTGACGGCGCGCGCGTACAAAGAAAGAAAGCGAAACGACAACAATCCGTCGGGTAACATTCCTTCGTGAGGCAACACGACCGGACAAGTTCATTGTCGCCGTCCACACGTGTTGTTGACACCCCATAAATCGCAATCGAAATCGAATCGCGGAACTGCGCGATAACGGACGAGACACTCGTGCGACGGCTTCGCCCTGTGAGCGGCCGCAGGTGGCGGCGAAACCGCTGGCGGCGTTCAAGCAACGCATCCGGGAACTGACCGGCCGTTCAGGCGGGCGCAGCATGCCGGAGGGATGAAGTGGCGGTCGGACTGTTGGGTCTAACCCTTGTCGGCTGGGAAAAGACGTTCGCAGGCGTTTTAATCGAATGGCAGCAGCACGTTGCAAGGCAGCCGTTGCTTCGGGGATTCGGCTTTCAGATTCCTTCCATTCACGCGCGCGTTCAGTTCAACTACGTGATTGGCGCGAGCCCGTTGGAAGCGCATCGGCACACGGTCGATCTGCAGCCCGCCGCGTTGGTGTGTGAGCGAAGCAGCGGATGCGTGGGCTCGCTAACCGAGGGAAACCTCGCGTGGGGCAAGTCCGGCTAACGTACCGGCGTAGGCATTTATATGTCGGGCCATGCGGCGGAAGGCCTTTTCACTGTCCTGCGCTTCAATGGCCTCGAGAATCCCGCGGTGCGCTCGTAGCATGCCCCCTCGCAAAGCTTCCGAGCCATGATCCTCGATAACCGACGCGCGTAGGCACGCGTCTGCCATCGACTCCATGAACGTTGCAAGCAACTCGTTATTACTCGCCGCGGCGACCGCGAGGTGCCAGTCGACGTTGAGTTTTGCCGTTTCCCCGCGTTTATCGGAAGAGGCATTTTCAAGCGCCTCCGTCAAATTTCGCAAATGGAGCAACTGTTCGTCTGTTCGTTCGCGCGCAGCAAGATAGGCAAGCATTGGCTCGAGCGCCTGACGTGCCTCAAGCACCGCCTCGAAGCGGATTTTTCGGCCTTTTATGAAGAGGTCGACGAGCCGTCCTAACACCCCTTTGCCCTGGTGCTCTACGACGGTCCCGCCATATCGGCCGAGCTTTATTCGCACAAGGCCTTCTGCCTCGAGTACCCGTAATGCCTCGCGCACGGAACTCCGGCTCAACCCGGTTTGCGCCACCAGCTCCCGCTCCGCAGGCAGGGCGGTGCCCTCAGGGAATTCGCCCGAGAAGATCTTCTCACGTAGGACGTCAGCCAGTGCCCCATATCGGTTTGGCACCGTTATAACATCGAGTTTTGGGGAGGCGTCGGTCATCTGCTGCTCCGGATATAGGTCCATCGTGTGCCGATGTATATTACCATATCAATGGTCTTACCCTAACAGTCGACGCCTCCCCGCCCAGGAGGGCATTTACGCGGCGGTTTTGAGTTGGATGTATTTCAGAGTGGTAAAGGCGTGCAATCCCTCGATCCCGCCTTCCTGACCTAACCCGCTGTCCTTGACCCCACCGAAGGGTCCCTCGGGCTGGGACGCACCAAAATGATTAACTGACAGGAGGCCTGCGTCCAAAGTACGCGTCAGCAGGTCGATGTTGCGCGCCGAATCCGTAAACGCGTAGCTCGCGAGGGCGTACGGCACTGCGTTCGCAGCGGCGATCGCCTCTTCCAGTTCGTCGAACGCAAGCACGAGTGCAATGGGGCCAAAAGGCTCCTCATGCAGTGCACGTGAGCCGGGCGGTACGTCGGCCAGGATCGTGGGTTCGTAGTAGTAACCCGGGCCCTTCCGGCGTGTGCCGCCGGCAACGAGTCGCGCACCGCGCCCGATCGCATCGGCAATCAGGGAATCCACAGCTTCGACGCGCCGTTCGGTCGCCAGAGGTCCCATCTGGGATTGGGGATCGCTTCCTGGACCGACTCGTAGAGAGCGCGCACCGTCAGCGAAGGTTGACAGGAAACGCTCGTAAAGCGAACGATGTACAAAGAAGCGGGTGGGGCAGGTGCAGATCTGTCCGGCGTTGCGGAACTTGGCCATGACCGCGGCACGCGCTACCGTTTCAGGGGCTGCATCCGCACAAACGATGACTGGAGCATGTCCACCAAGCTCCATTACTGCAGGTTTCATCTCTGCCGCCGCCTGTGCTGCAACAAGTTTGCCGACGGGAACCGACCCGGTAAGGGTCACCATTCGAATCACGGGCGAAGCGATCAGGTATGCTGAAATCTGTGCAGGGTTTCCGAAAACAAGGTTCAGCGCTCCAGCTGGAAGGCCCGCCTCTTCGAAGCAGCGAACCATCTCGCAGGCAGTCCCAGGAGTCTCTTCGGCGGCCTTGAGAATGACGGAGCAGCCCGCGGCCAGGGCGCCGAGCTTGCGCGCCGGAATCGAGGCCGGGAAGTTCCAGGGCGTGAAGGCTGCGACAGGGCCGATCGGCAAGCGAACTACCGAATTTGCCATACCCGCGGCCCCGGGGATGATTCGGCCGTAGAGTCGGCGGCCTTCTTCGATATCCCACTCCAGCAGTGCCGCCGAGCGTAGCACCTCTGCCGTGCCTTCAGCCGTGGGTTTTCCCTGCTCCCGGCTCATGATCGCGCCGATGGTCTCGGCGCGATCTCGCAAAAGACTGACTGCTTTTTTCAGGATGGGTGTGCGTCGATCGACGCCCATCGCGCTCCACGCGTCGAAGCCGCGCTGCGCGGCTGCGAGCGCGGCGTCGAGGTCAGCGACACTGGCATGAGGCACTCGACCGATCTCCTCGCCTGTGGCTGGATCGATGATCGGGGCGGATGTGGCTGCGTCGCGCCACGCGCCATCGATGTACAGGCCCAGGCGGGCGTAGGACTTATCCATAACGTGCTCCATTTCCATGCTCAGATATGTGACTTTATTCCGGCGCTTACCGGAAGACGTTGACCTCATTGACTGAGGATTAGCGTTGCGTGTGTCGTCATGACGCCGCCTTGATTACTGACGATACAGGTCTTTGCGTGGGGGACCTGCAGATTGGCCTCGCCCCTCATCTGACGGACGCCCTCGATCACGAGCTGCAACCCGGGCATTCCGGTTTCCGATAAAAGCCCGCCTGAAGTATTGATGGGCAGGGCGCCCCCAATTTCGATTCGGCCGCCGGATACAAAAGCGCCTCCTTCTCCCTTGCGACAGAAGCCATAGTCTTCCAGTGTCATCGGAACCGTGATGGTGAAGCAGTCGTAGATCTGTGCCACATCGATATCTTTGGGCGTCAGTCCAGCCATTTCGAACGCCTTCGCGCCAGAGACAACAGCTTGCGTAGTGGTCAGCACGGGACGCTGCGCGACGGACCAGGATGTATTGCCTTGCCCGAAGCCCAGAATGGGCACTGGGGCGCGCACCTGAAGCTTTCGCGCCCGCTCGGCGCTCATGACGATGACCGCGGCCCCGCCGTCAGACACCAGGGCGCAGTCGTCTCGATGGAGCGGAGTGACAATTGCGGGCGAGGCCAGGTAGGTGTCCAGGTCAAGTGGGCGCCGCAGCTGTGCATTGGGATTGGCCGCGCCATGGCGGCGGGCTGCGATCGCGACCGCCCCGAGTTGCTCGCGGGTGGTGCCGAAGTCGGCCATATGACGGCGAGCGATCATCGCGTAACCGGCGGGTGTCCCATACCAGCCGTGGATCGCATCCGCGCCATGCGGGCGGCTGTAGTTGTGGCGACTTCCGGACTTGGGATTGTCGGCGAAACAGACCACTGCTATTTCGCACAGACCCGCCTCGATCGCCAACGCCGCCTGCGAAATCAGGCCAATGTTTGCTGCGCCGCCCTGATCCCAGACGCCTCCGACCTTTGGCTGGATTCCGAGCGCCTCCGCGACCTGCTGGCCGAACATGAACTCGGGCTTCGAAGTCGGAAATTTCACCATCACTGCATCGATAGCCTCCTTGTCAATGCCCGCGTCACCCACGGCCATGGCCACTGCCTCGACAATCATCGACAGGGGAGTTCGCCCTTCAAGCTTGCCAAAGCGGGTATGTCCAACGCCTGCAATCACTGCCTTGCCGCGCATCTCATTCTCCAGTGAACAGGGCCCGACGCTTTTCGACAAAAGCTTGCCGACCCTCGGCCGCGTCGCGGGTATGGCGCAGAGTCCGCGCCATGGTTTGCTCCAACCGCAGACCGGACGAGAGGTCAACGTCATGGCTACGGGTCGCAAGCTCCTTGGATGCCTGAACGGCAAGAGGCGCGTTTGCGGCAATGCGTTCGGCGTGCGCGCGCGCGGTCACCATCAGCTCAGCGGGCGAAACGACGGCGTTGATGAGGCCGAAATGGGCTGCACGCTCTGCGCTGATAGCGGTGCCCTCCAGCAGCATTTCCATCGCGATGGCGTGAGGGAGCTGCCGTGCGATGCGCTGCGTTCCACCGTTCGCCGCGATGAGGCCGCGCTGCACTTCAGAAAGGCCGAAGGTTGCAGAGGGCGTGGCAAAGCGCAGGTCCGTGGCTAGCATCATCGTGAGACCTCCGCCCAGGCAATACCCGTTGACGGCCGCGATGACCGGCTTCCAGACTTCAAGTCCTCGATTCAGAAGGCTTTGACGCTGCGTGAGCCAGAGATCGGCCCAGCCTCGCGTTGCGGGGTTGTAGCTCTTCAGGTCGGCACCCACACAAAAAGCCTTTTCTCCCGCGCCCGTGATGATTGCCGCGCGGATGTCATCGTTGTCTCTGACTTCGATCCACGCCGCAGACAAGGCGGCGTAGTGATCCTCGTCGAGCGCGTTCAACCGCTCGGGACGATTCAATGTAATCGTGGCGATATGATCTTCGACACTGAAATTGACGGACATTTGGCGATCCCTGAAAAAACGGCTATGCAATGACAACGCGGGTGGCGATCAGCCGGTCGATCTCGGTACCCGAGAGACCGAGCCCCTCGAGGACGGCGCGGCTGTCCTCGCCCAGTCCGGGCGGGCGCGTGCCAACATCCCGCGGGATACCAGCAAAGAGAACCGGGTTTGCCACCCCCTTCAACGGACCGAGGCGCGGATGCACATACTTCTGGACAAGTTCGCGCGCTTTGGTCTGTGGGTGATCCGCGGCCTGCAGCGCATCATTTAACGGAACGCAAGGCACGCCAAGTTCTGTCAGGCGCGCAACCCACTCGTCGATCGAACGCTGACTGACAATCTCCTCAACGATCCTGTTCGTCTGATCGGCGTGACGCACGCGCTCGGCGTTGGTGCTGAAACGCTCGTCGTCAGTGAGCTCTGGCCGGCCAACGGCGTCACAGAACTTTCGCCAAAGCGAGTCGTTTGCAACTCCGATCAGCACATCACCGTCCGAAGCGTTAAACACCCGGTAAGGGCAGAGAGATTCATGCCCTGTGCCGGACTTTGCAGGCGCCGTGCCCCGCGTCCAGCTTCGCTGAAGGTTGAATCCAAGCAGGGCTATCGCGGTCTCGAAAAGTGAAACCTCCAAAAAAGCGCCACGTCCGGTTTTTTCCCGCTGATATAGCGCAGCGAGAATGCCAGACTGCGCGTTGAGCCCGGTCGCCTGATCGATGGGGGATAGGGGTACCCGAACCGGTGATCCACCAGGCTCTCCGGTCATCGCCATCACGCCGGTGAAGGCCTGGACGATCAGATCGTAGCCCTTGTTGTCCTTCAGTGGCCCGCTGCGGCCAAAGCCGGAGATTGAGCAATACACAAGACGTGGGTTCTCAGCGCAGAGGCTCGCGTAATCAATCCCGAGCCGTTCGACTACGCCCGTCGCGTTGCTCTCGATCAGCACATCGGCCGTGCGAGCGAGTCTGCGCAGCACCGCGCGACCTTCATCTGACTTGAGGTCAAGGCCGAGGCTCTTCTTGTTTCGGTTCACACTGAGAAAGACGGTTCCCGTTTTCTCGCCGCCATTTGCGTCGGTGTGGAAGGGCGGCCAATGGCGAGTGTCATCTCCTTTGGGACTTTCCACCTTGATCACTTCAGCACCCAGATCGCCCAGGTACTGCGCGCATAGCGGCCCTGCGAGGACCTTGGTCAGATCGAGGACGCGTATTCCGTCGAGAGGTTTCATGTCAGATATTCCGGGCTTGGATCTTTGAGCTTCAGCCAGAGTGGAGGCGGTTCAATCGGGTGCAAGGGGGCGCAAGGCGCCTGGCAAAACCGCGCAGCAATCGACCAGTGATGATTGCCGAAGACCCCTGCATCAGTCCGAACGGCGCACGAAGCCATGGTCACCCCTCCGGCAGAAAGGTCGTTGCGGCGACTCCGCGGCGTGGTGAGATTGAATACGTCAGTCGCTGTCCAATGCAAAACTTTTCCGGATCCGCCATGCCGGCGAGGCGACTGATCAGCCGCGGTCCTTCTGATAGCTCGACAATGCCGACCGCATAGGGAACCTCGTCCGCAAGCGTGTCGTGATATGCATGATGAAAGACCACAAAACTGACCAACGTTGCGCCACCCGACGCGGGCGCCCACTGCCAGTTGGCACCTAGGCACTTCGGACAATGCGTGCGCGCTGAAAGCCAGGCGTGGCCGCAGTCCTGACACGCCTGATAGCAAAGTTGACCCTGCTCCAGTAGGGCTTGATGCGCTTCGATGGACACGAGGTTCCCCCATTTTGATCCTTCCGGCGGTCAGCCTGCGCAGTTCCGCGGACTAACAATGATTTAACGGTCGGGCCATTAAACCATAAGTGCAAAGAGAGAGGCGTCAGTAGTTTCCCTGAGAAGACGGCATGATGATGTCCGGCTGGCCGTCGCAGCCCCCGGAGTCGACGGCCGGGACTCGATCAGGGAAAGTACCGACTTGCGCGGAACGGCACCCGCTATGATTTAATGGACCGACCGTTAAATTATATGAGCGAAATGTGGAGGGCGCCCAAGAGGTCCTTCCAACTTTTTAAATCGGGAGAGAGAGATGGAGAAGATGATCGGATCCACGGCGGCGGTCCCCGTGACTACCGCCGCAGCCCCTACCGCCGGCGCGGACGAGCTTTTGTTTCGCAAGGTCGCCTGGCGAATCGTTCCCTTTCTGTTCGTGTGCTATGTGGTGTCCTATCTAGACCGGACCAACATCGGTTTCGCCCAGTTGCAGATGAAGCACGACCTGGGCTTCAGCGACGCGATCTATGGCCTGGGTGCCGCGACGTTTTTTGTCGGATATGTTCTTTTTGAAGTACCGAGCAACTTGCTGCTGGCGAAGTTCGGCGCGCGTCGGACTTTCACGCGCATCCTGCTGTTATGGGGACTCGCTTCCGTCGGAATGCTGTTCGTCTCAACGCCCCGCAATTTCTATGTGCTGCGCTTTCTGCTCGGCGTATTCGAAGCTGGCTTCTTCCCGGGAGTGGTCCTGTACCTCACGTATTGGTTCCCGCCGAACCGGCGCGCCGGCGTGCTGTCGGTGTTTTTCGCCGGCTTGACCGGCGCCGGCGTATGCGGGGGACTGGCGTCAGGCTGGATCATGCGTGATATGAGCGGCGTGTTGGGTCTTCTGGGCTGGCAATGGTTATTCATCATTGAAGGCTCGCCTGCTGTGCTGCTGGCGTTCGTCGCGCCGTTCTGCCTCGTGGATAAGCCGAGGGATGCGAACTGGCTTACGACTCACGAAAAGCAGTGCCTTGAATTGCTGCTCGCGGGCAGCGGCGAGGTGAACAGCGGCGCGCATGACTCCAGCGGACTGCTCGCCGTGTTGCGCAACCCGCGTGTCTATCTCTTTGCGTTCGTCCATTTTGCGTTGACTTGCGCTACGCTCAATCTGGTTCTCTGGATGCCACTGATGATTCGCGATTTCGGGATCGTAGATGTCGTGGCGATCAGCCTTTATACCGTCGTTCCGAACGCGATCGGCGCGATCGGAATGATCCTCATCGCACGCCACTCGGACCGGGCACGCGACCGCCGCAAGCATTTCTGGTTTTGCGTGTTCGGTGGCGCCGCCGCGCTTGCTGCGCTCACGCTGCATTTGCCAAGCTTTCCGGTGATGCTCGCACTGCTGTCGATATGCACCACGCTGGGTTTTGCCGCCTTCCCCGTTTTCTGGGCGGTGCCGCCGACCTGCTTGCCAGGCAAGACGACCGCGCCCGGCATCGCTGCTATCAGCAGTATCGGTATGACGAGCGGTATCGTGGGCCCGTGGTTAATCGGCCAGATCCGAACCACGACCGGCAGCATGGATCTTGCACTATACCTGCTGGCTGCGCTGCTGTTCCTGAGTGGCATCGCGTTGCAGTTGGGCGTGAGGCTGAAGGCGGATCAGTCCGACTGATGAGCACCGGAGGCGCACCGCGTACCGGGTACCCGACTCGCGCCGGAGTCGGAAATTAACTGACGATAGGAACCATCATGCTTGGACAGAACCTCCGTAGTGGAATTTTTCTTGCGCCCTATCACACACCCAACGAAGACCCCACTCTGGCGTTGCAACGGGACCTTGAACTGGTAGAACATCTCGACAAACTCGGCTTCGAGGAAGCATGGATCGGCGAGCATCATTCAGCGGGCTACGAGATCATTTCTTCTCCGGAATTGTTCATTGCCGCGGCCGCAGAGCGCACAACGCGGATCAAGTTGGGAACCGGTGTTGTGTCGCTGCCTTATCACAACCCGCTTATGGTTGCAAACCGCATTGTTCAGCTGGATCACATGACCCGTGGTCGAGTGATGTTGGGGGTAGGGCCCGGCTCCCTGAATTCGGATGCGATGATGCTTGGTATCGAGCCAGGTGCGCTGCGCGATCGAATGGCGCAATCGCTGGACGTAATCATGCGTCTGCTGCGAGGGGAAACGGTGACGGAGACCACGGACTGGTTCTCCCTGGTCGAGGCCAAACTTCATTTGAGGCCTTTCACCTGCCCACATCCCGAGGTTGCAGTTGCAAGTTCTGTGACACCCTCAGGTGGTCGTGCGGCCGGAAAATACGGCTTAGGTATGCTTTGTGTCACCGCGACCGAGGGGAGCGGCTACGACGCCCTGGCGACGAACTGGCAAGTGGCTCAGGAGTTGGCCGCCGAGAACGGACACCATGTCGGACTTGACAGACTTCGCCTCGTTGCGCCGATGCACATTGCGGAAACTCGTGAAAAGGCATACGAGAACGTCCGATACGGGATCCAGGAATTTTTAGCCTACAACGACGTCATCTTTCCGGCCCGTTACCGGGATCTTCGCGGTCGCGACCCCGTGCAAGCGCTGGTCGAAAGCGGACGAGCTGTTATCGGCACGCCAGCGGATGCCATTGCGATGATTGAGCGATTGCATAGAAAGCAGGGTGATTTTGGCGCGTTTTTACATTTGGCAACAAACTGGGCTGATTTTGACGCAACCAAGCGGTCATACGAGCTATACGCGCGTTACGTTGTGCCACATTTCAGAAGGTCGAATACGTCGCGTCAGTCTTCATTCCAATGGGTCAGTGAAAATTGGGATAAGTTAGATGTACTGACGATGCAGGCCAGGCAGGCCATGTTCGACAAGCATTCAGCTGAAAAGGTGAGCCGGGAAAAAGCTCTCTCAAATGAAAATTGACCCAGGTGCTGCACGAAATATAGGAGTGTCATGGTGATGAAGCGACCACTTATCGTAGGAATGGGGGGGACGACCCGACCGGGATCCTCGTCCGAGCAGTCACTCGCCATCGCGTTGCACAAAGCACAACAGTCTGGCGCGGAGACCATGTTGTTTCGTGGCGCAGACCTGATATTGCCATTGTACGAGCCGCAATCCAAGGTTCTTGCGCCGGATGCGAAGGCTCTTATTGATGCCTTGCGAAGAGCGGACGGCGTTATTTTTTCTTCGCCCTGTTATCACGGCGGTGTCTCGGGGCCGCTCAAGAATGCTATTGACTACACCGAGGAAATGAGCGCTGACGAGAGAGTGTATCTGGATGGTCGAGCTGTAGGGGCGATCTGCTGTGGATTTGGGGTGCAAGGGCCCATGGCGGGTTTGAACGCCCTCCGTGCAATAACCCACGCCCTGCGTGGGTGGCCCGTACCCCTTGGCGTAGCCATTAATTCAGCAGCGGTCAAGTTTCGCGACTGCGGTTGTGACGACGAAAAGACTGTGCAACAGATCGAAGCCATGGCAGATCAAGTCCTTAACTTTGCGGTGATGTCAATCCAGGAAAGAGCGAAAGCAAGGGCGCGATCCAGTTTGAAGTGCAACACCTCCCTCGTGTAAGGTGCACGCAACTTTTGCGATGAGCGTTCATATGTCCTTTACAACCTTTCCTGCACCGGCCACGTTTGTTGAAAGTGCGTTCGCCGATCTCCCGCTGCTTGCCACCGAAGCTGTCCCGCCCCGTATCGCCACTGCCTTGCAGGCGATGCGCGATGGCCGCGCCGTCGTCCTGCAGGACGATCACGACCGCGAGAACGAGGCCGATCTGATCGTCTCCGCCGAGCGTCTCACCAACGAGACCATGGCGCTCCTGATCCGCGAATGCAGCGGCATCGTGTGCCTGTGTCTGCCCGACGAGAAGATCCGCTCGCTCGAACTGCCGCCGATGGCTGCCAACAACGGGAGCCGTCACGGTACGGCGTTCACCGTTTCGATCGAGGCGCGCGAGGGCGTGTCGACGGGCGTGTCGGCCGCTGACCGTGTGACGACGATCCGCGCCGCGATCGCTGACAACGCGAAGCCTGCTGACCTCGTGCGCCCTGGCCACGTTTTCCCGTTGCGGGCGATGCCGGGTGGCGTGCTCGCGCGCCGCGGCCATACGGAAGGCACCGTCGATCTGGCGATTCTCGCGGGTCTGAAGCCGGCCGGCGTGCTGTGCGAACTGATGAATCCGGACGGCACGATGACGCGCGGCGCGGACGTGGAGCGCTTTGCAGAGCAGCACAAGCTGCCGATGCTGACGATTGCGGAACTGGTTGAGTTTCGTGAAGCGCTCGCGGTGGCGCGTGAGTGCTGCGCAGACGCAGCGTGAGCCTGCACGGACTCGCGCATGGCGGTGCGCGGGTCGGTTTGTCTGCGGTTTGGCGAGGGGCGGTGCCCGCCAGTTCCTCGGCGGCGGTGTGGCGCTCCCGCGCTGTTACCATCCGTCGCCGCCCCGTTGCAGGAAGACGTCGATGGGGTCGATGCAACTGCGACGACTGCACGTCGCCGAACGGGCTCTGATGTGATGGACGACTCCCGCCCTTCGGGGTTCGGCATATGCCAAAGTGGAGAGGTCGTGACTTCCACGACGAAGGAGCGTTCATCATGAAGATAGCCACTGTCGGACTGGATCTTGCAAAGACTCTATTCAGGTTCATGGAGTGGATTCGCAGGGACATATTGTCGTACGCAAGCAGCTGCGCCGCGCTGACGTACTGGCGTTTTTCGCGAAGCTTGAGCCGTGCGTGGTCGGCATGGAGGCATGTGGGTCTTCGCACTATTGGGGCCGGGAACTCACGAAGCTTGGACACACGGCGTGCCTGATTGCCCCGCAGTTCGTTCGACCTTACGTAAAGAGCAACAAGACCGACGCAGCCGATGCTGAGGCAATCTGCGAGGCGGTAAATCGACCGCACATGCGCTTGGGGGTGCGGCAGAAATCTTGGACTACTTGGAGGTAGTCCATGTACTCGTACGAAGACCGCATTCGAGCGGTTGAGCTTTACATCAAACTCCGAAAGCGCGTCGCCGCGACCATTCGTCAGTCGGGTTACCCGACAAAGAATGCTCAAAAGCTGGCATCGAGAGTACGAACGATGTCATGATCTGCCGGCGCGCTATGTGCGTTCAAGGCCGAAGTACTCGGCCGAACAGAAGAAGGCGGCCGTCGAACACTATCTGAACCATGGTCACTGTCTTGCTGGAACTTTGAGGGCATTGGGATATCCGGGGCGCTAGACACTCGCAGCCTGGGTCGACGAGTTGCACCCCGAAACCAGGAAATGCGTTGTCGGCAAAGCCGGGGGCGTACCGCAGCCCCGAGAGTTGAAGCAGGCAGCAGTCATCGAGCTGTGTACTCGAGAGGAAAGTGCGCGCGTGGTGGCACAAAGGATGGGCGTGAGCAGGCCGACGTTATACAACTGGAAAAATAAGCTACTCGGTCGTGAGGTTCCGGCTTCCATGAAACGTCACAACGATTCGCCGCAAGCCCCTGAGCAGGCAGAACTTGAGCGGCAGGTCGCATCGCTTCGACGCGATATCCGGCAATTGCAGCTTGAACACGACATCCTGAAGAAGGCCAATGAACTGCTAAAAAAAGACCTGGGCGTCGACCTGCAGCTCCTGACCAACCGGGAGAAGACGTTGCTGGTTGATGCCCTGAAACAAACCTACGCGCTGTCAGAACTACTAGCCGAGCTGGGTCTTGCGCGCAGCTTGGACGGCGACAATGAACTTGTCCGGTGTAGCGGCGATCATCTTGGCCGGTAGTGAGGAGTCGGAGGCGGCGTAGCCGCCGGAGACGACGAGCTACCGGCGGCGCTGGTTCGGCGGAGGCTAGGATGGGCTGACTGAAACCAAGAAGAAGCGGTCAGCCCCATGTCTGGAACCCGCATTACCGACCAACAGGTCCGCCTCTACATGAACAATCGCAAATTTCTGCCGTACAAAAAGCCCGTGCAGAAATGCTTTTCAAGTTAACGGGCAAGTTTTTCGATGGATTTGAAAAGCTCAGTCAACTCAACCTTCAAGTGCTCAACGTAACGATGCCTGAAGGGACCGAGATGTTACAAAAGGCGAGGGACGGTCAAAACCGTGTCGGGTTCTTTGATCTCCAGACCGAACGTTTTGCGCAATTTCCGGAAAAGGTAGCCGTCTACAATCGACATCTGCGCGCGATATTTTTTTCCACACAGGCTGAAGTCACACGCGAAGCGCAACGCCAATATGAGAATTTCGGTGGACGAGTACAGGACCTTCTCGGGAGCGTTGCGGATAGCGCATCAGCGGCATCCGAGAAAACTGCCTTAGCATTGAGGTCGAGGATCATGGAAGCGCCGGAATCTTCCTATGAGGCGGCGTTCAAAGCAACGGAGGAAACGAGGGAAGCGGTGCAAAGTGACGTGAAAGCAGCGAGTGACACCGCATCGCAAGCTTCGACGCAAACTCCAGCACAGCCGAATACGCCGCAGAAGCGTTAAGAACGGTTCCTTCAGAGCAGAATGACTTTCTAGGCTCGCAAAACTACCCGCCTATTGCGGGTTTTTTCTTATGACGATCCATTTGTTATGACGATCCATTTCTGCGGGCCGGGTCCATTAAACCAATTAATCAAACAGCAATCTGATGAAAAAAAAGTAAGCGGCTCGCGATGGCCGTTGTAGACGGGCGCAAGAATCGGCATCAAAGTGATGTCCATCATTTTCGAAGTGGTGGACACCATTTTGTCAGAGCCAACTCAGAGGCCTGGCAGCCGTAAAGGC
>NZ_VZQQ01000045.1 GCF_014397785.1 Paraburkholderia podalyriae
CAGCCTCCTTAGGGAATGCGACCATCTCTAGATTGTAGTCATTGGCGGCCGGACTGGCTCAACTCGAGAAGACGGGTTACAGCCCGAACGGCTGCGTCAACGAACGGCCACTATGTTGCTCAACCGTACGCCGTCGCTTCGTACGCACCGTTGCGGAAATCTTCCGCGTGCGCGTCGTAGTGCTGCAACGTGACGGCACTGATTTTATCGAGGTCGCGGGGGTCGAGTTCCATGCGGGAGTATATCTCGGGGAATTTCCCGCACGACTACGTCGGACTTCCGGTGTCATCGGTCGTGGCCGGTTGCGTGCCGAACAGGATGAACAACGCGATTCCGTGTGCGCAACTGATTCCTCTTGGGTTTCCGAGGAAAGCGCACGGTATCAGGTGAACGGCTGGAGATGGCCCAGACTGTGTCAAAACGCCATTCTGACAGGTTAAAATGGCTCATCCGATAGCGGAGGATGGGCGAGATGAAGCGGTTCGTTCAAGGCGACAGTCGTACACAAAGCTTTCTCCTCCCTGAAGCGCTCGATGACTACGTGACGGACACAAATCCCGTGCGCGTAGTTGATGTCTTTGTAGATGAGCTTGATCTTCATAAGCTTGGGTTTGAAGGCGTCGAACCAGCGTTGACAGGTCGGCCGTCGTATCACCCCGAGGTGATGCTCAAGATCTATATCTATGGTTACCTGAACCGGATCCAATCGAGCCGTCGCCTTGAACGCGAGACCCAGCGTAACGTCGAACTCATGTGGCTCACGGGCCGCCTGGCACCGGACTTCAAGACCATCGCGCGGTTCCGCAAGGACAACGGCAAAGCGATCCGTAGCGTCTGCCGTCAGTTCGTCGTGCTGTGCCAGCGTCTGGACCTCTTCGCCGAAGCGATCGTTGCGATTGACGGCAGCAAGTTCAAGGCGGTGAACCACCGTGACCGTAACTTCACGAGCGCGAAGCTTGAACGACGCATGCGCGACATCGAGTCAAGTATCGCTCGCTATCTCGATGCGATGGACACAGCGGATCGTCAGGAGCCTGCCATCGCAAAGGTCAGGACCGAGCGACTGCAGGACAAGATTGCGGCCTTGAAGGAACAGATGCGAGGCCTCAAGGAGATCGAGGTCCAACTCAACGCAGCACCCGACAAACAGGTATCGCTCACGGATCCCGATGCCCGTTCGATGAAGACACGAGGAACGGGAGTCGTCGGCTACAACGTCCAGACGGCGGTTGACACGAAGCACCATCTGATCGTCGCGCACGTCGTTACGAATGATGGCATTGATCGTGATCAGTTGACGTCGATGGCGAAGCTGGCGCGTGAGGAGATGGCCGTCGACAAGCTCACCGCAGTTGCGGATCGCGGCTACTACAAGAGCGAGGAGATACTCGCATGTCATGAGGCTGGAATAAGCGTGCTCGTTCCCAAACCGGTGACATCGAGCGCAACGGCTAATGGCCGCTTCGGCAAGGATGACTTCATTTACAACGCACAGACGGACGAATATCGGTGCCCGGCGGGCCAGCGGCTAATCTGGCGATTCTCAACTGTTGAGCGCGGTCTGAAGATCAGCAAGTACTGGAGTTCAAATTGCCAGCAATGCTCACTAAAGGGGGATTGCACGCCGGGTCCTCAACGTCGCGTGACACGCTGGGAGCACGAGGCTGTTCTCGATGAGATGCAGGCGCGACTTGATCATGCGCCTGAGATGATGCGCATCCGGCGACAGACTGTCGAGCACCCGTTCGGCACGATCAAGGCATGGATGGGCGCCACTCATTTCCTGACACGGACCATCGAGCGGGTGAGTACGGAGATGAGCTTGCACGTGCTGGCGTACAACATGAAGCGAGTGATCAAGCTACTCGGTTCAGAAGCGGTTATGAAGGCGATGCGGGCGTGATGCCCGTACGGGGTTGTTGAGCCTTTGCGATATGTTCGGTTGTGGTTTGCGTTCAGATTGCCGCAAACGACAAGCCACGACATGCGCCGGAACAGGTTTCGTCAATTCCCAGTGGCCACGCGTTTTGACACAGTCTGGGCCGTACCTGGCCGATCGTCGTGCGATCGACCCGTGCGTGCCACGAGCGGCAGCACGCGACCCTGATGCGTCATTCAAAGCCCCACTTTAGGTGACTGGTATGCAGCCAGAAGATGCCACCCCGCCGGGCAGCCTTCGACAACCAGCCGAAGCCGCCTGTCATCAGTGCGGCGTGATGTCGCCTAGGACCCGGCCATGAGGACGCGTTGTGGGACAATCCAGTTCGGCAACCACCAGTCTGGAGGGCGAACACCATGGATTCGTCATACATCAAACTGACAACCCCAATCGTCGACAGCCGGTCAGCGCTGTGGTTCTCCGCGTATGGCTTCGGGTGGGGATACTGCGCCTTCGAACTCAGACCGGAGGTTGTTTGCGAATACCTCGGAGCGGCAGACGACAGCCAGAAGCAGTTGCTGCTCGCGTTTCAGTTGGGAAAGCAAAAGTTAGTGGGAGTTGCGGAACGCAAAATACCTTCATCGAGTGGAGAGCGCATCGAGATTACTGGCCAGGATCTTTAAGTCGCGCTGCAGCAGTGCACACGACCGGCCGGTTCGGTCTAAGCACCCGCCATTCGCGCATGAAGTCGGACTGACCGGACCTGGCCGATAGCACCAGTTCGATGAACGTTTTACAGAGGTGACGTTGGAATTCTCAACGGCAGCTTTCCGGTGGTTGGTGTGAACGCGTACTGCCGGCCATGATCTGCCGTTCGCTATCTCCGTCACGCGGTCATTCGAGCGGCAGCTACGCTCAAACAGCGGACCTTCACCGTCGGATGGCACTAGGCCAGTCATCTGCATTTGCCGACGCTCACGTGTCGGCGGGGGGCGTCGCTCCAGTTTCATGATGTCCTCTCCTCTTCGAGCAAACGACACGACACGGCCGGAGGGCTAACGGCCAACGAGCAATGCGATACAGAGGGCCACCCCGAACGCGTAGGTTCCCAACGCCCCGATAGCACGGGCCGGATTGGGCTTCGACATGGTGGGCCAGGCAAGTAGCGAAACCACCAGGAGCAAGCGGCAGGCCGTTGCACCTGCCATGCACCAGAGCTGCCAGTGAGGCGGATTCTGAGAGCCGAGATACAGAAATAGCACCGCAAAGAACGGCGCGTACTCGGCGGTATTGCCGTGAGCGCGAACCAGTTTGGTTAGCAGCCGGTCAGGTTCAGGCGCGTAGCCGCTCAGCAGCCCGACGCGAGTGCGCACGACCGTGATGGTGAGTCCAAGTACGAACAGAAGCAAACCGAGGACACCGGTGCAGGCCAGTGCGATGCTGTTCATTCCATACCCCTTGCTTGACAGTCGAAATCAGTGATTCGGGGACGCCTTGCGGGCGATGGTGAGTGACAGTGCGGACACTCTTCCTTGCTCTTGGTGCTCTTGGGGAGGATGGCGGCACCCGAAAATATATCTCAAAACCGACACCGCACGATGCGCGCACCGAACGCCGTTCGCACGGCGTCGTCCGCACGTTTGATATCAGCGCAGCGACCGGAAGCTCGCGCGAACCTCGTTCAAGAACGCTTGTGGCTGCTCCCAGGCGGCGATGTCTCCGCCTTTGGGGAGGCGGTTATAGTGTGAAGGTGGGACATGAGGCTCTTCTCGCGCCAAAGGTGGGACTCAGCCGAACGTAAACGCGTAAGCCAGCACGCCAGGGTCGAGAAACGTGATTTCGAAGGTGCGTTCGCCGCTACCATTGGCCTGCCGCACGAGCTGGTAGAGACGCTGCCCGGTGACCGTGCCGTAGCCATACGCATCGATGTCCGTGCCGCGGTCGGCGCCCGGCGCCTTGCCGTCGATCAGCACGCGAAAGCGCACGGGCTGGCCGTCGCGGCCGGGCCCCAGCACCAGGTGCAGGTCGCGGCCACGGAAGCGATAGACGATACGTCCGTTGGGGCTGTCGAGCCGCGCATTTTCGTCGCTCACCGACCAGCGCCCGTCGAGCGCCCACTGGTTGGCCATCAATGTCGGGGGCGCATGATACGTCGAGGTCGTGTCCTGCGTCATCTGGCCGCCGGCGAAGTTCTGCGCGCGTGCGTAGCCGACGTAGGTTTCCGGCGAGCGACTGGCATCGCCTGAGCCGGCGGCGGCCTGTGCGCCCTGCGCGTTCGGTTGCACGTAGCCACCCGGCAGGTCCTTCTGGCCGCCCTCGGTGAGCAGCCGGCGGATCACGTCCTCGCTTTGCTGGTAGTCGCCTTCGCCAAAGTGGTGGTGACGAATATGCCCCTGCGGGTCGATGAAGTAATGCGCAGGCCAGTACTCGTTGCCGAAGGCCTTCCAGATGGCGTAACCGTTGTCGATTGCGACCGGGTAGTCCACGCCCAGGTCCCTCACAGCGTGGATGACGTTGCCCGGATCCTTCTCGAACGCGAACTCGGGCGCGTGCACGCCGATCACCACCAGGCCGTAATCCCTGTACTTGTCAGCCCAGCCCCGCACGTAGGGCAGCGAGCGGATGCAGTTGATGCAGGAGTAGGTCCAGAAATCGACCAGCACCACCTTGCCGCGCAGCGACTGCGCCGTGAGCGGCGGGCTGTTGAGCCACTGGGTGGCGCCATCGAGCGTGGGCAGATCGCCTTCCACCGGCAGCGTGTCGCCGGCCTTCACAGCGATCTGCACGAGAGGCGGAGGACGCACCGCGTCGATCAGCTTCTGTTCGATGCCGCCCGTGCTGGCCAGCGACACGCGTGTCAGCAGCCCGGTATCCAGCCCCAGCGCGATGGGGGCCACACCTGCCAGCACCAGCACGCCCAAGGCGCGGCGCACCCATTCGCCAGCGCCCAGCGAGCGCTTCATCAAGGCGAAGACGCGTCCGCCAATCAGCAGCGCCAGCGCGAGCGAGGTCGCCGCGCCCGCCGCGTAGGTGAGCAGCAACAGCGTCGTCTGGACGCTGGCGCCCTTGAGAGCGGCGCCCGTGAGTAGCAGGCCCAGGATCGGGCCGGCGCAGGGCGCCCACAGCAGCCCTGTGGCCACGCCCAGCCCGGCCGCCGAGAGCACCGAATCGTCCTGGCTCCCGGTGTGCTCGGTGAGCTTGTTGCCGAGCGCCACGAACGGACGGGTGATCCATTCCGCGACGCGCTCCGAGAGCAACGTCAGGCCAAGCACGGCAAGCACCGCCAAGGCGACGAAGCGGCCGTACTGGTTGGCGCGGACGGCCCAGCCGCCGCCGACGGCGGCCAGCGTGGCGACCACGGCGAAAGTCAGCGCCATGCCCACGAGCATCGGCAGTCCATTGCGCGCGAACGGGCGGTCTGCTCGCGAAAATACGAAAGGCAGCACCGGCAGGATGCACGGACTGAGGATGGTCAGTGCACCGCCGAGGTAGGCAAGGATCAGTAATAGCATGGTGGCGACATCCGTGAAGGGTTAGGGGTATGTGCCGAGCTGAGCGACATCCACCCGCGATTGACGCGATTTGACAACCCACGTGGGTATCTGCGATGGGGGCGGGCCGACTGGCGACGGTGTCGGCCGTCGGCGCCAAGCCGACAGGTGCCCCATCGAGACGATTACCGGTCAGTTCGTCGACTTCGCGGCAACCTCAATCACTCGCGCGACCGCGGCCGGCTGAGAGATAAAGACAGCGTGGCTTGCGCTCACTTCGGTCACCTTGGCACCCGAGCGTTGATACATCCAGCGCTGAAGCTGGGGGCTCACCATATGATCCTGGGTAGTCAGGATGGCGTAGCTGGGCTTGGTTCGCCATGCCGCCACAGAGACCGGTGCGCCCAACGCTTTCTCGGCGAGTTGATCCTGCGAGTCCGCCAGGAATTGCGCGTCCGATGGCGAGACGTCCGCTGCAAAGTTCTCACGGAATTTCGCCGGCGGGAGGAAGAAATACTTGTCCGGCGTCGCTCGCATCGCATCGTTGGGCGCGGCGAACTTCTGCAACAGCTGACCGCTGGCTTCGCCGGCGTCGGGTTGCAGTGCGGCCACATAGACGAGCGAGCTGACCTTCGGGTCCGCACCTGCCTCCGTGATCACGGAGCCGCCATAGCTATGGCCGACCAGCACAACCGGGCCCTGCTGCTGATCAATGACGCGCCTGGCGGCATCGACGTCTTCTGCAAGGCCCGTGAGCGGCTCCTGCACGATCGCCACATGGTAACCATCCTTGACCAGGATGTCGTGGACGGCCCGCCAGCCGGAGCCATCCACCAGTGCGCCGTGAACGATGACAACATCTTTCGCAGCCGCCTTTGCTTCGGCGTGAGCCATCGTGGCGCCCAGGGCAATCAGGGCGGCAATCGCCACATTCTTTCGCAGTGCAAACATTTTACTCTCCAGGATTGTCTGTCGTTGCCCGTCGTTTCGCGCAATCACGCTTGACGGGCGAGGATTGATCGGTGATAGATAACCGGGAATCAGGCCAGCTCGTGCTTCATAGCCAGAACGTCGATCAGCTCGACCGAAGGCGGACTTGCCAGCATCTCCCCGACTCGCGCCATCAGCGAGTTGGCCATGTCGCCGGCAAGGTGTGCCTGGCGATCCTCTTCGCTCGCAAAGGCGTCGAAGACGCCGAACGTCGTCGGCGAGAGCTTCAGGGCGAACCAGATCGGTGTGGTCGCCTCCCGATTCGTCATCTCAAGGCCGGCGTCAAGGAAGTCTGCTACCGCCTGCTCCTTTCCAGGCCTGGCTTCAAGTCGTACGAATAGTGCTTTCTTGATCATCTTTGCTCTCCGGTATCCGCGTGATCCATTCACCCGGTGAGTGACACTTTACAAACGGAGCGCGCCGGGAAATACTGTCGCAATCGACAACTTTGGTATCGATTCGGCCATGCGGATTTTTGTCCTTGCGCTCGAGGGGGTGTTCGACACCGGCCTCACCACCGTGCTCGATGCCTTGACGACGGCCAACGAACTGGCGCGCGCGACCGGGATGGCCACGCCGGGATTCGAAATCACTGTTGCGGGGATGCGGCCAGAGGTGCGCACCGCGCTCGGGCTGCAGGTGCCCGTCCGCGATACTACAGACGGACCCGCCCCGGATTGGGTTGTTGTACCGGCTCTCAACAGGACGACGACGGACCTGCTCGTGCCTTCGCTCGGCCGGGCCGACGTGATCGATGCGCTTGGTGCATTGCGCGCGTGGCACAGTGCCGGCGCACATATCGGAGCCGCCTGTACGGGTACCTTCGTGCTGGCCGAAAGCGGCTTGCTCAATGGGCGTGAAGCCACCACCACCTGGTGGCTCTCACCGGTGTTCCGGCAGCGTTACCCCGACGTGCATCTGGATGTGCATCGCATCGTCGTTCCCAG
The DNA here is from genome assembly GCF_014397785.1 of Paraburkholderia podalyriae. Classification (GTDB taxonomy): domain Bacteria; phylum Pseudomonadota; class Gammaproteobacteria; order Burkholderiales; family Burkholderiaceae; genus Paraburkholderia; species Paraburkholderia podalyriae. Next base: position 7,308 of record NZ_VZQQ01000045.1, read on the forward strand.
CGGCGACACGGTGACGGCGGGGGCCGCCCTGAGCCATCTCGACCTGGCGCTCTGGCTGATCCGCAACAACAGCCCGGAGCTTGCGGCGCTCGTGGGCAAGTACCTCGTATTCGATTCGCGGCCGTCGCAGTCTGCCTTTGCGATCTCCGATCACCTGGCCCATTCGGACCCGCTCGTCGAGCGTTTCGACCGCTGGGTGCGCGAACACCTCGACACGGCCATCGCGCTCGACGACGCCGCGGACGCATTGGCGACGAGCAAGCGGACATTGACGCGACGTCTGAATGAAGTGCTCGGTAAAACGCCCATCGAGTACATCCAGGATCTGCGGGTCGAGCGCGCCGTTCATCTGCTGAAAACGAGCAAGGCCAGCGTGGATCGCATCGCCGAGCAGGTCGGCTACGCCGACGGCGTCACCTTGCGCACGCTGCTGCGGCGGCGTATAGGTAAGGGGGTCCGTGAGTTGCGGGCGTCATGAGTCTTATCGACCAATGGAGTATGCGGGTGGTCGTGCTCGACCGATCCCACCGGGAGGATTTGCCAGCTGAAGCGAGGGGTCGAATGACGGCTTCGCCCTGGAAACGGCCGTCATTCAGAGTAAGCAGGTAAGACCGCATCGGGTCGAGAGTACGCATTCGGCACTCGCCAGACCTGTCATTCGCGACCGCCCATCTGCGAATGTCGGGAAAGCGGCAGGTAGCTGCCTGACAGATGCCGATACTCGAATGACGGCTCTGGCCGAGTTCGGGGCATTCGGCGTCGTGCGGCGTATGCCTGTTGTATCTCGGAAGCCGTCATTGCGGCAGCGTTGATTTCGGTGGGAGGAGAGGAGCGCTAGCCCCTGATAGATTGGTATTCCTCTGTTTCGTCCAAGTGTCAGGTGCTTAACGGTTGTTGGAGCGGCAGTGAGCGTGCTTTTGCTTACGGGAAGCGCTGTTCGATCTTTGAATGATCGGCGAGGTTCGGCCGACCGCTTTGAAAAGAGTATGACTTGACGGCATCTCTCTGCGGGACATTTTGAGACGACCGACCTTGACGTTTTTGTAAATCTGGCGGCGTTGATCTGCCAGCGCGGCCCGATGAAGGCTGTCAAGTGCTGGGAGGAAATTTCGGTATCGCTGGCGGTATCGGCGCTAAATAGCCGGGCGAGAAAGCCGTCTCGACGAGGGTTCAACCGTCTGATTGACGATCGAGTGGGAATCACGGGGCCAGGTGTTTCGTCGCCCTGACGCTGGGCTCGCGGAATCGCGTGAGTTGTGTATCTGGGATTTAGGTCCTCGATCGCGAAATCGTCCGCAGGAGATCGAGGCGGGCCAGCGGCAGTTGGGTTTTGGTGAGGGTACTTTGCAGGCAGGGTGGCGCCTAATGGTGCCCGATATGGCTCTCCCGCCGAAATGAGAATCCTACCCGGTAACCGAACCATAGTAGCGCGCTTTTTCGGGGATATTTTCGGGGGCATTTGTTCTGGAGCTAATTAGCTAGATCCACTACTGGCTTGACTTTTCGCGAACTATTCAAGTCCGGTCCCCGCACCAAATACTGAACTGAGACAGGCTGAATGGGCGCAGATCGCGAAGTCATTCCGATCAAAGGCGGGACGGTCGCCTGACTACCTCAGCGGGACAATCTTTTGGAACAGCGCCGCCCAATGATGGAAGCGTGGGCCGGGCATGTTTGCGGCATAGAGGATTAATTCAGAAGTGCGGCCCATAACACTCGCGCTGTGCCTTACAAGCTCGCACAAAAAAGCCGACTCGCGAGGATCGGCTTGTGCATTCGAGCGAGGCTCTATCGATATTCATCAATCTCAACCGTGCCGCCCATGGCTTCCATCATGGTGCGAATATCGTCGGGCACATCAGGCACGCGGTCGCCGCTCTCGTTGTCCCAATAACAGAAGAAACGCATCTGTGCGCCCTTGTCTGCGAGTAGCTGGCGCAAGTCATCTCGCGGCAAATTCAGGCGATCAATAAGATAGCGGAGATGCGGTTCCAGCGAGTCGCTATGAACGGCGGCTTTGCTTCTCACCCCCCATACGCCGGTACGCCCCGGCACGCTGCTCAATCGCCCCGACGGAGTCATAAACCGCTTCCCCTTGACTATCGTCGTGTCCGGCGGAACGCCGAAATATCCGGTCCAAACCTCGGGATCTAAATCATCCCCGGCTATCGAAAATGATACATGTGCGAGTTGATGTGCGTTCATCGTATGAAGATCAGTTTGCATAGTCGTGCATATTGCCGATGATGTTTTTTCTAAATTCAACGTCCCCACTATCGTGCCAAATGACATTGTCATCGCCTCGCAGCTTGAGATCATATTTCATCGCGTGGACCATGTCGCCAAACGTGTCGCGGTCATACCCTAGCATCCTCGCCGCGTAGTTTGGATTGTTCGTGCTCGCGGCGAGTTCAACGACATCACCGCTCAACGCATCAGGCACATACTCAAACGGCTGCGCGTCGCCGAGCAACGTTGATGCGCCTCTATCGCCAGCCCTGGTCGCGCGCGCAGCGTTCAACCGGGCTTGCCAGGTGGCCGCATCATACTGGACGGACAGCACAGGTTCGCCGTCCGGGCGATTACCGGCCCTCGTTGCGATATCCCTCAACGGCGCGCTGCTGTAGGGTGACCGAAACAGGCCATTACGCGGACCTTTAATGGCAAGCAGGGCACCCCGGCGCACCTCTTCGAGAAGCGCGAGGATGACCCACCAGCCATCGGTGTCAGGGTTGCGGTCCCGTACGCTATGAAAAGACAGCCAGTTGCGGCCAATGAGATTCGTGACCAGTTTCCGGTCCTCCTCCCACTTCCTGTGATTCAGTTGGGCAATGTCAAGAAATTCCCGGGTCTCCGCCCTGGCCCTCTGAAGGTCTGCGGCCTTGCCGAGGCACGCTTTATAGTGCCATTCGTCGCAGATGACATAACAGGCGCCCGGTGGCCGCTGGCAGAACAGCTCCACGGAGTGCATTTCAAATACGGACAGGGACATAGGTGTGTCGATGGTCTATCTGAAGTCGCTGCCGGGGTTGACAGCAGTCAGATAATTACCGTGCGACAGGCAGTCCGTACATGGGCGACAGCCCAAAATCTCCACGGCTCTCGTGTTCGCGCCACGCGCGGGCGGGTGACGCGCCGTCGACCGCGATAAGGTTTCGGCGTTTGCTGACAAGCAGCCCGATCTCGTGTGCTGGGCTGCGACAATGACGAAACGTTGCGGAAGATGTCTTCGGTACTTCGAACGGGGCGGCATCCGGAAAATGCCCAACCTTGTCCATCAGCGCGACTATGCGTAAGATCAGCCCCGCAAAACCCAATCCGCCTTCATGTCCCCTCTCAACTACCTCACCGGCTACCCTGCACCGTTGCAAGACAAGGTGAGAACGCTGATCGCCGCCGATCGGCTCGGCCTCTACCTCGCGCAAAGGTACCCGAACACGCACGACGTGCAAACCGACCGCGCGCTCTATGATTACTGCGCGGAGCTCAAACGCGAACACCTGCGCAGCGCCGATCAGATCGACAAGGTCACGTACGACAGCAGGCTCGACGTGATGCGTCACGCGCTCGGCCTGCACACGAGCATCTCGCGCGTGCAGGGCGGCAAACTGAAGGCGAAGAAGGAAATCCGCATCGCGTCGTTATTCAAGGGCGCGGCGCCGGAGTTTCTGAAGATGATCGTCGTGCATGAACTCGCTCATCTGAAAGAGAGCGATCACAACAAGGCGTTCTATCGTCTGTGCGAGTTCATGCAGCCCGGTTACCACCAGATCGAATTCGATCTACGTCTCTATCTGACGCATCGCGATCTGGCGAAAAAAACAGCGTGAAATTAGCCCCGCGGCAGGCGCGGACGACAGAGCTGATTTAAACCGCCACAACAGCGGCATCTTCAGCCACCGATGCCGTCAACAACACCGGAATCGACTTCGACGTCGGCGTACCCGCGCCATCCGCGACCGAGGACAGCGGCACCAGCGGATTGGTCTCCGGATAATAAGCGCCGAGGCAGCCACGCGGAATGTCGTACTCGACGAGTAGAAAACCATCCACACGTCGCTCGATGCCATCGGCCCACACGCTTGTGATGTCCACGCGCTGACCGGCCGCGAAACCGAGCATCGCGAGATCGTCCTTATTGGCGAACAGCACGCGCCGCTGTCCGTACACACCGCGATAGCGATCGTCGAGACCGTAAATCGTCGTGTTGTACTGATCATGTGAACGGGTGGTCATCAGCGTCATCAGGCGTTCGCCGTGAAGCTTGCGGGCCTGATGAATCGGCGTGTCGAGTGCGATCGCGTGCACGAGGAACTGTGCCTTGCCGCTCGGCGTTTTCCAGATGCGATCGCGCGACGCAACGCCGAGATGGAAGCCGCCCGGATTCTTCAGGCGCTCGTTGTAGTCGCCGAAACCGTCGATCACCTTCGCGATGCCGTCGCGAATCAGCGCGTAGTCGGCCGCATGGGCGAGCCAGTCCACCTTGCCGCTGCCCAAAGTCGCATGCGCCATGCGCGCGACGATCGCCACTTCGGAAAGCAGATTGTCCGACGCCGGCTTGTTGATCCCATACGAGATGTGCACCATGCTCATCGAATCCTCGACGCTGACGCCTTGCGCCACGCCGTTCTGAACATCGATCTCGGTGCGCCCGAGCGTCGGCAGGATCAGCGCGTCGCGACCGTGCACGAGATGGCTGCGATTGAGCTTCGTCGTCACGTGCACGGTCAGATCGCACGCGCGCATCGCGTCCCACGTGCGCGGCGTGTCCGGCGTCGCGATCGAGAAATTGCCGCCCAGGCCGATGAACACTTTCACCTTGCCATCGAGCATCGCCTGAATCGTGTTGACGACGTCGAGTCCGTGCTCGCGCGGCGGCTCGAAAGCGTAGGTCGCGCCGAGGCGGTCGAGAAACGCGTCGGTCGGCTTCTCTTCGATACCGACGGTGCGGTCACCCTGCACGTTCGAGTGGCCCCGCACCGGGCACAGCCCCGCGCCGCGGCGGCCGATATTGCCGCGCATCATCATCAGGTTCGACAGCAGTTGCACGGTCGCGACCGAGTTCTTGTGCTGCGTGAGACCCATGCCCCACGTCGAGATCACCGCGCGGCCTTTCACATAGATTTCGGCGAGCTTTAGCACCTCGTCGAGCGGCACGCCTGCCTCGGCGACGATCGTGTCCCAGCGCTTGGCGCGCAGATCGTCGGCGAAAGCAGCGAAGCCGACCGTGTGTTCGGCGATGAAGCCCGCGTCGAGCACACGCTCGAGGCCCGACGCGCGCGCTTCGTCGTCGAGTTCGAGCACGCGTTTGGCGACACCCTTGATCAGCGCGAAGTCGCCGCCGAGCTTCGGGCGGATGAACACCGAGCTGATCCTGGTGCTGCCCATCGTCAGCATTTCGACCGGATGCTGGGGGCTCGCGAAGCGTTCGAGGCCGCGCTCCTTCAGCGGATTGATCGACACGATCGTGGCGCCGCGCTTCGCGCATTCGCGCAGCTCGCCGAGCATGCGCGGGTGATTGGTGGCCGGGTTCTGGCCGAAGATCAGCAGCGTGTCCGCGTGTTCGAAGTCGTCGAGCGTGACCGTGCCCTTGCCGATGCCTACCGTATGCGGCAGGCCGCGGCTCGTCGCCTCGTGGCACATGTTCGAGCAATCGGGAAAATTGTTGGTGCCGTACATGCGTACGAACAGCTGGTACAGGAACGCGGCTTCGTTGCTCGCGCGTCCCGACGTATAGAACGCGGCGCGGTTCGGATCGCCCTGGCGCTTCAGATGACTTGCGATCAGATCGAACGCGTCGTCCCAGCCGATCGGCACATAGCGGTCGCGCGCGGAGTCGTAGACCAGCGGGTCGGTCAGGCGGCCGTGCTGCTCGAGCTCGAAGTCCGATTGCGTCATCAGCTCGGCGACGCTGTGGCGCTCGAAGAACGCGGGCGTCACGCGCTTGGCCGTAGCCTCGGCGGCCACGGCCTTCACGCCGTTTTCGCAGAACTCGAACGTCGACGCGTGCTCGCGATCCGGCCACGCGCAGCCGGGGCAGTCGAAGCCGTCAGGCTGGTTCTGCTTGAGCAGCGTGCGGTAGTTGCCGCCCGCGACCTTCTCCTTGAGCAGGCTGATGGCGACGTACTTCAGCGCGCCCCACCCGGCGGCGGGGTGCTTGTACGGCTCGATGCGGGCTTCGGCTTGTGCTTCGTTCTTCTTCATGACGTGGCGATGGACAGGTTCGACAGGCTTTGCAGACCAATGCCCACAAGCGTACTGTGTTCCACAAATCCCGTCGCATACAGAAAATCGGAAAGAATAGGAGTACAGTTGCGCGGCGGTATCCGAAGCCGCCGGCATCCGTCCGCCTCCACCCGAACCCGCCCGAATCGCATGAAGCTCTACGAAAAACTCGCCGACGAAATCACTGAAGCCGTGCGCCGTGGCGTGTTCGCGGCGGGCGAGCGGATCGCGTCGGTGCGTCAGGCGAGCCAGCAGCACGGCGTCAGCATCAAGACGGTGTTGCACGCGTATGCGCTGCTGGAGAGCCGTGGCATCGTCGAGACACGGCCGCAGTCCGGCTATTTCGTGCGCGATGCGGCCGCGCGGGCGCTCGCAGCGGCGCCCGCCGGGGCACGCGCGGGCCGCAAGTCCACGGCGCCGCCGTCCGTGCCGGCGACGGTCGACGTCAGCCGACTCGTGCTGTCGACACTGCGCAGCATCCGCGCGCACGACGCCGTGCCGTTCGGCTCGCCGTATCCGGACCCGTCGCTGTTCCCGTGGCGGCGCATCAACCAGTACGCCAACGCGATCGCGCGCCGTCAGGCAAGCTGGAACCTGATCGACGATCTGCCGCCGGGCAACCCCGAGCTGATCCGGCAGATCGCGCGGCGCTACGCGGAAAACGGTCTGCCGGTCGATCCGGACGAGATCGTGATCACGCTCGGCGCGACCGAGGCGATCAACCTGAGCCTGCAGGCGGTGGCGAAACCGGGCGACACCGTCGCGGTCGAATCGCCGACTTACTACGCGATGCTGCACGCGATCGAGCGCCTCGGCATGCGCGCGATCGAGGTGGCGACGCATCCGGTCGACGGCATCGACATCGACGCGCTCGCGAAAGTGATCGCGCGGCAGAAGATCGCGGCGTGCATGGTGATGCCGAACTTCCAGAATCCGCTCGGTTTTTGCATGACCGACGAGCGCAAGCGGCAACTGGTCGAGCTGCTAGCCGCGCACGAGATTCCGGCGATCGAGAACGACGTCTACCAGGAGCTGTATTTCGGCGACACCCGGCCGTCGACGCTGAAGACCTTCGACACCAAAGGGCTCGTGCTGCACTGCGCGTCGTTTTCGAAAAGCCTGACGGCGTCGTACCGGATCGGCTGGGCGCTGCCCGGGCGGTATCGCGCGCAGGTCGAGAAGCTCAAGTTCCTGAATACGCTGACGACGCCGTCGGTGCCGCAGGTCGCGGTCGCCGATTATCTGCGTCAGGACGGCTACGACCGGCATCTGCGGCACCTGCGCCGCGTGTACCGGCAGCAGGCGAGCATCATGAGCGCACTGGTGCTGCGCTTCTTCCCGGTCGGCACGCGCGTGTCGACGCCGCGGGGCGGCTATGTGCTGTGGGTCGAACTGCCCGCGGCAATCGATTCGATGCGGCTTTATCGGGCGGCGCTCGAACGCGGCATCACGGTCGGGCCGGGCATGATGTTTTCGACGCGCAACGATTTTCGGCACTTCGTCCGGCTCAACTACAGCTACCCGTGGACCGCGCAGGCCGAGGCGGCGTTGAAGACGCTCGGTGAGCTTGCTGCGGGGATGACGTGAGCGGCACCACGGCAACGCAGATGACACACCACAACGAGGAGACTGCATGAACGACGACGACATCGACCCGCAGCTCGCCGCGATTCTCGCGCAGCTATGGCGCGCGCATCGCGAGACGCCCCGGCGCACGTGGTCGTTCGCGAAGCTGTCGAAGCAGGCGGGCGTGCCGATGAGCAGCCTGCGGCGGCAATTGACGGCGCTCTCGGGCGGCGGTCTCGTCGACACGACGTTCAACGACGACGGCACCGGCGCCGCGTCGCTGAGCGAAATCGGTGCGCAGCTTTGCGCGGAACTGTTCGGCACGCAACAGGGCGGCGAGCCGTCCGCCGCCGACTAGGCCACGCGGCGCAACCGCCACCGACGCGCCAACCATCCGGCGCGCGCGATGACAGCCATCCTTGCCTGTGCGTGTCGCCGTTTCATTGTCCGGCGCTCGCCTGCACCTGCGGCTGCATCTGCATCTGCATCTGCGATTGGGCTTGCAATGGCGCCATGTCCGCCGCCTCGAGTGTGGCCACGCCGCAGAACCAGTCGGCATCACGCGGCTGATACTTCCACCGCTTGCCGGAGTGGCCGATCACGCTCGCACACTGCTCGTTCACGACGAGGCCGGGCTTCGCGGCCGTGCATTGCAGCGTCGACGCGTCCGCGTTCGCTTCCGCATCCACGGACGCCGCGTGCCGCGCGCCGCTCGACAAGCTCGCCAGCAGCCGCTGCAGTTCGTCGATACGCGTCGCGTACCACGTGCGCAAACACGCGGCGCCGCGGCAGTTAGCTTCGCGCCAGGCCCACTTGCTGTCGCTGTCGTCGATGAACGCGCGGCGCTGGGCAACTCGCCGACGTGCTTTCCAGTAGAGTTGGCCCAACGTGTCGTCGAGCGTCGACAGTGCGGAGTCGCCGCAAATCATGCGCTCGGTCGGCGAGCGGCCGCGCTGGCAGTCGAAGCTCGTGGCGTTGGCATAGGGATGCGCGAGCAGCAATCCGGCGATCACAAGTGGGCGCAAGAGGTTCATCGGGGTTCCGGTGGTGCATCGATTGATCATGCCGCCGATGATCGACCGGTCACGCGCGTCGCGGAGTTCCGAACAACGCGGGAGTTCGGGCGGGTCGTTACCAGATGTTGCCGCACAGGCTGCCTGCGGGCCATGTGCCGTGCGTGGGCACCGCGGGCGCGGTGCGGCGGCGGTACGAAGCAGCTTCGATCGGCGCTCGCGCACCCTCCGGGAGGCGGCGGCAACCATTGAGGCATTGACGCGGCTACGATGCATGGCAGATTTTCACGCTGGGCTTAGCGTAAACCCCGGTGTGCCGCGTAGACTAACCTGCCGATGTTGGGTTGGGGGGGCGCAACTATGATTTGCGAAGCGACATTACGTGGCACGACGACAGCCGCGCCGGACGGCGCGCGCTATCGGCCGGAACGGGCCGAGGAAGTACTCGCATCCGAGCGCAGCGTGTTGCGGCTGATCACCCGCAATACGCCGCTGCCCGAGCTGCTCGACGAAGTCTGCCATCGCGCCGAGGCGCTGCTCGGCGACGGCGCGTGCTGCTCGATCCTGCTACTCGACCCGGACGGCGAGCATGTGCGCGTCGGCGGCGCGCCGTCGTTGCCGCCCGCGTTCAGCGCCGCGATCGAGGGCGCCGCGATCGGTCCGCGCGTCGGCTCGTGCGGCACCGCGATGTTCGAGCGGCGTCTGGTGATCGTCGACGACATCGAATCCGATCCGCTGTGGGAAAACTTCCGGGATCTCGCGTTGCCGCACGGCCTGCGCGCATGCTGGTCCGTGCCTTTTGAAAACGACGCCGGCAGCGTGCTCGGCGCCTTCGCCGTCTACTACCGCGCCACCCGCCGTCCGACCCCCGAGGAAGAGGCGATGCTGCGCGACATCGGCAGCAGCGTCGGCCTTGCGGTCCATCAGGACACGATGGCGCAGCGCCTCGCGCATAGCGAGGAGCGTCACCGGCTCGTTGTCGATCATCTGAGCGAGGGCATCGTCGTGCAGTCGCGCGGCGGCATCGTGCTCGCCTGCAATCCGAGTGCGCAGCGCATGCTGCACGTGACACCGCAGGTCGTCGGCAGCAGCATGCGCAGCGTGATGACACGTGCGTTCGGCGAGGACGGTTCGGTCATCGGCGAAGTCAACCGTCCGGTCTCGCAGGTCTTTGCGACCGGCAAGCCGATGCTCGGCGTGACGGTCGGCCTCGAGTTGATCAGCGGCGAAGTCGTGTGGATCACGCAGAACGTCGTGCCGATCCTGCGGCCCGGTGACAGCGAGCCGGACTCCGTGCTGATTTCGTTTTCCGACATCGGGCCGGTGCGTGAGGCGCAGCGCCAGCTGAAGTTCCTCGCCACGCGCGATTCGCTGACGGGCCTCTACAACCGCGCCTATCTGACCGAGCGGATGCGCGACCTGTTCGCGCCGCATGCCAGCGGCGACCATGGCGGCGAGCTCGCCAGCGTCGCAGTGCTGTTCGTCGATCTCGACGGCTTCAAGAAGGTCAACGACACCGCCGGTCACGAGGCCGGCGACGCGTTGCTGTGCAGCGTCGCCGAGCGGCTGTCGGCCTGCGTCGGGCGCGGCGACACGCTTGCGCGAGTCGGCGGCGACGAGTTCGTGATCGTCGTCAGCGCGTACGGCAATACCGGCGAGCTGATCGGCCTCGCGCACCGCATTCTCGACATGATCGCGGTGCCGTTCGCAGTGGCGGGCAACGAGTACTACCTGGGCGCGTCGATCGGCATCAGCCTGTTTCCCGAAGACGGCCAGGACGTCGCGACGCTGATGCGCAACGCCGACTCGGCGATGTATCACGCGAAGCAGCGCGGGCGCAACAACTTCCAGTTCTTCACCGCCGAGCTGAACCAGCATTTGCAGCGGCGTTTCACGATCGAACAGTCGCTGCGGCGCGCGCTCGCCGCCAATGAGCTGAGCCTCGTGTACCAACCGATCGTCGATAGCCACAGCGGCCGCACGATCGGCGCGGAAGCGCTGCTGCGCTGGTACAACAGCGAGCTTGGCAACGTGTCGCCGGGCGAATTCATTCCGGTCGCCGAGGATGCCGGCCTGATCGTCGAGATCGGCGACTGGGTGCTCGAGCGCGCCTGCGAGCAGGTCGCGCAGTGGCGGCGCACGTTGGCGCCCCATCTGATCGTCGCGGTGAACCTGTCGCCGCGGCAGTTCAACGACGGGCTGCTCGAGCGCATCGAACGCTGTCTCGCGCAGTCGGGGCTCGAACCGGCCGCGCTCGAACTCGAGATCACCGAGCGGCTGCTGATGAGCGACAGCGACACCGTGCTGCCGATGCTGAGCGCGCTGAACGCGATGGGCGTGCGCGTCTCGGTCGACGACTTCGGCACCGGCTATTCGTCGCTGTCGTACCTGAAGCGCTTTCCGCTGCATAACCTGAAGATCGACCGTTCGTTCGTCGCGGGGCTGCCCGATCATCGCGATTCGGTCGCGATCACCCAGGCGGTCGTCGCGATGGCGCACTCGCTCGGCATGAACGTCACCGCCGAGGGCGTCGAGACCGCCGAGCAGGCGGCGTTTCTGCGCGCGATCGATTGCGACAAGCAGCAGGGCTATCTGTACAGCCGCCCGGTCGGCGCAAGCGCGTATGCGCGCACGCTGTGCGACGCGCAGATGATCGACACGGCGAAGGCGTCCTGATGCGATTGTTCAGATTGCCGAACAAGTGACTTCGCGTTGCCGCTATTTATCGGCGGCGACGCACTCCCTAAAATTCCCCCATCGAAACGTTATTGGTGCGCGGTGCCGAAGCGGCGCCCCGCGTTGGGGGTCGTCATGTCAGAGTTGATCAGAAACCAGCTTTACCGGCCAGCGGTCGTACTGCCGATGGTCGCGCTGATGCAGGTGATGGTGTCACAGGACTTCAATCTCGGCCAGGTTGGCTGGGTGTTCGCGGCGCGCGGCGCGCAGGCCGCACTGCAACGTTCGCGCGAGTTGATTTGCGCGGTTCATTGCCACGCCTGAGAAGTCCCGCGCAGCATACGCAGTAATCCCAACTGATTTGCGCCGCCTCGCGCGCGGGCGCGTGGGAACACGGGCCGTCGCCAATGCGCCCGCACAATCAGACACATGACATGGCAGCGCGCGGCACTAAGCGTAAGATGCTACGACCTGCACCCGGCCCGGGGAGAGTTGCCATGCCACAGCACTTCGACGCAGTCGTGATCGGTACCGGACAAGGCGGTTCGCCGCTCGCCGTGCGCCTCGCTCAAAGCGGCCGTCGCACCGCGGTGATCGAACGCTTGGACTTTGGCGGCACTTGCGTGAACGTTGGCTGCACGCCGACCAAGTCCTATGTGGCGAGCGCCCGCGCGGCGCACGTGGCGCGCCATGCGGCGGAGCTCGGCGTGCAGGTGGGCTCGGTCGCCGTCGATCTCGCGGCGGTGAAGGCCCGCAAGGACCGGATCATCGGACAGGTGCGCAGCGGCGTCGAGAAATGGCTGCGCGGCACGGAAAACATCATGGTATTCAACGGCCACGCGCGCTTCACCGGCGCGCGCACGCTCGCGATCTGCGGGCGCGACGGCCAACTGCTGAACGAGCTCAGCGCCTACGAGGTCTTCATCAATACCGGCACGCGCGCCGTCGTGCCGCCGCTCGAAGGCATCCAGCGGATTCCGTACTACACGAACTCGACGCTGCTCGAACTGACCGCGTTGCCGGATCATCTGGTGATCGTCGGCGGCAGTTATATCGCGCTCGAATTCGCGCAGGTGTTTCGTCGCTTCGGGAGCCGCGTCAGCGTGCTCGTGCGCGGCGAGCGCGTGTTGAACCGCGAGGATGCCGATTTCGCGGAGTCGGTGCAGAAGGTGCTCGCGCGCGAGGGCGTCGAGTTTCATTTCGGCGTGCAGCCGACGCGCGTCGAGCCGCATCCGCATCACGCGAACGACGTGTGCATCGGCTTCGAGCAAAACATCCCGGCCATGGAAGCGTCGCACCTGCTGTTGGCCACCGGCCGCAGGCCAAATACCGACGACCTCGGTCTCGACGCCGCCGGCATCGAGGTCGACCGGCACGGCACGATCTTCGTCGACGGCCAGTTGCGCACCAGCGTGCCGGGCGTTTGGGCGATCGGCGACGTGAACGGTCGCGGCGCGTTCACGCATACGTCCTACGACGATTACCAGATCGTCGCTGCAAACCTGCTCGACGGCGGCGCGCGCAGCGTCGACACGCGGATCATGACCTATGCGGTGTTCGTCGATCCGCCGCTCGCGCGGGTCGGCATGTCGGAGGAGGCGGTGCGCGAGAGCGGCCGCGAGGCGCTGATCGCGACGATGCCGATGTCGCGCGTGGGCCGCGCGAGCGAGCGCGGCGAAACCGACGGCTTCATGAAGGCGCTCGTCGACGCGCACAGCAAACAGATACTCGGCGCGGCGATACATGGCATCGAGGGCGACGAGGCAATCCATACGTTCGTCGACATCATGACCGCGGGCGCGCCGTATCCGACGTTGCAATACGCGATGCACGTGCATCCGACGATCAGCGAGCTCGTGCCGACGCTGCTCGATGGGCTGAAGCCGATGCAATGAAGCGCATTGACGCTGGCACGACTCGCCTATGACAAGCTCGACCAAACCCGCACGTAGCAGCGGCAACCTGTTCGAAGCCGTCGCGCAGTCAGGGAGCACCCTCGATGAGCATGTCGACGCGCTCGTCGAACGGAGCGGCGTGACGATCGAGCGGATCGTCTCGACCGGGCAGGCGAGTCCGCCCGGCTTCTGGTACGACAGCCCGCGCGCCGAATGGGTCGTGCTGCTCACCGGCGCCGCGGTGCTCGAATTCGCCGGCGACCCCAGGCCGCATCCGCTGAAGCCCGGCGATCACGTCATGATCGAAGCGCATTGCCGGCACCGCGTCGCATGGACGAGCGACACCGAGCCGAGCGTGTGGCTCGCCGTGTATTACCCGTGAGTCGCGGCGGATCGAGCGATCCGCGCGGCCGGCTCCCGCGCATCGACAAAGCCTCGCACCATCGCGGATAATCGGCAGCGGCGCGGCTCGCCTGCAAGGCGCGGGCGGGCTGTGCGCCCCACCGCATTCATCTTCCGGACATCGCAGCATGGGCAAGGGACGCGTCGAAGCCTTCAGCGATGGCGTAATCGCCATCATCATCACGATCATGGTGCTCGAACTGAAGGTGCCCGAAGGCCACGATCTCGCGGCGCTGCGCCCGGTCGTGCCGGTGTTCTGCGCGTACGTGCTGAGCTTCGTCTACGTCGGGATTTACTGGAACAATCACCATCACATGTTCCATGCGGTGCAGAAGGTCAACGGCAAGGTGCTGTGGGCGAACCTGCATCTGCTGTTCTGGCTGTCGCTGCTGCCGGCCGTCACGCACTGGGTCGGCGAAAACCATCTGGCCGCGTGGCCGACCGCGTTGTACGGCATCGTGCTGTTCATGTCGGCGATCGCGTATTTCATCCTGACGCGCGCGCTGATCGCCCAGCACGGTCACGATTCGACGCTGGCCAAAGCGCTCGGCAACGACTTCAAGGGCAAGGTCTCCGTCGTCATTTACCTGACCGGCATCGGGCTCGCGTTCGTCGTGCCATGGGCGTCGGCCGCGCTGTACGCGCTCGCCGCCGCGTGGTGGTTCCTGCCGGATCGGCGTATCGAACACGTGCTGGAGGCCTGAGCATGTTGCTCGCCTTGAAGCTGGTGCTGGTGCCGGCCTTTCTCGCCGCACTGACGGCGGCCGCGCGCATCTGGGGACCCTCGGTCGCGGGATGGCTCGCGGGGCTGCCGGTCGTCGCCGGACCGATCGTGCTGCTGCTCGCGCTCGAGCGCGGGCCGGCGTTCGCGGCGCAGGCGTCGACGGCCTCGATTGCCGCGATCGCCGCGTCCGAGGCGTTCAATCTTGCTTATGGGTGGACCTGCCGGCGCTTCGACTGGCCGCTTGCGCTGGTCGCGAGCATGGCCGGCTGGCTCGGCTCGGCGCTGCTGATCGTGCGGATGCCCGGCTCGCTGGGGTGGGCGGTGGCGGCCGCATGCGTGGCCGTCGCGGTGTCGCAGGGCAGCATGCCGCGCGCGACGGGCCATGTGCCGGTGGCGCGCGTGGGCCGCGCGGATCTGGCCGTGCGGATGCTCGCCGGCGCATTGCTGACGCTCGCGGTGACGACGGCCTCGGCATCGATGGGCCCGGCGTGGAGTGGCGTGCTGTCGGTGTTTCCGCTGCTCGGCAGCGTGCTCGCGGTGTCGGCGCAGCGTGCGCATGGCGCGGACTTCGTCGCGCTGCTGATGCGCGGCATGGTGGTCGGGCGCGGTTCGTTCGCGGCGTTCTTCGCGGTGACGGCAATGCTGCTGCCGCTGTACGGCGTGGCGATGGGGTTTGCGTGCGCGGCGGTGGTGTCGGTCGTCGTGCAGGGTTTGACGCGGCGCGTGCTGTCCGGGCAGCGCAGCGCTCAGGCGGCGGCGCGAGAAATGTCCCGCCCGCAAGCGGAGTGAGACCGCGCATGACTTCACGCTCGTTAGCTTCGACTGCTGCACGCATCGGGCTCATCTCCGATACGCACAACCTCGTGCGTCCCGAAGCGTTGCGCTATCTCGACGGTTGCGACGCGATCATTCATGCGGGCGATATTTGCAACCCGGACGTGCTCGACGCGCTCGCGCGGATCGCGCCGCTCACCGCGGTGCGCGGCAACAACGATACCGGCGACTGGGCCGCCTCGCTGCCGACGCACGCGCGGCTGACCGTGCAGCAGGTGACGATTCTCGTCGTGCACGATATCGCCGGGCTCGACTGCGTGCCGCGGCACGACGGCACTCGCGTCGTGGTCAGCGGTCATTCGCACAAGCCGTCGATCGCGGAGCGCGACGGTGTGTTGTACGTGAACCCGGGCAGTGCGGGGCCGCGCCGCTTCAAGCTGCCGGTGTGCGCGGGCAGGCTGATGGTCGAAGGCGCGCAGGTCAGCGCGACATTCGATTCGCTGCTGACGTAAAAAAAAGCGGGCCGGCGAATTTCGCCGGCCCGCTTCGAGACTACACTTGCGCGAGATGACTGCGCAGATCAGGCACGCGCGGTCGCAGCCGCCGCAAACCGTTCATCCATCTCCTCGGCCTCGCGCTCGCCGCGCAGCACCGCGTGCGCTTCGGCGCGCGTCGCGACACACGGCCCCGATCCGAGCAGCGGCTTGCGCGCGGTTTCGCGCAGCGCGAGCACCGACGCGATGCCGATCAGCGATGCGCCCATCAGGTAGTACGCGGGCATCATCAGATTGCCGGTGCGCTCGACGAGCCATGCGGTCACGAGCGGAGTCGTACCGCCGAACAGCGACACCGAAATATTGAAGCCGATCGCGAGAGCGCCGTAGCGGATCCTGGTCGGGAACAGTGCCGGCAGCGCCGACGGCATCACGCCCGTGAAGCACGACAGCAGCACACCGAGAATCATCAGACCGCCGAACACCGGCAGCATCGTGCCCATGCGAATCAGCAGCAGCGCGGGAATCGACAGCGCGAACAGACCGACGCAGCCGAGCAGCATCACGGGCTTGCGGCCGATCGCGTCGGACAGACGGCCGGCGGCGAGCGTCATCGGCATCATCAGGATCATCACGAGCAGCACGAGGAACAAGCCGTGCGTTTCGTTGAAGTGCAGCGTCGCCGACAGATAGCTCGGCAGATACGACAGCGCCATGTAGTCGGTCACGTTGAAAATCAGCACGAGGCCGACGCACAGCAGCAGCGGCTTCCACTGCTGCACGAGCAACTGGCGCAACGACTGGCTGGGCAGCGCGCGGTCTTCGGCTTCGCGCTCTTCGGCCTGCTTCTTGAACGCGGGCGTTTCCTCGAGCTTCATGCGGATGTACAGACCCACCAGGCCGAGCGGTCCGGCGATCAGGAACGGCACCCGCCAGCCCCAGGACAGCAGCGCGTCGTTCGACAGCGTCGCCGTCAGCAGCGCGACCGTGCCCGCGCCGAGCACGTAGCCGATCAGCGTGCCGAACTCGAGGAAGCTGCCCATGAAGCCGCGGCGCTTGTCGGTCGAGAATTCGGCGATGAAGGTCGCTGCGCCGCCGTATTCGCCGCCTGTCGAAAAGCCCTGCACGAGGCGCGCAAGCAGCAACAGTGCCGGCGCGAGGATGCCGATCGTCGCGTAGTTGGGGATCAGGCCGATCGCGAAGGTGCCCGCGGCCATCATGATCATCGTCATCGCCAGCACACGCTGACGGCCGATGCGGTCGCCGAGCGGGCCGAACACCATGCCGCCGACCGGCCGCACGAGAAATGCGGCGGCAAACGTGCCGAAGGTCGCAATGAGCTGCGCCGACGGGCTCGACGAAGGGAAGAACACCTTGCCGAGCGTGACCGCGATATAGCTGTACACGCCGAAGTCGAACCATTCCATCGCGTTGCCGAGCGCCATTGCACCGACGGCCCGTTTCAGGAGGGAGTGATCGACGACGGTGATGTCGTCGAGGGAAAGGCGCTGTTCCTGTTGGTGATGTCGCCAGAAGCCGTTGCTGGAAGCGGTCAAGGTTAAAACTCCAATGACTGCGACGAAACACGTGATGCGTTCCGCCACGGTTGCTGGGAAGTGCAATTTCGTGAGCAAGCCGAGGCTATTCGCGACACCGGTTATCCGGCGGCGGAACAGATGGCGAAAAGAAGCAAACGCCCGTGCCTCGCGATAAGTTCGCGAAAAAACACTCGTCTAAATTGTGCTGACTGTTGCACCTGCGTGGCCGTGGAAGGGGGGCAGGTGCATGAAGGACGCTGGGCTGGCCGGGAAGGATGACCCATGCGTCACTGAAGGCTTGAAACGAAAAAGGCCGGTCTTGAATTTTCCGCTTCAGGCGGGGAAACGACCGACGAGCCTTCTTGTTTAAAAACAGTCCAATTCAGGATGGCGCGTGCGCGGAAAACGCAAGGCGAGCCAACTTAAAAAGAACACGAATGAAGGTGAATTGCGGCTGAAACGAGGGCACATGTTAGCACGATGCCAGAGGATCGTGCAAATCTGGCTTGTGGGGTAGGGCCGCCGATGCGACTCGATCCGTTGCGGGACGGGAGATTTGGCGGGGCCGGAACGGCCCTCAAAACGGACTGCCTGGAACATTGGCGAGCGCCTTTTTCGACGCGAAGATGACGCGAGCGGAGGACGCGATGCGCGGCCGACGTCGGGGCGAAAAAAATCCGCGCTCGCGGCGCGGATTTTGGGCGTGCGTTCATCGGGTTCGGGCGACGCGTTGCGTCGTCCCGGACGAGGCAAGCTCAGGCCGACGGCGGCACGTAGCCCGACGCGGTATCCGCGCCTTCGCCGAAGAAGAACTTTTCGGTCTGCTTCATCAGATACTGCCGCGCGCGCGGATCGGCCATGTTCAGGCGGTTTTCGTTGATCAGCATGGTCTGCTGCTTCAACCAGCTCTGCCAGGCTTCCTTCGAGATACTTTCGTAGATCCGCTTGCCGAGTTCGCCCGGCAGCGGCGGGAAATCGAGGCCTTCGGCTTCCTTGCCGAGCTTCGCGCATTGAACCATACGAGTCATGCTGTGCTTCTCCTGTGTCGACCGGAGTTGGTGCTTTAGCACTTACTCCGGTCCCATGAAAAATGGTTTCTGTATCAACCTGGGGCGGGCAGACGCCGGTTCGGATCAGATGGGGGCGATCACGAAGTACTCAAAGCTGTTTCATCAGCACGAGCGATTTGCGCTGCCAGTTATAGAGTCGGCGGCGGTCTTCAGGCAAGTCGTCGACCGTAACCTTGACGAAGCCGCGCTTCAGGAACCAGTGTTCGGTGCGCGTGGTGAGCACGAAAATGCGCGTGAGGCCGCGCGCCCGCGCACGCTGTTCGATGCGCTTGAGCAGGCGCTCGCCGTCGCCGGTGCCTTGCGCTTCGGGCGCGACGGTCAGGCACGCCATTTCGCCGATGCGCTCCTGCGGATACGGATACAGCGCTGCGCAGCCGAACAGCACGCCGTCGTGCTCGATTACCGAGAAATGGTCGATATCGCGTTCGATCTGGTGACGGCCGCGCCGCACCAGCGTGCCGTCTGTTTCGAGCGGCTCGATCAGCGAGAGAATGCCGCCGACGTCGTCCGGCGTCGCTTCGCGCAGGCTTTCGAGATTCTCGTACGAGATCATCGTGCCGACGCCATCGTGCAGGAATAGTTCGAGCAGCAGGCTGCCGTCAAGCGCGTACGGGATGATGTGCGCGCGCGGCACGCCGCCGCGACAGGCGCGGATTGAATGCTTAAGGTAAAACGCGGCGTCGCCGGTGACTTCGCCGCTTTCGTGCAGCTTGTAGGCGTCGTCGAGCGACAGTTCGCGGATCAGCTCGGTGGCACTTTCGCCGGTTTCCATCAGGCCCGGCGTTTCGGTCAGGAACACGATCTTGTCGGCGCGCAGCGCGATCGCCGCGGCCGAGGCCACGTCCTCCATCGACAGATTGAACGCTTCGCCGGTGGGCGAGAAGCCGAGCGGCGACAGCAGCACGAGCTTGCGGCTCGCGAGCGAGTGGCGGATCGAATCCGCGTCGATCTTGCGCACGAGGCCCGTGTGCTGGAAGTCGACGCCGTCGAGAATGCCGACCGGGCGCGCCGTCACGAAGTTGCCCGACACGACGCTGATGTGCGCGTGCGCCATTGGTGTGTTCGGCAAACCCTGGCTGATCGCGGCCTCGATGTCGAGACGCACTTCGCCGGCCGCTTCCTTCGCGGACTCGAGCGCGCGCGCATCGGTGATGCGCATGCCGTGCGAAAACTCCGATTCGACGCCGTGCAGGCTCATCTGCTCCTCAACCTGTGGGCGCGAGCCATGCACCAGCACGATCTGGATGCCCATTGCTTGCAGCAGCGCGATGTCGGACACGAGCGCATTCAGTAGCCCCTGATGCACCACTTCGCCGCCGAAACCGACCACGAAGGTCTTGTTTCGGAACGCGTGGATATACGGAGCGACTGAACGCATCCAGTCGACGAATTGCGCGTGCTGGGCCAGTGTTTCCGGCGAGTCGGCGGGGGCCGGAACGCTCGCGGGCGCAGGGACGAGGTCGGTTTGGGAATTCATGCCGGGGATTATAATGCGCCCCCATGTCGAATGTACCCAAAAGTCCCGCTCGGGCGAACGAGAAACCGGCGCCCGCCGGCGAGCCGGCCAAGCCCGGCGATACGATGCGCCGCCCAGCGCAGGATGCGAGACCCGACAAGGCGCGCGACGCGCGTCGGGGGGCGGACGCATCTGCGCGAAACATGCCGCCGGAACGGGGCGGTGAAGGTCGCGAAGGTCGCGAAGAGCACGCGGGCGCGCGCGGCGCGCGGCGCGAACCGCGGCAGTCGCGGGTCGTCGAGCCGAATCCGATTCCGCCGATCACCTTCCCCGAAGCGCTTCCTGTCTCCGGTCGTCGCGACGAGATTGGGCGGGCGATCGCGGAGAATCAGGTCGTGATCGTGTCGGGTGAAACCGGCTCGGGCAAGACTACGCAGCTGCCGAAAATCTGCCTCGCGCTCGGCCGTGGTCTCGGTGCCGGCGGCAATGGTCTGATCGGCCATACGCAGCCGCGCCGGATCGCCGCGTCGGCGACCGGGCGCCGTATCGCCGAGGAGCTCGGCACGCCGTTCGGCGACGTGGTCGGCTACAAGGTGCGCTTTAACGATAACCTTGCGCCCGGCGCATCGGTCAAGCTGATGACCGACGGCATTCTGCTTGCCGAAACGCAGACCGATCCGCTGCTGAACGCATATGACACGCTGATCATCGACGAAGCGCACGAGCGCAGCCTGAACATCGATTTTCTGCTTGGCTACCTGAAGGAGATTCTTCGGAAGCGCCGCGACCTGAAGTTGATCGTGACCTCGGCGACGATCGACGCCGACCGTTTCGCGCGCCACTTCGGCAGCGACGACAAGCCCGCCCCGGTCATCGAAGTCAGCGGGCGGCTCTATCCGGTCGAGATGCGTTACCGTCCGGTCGTCGAGGACAGCCCGGCGGTCAAGGCGGCGCAAGGGACCTCGGGTGCAACGTCGTCTGGCCGCGAGCGCACGAAGACGCAGCGCGAGACCGATCGCGATCTGATGGAGGCAATCGTCGACGCCGTCGACGAACTGTGCCGCGAAGGCCCCGGCGACGTACTGGTGTTCCTGCCCGGCGAGCGAGAGATTCGCGACGCGGCCGAGGCGCTGCGCAAACATCATCCGCCCCATACGGAGATTCTGCCGCTGTTCGCGCGGCTCTCGGCCGCTGAGCAGGAGCGCGTGTTCCGTGCGTCGAACGCGCGCCGCATCGTGCTCGCGACCAACGTCGCCGAAACTTCGCTGACGGTCCCCGGCATCCGCTACGTGGTCGACACCGGTCTCGCGCGCGTGAAGCGCTACTCGTATCGCAATAAGGTCGAGCAGTTGCAGGTCGAGTCGATTTCTCAGGCCGCCGCGAACCAGCGCGCGGGGCGCTGCGGCCGGGTCGCTGATGGCATCTGCATTCGTCTGTACGAGGAGAGCGACTTCCAGGGCCGCGCGCGCTTCACCGATCCGGAAATTCTGCGTTCGTCGCTCGCCTCGGTGATTCTGCGCATGAAGTCGCTGCATCTGACGGCGATCGAAACGTTCCCGTTTATCGAGCCGCCGCCGGGCCGTGCGATTTCCGACGGCTATCAGTTGCTCAACGAGCTCGGCGCCGTCGACGACGACAATCAGTTGACGCCGCTCGGCCGCGAACTCGCGCGATTGCCGCTCGATCCGCGAGTCGGCCGCATGATTCTCGCCGCCCGTGACCAGCAGGCGCTGAAGGAAGTGCTGGTCATCGCGAGTGCGCTGTCCGTGCAGGACCCGCGCGATCGCCCGATCGAAGCGCAGGAGCAGGCCGACCAGGCACATCGCCGTTTCGCCGACGAGCGCTCCGAATTCCTGCAGTGGCTGAAGATCTGGAACTGGTTCGACGAAGCGATCGCGCACAAGAAATCGAACCGGCAACTGCGGGACGAGTGCCGCAAGAATTTCCTGTCGCAGCTGCGGCTGCGCGAGTGGCGCGACGTCCATTCGCAACTGCTGACCGTGGTGCGCGAGCACGGCTGGCGGCTGAACGAAGCGGAGGCGACGTTCGAGCAGATCCATCTTGCGCTGCTGACCGGTCTGCTCGGCAACCTCGGCCTGAAGGCCGACGACGAGCCGTACTACCTCGGCGCGCGCGGCATCAAGTTCTATTTGTGGCCCGGTTCGGCGCTCGTGAAAAAAGCGGGCAAGTGGGTGATGGCTGCCGAACTCGTCGAAACGAGCCGGCTGTACGCGCGCTGTATCGCTAAAATCGAGCCGGAGTGGGTCGAGAAGGTCGGCGCGCATCTGCTGAAGAAGTCGCTGTCCGAGCCACATTGGGAGAAGCGCGCGGCGCAGGTGTCCGCATTCGAGCGCGCGATGCTGTACGGCCTGCCGATCTATCACCGGCGGCGGGTGGCGTTTGGCAAGCAGGACCCGGCGCGGGCGCGCGAGCTGTTCATTCGCGGTGCGCTCGTCGAAGGCGAGTTCGACACGAAGCTTGCGTTCTTCGCGCATAACCGCAAGCTGCTCGCCGACATCGAGCAGCTCGAGCACAAGTCGCGCCGCCAGGACGTGCTGGTCGACGACGAATTGATCTACGCGTTCTACGATCAGGCGCTGCCGGACGGCATCCATACCGGCGCGTCGTTCGAGCGCTGGTATCGCGACAAGGTCAAAAGGAGCGGCCAGGCGGAAGACAAGCTGCGGCTGTTGTATTTGTCCCGCGACGATCTGATGCGGCACGAAGCGGCGGGTGTCACGACCGATCTGTTCCCGAAGCGGCTGATGATGGCGGGCATCGAGATGGCGCTGACCTATCACTTCGAGCCGGGCACCCCACGCGACGGCGTGACGCTCGCGATGCCGCTGTTTGCGCTGAACCAGGTCGACGCGCGCCGTTGTGAGTGGCTCGTGCCGGGGATGCTGAAGGAAAAGGCGCAGCTGCTGCTGAAGTCGCTGCCGCAGAAGCTGCGTCGGCATTGCGTGCCGCTCCCCGAGTACGCGGCGGGCTTCGCTGAACGGCACAACGCGCAGCGCTTTGGAGCAGGGGGCCTGCTCGAGGCGCTGATCGCCGACGTGCGTGAGCAGACCCAGGTCGCGATGAAGCAGTCCGACTTCAAGCTCGAGACGCTGCCCGCGCATCTGTTCATGAACTTCAAGGTCATCGACGAACATGGCCGGCAACTCGCGATGGGGCGCAATCTGTCGCAACTGCGCGCCGAGCTCGGCGCTCAGGCGCAGCAGCACTTCCAGAGGCTCGTCTCGGGCGCGGCGGGCGCCGCGTTGGCCGATGCGGGCGGCGGCGTCGCGACACCTGCGCGGTCCGCGGATCTGGCCCCGAGCGGCGCGTCGCGCGGCAAGGGCGCAGCGGCTCCACGGTCCGCGACGCCGGATGCCGCACCGGCCACCGCGCTGTACGAAAACCTGACCACGTGGAATTTCGGCAAGCTGCCCGAGTTGCTCGAAATTCGCCGCGGCGGTCAGACGCTGTTCGGATACCCAGCGCTGGTGGATCGCGGCACGCATTGCGACGTCGAGGTGTTCGATTCGCCGGAGGAAGCCGCACGGATTCATCGGGCGGGCTTGCGTCGGCTTTTCGCGCTGCAGTTGAAGGAGCCGATCAAGTATTTGGAGAAGAATCTGCCGGGCCTGCGCGAGATGGCAATGCAGTTCATGCCGCGCGGCACACAGGAAGAACTGCGCGATCAGCTGATCGACACCGCACTCGACCGGGCGTGTCTGCAGGATCCGCTGCCCGACGACGATGCGAGCTTCCATACCCGACGTGACGAAGGGCGTAGCCGCCTCACGTTGCTCGCGCAGGAAATCTCGCGGCTGGTCGGGCAGATCCTCGGCGAATACGCGAGCCTGACGAAGAAGCTGCTGCAGGCGAAGCCGTTCGCGGCCGCGTACGCCGATCTGCAGAGTCAGCTCGATGGGCTGATCGGCAAGCGTTTTGTCGTCGATACGCCGTATGCCCAGCTCGCACATTTCCCGCGTTATCTGAAGGGGATGGCGCTGCGTATCGACAAGCTGCGCGCTGACGCCATGCGCGACGCGCGGCAGTTCGCCGAATTCCAGCCGCTGCTGCAGCACTACCAGCGGGCGGTGTCGCAGCGCGGGGGCGTCGTGGATCCACGGCTCGCGGAATTCCGCTGGCTGCTCGAGGAGTTGCGCGTCTCGCTGTTTGCGCAGGAGCTGCGCACCCCGATGCCGGTTTCGGTGAAGCGCCTGCAAAAGGTGTGGGAGTCGATGCAGCGCTAAAGTCAGGCCGCTCAGGCCGCTCAGGCCGCTCAGGCCGCTCATTCGCGGACGCTGGACACTACGCGTGCACGGCGGGCGACGAGCGGCCGGCGCACCGATGCGCGCGGTGCACCGAGCGTTCGCTGCGCAACGTCGCGGCCGGTCGCTGTCCGACACGATCGCTTCAGCTGACTTCACCAATGCATCCCCGCGCCGATCGATGCGCCGAACTGCCCGCGCGAGTCGGTGCTGCCCTGGACCTTGTAGATCCATTTGCCGGTGTCCGACAACTGCGACACGCTGATCGCGAGCGCAGATTGGCCGCCGTACGTGCCGCCCGCCATCGCGACCATACCGTGTCCCGGCATGACCGCTTGCGGCAAGCCCGCCATCGCGAGCGCCGATGCCGTGCCCCCATAGCTATCCCGGCGGGCCGAGCGGATCTGGTCGTCGGTATAGTGGTTCACGTCGCTGATCGCGTCACTCACGCTTTGCTGAAGCTGATTGACGTTGACCGCGTCGGTGCCTCGCACGCCGGCCGCGACGTTGGCGATCTGCCGTTCCTGGCCTGCGGCGCCAACCGACACTGTGTTCGCGCGGTCCGCGACGGAACCCTGGCCTAAGGCCACCGAGTTGTCGGCGCTCGCGCTGGCTGCGGCGCCGAGCGCCGTGGCGTTGTTGCCGCTGGCGACGGCGTTCGCGCCGATGCCTGCCGCATTGGCGCCGCTCGCTTGTGCATTCGCTCCGACCGCAATGGCGTTGGCGCCGCCCGCCTGCGCGTTCGCACCCTCGGCGAGTGCGTTGGTGCCGCTCGCCAGCGCATTCGCTCCGGCCGCGATCGCGTGCACGCCGGTCGCCTGCGCGCTTTCACTCGCGCTATCGCCTGCCGCACTGAACAACGCGTCGGGCGAACCGATCGCCGCATTATTGATCGCGCCTTCGAGCGCCGCGTTCAGTTGACCGAGGTTGACCGCGTCGGACGCCACTGCGCCGTCCGCGACGTTGTGGATGACGGTACCCTCCGTTGGGTCGCCGTCGAGCGTAACGCTGTTCCGGTTGATGCTGCCGTCGGCGTTCTTGTCGTACATGACCGCGCCGTCGAGTTTCGCCGCGGTCGCGCTGCTCTGGTCGCTCACTACTTTCAGTTGCGCGACGTTGACCGCGTCGGTGTCGGCGGTTCCGGCTGCCACGTTGGTGATCTGACGCTCGTTGCCCGCTGAACCGACCGACACGGTCCCTGCGCGATCGGCGATCGAACCCTGACCGAGCGCGACGGAGTTTGCGGCTAGTGCGCTCGAGTTATAACCGAGCGAAAGCGCGTTGTCGGCGGCCGCACTGGCGCCGGAGCCGAGCGCGAGCGCGCCGACGCCATTCGCCGTGGCGTTGGCACCGAGCGCCGTCGCCCCGGTGCCGTAGGCCGACGCTGATGCGCCCAACGAAGTCGTGTTGGCCGTGCCGGCGACGGCGCCCGCGCCGATCGCGGTCGAGTCAGTCCCGTTCGCTTTGGCGCTGGTGCCGAAGGCGGATGCGTTGGTGCCCACGGCGCTGGCGTTGCTGCCCGCGGCGAGTGCGTGCGTGCCGTCTGCGAGCGCGTCGTTCGAGCCGTCGGCCGGGTCAGCAGCGTCGAAGTAATGCAGCGCGCTGCTTTGAGCAAGCGCATCGACCTTGCCGTCGACCGCGCTCAACTGGCTCACGTTTACCGCGTCGGTGAGCGCCGCGCCCGCGGCGACGTTGGTCAGGCGACGCTCGTTATTCGCCGAGCCGAGTGAGACTTCGCCTGACGCGCTGGCCGCTGCGATCGGCGTGGCGCCCGTTCCCGCCGGCGCAAACGCGCTTTGCGACAGGTCTGTCGTGGTGCTGGAAGCGGCGCCCAGCGCGACGCTATTGTCGGCGCTCGCATTCGCGTTGGTGCCGAGCGCGATCGCACCGGCGCCCACGGCCGTTGCGCCGAATCCGATTGCGCTCGCATAGGCGCCGCTCGCCTGCGCGGCTACGCCGAGTGCGATGGCGCCGACGCCGCTGACGAGAGCATTACTGCCAAGCGCGACGCTCGAGTCCGCCAGCGCCGACGCCCATGCTCCCGCGGCAAGCGAGTTGGTGCCGCCGGCCTGCGCGACATAGCCGAGCGCGGTTGATCCGATGCTGGAAGCCGTGGACTGAGAGCCGAACGCGGAGGCGGCCGAGCTAGCCGCTATTGAACCGGCTCCCGACGCGACCGAGTCGACGCCGAGCGCCGACGCGTTGAGGCCGATCGCAGTCGCGCGGTCCGCCTGCGCGTTCGCGTAGGGCCCTAAGGCGCTCGCACCTTCGCCTCGTGCGGAAGTGGAGGGCCCTATCGCGACGGCGCCGTCGCCCTGCGCCCTGGCGTTCGCTCCTACCGCGATCGCGTCGATCTTTTGCGCGGTCGCCTGCGAGCCCAGCGCCAGCGATGAGTTGCCGCTCGCGGTGGCCTGTGCGCCTATCGCGACCGCGACGTCGCCGGGCGCGCTGGCCGTGCCTACCTCGACGGAATCGACGCCGGCTCCGGTCGCTTCGGTGACGTAAAGTGCCGCCGCTATAGCCACGCCCGCGGTACCTCGAACCGCGCGGGCGATGCTTTTCTGGCGCGCGCAAGCGCGGTGTACTTGCAGGCAGGCCGTTCGGGGCGCCGCGATTTTGATTTGAGACGGTGCACGGCAAATTATCGAAATATTGTTTTTCATCAATTAATGATTCTCCGCAATATTGTGGTTGATGGTACGCAGCGCGTAATCCGACATTAACGAGATGTCATTGCCGGATGGTTTGAAAATTTGAAAATATAAAAACACCAGTCGTTGGGAAGACCTGCGTTATTTGGTCGAGCGCGCGCCGGCCCCGGCGTTGTACGCTCGGATTTCGCGTAAGAAGCGCGGGAGGGGCGGTGCGTAAGGAGAATTCTCCGATGTCCGCGTTCGATTCGGATATCAGCGAACTCCGAAATTCAATCGAGCTAAAAAATATATTAATACGGGTAACTTTTTATTGATAAGAAAAAAGGAATAATTCCTATTGTTTTCGCTAATGATTTGCGCGATTTTAACGTGTGACAGGTGCATGATTGATCCTGATGGGGAGAACACGTTGATTGCTCGCTCGATGATTGCTCACTCGAAACGCGCAGCGCGAACATGAAACTGGGTGCGCAAGACGAACTTTCCCGCATGCAGCCACACTTCATGCACCCGTCATTTTTCTGACGTCGCGCGGGGACTTACGTCAACCGCTCGGGCCGGCAAACGTTCTACAATAAGGATTGTTCTCGAAGCGAGTTTTCATGCGTAAATTTTTTCTTCCCGGCTTGACTGCCACGTTCGCCGCAACTGTGGCGCTGGTCGTCGCCGCAGGTTTTTTTTCTCCGGCGGCGCGCGCCAATAACGTGATCGTGCTCAACTCCGGCGAGGCCACGCTGAGCCTGATCGACGAGAACAGCCGCCAGGTCGTCGGCACCGTGCCAACGGGCAAGGAACCGCATCACCTGATGGCCACGCCGGACAATTCCTCGCTGATCGTCGCCAATTCGGTGTCGAACAACCTGATGTTCGTCGATCCGAAAACGGGGCAGACGCAACGTTGGGTCGAGAACATCGAAGATCCCTATCAAATCGGTTTTTCGCCGGATCGCAAGTGGCTCGTCACTACGGGCCTGCGGCTCGACCGCCTCGACATCTATCACTACGACGGCCAGAAAAACCAGATGACGCTGGCTGCGCGGCTGCCGCTCGCGGTCATGCCAAGCCACATGGCGTTCACGAACGACAGCAAGACGGTGTTCGTCACGCTACAGGTATCGGGCGAGCTCGCCGCCATCGACCTGCCCACGCAATCCGTCAAATGGAAGATGAAGGTCGGCAAGGTGCCAGCGGGTCTCTGGATGACACCGGGCGAAAAGTACCTGCTCGTCGGCATGACCGGCGAGGACTACGTCGCCGTGGTCGACTGGCGCAACCAGAAGGTCGTCAAGACGATTCACACGGGCAAGGGCGCGCACAACTTCCGCTCACTCGCGGACGGCAAGCACGTCGCGGTGTCGAACCGCGTAGCTAGCACGATCAGCATCATCGACGAAGACGCGCTGACCAACGTCGGCGACATCACCGGCCTGATGCCAGGACCGGACGACATGGAACTTTCCGCCGACAAACGCTATCTGTGGGTTACGTTCCGCTTCGCGAAGCACATTGGCATCATCGACCTCAACACGCGCAAACTGATCCAGACGATTGCGGTGGGCCGCTCGCCGCACGGCATCTATTTCTTCAACCGCGCGCCGGTCACCGCGCCGAACGGTGCTTGAGGGCCCCAAGGGCCCGAGGGCGCCCGAGAGTGCCTGAGGGGCAACAGGGTAGGGCTAGGGCGCCGCGGGTCATCATGGATGAAGTAACAGGCCAGCATCATGTTCCATCTGATTTTCTCCTCACTCGACAGCTTCGTTTCAGCCGTGCAGACATGGCTGTACGTCGACGTGGTGCAGCCGCTGCTGTTCCGTTTCAATCTGATGGACTACGACGAGGACACCTACGACAGCTTGTACTGGGTCATCGTCGGTGTGCTCGAGGTGCTCGCGATGTACGCGATCCTGCGTCCGCTCGAGGCGTTGCGCCCGGTCGAGCAATGGGAGAACCGCAAGGCCGTGCGCGTCGACGTGCTGTACACGTGGATCGCCAAGCTTGGCATTCTGAATCTGTTCTTTTTCTTCGCGCTGCAGCCGCTCTTCGACAACGTGCAAGGCTGGTTGCGGCTTCACGGCATCGCCAACCTGAATTTTGACAACCTGTGGCCCGGCGTGACCACGCAGCCGCTCGTCACGTTCGTCATGTATGTGCTCGTGCTCGACTTCGCAGGCTATTGGTATCACCGTTGGCAGCACCGTATCGGCGTATGGTGGGAACTGCATGCGGTACACCATAGTCAGCGGCAGATGTCGCTGTGGTCCGACGACCGTAATCACCTGCTCGACGATCTACTGCAGGCGTCGTTCTTCGCGGTGATCGCGCTCGCGATCGGTGTTCCGCCATCGCAGTTCGTCGTGCTGGTCGCGATCACGAACCTCGCCCAAAGCGTGCAGCACGCGAACATCCGCCTGTACTATGGCTGGCTCGGTGAGCGGCTGCTCGTCAGCCCGACGTTCCACCGCCGTCACCATGCGATCGGCTACGGTCATCAAGGACTCAAGTACGGCTGCAATTTCGGCGTGCTGTTCCCGTGGTGGGACATGCTGTTCCACAGCGTGTCGTGGAGCCGCGACATGGAGCCGACCGGTATCGGCGATCAGCTTGAAGGCCGCCGATATGGCGACGGCTTCTGGGCGCAGCACTGGTTCGCATTCGTGCGCATCGCGCGTCGTCTTGTGCCGAAGCGCCGCGCACCCGGCAACGACACCGCTGCCGTTTGAGTCCGTTTCGAGTCTCTTTCGAGTCCGTTCCGAGTCCGTTCCGGGTCCTTTCTGGATCATCCGAGCGCGCACTCTGCCGGGCCGTCCACTTCCGCTGGCGGCGCGTCCGCTGGTTTATGCTGTGCACGTTCGTGCGCGCTCCAGTGCCCCAGCATACGTGGCCGGCGCGCGGCGCTATTTCCCGTCCATCGTTTCGTTCGCAGGCATTGGCTCGCATGAATGATCTGTTGCGCTCGTTCGGGCGCGCGCTCGCAAGCGCGTTGCATCCGCGCATGCTCTGGCTGACCTTCAAACCGTTTATCGTCGCGACGGTCGGCTGGGGCGTACTCCTGTGGTTCTTCTGGCAGACGCTGACCGGCGCGACCCGTACGTGGCTCGACGACTGGTCTTTCACCGCCACGCTTTATCATCTGTTCGACGTGCTCGGTTTTTCGGCGCTGCACGCGGTCATCGCGCCGTTCATCGTGATCGCGATGGCGATTCCGCTGATCGTCGTCACGGTGCTGCTGCTGATCGCCATGCTGTCGATGCCGGCCGTGATCCGCTTTCTCGCGGCGCGCCAGTTCGCCGGGCTGGAGATGCGCCGCGGCGGAACGTGGTACGGTAGCCTCGGTCAGGCGCTATGGACCACGCTGATGTGTGTCGTGCTGCTGATCGTCACGTTGCCGCTGTGGCTCGTGCCGCCGTTCTTCGCGCTGATTCCGCCGCTGCTGTGGGGCTGGCTCACGTATCGCGTGATGACCTACGACGCGCTCGCGTTGCACGCGACGCGCGACGAGCGGCGCGAACTGCTGCGGCGCCACCGGTTGCCGCTGCTGCTGATCGGTATCGTGAGCGGGCTGCTTGGTTCGGTGCCGACGCTGCTGTGGGCGTCGTCGGTATGGCTGATTGTGCTGTTCCCGGTGATCACGACGGTGACGATCTGGATTTACGCGTTCATCCTCGTGTTCTCGGCGCTATGGTTCGGCAACTACTGCCTGCGCGCGTTGCAGCGCATGCGGGCGCAAGCGCCTGGCGGCGCGCGCGAGGTCGCGCCGGTTTCCTATTGATCAAACGAAAGAGGCGGCAATGGCATTTGGCGTCATCATCATCGGCGATGAAATCCTGTCGGGCAGACGCGTCGACAAGCATCTGCCGAAGGTCATCGAGTTGCTCGGCGCGCGTGGCTTGTCGCTCGGCTGGGCGGAGTACATCGGTGACGATCCGGAACGCATCACGGCGACGCTGCGGCGCACGTTTGCGTCGGGCGACATCGTTTTCTCGACGGGCGGCATCGGCGCAACGCCGGACGACCACACGCGCCAGTGCGCGGCGGCCGCGCTTGGCGTGCCGCTCCAGTTGCATCCGGAGGCCGCGAAGCTGATCCAGCAGCGCATCCGCGACATGCATCCGGCGAACGCGCCGGCGCCGCTCGACCTGAACTCGCCGGAAAACCGGCATCGCCTGAATATGGGCACGTACCCGCAGGGCGCCGACATCATTCCGAACGGCTACAACAAGATTCCGGGCTTTTCGATTCGCCAGCACCATTTCGTGCCGGGCTTTCCGGTGATGGCCTGGCCGATGATCGAGTGGGTCCTCGACACGCAGTACGCGCATCTGCATCACACGACGCCGCACGCGGAGAAGTCGCTGCTCGTGTTCGAGTTGCCGGAGTCACGCGTGACGCCGCTGATGGAGAAAATCGAGCGCGATTTTCCGGGCGTGCGGGTGTTCAGCCTGCCGAGCGTCGGGGATGCGGAGCGCGGCGGCGTGTATGCGCGGCATCACATCGATCTCGGCGTGAAGGGTGAGCCGGAAGCGGTCGCCGCAGCGTTCGTGAAGCTGCGCGAGGGAGTGCATCTGCTCGGCGGCGATATCGTCGAGCTGGAAGCCGCGGCAGCGGCCACGGGTAAGCCGCGCAACTAACCGCCGCTTCTTCTGAATCTCGATGGACGCCAACTGATCGGCGGCATTCAGGTCATTTTCCGCTTTTCGCTAAACCAGCTTCATTATGCATAACCGGGTGCTTTTCCAGACCCGGTCTATTCCATTACTTCAATTAATCCAATAATTGGATAGTGGTGCGACTCAGAGCAATGCAAATGCCAATTCCAACGGGTCGGTCGCCAATGCAACGAACGATAACGCGCAAACTTCCGCGGCCAACAACGCAAGCCTGCGCCTGACTCAATACGTCAATCCATTAATCGGCACGCTGGCGAGCGACTCGCCCAATCCGGTTCACGCAGGTCAAGCCGACAGCGTCGTGCCAGCGGCGGGTCTGCCGAACGGCATGGTGCAATGGGCGCCCGATACGAACACCACGCCGGCTCCTTCCAACAGCGCGGAGCCCGGTTCGCCGGCCGGTTACTACTACGACATCGGCTCGATCCAGAGCGTCAGTCTCGCGCATATGAGCGGCGCGGGTTGCTCCGGCAACGACGGAGAATTCCCTGTTATGCCGACGCACGATGCCGCGGGGCCGCTCGCGCAAGCGTTCAGCTACGCGAACGAGATGGCGGCAGCCGGCGCTTATTCCGTGTTGCTCGACAACCCGATCAAGGTCGAGTTGACGGCGACGCTGCGCACCGGCTTCGGCCGCTTCACGTATCCGGCTCAGGGGTCGTCGACGCTGGTGCTCGATACGACCTACACGAACACGCAAACGGGCGTGACTGGTTCGGTCACGCTGTCGTTCGACACCGGACGCTCAATGGCGGCGGTGCGGCGCCGGCGGACCCGATCGCGTTGACGACGACGTATCGCAATGCCGGCGGCGGCAGCAACGACGGCGTCAAGACCTATCTGTTCGCGCAGACCGTGCCGCTGACGCCGGGCAACCTTGTGGCGAGCGTCACGCTGCCGAAACAGGTCAGCGCGGGCAAGTTGCACGTGTTCGGAATGTCGGCCGCGCCCTGAACCGATGGGGCGCCGGGCACGCGGCGCCCGACGACGCAAGCGGCCCGCGCCTGGAGGCCAGGCTGGCGCGAGCCGCGACATCGCCGTGTCACAACCCGCGCCGAGGATGCAATCAATGCGTGCTCGGCGCGCGCCGTTTCAATCAGCCTGCTTCAGCCCCGCTCCCGCGGGCTTGCGCATCTGGGGGCCGGGCTCGGAACCGCCATCAGGCGCCGATCCACGGCAAGCCACGAAAACACCATCCTGACACCGTCTTCCGATGCCCCTGGCCGTCCTTGTCGCCTTCGAAGCCTTCCAGCAGGTCGTACGCCTTCGTGAAGCCGGCCTGGGTCGCGGCGATCGCGGCGAGCTTCGAGCGCGCGGCGCTGCGGCACAAGAACAGCACCGGCGTGTCGGGCGAGGCCACCTGCGCGAGTTGCTGCATGAACTCCTGATTGGGCACCGCGCCCGGATAGCGCGTCCATTCGACATGCGCGTATTGGCCATCACCGATCACCGGCCGGCCGACCCAGTCGAGCTCGGCACGGGTTCGCACGTCGACGAGACGCGTGCGCGGATCGAGTTCCAGCAGTTCGAACGCCTCGGCCGGCGATACCGCGCCCGCGTAGGGCAGTTGGTTCTCGGTGCGGCGGGCGTCCGCCTTCGCGTAAAGCTGTTCGAGCGTGCTCATGAGGTCAATCTCCTTCGGACCAAATGATCATTCTAGCGCGCGGCAGGCACCGTGCAGACCTGTGTAGACTGGACGGCGCCGGGGATGTCGATGGGCGCCGTCCAAACTTCGGTGCGCAAATATGGTGCATTTTGTTCGACATGCACCAGAATGGAAACCGTCGCGATTTCCAAATCGGTGAATGCACGAAACTGGTGCGTCAGACGGCTTGCGCATTTTTTCGCGAGTCTCCCGCGCTCCACGCGCGGCCCGCAATCGTAAGCGCAGCAACGGGTGTGCGTGGATTGGCAGATTCGATAGTAGGTGGCACACTATCTGCTTTATTGGTGCCGATCGATTTGTCCCGGCAGAATGTTCCGCCCTGCGACGCCGTTTGAGTGGACGTGCCGGGACGGGTCAGCTAGATTGGGCGGCGGCTGAACCCGCCGAATTCGTTAATCAGGAGATAGGTTATGAGTAAATCCGTGGCCGACGTCATTCAACTCGTCAAAGACGAAGACGTCAAGTTTGTCGACTTCCGTTTCACCGACACGCGCGGCAAGGAGCAACACGTTTCGGTGCCGGTGTCGGCATTCGATGAAGACAAGTTCGAAAGCGGCCATGCGTTTGACGGTTCGTCGATTGCCGGCTGGAAGGGCATCGAAGCATCGGACATGTTGCTGGTCCCGGACGCGAACACGGCGTTCATCGACCCGTTCTACGAAGAATCGACCCTCGTGCTGACCTGCGACGTCGTCGAACCGGCTGACGGCAAGGGCTACGAACGCGACCCGCGCTCGCTCGCGAAGCGCGCCGAAGCGTACCTGAAGAACTCGGGCCTCGGCGACACCGCGTACTTCGGTCCGGAACCGGAATTCTTCATTTTCGATTCGGTCCAGTGGAGCACGGACCAGTCGGGCTGCTTCATCAAGATCGGTTCGGAAGAAGCACCGTGGTCGTCGGCGAAGGAATTCGAAGGCGGCAACACCGGCCACCGTCCGGGCACCAAGGGCGGCTACTTCCCGGTCGCGCCGGTCGACTCGTTCCAGGACATCCGCTCGGAAATGTGTCTGCTGCTCGAACAGATCGGCATTCCGGTCG
The DNA here is from genome assembly GCF_014397785.1 of Paraburkholderia podalyriae. Lineage (GTDB taxonomy): Bacteria > Pseudomonadota > Gammaproteobacteria > Burkholderiales > Burkholderiaceae > Paraburkholderia > Paraburkholderia podalyriae. Next base: position 41,428 of record NZ_VZQQ01000045.1, read on the forward strand.
AAGTGCACCACCACGAAGTGGCGGGTCAGGGCCAGAACGAAATCGGCACCAAGTTCTCGACGCTCGTGCAGCGCGCCGACTGGCTGCAGCAGATGAAGTACGTCATCCACAACGTCGCGCACACGTACGGCAAGACGGCGACGTTCATGCCGAAGCCGGTCGTCGGCGATAACGGTTCGGGCATGCACGTTCACCAGTCGATCTGGAAGGACGGCCAGAACCTGTTCGCGGGCAACGGCTACGCAGGTCTGTCGGAATTCGCGCTGTTCTACATCGGCGGCATCATCAAGCACGCTCGCGCGCTGAATGCGATCACGAACCCGGGTACGAACTCGTACAAGCGTCTCGTGCCGCACTTCGAAGCACCGGTCAAGCTCGCTTACTCGGCTCGCAACCGTTCGGCATCGATCCGTATTCCGCACGTGTCGAGCCCGAAGGGCCGCCGTATCGAAACGCGTTTCCCGGATCCGCTGGCGAATCCGTACCTGTGCTTCTCCGCGCTGATGATGGCGGGTCTGGACGGCGTGCAGAACAAGATTCACCCGGGCGAAGCCGCCGACAAGAACCTGTACGACCTGCCGCCGGAAGAGGATGCAAAGATCCCGACCGTGTGCGCGGGACTCGACCAGGCTCTCGACTCGCTCGACGCGGACCGCGAGTTCCTGACGCGCGGCGGCGTGTTCACGGATGCGATGCTCGACGCGTACATCGAACTGAAGACGACGGAACTACAGCGTTATCGTCAGTCGGTGCACCCGATCGAATTCGAAATGTACTACTCGCTGTAAGCGGCCATGGCGCTTCGCCCTTCACCCGGCGAAGCGCTTTGCCCGACGCTCGCGATCGGTCACGAAGGGACGGCGGCGCCGTCCCTTTTTTGTTAGGCCGCACGTACGGCCGGTCGCGCGCGGGCAATATGCCATTCGGCCAGGCATAAAAAAGCAGCACGCCTGATTTACCACCATTTCCTACCGGCCAGACTGCAAGATGGTTCTGAAGAATCTGATCAAGGCAAGGAAAGGACACGAACAGACGCTGTCGGACGACATGCAACTCGTGAGTTCCGGCTTGCTGCCCGGCTTCGAGGCGCTGCCGACCGTCGTGCTGGTGCTCGACAAGCGCACGCTACGCGTCGCATTCGCGAATCCGTCGGCGGAGTCGATGCTCGCGATGTCGCGCAGGCAACTCACGCAGATGGCGTGGCCAGACATCTTTTCGAACGCGGACGAACTGGTCGCGACGATCACCGCGATTGCCGCGCACCGTTTTCATGCGACGCATCTGGACGCCGTGCTCGAGCGCCCGGGCCACGAGCCGCTGCACGCGCATGCGATCGTTGGCTTTCTGGAAAGCGCGCAGGACTACGTGTTGCTCGAACTGTTCGAGAACGAGCGGCATCTGCGCACCGACCGCGAAGAGCGCATCAACGACCTGACGGCGGTCAACAAGCATCTGATCCGCAATCTCGCGCACGAAATCAAGAATCCGCTCGGCGGCATTCGCGGCGCCGCCCAGCTGCTCGAGTTCGAACTCGGCGAGCGTGAGCGCGACGAGTTGCGCGAGTACACCCAGGTCATCATCAAGGAATCGGACCGGCTGCAGACGCTGGTCGACCGCCTGCTCGAACCGCACCGGCATCCGCACATCGTCGGCGACGTGAATATTCACGAGGTGTGCGAGCGCGTGCGTCAGCTGATTCTCGCGGAGTTTCCGCGCGGCCTGACGATCGAGCGCGACTACGACGTCAGCGTGCCGGATCTGCGCGGCGACAAGGAGCAGCTCATCCAGGCGCTGCTGAACATCGTGCGCAATGCCGCCGAGGCGTTGCGCGAGCGGATTTCGCGGGGCGATGCGCGCATCGAACTGCGCACGCGCATCGCGCGCAAGGTCACCATTTCGAAACGCCTGTGCAAGCTGGCACTGGACTTGCATATCATCGACAACGGCCCAGGCATTCCCGATGAGATTCGCGACCGCATTTTCTATCCGCTCGTGTCGGGGCGCGAGGACGGCAGCGGTCTCGGTCTCACGCTAGCGCAGACCTTCGTGCAGCAGCACGATGGTCTGATCGAGGTGGACAGCCGGCCGGGCCATACCGAGTTTCAGATTCTGCTGCCGCTCGACTGATCGACTGATCGACTGATAGAGACCACAAGCACCTCAAGACTTCTGACCGAACTATATGAAGCCGATCTGGATAGTAGACGACGACCAATCAATTCGCTGGGTGCTCGAGAAAGCGCTGGCGCGCGAGAACCTCGCGACGCGCAGCTTCGCGAACGTGCGCGAAGCGTCGGCCGCGCTCGATCACGACAGCCCGCAGGTGCTGGTTTCCGATATCCGCATGCCCGGCGGTTCCGGGCTGGAGCTGCTGCAAACCGTACGTGACAAGGTGCCGGGCTTGCCGGTCATCATCATGACCGCGTTCTCCGATCTCGATAGCGCGGTCGCGGCATTCCAGGGCGGCGCGTTCGAGTATCTCGCGAAGCCGTTCGACGTCGACAAGGCCGTCGAGCTGATTCGCCGCGCGGTCGACGAAAGTATGCGGGGCGAGCAGACGTGGGATGAGCGCGTCGCCGAAGCGCCCGAGATGCTCGGTCAGGCGCCCGCGATGCAGGACATGTTTCGCGCGATCGGCCGCCTGTCGCATTCGGCGGCGACCGTGCTCATTACCGGCGAATCAGGCACCGGGAAGGAACTGGTCGCGCGTGCGTTGCACCGACATAGCCCACGCGCGAACGGTCCCTTCATCGCGTTGAACACGGCCGCGATTCCGAAAGATCTACTCGAGTCCGAACTGTTCGGTCACGAGCGCGGCGCGTTCACTGGCGCGCAGGCGTTGCGCCAGGGACGCTTCGAGCAGGCCGAGAACGGCACGCTCTTTCTCGACGAAATCGGCGACATGCCGTTCGATCTGCAGACGCGCCTGTTGCGCGTGCTGTCGGACGGCCAGTTCTATCGCGTGGGCGGCCACAATCCGTTGCGCGCGAATGTGCGGGTGATCGCGGCGACGCACCAGAATCTCGAATCGCGCGTGCGGCAGGGGCTATTTCGCGAGGACTTGTATCACCGTCTGAACGTGATCCGTCTGCGCTTGCCCGCGTTGCGCGAGCGCAGCGAGGACATTGCGCTGCTCACACGGCATTTCCTGCAGAAAAGCGCGCGCGATCTCGGCGTCGAATCAAAGCGCGTGTCCGACGAGGCACTCGCCTATCTCGCGTCGCTGCCGTTTCCGGGCAACGTGCGGCAGCTCGAGAACCTCGCGAACTGGCTCACCGTGATGGCGCCCGCGCAGACGATCGAGATCAAGGATCTGCCGCCCGATCTCGGTCCCGCGCAGGTCGGCGCGAGCGAGCTCGGTGCCGGTGCCGCTACCGGCGCGACGGCGGACGCCACTGCGACGAACAACGTTGGATTCGCGGGCAGCGCGCCGCTCGCTGGCGTGAGCGGCGGTACGGTCATGCATCCTGGGGCTGCGGCCGGTGTATCGGTCGCGACCGCGCTGAGCGCGTGGGAAGGCGGCTTGCGCACCGAGGTCGCGCGGATGCTGCGCGAGAACGCGGCCGACGTGATGGACGAGCTTGCGCGCCGCTTCGAAGCGGCCGTGATCCGCGAGGCGCTCGACTTCACCCGCGGCCGCAAAGTCGAGGCGGCCGAGCGCCTCGGCATCGGGCGCAATACGATTACGCGCAAGATTCAGGAACTCAATATCGAGCCTTGATGCGCTCGGGTCGAACGATGCTGGATGGCAGGCGAGGGCGGCTCAGGCCGCCTTCGTCGCTTTTGCACCGAGCCCCCGCACCGAGCCCCCGCACCAAACCGGCAATCGGCGCGCACAAGGCATAATCAACGCTGTTCCGATCCGACAGCCAACGATGCCTGCTTCTTCCGCTTCTCCCGCCACGTTCGAGTGGCCGCTTTCCCCCGATCCCTTCCTGTCGCTCGAAGCACTGGACGACGCTGACGCACTCGCGTGGGTCGACGCGCAGAATGCGCGCACACGCGCCGCGTGGTGCAGCGGCGCGTCGTTCGACACGCTCAGACGCCGGCTCGCCGATGCCTATCTGCCGCGCGAGCGTCCCGTGATTCCGGATCGCTGGAAAGACTGGGCCTACGATCTGTGGCAGGACGAGCGCAATCCACGCGGCATCTGGCGACGCACCGCGTGGGCCGCATGGCGCAGCGGCGTGCCGGTGTGGCAGAACCTGCTCGACTTCGACGCGCTCGGCGCGGCCGAAGGCACGCCGTGGGTGTGCGCCGATCTCGACATCCTTTATCCGGACGGCGACCGCGCGCTGATCACGATGTCGCCGGGCGGCTCCGACGCGCTCGTCGCGCGCGAGTTCGATCTCGACGCGCGGCGTTTCGTCGACGATGGCTTCGTGATTGCGAAGGCGGGCAAGCACACGGTGTCGTGGATCGATCGCGATACGCTGTACGTCGGCTGGGACAATGGGCGCAAGACGCTGACGCGTTCCGGCTATCCGCGCGACGTGCGGCGCTGGACGCGCGGCACCGCGCTCGCCGATGCGCCCGTCGTGTTCCGTGGCGAGTTTGGCGACATCGGCGTGGAAGCGCATTACGATCCGGTCGATCGCCGGCATACGGTGACGAGCAGTGTCGACTTTTTCGATTCCCACACGTATTACCTCGACGACGCTAGCGATGCCTGGCATCGTTACGAAGTGCCGCCGCACGTCGCGGTGGGGGCGTGGCAGGGTTGGCTGTTGCTCGAGCCGCGGCTCGACTGGGAATGCGAGTGGCACGGCAATCTCGCGCGCTATCCGGGCGGTGCGCTGCTCGCGATTCGCGAGGATGCGTTTTTGCGCGGTGAGCGCGACGTGACGCCGCTCTTCACGCCGACACCGCTGACCTCGGCCTGCGAGTGGTCGCATACACGCCATCATCTGATCGTGTCGTATCTCGACGACGTGCGCGGCAAGACCCTGATCTGGACGCCGTCGCAGCGCGAGGACAGCACATGGCGGTGGCGCGAGCGGGTGTTCGCGTCGCGCGACGATGCGCAGGTCGACGTGTCGCCGGTCGAGGCGACGCTGAACGACGAAGTGTTCGTCGACACCGACGATTATCTGCAACCGCCCGCCTATTGGCTCTCCGATCTCGCGCCTGAGGGGTCCGCCGAATGGGAGTTGCTCGACCGTTGGCCGACGCAGTTCGACGCGAGTCGCGTTGTCGTGACCCGTGGGCATGCGGTATCGGCCGATGGCACGCGCGTACCGTACACGGTGATCGGGCCCGGCGAAGCGTCGTCATCGCCGGGCGCTGAAAAACCGACGCGTCAATGTCTGCTGAGCGGCTACGGCGGCTTCGCGATTCCGCTGCTGCCGAGCTATCTAACGGGGCAGGGCATCGGCTGGCTCGAACGCGGCGGCGTGTATGTAGTCGCGCATATTCGCGGCGGCGGCGAGTTCGGCACGCGCTGGCACACGGCGGCGCAGGGCGAGCATCGCCAGCGCGCGTTCGATGATTTCATCGCGGTCGCCGAAGCGCTGATCGCGACCGGCGTGACGAGCGCCGCGCAGCTCGGCATTCAGGGCGGCAGCAACGGCGGTCTGCTGGTGGCCGCCTGCATGGTGCAGCGGCCGGAGCTATTCGGCGCGGTCGTGTGCGAGGTGCCGTTGCTCGATATGAGCCGCTATCACCTGTTGCATGCGGGCGCGTCGTGGATCGACGAATACGGCGACCCGGGCGAACCCGATGAAGCGCGCGCGCTTGCCGCCTATTCGCCCTATCACAACCTCGCGGCGGGCGTCGCGTATCCGCCGGTGCTATTCACGACGTCGACCGCCGACGATCGCGTGCATCCCGGCCACGCGCGCAAAATGGCCGCGCGCATGCAGGCGCTGGGCGCGCAACAGGTGTGGTATCGGGAGAACACCGAAGGCGGACACGGCGGCTCCGATGAGCTGGAGCAGGCCGAGCATGATGCGATGGTATTCGGCTTCCTGTGGGATGTGCTGGGCGGCGCTTGAAGCGATCCGCGGGCGAGGCAGCGCTGCCTCGCTGCGGGGTGGATCAACCGAGCTGCGCGAACACCGGCGCGTGATCGGAAGGCTGATCCCACTTGCGCGGCACCTTGTCGATGTCGCACGCCGAGCAGATGTCGGCCAATGCCTTCGACAGCAGGATGTGATCGATGCGCAGCCCCGCGTTGCGACGAAACGCCATCATCCGGTAGTCCCACCACGAATAGATTTTTTCCTGCTGCTCGAACTGGCGGAACGCGTCGAGCAGGCCGAGGCCGATCAGCCGCACGAACGCCGCGCGTTCCTCGGGCGACACGAGATTCTGACCTTCCCACGCCTTCGGATCGTGCACGTCGCGATCGTCGGGCGCGATGTTGTAGTCGCCGAGCAACGCGAACTTCGGATGCAGCGTCATCTCGGTGGCGAGCCAGTCGTGCAGCGCGTCGAGCCAGCGCAGCTTGTAGGCGAACTTGTCGGTGCCGGGCGCCTGGCCGTTCGGGAAATATGCGCAGACGATGCGCACGCCGTCGATGGTCGCCGCGATCACGCGCTGCTGCGGATCCTCGAAACCGGGGATGTTGCGCACGATGCTGCTTTCGTCGACGTTCAACCCTTCGCGCACCAGAATGCCGACACCGTTATAGGTTTTCTGACCCGCGTACCAGCTGCGATAGCCGACCGCCTCGAGCTCGGCGCGCGGAAATTTTTCGTCGGGGAGCTTGAGTTCCTGCAGGCACAGCACGTCCGTGCCGCTGCTCGCGAGCCAGTCGATCACGTGTTGCTGGCGGACCTTGAGGGAGTTGACGTTCCAGGTGGCGATTTTCATAAATGGCGTAATGTATTGATTTCAAACGAATATTGTATTTTATTCAGATAACAATATACGTATTGATATACGATCTGGGGTGTGGTGATTCATTTACTCAAGCCCTATGCCACGCCAGCCTGCCGGCGCAGACTAGCCACGTAATACCAAGGTGGTAGTGTAACGGGCTGGGCGCCTCGGTCGTCCGTTTGAAATTCAGGACGCCTGCTCCTGCCTGCTGCTGCGGCGCAGCCCGACTTGACTCCCACATCTCGAGCATGAATGGCCGCTTGGGCCGCCGAATACGGACGTTCGCAATTCGGTCCAGCAGCAACTGTCGGCGCTGTCCAACGTCGGTCCCGATGGGCACTTTGGCCTGCACCATCCACAATAGCCGCTGTACTACGCAGAGGATGGCCTGTGGGCGTCAACTTCGACCTGAATGATTTGCAGGCGTTTCGAGCCGTCGTATAGTTGGGCGGCTTCCGGAAGGCCGTCGAGGCGGTCAACATCTTGTGGCCGGCGCTGAGCCGCCCTTTCGACAAGCTCGAGCAGGCAATCCGCCTGCGGCATTTCGAGCGAACGTTGTCTTCGGAACGATCGATGTCCGCTGGTTATCAATGGACGCGGGGGAAAGCCCGCAACGGCCCTAAAGCACAGCAGCCACGTAGTTGCCTTGCCCCGCGCCGGTAAGACTCGCGCTCAGGCCACGAAGCGGCACTGGGACGCGGGCGTGCGCGTGTCCATGTTGCGTCCGCGGTTGAGATGATCGTCGATTTCCGCCGCGCAGCCGAGCATGCGCGGATAAAGGAAGATCGTGAACGCGGCAGTCTCCAGATCGGACTCGCTGAATTCACCGCGTCGCAGCGGCTGCCACAGCATCTTCAGCAGCAATGCAGCGATCACCGCATCGACATTGACGCAATAGACGTTGCGCGAGACGCCTGCCTCGAACAACGCTTGCACCAGCTCGCGATAGAACGCATGGAACACGTTGTATTCCCCACGCTTTTCGCACAGGTCCGCAATGAACACCTCGCGCGGGTCGTGGTTGACCGGTCTGTCCTTGAACACCGGATGATTCACGC
>NZ_VZQQ01000046.1 GCF_014397785.1 Paraburkholderia podalyriae
TGTCCGATCAGACGCCGGATGAGGCATACTTCGCGACGCTGCCAGCGATCAAATTGGCAGCTTGATGACCCCGGCGCTTCCACTTATAAACTCGATCTGACTGTCCGAACCAACGGCGCCACCTCTCGTTATATGCGGCGCTGGGTGGGGGATGGGAGAGCGGGCAATGACCGGGCAAGTTTTTGAGTGAGAGTTCGCGGGCATGGCGCCGGGAGGGCGATACGTGGAGGGCGCGGGATCGAGGCCCGCGCAGCGTGCGCCTCAGACGTTGCTCGCCTTAGGTGCGAAGACGCCGGCGCGTCACCCGGCTCGTCCCGCTCGCAACGTTCGAGCCGCAACGCGCCCCAGCCCAGCGGAGCAAACACGCGGCCGCCAGCAAGCTCGACCTGCTCGATAAACGATTCGAGCTTCACGCCAGCCATGATGTGAATCGGCGCGTTGCTGATGAAATCCTGCGTGCGCAGCCACGGGGCGTCGCCCCGATTGATCTCGATGACGCTGCGCGTGTTGCCGTCGTAGCCCGCATCGGGGGATACAACGGACCGTCGAAGGCGACCGTCAGAATCTGCTCCGGCATGTCGTCGTAGGGGACGCCTGCATGTTGTTCATACGGCACCCGTTCCCAGCCGTCGCCCCATTGCTGATCGAGTGGCACACGCGTGAAATAGGCCCACGGGGCGCGCACGAAACAGAGTCCATACGCGTGCCGTACGCCGTCCAGATCCGCGGTCAGTCCCATGAGCGCACCTCATTGTCGTGACGGTTCAAATAAGGTTCAGGCAGTGTCGTCGTCCGCGAAAATGCCATTTTCAGGCTCCGCGCTCTCGTGGTCGACACATTGAATGTGCCAGTGGCCGCTCATCAGCGTCATGCCTGCATTGGCGCACCATTGCGCACGCCCGGTCTCACCTTCGAACGGGCCGCCGGACACGTTCAGATCAAGCCCCTCAAGCACACAGCAGGGCACCGAATCGTGCGGGCCGCACACGAGTGTATTGCCGCAGTCGACGTGCAGCGTGCCCCATTCGGGCAGTTCGAGGCCCAGGTGCCCCTCGCGCGACCATTGCCGCGTTTCGTTGTCGAGCCACAGGATGGCAAATGCCATCGGATTGACACGGTCGAATGTGTCGAGGTGAATGGTCAGGCGCATGACTTTCTCCATCTGTACCACGTGCATCCGCAGTAAGCGACTAGTCGTTCGTTGCGGTTCATTGACTCAGGACCCACTGGATCAGCGTGTGGGCGTCTTCGGACGTAATCGGTCCGCCGCGGTCAGGCGGCAGCGGCATGGCCATGTCACCCCAATGAGCCTTGCCGCCGACCCGCAGTTTGTGTTCAAGCATCACCTGTGCATTCGGCTCGTTGCGATAACGTTGCGCGATCTGCTGGAACGAAGGCGCGAGAAACGGGGCGTCGCGGGTATGGCAGAACATGCAATGCTGTTGATCGACGAGGGCGGTCGGCTCGGACTGCCCGAACGCCGCCGCTTGCTGTCAGCAGGAGCCCGACTACATGCGCGGCCAGGTAGGGCGGAAACATGGCTTTCACGAGACACACTCCACGAAAGGCTGCAGGCTCAGTCCAGGTTTGACGACGCGGTTGCAATTGACTCACGTCAAGCTGACGTTCGCCCACGATCATTGACCGTTTGCTTGCGTTATCCGGCATCGTCGGCGCTATCGGACGAATCGAAGTGGCCCACCGTTTGAGCGAGGACCGGAACGCTGTCGCGCGGCAGGCGCATTTCGACACTCAGCGCACTGCGGTTGAGCCAGCCGCGCGCCGCGACAGCGAGTCCTGCGGCCGCGCAGAACAGATAGACGTTCTGCGCTATCGCGCCGGCGCTTGCCGACGCAAAAGGTTCGCGCTGCGACGGTGTGATGTCGTGCATGCGAGCAAGGTCGGCGACGTACACTAGATCGAGCGGCGCATCGCCCACGAAGTCCTGGTAGCCCGTCAGCCCGCGCAGATCGCTTGCGATGGCCAGGTCGAGGCGATGTCGGCGTGGATCGTAGCGATACAGTCCGCGCGCGAGCACCGCGTAGATGTCGATTTCATGCAGGGCCAGCACCGAGGGCGCGGTTCGCCCACCGTCCGGCTCGCGATTGATGCCGTTGGCCGCCCACAGCAAATTGCTGAGTATCGTGTCGTCCAGCAAGTCGGCAGCGAAGCGGCGCGTTGTGCGGCGTTTCGCAAATGCTTCCATGATCGGCATGCCGCCGGCGCGCTCGGGAGCAGGCAGTTCGATGTGCTCTGACACCATGCCGGTGACCGGACGCGTACGCGCCTGATCGCGGAGTGTGGTGCCAAGTCTGAATAGATGTTTCATGAACACGTCATCCTCGTGCAAGCCGGAACTGCGAACGGCATACAGTCATCGTGTACCACCGCGGCATTTAATGATTGACTCAGATCAACCCGGCTTTCGCGAACGCGGGGCTGTTCGAGGCCTGCCGTCAGGTGATGTCACTCTTGATCCGAGTCAACCAGGATCGCCACCAAAAAATTGGCGACGTTTCAAGCGCGTCTATTCTGAACACATCAGAGCGCCGAGCGTGGCCGCTCTCAGGTTATCCGCGCCGCTTCCGTCGGCTTTATTCAAGCCACGTACTTTCACTCTCACAGGTACCGGCCATGCATATCCATTTCCCGCAGGAACGTCCCGAGTACTGTGCGCGCGATCTCGTCGTCGCCTTTCCGGCGGAGGTCGACGGTGAGCGCGTGCAGTGCGCCATTACCGCGGAGGCGCTGGAAGACCACTTCGGCGCGCCGTCGTTGCGTGAAGACGATCTGATAGAAGCGTTCGATACACACCGGCTGCCCATCGAGGCCGCCGCGCGAAATTTGCTGAAAGAAGTGGGCGCGAAGCCGGTCATGATGCACAGCGGCTACTTCCGCTTCCGCGATTGAAGCCGCGCGGCCGAGCCGCTGATCGGCCCTTTGACTGCGCCCCGCTACGACACCACTTCGGCAAATGGGCGCCGCGGCGAATGCGGCACGGCGCTGCCACGGCCAACCCGGATCAGCAGTTGCGGAACGGCGTCCAGATTGAGCGCGGCGCGCAGGCGCTCGCGCAGCGAAGCCACTTCGATCGGTTGATTCAGGTAGGAAGCCGTCATGCCTTCGGAGGCGGCGGTGAGCAGCACCCGTTCGAGCGCCTGCCCGGCCGCGAGCCATGCGGCCGCGTCATCCGTGCCGGTGCCGATGCAAAGCAGCAATGGCGAGCCGGCGGCGAGTGTCTGATGCGCTGCGGCCAGACCGCCGCCCAGGTCGAAGGTGCGAACGATCGAACTCACCAACGGCACCGCGAAGTCGAGCAGCCCGCGCGCGCCGGTCGACAACGCGGGCATGCCGTCCTGAAGACGCCGCGGATGAATCCAGCTAGCAAGTTCGCGGCGAAAGCGCGGGTCCTTGAATTGCGTCTGGTCGGCTTCACCGATCAGCTCGGCGAGCTGTTCCCGACTCGCTGTGCTTTCAATGCAGACCGTATCGCAGCCTTCCGCCGTCCCCGCGTCCACGAGGCGCCGCTGGAATTCGGGTGGCGTGGGTTCGCCGGCGAAAATCTCACGCGTCGTCACGCGCAGCGCAATCGCATCGAACAGCGCGGCGAGGCCCTTATCGCAGCGGCCGCCGGGTATCACCCGCAGATGCGCGAGGACGTCGGGGTCGGCGTTCGAGGGAAACGGCGTGATCGCGTAGGCCAGCCCAAAGCGGCTCAGCGCCACGCGCAGATTGAACAGTGCCGCGCCGCAACTGATAATCAACTCGCGGTCGTACGGATCGACCACCGGCAGCGCGCGCATGCGGTCCGCGCACAGCGTCATGCAGTCGCCATCGACGATGAAATGCCACGGCTGGGTGTTGTGGTTCGACGGCGCGAGTACCGCATAGCGCAGCGCGAAGCGCAGTTTTTCGTCGATGCCGGCATGGGGGTCGAGTTGCCGTTCATCGACGGACCATGCCGTCGTGTTGGGAAGGGTGCTCATTCGGGGTCTCCTGACGCCGTGTCGGCTATGTTGCGTCAGACCATCGTGTCAGAGAGCCCTGCGGCGGGCTTGACTCCGATCAAACGGCGGCGCAATGCCGGCTTGATTCAACGGCGGCGCGCGCGGCTACACGCGGGCGAGACCTTCCCTGTCGAGAATCCTGATCTGCTTGCCGTGGGTGTCGAGCAGGCCGTCCTTCTGAAACTTCGATAGCATGCGGCTGACGGTTTCGAGTTTCATCCCGAGGTAGCTGCCGATCTCTTCCCGCGTCATGCGCAGATGAAATTCCGCCTGCGAATAACCGCGCGACTTGAGCTTGCCCGACAGGTTCAGCAGGAACGTCGCGACCCGCTGGTCCGCGGACATCGTGCCGAGCAGCATCATCAGCGTGGCCTCGCGCACGATCTCGCTGCCCATCAGCCTGTGCACATGCTGCTGCAATGCCTTGACGTCGCGGCACATGGCTTCGAGCAAATGGAACGGGATGATGCAGACCTTGCTGTCCTCGATGGCGAGCGCATCGCAGCTATGCTTGCCTGAACCGATGCCGTCGAGACCCAGCACATCGCCCGCAAGATGAAACCCGGTGACCTGTTCACGGCCGTCGCGATGCATCACGACGGTCTTGAACGAGCCCGCGCGAACTGCGTAGATGCTCTGGAACGAATCGCCTGCGCGAAACAGGGACTCGCCATTTTTGATCGTGCGCGAAGGGCAGATCAGCGCCTCGACCCGTTCGGTCTCTGTCGCCGTCAGACCTTCCGGCAAGCAGGAAGCACGCATCGCGCAACTCGAGCAGTTGGCGCCGCCGTGCTTCGGCGGGGCCGGTGCGAATCCGGGGTCTTTCAGTGCTTGCAGCGGAATCTGCGCGATGGTCCGGGTCTGGAAATATTCGGCAACGTCAGACATGGTGGGCTCCGAGATGGTAGAGACCACGCGCGCAATGCTCGTGGGCAATTCGCTCGATGGTGTTGCATGCAAGATCGAATTCGCTGGTCTTGTCGAAGAAGTACTGCGCGCCGTTGGCGAAGCACGCCTGCCTGAACCACGTGCCCGAATGATTCGTTAGCACGATCGTGATCACGGTGGACATGCTCTGCGCGAGGTTGCGCAGCAGGTCGATGCCGCTGCCGCCACTCAGATGTAAATCCATCACCACGACGTCGGCTGCCGTCGCGCCGATGCCGTCCAGTGCCGCACAGAGTTCCTCCGCTTCACCGACGATCTCGACGCCTTCGATCGCACCGAAACGCGCGGCGATCCGTTTCCTGATCGAAATCGCGTCGTCCACGAGGAACACGCGTACGGCTGGGTATGACGGGCTTGAGTTCATGGCTCGAAGTATCGGCCGCATCATCTCAAAATAAAATCAGCGGGGAACGAGCTTCGGGTAGGCGAGCGCGAAGTGTTGTAGGGAATTTCCTACATACACTCTGTGACGGTAAAGCAGCCGCGCGAGGAGCCACGGATGTGACGGGGGTTAACGACGGAGCGGACCCAGTGACAGCGGCGCCATGACTGCGCTAGATTTCGTCGTCTTCGCCGAGCAGCTTGTGGCGCAGTGCATAGCGCACCAGTGCGGCTTCGTGAGGCATCTGCATTTTCTCGAGGATGCGGGTTTTGTAGGTGCTTACGGTCTTGCTGCTGACGCTCAGTTCGACGGCGATTTCCGTGAGGGTCTGCCCTGCGGCGATGCGCCGCAATACGTCGAATTCGCGATCCGACAGGCGCTGGTGGGGCAGTGTGTCGGCGGGCTCGTTGAGGCTTTGCGCAAAGCGCTCGGCGATCGCGAGACTGGTGAGTACGAGGATGCGCAGCGCCGGCACTCTCCTTGGTGAGATAGCCCGATGCGCCGGCTTTGAAAGCGCGCACGGCGTACTGTTGCTCTCATGCCAGTAGCTGCGGTTGATGACGCGGAGCGCAGTGCCTGAAAGAGGGGTGGTCGAAGCCAGACGCCCGGCGCTTGATCCGCATCAAGCGTATTTCGGGTTTGAAACCGCAGACTGAACTTCCGGGCACGTTTCGCCAGCGTTCGTTGGGGATGCGTCAAAGTTCAGGAGCATGTCATGTACAAGCGGATTCTCGTAGCAATCGACGGCAGTCAGGCCGCCCAACTCGCGCTTCAGGAAGCGCTGACCATCGCGGAGGCGGCACAGTCGACCGTGACAGCGGTATTCGTCGCCGAACATGCTGCGCAAATGGTCGACGTCGGCATCGGCCTGATCGATCAGCAGAGCCGCTCGACGGTGTCGGCCGAGGCCGCGATGGCGACGCTGGAAGATGCTCGCGCGCTATTCGAGCAGCGTGGGGTGCGTGGCTTGACGCGAGTTCTCGACGCGTACGGCGAGGACATCGCGGGTGTGCTCTGCCGTATCGCCGGCGAATGCGAAGCCGATCTCGTCGTGATGGGCACGCATGGACGGCATGGAATAGGACGCTTGCTGCTGGGCAGTGTAGCTGAAGCCGTCTTGCGGCGCACCGAGGTGCCGGTCCTGCTGGTCCGGCGCGAACGGGATCTGGACGAGATACCCTCGGGCCTGTGACGGCATTAATTACAACCTCGGCCTGTGGATCGCGGACAAAAGAGGCGCCCTGACGAGCGGGCGCCTTGAAAGTTTCGTGAGGGGCTATCGCCGCGTAATGCCTAAAAACCCGTACATCGCGAATCCGTTTCGAATCAGTGTGACATCAGCACCGGCACGGTCATCGACTGCAGCATGGTTCGCGTGACGCCGCCGAGCAACCTTTCCTGAACGCGCGCATGCCCGTACGCGCCCATCACCAGCAGATCGATATGGCGGTCGGCAAGCATGTTCAACAGCAGCGCGCCGGTCGATACACCGTCCACTCCGGGCGTCCCGGCGAATCCCGCTTCGATGCCGTGTCGCGCGAGCCAGGCGGCGACGTCGATGCCGGCCGGTTCACCGCTCTGCGAATGGCGCTGCACCGTCATCACGGTGACGAATTTCGCCTTCTTTAGTACCGGCAGTGCATCGGCCACGGATCGCGCGCTTTCGCGGCTGCCGTCCCACGCAATCAACACGCTTTGCCCGAACGACCGGACGGCTCCGGCGTAAGGCAGTACGATGGCCGGGCGGCCCGCACTCATGACCACGTCCTCTACAAAGTAACGGGCGATATACGACGACGGCTCCTCCGGATCGGACTGACCGAGAATCAGAAGGTCCGCGTGGCGAGCGTGCAAAGCCGTTGTTTCGACCGCATCACCCGCTGGCGCGCGCCATTCAACGCTCAGGCCGGCGCGTTCGCCGGCCGCCAGGAAGCGTGCCCGGGCGTCCTTCAGATTGGCGTCGCGTTGCGCTTCCTGCGCAGCCACCCAGGCACCTTCTCCATCCAATAAAATCGGTCGTGCGAGTTCCTGGCACACCACGTACAAGCCGATCAGATGCGCTTCGTACCGGCGGGCCAGGTCGAGCGCGAATTCGGTGCGCGCGGCGCTATACGGACTGTCGTCCAGATGCACGAGCAGGGTTTTGCAGTTCATGATCGCTCCTTGGCAGCTTCGGCCGTTGGCGATTGTTCGCCTGTAGCCGGGTTCACGCAGTGCGCGGAGATCAGGAGCACCGGGCACTGCGCAATGCGCAGAAAGCGTTCGGCGACGCTGCCGAGCACCATCCGCCGGAAACCTCGGCGCCCATGGGTGCCTATCACCACCACGTCGGCCTTGAACTCGGCGGCGGCGCGCTGGATGCATTGCGCGACGTCGTCGGCGCCCGGATCCGCCTCGACGATGCGTGGTGAGCCCGCCACGCCGGCGCGGCGCATGCGGGCGGCGGCGTCGTCGGTCACATGCGCGCCTTCTTCGAGAAGCGTGTCGCGGACATAAGAGGGATCGTAAGAGGGCACGTCATACGTCATGAGCGGGACGTTCACAACATACAACGGTTGCAATTGCGCGCCGGCTTCGTGTGCAAGTTGCAAGGCGGCGTCGAGCGCATGACTCGACGCTTCACTGCCGTCGACCGCAACCAGAATCTGCTGGTACATGGCGAACTCTCCTTAAGGAGGCGGCTTAGGGCCGCGCCTGCAAAGCGCCTTCGATTGTCAGTGCGACATCAGCACCGGCACGGTCATCGACTGCAGCACCGTGCGGGTTGCGCCGCCCATCACCAGTTCCTGCCAGCGGGCATGGCCGTAGGCTCCCATCACGAGGAGGTCCGCACCGAGCCCGGCTGCTTCCGATAACAGGGTGTCGCCAACCGACGCGGCCGGACCGGCTTCGACGTCCTTGACTTCGACCTTGATGCCGTGCCGCGCGATCACCGCTGCGATGTCGGCGCCTGGAATACGAGGGCCCGTTTCCCTGCGAGCGCCGTTGACCGCGACGATCGTGGTGAGCCGCGCTGTGCGCATGAACGGCAGCGCGTCATGCACGGCACGGGTGGCTTCGCGGCTGCCGTCCCAGCCGACCATCACATGGCCGCCGGGGGAAGTGACGCTGCTGGCGTTCGGCACCAGCAGCACCGGCCGGCCCGCGGACATGACCAGGTTTTCGGGGAAATAGTTGCCGACGTACGACTCCGGATCATCCGGATCGTCCTGGCCGGCGATGATCAGATCCGCGCAACGTCCCCGGTGCGGCACCGCGAGACTGGCTGACTGATCGACGGCGACCCACTCGCCCGTCACCCCGGCCCGGCTCAGCTCCGCATGGAAGAGGCGTTCGAGCGCGCCGCGCCGCTCGGCGCGCAGCTGCTCATGCGTCGCGTAGTAGCTGGCGGTGCCGGCCATCACGTACAGCGAGCGCGGATCGGGACTGAACAGGGCGAATACGCCGGTCAGATGGGCACCGAAGTGCTTCGCGAGGCGCAGCGCGATTTCGAGCCGCGGATGCGCGCGCCGGCTCGTATCCAGATGAACGACGATGGTTTTGTAGCTCATTGCAAAGCTCCCGGAAAGTGAATGGGCGGCGCCCGACCATGTGAACTGAGTCTATGAGCCTGTGGCGCTGCGGCGTTGATTCAGATCAACCGTGCGACTGGTGGCGCGGGGACAGTGAAACCTGAAAACGACGCGGCGCGCCGGTCCGCAAACGCCCCGTTCACGGGCGCTCCGAGCCTGCCAGCGCACGTTCCGCCGTCAGCTTGGCGAGTGCGACGGATGCGAGCCTTACGCGCACGCTGTCGGCACGGCTCGTGAGGATGATCGGCAGCCGCGCGCCGAGCACAAGACCAGCCGCGTCGGCGCCGGCGAAGTACATGAGCTGTTTGGCGAGCAGGTTGCCGGCTTCCAGATCTGGCGCCAGCAGGATGTCCGCCTGACCGGCCACGGGCGAATCGATCTGCTTGATTTTCGCGGCCGCCAGGCTGATTGCATTGTCGAAGGCGAGCGGGCCGTCCACCAGCGCGCCCGTGATCTGACCGCGCGCGGCCATGACGGTCAGCGCGGCGGCGTCGAGCGTGGTCGGCATGCGCGAGTTGACCGTTTCGATCGCGCCGAGCACCGCGACCCGCGGGAGTTCGACGCCCAGCACGTGCAACAGGTCGATGGCGTTCTGGCAGATATCGCGCTTATGGTCGAGCGATGGCGTGATATTGACCACGGCGTCGGTGACCACCAGCGGCTTCGAATAGGCCGGCACGTCCATCGCATAGACATGGCTGATGCGCCGCGCAGTGCGTAAGCCGGATGTCCGCGCGACGATCGCGCTGAGCAGTTCGCCCGTGTGCAGACTGCCTTTCATCAACGCGGCGACCCGACCGGCCGCGCCGATTTCCACGGCACGCGCGGCCGCCGCATGACTGTGCTCGACCGCTTCGATCGGCACGCCCGCGAGGCTGACGTTGGCGGCCTCGGCAGCGGCGCGGATTTTGGCTTCGGGGCCGATCAGCACCGGTTCGATCAGGCCTTCGTCGCGGGCTTCGATCGCTGCCAGGATGGCTTCTTCCGAGCAGGGATGAACGATCGCCGTGCGCAATGCGGGACGCACGCGCGCCTGCCGCATAAACGCGTCGTAGCGGTCGTGACGTCGCAAGGCGACCTCGGCATTCACCGTGCACGGCCACAATACCGGCATCGACGGTGCAACGACCGTTGCCGTGCCGAGCAGCACGCTGTCGCCCCTCTGGTTCGTGCAGCAGGTGTCGAGCATGACGATGCGTCCGTTACTGCGCTTTTTCTTCACCTTGACCATCGCGGTGATGGCGTCCCCCGCTGAGACAGGATGACGGAACTGCAGGGTCTGGCCGAGGCAGATCGTGCCGGGGCCAGGCAGCCGCTTGCCAAGCAGCGCGGAAATCAGCGTGGCGGTCCACATGCCGTGCACGACTCCATGGCCGGACAGCGCGCCCGCGGCGATTGCCGCATCTTCATGCGCGGGATCGAGATCGCCCGATACGGCCGCAAACAGATCGATATCGTTCTGCAGGGCCACGCGTACGAGCGACGCCGACTCGCCGATTTCGATTTCGTCGAAAGTGCGGTTGCGCAAAAGGTTGTCGTTCACGATGGCTCCGACACGACACGATGCCGTGTGAGTTTTCAGGTACGTCGATTAAGTCATGCCGACGCTCCGGTGAGTTGATCTGCATCATCTGTTTCGGGGACGCAGCCGCTGGCGTCCTGCATTCCTTCAGACAGGCGCACGTTGACCGACGGTGTCGCACAGCGCGTCGGCGAAGCGTTTGAACGCATGCAGCGAGCCCGCAATGCTCTGGTATTTTTCGCGGCCGATCTGTCCGTCGAGCGTAATCAGCAGCCCCGACTCGCGCGCGAGCGCGAGGATGGCATCGAATTCACGGATCGCGTTGCGCACGTCCTGTGATGGTTCCGCCGATGTCGCGGCGCGGGCGAAAAAGGGTGTGTTCGACATGGCCGGTCTCCTTACGGGTCAACCTCGGCACGCGCATCGGGCGCATCGCGAGGGCAATCGATTCGGGCTGTCACGAATCCAGTATGGGTGGGCACCCGGCCGGTGCAAATCAGGTGGCACCGAGCTTCAGGTAGGACGTTCTGCATGCTTGTCAGGTTTTTCCTACGCAACGATGCGCCGTCATGACGGCCAGGTTCGTCGCTTGATATGGATCATGAGAATTCGCTCAACCGCGCCTATGCTCGTGGCATGCGCTGCGAATCCAGCATGTGAATGCACAACCGCGAGTGATATGGAGGCTGAAATGTCCGAAGCGAAAGTCCTTGTCGTCTATTTCTCACGCACCGGGACCACGCGTCTACTCGCGTCGGCGATTGCCGGAATGCTGGCCGCCGATCTCGAAGCGATCTGTGACTGCAGCGATCGCGCAGGGCCAGGCGGCTATCTGCGCTCGCTGATCGATGCGATCCGCAAGCGGCCCACGGAAATCGTTCCGGCCGGCTTGAGCGTGTCGGACTATGACCTCGTCGTAATCGGTTCGCCGGTATGGGCCGGTTCCGTGTCGGCCCCGGTGCGTTCGTATCTGATCGAGAACCGGGCGCGACTGCCTCAGGTTGCATTCTTCTGCAGCTTCGGCGGACACGGCGCCGACGCGGCGCTTCGCGAGATGGGCGAACTGGCCGGGAAGCCGGCCGTTGCCGAATGCAAGATCACCGCGGCCGCGGCGCACCAGGGCGCGCAGGCCGCGCTGGCTGCGTTCGTCAGTGGACTCAAACGGCACCTGGCGCGGGCCGGCGAATTCGAATGGATGTGTTGAGTCGCATGGGGAGCGGGCGAACATGAACTGGCGGCTCTTTCCGATACTCGCCGTCGCGGGACTTGCGGCGTGCAGCTCCGAGGCACGCATTGCCGCATTGCGCGACAGTGAGATTCAGCTGCAGCAGGCCCGCACACAGGCGTGGGTGAACTGCTCGGCTGGCGCCGACTGCGATCGCCTTTGGACATTGACGAAAAAATACGTCGCGCAGCGCTCGGTGACGCCGATTCGCCGTGCCGACGACACAGCGATCGAAACCACCGAGCCGCATATGTTCGGCGCCGTCTATGTCTGGGCAACCAGGACCACCGATGACGCGGGCGCCTCGACCATCAGGCTCAAAGGCATGTGCCGTGGCATGTATCGCGCCGACGGTAACCCCGGTTGGCTGTACACGAGCTGTGCGCAGCAGATCCGTGCAGTCGAAAGGGATTTCCGGGTGTTCGTCGGCGCCGCGTCGTAATTCCGCTGGTCGCACTTTCGCTGTGACCGCGTCGCGGCGTGCACAGCGCGCTTTTTTCTTACCCGGGAATGAACATCAGCAGCGCGGCCACGCCCATCACCAAGGTGGCGATCGAACCGAGCACGATCAGCGGTTTGCTGGCCGTGAACGCGCCCATCACCGATTCCCTCGACACGAGGATCATCACGACCACCAATAACGGCACCGCCACCACGCCGTTGATGACCGCGCTCCAGAACAGCGCCTTCATCGGACTGATCGGCGAATACTGGATCGCGAGCGCGGCCAGCACGCTGACGGCGATGATCGCGTAGAAGCCGCGCGCGTCGCGCAACTTGCGCTCGAGCCCCTCATGCCAGCCCATCGCTTCGGATAGCGCGTACGCGCCAGAACCCGCCAGCACCGGCACGCCGATCAGGCCGACGCCGAGAATGCCCGCCGCGAACAGGAGGTAAGCGAAGTCGCCGGCGAGCGGTCGCAGCGCGCTCGCGGCCTGCGCCGCTGTGGTGATATCGGTCACGCCGGCCGCGTGCAGCGTGACGGCGGTCGCCAGCATGATGAAAAAGGCGGTGAGGTCGGAGTAGAACATGCCGGACCATGTGTCCCAGCGGATCCGCTCAAGCTCCCGGGGTGCCGCGCCGGCATCCAGGATGAGCGCGACACCGCCGCGATGAGCGTGCATGTCTTCCACTTCTTCGGATGCCTGCCAGAAAAAGAGGTAAGGGCTGATGGTGGTGCCGAACACGCCGACGACCATCGCCGCCGCGTTGCCGTTCAGCGTCAGATGCGGCCACAGCATGCGCCAGGCCACTTCGCGCCAGGGCACATGAACGGTCAACAGCACGACGGCATAGGCGAGCAGCGAGACCGTCAGCCACTTCAGAAAGAACACGTACCGATGGTACGGAACGAAAACCTGCAGCAGCAGCGTGCCGACCACGAAGCAGGCCGTCATCAGGTGCCGGTCGACGCCGCTCACCAGTTCCGCAACTTCGCCCATCGCGGCAACATCGGCGGCGATGTTCAGCACGTTCGCGACCAGCAGCAACGACACGACGCCCATCAGCACGACAGGTGGGAACGCGCTCTTGATGTTGGCGGCGAGCCCTTTTCCGGTCACCCGGCCGAGGTTCGCGCACATTGACTGGACCGCGGCCATCAACGGAAAGGCGAGCGGCATCGTCCACAGCATGTTCAGGCCGAACTGCGCGCCAGCCTGCGAATAGGTGGCGATGCCGCTCGGATCGTCATCGGCGACGCCCGTGATGAGGCCCGGACCGACATGGGCCAGCGGATGCTCCTTCAGACGCGCGAGCAGCGCCCG
Source organism: Paraburkholderia podalyriae (assembly GCF_014397785.1). Lineage (GTDB taxonomy): Bacteria > Pseudomonadota > Gammaproteobacteria > Burkholderiales > Burkholderiaceae > Paraburkholderia > Paraburkholderia podalyriae. Next base: position 13,423 of record NZ_VZQQ01000046.1, read on the forward strand.
CAGGCTTCTGGTATGCCGCAAACCGTCGACTTCCACTCGATCACCTCGCTAATGGTCCCGCAGCGTCGCGAATGCCTTGTAGACGATCCGCGGGTCATGCCGCCCCTTGTAGACAGCCGGTGCGGCCCGATCGAGCCCGAGCAGTGCATACACCGCGTTCTGCGCCGAGCGCACCGAGTATTCGACGGTGAACACGACGTCGTCGGGCAACTCGCAGAACTGGCCGATGAAAGCGAGATTGCGCCATCCGTCAGGCACCACGGCAGGCCGGTCGCCGCGCCGGCGCGGCAGGAACTGGCTCGTGATGAACGGCATCATGCAGGGAATGCAAACCGCGTGCTCGAGGATTCGGGCCGACTCCGCCTTGACCTTCAAATGGCCGAGAATCTCCGTCAGGATTTCGCGGCCGGTGCAGGCCTGCATCGGCTTGTCGACGAAATTGCCTGGCTGGTCGACTCGCAAGCCGTACCCCCAGAACACCTGCACGTCCGCCGGCTGATCGATGAAATGCGGCTGGTGCGGCAGCACGATCGAGGCGAGCCAGTTCGACTCAGGAAAAGTAATCAGGCCGCCTTCGCCGGGTACATTGCCGGTCAGATCGCGGATAAGCCGGAACAGTGTCGGGTCTCGCAGCGTCACCGTGAAGGAGAGCCACTTCGACGCGTCGACATGATCGGCGAACACGGACGGGTCGCCGAATTCGGGCCGGCCCGCGGCAATGTTTTTCCACAGGCTCCAGGCGCCCGTGCCGTCGACCGTCTCCAGCGGCGCGGGACGGTCCATGCCGCCGAGGCTGGAAGCCGCCGTCATCGAGCCGAGCGTGACGATCACCTTGTCGTTGCGGCCGATCAGCAATTCGAAGCCTTGATGCGCGCTCAAGCAAACCATGCCAACTACACTGTTCTGCTCGCCGGTTTCGTCGAACCAGAGATCGGTGACCCGGGTGTCCGGCTGGAAAATTACGCCGTGCCCGTCCAGCCAGCGGCGCAGAGGCCGGACCATCGACTCGTACTGGTTGTAGACCGTGCGCATGATGCCGTGCAGTTGGTTGAAGCCCGCCGACATATGCGCGAAACGCAATAGATACCGACGGAATTCTGCTGCGCTATGCCATGGCTGGAACGCAAACGTCGTGCACCACATCAGCCAGAAATTGGTGTCGAAGAACGACGCGTCGAAATGATCGGAAATCCGGCTGTTGCCGAGCATGATTTCCGGTTCGATCGACAGGCGGCCCAGCGTCATCAGATGCTTTTCATCGAGCCCATAGGCGGGGGCGTCCTCGCGTTTGCCGTTCCTCACGAGCCGCGACCTGGACGAAGTCCGGATGGTCTCGTTCCAGTCGAAGATCTCCTGGGTCACGGTTTTGCTGTCGTCCAGCGTCGGGATCGACGAAAAGAGCTCGTAGGTGCACAGATACTTGCTTTCGAGCATGCGGCCGCCGCGCACCACATAGCCACTTTCCGCGTTACCCGCGCCATCAAGGCTGCCGCCGGGCTTGTCGAGGGCTTCGAGGATGGTGACGTCGCAGCCGCGCACGTGGCCGTCGCGGATCAGGAACGCAGCGGCCGCCAGCGAGGCAATGCCGCCGCCGACAAGATAGAACTTGCCGTTCTCTGCAGGGTGGCCGTCACTGTTGACGTCGGTGCGCGGCGTGTGTGCGTGAATCGGATCAGAGTTTTGCACGTCGTTCTCCCGTTTGAGGTTCGCTGCAATCGAACTGCAGCCGGCCCGCCCTGCCGCGCAGAGCAGGCGTTGGTTCACCATACGCGAGGCTCGGTGGGTTCGATTGCGTTGGATCAAGCAATGATCGCGGCAGCGCAGCCGAGCGGGCGGCAGTCGACCTCATGTCGATTCGCAAAGGCAGCGCGGGCGTCGCGACGCTGCGTATCTCGCCTCTTTGTGATCCGTATCAAGGTCGGCCGAAGCTGCCCTCATACGATGGTTCAGCACCTCGCGTCAGCCGGTGGTTACAGCGGCGGCGCAGTCAAGGGACGCTGGCCGGTAACGGGATGGTTACCGGGCGTCGCAAAGTCGGATACGGTGGCGAAATGAGCGATGATTTTCGCATTGCCGGCCTGGGCGGCATCGACCCCCATGACGGTCCGCGTGCGGTGCGCGCATGGCGCTGGCTGCAATGGGTTCTGTTGGGATTCAGCCTGCTGGCCATTCCCGCGTTCTACTTCGAACTGGCCGCCCACTCCACGGTCTTGCACCAAACGGGGCGGGCGCTCTACGCGTGCATGTCGGTCGGTTTCTCAATATCGCTCGCGTGGCTCGCGCGCTTGAGCCACAAGCCCCGGCGGTTTCTGGTGCGCAACCGCTATGACGTGCTGATCGCAGTGGGCGCAGCAGCTAGCGTCATTTCGGGCGTGTCGGCCTGGTCCTCGTTCGAATGGTCGATGCGCATTCTGTTCGTCGGAGTCGTGGCGGCGCGAATCGCGCTGTCGCTGCAAGGATTTTTCTCGCCCAACCGACTGCTTCTGCTGCCCGCGATGGCTGCCGTGCTGCTCGCCTCGGCGGGTGCCGGTTTTTACTGGCTCGAACCGGGCGCGCACACGTATGCGGAGGGCGTCTGGCTCGCCTTCGAAAGCAGCGCGACGGTGGACTACGGCGATATGGCGCCGACCACGCCGGCCTCGCGCGTCTTCGCCGCGTTCGTGGTGCTGCTCGGCTATGGGCTGCTGTCGCTGTTATTCGCGAGTATTGCCGCGCTCTTCATCGAACGGGAAGAGCGTCTGCTGCGTCGCGAAATGCATCGCGACATCAAGACCTTGCAGGCGGAAATCGCCTCGCTGCGAACGGAAGTGCTCCGCATCGGCGCCCACGCGCACGCCGACGACACCGCAATCGCTCGTCATCGTGCTGCGGGTACGCATGATCGAACCAGGCGGGCGCGCGTCAGATGACTCATCCGGCAAGCAGGATGGTCACCAGCACCACCGCCCACGACGGCGCACGCCACGTTCCGAGCAGCAGCAAGGCCAGCACGACGAGCACGAAATCCGCGCCGCTGTGCACGGCGCTCGTCCAGACCGGATCGTAGAGCGCGGCGGGCAGAATGCCGACCACCGCGGCGTTGATCGCGGCCATCGCCCGGCGCATCAGTGCGAACGCCCGCAGTTGTCCCCACAGCGGCAGCGTCGCGCCGACCAGCAAAAACGACGGCAGAAAGATCGCGGCTGTCGCGATCAGTGCGCCGCCGATTCCCGCCGGATGGCCGCTACTGGCGGCGCCGAGAAATGCCGCGAACGAGAACAGCGGACCCGGCACTGCTTGCGCGGCGCCGTAGCCGGCCATGAATTCGTTGGCCGACAGCCAGCCGCGCGGCACCACGACCGCTTGCAGCAACGGCAGCACCACATGGCCGCCGCCGAACACCAGCGACTCGACCCGGTAGAACGCGGCGAACAGGTCGAGCGGATAGACATGCAGCCATGCGGCCGCCGCGGGCAGGCCGAACAGCAGCAAACCGAATCCGAGCGGGCACGCGAACGCGCCGGCTTTCGTGCCGGGCATGCCGAGCGGCGCGCCCGGCACGTCGGCCGAGCTTTTCAGAAGTAGCGCGCCGATCCCGGCCGCGACGACGATCGACGCGATCTGGCCATACGTCACGCCAAGCACCAGCACCGCGATCGCGGCGCCTGCGGCGATGGTCGAGCGGGCGCGGTCGGGACAGAGCGTGCGTCCCATCGACCACACCGCCTGCGCGACGACCGCACCGCCGCCAGCTTGAGACCGCGCAGCAGACGAAGCGACGTCGCATCGGTCAGATGCGTGAACCCGCAGGCGAAACCGGTCAGCAGCGCGACCGGGGGCAGCGTGAATCCCAGCCACGCTGCCAACGCGCCGGCGATACCGCCGCGCATCCGCCCGATCGCGATGCCGACCTGGCTGCTGCCCGGGCCCGGCAGAAACTGGCACAACGCGACGAGGTCGCCGAACGTGTGTTCGTCGAGCCAGCGGCGGCGCTTGACGAACTCGTCGCGGAAATAGCCCAGATGCGCGGCCGGACCGCCGAACGAAGTGAGGCGTGGCGCGCACGGCGCGACATGAACAGCATTCGGCGCTCAGGAAAAGCCCGCATCGACTCTATGTCTTGACGCAAGTCAAGTGGCTCAAACCGTCCCAGCCGATGATCCAATCATCCCGCCGGCTGCGTCTCGTCAGTTTGGCCACACGACCGCGGCGGGCAAGTTTGCTATGGAGCCCGCGCAAGAACGCTGGACGCCTGGGAGAGGGAACATGGGAGTCGGCATGCAAATCGTCTACCTCGGCTTCGTCGGAACGTCGCAAATCGAAGCCGAAGCCGCTTCGCAACTGGTGCGCCTCGAGCGTTTCAGCAGGTCCATCGCGGGCTGTCATCTGGCGATCGAATTCATCCGTGCCGCGCTTCCTGACCAGCGGGCCAATGCGCAGCCAGGTGAGCCGCGCGAGCCCACGTTCGACGCCCGGCTCGACCTGACCATGCGCAGCGGCGAACTCGTCCCGATCAGACATTGTGTCGACGCCAACGTGCAAGCAGCGATCCGGGCGGCATTCGATTCCGCCGAGGAGCAACTGGTGCGCAATTCGCCGCGTACCCGGTCCTGATCGTTGCAGCGAGTGCCGCGACCGCATCGTTTTAACGCTCTATGAGGAGACAGGCATGTATCGAAACATTCTGGTTGCCGTGGATGGCAGCGAAGCGTCGAAATGCGCGCTCGATGAGGCGATCCGCATGGCGAAGCTGGCAAGCGCGAAGTTGACGGCGGTCTATGCGATCGACCAGTCGGCGGCCTTCACTTATGCGGGCGTATGCGACCCGCATCTGTTGACCGATGCCGCGCGCGAGGCCGGACGAAGCCTGCTGGACGACGCGCTCGCGAAAATGAAAGCCCTCGACGTGGCCGGCGATTCTGAAATCATCGAAACCCAGGGCATCGCCGAAGATATCGCAAGTTGCATCGCGCGGTGTGTCGAGCGGCGCGGCGCGGATCTGGTGGTGATGGGCACGCATGGCCGGCGCGGCATGCGGCGCCTGGTGCTCGGCAGCGTCGCCGAGCGTTTTGTGCGGCATTCGCCGTGCCCTGTGCTGCTGGTTCGGGAAAGCGCCGCCCATGCCTGAGCATCGTCCTGACAGGCGCGCCATGTGCGGGACCGCAGCGCGCTGGCGTGCGTTGATACAGGTCAACCGCACTTCAACGCGCGGGCCTACATTGAACCGTCTGCTGCGTCGCGCTGACCGGCAGTGAGAATTGCGGGCTCGCCTGCGTCCACCAAAACGATCTGAGGACCATCATGTCAACTGAATCCACCACGCCGCTCGATCTGTATCGTGCGAACCTGGGACTTTCACTGCGGATGCTCGGCTACGGACACGAATACCGCCGGCAAGCCTGCGAGTTCGAGATGCAACGCATCCAACGTGATCTTGCCGCGTTGAATGCGACGCGCGACGCCGCAACTGGCGCGCACGACTGGAGTGAACTCGCGGCGAGCTATCAGACGATGCTGCGCGACTATATGGCGGCCACTACGAATCTCTGGCAGCAGGGGCTCGTTTCGGCGGCCCGGCAGCAAACCGCGTGCAGCGACGGCATGCGCGACGCGCTCGCCGGATGGCACGCCGCGTGGACCGGCAATTGGCAACAGGGCGTCGGCATGAACCCCGCGACGCTGCCGCTGCAGGGCTGGATGCGTCGCTTCGAAGAGATGGCCAGGGGCGCGCTGGACGGCGGCGCAGCACTCGGGCTGCGTACGGGTTCTGCGACACCACCCGCGCCGGCGTGCCGCTCCGCGCAACCGGGAGAACAGCATGTCGGCTAAGCGCGTTGCCTTCATTACCGGCGGCATGGGCGGACTCGGCGCCGCCACTAGCCGGCGTCTTCACGACGCCGGCATGGTGGTCGCCATGTCGCATTCGGAACGCAACGATCACGTCGCCACCTGGCTGGTGCACGAACGCGAAGCCGGCCGCCGTTTTCATGCCTACGAAGCCGACGTGACGAGTTTCGATTCATGCGCGCATTGCGCCAAACGCGTGTTCGACGAATTCGGGACGATCGACATTCTCGTCAACAATGCCGGCATCACGCGCGATTCGAGCTTTGCAAAAATGAACAAGGACGACTGGGATGCGGTACTGCGCACCGATCTCGACTCGCTGTTCAATATGACCAAGCCGTTGCTCGGCGGGATGGTCGCGCAACGTTTCGGGCGCATCGTGAATATCGGCTCGGTGAACGGCGCGCGCGGCGCTTTCGGTCAGACCAACTACGCAGCGGCGAAAGCCGGGATTCATGGCTTCTCGATGTCGCTGGCGCTGGAGGTTGCGAAACATGGCGTGACGGTCAACACCGTCTCGCCCGGTTACCTCGCGACCGCGATGACCGCGGCCGTGTCGAAGGATGTAATGGAGACGAAGATCTTGCCGCAGATTCCCGTGGGCCGTCTCGGGCAACCCGACGAAGTGGCCGCGCTGGTGGCGTTCCTCTGTTCGGACGACGGGGGTTTCGTCACCGGCGCGGAGTTCGCCATCAATGGCGGCATGCATATGGGCTAAAACGGGCTAAAGCGGTACGGATGGCGCTTCAGGGCCGCGCGGCGAACGACTGCGCGGCCCATTTCATGCGTGGGCTACGTCCGCATCGGGCGCCGCCGTTTCGTGCATTTCATGCATTGACTGCGTGTCCAGGCGTTCCAGCAATGCTTGCCAGTACTCAATATGCGCGAAGGCGCCCACGGGCACCTCGGTATCGAAATGTACCGTGCAAGCCATCTCGCCTGCGCTGAGCGGGTCTTCATTCGCCAGTTGCCTGATCAGAACGACCGGCCCGGCGTCCGACTCCGCATGCGCCTGCGCGGCGCGCCTGCTGACGCGTTCCGCAAGCAGGCAGGTGCGCGCATGAAAATCGAGCACGATGACAGGAACCGCCAGCGCATCGGCCAACGCCGCAAACCTCGACCGGTGATCGCGCTTCAAAAATGTCGCGTCGACCAGCGCTGGATAACCCGCGGCCAGCACGTGACGCGTGAGCGCCAGCAGCGTGCCGTAGTGTCGATCGATCGAGTCCGCCGAGTAGGCGGCGCGCGGCAACGGCTGCGCATCTATCGGCGCGAACGGGCGTGGGCGTTTGCGTTCGATGTCGCTGGACACGCGTATCTCACCGATCAGATTGACGAGCGCCTCGCTCGCCACCGATTTGCCCGAACCCGAGTAGCCGTGGCATAGCAACAGATAAGGGCGCGGCTTTGCGATCAGGCGTCCGGCGAGCCGCAGGTACTGATGGGTCTCTACCGATTCGCGGTCCGTCGGGCCGCCACGCGCCTTCAGCGCCGCAACGAGCGCTCGCACCAGCGCGCGATAAACCATGTAGTAACGCAGTGCGGGCAATGCGGCGAAGTCGCCGGTGCGTTGCAGCCAGCCGTTCAGCAACCGGGCGGCAAGATCGTCCCGGCCGTGCGCCTGCAGGTCCATCAGCAGGAAACTCAAATCACTCGCCACGTCGATCCACCGCAACGCGTCGCTGAATTCGATGCAATCGAACATGAGCACCCGCTTGCCACGACGCAGCACGTTGTCGAGGTGCAGGTCGCCATGGCACTCACGCACGAAGCCGCCCGCGCGGCGCGTTTCGAAATGTTCCGCGAGCCGCTCGCCGTCTTTCTCGCACCATTGACGAAGTGTGTCCGGTAGGGGCTTGCCGGTCTCGCGTCCCAGCGCGTCCAGCACGGTGTGCATTTGCGTGCGTACCGTCGACGCCGAACCGAAGCCGCGTCGCGGTGCAGCGCGCGCCGCACCGCGATGAAACGCGGCGAGGCTGTCGGCCAGCGCGTCGATCTCCGCGAAACCGAGCGCGTCGCGCGCGAGCAATGCCTGGAATACGTCGCGCTCGTCGAAACGCCGCATCTTGACCGCGTGTTCGACAACGTGCCCGTGGTGCCGGATCTTGCGCACGCGGCCCTGACGCACGATCGTCTCGACGCCGCAATACAACTCGCGCGCAAGGCGGCCGTTCAACCGCGCTTCGTCCTCGCACGCGCGTTGCCGCACGGCGGGCAGCGTGAAATCGACAAAGCCCGGATTGACCGGTTTCTTCAGCTTGTACGCGTAACGGCCGGCCAGATAGATCACGGAGATATGCGTTTCGATCCGGCCAATGCGGCCGGCCGGATGGCGGTATGAGCAGGGCCGTTGCAAGGCCCGGTCGATGGCGCGCCAGCCGCGTTGCGCAACGCGTTCGCGTTGCCGGACGTGCAGCGGGCGGTGACGCGGCGAGGGGAAATGTTCGGGCATGGTCGGCTCCGGGAAAGCAATGAGGGCTCGTCCAGCATAGGCACGACCGGATGAGCGGCGCTTGACGGAGATCATTCATTCGAGCGGACGGCGGCGGATGAACATCGCTTGATACATGTCAATCGGCGCGCTGCGAGCCAGCCTAAAGTCAGTCGTAGGCAAGCCCGCATCGATCAACGGAGGCAGCATATGAAAGCGCTCGTGTACCAGGGTCCCGGGAAGAAATCGCTTGAGGAACGGCCCATTCCAAAGCTCGCGGCGCCCACCGATGCGATCGTCAAAATGACGCGCACCACGATATGCGGCACCGATCTGCATATTCTCAAAGGCGACGTGCCGACCTGCGAGCCGGGACGCATTCTCGGCCACGAGGGCGTCGGCGTCGTGCAGCAGGTCGGCACGGCGGTATCGTCGTTCAAGTCCGGCGACCGGGTGCTGATTTCATGCATTTCGTCGTGCGGCAAATGCGATTACTGCCGGCGCGGAATGTATTCCCATTGCAGCACGGGCGGCTGGATTCTCGGCAACAAGATTGACGGCACCCAGGCCGAGTACGTGCGCATTCCGCACGCGGAGACGAGCCTCTATCCGATTCCCGCTGGCGCCGACGAAGAAGCGCTCGTGATGCTCTCCGATATCCTGCCGACCGGCTTCGAATGCGGCGTACTGAACGGCAAAGTGCAGCCCGGCAGTACGGTGGCGATCGTCGGTGCCGGGCCGATTGGCCTCGCCGCGCTGCTGACCGCGCAGTTCTATGCGCCGGCGCAGATCATCATGATCGACCTCGATCCCAACCGGCTCGAAGTCGCAGGCGGCTTCGGCGCCACTGCATGCATCGATAGCGGCCATGACGATCCCGTTGCGGCCGTGATGAAGCTGACCGAACAGAAAGGTGTGGATTGCGCAATCGAAGCGGTCGGCGTGCCTGCCACGTTCGAACTGTGCGAGGCGCTTGTCGCGCCGGGCGGCGTGATCGCGAACGTCGGCGTGCACGGCGTCAAGGCCGATCTGCACCTTGAACAGCTGTGGGACCGCAACATCGCGATCACGACGCGTCTGGTCGACACCGTCAGCACGCCGATGCTGCTCAAGACGGTGCGCGCGGGCCGCATCGATCCCGCGCGGCTGATTACGCACCGCTTCCAGCTCGAAGACGTGGCCGGTGCCTACGACACCTTCAGCCGTGCCGCGGACACGCATGCGCTGAAAGTGATTATTGAAGTGTCCTAACCGGCGCGTTGCGCGACGCATGCGCACCCGCGCCATTAACCCAGTCCCCTATCCATGACCGTAATGGATGATAAGGAGTGACACGATGAGCAACTTGACCCGTTTTGACCCGTTTGCAATCGAACCCATGTCGGATCTCTTTCAGGGCCTGTTCCGCCCACTGCGCGGTGGCGCGGGCGGGGAAGTGCCGCTTGCCGATATCAAGGTCGATGTGACGGAGAGCGATACCCAGTACACCGTGAAAGCCGAACTGCCCGGCGTCGAGAAAGACGATATCGACGTGAAGATCGACGGTAATCTCGTATCGATCAGCGCCAAGGTCGAGCGTAAGCAGGAGCTGAAGGAGGGCGAACGCGTGGTTCGTCGCGAACGCTATTCGGGCGCCGTCAGCCGTTCGTTCTCGCTGCATAGCGAGATCGATGAAGCCACTGCAACGGCGCAATACAAGGACGGCGTGCTGTCGCTGACGCTGCCCAAGAAAGCGGCCTCCGCGCGCAAACGCCTGCCGATCAGCTGATTGGCGCGGCGCTGGGCGCACCGCTGCACGTCCCGGCGCAGCGGCAACCCTTGCATGCCATCAAGGAGCAGGCAATGAAGTCAGACATGGAATTGCAGCAGCAGGTTGAAGAAGAACTGGCTTGGGATCCGGCCGTCAGCGTCACGGACATCGGCGTCGAAGTATGCGACCGTGTCGTCACGCTGTCCGGCCACCCGGTCAGCTACGCGGAAAAAGTCGCGGCGGAAAAGGCGGCGCAACGCGTCGCGGGCGTGAAGGCCGTCGTCGTGGAATTGGATGTGCGCCCGCTGCATACCGATGTGCGAACCGACGAAGACATTGCCCGGGCAGTTCGCACGATGCTGCGCTGGACGGTCGGTTTGAGCGAAGACTCCGTGAAGGTGCAGGTCGAAAGAGGCTGGGTGACATTAAGCGGCGAAGTCGAGAGTGCCCATCAGAGTCATCTCGCCACCCGCACGATCTCGTGTATGCGTGGCGTAATCGGCGTCTCGAACACGATCCGCATCGGCGGGAACGTCGCCGCGCAGGATATCGGCGAGCAGATCAGCCAGGCGCTGCAGCGTCACGCCGACCGCGAGGCAAAGCATATCGCGGTCAAGGTGCACGAAGGCACCGTGACGCTGACCGGCAAGGTCGATTCCGCCGCGGAGCGTTCGGCTGCGCGCGGAGCCGCGTGGCGGCGCCGGGCGTGCATGCGGTCGTCGACAATCTGACCGTGGGCTAACTTGCGGCGCGCGGCCGGGGCGCAGTTTTGCGTGCGGTTCGCGTCGCTTCATCGAGGTGAAAGTTCAGGAGCGGCTCATGACCCTTTCCGGAAAAGTTGGCGACGGCCATTGGTCGGTATCGGTCGTGACGCATCCGACAGCGGGCGGTTTCAACTGCTCGATCCAGCTCAGTCACACGACACCGGAAGGCGTCTTCACCCACGAGTTCACGCACAGCAGCGTACTTTCGAGCGAACGCGAAGCCGTGCTCGCCGGGCTGCGCGAGGGGATGGTGTGGGTGCAGCTGAAGATGTCAAAGACGTTGTCGCTTCAGGCGGCAGACCACGCTCAACTCAAACCACACTCAACGCAATAGTCAGGAGACTTGCCATGCGTGCTTTCGACATAATGACCAGTAACGTGATATCCGTCAGGCCCGACATGACGGTGCGCGAAGTCGCGAGGATGTTCGTGGAAAAGAGAATCAGTGGCGCGCCGGTAGTCGATGCAGCCGACGCTATCGTCGGCATGGTCAGCGAAGGCGATCTGCTTCGACGCGTCGAGCTCGACACCGATAAACCCGTGCGTTCATCATGGCTCGACCTGTTCTCCGCGAGCGACGACGCTCGCAACTATGTGAAGTCGCATGGACTGAAAGTCGAAGACGTGATGTCGCGCGAGGTCGTCTCCGTGGACGAAGACACGCCGATCGGCGACGTCGCCGCACTTCTCGAAACGCAGCATATCAAACGTGTGCCCGTGACCAGAGCCGGCAAGATGAGCGGCATTATCAGCCGAGCCAATCTGATTCAGGCATTGGCCAGTCTCCCGGAGGAGCCCGCGCGCGACGCCGGCGCCGACGTCACGGACCGGGAGATTCGTGCGATGTTGATGGGCGAGTTGGCCGGCCACAAGTGGGCATTCGCTGGACGCAACATCGTCGTGAGCGACGGCGTGATCCATCTCTGGGGCGTCTTCCACTCGGCGGAGTCCATCCAGGCGGTTCGCGTGGCAGCCGAGAGCATTTCCGGCGTGAAGGGCGTCGACGACCATACGGAGCCGTATCCGGTCATGCCGGGTATTTGAACGGCCGGCCGTCGGCGAGAGAGCCGCCGCGGCTCTGCCGGGCTGCCCGGATTGGTATAAAGTGAACCGGGCGCCGCCACTGGCGCGTTGGCCCCGTATTGCCGCCCCCGTTCCTCACCGGTCAGCCTCCAAAATGAAATACAGGGACTATTACGAGATCCTGAGTCTCGAACGCACCGCTTCTCAGGAAGACATCAAGCGTTCGTATCGTAAGCTCGCGCGCAAATATCATCCGGACGTCAGCAAGCATGACGATGCGGAAGTCCGCTTCAAGGAGTTGGGCGAGGCGTACGAGGTGCTCAAGGACCCCGAGAAGCGCGCGGCCTACGATCGCATGGGGGACAAATGGCGCGACGGTCAGGATTTTCAGCCGCCGCCTGACTGGGACGAAGGCTTCGAATTCCGCGGCGCGGGCAGTCAGCCGGGTGCGCAGACCGACTTCCATGAATTCTTCGAGTCGATGTTCGGCGGCGCACGCGGCGCGCATGCGCATGCGGGGCACAGGGCGTTCAACGTGCGAGGCGAAGATCATCACGCGAAGGTGCTGATCGATCTCGAAGACGCGTATCGCGGCGCGCAGCGTTCGATCTCGCTGCAAGTGCCGGTGATCGATGCGCAAGGCCATGTCGCACTGGAATCGCGCACGCTCGACATATCGATTCCGAAAGGGATACGTGCGGGCCAGCATCTTCGGCTCGGCGGCCAGGGCGGCGCGGGCGCCACGCCCGCGGACGCTGGCGACCTCTACCTGGAAATCGGGTTTCGCGAACATCCGCGCTTTCGCGTCGACGGCCGCGACGTGTCGCTCGAATTGCCGGTCGCGCCGTGGGAAGCCGCGCTGGGCGCGAAGATTGCGGTGCCGATGCCGGATGGTACGGTCGAGATGACAATACCGCCGGGTTCCGCCGGCGGCCGACGCCTGAGACTCAGAGGCAAGGGGATCCCCGCCAACCCGCCTGGCGATCTCTACGTGATGCTGAACATCGTTCTGCCTCCGGCGGAAAGCGAAACGGCGAGGGCCGCTTACGACTCGATGCAACGGGCCTTCAACTTCGATCCGCGCGCGCACTTTTATGGAGGATCATCGTGAAAGAGACCAGGACCACAACCTGCCTGCAAGGACAGGTTGTCGACGAGAGTGTCGAGTTTACGCTCGTCGAATTAAGTCGGGCGAGCGGGGCATCGGAAGAGGAATTGAGGCTTTGGGTCTCCGAAGGCGTGTTCGAACCCAAGGGGGATCAACCGCAGGAATGGCGTTTCAGTGGTGCGGCGTTTCGGCGCGTACGGACCGCACAGCGGCTCGCACGCGATCTTCAAATCAACCCACCTGGCATCGCGCTCGCCCTCGATCTGCTCGACGAAATCGACGCGCTGCGCGCGCGTGTCAATCGTCCTCGTGTTGGCTAGACGCTGGTGCGCGATGTGTGCGGCGGCGTTGCGTCGGGCTACGCGCAGTGCGTCATCTTTCGCCGACCGCGCTGACGCGTCGGTGGGAGATGGCACCGGCAAAGAGGCCTGTACTGCCTCGGCAATGGCAAGCGAGAGTCTGTAGTGAAAGAGATCGCTGGGTCGGCCGGTAGGGTCGTAGGTGCTGTAGGCCAAACTGGTACACGATACCTTTGAGTGTGAAGCGGGGCTCATGGCAGGGCGCCTCCAGCGCAACCGGCAATGCCCGCGCGGCGGCGTCAAGCGAGGCCGCGCGGTCTCGCAGGTAGGCGACTTCGTCGGCATCGTGGGACATGGCGAACTCCATCTGAAATATGCGAACACCCTAACGAGCCGCCCGGACGATGTTGTCCAGGATCAGTATGGCCGCCAATCTGACGGGCATCACCACCAAGCTTGGTGACGTGTCCGCCGCCGCATTTGATGCAAATCAATCTGGCCGAAATGTTCGCTGCCCGTGTGCTGCGCTGGCTGGTCCATTACCGCTTCAGATTTATCGGCGCGGTACCGGGCGCGTGCCTTCTCAGCTACGTTTGATCAATGTCATTTCTTCTGCCGGACGCTGCGGTATCGTGCAACTGTTCGAACTTGGCCGCGAGGAGGCCCGGTATGTCGACCCAGCCAGCAGCGATCGCACCCGATGCCCCACCGGCTGCCGGTGACGGCAGCGTCGTCGCGGTCCGGGGCGCAGTGGTCGACGTACGGTTTGCGGGCAACCCGCTTCCCCTTATCGACGACGCGTTGCTCATCCTGCCGGACGATCTCGCGCCGGTGCTGGTCGAAGTGCAGGCGCATCTAAGTGAAACGATGGTGCGCGCAGTGGCGCTGCAATCGACGGCGGGATTACGGCGCGGCGCCCGCGCGCGAGCCTGTGGCGGCCCCATTACGACACCGGTTGGCGAGGCGGTGCTCGGCAGGCTGCTCGACGTGACGGGCACACCCCGCGACGCTGGCCCAGCGCTCCCTGTAAAGATCGAGCGCCGTCCGATTCATCGGGCGGCGCCGCCGCTTGCCGCGCAGACCGGCGCGACTTCTCTGTTTTCCACTGGCGTCAAGGTCATCGACCTGCTTGCGCCGCTCGCCCAAGGGGGTAAGGCGGCGATGTTCGGTGGCGCGGGTGTCGGCAAGACGGTGCTGGTGATGGAGCTGATTCACGCGATGGTCGAGCGCTATCAGGGCATCTCGGTGTTTGCCGGCGTCGGGGAGCGCTCGCGCGAAGGGCACGAAATGCTGCTTGATATGCGTACGTCCGACGTACTGGCGCGCACCGTTCTGGTGTACGGTCAGATGAACGAGCCGCCAGGCGCACGCTGGCGCGTGCCGTTCACCGCATTGACGATTGCCGAGTATTTCCGCGACGAACACCGCCAGAATGTTTTGCTGTTGATGGATAACGTGTTCCGTTTCGTGCAGGCGGGCGCCGAGGTATCGGGCCTGCTGGGGCGCATGCCTTCGAGAGTGGGCTACCAGCCGACGCTGGCGAGCGAAGTCGCGAGTCTGCAGGAACGCATTGTGTCGGTTGGCGATGTGTCGGTCACGGCGATCGAGGCCGTGTACGTGCCCGCCGACGACTTCACCGACCCAGCCGTCACCGCGATCGCCGCGCATATCGACAGTATGGTCGTACTGTCTCGCGCGATGGCCGCTGAAGGCATGTACCCCGCCATCGATCCGATCGCATCGTCGTCGGTTCTGCTCGATCCGCTCGTGGTCGGCGAGGAACACGTGGCGGTCGCGACCGAGGTACGCCGGATCATCGAGCACTACCGCGAATTGCAGGACGTCATCTCATTGCTCGGTATCGAGGAGCTCGGCGCAGACGACCGCGTCCTCGTGGAACGAGCCAGACGTCTGCAGCGCTTTCTGACCCAGCCGTTTGCCGTCACGCAAGCCTTCACTGGAGACGTCGGCCGCTCCGTGGCAGTCACCGAGACGATCGCAGGCTGTAAGGCGATCCTCGCCGGGGAATGTGACACCTGGCAAGAAAGTTCGCTCTATATGGTCGGCTCGCTCGACGAGGCACGCCACAAGGAAGAGACCGCTGTCGCCGAGAAAGCGGCACATCACGGCGCGGAGCGTGCGCAATGAGCGGCACATCTTTGACACTGACGATTGCGACGCCGTCCCGGGTTTGGTTCGACGCCGTCGAGATCGTATCCCTGCGGGCGGAAGACGAGAGCGGCTCGTTCGGCATCCGCACCAGACATGCAGACTACGTGACGCTGCTGACGCCCTCGGTGGTCCGCTGGACCTGTGCCGACGGCGCCACCCGCTATTGCGCGGTGGACGGCGGCGTGCTGTTGGTATCGCGCGGCGCCGAGGTGTCGATTGCCTGCCGCGAAGCGATTCCCGGCGACTCGCTGGAGAGCCTGGAAGCCGGGGTTCGCCGTCACCACGCTGTCGAAGACGATGCGGCACGGCGCGCCCGCGTCGACCAGTTGCGTCTGCATGCTCGCGCCGTGCGGCAGATGCTGCGCTATCTGTGTCCACGCCAGGGTAGGGACGCCGCCTATGGCGTCGCCATGGGAGCAACGTCGCGATGAACTCGCACCGCCCCGACGCGGGCAAACCGCGTGACGACCGCATGGCCGATGCGGCTCGCCAGGTCGCCGAGCGCGATGCGCGCGGGCGCGCTGATCCCGAGCCGTCGCTCGGCAGCCGGCTCGGCCAGATCGGCATCCTCGGCTGGGCAATCGTCCTGCCGACGCTGATGGGACTCGCATTGGGCCATTGGCTGGACCGGACCTTCGGCACGCGCGTGTTCTTTTCGGCGCCGCTCCTCATGATCGGCGCGGTGGTCGGTTTCTGGTCCGCGTGGAAGTGGATGCATCGTCAACAGGGAGGGCACCATGACTGATCCGCTGCCATCGATCGCCGCGCAGCTCTCCATGGGACTCGCCCTTGGCACGTTGGCCGGCGCATGGCACTTTGTGTCGCTGCGCTGGAACTGGCCGCTTTTTGCGCAGGGTAGGGCGGCAGCGGCGCTGGCGCTCCAGCTTGTCCGGTTCGCCCCGACCGGTGCGCTGCTGCTGATGCTCGCGCACGTCGGTGCGCTCGCGCTGCTAGCCGGCATGGCGGGCATCCTGCTCGCACGCACAATCGCGGTACGCAGCCGGGGAGGCAAGCCATGACCGCTTCACCGCTGGCTACCGCGCCGCTGCTGCATGTCGGCCCGCTCGCGATCATGGGGCCCGTGCTGACGACCTGGGTCATCATGGCCGTCATCACGGCGGTGTCGGCCTTGCTGTGCCGCAATCTCGCTCTGATGCCCGGCAAGGTGCAGACCGCGCTCGAACTGCTGGTCGACACGATCGATCAGCAAATCCGCGACACCATGCAAACCAGTCCAGCCACGTATCGTGCATTGATCGGCACGCTGTTCCTCTTCGTGCTGGTTGCCAACTGGTCCGCGTTGATACCGGGCGTGACGCCACCCACCGCGCACCTCGAAACGGATGCCGCGCTCGCGCTGATCGTCCTGGGCGCCACGGTATTCCACGGCATCCGCACGCGCGGCACGGCAGGTTATCTGGCGGCCTTCGCCGAGCCGAGCTGGGTCATGATTCCGCTGAACGTCGTCGAGCAGATCACGCGCACGTTTTCTCTCGTGGTGCGGCTGTTTGGCAATGTGATGAGCGGCGTGTTCGTGGTCGGCATCATCCTGTCGCTTGCCGGATTGCTCGTGCCCATTCCGCTGATGGCCCTGGACCTGCTTACGGGCGCCGTGCAAGCCTACATCTTTGCCGTGCTGTCGATGGTTTTCATCGGCGCGGCGATCAGCGATACCCCTCACCCGGTCAGCGTCAAAAAGGGCAATGCTTGATGAACAATCTCATTGAAATCGTCAGCATCGCGGCCGCGGCGCTTGCCGTATCGTTCGGCGCGATCGGCCCCGCGCTCGCGGAAGGCCGCGCCGTCGCCGCCGCGATGGACGCGATCGCGCGGCAGCCAGACTCGGCGGGCACCGTCTCGCGTACCCTGTTCGTGGGTTTGGCCATGATCGAGACGATGGCGATCTATTGCCTCGTGATCGCCTTGCTGCTGCTCTATGCCAACCCGTTCATCAAATAGGCGGCGCTCATGCGAATCGACTGGTCGACACTCGCGTTGCAGACGATCAACGCACTGGTCCTCATCTGGCTGCTCGCACGCTTTCTGTTCCGGCCAGTCGCGCAAATCATCGCCGAGCGCCAGAAGGCAGCGCAGGCGCTCATCGGCGACGCTGACGCGGCGAAGCAGGCGGCGGTTCGCGAGCGCGACGCTGCGGCTCGCGAGACGCAGCAAATCGTCGCCGCGCGTGGCGACGCCCTGAAGACAATCGCGGCGCAGGCGGCGACGGAGAAGGCCGCGCTGCTCGCCGCGGCGCAAGCCGAGGCCGCCGGACTGCGCGCCGCAGCCGGCGCCGAAGCCGCGGCCGCGCGCGCCGAGCAGGACAAGCTCGTGGCCGTCCGGGCAACCCAGCTGGCCGTCGATATCGCGGCGAAGCTGGTCGCAAAACTGCCGGAGAGCGCGTGCGTAGCCGGCTTCATCGACGGTCTCGCCGACGGGCTTGCGCAACTGCCTGAAGCGGTTCGCGCGCAGCTCGGTGCAAATGGCGTGACGCTCGCGCTTGCCGCGCCGCGCGCGCTGCGCCCCGAGGAGCAGGAGCGCTGCCGGGAAGTGCTCGCTAACTGCCTGCAACGGGCAGTCTCGGTTCGATTCGAGGTCGATCCTCAGCTGATCGCCGGACTGGAATTGCGGGCGCCGCATGCCGTGGTGCGTAACAGCTTTGGAGGCGATCTCGCGCGGATCAGGGCAGCGCTGCTGGATGGCGAACATGCGTCCGGCTGACATGAGCGACGATCCATGGCTCGCGCAGCAACGCCACACGCTGATGCGCACTACGGTTACGCCCCAGGCCGAAATGCTCGGTCGTGTCGAGCGGCTCGGAGATGGCATTGCGTTTGTCTCAGGACTGCCGGATGCGCCGCTCAACGAACTGCTGCGCTTCGAAGGGGGCGCGACGGGCTTTGCCCACACGCTGGACGCGGAAGAAATCAGCGTCGTGCTGCTGGACGGCGGCAGCGCGGTCGAGGCGGGTACGCGCGTGACATGCACCGGCGCCGTGCTCGAGGTGGCGGAGAAGTGCATGCCGGCCGAGCGGCTGGCGCCGGCGATTATCGAGCGCGACCTGGTCAGTGAACCGGTCGAAACCGGTGTGCTACTCGTCGACGCGCTGTTCGCGATTGGCCGCGGCCAGCGCGAATTGATCATCGGCGATCGCGCCACAGGAAAAACCGCGTTGGCCATCGACGCCATCGTCAATCAGAAGCACTCGGACATGATCTGCGTGTATGTGGCGATCGGCCAGCGCACAACCGCCGTGCAGCGGGTGATCGAAGCGGTCCGTCAGCACGGCGCGCCGGAGCGCTGCATTTTCGTGGTGGCCGCCGCTGCGTCGGCGCCCGGGCTGCAATGGATTGCGCCGTTCGCCGGCGTCACGATCGCCGAGTATTTTCGTGATCGCGGACAGCACGCGCTGGTCGTGATCGACGATCTCACCAAACACGCGGCGACGCATCGCGAGCTGGCGCTGCTCACACGCGAACCGCCGGGGCGCGAGGCGTATCCCGGCGACATCTTTTACGTTCACGCCCGCCTGCTCGAACGCGCAGCCAGGCTGTCGCCGAAATTGGGAGGCGGCTCGCTCACCGCGCTGCCGATTGCGGAAACCGATGCCGGCAACCTGTCGGCGTACATTCCCACCAACCTGATTTCGATCACGGACGGCCAGATCGTGCTGGACGCCGCGCTGTTTGCCGCCAATCAGCGGCCGGCCGTCGATATCGGTTTGAGCGTGAGCCGGGTCGGCGGCAAGGCGCAACGTCCGGCTTTGCGCGAGGTATCGGGCCGCCTGCGCCTCGACTATGCGCAGTTCCTCGAACTGGAAATGTTCAGCCGCTTCGGCGGTCTGACGGACGCGCATGTTGCCGGAAAAATCGCGCGCGGCGAACGCATCCGGGCGCTGATTGCACAACCGCGCTTCAGCGCGTTGCGTACCGTCGACGAAATCGCACTGCTCGCCGCGCTGGCGGCGGGCGTATTCGATGCGGCGCCGCCCGGCATCGTCGCTCAGGTCCGAACCGAACTGGGCGCGCGAGCGCAGAGCCAGCAAGTGCTAGCCGAGCTCGCGGAAGCTCGTACGCGGCTATCATCGGCACCGTCTGACACGGCTGTTCAGGCCGCGTTGATGGCCACGGTTCGCGAACTCGTTCAACAATTGACGCTCCGTGCCGCTAGCGGCGCGTCCGATCGGGGCAACGTGCGATGAGCGGCAAACTCTCCGAAATCGAATCGCGCAGCGCCACGGCGCGGCAACTCGACGCCGTCATCGGCGCCATGCGCGGCATCGCGGCCGCCCGCTCACGCGAAGCGCAAGGGCGGCTGCCCGGCATCCGCTCCTCGGCCTCGACGGTCGGCGCCGCGATCGGCGCCGTGCTCGCCCACCGTGCGGGGGTATCCGCAAAGACGCCCGAACGCGGCGCGCAAATCGTCATCGCGCTGTTTGCGGAGCAGGGTTTCGTGGGCGCGTTCAACGAGCAGATTCTCGACCACGCGCTAACCCGCCACCCGTCGGCGGATTGCGAATGGCTGCTGGTGGGAACGCGCGGCGAGATCGCGGCAAACGAACGTCGCGTTGCTTTCGCATGGAGTTCTCCGGCGGCGTCCCATGCCGACGATGTGCCCGTACTCGCAAGCCGCATTACCGACGCGCTTTACCTGCGCCTCGACCAGCGACCGGTAACCGGTGTCTTCGTCGTTCACGCGATGCCCGGCATCGCGGCGCGTAGCGAAGTCGTCGAACACCGTCTCATTCCGTTTGACTTCTCGCGCTTCCGGGTGGCGCTCCGCGACCTGCCACCGTTGTTGACGTTGCCCGCCGAGCGCCTGCTTGCTGGACTCGTCGAAGCCTACGTGTATGTCGAATTGTGCGAGGCGTTGATGCTCTCGTTCGCCGCTGAAAACGAAGCGCGTGTGCGCGCAATGCTGGCCGCGGGTGCCAATGTGAAGGAGACACTTGACGAACTGACGCACCGCTACCGCCAGGTCCGCCAGGACGAAATCACGGCCGATATCGTCGAACTCGCGGCAGGTGCGGCGCAACGGTCGCCGTGAGCGACGCCGGCCGCGCCCGGCCAAGGCGCATCAGGGGGCGTCCGGCGCACTCACCTGGATCGCGCTGAGCGGAAGGTGAACGGCGATCCGGAACCCCGCGTCCGGCGCGCTATCGATCAAGACGAAGCCGCCACGCTGCCGGGCGCGCTCGCGCAGGCCCAGCAGGCCGAACGAACGCGCTTTGCGCTCACCGCCGGCCGTGTCGCCGCGGCCGTTGTCTTCAATGCGCACGGTGCAATGGGCCGCGTTGGCTGAGATGGCAATCAGCACCTCACTGGCCCGCGCATGTTTCGCCACGTTGGTCAGCGCTTCCTGCACGATCCGGAAAATAGCCGTCGCAGCCGACGTGGAGAAAATTCCTTCGTCGACTTTGACGTGAACGGTGGCTTTCACGCCGTACCGGTGCGTAAAGTCGTCCGCCAGCCACTCGACCGCTGGCACCAGACCCAGGTCATCCAGCATCGGCGGTCGCAGATTGGCGGCGATGCCTCGCAACGACGCCACGTGGCGTCGATCTGCTTTTGCAACACGACTGTTGCTGCGAGCGCGAGAGGTCATTGTTGCCCGCGGCCAGTTGTGTTTCCAGCACGGCGATGCCCATCTTGAGCGCCCTCAACTGCTGGCCGAGATCATCGTGCAATTCACGCGCAATACGTCGTTGCTCATCTTCGCGCGTGCTCTGGATCTGCGCCGCAAGTTCACTCATCAGTCAGCAGCTGATAGCGGTCCTCCAGCGGCACGCCGGATGGCGGGCGACCCGCAGAGGCAATCGTCGGGTTCGATCAATGAGCCGCAGGAACCGCAAAGCGACGGATGCCGTAGGCCGCGCCGCTACGTTGACACAAGTCAATAACCCGATGCGATTCGCGCCGATCATCGGATCATTGCCCCGCCCGATTTTGATCTACAAAGCGCGTTCGACGGGGCCGTCCCTTCACCCGACAAAGCGCATCGCGCCAGGTGCAAAACCATGTACCACAACATCCTGTTGGCCATAGACGGAAGCGAGGGCTCGATTCGTGCACTGGACCAGGCGCTCGGCGTGGCAACGCTCGCGCACGCGAACCTGCACGCTGTCTATATCGTTCATCCGTGGCATATGTCCCAGTACGCGGGCTACTATGACCCGGAGGACCTTCGCAAGGTCCTCCGGGAAGATGCAAAGGTTGCGTTGGAAACTGCCCGCGCAGCGATGGCAAAAGGTGGCGTGGCGGGTACGACGGAAATAGTCGAGACGGAGAGCGCCGCGGACGATATTGCGAGCTGCCTGCAACGCTGCGCGCAGCGCCACGATGCCGGGCTCGTCGCGATGGGGACGCACGGCAGGCGCGGTATGAGCAGGGCAGTGCTCGGCAGCGTCGCCGAACAGTTTCTGCGAATGTCCACCTGCCCCGTGTTGCTGGTTCGAGGCTGCGCGGACGTCGGGGACCCGCGCGCCGCTGCACCCGCATCGAGCACGGCGTAGCCGCGCATCGTCTGAAACAGATGCCCTTCGACAACACTCGCCGCTCTTCGCTCTAACGACCTCGAACGCCAACGTATCCGAACCGATGGGTAACGCGGTCCATGCGATGTCTGCCGAGAATGGACCGTTCTCAGCGCCGACGTCGTCCGGCCCCGTCGGCAACGTGTGCCGCGGGGCGAGACGGTCGTCCAATGTTTCATATCGAGCTAGCTGGCCGTCGCCGCACGGTAGCGGATGCCGGGTGTGGCAATGCTCACGCAGGTGCCGGCCCGGCGCTGCGTAATCAGCAGTAGCCTCCGCCATGCCCGCGAAACGCATCGGCACGCGCATCACATGCCGGACCCGGCGCCACCAATGAACCTGCATTGAGGGAGTTCCATCATGTCACTCGAGCAACCGCGCCCGATCCTGAGCGACGCGAAAGCACTGGTCACCGGCATCGCTAACGAGTATTCGATCGCATACGGATGCGCGAAAGCGTTTCACGAACTTGGTGCGAAGCTCGCGATTACCTATGCTAATGACAAGGCGAGACCGTATGTCGAGCCGCTCGCGACCGCACTCGACGCGCCAATTTTCATGCCGCTCGACGCCGCTAGCGATACCGAACTCGAAGCCGTGTTCAAGCGGATCGAAGAAGAGTGGGGAAGCCTCGACATTCTGGTCCATTCGATTGCGTGGGCGCCCAAGGACGACCTGCAAGGCGGCCTGCTCAATTGCTCGAGCGAGGGCTTCGCGAGCGCGATGGATGTTTCCTGCCACTCGTTCGTGCGCATGGCGCGCCTTGCCGCGCCGCTGATGAAAGACGGCGGCACCATGCTGACCATGAGCTTCTATGGCGCGAACAAGGTGGTTCCGAACTACAGCATGATGGGACCGGTGAAGGCCGCGCTCGAAGCCTGTGCCCGCTATCTTGCGTATGAGCTTGGGCCAAAGCGCATCCGCGTTCACGCGTCTCGCCCGGCCCGCTCAAGACCCGCGCGGCATCGGGTCTCAAGGATTTCTATCTGCTGCTCAACGAAGCAGCGCAGCGCGCACCGCTCGGCGAACTGGTGGACATCATGGATGTTGGCTTTACGTGCGCGTTTCTGGCGACACCTTATGCGCGACGCCTCTGGGGCGAAACGCTGTATATCGACGTCGGCGTCAACATCATGGCTTGACGCGTGATTTTCGAACAATGGAGGACAGCATCATGGCCGATCTCTGGGTGGGAAATGTAGAAGAAGACGCTTCCGACGACGAGATCAGGGAATTCCTGATCAAGTACGGGTTTCCGCCATTTGACGAAATCAGGCGCATTCCAGGAAGCGGTTCGCGGCCCGCAGTACAGCTTACGTTCAAGGACGTGGGGCCGGAAATGTTACGGAGGCTGCAGCCGCGGGTACATGACATGTTCTGGAAAAACCGGAAACTCGTCGTACAGGTCATGCCAGAGCGCGACGGCAATTGAACCCGCCGAAGCCGAACATGGGCATCCTCGGAAGGCTGCTTCACAGGAGTCGCGCGAACGGCGAGGGAGACAAGCCGCAAATGACGTAATCTTGTCGCGCGCAGCTCCGATATTTCCCGGTTCAAAGATCCTACTGGTACAAACGCGCGCCGAAAACACGATTTGCCAGTTGGATCGAAGCAGACGCACGCCCAAGGTGCGTGTCGCCGTGGGGCACGGCCGGTCATGAGAACCGGCCATTCCTGCACCCAGCCATCAGTCCAAAATCCTATTGCTAGAAGAAGCCGGGCCAACAATACTGTATTTGTGGGGGACGATCATGCAAGGGTTAGCTTCTGTTCGGGAGACGAAGCAATGTCTGACACTCGGAATGAGACGAAGGTCAACGGTTCGAAATCAGGCAACAAGCTAGGCAACAAGGCATACCAGAAGGAACTGGCCCGGCTTCACGTTGAACTGGTCAAGCTGCAGGAATGGGTAGTGCACAGCGGTGCCAAGATCTGCATCGTGTTCGAAGGACGCGATGGCGCGGGCAAGGGCGGAACAATCAAGGCGATCACCGAACGCGTGAGCCCGCGCATTTTCCGGGTGGTCGCGCTGCCAGCACCCACCGAGCGTGAAAAGACCCAGATGTACGTGCAGCGCTATTTTCCGTACCTGCCGGCGGCCGGCGAAGTGGTGCTCTTCGACCGAAGCTGGTATAACCGCGCGGGCGTCGAGCGGGTCATGGGCTTCTGCACGAAAGAGCAACTACAGACGTTCTTCAAGGATGCGCCGCTGGTGGAGCGGGCCATCATCGACTCAGGTGTCATCCTCGTCAAATACTGGCTCGAAGTCAGTCCCAAAGAGCAGACGCGCAGGCTCGAGGCTCGGATTCACGACGAGCGCAAGGTCTGGAAACTGTCGCCGATGGATCTCGAATCCTATCGTCGCTGGTACGACTATTCGCGTGCGCGCGACGAGATGTTCAGCTCGACTGACACCGAGTTCGCGCCGTGGTATGTCGCACGTTCCGACGACAAAAAGCGCGCCCGTCTGAACGTCATCAGCCACCTGCTCAGCAGGGTTCCGTATGAGGCCGTCCCGCGCGGGAAGGTATCGTTGCCGCAACGACAGAAGGCTGGGGATTATCGCGAATCGGACCATCCGTTCAGGTATGTGCCTGAGAAATTCTGAGTAATGTCGCGTCGCGATTAACCGCGGACAAACGGGGTAAGCCATGACGCACATTCGTCGGATTGTCGGTCGCACCCTGCTGGCCGGCCTGCTCCTGTTCATCGGCGCGGTCCCTGGCGTGCACGCCTCGGACGGTCAGAGGCTCGCTCAGGTGAAAGCGCGCGGGGTCCTGCGCTGCGGCGTCAGCGAAGGCATCACCGGGTTTTCGTCGCACGACGCGGCCGGCCTCTGGGCGGGCATCGACGTCGATTTCTGCCGTGCGGTCGCGGCTGCTGCACTGGGCAGTCCGGACAGGGTTGCCTTCGTTCCGCTCAGGGCGTCGGAGCGCTTCCCGGCACTCGAAGACGGCGTGATTGACGTGCTTGCCCGCAACACCAGCTGGACCCTGCTGCGCGAAAGCACGCTCGGCGTGCAGTTTGCGGGCGTGCTTTTCTACGACAGCCAGGCGTTCATGGTCCGCACGCAGGGCGCCCCGCAGACGCTGGCCGGGCTCAGGGATGCGGCCGTCTGCGTTGAGAAAGGCACCTCGAGCCAGGCTCATCTTCTCGCGTATTCGGCCGCAAACCGCCTGAACCTGCGGCCGCTCGTTTTCGCCTCGGCTGCCGAAGCGGGCGCTGCGTTCTTTTCCGGACGCTGCAGCGCCTGGACGAGCGATGCGTCGCAGCTGGCCGCCGCGCGCCTGCATGCGCCTGGCGGTCCGCAAACCTGGGTGATCCTGCCCGAACGCATCTCGCAGGAACCGCTTGGACCCGCCGTGCGCGGCGACGACCTGAGCTGGCTGGTGCTCGTGCGGTGGGTTCTCTTCGGACTGTTGGCCGCCGAGGAACTGGGTGTCACGCGGGCGAACCTTGCGCAACGCTCACACGAGGCCGTCGTGCTGCAAGCGCTGGTGGCCGGCGACGAGGTGGACCGCAG
This sequence comes from Paraburkholderia podalyriae, assembly GCF_014397785.1. Lineage (GTDB taxonomy): Bacteria > Pseudomonadota > Gammaproteobacteria > Burkholderiales > Burkholderiaceae > Paraburkholderia > Paraburkholderia podalyriae. The sequence goes on from NZ_VZQQ01000046.1 coordinate 38,848, forward strand.
TCTCGGCGTTGAATCCGGATGGATGTTGCGCGCCGTGCAGGCCGTCGGCAACTACGGCGAGCTGTTCGACCGCAATCTCGGTCCGCACAGCCCCTTCGATCTCGAACGGGGGCTCAACCGGCTCTGGACGCAGGGCGGACTGATGTACGCGCCGCCCGTGCGATAGGCGAGGAGAGTCAGCCCATGAGCGAACTGCAGATCGCCATCGTGATGGCGGTTTTTTCGGCGGTGATTCTTGCGATCGCCTTTAATGTGATCGACATGGCCGTGGCCGCGCTGACCGGTATCTGCGTGCTGATCGCGCTCGGCATTCTGGACGGTCAGGACATCGTCGACGCCTGCCGCACCGCGGGCGGACCGATCGGCCTGCTGTTCGGCGGCATGGTCGTGGCGCGCATCCTGGCTACGACGGGCATATTCGATCTGCTGGGCGACTTCTACCTGCGCGCGACGGGAGGCAGCGGCAAGCGCTTCCTGCTCCTGCTGATCGCCCTGGTCGCGCCCGTGTGCGCGTTCCTGCCGAATGCCACCGCCGTCATCCTGCTCGCGCCCGTCATCGTGCGGGTCGCGCTTGCGCTCGAAGTGGATTTCGTCGGGCCCATGATACTGACCGCGATCGTGAGCAATTCCGCCGGTCTGCTCACGCTGGTCGGCGACCCGGCGACGTTCCTCGTCGGCAGCTCGATCGGCATGACGTTCGGCGCCTACCTGCACCGCGTAAGTCTGGGCGGTGTCATGGCCATCGCGATCGTCGTGCCGCTGCTGCGTTGGCTGATGCCGGACGTGTGGCATCTGCGGCGGACCTTGCCGGCGCGTACGGCGGCAAGGCGCATCGAGCGGCCTGTGTACACGAGTCTCGCGCTCGCAGTGCTCGCGACGATGGTGGCCCTCTTCGTCTTCGGCGAGGATCTGCCTACGCGCATCGTGCCGCCCGCGGTGGCGCTGATCGCGAGTGCGCTTGCGCTGCTGGTCGGATATGCAGCCCGGATCGAGCCGACCGACGACGTGCTGCGCGATGTCGACTGGAAGACCCTGGTGTTCCTGGCAAGCATTTTTTGCCTCGTGCAGGCGGTGGTCAAGACCGGCTTGCTGCAGTTGATGGCGCTTGGGCTCTATCAAGCGTTCGGCACGGAGCTGACGCTGGTTGCGCTGGCGATGATTGGGGGCATCGGCGTGCTGTCAAGCCTGCTTGCCAACGTGCCGGTGGCCGCAGCGTCCATGGTGATGGTCAAGGGCTATCTCGTGGCGGCCGAGGTGGTGCCCGAATCGGCGCTGTCCGCCCACTTCACGCAGTGGCCCGCCATTTCGATTCCCGTGTTCGTCGCGATGATGTTCGGCGCAACGCTCGGCGGCAATGCCACGCTGATCGGCGCTTCCGCCAATATCGTAGCGGCGGGGATCTGTGCGCGCGAGGACAAGCAGGTCACGTTTGCGAAGTTCCTGCGCTTCGGACTGCCTGTCACGCTGTGCCAACTGGCTGCGTCGGCGCTGTACGTACTCCTGCTGGCGCGCGTGATGCGATAGCCCCAACACGGCAGCTTGCACGTTGGTCAGCCTAACGCAGCAAAGCAGCATTGTTAGTCTCTTCGCCTTTTCGCCATCGTACGGGTAGTATTCGCGTGCGGCGTCATCGGAAAGCAGGCCGGCGAGCATTCAGACATGCTTTCTCCCTTCGACCTGTGTCATTACAGGTCCGAGGTGGCGGTTCCGGCATAGACCCGCGACTAGAAGATCAAGGGCCGTTCGGTGCAATTGTCCGGTCCGGGATCAGCAGCAGATGATCGAAAATTTCGCCCGGCTGTCGCGAAGGGGTCGCGCAGAGACATTCGAAACGCCTTGTTTCGGCGCTTAGCGTACGAAAAAATCCGTTTCTTGAGATCCCCGAGTTGTGCGGCAGATCAGGCAGGAAACGCACGGCTCCCGGGCTTCGCCCGCGTCGTGGCTCGCAAGCGAGGGGCTGCGATGCGTTCAGATGTCGTCCTCTTCGTCGCTGACCAGTTTGTGTCGCATCGCATAGCGCACCAGTGCGGCTTCGTGCGGCATCTGCATTTTCTCGAGGATGCGCGTCTTGTACGTGCTGACGGTCTTGGCGCTCACGCACAGTTCGGCCGCGATCTCTGTGATCGTCTGACCGGCGGCAATACGCTTCAGGACGTCGAATTCCCGATCAGACAGACGCTGATGCGGCAGCAGATCGGTGGGTTCGTTGAGGCTCTGCGCGAACCGCTCCGCCATTGCGAGGCTCACATAGACACCGCCGGCAGCGACCTTGGTCACGGCCACCACCAGTTCTGCGCTTGCGCTTTCTTTTGTCAGGTAACCGGATGCGCCGGCCTTGAACGCGCGCACCGCATATTGCTGCTCAGCGTGCATGGTCAGCACGAGGATGCGCAGCGTCGGTTTTTCTTCCTTGATCTGTTTGATCAACTCGACGCCGTTGCGGCCGGGCATCGACAGATCGAGCACCAGCACGTCGGCGGCCCGCGCGCGGATCAGCGCGACGGTGCTGGCGCTATCGTTCGCTTCGCCGACCACTTCGAAGCCGCTTGCACCCTGGAGGATATGCCGCAGACCGTCGCGCACCAGCGCGTGGTCGTCGGCGAGCAGGACGCGGGTCATGTTTGTGTCTCCCGCGCTTGCACGGTTTCCGAAGGAATGGTGACAGTCAACACAAAGCCCTCGCCGCGTGTGGTATGAATGTCGACCGCGCCGCCGAGCATGTGCGCGCGTTCGCGAATGCCGAGCAAGCCGAAGGACTTGCCCGCCGGCTCGGCCATGCGATGCGCGCCCTGGCCATTGTCGGCGATTCGCAGCACGAAGGTTTGATTCCCGGCGTGCAGGCTGAGTGTGACCAGCGTGGCGTCAGCATGGCGCGCGACATTCGTCAGCGCCTCCTGCACGATCCGGAATAGCGCGGTGGCTCCTGCCGGGCTGAAACGCGCGTCACCGGTCTCGATGTCACGTTTCACATCGATACCGTAGCGGTTGGTGAAGTCGTTGGAAAGCCATTCGATCGCGGGAATCAGCCCGAGGTCGTCGAGCATGACTGGCCGCAGATCGGCGGCGATGCGCCGGACCGAGGCAACGGTTACGTCGATCAACCGGCGCATGCCTTGCAACTGTTCACACACCAGCGCGCTTGCCGACGCGTCCAGCGCCTGTTCGACCGACGAGATGTCCATTTTCAGCGCGGTGAGTTGCTGGCCGAGATCGTCGTGCAGTTCGCGTGCGATGCGCGTTTTTTCTTCTTCACGGATTTTCTGCAGATTGGCGGACAGTTCGCGCAGTTCCTCACGCGCCTGCTGCTGCGCGCGTTCCGCTTTGACGCGTTCTGTGACGTCGCGCAGCATCACTGTGTAAAGGCGGGTGTCGCCATCGCGAATCTGCGAGATCGAGGCCTCGAGCGGAAATTCCTCGCCGTTGGCGCGCAAACCCGATAGCACGCGTTGCCTGCCCATCTGCCGGTCCGACACGCCTGTCACGCCGAATTGCTCGACGTGCTGCGCGTGCGCCGCCCGAAACCGCTCCGGGATGAAGCGGGCGAGCGGCTGGCCGATCGCGTCCATGGCGGAGTAGCCGAATACCTGTTCCGCCATCGGATTGAAGATGACGATCCGCTGCTGTTCGTCGATGGTGATAATTGCTTCCATCGAGGAACGGATGATCGCCATCATGCGAGCCTCATTCACGCCAGACCGACTGCTCCCGGCGCTTGTTTCGTAGCGTGCGGAAGAGTCATCGGGACGCCCGCGCACGAGCAGGTACGCGCTCGTCGCCAGAAGAAAGGCGGCGGCGACACAGATGAACAACACCGGGTCGAGCCAGTGCCGTGCCGCCAGCATCGCGGCCAGAGTCACGGCGAACGCTGCCGCCGACGCCAATGCGGGCCGTGCCGCAATCGAGCCCAGCCGCTCGCGTAAAACGGCACTGTGCGGTGCGGGCGTCTTACCGCTGACAGGCATGTGCGCCTCTTAGGAGTGACCGCGGACAAGGATCGGGCGCGCTGTTCGACGATGTCGGTACGGCGGCGCGCATGGCAAACACGTCTGTTCCGGGCGATTCCGTGCTTCGGGTGGCCGCAGGCCAGGGAAACACGCGCGGAAAGCTTGTGTTCGCGCTAATTGTCCGTGAATCGGCGGTTTCGTGCCAGTGCCGCCGGGCGGCGAGGGCGGACGACTTGCTCGTCCCCACTTGGCGTGGCCGTGAAACTTGCCTCGATGCCGTGCCGCGCCAGCCAGGCCGCCACATCGATGCCCGTCGGCTCACCGTAATGGGAATGACGCTGAACTTTCATTATTGTGACGAAACTGGCGCGGCGGATGAGCGGCAGCGCGTTGGTTGCGGCCCGCGCGCTTTCCCGGCCGCCATCCCACGCGATCATGACGTTATCCATCTGAGACCGGATCGGTCCCGCATACGGCAACACGATTGCCGGCCGGCCCGAACCCATGATCTCGTCCTCGACGAAGTGGCGGGCGACAAATGCGCTCCTGTCTTCCGGGTCTCGTAGCGAAGTCCGTATCGACAGCCACGTGCCAGGAGTGGCCGCGCTCGCGGGCGTGTCCGCTCCTGGCTCATTCAGTTTCCGTAAGTGCAAGACACTTGCCCATATCACGCGTTGCGCAGCTCCTCCTGAATCGTCATGGCTACCGCGATTTGTGGGCTCATCGCACCCGTTGGCAATACCACGTGCCCATGGGTCTCGTTGATGATTTCCGCCGCCGACAGATAAAACGCTAGCAGCGCGGTGAGCATTCCCAGGTACCCGCCGGCATGATGTAGCCATTCAAGTCCGGTCCATTCGCTCGCGGCGAGCACGAAGAACGTGATCCACAGCGAGAGAAACACCAGTTGCAGCACGCGCGCCGCGCGCCACGTCGCCACCCACATGTAAAGCGTAAACACGCCCCATAGAAACAGGTACCACCCGATAAAGGCAGGTGGAACCGTGCCGTGCAGAAACAGCACGAACAGCGCCAGCGACCACCAGAACGCGCCGTAGCTGAGGAAAGCGGTCGCGCCAAAGGCGTTGCCGCGCGGAATTTCCATCAATCCGGCGAGCGCCTGCGCGGTGCCGCCGTAAGCGAAGGCGACGGCGAGCACCATCCCCATCGCATTGCCGCTGAACCAGCCGGCGTTGATCATGCTGAGCAGCCACGTTGTCAGGGCAAAGCCTGCGAGCCCGAGCGAAGCGGGATTGGGCGCCTTGAAGTTCATGATGACATCCTCCGTTCCATGCAGGAACGCTGAAATTAGGGTCGCGCGCGTGCACGTGCGGTTCGCGCGCGATCATCGGATTGCGTCAGAAGAGATGCGATTGGTAGTTGCTCGTGTGTCAGGTGGCGTCGGCGAACTGCGAAATCACCGTCGGGTTTTCTACCGTCGACGTGTCCTGCGCGATGGCTTCTCCTTTGGCCACCGAACGCAACAGCCGGCGCACTACCTTGCCCGAGCGCGTCTTCGGCATCGCATCGCCGAAGCGGATGTCCTTCGGCTTAGCGATCGGGCCAATCTCCTTGCCGACCCACGCACGCAATTCCGCGGCCAAGCGCTTCGCTTCGGCTCCTGACGGTCGCGCCGCTTTGAGCACTACAAACGCGACGATCGCCTCGCCGGCGGTCTCATCGGGACGCCCGACCACCGCGGCCTCGGCGACCAACGGATGCGCGGCGAGCGCCGATTCGATTTCCATTGTTCCGAGCCGGTGCCCGGAAACGTTCAGCACGTCGTCGATACGGCCGGTGATGGTGAAGTAGCCGGTGTGGCGGTCGCGGATTGCACCGTCGCCCGCGAGATACAGATTGCCGCCAAGCTCTTCGGGAAAATAGCCATGGCGGAAGCGCTCCGGATTGCCCCAGATGGTCCTGATCATCGAGGGCCACGGCTTGCGGATGACGAGCACGCCGCCGTGTCCGTTCGGCACTTCACGCCCGGTTTCGTCGACGATCGCCGCGTCGATGCCGGGCATCGGCAACGTGCATGACCCCGGCACGAGAGGAGTCACACCGGGCAGTGGAGAAATCATGTGACCGCCCGTTTCCGTTTGCCAGAAAGTGTCGAGAACAGGACAACGCCCACCGCCGACGTGCTGCGCATACCACGTCCAGGCGCTAGGATTGATCGGCTCGCCGACCGTACCCAGCAGACGCAGACTGCTCAGGTCGAAGCTGGCCGGATGCACCGAATGATCGGCGTCGGCGGACTTGATGAGCGAGCGGATGGCCGTCGGCGCCGTGTAGAAGATGCTGACCTTGTGGCGCTGGATCATGTTCCAGAAGCGTCCCGCGTTCGGGTAGGTGGGCACGCCTTCGAAGATCACCTGCGTTGCGCCGACTGCGGTCGGCCCGTAGCAGATGTAGGTGTGTCCGGTGATCCAGCCGATATCCGCCGTGCACCAGAACACATCGGCCGGCTTGATATCGAAGGTCCATTTCATCGTCGCGGCAGCCCACAGCAGGTAACCGCCGGTGCTGTGCTGGACACCTTTGGGCGTGCCCGTCGAGCCGGACGTGTACAGCACGAACAACGGATGCTCCGCGCCGACCCACTCGGGCTCACAGGTGTCCGGCTGGGCCGCTTCGAGTTCGTTCAGCCATGCGTCGCGACCGGCAATCCACGGGATCCGGCCGCCCGTGCGCCGATAGATCGCCACCGTTCCGACGCCGGCCGTGCCGCCCATCGCGAGCGCTTCGTCGACGATCGTTTTGAGCGGCAGTGTCTTGCCGCCGCGGACCTGTTCGTCCGCGGTAATGACGGCGCACGCGCCGATATCGACGAGGCGTTCGTGCAACGATTTCGCGGAGAAGCCGCCAAAAACTACCGAGTGCGGTGCGCCGATGCGCGCGCACGCAAGCATCGCGACCACGCCTTCCACCGACATCGGCATATAGATCACCACCCGGTCGCCTTTTTTCACGCCGCGAGCACGCAACGCATTGGCGAGCCGGCATACGCGGTGATACAGCGCCTGATAGGTGACATGCGTGACGGTGCCGTCGTCCGACTCGAACACGATCGCGGTTTTCTCCGCCAGTCCGTTAATCAGGTTGCGGTCGAGGCAGTTGTACGACGCGTTCAGTTCGCCGTCTTCGAACCACCGATAGAACGGCGCATCCGTGTCGTTCAGCACCTTCGTGAACGGGCGGCGCCATTCGAGGTGTTCGCGGGCGAGACGCGCCCAGAACGCTTCGTGATCCTGGCTCGCCTCGGCAACCAGGGCGCGATAGGCGTTCATGCCGTCGATGCTGGCATGCCGGGCAAGCGGAATTTGCAGCGCGGTGGCAATGGTTGGAGCGGTATCGATGGTAGACATAGTCTCCTCACATGAGTCATGAAGGGGGTTAAAGCGCGTAACGCTTCACCGATGAGGGAAGGCTCTTGTTGGCCATGAGGCGCCGACGCCCGCGCTCCAGCAAGGGCGGGTCGGCGGCAAATCAGCGTGTGTATAGGGCGACTATGACTGAGCGAGGGGAATCGCGATTGATGCATATCAACTGGAAAGCGGACCGCCGCACATTTTCATAGCGGGATTTTCGCGGGCGACACGAAACGCGGCAGTCTTGATGAAAATCCGCTTCGGCACGTCGAAATCGCGCGGCTCGAGCAGTTCGAGTGCATTTTCAGCATCTTCCCGGGTGTACAGCGGCAGCGCGGGATGATGTTTCGAGAAGCCGTGGCGGTTCGCATAGGCCGCTTCTTCCTCCTGCAGTCGTGCGCTGTCACGCAACATTATCTGGCACAGGTCGCGGGTGCCGCGGGTGCAGTAGAGCGGTCCGCAATAGCCCATCTGCACGAGCACCGGAAGGTAGCCGCTGTGATCCAGATGCGCGTGCGTCAGAATCACGGCGTCCAGTGTGCCGACATCGATCGGCAAGGGGCTCCAGTTGCGCAGGCGCAGATTTTTCGTGCCCTGAAACAGGCCGCAGTCGATCAGAATCCGCAGCCCCGCGCCTTCCAGTAGATACCTCGAACCGGTGACGGTTTCCGACGCGCCGAGAAAGGTCAGCTTCGTTTCGCGCACCTTGCAGTCAGGAGTGGCCGCATACCTCCGGGAGTCCGTTCAATGCGCCGAGGCTTGCACGGAGGCTTCGTAGAGCGCTTGGGCGAAGCGCCGGAATGCATTGAGCGAGCCGGCGATGCTTTGATACTTCTCCCGGCCGATCTGGCCGTCGAGGGTGAGCGTGCAGAGCTCGCGTCGGCTCTGATGATGCTTGCGTCAATCGCGAATCAAGCACCGCGGCGCGGAGCCAGCCAATCGCCTTGATGCGATGCGGTTCTTTGTGAGCCGTGGGCATGGGACCTTAGCGGTCTCGAACCTGATCGCGCGACGGCCCTGCGTGGGGCAGCATCCGCTGCAGCACGTGGTCTTTCAGAACAAAGTGGTGGAACAACGCTGCGACGATATGCAGACCAATCAATGCGAAGAGCACCCATGCGAGGATGCCGTGCACATCCCCCATCTCGTGGCCGAAGGCCGAGCCCGGTTCGCTCAGTGCCGGATAAGGCACGACGCCCAGCAAGCGGACCGACCAGCCGCGTGAGGACGCGTTGATCCAGCCGAGCAGCGGCACCAGCACCAGGGCGGCGTAGAGCAGAACATGCGTTATGCGCGAGACGACGCTGAGTAGCGGCGGCAGCTGGTCCGGCGTGGGCCAATGTGTCAATCGCCAGATCACCCGGATTGCCATCACGGCGACGAGCGTCGCGCCCACGCCAAGATGCCAGGCGATCAGATTAACGGGCTGCGTGTCCTTGTGGACATCCGGCATCGTCCAGCCGATCACAAACTGCATAGCGACCAACAGGACGGTCAGCCAGTGCAGCGTGCGCGCGACTGCATCGTATGCCGGACGCGTCATTCTGTAAGCGTTAGCCATTCCTGCTCCTCAAGTTGTCGCGAATTGATGAATTGATGAGGCGCGCAGCCTGCGAATTCAGCCCGAAAAAAGCATTGCAAAAATCCGACCGATGCTAGCGACCTTACCTTAAGGAAATCCTGACGCTCGGAAGGGACGATCCGGATGCTCGACTCCGCTGCTGTTTCCGCATAGCCGCCAACGTAGCGTCAGCAAGACCGGGAAGCCGGGAGGCTGAGGTCTTCCGCTTGAATCACGGAGCAGTTTGCGCCTTAGCAGGCAACGTCACGGGCCGGCTTCTTGCTGTTCCTCCCATGCATCACCGATCAACGCTCATCGGTCGGAACCCACATGCGCCTGCTAAATCGTCTGGCTGTTTCAATGGTCTTGCCGCTGGCCTCCTGCGCGATCGGGCCATCAAGTTCAGGCGATGCGGGCTTCGGCGCGTCGCCCGCCATGCGGTTCCGGAATCGTCGTTGATTCCGATGGTCAACATCGCGCCCGTTCAGGCGCGGCCCGATGGTTTCATGCCCACCGCTCCCGCCGGCTATTTCGTCACCGAGTTTGCCGGTGGCCTCGCGCACCCGCGCTGGCTTAACACGCTAAAGCGTGCAAAAGGCTTCGGCTCCATACATGCGCGAATAGGACGGTTACCCCTTTGGCGGCTCGCCTGCGTTTCGGCACGAACATTAAATTTGAATGACATGAACGTCCCCACCTGGTCGCGGGTTTGGCGCGACCAGCTCGAGGCGGCGAGCACTATGACGACTCGGAAGCGGCGCGGATGAAACTCTGGAATTCGAGCGTTGGCCCCTTGGGGCGCCTGAAGCGCCTGAAACCGGCGATAGCCTATCCTGCCATCCCTCGTTTTAATGTCGTTTTTTATCTGCTGGCTAAATGCTTTCGGCGAGGTCCGTCGAGAATTTCCGTGAGCTAACGAGCGGCGTCCGTAAGATGCTCGCAATGAGTCCGCTGATCTCCCTTGTGCGACCGCGTACCGCGTTGCTCGAGTGCGGGATGTCGATTGATCGAGTCCGCGTACTGGGCGGATCGATTCCTGCGTATTGGTCCGGTCCACGTCCGATATCTGAATGCCAGTTATCGGCGAGGGCGCAGTTGGAGTCGGCAATGGCATGCGCTGAATCGGTTAGATCAACCAGCTTTAGGTGGCTATTGATCTCCGGCGCGATCAAATTTGAAGTGCAACACCTTGCTCGTGTAAGGTGTGCCAATGCAAAAAAGAAGTTACCAACAACTGCAGCCTGAAGAACGCATGACGATTGCAAGCATGAAGCAGCAGGGTTCGA
>NZ_VZQQ01000047.1 GCF_014397785.1 Paraburkholderia podalyriae
ACTCCTGCTGGAGGACGAGGCGGATTGCCTCAACCACCAACATAAGCACCGGCGCCACTCGCCTCCCATTCGCCGCCAGAGTCGGGCCGTAGCCCCCTACCGCGCGAGCGGTTTAGTCCGTTCGGCCAAAGCAGCCGCTGGCGCGACCGCCCGCCAATGGCGGCTACGGTCAGCGTTGCCGACGTCGGGCCCGCGACAAGTTCGAATGGGGTTTTCCGAGCTGCGCTGAGGCGCTTTCTCCGCTGCCCATCTGTTTGGCGAACTTGCTGCCTGTATCCTCGCCGCCGAACGCGATCTTCTCTGTCTCTATCGACAGCGTGCCCTCGCCGACTAGGGCCGTCGAATAGTAGCCGACTGCACCCAGTCACCACCGCGACGATAGAGCAGCCATCAGTTTCCGTGCGCCGTTTATATTGCAACTCATAGCCCCACTGCGTTCGGTCGCGCAAACTGTTGTGATCGAAACCAGAACCTAAATGGATGTCCTTTCGTCTTATCGGCCCAAGTCCGCGTAACAGCGTCGGCCGCGCGCCTCGTTCTGCCAACGAGGTCTGCGACCTGTGGTTCGGGAGGCGTCGAAGGTCTTCGAGAGCTGAATCGCTCCAAGGTCATGCGCTATCTGGAGCAAGGAGTTCGAACGCGGAAGCAGCTTCACTACAAAAATTCTGATCTGGGCGACTGGTGTCGTCAGTTTGATTCTGAGTGGTTCCAGGTGGTGTTGCCGGCGATGCCACAGTCAGAGCGCCAAGGCGTTGGCAGGAGAAAGGGAGGGTGCAACGCGGGCACTCGGACAGTAAAAGTGTGCCCGCGGACATTCGTTGGCGCTCCTGCCCGTCAAGGTCAGGAACACGTCGGAGACGAGATTGACGCGGCGAGCTAATTTCAGTCCGACCCAAACATCAACAGCGAAGGGAATCATTGTACGTTCATCCGATCAGTGATGTTCCGATTAGCATTCCGGCAAAATTGTTGCCCGTTGGGATGGCGGCGGACTGCAACGTCTGGCGCGGCGCTATGCGTTTTCAGGTCGTGGCATCCTGTGCTAGCCGCTGAAAGCGAAGCAATTGATATGTTGAAGCTCGCCAGCGGTGAACTCGTCATCTTATGATTGGGCGGCCTAGCCGGCCTTGCGTCCATCCATCCAAGCTAGCCAACCTTGGCGGTACGCGCGGGCATCGACAAGGGCGTGATGTACACGATTGTCTTTCGCATAATAGTTCTGCACCGTTCGGTCATAGACTGCAGTGTCGATTAACGGTCGCAAGTCAAAAAAGGTGGGTGCCAGATTCTCCGGAAGAGGATGGCCCAGCAATTCCAGCAGGAACCGAAAGTCTGTGCTCGAGTCGCTCGCTATCCGGACCGCACGCGGAGCATTGAAAAACCATTCCCGCAGGCGAACGCGACCTTGTTCGAACGTAAGGGGCGAGCCCTCAAGCAATGGCAGAACTTCCCTTTTGACGAAGTCTGAGCAATCTTCGATTTGCCACGTGTCCGAGAACTCAATATAAAGCTCGCGGCTAGCGTCTTCGACAACAATCCCCAAGCTGATCAGCCGGGGAATCCGCTGCCCGAAGCCGGTGTACTCGGTATCGAGAAACAGCAGCACGATGAACTCCTAAAGTCGTAGTTTAACGATCAACTGCGACGCCGTTCCAGACCGATTGTAAATGTAAGGGAAAGCTGAGTGTTCTCGAAAATATAGCGGAAACCGAACTCCGATGTGACCGGAGCTGGTTATCTTTTCCAGATAAAAATTCTTGTCTTTCTTTTCTGCTTCCAATTGTGTTTCGCGGCGAAACCCGCGTTTGCAACTGCGCTGGCAACCGCACGACGCCAACCGTGAACATCTCGGTGCCGTTGTCAGTTCACGCTAAGCCCGCAAAGGAACCTGGTGGGGGGCCAAGAGGGTGCCAGGAACGCGATCTTCTGCTCGCCCACCGCTGACATATAATTCGAATGTTGGTTATTTAGGATTTATATGATGGCGGATGAGCGACACATGGAGACCGCGCGGCCAGAGCTGCCAGCCGAGCGCGGCGTTGCACAATATCAGCGACTGGCGTCCCTGCTGCGGCACCGAATCGCGAAGGGCGAGTACCCGCTCGGCACGCAGTTGCCGCCGATCACGCAGCTCGCGGACGACGTGGGCGTCGCCGTCGTCACCGTCCGGCAAGCATACGAGCTGCTTTCCAAGGAAGGGCTGCTCCGCAGCCAGCGGGGCGTTGGGACCCACGTCGCAGCGCTGCCCGCCGCCACGGGCGACCTCGAACAGGTGATCAACAACCCCTTCGCCGCGCCGCAGCCGCTTGCCTTCGAGATACTCGAAGTCGGGCGCCGCACCTTGCTGCCCCAGGAGCTGCTCGGGCCGGATGACCGGTCGGCTGGCGAATACGTGTGCGTCCGCAAACTGCACACCTATTCCGGCGAGCCCTTCTGCTACGCCGAAATCTATGTGCCCACGCCGGTTTTCGAATCGCTGCCCAGGGACATCGCCATGAAGCGGAAGCTGCTCGCCGCGGTGCTCGACAAACTGGGCGCGCGCTGCAAACGCTTGCGGCAACGCGTGACCGTGATACCCGCGGATTTCCCTCTGTGCGATATGCTGAAGATCCCGTTTGCCTCGCCCGTCGCGAAGATGTCGCGACGCCTGGTTGACGGCAAAGGCAACGTGCTGTACGCCGGTGCGACCTGGTATCGGGGCGACCGCTACGTCTCCGAGATCGACCTCCCCGCGTCCGCCCTGAAAACCGTGCCCGGGATCACCGAGCCCCAGCGGCGGGCTGTCGGGTAAGCCCGCACTTGACGCCACTTTGCGCATGCCTAAACTACTAACATTAGTCATTTAGGTTTAACTCCTCGAAGCTGATTCCTCACTGGAGCTTAATGCGCATGCGGAACCTTCTCTTCCTCCTGGCTGCCCCCGTGCTCGCGTCGCAAGCGATGGCGGCGGCCCCTTATCCGGCCGAGCCCATCAAGTTCATCGTTCCCTTTCCGGTCGGAAGCGGAACGGACGGCAGGGGGCGCGTGCTCGACCAGTCGCTGCCCGCCAGGAAGGGCCAGCCCGCCATCGTGGAAAACCGTCCCAACGCCTCCGGCTTCATGGCGGCGCAGGCCACCGTCCCGGCGGTCAAGACCGCAGGGAGCCAGGCAGAATGAAGCCCGTACCTATCATGGTCAGGGCGGCCGATCTTGCCGCCTACGCGCCGGCGAACCACACCGGCACCTCCAACGTGCGCGTGATCGGCCCCGAGACTGTCGGCGCGACGGCGCTCGAAGTGCTGGTCGGCACGATCGTGAAATCGCACGGCGCGCGGCCGCACGCGCATCCCCACCTGGAGCAATGCGCCTACATGATCGAGGGAACCGGCGAGTCGGGGGCGGAGGGCCGCGTGGAAGCGATGGAGCCCGGGACCTGGGCCTACGTGCCGGCAGGCGTGTTCCATTCGTTTCGCGTGACCAGCGACCAGCCCGGGCGTGTGCTGGTCGTCTATACGCCGCCGTATGGCGAGAACCCGGCGCACACGATCACGGAACCCGACGGCGCTGCCGCCGCGCCTGCTCACGGCAAGGTGCGCGTGCTTGCCGCCGGCGACGCCGCCACCGGCACGGTTCCCCTCATCGACCGCGAGACCGCTGGCGCGCGCTGGGTCGACATTGCGGCGCTGCGCATGCCTGCCGGCAGCGCATCGGTCTGCACCGCGGAGCCTGACGCCGAGCAGGTTCTCTACGTCGAACACGGACGGGTCGACGCACGTGTCGATGGGCAGCACTTCGGTCTCGCCCCGGGCGACTTCCTGTTTCTTCCGCGCGGGGCCGCCGCCTCCCTGCGCTGTTTGCCGGAGCAGCCTGCGTCCGGCTTCCTTATCAAGGGGCGGCTTCCATCCACTGCTTTAAATCCAGTAACAACGGGAGACAATTCATGAACGCAAGAATGCTCGCGCAGCCCACCACAGCTACCGGCGCCCCGCTGCCGCTGCCCGCTCTGCCACAGGACAAGCTCCTGACCGTCAACATCGAGCAGATCCCGCTGATCAGGGATGTCTTTCCGGGCATCCATATCAAGCCGCTGCGCCTTGACCTGGAGCGCGGCGAGTGGGTCTTCATGGCCATCCTGGAACCCGGTTGCTCACTGCCGATTCACTACCACACCGGTACGGCGCAGGTGTGGACGATCCAGGGCTGCTGGGCGTATCGCGAGTACCCCGAGCAGCGGCAGACGGCAGGCTCCTACCTGTACGAGCCGGGCGGCTCGGTGCACACCTTCTACACCCCCGAGGACAACACCGAGGACACCATCACTATCGCCTGGATCGAAGGCGCGCAGGTCAGCTTCAACGATGACGGCACGTTCCACTCGCTCAATGACGCGGTTTCGATCCGGTACGCGATCGAGGCCCTCGCGGCAGCGCGCGACATCGGACCGGTGCCCTATATCCGCGGCAACGGCGCGGACGTAGCCGGTTCCTGACCGGAAAGAGGAGCACGCACAGAATGAACAACGACTCGAACCAGGGTGGGCCGCTGGCCGGCCTGCGCATCATCGACATCACCGAAGTCGTCATGGGACCTTCGGCCACGCAGATGCTGGCCGACCTGGGGGCCGACGTGATCAAGGTGGAGCCGCCCGGCGGCGACATGCTGCGCGCCGTCGGACCCGGCGGGCGCTCGGGCGCCGGCCCGCTGTTCCTCAACCTGAACCGCAACAAGCGCAGCGTCATGCTGGACCTGAAGCGCCCTGCCGGCAAGGAAGCGCTGCTGAAGCTGGCGCAGACGGCCGACGCACTGGTCTACAACGTGCGGCCGCAGGCGATGCAGCGCCTCGGGCTGGATTACGAGGCGCTGCGGCTGGTGAACCCGCGCATCGTCTACGTCGGCACCTTCGGCTTCAGCCAGCGCGGCCGCTATGCGGACTCGCGCGCCTTCGACGACCTGATCCAGGCGGCCGTCGCGATCCCCGAGGCCAGCGTGCGGGCCGGTTCCGACGTGCCGCGCTATGCCCCGCTCAACCTCTCGGACCGGGCCACGGGCCTGTACGCGTTCGGCGTGATCTGCGCGGCCCTGCTGGCGCGCGAGCGCACGGGCTGCGGTCAGGCGGTGGACGTGCCGATGTTCGAGACCACCGCGCAGATGATGCTGGGCGATCATCTGTACGGCCACACGTTCATCCCGCCGCGCGGCGGCTTCGGCTATCCGCGGCTGCTCAACCCGCAGCGGCGGCCGTACGCCACGCAGGACGGCCTGGTGTGCCTCGTCGTCTACACCGACGAACAGTGGCAGGCCTTCATGCGCGTGGTGGGCGAGGCCGAGCGGTTCAACAGCGACCCGCGGTTTGCCGACGGCGAATCGCGCACGCAGCATGTCGAGGCGCTGTACGAGATCCTCGCCGACAAGCTGAAAGCTCAGACCACGCAGCAATGGCGCGAGCTGCTGGAGCCGCTTGGCATCCCGGTGTTGCCGGTGCACACCTTCGAGTCGCTGATGGACGATCCGCACCTGCAGGACATCAAGTTCTTCCAGCAGTTCGAGCATCCCACTGAGGGCATGCTGCGAACCATGGCGGTGCCCAGCGAATGGCCGCAAACCCCGCTGCCGCCGCTGCGCCCGCCGCCGTTGCTGGGTGAGCACAGCGCACAAGTGCTGGCCGAGGCCGGCTACTCGCCGCAGCAGATCCGCGAGATGGTGCAGGCGGGCGTGACGCAAGTGGCGGTGTGCAGCGAGTCAACGGGAGTCGAAGCATGAGCGAGGTCGTGCACGCCAGCCGGCAGGACGGGCGGCTGATTCTCACCATCGACCGCCCGGAGCGCCGGAATGCGCTCAACGCGGAAGTGATCGGCACGTTGCAGGAAGCGCTGCACCGCGCCAGGTCTGACAAGACGATTCGCGCGGTGGTGCTCACCGGTGCGGGCGACGAGGCGTTCTGCGCCGGCGCCGACCTGGGCGGGGATGCCTTCGCGTTCGACTACGCCACGCCGACCAGCGCCTATGCCGACCTGCTGCGCACGGCCCGCACGCTGAACGTGCCGCTCGTCGCGCGGGTCAACGGCGCCTGCATGGCCGGCGGCATGGGCCTGCTCGCGATGTGCGATCTCGCCATCACGGCCCGGCACGCGAGCTTCGGCCTGCCCGAGGTGAAGGTGGGCGTGTTCCCGATGCAGGTGCTCGCCGTGCTGCAGGCCCAGTTGCCGCTGCGCTGCCTGGCGCAGTTGTGCCTGACGGGCGAGCCCATCGACGCGGCGCGGGCACGCGAGATCGGTCTGGTGAACGAGGTGGCTGACGACCTCGACGCTGCGCTCGAGCGCCTGCTGTCGCGGCTGCTCGCCAACTCACCCACGGCGCTGCGGCGCGGCATGTATGCGATGAAGGCGATGCGCTCGATGTCCTTCGAAGAGGCGATCGCCTTCGGCGAAGGGCAGATCGGCCTGCTGGCCCTGACCCAGGACGCGCGCGAGGGCCTGGCCGCATTCAAGGAAAAAAGGAAACCGCAATGGACGGGCAACTGACATCCGCGACGCCGGGCAAGGTTGTGCGCATCGGCGGCGCCTCGGGTTTCTGGGGCGACAGCAGCCTCGGGCCGCTGCAGCTGGTGCGCTGCGGCGCCATCGATTACCTCGTGTTCGACTATCTCGCCGAGCTCACCATGTCGATCCTCGCGGGCGCGCGCATGAAACGGCCGGAGGAAGGCTACGCCATCGACTTCGTCACGGTGGCGCTGCGCTCGGTGCTGAAGCAAGCCGTCGAGCAGGGCATCCGCATCGTCAGCAACGCCGGAGGCGTGAATCCGAGGGGATGCGCCGCGGCGGTGCGGGCGCTGGCCGACGAACTCGGCGTACCGGTGCGGGTCGCGATCGTCGAAGGCGACGACGTGCTCCCGCTCGCCGCCGCGATGCGAACGGCCGGCACGGTCGAAATGTCCAGCGGCGAACCGATGCCTGAACGGCTGGTGACGGCCAATGCCTATCTCGGCGCACTGCCCATCGCGCGAGCCCTGGCCGCGGGCGCCGACATCGTCATCACCGGCCGCTGCGTCGACAGTGCCGTCACCCTCGGCGTGCTGACGCACGAGTTCGGCTGGGCGGCCGACGACTTCGACCGGCTCGCCGCCGGCAGCCTGGCCGGCCACATCATCGAATGCGGCTGCCAGGCGACAGGCGGCCTGCACACCGACTGGGCCAGCGTGCCGGACTGGGCGAACATCGGCTATCCGATCGTCGAGTGCCGCGAAGACGGCAGCTTTGTGGTCACCAAGCCCGCGGACACCGGCGGCCTTGTCACGCCCGCAACCGTCGGGGAGCAACTGCTGTACGAGATAGGCGATCCGGCCAACTATCTGCTGCCGGACGTGATCTGCGACTTCCGCCAGGTGCGCATGGAGCAGGCCGGGCCGCATCGCGTGCTCGTGACCGGCGCACGCGGCCGCCCGCCAACCGGCACCTACAAGGTCAGCGCCACCGCGCCGGCGGGCTTCAAGCTGTCCGGGCAGCTCACTATCGTCGGGATCGACGCCGCAGCGAAGGCCAAACGCACGGGCGAGGCGCTGCTCGAGCGCGGCCGCCGGCTGCTGCATGAGAGCGGGTTCGCGGATTTCCTGGCCACCCATATCGAGCTGCTCGGCACGGAGTCGGCTTACGGGCCGCATGCGCGACCGTTGCCGACGCGCGAAGTCGTGTTGCGCCTGACGGTGACGCATGCCGACCGGCGCGCACTAGAGATGTTCAGCCGCGAGTTAGCCGCACCCGGCACGTCCTGGTCACCCGGTACGACCGGTGCCGGTGGCCGTCCCTCTGTGTCGCCGGTGCTGCGGCAGTTCGCTTGGCTCATTCCGAAGGCGCAGTTGACGCCGACGGTCACGCTCGGCGAGACGACGTTCACCGTGACGCTGCCGTCACCGCAACCGCAGGTCGCGCCTGGACCGCTGGCGCCCATCGAGGGTGCGCTGCCCCCCGGCATACGCGAGACCGTGCCGCTCCTGAGAATCGCGCTGGGACGCAGCGGCGACAAGGGTGACACCTCCAACATCGGCCTCATCGCGCGGCATCCGGCCCTGCTGCCGGTGCTGAGAGACCAGGTGACGCCAGAACGCGTCGCGGAGTACCTCCGCCATCTGGTGCAGGGGCCGGTCCACCGTTACGAGCTGCCCGGCATCCATGCCATCAACCTCGTCTGCGAGCGGGCGCTGGGCGGCGGCGGCATGGCGTCGCTGCGCAATGACCCGCTCGGCAAGGGCATGGCGCAGATGCTGCTTGACATGCCGGTCGACGTCCCCGCAGGCATGTTGCAGGAGCTCCCCGCATGAATTTTGACTTCTCCGACGACCAGCTTGCAATCCGCGACGCCGTCGAGGCCCGCTGCGCCGACTTCGGCGCCGATTACTGGCTCGAGCGGGACCGCGATGGGCGCTGGCCCAGCGAGTTCTGCGACGCCGTTGCCCGCGGCGGGTGGTTCGGCGTGACCATGCCCAAGGAACATGGCGGCGCCGGCCTCGGCATCTCGGCGGCTGCGATGGTGATGCGCACGATCGGCAAGCTCGGCTCGGCGGCGGTGTCGTCGGTACACCTGAACCTGTTCGGCCCGCAGCCAGTGGTCGTGTTCGGCAGCGAGGCGCAAAAGCGGCGCATGCTGCCGCCGTTGATCGACGGTTCGGATCGCGCCTGCTTCGGCGTGACCGAGCCCAGCGTCGGTTCCGACACCACACGCGTCAGAACCTTCGCCCGCCGCGCGGGCGACCGCTACATCGTCCACGGCCAGAAGGTCTGGACCTCGACCGCGCAGCACGCCAACAAGATCCTGCTGGTGGCCCGCACGACGGCGATCGAGGCATGCGCGCGGCCGATGGACGGCGTCACACTGTTCTACACAGACCTCGATCGATCGCGCGTGCGCATCAGCGAGATCGAGAAGATGGCGCGCAAGGCAGTGGACTCGAACGAACTGTTCATCGACGGGCTGGAGATCCCCGTCGAGGATCGAATCGGCGACGAAGGCCAGGGCTTCAGGTACCTGCTGCATGGCCTGAATCCGGAGCGCATCCTCGTCGCGGCTGCCGCGCTCGGCGCCGCTGAGACAGCGCTGGCGCGGGCAACCGACTACGCCAGGGAACGCGTCGTGTTCGGCCGGCCGATCGGCAAGAACCAGGCGATCCAGCATCCGCTGGCGGAATGCTGGATGCGCCTGCAATCGGCCGAACTGCTGATGTGGAAGGCGGCGGCGCTCTACGACGCCGGCAGGCCCTGCGGTGTCGAGGCCACGGCGGCCAAGTACCTGGCGGCGGAGGCCGGTTTCGAGACGTCGTTGCGTGCGGTGCGCACGCACGGCGGCTACGGCTACGCGAAGGAGTACCACGTTGAGCGCGGCCTGCGCGAAAGCGTGCTGTCGCTGCTCGCACCGGTGACGCAGGAGCTCGCGCTGTGCTACGTCGCCGAGCAGGCGCTCGGGCTGCCGAAGTCGTACTGACCTGCGCAGCGCGAGACAAACCGCCTCCAGGGCGTGGCAACGACACGTCCGACGACACCAACCAGATCAATCAGCAACGGTCGATAAACCCGGGCCTGGAGACTGCGAAATGAGAATGAACCTTGCGGGAGGTCAGTTTCATGAAGAGGTTTGCGGGTAAGGTCGTAATCGTCGTCGGCGCCGCCGGCCAAGACAACATGGGGCAGTGCATTGCCCGACGCTTCGCCGGCGAAGGCGCCAGCGTGGTTGTGGCTGGACGACGCGCGCAGCCGTTGGATCACCTGGCAAGCGAAATCGGAGGCGCCAGCCGGCTTTGCGATTTCACGCGCAAGGAAGACGTCGACGCCCTCGTCGCCTTCGCGGGCGAGCGCTACGGCCGCGTCGATGTCGGCATCAACGCCACCGGCTGGGGACTTCTCCGGCCGTTCGAAGACACGAGTGAGGAAGAACTGCAGGCGATGATGGATCTCCAGTTCAAGGGGCCCTTTCAGTTCATGCAGGCGCTCGTGAAAGCCATGAGGCAAAATCCGACGCCTGGAGGCTCGATCATCATGATCTCGTCCGCGACCGCGACGATCATGCTTGAGAACCACGCCGCCTATATGGGCACCAAGGCTGGCACCGACCACGTCGTGCGCTGCGTGGCCAACGACTTTGGCCAGCTCGGAATTCGCGCCAATTCGATCTCTCCTGGCATCACTCGCACGCCGATGTCGGGTGACGCCCTGAACATCCCCGAAATAGTGCGGGCCTTCGAGGCCGGCTATCCGCTCGGACGTATTGGCACTGTGGATGACGTCGCCGAAGCGGCTCTGTGGTTGGCAAGCGACGTGTGCTTCATGACGGGACAGAACCTGCAGGTCAATGGCGGCCTGACGCTGCGCCGCAATCCGACAGCGACGGAAATGGGCGCCCCCTATGCCCGGGTTATCGCGGACCTGTCCGCATAACGGAATCAATGGGGCAGACACGATTGAATAATCGTCCGCGACGGAACGTGTCGCGCGAGGGGTTGCCGTGGCGCAGCTAGAGGAAGCGGCGCGATGACAAATAAGTGCATCGGTTCTGGAGCACATCCAGGCGATGCAGCTTTCCTGGTTCTCAAATCAAGTAAATCAAAGGAAATGGCGTGAGCAACTTCACAGTAATATCGCCTGAATTCAAAGATCAGGAACGGCTGCAACTGGTGCATGAGTTCGATGGCTTCGACGGGACCGGCCAGAACCGTTCGCCCGCGCTGCAATGGCACGGCGCGCCGGCAGGCACCAGGAGCTTCGCGCTGACGCTGTACGACCCGGACGCACCCACCGGCAGCGGCTTCTGGCACTGGATCCTGTTCGATATCGATTCGTCCGTCACCCAGCTCGCCGCGGGCGTAGGCTCCGCCGACGCCACCGACCTGGGCGCCAGCGGCACTCAGGCCACCAACGACTACGGCGCCACCGGCTACGGCGGTCCCTGCCCGCCCAAGGGCTTGCCCACGCACCGCTATGTCTTCACCGTGCACGCGATGGGTGTGCCCAAGCTGGAGCTGCCGGCCAACGCGCCCAACGCGGTGGTGCGCTTCATGATCTACCAGAACACGCTCGCTACGGCCACCCTGACCGGCCTCTACAACCGGTGAGGGTGCGCCTTGCTGCGACTGTTTGAACCGCTCGCCAGCCCCAACGCTCGGCTCGGCGCGACGCGGGCGGACGGCGTTGCTGGTGCTGGTGGTGGGACCGCTGGTGGATTCAATGGGGGCAGACACGATTGAATAATCCGACGCATTACAGCTACCCCCAACTTTGGAGACTGCAAATTGAGAACGAACATAGCCAAAAGCATCCTGATATTGCCGATGCTGACGTTGCTGGTGTTGCTCACGACGCCGCTCACCACGAACGCCTGGGAGCGCGGCAAGGTCGAGAAATTTGCCACGTTGCCGCCGGGTGAGGCGCATCCCGAGGGGATCACCATCGACCGTCAGGGGAACGTCTACGTCGCCACAGTGGCGGCGAACAAACCTGAGACGAGTGAGGGAACGCTCATTGTGTTCGACCCACATGGCAAGCACCTTCGGACTGTTCGGGTCAAAGGCTCAAGCAGGCTATTGCTCGATCTTGGGTTCCATCCGCAGACCGGCGAGTTGCTTGTGGTCGATTACCAGGCCGCGAAGGTCTGGGTCGTCGATCCCAACACGGGTGCCGCATCCGTTTTCATGACGGTCACGGGTAATAATCCCGGCCTCGACGGGATGACGTTCGACGCTGCGGGCAACGTGTACGTGACCGACTCTCACCAGGGCATCATCTGGAAAACTGGACCGGGCGGCGGCGAAGCATTCGCGTGGGTCAAAAGCCCACTGCTCAGTCCGGCAAGGCCAGCACCGCGCATCGGCGCGAATGGTTTGGCGTTCAATAACGAGCGGACAGCGTTGTTCGTCGCCAACACAGCGAACGACACGATTGTCAAGATACCGGCGACCGGGTCGACGCTTGAACCTGGCACGCCTGAGGTCTTCGTCAATCGCGTCGGCGGCGGACCTGACGGCCTGATCATTGACGAGCACGATAACATCTGGACCGCGTGCAACCAGTCCAACGAGATTCTCGTACTCGAACCGACGCAGGGGCGAGTGATTGCAAAGCTCGGCGATTTCGGCGGAATCGATCGCGAGGGGGCGCCCATAGGCTTTCTCTGGTCGAATAACCTCGTATTCCGCGGGGATGAGGTTCTTGTCACCAACCTTTCGCTCGATTTTGGCGCGGTCGTTTCGCAGTCTGAACGGACAATCGATGGACCGTGGGCTCATCAGGTGAAGGTCCACACCATCTCGAAAATCAAGAGGCGGATACCGGACATTTACTAGAAGTGACCGGATGCGCTCAAGAGTCCATGCCCAAACGGGGACTGGATCCGCGCCATAAGATGCCCAGTCCTTTTACCGCACATTCTCGATCGATCCCAGAAGTCGCTCTTCGCTCTGAGGCCGCGCGACTTCTCGGCACATCCCAGGGTGGGTGCGATCCCAGCCTCGCCTTCGAACTGCGGTACGCGCGCCCGAGCTCCTCGTCATTCGGGCACATGAAGCGCAGGTGTGAATTGGACTAACCAGATTGCTTGCATGGAGATGGGCCGCCAGGTACGGATTCCATCGTCGGGACGATGCGGGCCATAAAGCGCTGGCGTGTGATGGCGATTTTACAGATATGTAGTACTGAATATGTCGGCACATCGAACATGTAATCGACATGAAGATGCCTGGTCAGGACGATCACTGGGAGCGAGGAGATATTGATGAAGCAAGCGCCGATAGGAGGCAGCATGCGTGCGATCAGCCGGGGAATTTGCGGTGCTACGTTGGTTCTTGCCGCAGGCCATGCAGTAGCGCAGTCGAGTGTGACGTTGTATGGGGTGGTCGACGTTTTTGGTCAGTATTTGAACAACGGTGGGACTCATTCGTTTTCCGAAAGAAGTGGCGGCTCCTCAGCGTCCCTTTTGGGGTTCAAGGGAAGTGAGGACCTCGGCCGCGGGTTGACGGCCGAATTCGCCCTCGAGAGCGGCTTCAACGTGAACAACGGGACGTTCTTCGCGGACAGCAATGCGCTCTTCTATCGTCAGGCGTGGGTCGGGTTGAGTCACGCTGACTTCGGTTCGCTGACCTTCGGTCGTCAGTATCAACCGAGCTTCAAGGTCGTCTACCCCGTCGACCCATTTCGCATCAATGAAGTGATTTCGCCGCTCGCCGCGGCCGTCCTCGCAATTGACCGAAACACCTTGTCGACGCAGTACACCACCGGACGCACCAGCAATTCGATCAACTATCAATCGCCGAATCTGGGCGGTTTCACGTTCAACGCGATGTACGCGTTCGCCGCTACGGTCACGCAGCCTTTGCCGTCCACGTCGGGGAATTTTCTCGATGTATCGGCAACCTATTCTAACTATGGCCTGTTTGCTGGTTTCGGATACCAGTATCAGCATGCTGGACAGTTGAGCTTTCCCGGACTTCCTGGCCGCCTGGAACTGGTTGGAACGGCTCACTACACGGGGGCATTGGCTTACCGGTTCGGTATCGTGAACCTGCAGTTCGCCTATCTGTACGTGCAACCCAAAGACGCCGCAGAGGGTTCACTCGCGGCCCGTCTTGGTACGGTCCATTCCGTCAGCATTGTTGAGGTGGGGGCGACGATTCAGGCGACGTCGCAGGATGCCATCCAGATCGCCGTAATTGAACGTAATGTGCGCGGTTCACACGACAACACGCCCGGAATAGAAGTGGGCGCGGAACATAGCCTTTCGAAGCGCACGTTCGTGTACATGCGGGCCGGCTATATGAAGAACAATGGAGGCGCGACGACGAGCTGGCCCGGTATCGCCGTGACCGAACCCAACGCGTCGCAGACGCTGGTGCTCATGGGCGTGACGCACCGGTTTTAGCCGACATATGTTCGCGGACCGGCGACCAATCTGCTCGGGGAAGAGGACAGTGATTTTTAGTCGGCTCAGCCGCGCCTGGTACCTGGGCGCATCGCCACTGCATGCGCGCGATTGACGCGGCCGATCTTGCGCTCGAACTTGTGATCGAGCGTGCGCAGTCGCGCCGGACATTTGGCAAAGCACTGCATGAGCATGGCACGATCGGAGAAAGGATCGCCAGACGATCAACAAATCGTTCTGGGCCGGACTCTACTATCGGCAGCAGCGCGCAAAGGGCAGTTCATACCAGGCCGCGGTGCGGGCGCTGGCGTTCAAATGGATACGCATCCTCTACCGTTGCTGGCAGACGGGAAAACCCTACGATGAGAGCGCCTATCTGAACGCGTTGAGAACACATGGCTCGCCACTTCTCGAACGCGCGACGCTTCCAGGAAGCGCCGCGCTTTCCTCTGAAACCACTTGACGGACTGGCTCAGGGCGTGTTGCGGTCCTTCGTACCTCAGCGAGTTCGACCTAACGCGAATGGCCGGTTCCGGGCACTCCGAACAGGCGCTATCGAATCGTTTCAGCCATTGGACTTTCTCGTAAGCAGACGACCACGCCGATACAGGGAATGGGCGCGTCGGCGCGAGACGCTGTAGATGGTACGCGAGTACGCCCGCACCATGCGTGATGCCTACCGACCAACGCTCCCCTATCAGGGTCGCCCGGGTCATCGAAAAATTTGAGGTGGTCGACTGCGATTCTAGCCGGGTCAGTTCGTCTTAGATCTAACAACAACGGGGATTCGTAGTCCAATCCGTCTCCGAGTGTCGACCACGGATGCAAAACTATTTCCCGAGGTGGATAAGAAAATAGAGAGGTTACCGCCAATAGCGTTACCTAGGAGAAGCGATGCTCCCGCTCATTCTTGGACCAAGATACAACATCCGCGTCACCTGCGATGCCAGCCCCAGCAATGACCGAAGCGAATCGACAATACAAGTCGATCCGACGAACCCGTACCACATGGTCGGGTCGTCCAAACGATTCACCGACCCGCACACCTATGCGTTCTCGCTCGCCGCGTATTCGACATTCGACGCGGGCCGATCGTGGCAGGAGGCTGCACCCCTCGGGCTCCTCGCGGGCTGGGACGGAGTTTCGGATCCCACGGTCGCCTTCGACGATGTTGGCGGCGCCTATCTCGTCGCCCTTCCTTTTCAAGGCGCCAATCCGATCGCGATCGCCGTCTATAAGTCTACGGACGGCGGTTTGACCTGGTCCGCTCCGAACCTCATTCATTCGGCGCTCGGCGATGACAAGCAGTCGGCCGCGGGCGATACCAATCCCGGCAGCCCCTATCATGGCCGCATCTACGCCGCCTGGGACGGCCCGGGTGGCATGCTCTTCGGGCGCACGATCGACTACGGCACCAGTTGGCGCGGGACCGGAGCGAACCCGGTCGGAACGTCACTTGCTCCGGCCTCGTTCGCGCCGCAGGTGGTCGTGGCCGCAGACAGTAGCGTCTACATTTTCTTCATAGCCGGTGCCGACCTCCAGTTCGTCAAATCCACTGATGGCGGGGATTCGTTCTCGAACCCGGCCACGGTCGCGAGCGGGATCACGGCCTTGCCCGGGCAACTGCCCGGTGGCACGTTCCGGACGCCGACGGTCTCGACGGTCTGTGTCGGCGTCAACGCGACCGACCTGGTTGTTACCTGGCCCGACTATCGACAGGCGGTCGCCCGCATCTACTATGCGCGCTCTACCACGGGTGGCGCCGTCTGGCAGGCGGGCAGCGGTTCCGGCATGCCGCTGATGAGCGCAGGCGCCGTCTCTGCCCCGGATCAACACGAGTTCCAGCCTCAGCTCGCCTGCACGCTGCAGGGCGACGTCGGGTGCGCTTTCTATCTCTTCGGGCCAAAGGGAGGAGGCACGACGCCGCTGATCGACGTTGTCCTGACAGCGTCGGCCGACAACGCGGCGACCTTCGTGGATCGGGCCACGGTCACCGAGATGCCATGGGACCCTACAGTGGATGCTGTCTGGGCCCACGGAGATCCCAACGTAACCTTCATTGGCGATTACTTCGGTCTGGCCGCGAGCCAGCTCGGCTTCTTCCCATTGTGGATGGACACTCGCACCGGAACCCAGGAAATGTTCACGGCACGCGTCGCGGCCCGGCCCGCGAACGTCTACATCCGCGACTCCGCGAGCGACACAGGAACGGTACCGTCACCCGGCAACCACTGGGAGGCGCCGGATCTGATCGTACGCCGGCAGCAGGACGGCAACGCCATCTGGGTCGATCAGGATCTGCTGCGCGACGGCGTGACTGATCATTTCATCTACGGCAAGATCACCAACCTCGGACCCAATCCCGCGGAGAACGTCACGCTCGCCGTGACAGTAGGCAACTATCCCGCGCTTGATGCGTTGCCCGGGCTGGAGTTTCGTTATCCGCAGGATTGGTATCCGGGCGACTGGCAGACGGCGGCGGTCCAGCAGAGACACCTGTACCTCGGCGAGAGTGCGTCGATGAATCTGGCGGTGGGCGCCACCCGTATCTTCGGACCCATTCGCTGGCCTGCCGCACAGATTCCTCAAGAGGGCACCTGGCACCCATGCCTCCTGGCAGAGGCGCGCGGCAACAATAACGACTCAGCAGGCGGTACCGATGGCGCGCCGGTGTCGGTCGCCCCCGGTACGTGCGATTACGGCAGCTACTTCTGGGGCGACAACAACGTCTGTCAGCGCAACCTGTCATACGCCCATGTCTTCGCGGCCGCCGACAGCCTGATCGAGTTGCCCTTCATCATCGGCAGCCCGTACAGTCACGCGACGCTCATCGAGGTCATCGTCCACAAGGGCCACAGGCTGGCCGATGTTCCCATGAAGCTCGCCGTCCTGCCCCCGAGGAAAGGGGAGAAACAGCCTTTACCGACCGAGAATCACATGCACGGGGCCGAGTTTTCTGGCAAGCACTGGAACCTGACCCATCGAGTGGCTGGAGTCGGCTTTACGGTTGCGCCAGGGCAGACGCTTCGCATGAAGCTGTCGCTGAAGCTTCCGAAGGAATTCGATCTCGACGCGCCGACAAGGCTGACGATCTTCCAGCGCAATGACAGCCATGTCACCACCGGCAGCGCCATCCTGGAGCTCGTTCGCGGCCACGATGAGGACGCGAACCACGAACGGAAACAACGTGATTCTTCGACGCGCAAAAAAGGGCGATGACGCCGCGCACCATCGGACTCCAGCTTTTACTGCACGCACTTTACAAAATCGTCCTGCCTGCACGGTTTTGTTTACACGTGATTTTGCGAGGCGCCTTTTCCGAGCTGGGCTGTCGGGCTCCATCGGCCAGCTGTTACCGCCTGGGGCTTTGTTCATTCTGCTGGTCGTGTCTTCGTGACCACCCCATGAATGAAGGTTTCGCGCCGGGCGATCACTCGACCTTTCGAATAATCGATAAGGGGGCATCATGTCGAATATCCAGGTCACGCACGATACGAGCGTGAATAACGCGAGAAGCGAAAGCAATATCGCAGTCAACGCCAATAACCCGAAGCAGATCGTAGCGGGGTCCAAGAAGTTCGGGGACATTCACAATTACGACTTCATTCTGGCCACCGAATACTCCACGGACGGTGGCATCTCATGGCATGATTCGGCCGCCTTGACGCTATCCGGTTTTACGCTGCTCACCGACCCTGCGCTTGCCTGGGACGATGTGGGAAACGTCTATCTGGTCGGTCTGTCGGGCAACAATCCGCCGACCTTCGACACCGTCGGGATCGTGATCTACCAGTCATCGGATGGCGGACAGACCTGGAGCGCTCCGCTGCCGATCCACAACAGCGCTGGCGATGACAAGCAGTGGGCGGCAGGAGACACGAATCCGTCGAGTCCGTTTCACGGCCGCGTCTATGCAGTCTGGGACGACGGATCCGACATGCGGTTCGCACGCACCACGGACCATGGTGTAACCTGGATCGGTGCGGGACCTGGCGCGACACCCGCGGGGACGGTGCTCGTCAATGATTCGTTTTCACCGGACATAAGAGTCGCGGCCAACGGTGACATCTATATCGTCTGGATCGCGGGAAGCGAGATCAAGATGATCGTGTCGACGGACGGGGGCGACAGTTTTACGCCCGCCGTGTCGCCGGCCGCGGGCGCGACGACGCTCAATGCCGGATTGCCGGCCCCTCATGGGTGGCCGGTGTTTCCGGGCGGAAACTTTCGCGTGCTGACGATCCCATCGGCCAGCGTCTTCGGGAGCACGGTCGCCGTGGCATGGGCCGACTTCCGCGAAGGCGTGTCCCGTATCTACTGCGCAGTGTCGTCTGACGGTGGCGCCAGCTGGCCCACCGGTCTCTCGGGAAAGCCGTTGCTGGCAGGACCGCTACCCTCGGGTTTGCAGCACTTTCACCCGCAGATCGTCATTGATCCCAACGGCGTGATCGGGTGCGCCTTCTACGAGTTCGGCCCCAAGCCGTCGACGCCACTCATCGATGTCATGATCGCCCAGTCGGTTGATGGCGGGATCTCGTTCGATCGTGCCACCGTGACGGACCAGCCATGGGATCCGGCCATCGACGCACCGTGGTCCCATGGAGATTCCAACGTCACCTTCATTGGTGACTACTTCGGGCTGGACGCCAGCACGCGGGGATTCTATCCGCTCTGGACGGACACGCGGACTGGTATCCAGGAACTCTGGACCGACATCGTGCGGGCCCGTGCACTGCTCAAGATTCCGCCCGGCCTGTATGGGCAAGTCGCCCAGATTTTGGACGGCATCATTCAGGACGGCGGTGGCGACGAGATCGTGGGCGGGCATATCGTACATATTCCGCCCTGGGGACCCGAACTGGATATTCTGCTGGGTGTCGCGATCCAGCGGATCGCCACGCTTGTCGCCAGCCCCGGGGGTATCGGCATTCAGAGAGCAGCCATGGCCATGGTGGCGCACGTAGCTCAACAGGAAGTAAAGCGTCTTGAAGGCAAAGGATAGGCGACCAGCGCGCGGTGCGAGAGTTCACCAACGTGCTGACTTATATCGTGGCGACGGCTGCGGGTCTGCGTCCGCATTTTCGCACGATGCAAGACTACCTCGGATAGACGTGCGCAGCTGTGCGTCAGCGTGAGCGGCGTGCGCGATCCACCGTATCGACGGCGGTGGATCGCGTTGCGTCGGTGGCGGTGCGCTTCAGATCTGACGGGCGCGATCGAGTCGGCCCGTTTGCGCAGGCGCGAGCAGTGCGGATCCGTGCGCAGGCGCGCACGAAAAGGATAGGGAGCGACGGAGATGGCCAACATCCAGGTGACTCGCGGTGCCAGTCCGAACGACGCGAGAAGCGAAAGCAGTCTCGCCATCAACCCCAACAATCCGCTGCAGTTGGTTGCGGCGTCGAGGAAGTGCAAAGACATCGCCGCCTATGATTTCACCTCGGCGACGGTCTATTCCACCGACGCCGGCATCACATGGCACGATTCCGCGAATCTGGCAACGCCCGACTGGACTGGCGTTTCCGACCCGGCGCTTGCGTGGGACGATAGCGGCAACATCTTCCTCGTGTGCGCCGCGATAAGGAATCCGCCCGCGATTGACTACGTGGGGATCGCCGTCTACAGGTCTTTCGACGGGGGACAAACCTGGAGCGCGCCGAGCCTCATCCATGCGAGCGCCGAGGACGAAAAGCCATGGGTTGCCGGCGATGCCGGAAGTAGCGCTTTTCACGGCCGCGTCTACGCTGCCTGGGACGATGGCGTGAGCCTGCGCTTCGCGCGCACGCTGGATCATGGAATCACCTGGATTGGGATCGGAACTGATCCAGCAGGCAGTATCCTCGCCAGTGACACCCCCTTCTCGCCTGAGATCAACGTAGCTGCCGACGGAACCATCTACATCGCCTGGACCGCAGGAAGTGAAATCAAGATGATGGTGTCCTCGGACGGTGGCAATAGTTTCCATCCGGTAGCGTCGCCGGCCACTGGCATCACGACACTCGAGTCATCGCTACCGCCCTGGAAACCTCATGGCTGGCCGGTCCTGCCCGGAGGGACCTTTCGGGTATTTACCCTGCCTACGGCCTGTGTGTCGGGACAGACCGTGCTCGTCGCGTGGGCCGATTACCGCGAAGGTGTCTCCCGCATCTACTACGCGCTGTCCACGAATGGTGGCGCCGGCTGGGACACCCCTCCCTCCGGACGGCCACTCCTTACCGGTGCGCTCGCCGCGAACCAGCAACACTTCCACCCGCAGATCATTGCTAATCCGAAGGGCGTCATCGGATGCGCCTTTTATGAGTTCGGGCCAAAGGCGAGTACCTATCTTATTGACGTGATCATGGCCCAATCGTTTGACGGCGGGGTGTCGTTCAATCGCTTTACCGTGACTGACCGTCCCTGGGACCCGACCATCGACGCACCCGTCTCGCTCGTGGATCCAATCGCGTCGTTCATCGGCGAATACTTTGGCCTCGACGCGAGCACCAATGGGTTCTATCCGCTCTGGACAGACACCCGGACGGGCATTCAGGAACTCTGGATGGATATCGTGCCGCCTCATCCGCAGGTGGAGGTGCCGTCCGGCATTTATGGGCAGGTCGCGCAGATCCTGTTCGGCATCATCCAGGACGGCGGCGGGGACGAGATCGTCGGTGGACATCTCGTTCACATTTCCCCGTGGGGGCCCGAGTTAGACATTTTGCTCGGCGTTGCAATTCAACGGATCGCCACTCTCGTCGCTAACCCAGAGGGCGTCAAAATCCAGAAAGCCGCCATGACCATGGTGACCAGCGTGGCCCATCAGGAAATCGGGCGGCTCGAAGTCAATAGATAGCTGATCATGGAATGCGCTCGTGGGGCTGGGCCGTTTTGCGACGTCAACTTACCTGGCTTCCGGAAGGGGCGGATATCCAACACCTGTTCCCGGGTACTCCCAAGACCTTCAATGCCAACTCAAGACGGGGGTTGCCCGTGCGCTTACCGGTCGGCAGCTCTTGGCCGCTGTGCGAACTTCGCGAACGACCGCTTACGCGGAACACGAGAGGAGGCAACGGGGTCGATAGCGCCGAGTCGCTTTGCTCGGGAGCGGTCATTCCAAAAAGCTGCTTCCGGGAGAGCGCGAATGGCAGGTATGGCCGAGGACTCGCCGGCCGCTGCAGATAAAGGGATGACTGTTGTACGCTGAAAGCGGCCGTACAGGTGACGCCGGGCTCTATGTCCGTAGTGGGTCGACTAGCGACGATGAGGCGCAGAACTTGACAAGGTTCACAGTTCAAGGGTGCTAGAGCGGCGAACGATAGATCGAAAACCTTTTGATCGCGCCAACGCTTTTTTTGCGCTCGAGATGAGCGTAGTTACCCAACCACTGCTGCCGGCGTCGACGAACAATAAAGTCAAGAAATGTGCTTTCATGACGATTTCAACCCAGTCTCAATGCCCTAATAACACGAGGTCGTATGCAACTGGATATGAGTGAAGCGATTCCGATACCAAATTTGGTATAGTAGTCTGACGATTTGCCGCCCGTCTGCGACAACATGATGCTTTTGCTTTTCCAGACTTTATTGCCGAACGTTCCAAACTTTATTGTCGCGGCACAATTGCCGGTTACCGCTTGCCGACGGATGTCGTGACCGGCTGCAGTCGCGATTGAAGAGAGTAGCGAAAGATGAAAGCCCTCCAATGCGAGGGCTTTCTCTTTTTTGAGGCAATTGGAAGGCGAGGGATGGGTGCCTGCGCTCGCTTACCAACGGGGGTGCCCTTCCTGCGCGCTTGTGAAAGAAGTTTTGTCACCGTTGGTAACTGCGGTGGAGCGGACGCGAAGGTGCGTTACCTGCGGTGCTGGACTACGACGCTCGGCGCAGCCGGAGTCGATTGCGCGAACACGGGCGCGCTGCAGGCGACGCAAGCTGACGCGGCGGGATCGTTTGACGCGAGTGTAGGCCGCGCGCCTTGTCAGTTGATTGGTAGCTGATTTACAAGTATTCCCTGATATAACGTAGCCGGTCACTGCGTCGACGCACAGCCGGCGCGAGGCAAGCCGGCCGCGCAAAAAACTTTCTGTAACGAAGCCGTAACCACGGAATTTTGCGATTAGCCTAACGTTTGAATTCCAATCCTCCGAAGTGCACTACCATGATTTCCAGCAATAAAACGCTCAACCTGGCGATTCCCGCGGCCGTCACCGCACTCGCGTTGGGCGGTTGCGCAGTGGCGCCGCCGAGCGGCCCAAGCGTGGTCGCGATGCCGCATAGCGGCGAGCCTCTGAGCCAGTTCCAGCAGAACGACTACGCGTGCCGCGATTACGCGAACCAATCGACGAATCCGTCCGGCGCGGCGCAGGCGGCCACCACGAATAGCGTGAACAGCGCGGCGCTCGGCACGCTCGGCGGTGCGGCGATTGGCGCGCTGCTCGGTGCGGCGGCGGGCGACGCCGGCGCGGGCGCAGCGATCGGCGCGGGCGGCGGCCTGCTGATCGGCGGCGCGAACGGCGCGAACGGCGCCCAGTACTCGGCCGCCAGCATGCAGGCCCGCTATGACACCGCCTACGCCCAGTGTATGACCTCGAAGGGCGAGACGATCGCTCAGCCGCAGCCTTACTATTCGACGCAGCCGGTGTATCTCGCGCCCCGTCCCTATTACGCGCCGCCTCCGCCGGTTATGTATGCGCCTTATCCGGCTTACTGACCGGCGGCAGGCCGAACTTGCTTATCTTGCATTGTCGGCTGGCCGGTAGCGTCTAACGACGATCGTCAAACTGCGTCGCCGTTCACGTCGGGTTGTCCGTTGACGCCGCTTTGCGCGGACGACGGCTGCGAGACGCCGTTTTACGGGCGGTCTTGCTGGCGGCCTGAGGCGCTTCTTCCGAACTGACTGCCGGAGCAGGGGCCTCGGCCGGCGCTGCGATCTCAGGTACTTCATCGATCGTACGCGGCGCACTTTTCTTCACTTTCCTCGCGGCCGTTTTGCGCGATGTTCGCTTTTTGGCGCTTTGACGTTGCGCGGGTTGGTCGCCGTCGATGGACTGATCGGCTTCGTGGCTGGAGACGACTTGTTCAGCGGCTGTATCTACTTCTGCTACCTGTTCAGTGGCGAATTCGTGCGGGAGCCGCGCGTGTTCATGCGGTTGTTGCCGGTGGATCTGTTCGGCGTGTTCCGCGTGTTCGGTGGGCGTCGGTGTGGTCGCCGCGGGTTCTTCGTCAGCCGTTTCGTGGCGACTGCTCCTGCCATGCGCATCCTCCTGCTGACTCCGGCTCGCCTTGCGATTGTTGCGGTCCTTGCGCCGCGACTTGTGCTTGCCACCCGACTCAGAAGCGGCCGCGTGCGCGGCCTGCGCTTCATACGAATGTTCGGCTGACTGTTCAGCCGATACCGCTCCAGCCGACCCCGTTTCAGCAGACTCCGTCACGGATTCGCCGACGGTTTCGCTTGCAGTTTCACTCGCGACGTTCATAGTTGCGCTTCGATAAACGTACGCGCCTGACTTCTCGTCGCGGCCGAATTCGAGCAGCCCGCGCGCTTGCGCTTCTTCCAGCAGATTGCCGAAAGCGCGAAAACCGTAGTACGTCTCGTTGAAATCCGGTTTGCGCCGTTTGATCGCGTTCTTCAGCACCGACGCCCAGATCTTGCCGCTGTCGCCACGTTCGGAAGCGAGCGCGTCGAACGTCTGCACCGCAATTTCAACGGCCTTGCTGCGGCGCTTCTCGAGATCCTCTTTGGGCGGGGTCTTCTCTTCATCAGGCGTACGTTTGGCGGCCTGCTGGGCGCTTTGCTGCTGGCGCGACGATTCGCGCCTCGCGACTGCGCGCTGACTTTCGCGGACGAGGTCGTCATAAAAGAAGAATTCGTCGCAATTCGCAATCAGCAGATCCGACGTGGACTGTTGCACACCGACGCCAATTACCTGTTTGGCGTTTTCGCGCAGCTTCGATACGAGCGGCGAGAAATCCGAATCACCACTGATAATGACGAATGTATTGACGTGCGACTTCGTGTAACAGAGATCGAGCGCATCGACGACGAGCCGGATGTCGGCGGAATTTTTGCCCGATTGGCGCACGTGCGGAATTTCGATCAGCTCGAAATTAGCCTCGTGCATTGCCCCTTTGAAACTCTTGTAGCGATCCCAGTCGCAATATGCTTTCTTGACGACGATGCTGCCCTTTAGCAGCAGGCGTTCGAGCACCAACTTGATGTCGAACTTGTCGTACTTCGCGTCGCGCACGCCGAGCGCGACATTTTCGAAGTCGCAAAAAAGCGCCATGCTGACGTTTTCGTTGGATGACGCCATGTGTATCTCCATTGAAGCGATCGTCGAACGCGACGAATCGCGACATGATAGCGATTCCAGCGAAGGTGAGCAGCTTTTGTGGCGCGCTCGCACCGGTCGGCAGGTGGAGATTTGCAGCAAGCAGTCCGACCGGCAGCCCAACCGGCGGTCCGGCAAGCGGCTCCATGTCAGTCCCGTTACATGGTGTCGCGACGACCTGCGTTATTCCACGTCGCGCGGGCTTCCAGCACGTCATCGATCAATCCGTATTCCCTCGCTTCGAGCGCCGACATGAAGTTGTCGCGGTCGGTGTCGCGCGCGATCTCTTCGATGCTGCGTCCGGTGCGCTCAGCCATCATCGAATTGAGACGCGCTCGCACATACAGCACCTCCTTCGCCTGGATCTCGATGTCCGCCGCGGTGCCCTGACCGCCGCCGGACGGCTGGTGAATCATGATGCGCGCATTGGGCAGCGCATACCGTTTGCCACGTTGACCCGCGGTGAGCAGGAAGGTGCCCATGCTCGCGGCAAACCCCGTGCACAAGGTCGAGACCTCTGGCTTGATGAACTGCATGGTGTCATAAATTGCAAGGCCGTCATATACCGAGCCGCCGGGCGAGTTGATGTATAAAGAAATATCCTTGTCGGGGTTCTCCGATTCGAGAAACAGCAGTTGCGCGACGATCAGACTGGCTGACTGCTCGTTCACGGGCCCGACAAGGAAGACGATGCGCTCGCGCAGGAGGCGGGAGTAGATGTCATAGGCGCGCTCGCCCCGGCCGGATTGTTCGATCACCGTGGGCACAAGGCCCAGGCTTGAGACAGAGGGGTAACTGGAAGGCATGGATTCCTCGTTCAGAATGGACGTGCGCCGGTTATTGCTCATTTGACGAAGCAGCGGCCGTCGTTGTGACAGCAAATTTTTTGCGCCGCGCTGTCACATCACCAGCTGCCCATGCGTCAAGCTCAGGAATACCGGACATGGCGAGTACCTGAATCATGCTGCCGGTACGCAACTGCTTTTTCACTATGCACCATCGGGAGGTCTACGCATGACGGAGCAGGGAATCGACAAGGCATCCAGTTTCGAGGCCGCGCGCGCCCGTCTGCTGGCGCTCGCATACCGGATGCTCGGCAGTCGCGCGGAAGCCGAAGACGTGGTGCAGGACGTCTGGCTCAAATGGCATCTGGCCGATACGCAGGCGGTGCAAACACCGGTCGCGTGGCTGACCACGCTAACCACGCGCACGGCGATCGACCGTCTGCGGCACGCGCAGCGCGAGCGAGCGTCGCAGGCTAGCGGCTGGCTGCCGGAGCCGTGGCTCGACGAGGTCGCGCCATCTGCGGAGGAGTTGGCATTGCGCGCGGCGGATATGTCATATGGCGTGATGCTGCTGCTCGAACATTTGAAGCCAGACGAACGTGCGGCGTTCGTCCTGCATGAAGCGTTCGAGTGCGATTATGCGGAAATTGCGTCGATTCTCGAGCGCAAACCGGCCGCTTGCCGGCAAATGGTTCACCGCGCCAAGGAGCGTCTGAAACGTGCCGGCGCGCCGTTGGAGCGGCCAGATCCAGCGGTGCATGGGCGAATCGTCGAGCGTTTGCGCGCGGCGCTCGAAGCCCAAGACCGGGTGGGCCTGCTGCAGCTTTTCACCGACGCGCCGCAACTGATCAGCGACCTACCTTTGTACGTTCCGCCCACGCAGTTCCCCGCGGTCAAGCCGGCGCTGCATGCACACGGTCCAACACCCAACACCGAAGCACAGCGCGCCTGCGAATCGGTTTCAGTTCCGAAGTGGATGGCCGCGATCACATCGCTCGCACAACAGGCGAGCCATGCCGAGGTGGTGTCGATGGCGGGTGCTGTGTGTATCGCGTTGTTCTGCGACGGCGACATCGTCGGGTTAATCGACGTGGTGACGGATGGCACAACAGAACTTTCGGCGAGAATCGTCTCCCTGCGCATCCTCACCAGCGCCACGCATTTGCAGGCGGCTAACCAGATGTTGGGCCGTGATGCGGTCAAGGAACTGCTTGTCCGGATCAAGGACCATCCGAGGGCATCAGTTACGGTGAGCCGCGACTTCCCAGTTGATGTCGACGCATAGCACCTGCGTACCATGCGGCGTGTGCGCGGCAATCGACGCAGTGACGCACAGATGGGCTTCGTTGATCGACAGATACGGCGGCGTCAAATTTACGCGCCCCGGTTGACGCATCGCCTGAATGAAGTACGGGCGGCGCTCCCAACTCGCGCCTTCGGAATGCAGCAGGGGGCTGAAGCGCTTTGCGCGTTGCGAGGTGCGGCCCGGCGGCAGCACGTTGTCGCCGATCTGCCGGCCCGAACCGTCCAGGACAAAGCAGCGCGCCGTTTCTCCCAGCGCGAGCAGGGCTGCGCTCGCCTGTGTGATTGATTCCCCGGCAATCAAATGCGCGGCGGCTGCCTCGAGCGCGGCAACATAGGGTGCGAGCCGCGCGGACTGTGCTTTCTCTCGAGCGGCAACGCGTTCGCGCAGCGAGGCGGAGAGCGAATCCATCAGGCGCGCTGCGACTTGCGGCTTGACGGGGTCGACGCTCGGGCCCGCGAAAAAGGCGCCCTGGACAAAGTCGACATTGCATTCGAGCGCGATCAGCGCATCGCGTTCCGTGCTCAGCCCGCCCATCAGCACCAGTTGCCCGGACTCGTGCAGCAGAGAGACGAGGCCCGGCAGAACGCGCTCGATGTGCGAGTGTTCACTCGCTTGCGCGAGGATGCAGCGGTCCAGAGTGACGATGTCCGGCCGCAGATTCCACACGCGGTCGATGTTCGAATGCTTGGCGCCAAAGCCGTCGAGCGCGATCAGGAAACCTGACTTGCGCAGCGAATCGACGATTTCGGCGAAGCGCGTGGTCTCGCCGCCGGCCTGTTCGGATACTTCGAGCACCACGCGTTGCGGCGGCAGGCCAAGCGTCTTCAGGCTGGCAAGCAGCGCGTCACCGTAGCTGGTGTCCATCAGTGCGGCCGGATGCAGGCTGAGGAAGAGCCATTCGTCGTGGCTGTCGAACGCGTTGAAATTGCCGAGGTGCAGCGATTCGGCCAGCCGTCCGAGTTCCAGCAGGTCGCCGCGTCGCGCGGCCTGCGTAAAGACTTCATGCGAGGGCACTTGCGTCTCATGCTCGTCATGGACCCGCAGCGACGCGTGATACCCGATTGCTCGTCGGTGCGATACCGAGAAGACCGGCTGAAACACGCTGAAAATGGTGTAGCCGCCGTACAGAACGGTACGCCGGGAGCCTTCATCGCCGGTCATCGGGCGTGGGGGCTGGAAGCCGGGAGGATCGAGTTCGATCATGCTCATCATGTCAGTCGTGTGGAAATGGCGGCGCTTGTCGGGCTCTGCAGGAGTTCGCACGCGCAGACCAAGAGTTTACAGGATAGGTGAGCAAGAATTATGCGCATGTACGAACACAGCTTGAGCCTCCACTGGCAATGCCTCGAGGAAACCATTGCGCGCGCGCCGCGGGACGAAGACGGCGACACGCACTTCGCTGGTGCGGGGCGCGCCCTGTTGCCGGTCGGCGGCGCTGTTCAAGTGCACTGCGCGCGGCGCGCTCAAAGCCATATCCAGATGTCTGTTCGCGAGTGCGCGAGGATGCGTCGCCCTGGTTCGTGCGGCCTTCAGGTTCGCTCCGAAGGATCGGTCTTTTTCGCGGGCGTGCGGATGTCCGGCGACAACTGCGCAAAGATCCATGACGAGCAGGCGGTAATGACGCCGACACACAGGAACGTCGCATGAAACGCGGGCAGCGAATTGGCTCCGGTCACGCGTTGCATGATGCCGGTAAAGGTCGTCAGCAACGCGCCGGCCACGGTCACGCCAAGACTCATCGAGAGCATCTGCACGAGCGAAAACAGGCTGTTGCCGCTGCTCGCGCCGCCAGTGCCGAGGTCCTTCAACGTCAACGTGTTCATCGCGGTGAACTGCATCGAGTTCACGCCGCCGAAGATCGCCAGTTGCACGAGTCGCAGCCACAGCGGCTGATTCGTGCTCGTGAGCGCAAAACTCGCCATCATCAGGCCGACGAGAATCGTGTTCGCCATCAGCACGCGTCGGTAGCTGTACTTCAGAATCAGCGTCGTCACGAGACGCTTCGTCGCCATTCCCGCGGCCGCTACCGGCAGCATCATCAGGCCGGCTTCGAATGCGCTGTAGCCGAGGCTCACCTGCAACAGCAGGGGTATCAGGTAGGGCATCGAGCCGCTGCCGATCCGCGCAAACAGATTGCCGAGCAGACCGACGCTAAACGTGTGGATCTTGAACAGATCGAGCGGGAAGATCGGCGCGGGCTCGCGCACCGCGTGCAGACCATAGGCAACGAAGCACGCCAGGCTCAGAATCAGCAGCACCAGCACCGTCGCATGTTGAATGCCGAACTCGGTGCGGCCGTCGAGCGCGAACGAAATCGCCACCATGCCGACCACCAGCAGCAGGTAGCCGCCAAGGTCGAATTTGCCCGTGTGTTCGTTGCGGCTGTCCGGCATGAAGATAAACGTCGCAATGCAGCCCACGATGCCTACCGGCACGTTGATCAGAAAGATCCAGTGCCACGACGCGATCTTGACGAGCCAGCCGCCGAGCGTCGGTCCAATCAACGGTCCGATCAGACCCGGAATCGCCACGAACGACAACGCCGGCAGATAGCGCTCCGCCGGAAAGGTACGCAGCACCGCGAGCCGCCCGACCGGCAGCAACATCGCACCGCCCACGCCTTGCAGAATGCGGAACAGCACCAGTTGATTCAACGTATGCGCGTTCGCACACAGCAACGAGCCCACCGCGAACACGAGGATCGCACTGAAGAACACCCGCCGCGTGCCGAGTTTGTCGGCGAGCCAGCCGGACACGGGGATCATCACCGCCATCGTCAGCGAATAGGCGATCACCACCGATTGCATGCGCAGCGGCAGCTCGCCGAGGCTTGTTGCCATCGCCGGGAGCGCGGTGTTGACGATCGTCGAATCGAGCGTCTGCATGAAGAAGCCGGTGGCGACCAGCCACAGCATCACGGTCAGCGAGCGGGGCGAAGGGCTCGAGGGAATGTCGGGAGCGAGGGCGGGCGGAGTCGGCGGCGTGGACATGAAAAGCGGCTGGGCGCGCCCGGTCGGGCGGGGACTCGCTATTCTAGGGAAAAGCGCAGCCCGGCGCAGCGCGCGGCGGCGTGTTGCGTACCTGCAAGTGCTGCGTCACGGCCAAGCTCCGCGCCGTGTTCACGCATCAGGCGGCAACTGCGCCGCCGCATGAAAAAACGCCTGCGCCCGCGGCTCGTTAGCAAAGGCTACGTGAATCCTGATCCACGGGCTCGCCTCCCGATTCGGCCTGAAGTGTTGCCCAGGCAGCACCGTCACACCGAGCGGCACGGCGCATTCAACCAACCGCTCAGCGTCAGCGACATGAGGCACGCGCGCCCACACGAACTTGCCGCCTGCTGGCTCTTCGAAAATCTCCCAGCCGGCATCTTCGAGGGTTTGGACGGTCGAGCCGAGCGCGCCGCGCATCTGCCGGCGCAGTCGTTCCAGATATTTGCGATATGCGCCGCGCTCCAGCATCGACACCGCCACCGCTTCGGCAAAACGCGAGCAGCCGATGCTCGTCAGCATCTTGATGTCGACCAGATCCTTGATGATCGCGTGATTCGCTACCACGCAGCCGATCCGTAACGACGACGACAGCGTCTTCGACAATCCGCCGATGTAGATCACTTGTTCGAGTTGGTCGAGGGTGGCGAGGCGATCGGTGATCTCGGTCTGAAAATCCGCGTAGATATCGTCCTCGATAATCTGGAAGCCATGCTCACGCGCCATTTGCAACAAACGGAACGCGACCTGCGGTGCGACCGTGGTGCCGGTCGGATTGTGAAATACGGTGTTGATGAGCAGCAATCTGGGCCGGTGCAGCTTCAGTTGCGTCTGCATCGCGTCGAGGTCAGGACCATTGCCGGTGCGTGGAATGCCGATCAGCTTCATGCCGTGCAGTCGCAGCAGCCCGTACAGGTTGTAGTAACCCGGGTCCTCGACAAAGATCGTGTCGCCTGGCTTGAGCATGTAGCGCAGCAGCAGATCGAACGCCTGGCTCGCGCCGTTGGTGATCAGAATCTGCGACGCGTCTGCCTGGATGCCCAACTGGCCGATGCGGCCGCGCAACTGCTCCCGCAAGACTGGGTTGCCAAGCGGCGTCGCGTACTCGACCATGCTCGCCGGATCGGTTCGCGACACGTGGCGGATCGCCTGTGCGATGCCATCGATGTCG
The DNA here is from genome assembly GCF_014397785.1 of Paraburkholderia podalyriae. GTDB lineage: Bacteria > Pseudomonadota > Gammaproteobacteria > Burkholderiales > Burkholderiaceae > Paraburkholderia > Paraburkholderia podalyriae. The sequence continues at coordinate 30,428 of NZ_VZQQ01000047.1, forward strand.
CGCCAGCTTTCGGGAATGAAGCCTGAGCTGAGGTTCAGCGTCTCCCCCGGATAGCTGAATTGCTGCATCAAGTGGTCCGACTCGACATCGGCGCGGCGCGGGTCCGATGTGCCTTGGCAGCGCACGTCTGTCGGCTGACGATCGGCGACGTAGAAGCCCGAGCCGTGGCGCGAGTCGACATAGCCGAGCGACACCAGCCGGTCGTACGCCTCGATCACCGGAAAGCGGCTTACGCCGAAGTCTGTGGCGAACTGGCGGATCGACGGCAGCTTCGAGCCAGGATGCGCATTGCGCGAGCGGATCCACGCCGAGACGCCCGCGACGATCTGCTCGGTCAGCGGCACGCCGTTGTCCCTATCGAGCTCGATTTCGAGTTTCATACGCTTGCCTTCCTGCGCCGGCCGCCTAACGCGAATGTTTGAACTTGCGTCGCGCTGGCCATGCCAACTGTTCGGTTTTTTGACTGAACAGTTCCGACGAAACTGTTCGGAACTGTGCATGGGTATCCGATCATCGCACGTCAATAATCGGTACAACAGAAGCTCTTCGAGGAGAACGGCGATGCGAGAAATGCGAGTTTTCGAACTGGAACATGGCGAGCCCGTTACAGCCTGGCGGATCGCGCGTCCGGCGATTTTCAAGGTGGTCAGCGGCAATGTCTGGCTGACCGTCGAGGGCCACCATGAGGATCACTGGCTGGCGGCGGGAGAGTCAATCGAGTTGGCGCGTGGGTCTGTTGCATGGGTCAGCGCGGGGCAGGCTGGCGCGCGTTTCGCGCTGGCGAGCGGCTCGGAACGCAACTTGCCGACGCTGCTATTCGGCTGGCCGATGCCGGGGTGGCTGGCGCGTCGGCCAGGCGCGGTCTGACGCACGGCGAACGGCGAGCCGCCGCTCTGCAGCGCTGACGCGGCTCCGTCGAGCCCCTACGCAGCCCCTCCCGCCTCGTACTCCCCGATATACCGCGCGCGCGGCCGGATCAACCGGCCATCGCGCGTCTGCTCCATCGCATGCGCGATCCAGCCGACCACCCGCCCGAGCGCGAACAGCGTGAACGCGGCGCCGGTCGGCAAGCCGAGCACGCGCTCGATTGCCGCAAGCGCGAAATCCACGGTCGGCTCCGCGCCCGTCGTGTCGCGCACCGCTCGCGCGAGCTGCAGCACCTCGTCGAGCGGTGAGCGGGCCGGCGCGCAGTCGGCGAGCATCGTCAGCAACAGCCGCGCGCGCGGATCGCCGTCGGGATAAAGCGGATGACCGAAGCCTGACAGCGCCGGACCTTGCGCGCCGTGCTCGTGGCGCGCGAGGCGGTTCGCCAGATAGCGGTCCAGCTCCGGCGAGCGCGATGCATCATCGAGCAGCGCGGCGATCCGGATGGTTTCGCCGCCGTGACGCGGCCCGCAGAGCGCCGCAAGCCCGCCCGCGACCGCGCCGAACAGATGCGTGCCCGTCGATGTGATGCAGCGGACCGTGAACGTCGACGCGTTCAGCTCGTGATCGGCGCACGCGACCAGCGCCGCGCGCAGCAGCCCGCTTTGCGGCCGGCTGCGCACCCGCCAGGCCGTCGCGATCTGCCGATGCAACGGTTCGTTCGACGGCGCCGCCGGCAGCATGGCGGCGGCAAGCAGCCGCATCACGGCGCACGCGGTGTCGAGCTGCGCATCGCGGCCGAGCGCCCACACACGCGGCATCTGCGCGGCGGCGGCCGGCAACAGCACGAGCGCGCGATCGAGCGGGGTGCTGTCACGCCATAGCTTCAGCCATGCGGCCCATTGCGCGGGAGCGAGCGGGACGGCGGGCGCAGCGGCGATGCGCCGCGCGCTGCATTCCCACAGCAGCGCCGCGACGTCTTCGATCGACGCACTGCGCGCGAGTTCGATCGCATCGTGCCCGCGATACATCAGGCGGCCGTCTGCGACCAGCGTGATCGACGATTCGAGCACCGGCACGCCCCAGTCGAGCACCTTCTGCGCGACCTTGCCCGCGCGCTTGCCGTCCGCCTTGCGCCGCGCGAGGCGGCGCACCTCGGCGGCATCGTAGAGCCGATGCCTGCCTTGCGCATCTGGCGACGAGCCGAGCATGCCGCGGCTCACGTACGCATACAGCGTCGGCAAGCTGACGCCGAGGGTTGCGGCCGCTTCGGCGGCGCTCAAATAAATCGGGGCTGGCATGAAAGCGTGCGATAACCGAAGAAATCAATATATGTTGATGATCATAATCAAGATTGATTGCGGCAATCCGCAATTTTAGACTCGATACACCTGCTTCCACTCAGCGCGGCCAACGCGCCCGATGCCATGACGCCCGAACTCGCCCTCAAGCACATCTGGACTCTGGCCGGCTGCGATCCGGTCGCGCTGCACGGCGTGTCGCTCGCCGGCGCGGACCCGGGCTTGCCGTCGGTCTACCGCGTCGGCACCCTCGCGTCGTCGACCATCGCCGCGACGGGCCTCGCCGCCGCCGAATACTGGCGCTTGCGCAACGGACGCGGGCAACAGGTGTCGGTGCAGATGCGCCGCGCGCTGGCCGCGTTTCGCAGCGAACGCTATCTGCGGATCGACGATGGGGCGCCGCCCGCGCTACGCGATCCGGTCACCGGCTTCTACGAAACGGGCGACGGCCGCTGGATCCAGTTGCATACGAATTTCGCGCATCACCTGAAGGGCGTGCTCGAGGTGCTTGGCTGTGACAATGGGCGGGAGTCGGTGGCGGCCGCGATTCGCGGCTGGGACGGCGCGACGCTCGACCGCGCGCTGGCGGACGCGGGCCTGTGCGCCGCATTGATTCGCGCGCCCGATGAATGGGCCGCGCTCGAGCAGGCCCAAGCGGTCGCGCGCTTGCCGCTGTTCGAGATCGAGCGCATCGGTGACACGCCCGCCGAGCCACCGCGCCACGCTGACGCTGACACCGGCAACGACCGCCCGCTCGCAGGCGTGCGGGTGCTGGATCTGACGCGGATCATCGCGGGACCGGTGGCCGGCCGCGCGCTCGCGCATCACGGCGCGGACGTGTTGACGATCAACGGGCCCCATCTACCGAACATCGCGCCGCTCGTGATCGACAATGGCCGCGGCAAGCGTTCGGCACTCGTCGATCTGCGCGACGCGGCCGGCTGCGACACGTTGCGCGGACTCGCGCGTGATGCCGACGTGTTCCTGCAGGCGTATCGTCCAGGCGCGCTAGCGGCGCGCGGCTTCGGACCGGACGAACTTGCGCGGCTGCGGCCTGGCATCGTGTATGTGTCGGTGTGCGCGTACGGGCACACGGGACCGTGGGCGCGGCGACGCGGCTTCGATAGTCTGGTGCAGTCGGCGAGCGGCATCGCGTGGGCCGAGCGCGCGGCGGCGGGTTCGGCCGAGCCGCGGCATCTGCCGTGTCAGGCACTCGATCATGCGACCGGCTATCTGGCCGCGTTCGGGGCGATGGTCGCGCTTGCGCGTCGCTCTCGCGAGGGCGGCAGTTGGCATGTGAAGGTGTCGCTTGCGCAGACCGGGCGCTGGCTGCAGTCGTTCGGGTTGCTGGCCGACGGGCAGCAGGCGCGCGAAGTGTCGCTCGACGATGTGCGTGATTGCGTCGCGAGCGTGCAATCGGAATTCGGGCGGGTGCTCGGCGTGCAGCCCGCGGAGGAACTGGAACAGACGCCCGCGTTTTATGCGCTGCCGCCGGCGCGCATCGGTGCGCACGATGCCCGATGGATCTGATGATTGCAGCGCGCCCCGACTAGTTGCCCGTCGAGCGGCAGCCTATTTCCTCAACTCCGCCACGAAGTCGTAGTAATCGTTGCGGCAGTACGTATCGGTCAACTCGATCGCCCGCTGATCCGCGGTGTAACCCACGCGCGTGATCAACAGCAACGCCTCGTTCGGCGAGATGCTCATCTGCTGCGCGATCTCGTCGCTCGCATTCACCGCGCGGAAGTGCTGCAACGCGCGCACGATGGTCAGTCCGCGATTCTCCAGATACGTGTACAGCGAATCGCCGATCGCCTGCGGATCGGGAATCACCGCGGCCGGAAACGTCGAGTTCTCGACCGCCATCACGATGCCGTCGGCGAGCCGCAGCCGCCGCAGCCGGGTGACCGCGGCGGCCGGCGACAGCCCCAACTGGATCACCTCGTCGCGATTGGCCGGCGAGATTTCGCGCGACAGCCACTTCGAACTCGGCGTGAAGCCGCGCCGCCGCAGCATTTCGCTGAAGCTCGACAGACGCGACAACGGATCTTCATAGCGCGGCGTGATGAAGCTGCCCGCGCCCTGAGTGCGGCGAATCAAGCCCTGCTCGACGAGCAGCGCGATCGCCTTGCGCGACGTGATGCGCGACACGCCGAGCGCCTCCGACAGCACGCGTTCAGAGGGTAGCGCCTCGCCGGCGTTCCAGCGGTTTTCGTGGATCGCGCTGCCGAGCTTGCGGGCAAGTTGAAGATAGAGCGGCGTGTCGTTTTCCGGGTCCGGGCGCAGGTCGCGCCAGCGGTCTTCCGAGGCAGAGGTCATGGGGCTCACGCAAGATGGGCAAGCGGCAATTTTAGAACATCGGCGCGTCCCGTTATAGCGGGCTTTTGCCTGGCGCGCCGCTGTGAGGCCGCCAAGCCGCTAAACTCGTCACTGTGTTTTTCGTAGCAGGCGTTGCGTGGTGAGGCGGCGTGCGATCGCACCGCATCTGCATCGACCCACTTTCGAGGAGTCAGCATGACGAGCAATATCGCGAGCGTGAGCCTGCCTGACGGCGAACGCATTCCGGCGCTGGGGCAGGGCACGTGGGAGATGGGCGAGAAGCGGGCGCAACGCGCGGCGGAAATCGATGCGCTGCGCTGCGGCATCGAACTCGGCATGACGCTGATCGATACCGCCGAAATGTACGGCGACGGCGCGACCGAGTCGCTGCTCGGCGAAGCGCTCGCCGGTTTGCGCGACAAGGTATTTCTGGTCAGCAAGGTGTATCCGCACAACGCCAGCCGGCGCGGCGTGATCGCCGCGTGCGAGCAGAGCCTGAAGCGTCTGAAGACGGACCGGCTCGATCTGTACCTGCTGCACTGGCGCGGCTCGGTGCCGCTCGCGGAGACCGTCGACGGCTTCGAGGCGCTGCGGCGCGCGGGCAAGATCCGCCACTGGGGCGTGAGCAACTTCGATACGGACGACATGGAAGAACTCGTCGCGACGCCGGATGGCGACGCGTGCGCGACCAATCAGATTCTGTACAACGTGGCGCGGCGCGGGCCGGAGTTCGATCTGCTGCCGTGGCTCGCCGCGCGCGGCATGCCGGCGATGGCGTACAGCCCGGTCGATCATGCGCGCCTGCCGAAACGCTCGCCGCTCGACGACATCGCCGACGCGCGCGGCGTCTCGGTGTTTCAGGTGGCGCTCGCGTGGGCGCTGGGCAAGCCCAATGTGTGCGTGATTCCGAAGGCGGCGCGCGTCGAGCATGTGCGGGACAACCATCATGCGTCGCAACTGGTGCTGGAGGCCGGCGAACTCGCCGCGCTCGACGCGTACTTCAAGCCGCCGCGCGGCAAGCGTGTGCTGGAGATGTTGTAAGCGTTGGCGCGAGCGCCGCCCGTTGCGCAGCGGCGGCGAGCGAAGCCGGGAGCGCGGCGGGCGTCGATGACGCCGCTCGCGCTGACGCGGCGCTCAGGTGCAGGAGTGGTGCTGATGCACGGAGCCGAGCACGGCGACTTCGGCGGGGGTGTGCTGGAGTGCGTCGTCCGGTACCTGGGCGGCATCGGCGAGGAAGTCGTCGACGATCGACGACACCGGCACGTCGCGCAGACACAGCGACACGCGCTGCGTTTCGTTGGCGGGCAGGGTTGAGCGTTGGGCGAGGAACAGCACGCCGTACTGATAGCCGTGGATGATGCCGCGGATCGCGCCGACGCATTGCCCTTGCGCGACGTTGTCGTGGCGCTGTTTGCAGCTCTGCACGAGCGAGTAGGCGGAGAAGCTCGGGTCGACTGGTGGCGCCGCTTGGGACAGGGTTTGCGCCATCGGCTGCGCGGGTGTTTGCGCATGGGCGAGCGATGCGAGGCCCAAGGCGGCAACCATCAGCACGGCGGCTGCCGTACGGGTCGCGAAGGGGGGGACGCTTCGATGCATGTTGTGGGCCCTCATATCGAACGATGAATTTGATATGAGGCGGTCGTCTCGGATTGGTTCCATAACACTCGCACGCAATGGAGGTTGTGTTCCCGCCGCTCACGGCGCGGTTCGCGCGCTCTCCGGGCCATTCCGTCAGCGCGCGCCGATGGCAGGCGGGCCGCTCCGACCGGCCTCGGGCGGTGACGCCCGACCGGGGGATCGGGACGTCACCGCCGTTGCCAGCGGATAGCGGACAGTATGCCGGGACATGTCGCCGGCGGGTAGGGCGCGGGGACCCCCTACCGAGGAAAACGGGCGACGCCTAGTGCCCATTCCCGCCGCCGTTGCCACTGCCGCCGCTGCCGCCACCCTTGCCTCCGTGACCGCCGCCGAAGCCTCCGCCGAAGCCGCCACCGAAGCCACCACCGAAGCCACCGCCGTTCGAACTGCCATTCGCGCTTCCGAAACCACCGCCAAATCCACCGCTCGGGCCGCCGCTGGAGCCTCCGCAACCGCAGCCGCCGCTCCCGCGGCCGCCGCTGCTTCCACCGCCACTGCTGCCTCCACCGCTATTTCCCTTACCGCCCCCACCCGAACCACTACCAGTACCAGTACCACTACCGTTCCCGCTCCCTGAACCCGCCGCCCCGGCGGTTGCCGCTTGCGCCAGCACCGCTATCGCTCGACCCCGCCGCGCCGCCACCGCCACCGCCATTGCCACCACCTAGCCGGCCACAGCCCGGAGCGTCGAGCCCGCCGCAGCCGGCCGGTGCGAACACCGCGGCCGCATCGTCGGCGGCCGTCGCGGTGCCGGCCCCGGCGCCGGTCGCCGCGCCGTCGTTCTGCGGGAGCAGCAACGGCGAGGAGTCGCCAGGTTGCGCTCGCAACGCGTCGGCGAGCACCATCCAGCGCGGGATTTTGTCCGTCGATGCCGCGTGCGCGATCTCGCCCGTCAGCGCCGACACTCCCGCAAGGATCACCGTGCCGCGCATCATTGCACAGTAGAACTGATTGAATTTTCCGGTCTTCATCGCGCTTCTCCCCGAGCGAAGGACGGCACTCGCTGCCGCCTTGATAACTGCTCCGGCAGCGGCCGACCTGTCTGCCCGCGGGTTCGTCGCGCCCCGAGTCCGTTCTGTCGAAGTTGTCCGTGCGTCGCTGCCGCGCTGATCGCCGATGTCGCGCCATCGCGTGAGGGCGCTCGTCGTGCGGATGTGCGCGGTGTTGCGCGCCCGGTTTGGCTTCGAATCTCTGGCCACTCAATAGCGATATCCATGCCACGCGCCGCAAAGCCTTGAAGCGACGCGGGCGGTATCGGGATGCGCGGCGGCCACGCCGCAAAACCGCCTGAAAACGTTGCGGCGATGAAACGCGCGGACGCGAAAGCGGGTTTCGGCGCGGGATTCGTTAAGTGGGGCGGTGTGACGCGTGACGCCGCATCCTGCGAAGTAGACGAGGCTCGAGGCGACGCTAGCTGGCGTTTCGCGACGCGTCGTCGGCGTGGCCGCCGTTCGTCGGGCTGCCGGCGTTGTCGTCGCGCGGCTCGCTCTGCAGCTCGCGCAGTGTGGCGACCGGAATATGGCAGCGAATCCGGTGCGCGGAAGGCGAGTTCGCGGCGCCGCCCGCATCGGCGAAAGGCGGGTCCTGCTGCTCACAGATCGCGCCGAGCTTGCGCGGACATCGCGTGTGAAACACGCAGCCAACTGGCATCGCGCCCGGCCCCGGCAGCTCGCCCGTGAGACGGATACGCGTACGTTGCCGCGGCTCGCCGGACGCGCCGTCACCCGGCAGCGTCGGCAGCGCGGACAGCAGCGCCTCGGTATAGGGATGCTGCGGCCCATCGAACACGGCCGCCGCCGGGCCGATTTCGAGCAGCCGGCCGAGATAGAGCACCGCGATGCGATCCGACACATAGCGCACCACGTGCAGATCGTGCGAGATGAACACGTAGCTGACGCCGCGCTCGCGCTGCAAGTCGGCGAGCAGGTTCAGGATCGCGGCCTGCACCGACACGTCGAGCGATGAAGTCGGCTCGTCGCACACGACGACGCGCGGTTCGCCGGCGAACGCGCGCGCAATCGCGACGCGCTGCTTGAGTCCACCCGAAAGCTGGCGCGAGTGCGCGTCGAGATAGCGCGCGGGCAGCCGCACGGCGTCCGTCAGCGTCGCAAGCCGTGCGTCGATCTCCGGCCCGCGCAGCGCGGTGAAGCGCGCGAGCGCACGGCCGATCAGCCGCTTGACCGAATGCGCGCGATTGAGCGCCGAGTCCGGATTCTGGAACACGATCTGCAGCGACTTCAGCTGCTCGTCGCTGCGTCGTGTGACGCGTGCGGCGAGCGGCGCGCCGTCGAGTTCGAGCGCGCTGCCGGCATCGGGTGCGAGCAGGCCGAGCATCAGCCGCGCGAGCGTCGTCTTGCCGCTGCCCGATTCGCCGACGAGGCCGAGCGTTTCGCCGCTCGCGAGTTCGAGCGACACGTCGTCGACCGCGCGCAGCGGGGCGCCGGATACGTGGAATGTTTTCGACAGGTTGCGCGCCCGCAGGACTGGCGACGAGGGCGCGCGCGGCGGTGCATCGGAGGATGCGACCAGCACCGGCGCCGCGCTCGATGCTGCGCGCGGCAGTTCGATCGCGCGCTCGTGATAATGGCAGCGCGCCATCTGATCGCCGTGCGCGGCGCCGAGCCGATAGGGCGGCGGCGCGTCGCGGCGGCAGCGCTCGTCGGCGAGACGGCAGCGCTCTGCGTAGATGCAGCCTTGCGTGACCGAGCCCGGCAGCGGCAGGCCGCCCGCGATCGTATCGAGCCGCTCGCGGTCCTTGCTGCGCCCGGCCGTTGGCAGGCAGCGCAGCAGTCCGACCGTGTACGGATGACGCGGCCGTGCGAACACATCCTGCGTCGCGCCTTCCTCGACCAGCTTGCCCGCGTACAGCACGCCGACGCGTTCGCACATGCGCCCGATCACCGCGAGATTGTGGCTGATGAACAGTACGGCGGTGCCGAGCTCCTCGCGCAACTGCGCGACGAGGTCGAGCACTTCGGCTTCGACGGTCGCGTCGAGCCCGGTGGTCGGTTCGTCGAGTATCAGTAGCGCGGGGTTCGACGCGAGTGCCATCGCGATCACGACGCGCTGCTGCATGCCGCCCGACAATTGATGAGGATAGCTGTCCATCACGCGCTCGGGCGCCGCGATGCGCACGCGCTTCAACATGTCGAGCGTGCGCCGCAGCGCTTCGCCGCGTGCGACGCCGGCCGCCTCGAAGGCTTCGGAAACCTGACGCGCTATCGTCAACGATGGATTGAGCGCGCGCCCTGGGTCCTGATAGACCATCGACACGGTCGTCGCACGCATGCCGCGTAGCGCATCGGCGCCGAGCTTCTGCACGTCCTCACCGGCGATCACGATCTTGCCGGCTTTCACCTTGCCATTGCGCGGCAGATAGCGCAGCGTCGCCATCGCCACGGTCGACTTGCCGCAACCCGATTCGCCGACGAGTCCATAAGCCTCGCCGCGCCGCACGCGAAACGACACGTCCTGCAGCACTTCGCGATCGCGTCCGCGGATCCGGTAGGTGACCGTCAGGCCGACCACGGTCAGCGCATCGGTGCGATCGCTCTTCGACACGTCGAACGCGGCGAACGAGGAGGGCGGCGGTCCGTTCATCGGTCGAGTACCCCCTGCACGCCGTCGGCGATCAGATTGACGCCGACTACCAGCGACGCGATCGCGCCCGCCGCGAACACGACGGTCCACCACGCGCCGCCAGCCATCAGCGTGTACGACTCGGACAGCGCGAGCCCCCAGTCGGCCGACGGCGGCTGGATGCCGAAGCCGAGAAACGACAGCGTCGCGACCGCGAAAATCGCGTAGCCGAGCCGCACGGTCGCCTCGACGACGATCGGCGGCAGCACGTTCGGCAGGATCTCCGCGAACATGATGTACGGCGCGCGCTCGCCGCGCAGTTGGGCGGCGGCCACGTAGTCGAGATGGCGCTCGGCGAACACGGCGGCGCGCACGGTGCGCGCGGTGATCGGCGTGAACGTAATGCCGATCACGAGAATCACCGTGAAGTTCGACGCACCGACCGCCGCGAGCGCGAGCAGCGCGATGATCACGAGCGGCAGCGCGAGCACCGCGTCGATCACGCGGCCGATCACGTCGTCGACCCAACCGTCGAAATAGCCGACCAGCAGGCCGAGCGCGGTGCCCGCCGCGGTGCCGAGCAGCGTCGCGAGCGGCGCGATCGTCAGAATGTCGCGCGCGCCGACGATCACGCGTGAGAACACGTCACGGCCGAGCTGATCGGTGCCGAACCAGTGCGTGAGATCGGGTGGCGTCAGCGAATTGAGCGGATCGGACGCGTACGGATCGAGATGCACGAACCACGGCCCTGCGATCGCGCAGACGATCCACCACGCGACGATCAGCGCGCCCACGATGAAGGTCGGCGAACGTAGCAGTAGCAGCAGACGCGGGAAGCGCGGTTCGGCGGCCGCGCGCGGCGCGGGGCCTGGTGCGCCTGGCGCGGGCGAGCCTGGTGGCGTCGATGAAGCCGGCGGCATGGTCGTATTCATTCGGCGGTCCTCACGCGCAGCCGCGGATTGAGCAGCACGTGCAGCGCATCGGCGACCAGATTCGCGAGCGTGTAGACGACGCCGATCGTCAGCACGCCCGCTTCGAGCATCGGAAAGTCTTTCGCCTTGGCGGCGTTGTAGATCAGCGAGCCGATGCCCTGGTAGTGGAACAGCGTCTCGACCACCACGAGTCCGCCGATCATGTAGCCGAGTTGGGTGGCGGCGACGGTGATCGTCGGCAGCAGCGCATTGCGCAGCACGTGCCGCCAGATCACGACGTGGCGCGGCAGGCCTTTGAGGATCGCGGTGCGCGTGTAGTCGGCGTCGAGCGCGTCGACGGTGCCCGCGCGCGCCATCCGCGCGATGTAGCCGAAGAATACGAAGACGAGCGGCAGCACCGGCAGTACCAGGTGCCGCAGCTGTTCGAGCACGCCCGCATCGGCCGGATATGAGGCCTCGATCGGCAGCCAGCGCAGCCACACGCCGAACACGAGGATCAGCACGATCGACGATACGAACTCCGGCACCACGGTCGCCGACAAGCCGGCAATGCTGATCGTGCGATCGAGCCAGCGTCCCGCATGCATCGCCGACCACACGCCGCCCGCGATGCCGAGCGGCACGACGACGATGAACGCGAGCAGGCCGAGCTTCGCCGAATGCGCGAGCGCATCGGTGATGAACGGCCCGACCGGTTCACGGTATGCGTACGACAACCCCATATTGCCGCGCACGAAATGCGTGATCCAGTCGATGTACTGCGTGAGCAGCGGCCGGTCGGCGCCAAGCTGATGATCGAGCGCGGCGACCGCGCGCGCATCGGCGAGCGGCCCGAGCACCGCGCGGCCGATATCGCCGGGCAGCAGCTGACCGCCCGCGAACACGATCAGCGACAGCAGCCATAGCGTGATCAGCGAGAGGCCGACGCGCGTCGCGAGAAAGCGCGCGACGCGGCCCGCGTTGCTGTTCGTCGCGCGCGGCAAACGCGATGCCTTCGAGGCGGGAGAGGGCGCCGGAGCCGACATCGTGAGTTCTCCTGCGGAAGTGAGGCGGACGGCGCGCTGCTTACGCGCTCAGCGTCGCGCGATCGAAATACAGTTGCGCGAGCGCGGTGAAGCGCACGCCGTTTACGCCCTTGCGCATCGCGATCAGTTGATCGTAGAAGAACGGGATGATGAACGGCGTTTCGTCGAGCAGCAGCGTCTGAATCTGTCCGGAGATTTTCTTCTGCGTGGCGAGATCGATCGCCGCGACGAACTGCGCGACCAGTTGATCGTACTGCGGATTCTTGAAGTGCGCGGCGTTCCATGTGCCGTTGCTCGTCAGCGTCGCGTTGAGGAACACGTTAGGCACGCCGCGATGGCCGTAGTCGGTAATGCCGAGCGGCGAGTCGAGCCAGTCGGATTTGCCCGGCGTGCCCGCGCCGTAGTACAGCGATTGAGTCTCGACCTTCAGGTTGATGCGCACGCCGATCGCCTTCGCGGCGTTCTGCACGACGACTGCGAGGTCGGGGATCTCCATGTATTTTTCGGTGGTCAGCGTGACGTCGAAACCGTTCGGCACGCCGGCCTGCGCAAGCAGCTGCTTCGCCTTCGCGACGTCGATCCGGCGTTGCGGCACGCCCGCATCCGACGATGGAAACACCGGCGCGAACGGGCTGTCGTTGCCGAGTTGCGCTCGGCCCTTGAAGAGGCCGCGCACGATCACGTCGCGATCGAGCGACAACGCGAGCGCCTGACGCACGCGCTTGTCCTTGAAGAGCGGACTGTCATTGCGCATATGAATCTGCCGATGCGCGCTCGACTTGACGCCGACCGCCTTGTAGTCCGGATTGTTCAGGATGGCCGCGCCGCCCTGCACGGTGAATGTGCCCATCACGTCGGCCTGGTGGCCTTGCAACGCGAGCAGTTGCGCCTGTTCGTCGGCATAGAACGAAAACTGTACGCGTTGCGGTAACGCTTTCTCGCCCCAGTAGTCGGGATTGCGCACGAACGATGCGCCGGCCTTCGGCTGGTACTTTTCGAATTTGAACGGGCCGGTGCCGATGAAACTCTTTTCGTAGTTGCCCGCGAAGTTGGCGGGGAGGATCACCGCGTTGTAATTGTCCGAGGAAACGTAGTACGGGAAATTGCCGGTCGGCGCGTCGAGATGAAACTCCACCGTATGTTCGTCGACGACCTTCGCGCCGCCTTTCGACAGTACGCCCTTTAACACCGACAGCGCGGCGGAGCCGCTCGCGGGATCGGCAAGACGGTTGAAGGTGGCGACGACGTCTTTCGCGCCGAAGCTCTGGCCGTCGTGGAATTTCACGTTGGGGCGCAACTTGAAGGTCCACACGTCGCCCTTGTCGTTCGGCTTCCACGACAGCGCGAGCGCGGGCTTCAGCATCAGCTTCTCGCCGTCGTCGTCGATCAGGAACTCGCCGGTCTGGTTCAGCAGCGCGAGACTCGCGGCGTCGGTGACCGTCAGCGGATCGACGGCGCCCGCCGGCGTCAGATGCGCGACACGGATCGTCTGGTTCGACGTGGCGGGCGCACCTTGCGCCCTCGCACGCGGCGCACCGAGCAAGCTGCCGCCCGCGAGCGAAAGACCGATCACGCTTGCGTATCGCAGCAGTTCGCGGCGCGTGATGCGGCCGGCGAGCAACTCGTCGAGGGCGTGGTTGCCGTAGGCGTCGGCGGTGAGGCGGGCTACGTCCAATGCGTCAGGTGCGAGAAATCGGTCCACTGGCGTTTTCATCGATGGCGTGTCCAGTCCGTTCTGTTGCTGGTTCCGAGGCGTCGCGTGAGCCGCGCGACGGCGCGAGGGGCAGCGCGCTTTCCGATGAGCGGCGCGAGGTGGCGGGCCCCCGATCGCGAAAGCGCAACGCTGCGCAGAGCGGTCTCAGTGTAAGCGATTGCTCGCGGCTCTGGCGCACCGGCGGCGCGCCGCGCTAGCCGATCGGCCGAGAAATGGCGCGCGGTGTGTCGTCGTCACAACGGTTACCCGACGCGTGCCCGCGGGAGGTGGCCGCCATTGCGGACGGATTGGCGGAACTGCGCCGGGCGAGGTGCGTCTTCGAACTCATCAAGGCAGGAATCTTGAAACCTGCGGTGTAGATCAGTCTCTCCATGGACCAGGCCGTGCGCGAGAAAGCTGATGTCTTCGACGGTCTCATCTGGCATTCGACAATAGGGCGGCCTGCTATAAGCCCGATCTGCATCGAGGTGCTGCGCGAACGGGATGGCAGCTTCGAACCGCTGCTGATTCCCAAATAGGACCGACGCTTCACGGGCTTCGACGACAAGATCAATGAACGTCCGAAGAAGACACTGAACTACGAAACGCCAGCCGAACGGTTCGAGCGAACTATTGCATCGACCGGTTGAATTCGCCCTCGCTGACAGGACCTCGCACAGCGCCGACCGCGGAAAGTATCGGCAATGCGGATCAAGCCGGGCGTACTTCTCAGGAGGTCCTAGGCGAGATTTCGGGGGGGGGGGGAAGTCAAGTTTCCCCGCGACTGACTCTTGTACTCCCGGGATAGTTCACCGGGATCTCAGCGCCGGAGTTTTCCCGGACATTCCTTAACAGCCACCTCGGGTGATTGCCCTGCCTGATTTCCCAACCAAACATCGTTTTCGTTCCAGTCCTAATGGAAAACGGATCGGTCCAGTTTTGTTTTCCGGCGCACTTATCAAAAATGAACGTAGATGAATCCGGCGGCAACCGGGTCACGATTTCCCATCCATTTGCTGGCCAGTTGGGCCAGCGCGCCCACTCTGAAATAAAGGAATATTACTGTGAGTACGAGTTCAGTGAAGCTGGCCGTCATTGACGGCGGCACGATCAAGCAGACGGTCGAATTGCGCGATTCCGCGCAAGGCGCACCCATTCATATCCACGCCATCAAGGGTGGCAAGTTCATTCTGGCCCACAACGATACTGGCCATGCTCCTCAAAACATTACCGTACGCCGTTCCGGCAAGAAACTTCTAATCAGCCTGGAAGGGACGGAACTCGACCAACCGCAACTGATCATCGAAGACTTTTACGGCAATGAAGGCGAACTGATCGGCTTGGGCGAAGACGGGGCGTATCACGAATATATCGCTGCAGACGGCGAGAATGACCATGAGGCCGCTTTCCTTGTGGACGGCACCGACTCGCCTCTGGTGCTGGGCGCGCAGCAACTGAACGGGTTTAGCCCAAATGTCGTAGCCGCGCCTGGTATGGGCGTTGCCGGTCTCGGCTTTTTGGGTCTGGGTGCGCTTGCAGCGCTGGGTGCAGGGATTGCTGCCGCCAGCGGCGGTAAGAGTGGCGGCTCAGGGGGCGTAAATCCAGTTGAGGATGCGCAGACGCCCCCGGGTGAGCAAGAAGATGCGGATGCGGATGCGGATGCGGATGCGGACGCGGATGCGGACGCGGACGCGGACGCGGATGCTGATGCTGATGCTGATGCTGATGCCGATGCCGATGCCGATGCCGATGCGGACGCCGATGCGGACGCTGATGCTGATGCGGACGCCGATGCCGATGCCGATGCGGACGCCGATGCGGACGCCGATGCGGATGCGGATGCCGATGCCGATGCCGATGCCGATGCGGACGCCGATGCGGACGCCGATGCCGATGCCGATGCTGACGCGGATGCGGATGCCGATGCCGATGCCGATGCGGACGCCGATGCTGATGCGGATGCGGATGCGGATGCGGATGCGGATGCTGACGCGGATGCCGATGCCGATGCCGATGCGGACGCGGACGCCGATGCGGATGCCGATGCGGATGCCGATGCGGATGCCGATGCGGACGCTGACGCTGACGCGGATGCGGACGCCGATGCCGATGCCGATGCGGACGCCGATGCGGATGCCGACGCGGATGCTGATGCTGACGCTGACGCTGACGCTGACGCGGATGCGGATGCGGATGCGGATGCTGATGCTGATGCGGACGCCGATGCTGACGCGGACGCTGATGCGGATGCGGATGCGGACGCCGACGCCGACGCCGACGCGGACGCGGATGCGGATGCGGATGCGGATGCGGATGCTGATGCCGATGCGGATGCGGATGCGGATGCGGATGCGGATGCGGACGCCGACGCGGATGCTGATGCTGATGCGGACGCCGACGCCGACGCCGACGCCGACGCCGATGCCGATGCCGATGCGGACGCTGATGCGGACGCCGACGCCGATGCCGATGCCGATGCGGACGCCGATGCTGACGCGGACGCTGATGCCGATGCCGATGCCGACGCGGATGCGGATGCGGATGCCGATGCCGATGCGGACGCTGATGCGGACGCGGACGCCGATGCGGATGCGGATGCGGATGCGGATGCCGATGCCGATGCGGATGCTGACGCTGACGCTGACGCTGATGCCGATGCCGATGCCGATGCCGATGCCGACGCGGACGCCGATGCTGACGCTGACGCTGACGCTGACGCGGATGCGGATGCGGACGCCGATGCCGACGCTGATGCGGATGCGGATGCGGATGCGGATGCCGATGCTGACGCTGACGCTGACGCTGACGCGGATGCGGACGCCGATGCCGACGCTGATGCGGATGCGGATGCGGATGCGGATGCGGATGCGGATGCCGATGCCGATGCCGATGCGGATGCGGATGCGGACGCCGACGCGGATGCCGATGCCGATGCCGATGCCGATGCCGATGCCGATGCCGATGCCGATGCGGATGCGGATGCGGATGCGGATGCCGACGCCGACGCCGATGCTGACGCTGATGCGGATGCGGATGCGGATGCGGATGCGGATGCGGATGCCGATGCGGATGCCGATGCCGATGCGGACGCCGATGCTGACGCTGACGCTGACGCTGATGCGGATGCTGACGCTGACGCTGATGCGGATGCCGATGCGGATGCCGATGCGGATGCGGATGCCGATGCGGATGCGGACGGCGATGCCGATGCCGATGCGGATGCGGATGCGGACGCCGACGCCGATGCGGATGCGGACGCTGATGCGGATGCCGATGCTGACGCCGATGCGGATGCGGATGCGGATGCTGATGCTGATGCGGATGCGGATGCGGATGCGGATGCGGATGCGGATGCGGATGCGGATGCGGATGCGGATGCGGATGCGGATGCGGATGCCGATGCGGATGCCGATGCCGATGCGGACGCCGATGCTGACGCTGACGCTGATGCGGATGCTGACGCTGACGCTGATGCGGATGCCGATGCGGATGCGGATGCCGATGCGGATGCGGACGGCGATGCCGATGCCGATGCGGATGCGGATGCGGATGCGGATGCCGACGCCGACGCCGATGCCGATGCTGACGCGGATGCGGATGCGGATGCGGATGCGGATGCCGATGCGGATGCGGATGCGGACGCCGATGCTGACGCGGACGCTGATGCCGATGCCGATGCCGACGCGGATGCGGATGCGGATGCGGACGGCGATGCCGATGCGGATGCGGATGCGGATGCGGATGCGGATGCGGATGCGGATGCCGATGCGGATGCGGATGCGGATGCGGATGCGGATGCCGATGCGGACGCTGATGCGGACGCGGACGCCGATGCGGATGCCGATGCGGATGCCGATGCTGACGCCGATGCTGATGCCGATGCGGACGCCGATGCTGATGCGGATGCGGATGCGGATGCCGATGCCGACGCGGATGCGGATGCTGACGCTGACGCTGACGCTGACGCTGACGCTGATGCCGATGCCGATGCCGATGCCGATGCCGATGCTGACGCTGATGCGGATGCGGATGCGGATGCTGACGCGGATGCGGATGCGGATGCGGATGCGGATGCTGATGCTGATGCTGATGCGGATGCCGACGCGGATGCGGATGCCGATGCGGATGCGGACGCGGATGCGGATGCGGACGCTGATGCGGATGCGGATGCGGATGCGGATGCCGATGCGGATGCGGACGCCGATGCGGATGCCGACGCTGATGCCGACGCTGATGCCGACGCTGACGCTGACGCCGATGCCGATGCGGATGCGGATGCGGATGCCGACGCTGATGCCGACGGTGATGCCGACGGTGACGCTGACGCTGACGCTGACGCTGACGCCGATGCCGATGCGGATGCGGATGCGGATGCGGATGCGGACGCGGATGCGGACGCTGATGCTGATGCCGACGTACCGGAAGTACCGGAACCGTGGACGGACCTGAAGGCGCCTGAGGTGCCGGAGATGGCAGACGGTGTAATCGACGCGGCGGAGGCCAGCAACGGCACGTGGGTGCTTATCCCGGTCTATGCGGGCATGGCCGTGGGCGACACGATCACGTTGGACTGGAACGGCAGGACTTACGAGCACGAGGTGTCGTTGATCGACGGTTTCCAGGGGGTTATTAAGGTGCTTATCCCGGCGAATGACTTGGTCAACCTGGAGACGGAGTTCGACATTTCCTATACGGTGAGCGACGCGGAGGGTCACGTCTCGCTGCCGAGCCCGACTACCCATGTGAGGCTCGGTACGATGCCCGATGTGCCGGACACGCCGTCGCTGGGCGAAGTCATTGACCACGTGGGTCCGATCCAGGGTCCGGTGGGCAATGGGGAGAGCACGGACGACACGCAGCCGACGCTGGTGGGCAAGGGTGAGCCGGGCGACACGATCATCGTGATCGACAACG
>NZ_VZQQ01000048.1 GCF_014397785.1 Paraburkholderia podalyriae
CAGCCTCCTTAGGGAATGCGACCATCTCTAGATTGTAGTCATTGGCGGCCGGACTGGCTCAACTCGAGAAGACGGGTTACAGCCCGAACGGCTGCGTCAACGAACGGCCACTATGTTGCTCAACCGTGCGCCGTCGCTTCTGCTATCGCACGACAGTGGTGCTGCACTGCACCGCCGTCGTGCGTGACTACGGTTGTCTCGCATGCCGCACAACGAATTCCGCGGCATGGCACGGCATGTGCGTGTAGAGCCCGCATAGGATCAAAGTCGACCTATCTTCATTCGAATCAATAGCAGCATCCCAACAGGCTTTTGGACAACGGCGTCCCCTGAAACCGGTCATCTGACCCGGTTCGCGGGACGCTTTTTCATTTTTGGAACGACGATGACGGACAAGGCAACTCGCATTGAACTTTTCAGCCTGCTCGCACCGCCAATGCGCGCTTTCCATCTGACGTGGATGGCGTTCTTCGTCTGCTTCTTTGCCTGGTTCTCCTGTGCGCCATTGATGCCGCTGATCAAAAGCGAATTCGGGCTTTCCGTCGACCAGGTCGCGAATATCAGCATCGCCGCGGTCGCGGTGACGATACTCGTGCGGCTGGTGATTGGTCCGCTATGCGACCGCTACGGCCCGCGCAAGATGTACTGCGCCCTGATGCTCGCGGGTGCATTTCCGGTGCTGGGCGCCGCACTCTCCACGGGCTACGAGAGCTTCCTGCTGTGCCGCCTGTGCATTGGCGCGGTGGGCGCATGCTTTGTCATTAGCCAGTATCACACCTCGATGATGTTCGCGCCGAACGTAGTTGGCACTGCCAATGCCGCGACGGCCGGGTGGGGCAACACCGGGGCGGGTGCTGCGCAAGTACTCGTGCCGCTGCTGCTGGCAGCGATCATGGCGCTCGGCGCTGGGCAGTCGTCGGCGTGGCGCCTGGCGCTGGTGCTGCCGGCCCTTGCGATGCCTGTTATGGCGATATTTTATTGGCGCTTCACGCAGGATTGCCCGCAAGGAAACGTTGCGGAACTGCGGGCGCGCGGAATCGCGGTCGAAGGTGGCAAGAAGGGCGGGTGGGCGAGCTTCCGGGCGGCCTGCGCGAACTATCGCGTGTGGATGCTGTTCATTACCTACGCCGCGTGTTTCGGCGTCGAGGTCTTCATTCACAACATCGCAGCGATCTATTACGTCGATCATTTTCATCTGTCGCTGAAGGCTGCGGGCATTGCCGCTGGCAGCTTCGGGCTGCTCGCGCTGTTCGCCCGCGCGTTGGGCGGCTGGCTGTCGGACAAGGCTGCCGCGCATCGCGGCCTCGGCGTTCGCGCGACCTTGCTCTGCGTGCTGATGGTCGGCGAAGGGCTCGGCCTGATGTGCTTCGCGCACGAGGATAGCATCGCACTCGCTCTCGTCGCCATGCTCGTTTTCGGTCTGTTCACGCACATGGCCTGCGGAGCGACCTACGCACTGGTTCCGTTCATCGACCGTAAGGCGCTGGGTGGCGTGGCCGGCATCATCGGCGCGGGAGGCAATGTCGGCGCGGTGGCCGCCGGCTTTCTGATGAAGGGTGTCGGCAGTATCCAGCAGACGTTAGCGACGCTCGGCGTCCTCGTCACGGTGTCTGCGCTTTGCGCGCTGGCGGTTCGCTTCAGCAGCGAGCACAAGGCGCGCGAAGCGGCGCTGCGCGAGCGCGCGTTGGCCGCCGCCAGCACCCAAGGCGTGATGAATTGATGGACTCGCACGGGTGCACGCGCGGATGCCTCGCAGCGGACACGCGCCGCATGGCAAAGCAGCGCACGTCAGGTGCCGCTGCACGCAGAAGGTGCTGCGCCGCACCAACATTGCGCTCCGCCGCATCAGAATGCATCGCCCGCATTGAACGTTTACGCGCTGCAATACGCCGCCGCCCCTTGGCGGCGAGCTTGTTCAGTTATGGCACGGCGCTTGCGTAAATGTGAGCGCGGATCAACGGTGATCCGGTCAGCACGCAGCAAAAAGTCTCGCTTCAGATCACAGGTTTTTGGACAACGGCGTCCCCGAATTCAGTCGCACTTGCGATTGCATCCGCGGGACGCCTTTTTATTTGCCGGACAAAACATGGCGCGAACCACGTTGGAAATGGATGAGACCCCGGTCACGAACGTTGTTGTCGTTGGCCACGGGATGGTCGGCCACAAGCTTCTCGAATGTCTGCTGGACGACCCGCGATCCGCGCTGAATATCACCGTGCTTTGCGAAGAACCGCGTCCCGCGTATGACCGCGTGCACCTGTCCGAATTCTTTTCCGGCAAGTCGGCGGAGGACCTGTCGCTTGTCGAACCGGGCTTCTTCGAGCGCGAGAACGTGCAGCTGCTGCTCGGCACGAAGGCAGTCTCGATCGACCGGGAGGCCCACACCGTCAGCCTTTCGAGCGGCGAGGCGCTGTCCTACGACAAACTCGTGCTCTCCACAGGTTCCGTGCCGTTCGTTCCGCCGACGGCTGGCGGCGATCGCCATGACTGCTTTGTCTATCGCACCATCGAAGATCTCGAAGCGATGCGGGCTTGCGGCGCGCGGGCGAAGTCGGGTGTCGTGGTCGGCGGCGGCCTGCTCGGCCTCGAGTGCGCGAAGGCACTGCACGATATGGGGCTGGCCGCGCATGTCGTTGAGTTTGCGCCGCGCCTGATGGCGGTGCAGGTCGACGAAGGCGGGGGCCGCGTGCTGCGCACCCGGATCGAGGAACTGGGCGTGCAGGTCCACACCGGCAAGCACACGCTTGCGATCGTCGACGGCGAGTCGGGCGCGCACCGCATGCAGTTCGCCGACGGCACGCATCTCGACACCGACATGATCGTGTTTTCCGCCGGCATCCGTCCGCGCGACGAGATTGCCCGCGCCTGCGGCCTCGAACTCGGGCCGCGCGGCGGCGTCGCGATCGATGCAAGCTGCCGCTCGAGCGACCCCGACATCTACGCAATCGGCGAATGCGCAGCGTGGAACGGCATGGTGTACGGGCTGGTCGCGCCTGGCTACGACATGGCGCGCGTCGCCGCGAAGCATCTGCGCGGTGATGACGCGGGCTTCACCGGTGCGGACATGAGCACCAAGCTCAAATTGATGGGCGTGGACGTCGCAAGCATCGGAGATGCGCACGGCAAGACGCCGGGCAGCCGCACGTACCAGTTCAGCGACGAACGCAAACAGGTCTACAAGAAGCTGGTGGTGTCGGAGTGCGGCAAGCAGCTGCTCGGCGCCGTCATGGTGGGCGATGCGACCGAATACGGCACGCTGCTGCAGATGATGCTCAACAGCATCGAGTTGCCCGAAGCACCGGAATTCCTGATCCTGCCGCAAAGCGACGGCAAGGCGAAGCCTGGGCTCGGCGTCGACGCGCTGCCCGACGGCGCGCAGATCTGCTCGTGCAACAACGTCTCCAAAGGAGAAATCTGCGCGGCGGTTTGCGCGGGCGCGACCGACATTGGCGGCGTGAAGAGCACAACCTGCGCCGGCACCTCGTGCGGCGGCTGCGTGCCGCTCGTCACCCAGGTGATGAAGGCCGAGATGAAGAAACTGGGCCTCGCGGTCAGCAACCACCTGTGCGAGCACTTTTCGTACTCGCGGCAGGAGCTGTACCACATCGTGCGCGTCGAACGCATCAAGACCTTCGCCGCGCTGCTGGAAAAGCATGGCCATGGCCTTGGCTGCGACATCTGCAAGCCGGCCGTCGCGGGCATCCTGGCGTCGTGCTGGAATGAGTTCGTGCTCAAGAAAGAACACGCCGGCCTGCAGGACTCCAACGACTACTACCTTGCCAATATCCAGCGTGACGGCACGTATTCGGTCGTGCCGCGCATGCCGGGGGGCGAGGTCACGCCGGAGGGTCTGATTGCCGTTGGTCAGGTGGCGAAGAAATACGGCCTTTATACGAAGATCACCGGCGGCCAGCGGGTCGATCTGTTCGGCGCGCGTGTCGACCAGCTGCCGCTGATCTGGGAAGAGCTAATCCACGCCGGCTTCGAATCGGGCCACGCGTACGGCAAGTCGCTACGCACCGTGAAGTCTTGCGTTGGCTCGACGTGGTGCCGCTACGGCGTCGGCGATTCGGTGGGGCTCGCCGTGGCGATGGAAAACCGCTACAAGGGCTTGCGTTCGCCGCACAAGCTCAAGTTTGGCGTGTCGGGCTGCACCCGCGAATGCGCGGAAGCACAAGGCAAGGACATCGGCATCATCGCGACCGAAACGGGATGGAACCTGTATGTGTGCGGCAACGGCGGGATGAAGCCGCGCCACGCCGAGCTGCTCGCGTCGGATCTGGATCGTGAGACGCTGGTGCGCTACATCGACCGCTTCCTGATGTTTTACGTGCGCACCGCGGACCGTCTGCAGCGCACCAGCGTATGGCGCGAGAACCTCGAGGGCGGGCTTGACTACCTGATCGACGTCGTCGTGCACGACAAACTGGGACTCGCTGCGGAGCTGGAGGCGGAAATGCAGCACGTGGTGAGTACCTATGAGTGCGAGTGGAAGAAGGCCGTGACCGATCCTGAAACGCGCAAGCGCTTCCGCCATTTCGTCAACAGCGACAAGCTCGACGAGAACGTAACCTTCGTCGAGGAGCGGGGCCAGATTCGTCCGGCGACGCCGGCAGAGCGGCAAGCGAAGCAATTCCCGATACCTGTGGTCGTCGAGACCGTCTGACCATTCACCACAACCTGACGTGAGGAACCCAGCATGAACAACGATCGACTTCCACAATCCTGGATGCCCGTGTGCGCGCTCGACGACATCGTTCCGAATACGGGCGTCTGCGCGCTCGTGAACGGCGAGCAGGTCGCGGTATTTCACGTGACCACCGGCGACGCGGAAGCGGGCATCTATGCGATCGACAACTTCGACCCGGGTTCGCAGGCGGCGGTGCTCTCGCGCGGACTGATCGGCAACCTCGGCGCGCGCATCGTGGTGGCCTCGCCGATCTACAAGCATCACTTCGATCTGCGCACCGGTGAGTGCCTCGAGGCGCCCGAAAATTCCGTCAACGCGTACCCGGTGCGCGTTGAGAGCGGTAAGGTGTGGGTCGCCGCATGAGACACGAATACGCCGGGCGAACCTCTGCAGGCGCATCGCCCAGCACGCCGGCGCGTGCGCGGCTGGTGGTGGTCGGCAATGGCATGGCCGGCATGCGCACAGTCGAGGAACTGCTGAAGCTCGCGCCGGACCTCTACGACATCACCGTATTCGGCGCCGAGCCGTACGGCAACTACAACCGCATCCTGTTGTCGCCGGTACTCGCGGGCGAGAAGCGTGTCGACGAGATCATCCTCAATACACGTGACTGGTATGCGGATAATGGCATCCGGCTGCACGCGGGCGACCCGGTAGCTGCAATTGACCGCAAGCGCCGCATCGTGCGCTCGCAAAGCGGCATCGAGGTGGGCTACGACCGGCTGCTGATCGCGACCGGCTCGAAGCCATTCCTGATTCCGGTGCCGGGTCACCAGCTGCCGGGCGTGATCGCGTTTCGCGACATCCAGGACGTCGAAACGATGCTTGTCGCAGCCCGCAGCCACCGTCACGCCGTGATCATCGGCGGCGGCCTCCTCGGACTGGAGGCGGCCAACGGGCTCATGCGCCAGGGCATGTCGGTGACGGTCGTGCACGACACCGACAGCTTGATGGATCGCCAGCTCGACAGGAGCGCATCTGCCCTGCTGTTGCAGACGCTGGAGCGCAGAGGCCTACGTTTCATGATGAAGGCACGCACCGCCGAAATCGTCGGGCCGGAGCGTGTCACCGCGGTACGTTTCGACGACGGCACGGAGATTCCCGCCGACCTGGTTGTCATGACGGCAGGGGTGAGGCCGAACATCGAGCTCGCGAAGCAGTCGGGCTTGCACTGCGAGCGGGCAATCGTCGTCGATGACACATTGCAGACCTACGATCCACGTGTGTACGCCGTTGGTGAATGCGTGCAGCATCGGACGGCGACCTTCGGTCTCGTCGCGCCGATCTGGGATCAGGCGCGCGTGTGCGGCGCGCACCTGGCCGGTGCCGGTCACCGCCGGTACGTGCAGCGCGCGACGGCGACCAGGCTGAAAGTCACTGGCGTCGACCTTTATTCCGCCGGTGATTTCGTGGGCGGCCCGGATAGTGAGGATCTCGTCTTGCGCGATCCGCGACGCGGTATCTACAAGCGCCTCGTGATCGAGGGTAGCCGGGTGGTCGGTGCGGTCCTGTACGGCGACGTCAAGGACGGCGCCTGGTACTTCGAACTGATCCAGAGCCGGACCGACATTGCCCCGTTGCGCACCCATCTGTTGTTCGGCAAAGCCCTGTGCGAGGCTCAGCCCGCCTGAACCGGAATCGAACGTGAGTTTTCCCATCGTCATTTCAAACCCGCCTGACGCCAGTCGTGACGCGGTCCGAACCACCTGTCCCTATTGCGGCGTCGGCTGCGGCGTACTCGCGACGCCACGCCCGAACGGCCAGCCCGAGATTGCCGGCGACGAACGTCATCCGGCCAACGCCGGCCGCTTGTGCGTGAAGGGTTCGGCACTCGGGGAAACGGTCGGGCTCGATGGACGCCTGCTGCATCCGAAGCTGCGCGATCCGGGCAATGGTGAACTGCGCAACGTGTCGTGGAACGATGCACTTGATACGGTCGCCGCCGGCTTTCGCCGGATCATCGATCAGCACGGCCCGGATGCAGTCGCCCTCTACGTCTCGGGACAACTGCTGACGGAGGACTACTACGCTGCCAACAAGCTGATGAAGGGCTATGTCGGCAGCGCGAACATCGACACCAATTCGCGCCTGTGCATGTCGTCTTCGGTCGCAGGTCATAAGCGTGCGTTCGGCGAAGACCTGGTGCCGGTGTGCTATGAAGACCTCGAACTCGCGGACCTGGTCGTGCTGGTCGGATCGAACACAGCGTGGTGCCACCCGATCCTGTTCCAGCGGATCGTCAGGATCAAGGAAACGCGGCCCGGGATGAAAGTGGTCGTGATCGACCCGCGCTACACGGCGACCTGCGAGATGGCCGACCTGCATCTGCCGTTGAAGGCGGGCACCGACGTCCGGCTGTTCAACGGGCTGCTCAGTTTTCTCGCGGAACACGACACGACGGATGCAGGTTTTGTCGACACGTACACGACCGGCTATGCGCAGGCGCTCGCTGCCGCCTCGGCCGATGCAGCGAACGGCTTTGACCTCGCGCAGTGCGCGAAGACCTGCAAGGTCGACCCGCACACTCTGCTGGAATTCTATCGGCTGTTCGCGCGCACCGAGCGGGTCGTAACGGTCTATTCCCAGGGCGTCAACCAGTCGACGTCCGGCACCGACAAGGTCAACAGCATCATCAATTGCCATCTGCTGACGGGCCGCATCGGCAAGCCGGGGATGGGGCCGTTCTCGTTTACCGGCCAGCCGAACGCGATGGGCGGGCGTGAAGTGGGCGGCCTCGCAAACATGCTGGCGGCCCATCTGGAACTCGACAACTCACGCCATCGCGACCTCGTGCAGACTTTCTGGGACTCGCCCGCGATCGCGGAACGGCCCGGGCTCAAGGCCGTCGAGTTGTTCGGGGCGATCGAAACAGGCCGGATCAAGGCCGTCTGGATCATGGGCACGAACCCGGTTGTGAGCCTGCCCGATGGCGATCAGGCGAAGCGTGCGCTCGCGCGCTGCGAACTCGTCGTCTGCTCCGACATCGTTGAAAACACGGACACCAATGTGTTTGCCCACGTCTTGTTGCCGGCGCTCGGCTGGGGCGAGAAAGACGGCACGGTCACCAACTCGGAGCGCAGAATTTCGCGCCAGCGGGCGTTCCTGCCGGCGCCGGGCGAAGCGCGCGCGGACTGGCGGATCATTTGCGACGTCGCCCAGCGCATGGGGTATGCCGGCTTCGATTTTTCGGCTCCGCATGAGATCTTCGACGAGCATGCGCGGCTGAGCGCTTATCGCAACGAGGCCGGCATCGGAGGCGAAACGAGTGTGCCGCGCCGGTTCAATCTGGGCGGCCTGGTCGCGCTCGGCCGCGAACGTTACGATGCGCTGCAGCCGATCCAGTGGCCGGTGCTGGCGACGAACGGCGCCGCGCCGCGCGGCACCGCGCGTCTGTTCGGCGATTGCCGCTATGCGCACCCGGACGGCAAGGCGCGCTTCGTCGCCACCCCGCCGCGCGCACCGGTCCACGCGCCGGACGGCGAGTATCCGCTGACGCTGAACACCGGCCGGGTACGCGACCAATGGCACACGATGACCCGCACGGGCAAGTCGGAGAAACTCGCCGGCCACGTGACGGAAGCCTTTGTCGATTTGCATCCGCAGGACGCGCTGTCGTGCGGCGTGCGCGAAGGTGAACTGGCGCGCGTGTCGAGCCGTTGGGGCACGATGGTCGCACGTGTGCAGCATGGCGGCGGCATGCCGCGAGGCAGCGTGTTCGTGCCGATTCACTGGAACGATCAGGTGGCGTCCGACGCGCGTGTCGGCGCGGTCGTGAATCCCGAGGTCGATCCAGTCTCCGGGCAGCCCGAGTTCAAACATACGCCGGTTCGCATCGACCGGTTCGACGTCGCCTGGCAGGGTTTTTCATTGAGCCGTCACGCTCCGGTGCTGGACGGCATGACCTACTGGACGCGTGTGCACGGCATGCAGTTCATGCGCTACGAACTCGCGGGGCGCAAGCCGCTCACCGATCACCGCGGCTGGGCGCAAGCGCTGTTCGGCATCGACGACCCGCACGCCGACTGGCTGGAGTACGAGGACAGGACAGCGGGGATCTATCGCGCCGTGCATCTGGTCGACGAGCGTATCGACAGTTGCATCTTCGTATCGGCGCGCCCCGAGTTGCCGTTACCGTCGCGTACGTGGCTCGCGGGCCTGTTCGGGAAGGACAGGCTCGACGAGGAGGACCGCGCCGGACTGCTGGTCGGACAGCCGATTGGCAAGGGTGTCGATACGGGGCCCACGGTCTGCTCCTGTTTCGGTGTGGGACGCAATACGATCTGCACGGCAATCCGTGAGCAAGGGCTGAAGACCGCGGCCGAAATTACAGCGTGCGTGAGGGCCGGCGGCAACTGCGGATCTTGCGTGCCGGAACTAAAGAAGCTGCTGGTCGACACCGAACTGGAAAGGTTGAGCGCAGCCTGAAGGAGACTCTGCGCGCTTACCTCGGACTCGCCGTCGTGTGATTTGCGGCAGGCATGCGGGCGGGGATATTCAGCAGCCGATTAATTCGGCGCTGAACGAAGAACTGCAGCAGAGTTATTGCCCTTTTTCCAGCGTGTCCTAGACTCAGACTGGCGAGTGTATCTACGGCGATAGTATTGAGGGGCCCAGGTTGGTCCAATTCCGACCGTGCCGGAGTCTTGGCAAACCTGGTTTGCCGTCGGGATATACCCTCGCGGCGAACCGCCAGGAGGCACGTGATGCTGCAGACGCCGATTGTCCAACGGGCGCTGTCCAGAGAACTACTCGATGTACTGATCCGCGCCGGACTCATTGCTGTTCTCGCCATATTCTGCTTTCGGATTTTTGTACCCTTCCTCAACCTGATGGTCTGGGCGTTGATCCTGGCGATCACGCTCGATCCGCTGCAAGCGAGGCTTCGAGCGAGGTTTGCCAACAAGGATGGGCTGATCGCCACGCTGATCATCCTCGTTGCGTTTGCGGTGATTCTCGTGCCGACGTATATGTTGGGCGTCGCGGTGGCCGACTCGGTCGAGAATGTGATGGCCGTCGTCAAGAGCGGCAGCTTCCGCATTCCGCCGCCTGCCGACTCGGTGGCCAGTTGGCCGCTGGTGGGCCGTAACGTGTACGACTTCTGGCAGCAGGCATCGACGGACCTCACCGGTCTGGCGCACAAGTTCGCACCTCAGCTCAAGGACGCTGGCCTTGCATTGCTCGGCACGCTCACAGGCCTGGGCGCGGGGCTGCTCATCTTTTTCGTCGCGTTGATCGTCGCAGGCATTCTGATGGCTCATGACGAGACAGGCCATAAAAGCGCCGTGCAGATCGCTTCGCGCATCTCCGGTCCCGAGAACGGCCCGCAGATCACGGATCTTTGCACAGCCACAATCCGCGCAGTGGCGCAAGGCGTGGTCGGGATCGCGTTTATCCAGATGTTGTTGATTGGCATCGCCTTTTTGGTGATGGGCATTCCCGGTGCTGGCCTGCTGGCGCTCGCCGTGCTGCTGATCGGCATCATGCAGTTGCCCGCCACGCTGATCACGGTGCCCGTGATCATCTTCGTCTTCGTCACGGAGGGCTTCAGCACGGCGACGATCATCTTCTCGGTCTATGTCTTTGTCGCGGGACTCGCCGACAACGTACTCAAGCCATTGCTGCTGGGTCGCGGCGTCGCCGTGCCGATGCCCGTCGTGCTGATCGGCGCGCTCGGCGGCATGGTGACGGGTGGCGTCATCGGGCTGTTCATCGGTCCCGTGATGCTCGCGGTTGGTTATCAGCTGTTCTGGCGATGGGTGGAGGAACAGCCCCGCCCGGAGCGGGCGAAAGAAAAGCAGCAGGCTTGATGCCGCCGGGGCCGGTCCGTGTCCCTCGTGTCCCCGTGCGCGCGCTCTTACTGGATGCTGCTCGGCGCCGGCTGCCTCAGTGGGTGCATCCGTGTGGGACCAGACTTTCATCCACAGCATGAGAGCTGGAGCGAACACTGGAGCACCGCGTCAATAGAGAAGGTCACGCACCAGGCAACACTGCCTGACATCCGTCAATGGTGGCAGATCTTCGGGGACCAGAACCTCGAAAGTCTGATCGCGCAGGCCGATGAAAACAATGGCGACGTGAAGATTGCCGGCCTGCGTGTGATCGAGGCGCGTGCCCAATTGGGTATCGCGCTCGCGGGACGCTACCCGCAGGTGCAACAGGCCAACGCCGACGTGCTGTACTCGGCGCGCAAGCGCTCGGACGGATTCAACCCCCGCTCGGGCGGCTACTGGCAGTATGGCCTGGGCCTCAGCATCGGATGGGAACTGGATTTGTGGGGGCGTTTCAGCCGCGCGATCGAGTCGGCGGACGCCGCGTTTTTTGCCACGCAAGCCAATCGCGAAGACGTATTGGTACTGATGCACGCGCAGGTCGCCGATACGTATTTCACGCTACGCACGGCCGAGGCGCGGCTGCGCATTGCGCGCGAAAACGCCCAACTGCAGAAGCGCAGCTACGAGATTGCGCAAAAGCTTTTCAAGAGCGGCGAAAGCGATGAACTGGATCTGCAGCAGGCGAAGACCCAGTATCTGGGCACGCTCAGCAGCATTCCCGACCTGGAGAGCCAGATCGTGCTCGCACGTCATGCGCTGTCGGTGCTGCTTGGCCGGCCGCCTGGCCCGTTGCCGGAGCTGGACGTGCAGCCGGGCAAGGAGGGTGTGGTACCGCTAGTCGATCGCGCCGTGCTGCAGGACGTGCCCGCCGATCTGCTGTTACGTCGCCCCGACGTTCGCGCGGCCGAACTGCAGATGGCCGCGCAGTCCGCGCTCATCGGTGTGGCGAAAGCCGATCTGTATCCGTCCGTGTCGTTGCTAGGTTCTCTTGTCTGGAGCGCCAGTTCGCTCACGGGCTCGCCGAGCACGCTCGCCGTAGCAGCCGGTCCGAGCGTCACGTGGAACCTGTTCGATCACGGCAAGATCACGAACAACGTGCGCGTGCAGGACGCCCGCCTGCAGCAGTTGAGCGTCGCCTACCAGAACACGGTGCGCGAGGCAGCCCGCGAGGCGGACGACGCCGCCACGGCACTCATCGCCGCATTGCAGCGGGACACGATCCTGAACGACGCGCAAGGGGCCGCGGGGCGCTCGCTCAAGCTCGCCAATACGATCTACCGCGAAGGGTACTCGGACTTCCAGCGGGTCCTCGATGCGCAGCGCGCGCTGTTCGCACAGCAGGACGCGTACGTCGTCAACCGCAGCAACGCGGCGGGCAGTCTGATCGCGCTCTACAAGGCGCTCGGCGGAGGCTGGCACACGGAAGAGCCACTCATCGATTCGGCCACCCGTCAGCAGATGCAGCGACGCACCGACTGGGGTGACCTGCTGAACGACGCGAGCGCTCCGTCCGCCCCAGTCAGGCAGTCCGAAGGTCCGTCCCGATGAGCGATACGCCTGAGCCCTCCCATGCCGCGCCGGCTCCACCGCCTGCCCCGGCCACCGATCCATCAGGCAAGGCAGTGAAGTGGATCGTCGTCGTGATCGTCGTGAGCCTGCTCTGGTATCTGCTTGCCGACCGCTTTACCCCTTATACGCAACAGGCGCGTGTCCAGGCCTATGTTGTACCTGTCGCCGCCGAGGCATCGGGGCGGGTGACCCGCGTGCTTGTGCACAACAACCAGGAAGTCAATGCGGGTGACCTGCTGTTCGAGGTCGATAGCGAGCAATACCGGATCGCCGTCGATCGTGCTCGCGCCGACCTCGAGTCCACACGGCGGCAGATCGGCGCGAGCACGGCTGGGATCGATTCGGCGGTTGCATCGTTGCACGCAGCCATCGCGAACGAGGTCAAGGCGCGCCAGGACAGCGAGCGCCTCGAAAGGCTCTACCGCGAAGATGAGGGGACGGTCTCGCTGCGGCGGCTGGAAGTGGCGCGCGCCACTCACCAGCAGGCCCAGAGCCAGGTTGCCGCGGCCCGTGCCGAGGTGGAACGCGCGCGCGAACAGCAAGGCGGCAGCGACGCGGAAAATGCGCAGTTGCGCAGCGCTGCCGGTGCACTGGAAAAGGCCGAACTCGATCTTGCCAATACCCGCATACGTGCACGCTCGGCGGGCGTCATCACGGACCTGCGCACCGAAGTCGGCCAGTTCGCGGCGGCGGCCAGCCCGGTCATGACGTTGATTGCGATCCACGATGTGTGGGTCAGCGCGGATATGACCGAGAACAACCTTGGACACGTCCAGCCGGGCACGCCCGTGGCCATCGCGTTGGACGCGTTGCCGGGCGAGCTATTCGAAGGGCGAATCCGCAGCATCGGCTATGGGGTGGCCGTGGGACAGAGCACGCCGCCCGGCAGTCTGCCGACCGTGCAAAACAGCCGGGACTGGCTACGCCCCGCTCAACGCTTTCCGGTGATCGTCGAATTCGCAGCAGGTGAGCGCGCGCGCCTTCGGAATGTTCGAGTCGGCGGCCAGGCTGAGACGATGGCGTTTCCAAGTCCAGGGAATCCGCTCAATCCTCTCGGCCGTTTGTTCCTTCGCGTGATGAGCTGGCTTTCATACCTCTACTGAGACACCTATGCAACCCGGTCTCCAGTGCTTAGGTTACCGTGCACTACGCGTTGCCCTCGGTACGGCGCTGTGCCTCGCAATCAGCTTTGCGTTAGACCTGTCGATTCCCGTAGTCGCACCGGTATTCGCCGTATTCCTGCTCGCAACGCAGAACCGGCCGCTGTCGTTGAAGGCGAGCCTGGTATTCGCGATCGTCGTCGCATTGACGACAGGCAGCGGCCTGCTGCTCGTCCCGGTGCTTCGCTATTACCCCATTGCTGGCGTACTGCTGATCGGGCTCACGCTGTTCTTCGCGTTTCGCTATGGCTTGCGTGGCGGGAACAACCTTGTCGCGACCTTTCTGGTGGCTGGGCTGACGATGATTTCGGCAGCCGGTACGGCTGACTTCCAGCTGGCCATGACCGTCGTGGGCGCGCTGGTGAAAGGGCTGTTGCTCGCCATATTGGTGTCGGCATTCAGCCATTGTGTCTTTCCCGAGCCTGTGAGCGAAAGGCCAAAGCCTCCCCATCGCATCATGTCGGATGACCACGCTACCCTCATAGCGCTGCGTGCCGCTCTGGTGGTCATGCCTGCCTGGCTGCTTGCCATGAGTGATCCAGCCAGCTATATGCCGATCATCATGAAGTCCGTCAGCCTTGGTCGACAAAGCTGCGGCACATCGGCGCGCGGTGCGGCGCGTGAGTTGCTTGGCTCCACGTTGTTTGGCGGCCTGCTCGCGATCCTGTTCTGGTTTTCGCTCAGGCTCTTTGTCAATATCTGGATGTTTTTCCTGTGGATGCTGCTCTTCGGTTTGCTGGTGGGACGCAAGCTCTATCGCATCAGCCAGACGCGATACACGCCGGGTTTCTGGTTGAACAGCCTCGTCACCATGATTATTCTGCTTGGCCAGTCGGTGCAGGACAGCGTGGCCGGCAAGGACGTTTATAGCGCGTTCGCAGTGCGTATGGGGCTATTTCTGGCCGTCACCGTTTATGCGTGCTTGATGCTTCAGCTATTTGAGCAACGTAGTCGCACGCGGTGACGCGACGCGCGGCCGCACCCAGCTGAATCGCGGGGCGGTGTGTTGCCGAAAATTGCCGACTGTGGGTGCGCTGCAAACAGACAGCGCATGGCTGAGGACGGCGGCGCACAACGTCCGCATCGACAACGCGCATGCAAGGGTCAAGTATATTGACGGAGGTGCTCGAGATGAAAAACGCCACAAATGATGCGCCTGTCCCCCTTCGTGCTCGTGAGATTCTGCAGGAATTCGGCAGGACTCTTTGGTACTTGCGCGGAATCCTAGCTGGCCTCCTGGTGCTCTTTGTTCTATTGACGCTCGGAATGCATTACTTCGGTGGTCCCGTCGAGACTGTGAACCGAACGCCATCGCCGATCGGACAAACTTTGTACTTCTGCGCGATCACGGCGCTGACCATCGGGTACGGCGACGTGGTGCCCACCACGACGTTCGGGCGGATCGATGCAATCTTGCTTGGTCTGATCGGGTTGCTCATAACAGGACTGATCACAGCCGCCGCGGTGCGGGGTGTCCAGGAAGCCGCGCGCCGGTCTGTTGCTGAAGGTTAGCCTCGATATTTCCAGATGCGCCTCCGCTTGCGCTTCGGTGCCTTTCGCTTCGGGGGAACGCCGAAGAACCGGGTAGACCAGTACCAACGATACTCGCGGGCTTCGCTAAGCGTCTAAAACAAAGGTTTGAAGAGCGCGCGTCGCAGGTCAAACAGTAAAGACACGCGTGTGTGCACCGGAAAATTCGGCCGTTGCTTGCAATCTGCGTTCAGTAACATATGCTTTTCTGAAGCTTCCTTTTGGGGCTATCTTTTCCGGAACCCGGTCGCAAAGGGCCGTCGACAGGCGCGACGCGGCCGGCAAAACGACGGCGCCGCCGCAGCGCGGCCAACGCCCATCTGAATCCTCCAATGGAAACCGGCGGCCCATCCAGCTCCGGCGTGAAATGCGAGGGCAGAGACCATGAACGATGTTTCAGTAGCACAGGCGGCTTCGAACGCGAAAGCCGCGTCGCGCGACGTGAGCGGCTACGCGTTCCAGCACGACGTGGTGAGGAATCTGATTTGCCGCGAGGGGCGTTATCCGGACATTGCGGGTCCGCACGACTGGTACATGGCGCTTGCCTTCAGCGTGCGCGATCGGATGCTGGCGCGTTGGGCCGCGTCGACGAAAGTCTATGCGGCGAAGGACGTCAAGCTTGCCTGCTACCTGTCGGCGGAGTTCCTGATCGGTCCGCAGCTCGGCAACAATCTGCTCAATCTCGGCATGCAGGACGAAGCGCGCGAAGCGATGCATGCACTCGGCCAGGATCTCGACGCGCTGCTCGCGATCGAGGAAGAACCCGGCCTCGGCAATGGCGGACTTGGACGCCTTGCCGCGTGTTACATGGACTCGCTTTCGACGCTTGAAATACCGGCGATCGGATACGGCATCCACTACGAGTTCGGAATCTTCAATCAGCAGATTCGTGACGGCTGGCAGGTGGAGGTGACCGACAAGTGGCTGCAGAACGGCAACCCATGGGAAATCGTGCGGCCAGATGTGAGCCACTACGTCGGCTTTGGCGGATACACGCAACACCAGACCGACGATCAGGGCCGCCTGCGTGTGAGCTGGATACCGGCGCGGCAAGTGAAGGGCGTCGCCTGCGATTTTCCGGTGCAGGGCTATCGCGTCGATACCTGCAATGTGCTGCGTCTGTGGAAGAGCGAAGCGGTGGAGTCGTTCGACTTTCAGGACTTCAACGCCGGCCAGTACTACGACGCGGTGCAGGAAAAAGTCGTGTCGGAAACCTTATCCAAAGTTCTCTATCCGAACGACGAACCCGAGGCGGGCAAGCGTCTGCGGCTCGCGCAGCAGTATTTTTTCGTTTCGTGTTCGCTGCAGGACATGTTGCGGCTGATGGCATTAAAGGGCACGTCGATCGAGCAGTTCGCGGAGCTGTTCGCAGCGCAACTCAACGATACGCATCCGTCGATCGCGGTCGCCGAATTGATGCGTCTGCTGCTGGACGTGCACGGGCTTGCGTGGGATACCGCGTGGGACCTCACGCAGCGCACCTTCGCGTACACCAATCACACGCTATTGCCCGAGGCACTCGAGACCTGGGGCCTGCCGCTCTTTCAGAGCCTGCTGCCGCGCCCGCTCGAAATCATCCACGAAATCAATCGCCGTTTTCTCGATGACGTTCGGCGCGTTTTTCCCGACGACGACGCGCGCGTGACGCGCATGTCGCTGATCGACGAACGCGGCGACAAGAAAGTGCGCATGGCGCATCTCGCTACGGTTGGCGCTCATGCGGTCAACGGTGTGGCCGCGTTGCATTCAGATCTGCTACGCGAGACCGTACTGCACGATTTCGCCGAGATATTTCCGCAGCGCTTTCTCAACGTGACGAACGGGGTGACGCCGCGCCGCTTCCTGATGCTGAGCAACCCTGGCCTCGCGGGTCTTCTGGATCGAACGATCGGCAGCGAATGGCGCACCGATCTCACGCGCCTCGACGCACTCGCCGCACACGCCGACGATGCCGGCTTGCATGAAGCATGGCGTGCGATCCGGCGTGACAACAAGGGCGCGCTCGCGGCACGCATCGCTAGCGCAACGGGCATCGACGTCGATCCTAACGCGCTGTTCGACATTCAGGTCAAGCGCATTCACGAGTACAAACGCCAGCATCTGAACGCGCTGTACATCATCAGTCTGTATCACCAGCTATGCCGCAATCCCGCGCTCGATGTCGCGCCGCGCTGCTTTATCTTCGGCGGCAAGGCCGCGCCGGGCTACGCGATGGCCAAGCTGATGATCCGGCTGATCACCGGGATCGCCGAAGTCGTCAATCAAGACCCGGTGATCGACGGCCGGCTGAAAGTGGTCTTCTACCCGGACTTCAACGTGAAGAATGGGCACTGGGTGTATCCAGCCGCGGACCTGTCCGAGCAGATTTCGACAGCGGGCAAGGAAGCATCCGGCACCGGCAACATGAAGTTCATGATGAACGGCGCGCTGACGATCGGCACGCTCGACGGCGCGAACGTGGAAATCCGCGAAGAAGCGGGCGCCGACAACTTCTTCCTGTTCGGCTTGACCGCGCAGCAGGTGGAAGAGTTAAAGCGCAACGGCTATCGGCCGTCCGACTATGTGCAGTCCAACGACGATCTGCGCGAAGCGTTCACGCAGATCGCGCAAGGGCGTTTCTCGCGCGGCGACCCGGATGTATTCAGACCACTCGTCGACAATCTGCTGCACTCGGACCCGTTCCTCGTGCTGGCCGATTTCGCGGATTACGTCGCGTGTCAGCAACGCGTGAGCGACGCGTGGCGCGACGCTCCGCGGTGGACGCGAATGTCGATCATGAACACGGCGCGCTCGGGCAAGTTCTCGTCGGATCGCGCGATCGGCGAGTATTGCGAGCGCATCTGGAACACACGTGCGGTGAGGATCGATCTTGCTCAGCCCTAACGTCGAAAGCACGCGCAGTTATCAGGCGCGGCCTGGCTCGCGATTTCCGCTCGGTGCGTCGGTCGTGCCGGACGGTGTCAACTTCTGCATTTTTTGCCGGCACGCGACGCATCTCGAACTGCTGCTTTACGCGTCGACGGATAGCATCGAGCCGTTTCAGATCATCGGACTTGAACCCGAGAGCAACCGCACGTTCTATTTCTGGCATGTGCTGATCGAAGATCTGCCGGCGCAGTGCTGCTATACGTGGCGCGCCTACGGAAATCATCGCGTGCCGCAACTCGACGACGAAGCCGCCAGCCGTTACGAGTTGCTCGATCCCACCGCGCGCGCAATCAGCGATCGCCACTGGCACCGCCAGCCCGCCGCCGGTGTGCACGAACCCGGGCATGCGTCCTTTCGAGCCATCGTCACCGAACCGCTGGACCTCCGCGAAGACGTGGCCGTGCGCACGCTCGACGACGCGATCATCTACGAACTGCATGTGGGTGGCTTCACGCGCGATCCATCGAGCGGGGTTCGCTATCCCGGCACGTTCGCGGGGCTGATCGAGAAGATCCCGTATCTGAAGGAACTGGGCATCACGCACGTCGAGCTGCTACCGGTGATGGCCTTCGATGAGCAGGACGTGCCAGCATCGGCAGTGGCGAAAGGGCTCGTCAATTACTGGGGCTACAGCACGCATAGCTTCTACAGTCCGCATCCGCGCTATTGCGTCGACCCCGAGCGCGCGCCGCAGGAGTTCCGTGCGTTGATCGACGCGATGCACGAGGCCGGCATCACCGTGCTGCTCGATGTGGTGTTCAATCACACCGCGGAAGCGGGCCTGAGCGGTCCGGTGATCAACTTCAAGGTGCTCGCCAACGAAGTCTTCTATCACGTCGATCCGGCGGACGGCGGGCGCTATCTCGACTACACGGGCTGCGGTAATACGGTCAACTGCAATCATCCGTTGGTGTCGGCGTTCATCCTGCATTGCCTCGAGTACTGGGTGCAGGAACTCGGCGTGGACGGCTTTCGCTTCGATCTCGCGAGCGTCTTCACGCGCGGCGAGGGCGGCGCGTTGCTGGGTACGCCGCCGTTGCCATGGGCGATGGAAGCGTCGCCGGTGCTCGCGCGCGTGCCGCTAATCGCTGAGGCGTGGGACGCGGCGGGCCTGTATCACGTCGGCGCATTCCCGGGCATGGCGTGGGCCGAATGGAACGGCCGCTATCGTGATGTGATCCGGCGCTTCGTGCGCGGCGATCCGGGACTGATCGGCCAGATGTGCACGTGCCTCGCGGGTAGCGCGGACCTTTATGAGGCGGACGGCAGACTGCCCGTGAACAGCATCAACTTTGTGAGCTGTCACGACGGCTTTACGTTGTGCGATCTCGTCAGCTACGACGCGAAGCGCAACGAGGCGAACGGCGACGACAACCGCGACGGCAGCAACGACAACCTGTCGTGGAACTGCGGCGCCGAAGGCGTCACCGATGATCCGTCGATCGTCGGTCTGCGATTGCGGCAGGCGCGCAACTTCATCGCGATCCTGCTGCTGAGCCAGGGCGTGCCGATGCTGCTCGCCGGCGACGAAATCCTGCGAAGCCAGCGCGGCAACAACAACGCGTACTGCCAGGACAACGCGCTGTCATGGATGGACTGGCATTTCGCCGATGGCGCGCTCGACATGCTGCGTTTCGTGCGCGAGATGATTGCGCTTCGCAAGCGTCACCCGAGCCTGCGCCGTCGCCGTTTCCTCACGGGCGGTGCCGAGCACGGTCGGACGCAGCCGGATGTCGCCTGGCACGGCGAACGGCTTGGATCTCCCGCATGGGGCGACCCGGGTGCTCGCCTGGTCGCGTTCACGCTCGCGGGACATGCGCGGGGCGAGCCCATGTTGCACGTGGTCCTTAACATGAATGCGGATGCGCGCGATGCGCAGCTTCCCGCCCTCGACGACGCGAACTGGCGGCGGATTGTCGATACGGCCGCGCAACCACCGTCGGACATTGTTTCGATTGTTGAAACAGCCCGTGTCGAATGCGGTGCCTGCCGTGTGGAAGCGCGCAGTGTCGTCGTGCTTGAATCGCGATGAATGGTCGCAATGAATGGTCGCAATCGCGCTGAACGGTGCGCAGCAAAGCGACTTTAATATTTACGTACTGCTGTGTTGCTTTGTCCATCACCAGGGGGCGGCATGGATGCAGTCAGAACCTTCGTCGAAAGTCAGCCGCTGTTCGCGCTCTTTTTGACCATCGCGGTCGGCTACCTGATCGGCGAAATCAATGTGAAGGGCGTCGCTTTGGGCTCCGGGGCCGTGCTGTTCGTTGGACTGGCGCTCGGCGCGTTCGCGCCGAAAGCCACGCCGCCGGCGCTGCTGGGCACGCTCGGTCTGTTGATGTTTCTTTATGGCATCGGCATTCAGTATGGCGCGCAGTTCTTTCGCGGGCTCACGAGCCGGGATGGCATGAAGGCCAACGCAGCCGCGTGTATCGGCGTGATCGTTTCGGGTCTCGTCGCGTGCGGCTTCATCCGTTTCGGCATCACGCTCGCCGATGCCCTCGGGATGTTCGCGGGCAGCGGCACGAGCACGGCGAGCCTGCAGGTTGCCATTGCGTCGATGAAGAGCAGCGATGCCGCCGTGGCCTATAGCGTTGCCTATCCGTTCGGCGTGGCTGGGCCGATTCTATTTATCTACGCGCTGCAGTTGGCCCTCAAAGTCAAGATACACAAGCCGCCTGCCAAGCTGCTGCAGACTGCGGAAATCGCGTTGCGCAATGCCAGTTTCTTCGGGCTCAGGCTGCCTGAGCTGTTGACACGTCTGCCTGCCGGTGTGGCAATCGCGGCCGTGCGGCGCGACCATCACAACCAGCTCACCACCGACGATTTCATTCTGCGCGCTGACGACGTTCTGCTCGTCACCGCCACCGACCACCGCCTGCTCGACGAAGCAACGGCGCTGTGCGGCGAATTGCAGCCCGGGCGCATCGCGAGTCATCGGGAAGATCTGGACTATATGCGGGTGTTCGCATCGAATCCGTCGGTCGTCGGAATGTCGCTTGGCAGTCTGCGCTTCCCGGACGGCGTGAACTGCGCGGTCGCGCACGTGCGGCGGGGTGACGCCGATCTGCTGTCCAGTCCAGACCTTATTCTCGAAGCGGGCGACCGGGTCGGCCTGCTCGTCAATCGCGCGCATCAGGCGAGCGTGCGCGCGTTCTTCGGCGATTCGATCAAAAGCACGGCCGACCTCAGTTTCATCTGCCTGGGCATAGGCGCGGCGGCGGGGCTGCTGGTCGGCGCGATCCCGCTGCGCTTGCCTGGTCTCGGCGCGTTCAGCCTGGGTCTCGCGGGATTGCTGCTTGTCGCGCTGTGCCTCGGCAAGGCGCGCCGCAACGGACCGTTCGTCTGGGTGATGCCGCTTTCGGCGAATCTGGTCCTTCGCAATCTTGGACTCACGATCTTCCTCGCGCAGGTGGGCATTGCTTGCGGACCCAAGTTCGTCGCGACCGTGGGCACCGCCGGGCCGCTGCTGCTGCTTTATGGCGCGATCACGCTGCTGGTACTCGTCGGCGTGACGGCTATCTGCTGCCTGTGGATCTTCAGGCTGTCTTTCGATACGTCGGTCGGCGTGAT
Source organism: Paraburkholderia podalyriae (assembly GCF_014397785.1). Taxonomy (GTDB): domain Bacteria; phylum Pseudomonadota; class Gammaproteobacteria; order Burkholderiales; family Burkholderiaceae; genus Paraburkholderia; species Paraburkholderia podalyriae. The sequence goes on from NZ_VZQQ01000048.1 coordinate 21,279, forward strand.
CTGCGGCGCTACCGGCAACCCGGCGATCCTCGCCTTTGCCAACCGCATCGCGCCGACGGATCAGCCCGACATCATGTACGCGATGATTTTCCCGTCGATGACCATCGTCAAGGTGCTGTTCGTGCAGATCGCCATAGCGATCGCAGCCGGCTAGACGTAGCCGCGCCGCAGCCGAACGAAATTCGAGTTACAGATAGGCAAGGAGCCCATCATGGAAGTGGCGATATTCAGTTCGACGCGCTATGAACGCCGGTATCTCGACGAGGCCAACAGCAGCGGCGAGCACAAGCTGCATTACTTCGATGTGCTGCTGGAGAGAGACACCGTCGGTCTTGCCGCCGGCTACGGCGCCGTTTGCATCTTCGTCAACGACAAGGCTGACGCGCAGATACTGAGCGCGCTGCACAAGGGTGGCACGCGTCTGCTCGCGTTGCGCTGCACGGGCTTCAACAACGTCGACCTCGAAGCTGCCGAAGGGCTCGGCATGAAGGTGGTGCGCGTCGTGACGTACTCGCCGAACTCCGTGGCGGAGCACGCAGTAGCGCTACTGCTCGCGATCAACCGCAAGGTGCACCGTGCCTACAACCGCACCCGCGACTCGAACTTTTCGCTCGACGGTCTGACCGGCTTCGACCTTTGCGGCAAGACGGTTGCGGTGGTCGGAACGGGCAAGATCGGCCGCGTGTTTGCGAAGATCATGCTCGGCTTCGGCTGCAGGGTGATCGGTTTCGATCCGCAACCCTCGGCGGAATTCGAGGCGCTCGGTCTGAGCTATGCGAAGCCGGGCGAGATTGGGGAGGAAGCCGACATCATTTCGCTGCATTGTCCGCTCACACCCACGACATACCACGTGATCAATTCGCAAACGCTCAAACGCGCGAAGCCAGGCGCGATCCTTATCAACACGAGCCGCGGTGGGCTGATCGACACGGAGGCCGCCATCGACGCGTTGAAGACCGGGCAGCTTGGCGGCCTTGGTATCGACGTGTACGAACAGGAGGGGAATCTCTTCTTTCGCGATCTCTCCAGCGAGATCATCACCGATGATGTGTTTCAACGCCTCGTCTCGTTTCCCAATGTCATCGTCACTGGACATCAGGCCTACCTGACGCATGAGGCATTGACGACCATCTGCGAGACCACGCTCGAAAGCGTCTCGGCGTTTGAGCAAAATCGGCCTTTGCAGAACGAGGTGAAGCTCGGGTAGAGGCAAAGCCGGGTTCTCTGGAGCGCGTCGCGAAGGTGACCGCGACGATCGTCGGCATCGATCCCGAGACGCGCACTGCCCAGATCTCAAGCGGGCGCAACTGAAAGGATCCGTGCGCCGCACGACCGATGATCTTGCTCTGGGTCACGATAGGCGTTTGCCCATCGTTTCCGGCACCATCGCCAGCCCGAGAAGTGAGACCAGGCCGCAACCGATCACGTAGAAGGCAGGTGCGTTGGCATTGGCGGTCAGATGGATAAGTATGGTCGAAAAGAACTGCGAAAAACTGCCGAAGATCACGATCGCCCCGTAGTAGCTGACAGCCACGCCTGTGGCGCGCAGCCTCTGTGGCAACACTTCGCTGACCAACACGAGCGTAGCGGCCGAAGTCATCGCCATTGGCACTGCGAGGCAGGCGGCCACGATGAGCAGACGCACGAGGGTCGGTTGCCCGTTGAGCAGCACGAATGCGGGGTAGATCATGGCCAGCAGTGCGACGCGCGACCAGAACACGACCTTGCGTCGGCCGATCCGATCGCTGAGCCAGCCGGAGAAGGGTGACAACGCGGCGAGGATCAGTGACCCGACGAAGCCGGCCCAGATCGTCTGCGAGAGGGGCATATGCAGCTGGATGACCGCGTAGTTCGGAAGGTAGAAGACCACGATGTGCACGGCCGATGCAAGACCGATCATGACCAGAACGCTGGCCACCAGTTTGGGCCAGTGCTCTTTCAGCAGCTGCCCGGCTCCGCCCGCCGTCGCCGCTTTCGCATGCGCAGGCGTCAAGGTCTCTTCCAGACGCCGCCGGACCACCATGCTGACCGGAATCACCATGATGCCGATGACGAAGGCGACGCGCCAGCCCCAGCCGCTTAGGGCGCTCGGGTCCAGCAGATTGCTCAGCGTCAGCGCGACCAGCGCAGCGAGCACCGCGGCGAGGCCCTGACTGAACGGTTGCCAGCTGGTATAGAAGCCGCGCGAGTGCTCGTCGGCGTACTCCAGCAGCATGGCGCTGGCAGGTCCCATTTCGCCGCCGATCGCGAAGCCCTGAAGCAGCCTGGCGAGCACGACCAACACCGGTGCCATCAGGCCGATCTGCGCATACGTAGGCGCCAGCACGAGGATCAATGCGCTCAACCCCATCAGCCACAGCGTGAGTATCACCGCTGGCTTGCGGCCGACTCGGTCGGCATAGCGGCCAAATACCAGGCCGCCGAGGGGCCGCATCACATAGCCGATGCCGAAGGTGGCGAACGACAGAAGCGTCTGTCCGAATGCATTGCCGATCGGGAAAAAGAGTGGGCCAATCAGGGTCGCGAAGAAGTTGTAGACCACAGAGTCGTACAACTCCAGGCCGCTGCCGATGGTGATCGCTGTAATGGCCCAGGAGTTGGACAATGCCTTGCGTGGTCTCGCGTCGCTGGCGATGGTGTGAAGCGGTGCTCTTTTGGCTGAATCGTTGTACATGATGTCTCCATTGTGACGAGCTCGATACTCGTTCTGACTGTTGAAGCATGATTCGCACGGTAGTGTGCGGTGCAAAGCTCGGACTCGGTAACGGCGGCCATCAAAATCATGATCGGAAGCTTGATCGCCTGGCGGCTGCCTCGGCGCGATCTCACGCGATGCCCCTCCACGCGGTTGGAGGGGCACGTCACATCTTTCCCGCCTACGTCGCGCTCAGGTTGAGCGTTTGCTCAAGCTCAGCGCCGGCGGTTTCGCCAACACGCCAGCGCGCCATCAAGCGATCCCACTTTGTCCGCACCGCGGCCAGGTTACGTGCCTTGACATGGCCGTAGCCGCGAATCTCTTCAGGCAGGCGCGCGATCTCAAGCGCCAACGTGAGGTTGTGGGTCGAGAGCGTCGTGAGAAGTTCTTCGATACAGGCGCGGTATTCGCCAATCAATGCACGCTCCGTCCTGCGTTCGTCGGTGTAGCCGAACGGATCCAGCCCGGTACCGCGCAGGCCCTTGAGCCTGGCGAGTCCGCGAAAAGCGCGGCGCATCCACGGGCCAAAGGCCTGCTTGACGAGTTCGCCCTTCTCGTTGTGTTTGGCCAGCAAAGGCGGCGCCAGATGATGAACAAGTTTGTAATCCCCTTCAAACATCGCCGCAATTTTGGCGGTAAATTCTGGCGCGGTTTGCAGCCGCGCTACTTCGTATTCGTCCTTGTAAGCCATCAGTTTGAACAGATAACGCGCGACCGCCTCGGTGAGTTGGGTGCTGGCAAGCGGAGCTTCGGCAGCGCGCACCTTCTCGACGAACGAACTGTATCGACTGGCGTAGGCACGATTCTGGTAAGCAGTGAGGAACTCAACGCGCTTGGCAACCATATCGGCGATCGATGGCTTTCTGACGAACTCGATCACCTTCGGGACCGCAAAGCTCGCTTGCACAGCCTGCAGATCGTGGGCGCAACGACGGCCCCACTCGAATGCCGCCTTGTTGTTTTCGACTTGCACCGCGTTCAATTCGATGGCTCGCATCAGCGCGTCACGCGACAGCGGCACGCGGCCTTTCTGCCATGCGTAGCCGAGCATCAGCAGGTTGGTGTAGATCGACTGCCCGAGTAGCGCGGTGGCGACCTGCTCGGCATCGAACATGCCAACGTGATCAGCGCCGACCGCCGCGGAGATGGAGGTCATGCAACGGTCGACCGGAGACTGCCAGTCTGGATTGCGGATCGCTTCCGCCGTCGGCACGCCGTGGGTGTTCAAGGCGACGAAAGTGTGACCTTGACGCATCGTCGCGAGCGTCGTCTTGTTGGCGCCCACGATCGCATCGCATGCGATCACCAGATCGGCCATGGCGACGGCGACCTTGGTTGCGTGAAGCGCCTCCGGGTCGCGGGCGATCTGGATATGGCTCCAGGTGGCGCCGCCCATTTGCGCCATGCCAGTGGCATCCTGCGTGATTACGCCCTTGCCTTCCAGGTGGGCAGCCATGCCGAGCACCTGGCCGATGGTGACGACGCCGGTACCACCCACGCCCGCCACGACGATGCCCCATGCCAGATCCGCCGCCGGCAACACCGGCTCGGGAATCGACGGGAAGTCGGTGTGCTTCGCCTTGCCTGCCGCCGCAGGCTTTCTGAGCTGCCCGCCCTCGACCGTGACGAAGCTCGGACAGAAACCTTTGACGCAGGAAAAGTCCTTGTTGCAGGTGTCCTGATTGATGCGCCGTTTGCGGCCGAACTCGGTTTCCACGGGTTGAACCGCGAGACAGTTGCTTTGCACGGAACAGTCCCCGCAGCCCTCGCACACGAGTTCGTTGATGATCACACGCTTCGCCGGATCCGCCATGGTGCCGCGCTTGCGCTCGCGTCGCTTCTTGGTCGCACAGACCTGGTCGTAGACGATGACGGTGACGCCCGATACGTCGCGAAGCTCACGTTGCACGGCATCGAGATCGTCGCGGTGACGGACGGTGACGCCGGGCGCGAGGTTGGCCGTCCCGTCGTACCTGTCCGGCTCATCGGTGACAACGACGATCCGCTTCGTGCCTTCTGCCGCGAGCTCGCGCGTCATGGCCGGCACGTCGAGTTGCCCACCGACCGGCTGCCCGCCGGTCATGGCCACTGCGCTGTTAAACAGGATCTTATAGGTGACGTTGATGTCCGCAGCGATCGCTTGCCGGACAGCGAGCGACCCGGAATGGTTGTACGTGCCGTCGCCGAGATTGGCGAACATGTGCGAGCGCGTGCTGAACGGCGCCTGACCGACCCATGGCACGCCTTCGCCGCCCATCTGGCTCCAGGAGGTCGTCGAACGGTCCATCCAGACCGCCATTCCATGACAGCCGATGCCGGCCATCGCGATCGAGCCGTCAGGCACCTGGGTGCTCGTGTTGTGCGGGCAACCGGGGCAGAACCACGGCAGGCGATTGCCATCACTGCCGTCGTTGGCGACGAGTTCGCGTTCCTTGGCCTCGATGATTGCGATGCGCGCATCCATCCGCGCGGCGACGTCTTCAGGCACACCCAGCATCTTCAGGCGACGGGCAATAGCCTTGGCGATGAGCGCAGGCGTGAGGTCTGCGTTGGCGCGCAGCAGCCAATTCGCGCCAGGGTTGCTGTGACTCCACTCTCCGCCAAAGTGTTCGCCATCGCGTTCGTTGTACTTGCCAATTACATGAGGCCGAGCGTTGGGCGCACAGTGATAGAGCTCGTCCTTGAGTTGCTGCTCGATCAGCGGGCGCTTTTCCTCGACAACAAGTATTTCTCGCAGACCGTGTGCGAATTCGCGCACGCCGGTTGGCTCCAGCGGCCAGATCACGCTGACTTTGTGCAAACGGATGCCGAGGGTGCGGCACAGAGCGTCATCCAGGCCGAGGTCGGCCAGCGCTTGCCTCGTATCACTGAAGGCCTTGCCGCTCGCGATGATGCCGAAGCGATCCCGCGGCCCCTCGATCACGTTGCGATTGAGGCGGTTGGCGCGGATGTAGGCCAGCGCGGCCGGCCACTTGACCTCCATCAGCCGCGCTTCCTGAACCAGCGGTTCGTCCGGCCAACGGGCATGAACGCCGCCTGGCGGCATCTGGAAGTCTTCGGGCAGCAGAATCGGAACGCGGCCAGCATCGACGACAACTGACGACGCCGCCTCGATCACCTCCTGAACCGTTTTCATGCCAGCCCATAGACCGGAATAACGGCTCATCGCCAACGCATGAAGTCCGAGATCGAGAATCTCCTGAACACTCGCCGGAAAGAAGACCGGCATCCCGCAAGCGATCAGGGTCGGGTCGCTTTGATGCGCAAGGGTGCTGCTCTTGGACAGATGATCGTCACCGGCCACCGCGAGCACGCCGCCCAGCGGCGCGGTGCCAGCCAGGTTGGCATGCTTCAGTGCGTCTGCGCTGCGGTCCACGCCCGGTCCCTTCGCGTACCAGATCCCGAACACGCCATCGTACTTCCTGGTGGCGGGATCGAAATCAAGCTGCTGCGATCCCCAGACGGCCGTAGCGGCCAGTTCCTCGTTGAGGCCGGGCTGGAACACGACGTGGTGAGCAGCGAGATGTTTTTTCGCTTGCCACAGTGCCTGGTCATAAGTGCCGAGCGGCGAGCCCCGGTAGCCAGAAATGAAGGCCGCGGTATTGTGTCCCGCGCGTGCATCGCGTTCGCGCTGCAGCATCGGCAGGCGCACGAGCGCCTGGACGCCGTTCATGAACGCGTGGCCCGTCTCCAGCGTGTATTTGTCGTCGAGTGTGACGACTTCGAGAGCCTTGCGGGTGGCATCGGAAAGCGGGGCATTCATGTAGCGGTTACTCCGAAGTGGTGAGCGGGCGGCAGGCGAGAGTGCCCGGGCCGCTTACGTCGCGATTCATTGATCCCGACGGGTGTCAGTAGGTTGTGTCGTTGATGCCGGGAAGCTGATGCCGAACTGCTCACCCAGCGCGCGAAGCTCCTGCGCGATCTCGGGGGGCAGCATGATGCCGCGCTGCCGGCGCTCGCGTTCCATTGCGTCGCCACGGTGGCCAGGCAGCCTCGCGTCGTCGCCGCCCGAGTTCAGGTAGGTCCCGGTCCATTGCGACATGTATTCGTCAAAGACTCCCTGCGTGGCAAATGCGCCGGGTTTCACCATCCAGAGGAAGCCACCCTGTCGTCCTGCGGCGCCCGCCTTCTGAACATCGTCTCTTGCGGTGCCGAGCGAATCTGCGGTGGCGGTCAGTGCACCAGCGAGGCATTCCACCATCATCGCAATGCCGATTCCCTTGTGTCCGCCCATAGGCAGCAGCGAGCCACCTAGCGCGCGATCCGCGTCGGTGGTCGGCGTACCCGACGCGTCCAGCGCCCAGCCAGCGGGGATCGGCTTACCTTCGCGTGCGGCGAGCAGAATATGTCCGCGCGCGGCGACGCTGCACGCGATGTCGAAAACGAGCGGAGCCTGGCCAGGCACAGGACAACCGAAGGCAATCGGGTTGTGGCCGATGGCTGCGTGCTGGAAGCCTTCCATCGCGAGGATCGGCGGCGTACGTTGGCCGATCATGCTGAATGCACCCGCCTCGGCGCCGAGCAAGGCGTGGATGCCGAGCGCGCCGAGGTGGCCGCTCGATTGCACCGCAATCAGCACCGATGCGCTGGTTGCGAGGGCCTCGATCCCGAGTCGTACCGCGTAGGGGCCGGCGAGTTGTCCCATCGCGCCGTCTGCATCGAGCACGATCCCGCCTGGGAACGTGCGGTGGCGCATGGTTGGGCGCGGGTTGAAGTCGCCTGCTCGCAGACGCTCGGTATAAGAGGCCATGCGCGTCATGCCGTGTGTCTTATAGCCTCGCAGTTCGCTGCGCACCAGCACGGCGGCGGCTTCGACCGCCTGGTCAGCTGGCATGCTGCAGGCTTCGAAGATCCGCGCTGTCCAGTCCTCGAGTGCCTGACAATTCCATTGGTTATTCGCCATCGCTGTTCCTAACTCATGACCACGAGACGTTCTGAAAACGGCCCGGAATACACGCATTGGTAATAAAGGGGCTGGTCGCGCAACGTGTAACCACGCAATTCCATGATGAAGCCGGGCGCGTCCGTCCTCGACTCGAGCTCGCGAGCGGCCGTGGCGGGAAGCGCCGCGAAGCGGATCCACTGGTCGACTCGCAGCGTGGGCAGCGAGAGCCGCTGGCCGAGCAGTTCACGCAGGTTCTTCTCGAGCGAAACGCGGTCGAGATCGCCCAGTTGCGCGAAGTGGTCCTCCCGCAACCAGAACTCGCTGTAGAGATCAACGCGTCCGCCGATGCTGATGGACCGCTCGATGCGGACGAACTCCTCGCCACCGAGGAACGTTGACCACGGTCCGTTGCGCTTCAGCCGCTTGACGGAGCGTGCATGCACGTAGGACGCCAGCTCTTTGTTCTCCGCGTCGCGAAAGCGCAGGTAGCGCACGTCAGCGGGCGCCACCTGGGTGCCCGAGACAAACGTTCCCCGGCCTTGCTCGCGGGTGATCAGTCCAGAGTGCACCAGCCGGGCGAGAGCCTTCTGAATGGTGCCTACGCTCACGCCGTGACTCGCCGCGAGTTCTCCCTCGGAGGGCAACTTGTCCCCCTCGCGGAGCGACCCGGATTCGATGTGACGGATGATGGCGTCGGCCACGCTGGCAAGCTTGGTCACTTCGGTATCCTCAAAGGCTGCGTTCGAACCGGCTGATCGCAATCTCCCGGACGTTCAGCACTTCGCTCGTGAGTTGCGTACCGGAGGCGACGTCCACTGCGTACTCGAAGAGCTGATCACCGAGCGCGGAAATTTTCATTCCGGCTTCGAGAATCCCGCTGACATCGAAATCGATATTGTCCGCCATCGTGCGAACCGTATTCAGGTTGCCGCAGACCTTGACTGTCGGCGCGATGGTATTGCCGATGGGATTGCCGACGCCGGTGCCAAAGAAGATCAGCTGGCAGCCGCTTGCGGCCATCGCGGTCAGGTTTTCGACGGCAGCTGCCGGCGCGTCCATAAAGTGCAGGCCCTTGCGCTTCGGCGCTTCGCCGTAGCCGAGAACGCCGACCAGCGGGCTCGAACCGGCCTTCGCCATCGCGCCAAGCGCCTTTTCTTCGACGGTCGTCAGGCCGCCGCGCTTGTTGTCAGGCGACGGTTGTGCGTCGCGCATGTCGACGCCGCGGCTGATCGCGACGTTCTCCATGTTGCGCACGGCGTCCACGAAGGCCTTTCTGACCGAATCGTCGGCGGCGCGTGCGGCAAACAGGTGGTCCGCGCCAATGAACTCCGACGTTTCCGAAATGATGACCGTGGCGCCCGCTTCGATCAGATGATCGGCCATGCGACCGATAGTCGGATTGCAGCTGAGCCCCGAGGTTGTGTCCGATCCGCCGCATTCCACGCCGATGATCAGTTCAGAAACGGGGCACGGCTCCCGTCTGGCCCTGGATGCGCCCAGCGCGAGCCGCGCGGCCCGCCGGGTGCCGTCGGCAATGCAGTTGATGGTGCCATCGGGCTGCAGGTGGACCGCTTCGACCGGCTTGCCGGTGGACCGGATGCGGCGCGCCACTTCCTCGGTCGACGACGGTTCCAGTCCAACCAGCAGCACGGCTGCGATATTGGGATTGCGCCCGAGGCCGGCCAGTGAATCGAAGGTGAAATCCAGGTCGGCGCCGAACTGTCCACGCACGAAAAGCGTGGTGATAGGAACGCAACCGTTCACTGCCTGGGCAATTGCCCGCGTAGCTGGGTTGCAGTTGTCCATGACGGAAATCACCGCCACCCAGTTGCGTACGCCGACGGCGCCATTTTCACGCCGGTAGCCAAGAAATGTTTGCATCATCTGCTTACCCCTTATTCAGGTCGCCGCGCCCGCGGGCGGACTCAATGTTATGAACGTGGGTGTGCTCACCCACCTTGAGCGCACAGCTGGCCTTGCCGATGATTTGGCCGTACTTGAGCACATTTGCGCCTTGCGGGGTGTCGGCGACACAGACCTTGTGACCGAATGGCACATCCTGGAGCAGCGTGACATGGCCAGACGCCTCTCCCTGCAGGGTGCAGGCTTCTCCGGCGCGTCCGGAGTCGATCAGCGTAGCCACATTGTCGGACCGGTTAAGTACGATGGCGCGAGACATGATCAAAGTCCTATATAGAAGTGTGATTGAAATGTAGCCAGCGTGCGGCGCACAGTCAAGGAAAATTCGCCTAGGTACTTGCACTAGCCGGCCGCATCGGAAATAACACCTATATAGAAGTTCTTGACGATGACGCACAGGGACGCCTATATTCGATACCAATGACGGTGCAGTTCTGCCGGGATCAACAGGAGACGCAGACATGAAGGTGGCTTCACACCTCGAGACGATTCGGAGACTGGAGGGGCTGCGCGCCCGGCTCGAACCGTTGGATGACTTCGAGCTGTGGTTCTGGGCAGGCATGACAGCCGGGACGCACGCCGTGAATGCCGCACTCCACCATGCAGCGGTGACGCGTGACGACGATGTGTTTCCGACTCAGCCTGGCGTCTATCTGGTTGCGCAGCCAGACGGATCGCTCAAGCCTGCTTTTCATCCGCTGGCAGATGTGCTGCATGTTGGCCGCCCGAAGGTGGAGGCGGCGGTGCCAGAAGACGTCGCGGCGATGATGCACCAGATGGAGATCATCGAACGGCATCGCGACCCGTGCGTGCGGGATGGCGTCGCGCCCAGTGTGGCGATCGTGGATGAATGCGCTGCTGCGCTGGGCGAGTGTCTTCGGTTGTTGAACAAGCGAATGGAGGAAAGCGCCACATGAATACCGAGCACCATATGGCTGCGGCAGCGCGCATCGAGCACTCGCTCGAAAAGTGCCTTCCGCAAGACTGCGAGATGAAGATTGAAGGGGCGATGCTGGCCGGCACGCATTGGCTCAACGCCGAGCTGCATCGCTCGGGCGTGACGCTGCCAGCGAGTGACGTTATGCATACCTACCTTCTGACGGTCAACGAATATCGACGGCTGTGCGTCGCGGACGGCGAGATGGTTCGCGCGCTGTCGGAGATCGAAGATTTGCGTGCGCCATTCGTGCGCGGCAACTGGCCGGGCGCGCAGGCGGCAGCGGACCGTGCGCTCGCGCTGCTAGCGGTGATTCGCACAAGGGTGATGGCGGGCGCCGGCTGATCGGGATCAGAAGCGCCCCATATTCAACGGAGGAGACAACAGTGAAAGCAGTACGCGTAGTACCGACGCCGGACGGCGGCAAGATCGAGATCCAGGACATTCCCGTTCCGCAGGTCGGTGCTGGACAGGTGCTGGTCAAAGTGCGGGCGGCCGGCCTGAATCGTGGCGAGATCAACCAGGCTCGCGAGCTTCGCTCGGGCAACGTCATAACCGCGGGCGTGGAATTCGCCGGGGAAGTGGCCGAGGTCGGCGACGGCGTGAACGGCTGGCGCAAAGGCGACCGCGTGATGGGTCATGGCCGCAGCTGTCAGGCGGAATACGTGATCTCTGACCCGCTTGCGCTGATGCCCATTCCGCAGAACCTGTCGTGGATCGACGCGGCAGCATTCGCGAATGTTTTCGTCACGGCACATGATGCGGTCGTGACCAACGGTCAACTACGCAAAGGCGAGTCGATCCTGATCAATGGCGCATCGGGCGGCGTAGCGATGGCTGCGATCCAGATCGCGTCGGTGCTCGGGGCGAAACCCGTAATCGCGATGTCGCGCTCGGCTGCCAAGCTCGACAAGCTCGCGCGGTTCGGCGTTGACGTCGGTATCGATTCGTCGCGCGAGTCGCAGGTCGACGCCGTGATGGCCGCGACCGACAAACGCGGCGTCGACGTCATCATCGACACGGTGGGTGGCCCGGTCTTCGAAGCGAATATGGAATGCCTCGCGGTCAAGGGACGTCTCGTCAATATCGCGCGGCTCGGGTCCGCCACCGCCCAGATCGATCTGACCAAGCTGTGGCTCAAGCGTCTGAAGCTGATTGGCGTCACGTTCCGCACCCGTACCGAACAGGAACGGCTCGAATGCATCCAGGCGTGCGCGCGCGACCTGCTGCCGTTTCTCGAGGCGGGACGCCTTGGATTGCCGATCGACCGGACATTTTCGATTGACGCGATTGCCGACGCGCACGCCTACATGCAACTCGATCAGCACGTCGGCAAGATCGTGCTGACGGTGGCATGAGAACCTCACATGAACAGCATCGCTAAACAGGAGACGCAAATGAGCATCCGCATTACTCCGCTGACTGGCTCGGTTGGAGCCCTGGTCGAAGGCATCAATCTGAACGAATCCGTCAGCCGCGATACGTTTGAGGTCCTGCATCGGGCATTCCTCGAACACTGCGTCCTCGTGTTCCGCGGCCAGAATCTGCAGCCGGCGGCGCACGTCGAATTCGCGAGGCTTTGGGGCAACCCGGCCCAGAGCAATCCGTTGGATCCGGCGGTGCCGGGCTACCCCGGTCTGATCCAGGTCACGAAAATCCCGAAAGAGACCGCGTCGACGGAAGCCTGGCATTCGGATTCGATCTACACCCCGGCACCGCCCAAAATCTCGATTCTTTCCGCGGTTGTGGTGCCGCATGGCGGCGACACGATGTGGTGCAACCAGTACGTGTCGTACGACCGCCTGTCGCCGACCATGCAGCGCATGCTCGAGGGTCTGCGTGCACGGTTCACAGGGCTGCGTCTTGCACGCATGAGAGGGATCGACAAAATTCCCACGGCCGTTCATCCGATCGTGCGCACCCATCCGGAAACGCACCGTAAGGCCCTATACGTCGGCCACCCCGAGACCGCGCAGCAGATCGAGGGCATGACGGTCGCCGAGAGCCGGCCGCTGCTCGACTTCCTGTACGAGCATTCGACGCCCCCCGACAACGTCTACCGCCACATGTGGCAAGCGGGCGACGTGGTGATGTGGGACAACCGCTGCACGATGCACTATGCCGTGCATGACTACGGCGAGGCAGAGCGCGTGTTGAACCGGATCACGCTCGAAGGGGAAGTGCCGATCTGACGCGCCTCGCTTCAGTCAACAGATGGTAGGGCGTCGCGGCGAATAGCTGCTGGCTGTGTCTTTTTATTGATTGGTTCAGCGAACCAATTGCGAAGCAAAAGCATATTGGGCGGAAAGAGGGGATCAGATGAAAAAGACAAAAATCGCAATGACGGCGGCGGCCGCGATCGCATCGGCGCCTGTATTTGCACAAAGCTCGGTCACGCTGTACGGGATCGTGGATACAGGCATCGAGTTTTTCACGCATGCCACACCGACCGGCGGCTCCGTTGCGCGCATGCCAGTGATCGGCGGAGGGGACGTGCCGTCGCGCTGGGGGATCCGGGGCACGGAGGACCTGGGTGGCGGACTGAAAACGGTCTTTACACTGGAAAGCGGCTTTTCCGCGTCGAACGGTGCGCTCCAGCAGGGCGGACGTCTGTTCGGCCGGCAGGCTTATGTCGGCTTGAGCGGCCCTTGGGGGCAACTCACGTTTGGCCGGCAGTACAGCATGACGAACTGGGGGATGGTTGAATCGAACATCATCGGCTCGGGGGGATTCGGCGGCCTTGCGTCGTTCGATCCTTTTCTGCTCGCTGCGCGCTTCGATAACGACGTGGTGTACATGGGCACGTTTTACGGCGTGACGGTCGGAGCAAGCTACTCGTTCGGCCGCGATTCGAGTGCGGCGGCAAATTGCCCAGGCCAGTCCGGTAACGACTTCCTCGCCTGTCGCGCCGTGACCGGCATGCTCAAGTATGAAGGTAATGCCTGGGGCGTGGCCGCCACCTATGACGAACAGCGCGGCGGTGCAGGCGCGACGCCGGTCACTGTCGTCCCGGGTGCGCCGGGTGTTGCCTTCACGAAGTCCGGCGATACCGACCGACGTTATCAACTGGCCGCGCACGTCGACATCAAGTCGGTGCGGGTAGGCGCGGGATGGCTGCACAGGGTGGTGGAGGGCGACGTACGGTCGGCCAAAGTCGATATCGGGTACCTCGGTGCATCGGTGCCGTACGGCGCATGGATCTTCGATGCGCAGGTCGCGCATATCAATAACGGCGACTTCGACGCCAACGGCACGATGGGCACATTGCGGGCGAACTACAACTTGAGCAAGCGCACCGCGCTTTACGGTGTATTCGCCTACATGAAGAACAGCGGCAAACAGGGCATCTACTCGGTGTCGGCTTCCAGTGCGGTGCCGGCGGCTCCGCATCCCGGTTCGAATCAGCTGGGCGCGGAGATCGGCATTCGTCATCTTTTCTGATCGAAGCGTCGGCGCGGTCACGTCGCACAGCGCGAGTGCGTGCAGCGAACGGTGATTGGTCGCGTTTCGACAAACATCGCGGATACGGGCGAGCGACGGTCGCGAAGGCGGCGGCCGTCCGGTTCGTCCACCAGATTGAAAAACGCTTTCGCGCAGACATGCGTAATGTGAGGTTGTAAATGGAGATTGGAATACCCGCAGAGGCGAAAGGCCGGAAGGCACTGGTCGCCGCGACGCCCGAGACGGTCAAGACGCTCGTCGCCCAGGGGCACGGGGTCACTGTCGAGGCGGGAGCCGGCGAGTGTGCCCACTACACCGACGACGCGTATCGAAACGCTGGCGCACAGATTGGCGATGCGGCAGCGGCCTTCGGCGCGCAGATCGTCCTGAAGGTCGCCTCGCCAACTGCCGACGAGTTGCCGCTGATGAAACGCGGTGCCGTGCTGGCCGGCATGCTCGATCCCTTCAACGCTGAGAACGCGCAGCGCCTTGCCGCTGCCGGTGTGACCGCGTTCGCGCTGGAAGCCGCGCCGCGCTCGACGCGCGCACAGAGTCTCGACGTGCTTTCGTCGCAGGCCAACATCGCAGGCTACAAGGCTGTGCTGATTGCGGCGCATCACTATCCGCGGTTTATGCCGATGCTGATGACGGCGGCGGGCACCGTCAAGGCGGCGCGCGTGCTGGTGCTTGGCGCGGGCGTCGCGGGCCTGCAGGCGATCGCGACCGCCAAGCGCCTGGGCGCCGTGATCGAGGCATCCGACGTGCGTCCCGCTGTCAAGGAGCAGATCGAATCGCTCGGTGCGAAGTTCCTCAACGTCGCTTACGAGACCGAAGAAGAGCGCGAAGCTGCGCAGGGTGTCGGCGGCTATGCGCGGCCAATGCCGGCGAGTTGGCTGCAACGCCAGGCGGCGCTCGTTCACGAGCGCGCGAAGCAGGCGGATGTGATCATCACGACCGCGCTGATTCCGGGCCGGGCCGCGCCGACGCTGATCTCCGCCGAAACGGTGCAGGCGATGAAGGCGGGCTCGGTGATCGTCGATCTCGCAGCGGGACGTGGTCCCGTCGTCAATGGGCACCTTGGCGGCAACTGCCCACTCACCGAACGGGACAAGGTCATCGTCACGGAGAACGGCGTGCAGATCGTCGGCTACACGAACCTCGCGTCGATGGTGCCGTCCGACGCGTCGGCGCTCTACGCGCGCAACCTGCTCGACTTCCTGAAGCTGATCATCACGAAGGAAGGCGCGCTCAATATCGATCTCGCGGACGACATCGTCGCGGCCACGCTGCTGGCCCGCGACGGTGAAGTTACGCGCAAGGCTTAAGAGGAGACGGGTGATGGAAGTCATCAACCACACCGTGATCAATCTGATCATTTTCGTGCTGGCGATTTACGTCGGCTACCACGTTGTCTGGAACGTCACGCCGGCGCTGCATACGCCGCTAATGGCCGTGACCAATGCGATTTCGGCGATCGTCATTGTCGGCGCGATGCTGGCGGCGGGACTGACCGTCGGCAGCGCGGGCAAGCTGTTCGGCACCGTCGCCGTCGCGCTCGCTGCCGTCAACGTATTCGGCGGCTTTCTCGTCACGAGGCGAATGCTGGAGATGTTCAGGAAGAAAGAGCCGAAGAAGATGGCCGGCCATCGAATCGCCGCAAAGGAGGGTGTGTAAATGAGCACGAACGTCGTTACGCTGCTGTATCTCATTGCGTCGGTGTGCTTCATCCAGGCGCTCAAAGGGCTGTCCAATCCGAAGAGTGCGCGCGCCGGTAACGTGTTCGGCATGGCCGGCATGACCATCGCGATTCTCACGACGATCGCGTTGATCGCGCAGCAGGCGGCGGCGCTGAAATGGAACCTTGCGCTCGGCCTGTCGCTGGTGTCTGTCGCACTGATTGTCGGCGGCGCGATCGGTTCATTCGTCGCGGCGCGCGTCGAGATGACGAAGATGCCCGAACTGGTCGCGGCGATGCACTCGCTGATTGGTCTCGCCGCTGTCTGCATCGCCTATGCGGTCGTGTCGGAGCCGGCCGCGTTCGGGCTTGGCGCTGAAGAGGGCATGCCCGGCTTCCTGCCTTACGGCAATCGCATCGAGCTGTTCATCGGCACGTTCGTCGGCGCGATCACGTTCTCCGGTTCAGTGATCGCGTTCGGCAAGCTGTCGGGCAAGTACAAGTTCCGGTTGTTTCAGGGCGCGCCGGTCGTCTACGGCGGCCAGCATCTGATCAACCTGATGCTCGCGCTCGCGATGTTCGGCTTCGGCATCCTGTTCTTCCTCACGCAGTCGTGGCTGCCGTTCATCATCATGACGACCATCGCGTTCGTGCTCGGCGTGCTGATCATCATCCCGATCGGCGGCGCGGACATGCCGGTCGTCGTGTCGATGCTGAACTCGTACTCAGGCTGGGCGGCGGCGGGTATCGGCTTCTCGCTGAACAATCCGATGCTGATCATCGCCGGCTCGCTGGTCGGTTCGTCGGGTGCGATCCTGTCGTACATCATGTGCCGGGCGATGAACCGCTCGTTCTTCAACGTGTTGCTGGGCGGCTTCGGCAATACACCTGGCGCGGCGGCGGCTGGTGGCACGGCGGAACAGCGTCCGGTGAAATCCGGTTCGGCGGACGATGCGTCGTTCATGCTCGGCAACGCCGAGACCGTGGTGATCGTGCCGGGCTACGGGCTGGCGGTGGCGCGTGCGCAGCATGCGTTGAAGGAACTGACTGACAAGCTGATCGAGAAGGGCATCGAAGTGAAGTACGCGATTCACCCGGTGGCGGGCCGCATGCCGGGTCACATGAACGTGTTGCTCGCCGAGGCGGAAGTGCCGTACGACATGGTGTTCGAAATGGAGGACATCAACGGGGAGTTCGGCCAGGTCGACGTGGTGCTGGTGCTTGGCGCGAACGACGTGGTGAATCCGGCCGCGAAGAACGATCCGCAGTCGCCGATCGCCGGCATGCCGATTATCGAGGCGTACAAGGCGCGCACGGTGATCGTCAACAAGCGTTCGATGGCGGCGGGCTATGCGGGGCTCGACAACGACCTGTTCTACATGGACAAGACGATGATGGTGTTCGGCGATGCGAAGAAGGTCATCGAGGACATGGTGAAGGCAGCTGCGTAAGAGCGCGCGGTCACCGCAGAACTCAGACGAGAGGATGTATGGCGGAACTCTATCTGGTCCGGCACGGGCAGGCGTCGTTCGGTAGTGGCAACTACGACCAGCTTTCCGAAGTCGGCGAGCGCCAGGCCGTGTGGCTCGGCGAATATTTTTCGCAACAGGACGCGATTTTCGACCGCGTGATCACGGGCACGATGCGTCGGCACAGACAGACCCTCGACGCGATCATTCAGGGCCTTGGCCGCACCGTGACGCATATCGAGCAGCATGCCGGACTGGACGAGTACGACTTTCATGCACTGTTCGAAGCACTGGGCCCGCAGCACGGGGCGCTGAAGGCCTTGCGGCATGGGTCGAAAGACGACTTCTTCAAGGGACTGCGGCAGGTGCTTCAGCTGTGGTCGGAAGACGGCATCGACGGACCCATTCCCGAAGCATGGGCGAGCTTTCAGCGTCGCGTGTCGGAGGCAAGGCGCGCTATTCAGGACGGTCCCGGAAAGCGCGTGCTGGCGGTGACCTCGGGCGGCGTGATGGCCGTCATGGCGCAGCAGGTGTTGAGGTCGCCGGCCGACACGGCCATCGCGCTGAACATGCAGATTAGCAACAGCAGCTTTTGCCGTTTCTTCTTTAACGAACGTGCATGGCAGCTTGGCAGCTTCAATTGCGATCCGCATCTCGATCGCGTCGACCGCCGACGCTATCAGACGTACGCGTAACGACAGGAGATGATTGAATGACAACTACGGATACCACTGATATCGATATCGGCGCACTCGCGCCGTATCTGGAGCGGTCGATTCGGGGCTTTAGCGGGCCTGCGTCCGCGCACAAATTCACCGGCGGTCAATCGAACCCGACCTTTCTGCTCAAGGCCGCAAGTGGCAACTATGTATTGCGTAGACAACCGTCGGGACCACTCCTGAAGTCGGCTCACGCGGTGGATCGCGAGTTTCGCGTGCTGGACGCGCTCGCCGCGACGGACGTGCCGGTCGCTCGCGCGTATCACCTGTGCGAAGACAAGGACGTGATCGGCACGATGTTCTATGTGATGAGCTTCGAAGAGGGACGTATTTTCTGGAATCCGGCGTTGCCCGAGATCGCTCGCGAACAGCGGCGGGACTACTACGACGCGATCGTTCGCGCGATGGCGACGCTTCACGACGTGGATATCGACGTCGTGGGTCTGACCGATTATGGCCGCGCGGGCAATTACTTCGAGCGACAGATCGGGCTCTGGACACGGCAGTACCGCGCCGCCGAGACAGAACGCATAGACGCGATGGAGGCCCTGATCAAGTGGTTGCCTGTTCATTGCCCCGTGCAACAGGGTGCGCCTTCTCTCGTGCATGGCGATTTTCGCATCGACAACCTCATCTTTGATCCGCACGAATGCCGTATCAAGGCATTGCTCGACTGGGAGCTGTCGACGTTGGGCCACCCGCTGGCCGACCTCGCCTATTTTTGCATGTGCCTCCGGCTTCCCGCGAACGGCCCGATCGTCGGGCTTCAAGGCAAGAACAGAGCCGCGCTGGGCCTGCCGGGTGAAAAGGAAATCGTTGCCCGATATTGCGAACTGCGTGGCATCCCGGTGATTTACGGCTGGTCCTTCTATGTCGCGATGAGTTTCTTCCGGCTAGCCGCCATCGTGCAAGGGGTCAAAAAGCGTGCGTTGGACGGCAATGCGTCGCATGCAAACGCGCAAGAAGTCGGGGCGATGGCGCAGACGCTGGCGCGTATGGCGCTAGACGTCCTCGAGGAACAAGACTGATCCGTCAGCTCGATGACGGACCGCCGGATCCATTCATTTAAAGAGTAACCATCAACATGAGCACTAATCTCTTCAATCTGACCGGCAAGGTCGCACTCGTCACCGGTGCAAGTAGGGGAATCGGTGAAGAGATAGCCAGCCTGCTTGCTCAACAGGGCGCGCATGTCATCGTGACGAGCCGCAAGCTGGAAGACTGCGAAGCCGTATGCAGGCGCATTCGCGAAGACGGTGGAAGTGCGGAGGCAATAGCCTGCCACGTCGGGCGCATGGACGACATCGCAAAAACCTTCGCTCATATCCGGGCAGTCCACCCGCGGCTGGACATTCTGGTCAACAACGCGGCGGCGAACCCCTATTTCGGCCACATACTCGACACGGATCTCGCGGCATTCGACAAGACCGTGGAGGTCAATATTCGCGGCTACTTCTTCATGTCGGTAGAAGCTGGACGGATGATGCGGGAACAGGGCGGCGGCGCGATCGTCAACACGGCGTCGATCAATGCATTGCAGCCGGGGGACATGCAGGGCATTTATTCGGTCAGCAAGGCGGCCGTCGTCAACATGACGAAAGCATTCGCGAAAGAATGCGGACCCTTCGGCATACGCGTGAATGCGCTCCTTCCAGGTTTGACCAGAACGAAGTTCGCCGGCGCACTGTTCGAAACGAAATCGATTTACGACGAATGGATGGGGCGCATTCCTTTGCGTCGCCACGCTGAACCGCGCGAGATGGCGGGCACCGTGCTCTACCTCGTGTCCGACGCCGCGAGTTACACGAACGGCGAATGCATCGTCGTCGACGGTGGATTGACCCTCTGACGCCCGCAATAACGGAGACATCATGCAATTCGACTACACGCCGAACGTCAGACTCATGCAGCAGCGGTTGCTGGCGTTCTTTGACGAACACATCTACCCAAACGAAGCGCGCTACCTCGAGGAGATACGGACGAACCGGCAGGCCGGCAATGCCTGGGTGCCGACTCGCGTCATAGAAGAACTGAAGCCGCTTGCGCGAAAGGCGGGCTTGTGGAATCTGTTCCTGCCGCGCTCGACGCGTGCGCCTGAGGGATTGACCAATCTCGAGTATGCGCCGCTGTGCGAAATCATGGGCCGGGTGCCCTGGTCGCCGGAAGTATTCAACTGTTCGGCGCCCGACACGGGCAACATGGAAACGCTCGAACGCTATGCGACCGAAGCACTGAAGGACCGCTGGCTGGAGCCGCTTCTGCACGGGGAGATCCGCTCTGCGTTCCTGATGACGGAGCCAGCGGTCGCATCATCGGACGCAACGAATATTGCCTGCCGCATCGAGCGCGACGGCGACCATTACGTGGTCAATGGCACGAAGTGGTGGTCGTCCGGTGCCGGCGACCCGAGATGCAAAGTCTATATCGTCATGGGTAAGACCGATCCCGACGCGCCGCGCCACGCACAGCAGTCGATGATCGTCGTACCGGCGGATACGCCGGGCATCACGGTGAAGCGTTTCCTGCCGGTGTACGGCTACGACGATGCCCCGCACGGTCATATGGAGATCGAGTTGCGCGATGTGCGTGTGCTGGCTTCCAACCTGTTGCTTGGAGAGGGACGTGGCTTCGAGATCGCGCAAGGGCGGTTGGGCCCTGGGCGTATTCATCACTGCATGCGCAGTATCGGCGCCGCCGAGCGTGCACTCGAATTGATGTGCACGCGCAGCCTGGAACGCGTCGCTTTCGGCAAGCCGCTCGGTGAGCATGGCGTCACGCAGGAACGCATCGCACAGGCACGGTGTGAAATCGAAATGACGCGTCTGTTGACGCTCAAGGCCGCATACATGATGGATACGGTTGGGAACAAGGCGGCCAGGGCTGAGATCGCCATGATCAAGGTGGTCGCGCCCAACATGGCCTTGAAGGTGATCGACTGGGCAATCCAGCTACACGGAGCGGCCGGCGTTTCGGACGATTTTCCACTTGCTTATGCATGGGCGAACCAGCGCACGCTGCGGCTTGCCGATGGACCGGACGAAGTTCACCGCAACGCGATCGCCAGGCTGGAACTGGCCCGCTACCGGCGCACACGATCGGCTTGATAGCGATGCCTGTCCGCATCACGAGCGTCGCTAGCGCAAGCTGCACGCATTCGCCGTCTGAAGGAGCAGTAATGCAAAGGGAAGTCGTCGTTGTAAGCGGTGTGCGCACCGCAATCGGCAAGTTCGGTGGCAGTCTCAAACACCTGCCACCGACCGAGCTCGGGGCACTGGTGATGCGCGAAGCGCTTTCGCGAGCCAGCGTGTCGGGAGGCGAAGTCGGCCACGTGGGGTTCGGCAACGTGATCGCGTCCCGCTGACGCGCAGGGTCAATGGGCAGTCGACCGTGTTCGATACCGACGAGCACGTTCGTCTCCAACTCTTCACGATGTGCATTGGCGGAAACCAGGGCATCGCGGCCACATTCGAAAACGTTCGTCGCGTTTAGTGCGCGCGATAGCATACAGAGAGACAAGCATGGCAATCGAAACGATAGGTGTCGTCGGCGCCGGCACGATGGGCAATGGAATTGCGCAGACGGCGGCCATCGCTGGCATGAAGGTCGTGATGATCGACGTGACCGATGAGGTGCTCGCGAAAGGCATGGCCGCGCTGAGCGCGAGCATGGACCGGCTCGTCGCGAAAGAGAAGCTCGATCGTCCCGCGCGTGATGCGGCGCTTGCGCGCATCGAAACTTCGACTGATTATCAGCGACTGGCTGCCGTCGATCTGGTAATCGAGGCAGCCACCGAAAGCGCCGACCTCAAGCTGCGTATCGTGAAGCAGATCGAGTCGGTGGTGAAACACGATGCGATAGTTGCATCAAACACCTCGTCGATTTCAATCACGACGCTCGCTGCATCGCTCACCGATCCGTCGCGCTTCATCGGCATGCACTTCTTTAACCCAGTTCCGCTGATGTCGCTCGTGGAGATCATTCGCGGTCTGCAAACCAGCGACGCCACCGTTGAAGCCGTTCGTGAATTAACCGCGCGGTTGGGGAAGTCGCCAATCGGCGTGAAGAACTCGCCGGCGTTCGTTGTCAACCGCGTTCTGGTACCCATGATAAACGAAGCGTTTTTCGTGCTCGCGGAGGGTGTGGCCAAAGCCGAGGAAATCGACGCCGCAATGCGGCTTGGCGCCAATCACACGATCGGCCCTCTGGCGCTCGCAGATCTTGTCGGGATCGACGTTTGTCTATCGGTTATGGATGTCCTGCTGAAGGACTTTGGCGATCCGAAGTACCGCGCGTGCCCGCTATTGCGCGAACTGGTACAGGCGGGACGATTCGGACGTAAATCCGGTCACGGTGTGTACCGCTATCAGTGATTGTTGCTCTCTCTTAACCGGTACTAGAACTTCCGCAACATTTTCCTCAATCATTCAAATGCGACACGCAGCATGTGCTGTCGCTGGCGTCGGCGCTTGAGGCGTCGATTGTCAGTGCAAATGACGGGGAGAGCGTGCTGGGTTTGTCGGCAGACCAGTTCTGAGGCCCCCGCTAGAAGGCAAGAGCAGTTGCAAAAACAGGAGACACCCGAGGCCGCCTCCTGGTACGAGGACGATGAAGCCGTCAGACTTATGCCGCGTTCTCGCGCACGACCACAAGGCGTTCGGAAAACGGCCCGGAATAGACGCTTTGATAGTAAAGAGCCTGATCGCGCAGCGTGTAGCCACGCATCTCCATGATGAAGCCGGGCGCGTCGGCCTCAACCCCAAGCTCTCGAGCGGCCGTTGGTGGAAGTGGCCCGAAACGGATCCACTGGTCGACTCGTAACGTGGGTAGTGACAGCCGCTGGCCGATCAGTTCGCGCAGGTTCTTATCGAGAGCCTCATTGTCGAGACCGCCCAGTCCAACGAAGTGCTCCTCGCGTAGCCAGAACTCACTATAGAGGTCAAAGTGTCCACCGACGCTGATGATTCTCTCTATGCGAACGAAACCGTCACCACCAAGAAATTCCGACCACGGTCCCTTGCGTTTCATACGCCTTACCGAGCGTCCGTGGACATAGGACGGCAATTCGTTACCCTCGGCGTCGCGAAAGCGCAGGTAGCGAACGTCCGCGGGAGCGACACGGGTACCCGACACAAACGTGCCGCGGCCTTGCTCGCGGGTAATCAGTCCCGAGTGCACGAGACGCGCGAGAGCCTTCTGAATGGTGCCTACGCTTACGCCGTGACTCACCGCGAGTTCGCCCTCGGAGGGAAGGCGGTCACCTTCGCGCAGTGACCCGGATTCGATGTGACGGATGATCGCGTCAGCGACGCTGGAGAGCTTTGTCATGTTTCGACGGCTGCGCTAGAACCGGACAATAGCGATCTCGCTGACTTCATGAGCTTGCCAGTGAGTCTGCCGACTGCCGGTGTCAAAGTGAATTTGGAGAAGACAGGTGGATCATACACCTATATAGGTGTGGAAGGGATTGGACTCAATGAGAACAGGTGGAGAGTTTCTCCGCGGCGCGCATTACTACGCCTTGACACCCCTTCGTCGGGGGCACTGGCAACACCAATGCCTTCAAGGAGCCGGTGATGCATTTAGGGAGTAATAGAACTGATCGGTTGCAGTGCGCCGAATTCGGTTGTCGCTCGTCTGGTCTTTCCGGATCATGTGCGCTAATTCGACACCCGAGAGGATGATGCAGGCGCAACGGAAACCCCCGAAGCCCATCATCGGTTTGACGATGCATTTGATGGCGCGATGGTCCTGCTCCACGATGTGATTCAGATACTTCGTTCGGCGGACCTTGACGGGTTTCTCGTGTCTGGCGTTGGCGCGCTTCGAGCGCGGCCAGACTAGCGCTGCTTGCGTCGATCGTCACCGTCTGCGGCAATCCATGCTGGTTGATAGATTTTTCGAAATAGCGTTGCGCTGCAACCTTGTCCCGGCTCGCCGGCAAAATCTTGATGGCCCAGCGGTGTACCGTTGAATGGTCGACCTCGATTCCGCGTTCGGCCATCATCGCCTCCAGAGGACGCAGACTCATTGGATACGCGACGTACCGACGGCTTCCAACATCTGATAACCGGTGGATGCAATGAACTTTGACTGCACACCCGCTATTGCGCTGCCGTGAGCCTGAGTCCCGGGCGCAGTTCATGAACAACGTCTTCCTGGCGCTTGCGCTGATCGGATACCTGTTCGATGCCTTGTTTAAAAACCGCTTCGCAAAACGCGATGCGTGAGCGGTAATAGTCCGCATGCATCTGCGCATCGAGGACACGCTGTTCAGCCTGGAACAGCTCCACACGCAACTCGCTTAACGCCCGTTCGGACCGCTTCTCGGGGGTAGGAGCGTGATGTGAAGCCCAGTTTGTGATCCACCTCAGCATGATGAAGCCCTCCTGTTTTTTTGGATGCTCTTCGACTGGTCTCAGGTCAGCGACATTCCGGCACCTTCACCAAGATGCCTCCGGCGTCTGGTGCAGGAAAGACTACCAACATTGGGGCAGCATCTGTGTGGCCTTCCGCACCCGTTGTGAAAACGACTCAACGTATGTCGGGGTAGTGGTACTTTTCGACGATCAACCGCATGGTTTGCTCCCACCGTTGCGAGGCCGATCAGCCGACTCCACACGAAACCGGTGCGGCTACCCGAAGGACAAGCGGCCCTCGTTGTGAGCCGCCCGAACTTTTGCACGCTCTCTTGCATGGTTGGCGATCGCCCACCCTCGACATCCGTCGGCAATCGCAGAAGGTAATCTGAATCGGCGGCACCACAGGGACAAGAAGGGGGCAGGCGAATGGACGGGCGGATAAGGCGATGAGTGAATTGTCGTCACGAATGCATCCGATGCGTTGACCGAATGCACAGCCGATTTCTCCATGCTGCTCGTGCTGGCGGCCTGCCGCCGCGCGTCGGAATACGAACGGATCATGCGCAGCGGATGGGGCAAATCGTTCGGCATGACTGAGATGCTGGGTACGCGAGTGAACGGCAAGACACCCGGCATCGTCGGATTGAAGCGGTCGAAGCCATTGAGTCCTGGTGGCGCGTACCGGCCGACCACGGCGCACTCCCGGACGGGTGGACTGGATGCGGCGTGGCCGCTGCTCGCAGCTGGCGTGGCGGGCGCCCGCGAGGGTCGTGGCGTTGCTGCCCCATCTGTCGCAGTGCGGCACGACCCAATCTGCCCAATATGCGGGACGACCCGGATTGCGGCGCCCCGGAGCTCCCGCTTACCATCAACTCCCCGCGCCATTTTCAGCGAGTGCGTCACCGGCAATGCGCCGTCAAAAGCGAGCGCCTTTGCCCACGCAATCCATACAGCACCTACTCGAGCTATCAGGAGGCAAGCATGCTCAGCGCCCATGAATTTGCGACATTGATGCTGGTAAGGGACTCGGCCGACCACATTGCCGAGCGGGAAGAACTTGATACGTTGCTTGAACGCCAGCTCGTCGCCATGGAGAAGCATGCCGGTGGGGGCGTACGGCCTCGCATTACGCAGGAAGGAAGTTCGCTTCTTCGTAACCTTGCGCGTATGCACTGACTTATCCAGCGCGACGACCAGGACGCCTTTGCGGAGGCAGCCATGCAGTTCGACTACAGAGAGTTTCACATCGACGCGTCGCCTCTCGATGAAGGCGGCCGATACTACGCGCGCGCGAAAATTTATCGCCGCGCCTCGGCGGGTATAGATGCCATAGAAGTGAAGTATTCGGGTGACCTCGGCGATTATCCCTCCGACGCGGACGCTATCGATGCGGCGCAGCGTTGGGCGATCCAGTGGTGCGACAACACACCCGCATAGGGCGCGCGATGGATTCCTCTAGCGTCGGTATCGTCCGGGGAGAGGTCCATCGTGGCAATCGGCGTCAGGCGTTTCTACTATGAGTTCGGCGAGAAGGCGGCATATGTCACCGTCAACGGCGTCCGGTATGCGATTCCGCGCGCCGACGCCTGGTCCGACCAGACCAGGTCGGGGAACGCTGCTGCGCCGTGGGGCAAATCGATGTCGATTCCGCTACGGGACGAAATGAAGGGCAGTGGAAAATTTTGCGGTGTGAAGACCGCCAGGCTCGCGCTCAACCCTGACCGCCCGACCTATCACACAGCGGTGCGCAGAGCGACTTACTACCCGGCAGATCACGTGACGTTCACGGCCGTCTCCAGGAAGAAGCCGCGCGCGGGCGGTTCGGCGCATGGCAAAACCGGTCGTGTCGGGCGCGGCAAGGTCGGCGTGGGCGGCATGCGTACCAAGTCGCACAGTTGACGGTGGGTGGGGCGAGTCGCAACTTCCCGGTTCGGGGCCTGGCGGGACCCGTCCCGCTTTTCTTTGAGCGCGTTCGCCTCTGCCGGGGCGCCTCCCAACGAGGCTTGTGATGCGCTTTTCGACTGCACGATGGTTACTTGCGGCAGTTGGAGGTCGCGCGTACATGCTGACGGCGTGATCGTCGAAGCCCGGTAGCCGGCGCGCGCCACGAGTTCCGTTAGCGGCGCATGCCGACGGGGAAGTTCAGGGCGGGAAGGTCGTACGTTTCACACGAAGCGCGGTGAGAATACCTGTCAGGATATCGGCGGGAGGTGGAGGACAACCTGGTATCGTGACGTCGACAGGCAGGAGGTTCGACAGCGGTCCACACACGGCATAGCTGTCCTTGAAGATGCCACCCGTGCACGCGCACTCGCCGACTGCGACCACCAGTTTGGGATGTGGCGTCGCTTCATACGCTTGCCGTACCGCTTCCTTCATGTTCAGCGTGAGCGGGCCTG
>NZ_VZQQ01000049.1 GCF_014397785.1 Paraburkholderia podalyriae
AATGACTCGGAGTGGCAGAAAGTCAAACTCATCGTCGCTCATGGTTTGCGTCCGCAATGTGGGTTGCGGACGCAATCGTCGCTCTTAGAAGCCGACAAAGATAGGTGTGCTCGTTTTAGCGCTTACGAAGGACGGCTCGACCCGGGCCGCTTCGAACACAGCAATTTGCCCTCGTGGAGTCGGTCATCGCCCCGGGCATTGCTTCGGCCGATGAGGGCAACCAGCGTGTCGTCGACGCCACGGCCCGATTCATCGCGCAAGGGGGGCGATGGATTCCGGCGCCCGGCCTGGCGGGCGTGATCAATGAGGCCGCATTAGGGCAACGACAGTACGCACGCCTGTAGGCAAATCGCCCAGCAGCGGTTTGGCAGCCGCGGCACCGCGACTCAAAGCTCGTCGCTCGGGTCAGCGATATCACACCGGAACGGCCGTCCTTCCATGCTCATCAGCATTCGCCGGGCGCAGCGGATGGCTGTGGCAGGAAAACGATGACGTTCATGAAGCACTCTCTTCATCGCGCAAGCCTTCACGCCGAGCTTGCCAGCGTTACATAGCCATTACATCCTCTTTAGTGGTCGACGGAGCAACCTTGCCGCCCTCAAACATAGCTAATCGTTCAATTTTTCCGGCGCTACCACCCGCCCGTCCCGGGCGCCCGCGTCGACAACGACGAGCGCTTGCACGGGAAAAGCTCACGAAAAGCCGGGCCGGTGGTTCCGGAGCCGGACAGGATGACGCTTTGGGATGGCCGGGGCGCTACCCGCCGGGAGTCTGGTCCTGTTGAGCGGGAAGCGGGTCCGTGCCTTCGCCAAGGATGGCGAGATAACGCCGATAGCCGAACACGCGTCCGCGCCGGCGCCCCGTTACTTCCTCCACCACACCGAGCCGTTCCAGGTCGGCAAGCGCAGCATTGACCGTCGGCGCACTGAGGCCGGTACGTTCAACCAGCAGGTTGGCAGTAAGGAATGGATTCTGTTGAAGCAGGTCATGGACGCGCACGGCCGATCCGGCTCGCTCGCTCTCCGCAGTGATCCGCTCCCGGTCTTCCTTGAACAGGCCGACGATCCGTGTTGCAGCATCAAACGCCTGGTTTGCTGTCTCCGCCACGCCATCGAGGAAGAACTCGAGCCAGGGTTCCCAGGCACCGCGTTCACGCACCTCCTGCAGGAGCCGGTAGTAGTCCCCCCGGTGCGTCTTGAGGTAGAGACTCAGGTAGAGGAGCGGCGAGTGCAAAACCCCATGCACCTTGAGGAACAGGGTGACGAGCAGCCGGCCAATGCGGCCGTTGCCGTCAAGAAACGGGTGGATCGTCTCGAACTGGACATGAAGAAGTCCGGCCTTGATCAGCGCCGGCAAGCGCGAGCGGTCCTCATGCATGAACTTTTCAAGTGCATCAAGACAGGGGTCGAGCTCGTTCACGGGCGGCGGCACATACTGGGCGTTGCCGGGTCGGGTCCCGCCGATCCAGTTCTGGGACCTGCGGAACTCGCCAGGGCTTTTAGTCCCCCCCGCCCACTTTGAAGCAGGCGCGCATGCATCTCGCGGATTAACCGCAGGGAGAGCGGCAACTCCTGGAGCCGGTGCAGCCCATACATCATCGCGTCAACGTAGTTCGACACCTCCCGGACGTCGTCGATGGGTTGGCCGGCCTGTGCCTCGGTTTCGAAACGAAGCAAATCGGTCAAGGTGGACTGGGTGCCCTCAATCTGGGACGAAAGCACGGCCTCCTTGCGCACATACATGTAGAGGAAAAGCTCCTGCCGGGGGAGAAGCATCGTGATGCCGTCCAGCCGCCCGACCGCCCGCTCGGCAAGGCTGAGCCGGTCAAGCAGACTCAAGACGTCAATAGGGGGTTCGCGCGGCACGGCGGCACGAATGCGCTCGCAATCTCACCGCCTGAGGCGGTTTCGACGAATCGGCCCAGCCGGGGATTTGTTGTACTCTCGTCAGCCATGGATGAATTATGGCAATGGGTTATTAATTAAGCAATACGCCTTTGACTTAATTAGCGCTGAAGCTTATTTAAGCAGCCTTAAGCAACGCTCTTCCCCCAACCCGTCGCCCTCGCCCGCGCAGGCGGTCGTCCGTTGCCGTGCCCATTCCCGTCGTACCCTGGTTACCGCCACCTGTGGTCCGGCAATTTTTCGCCGGTCTGTCATGGCGACGTCGAGGCCGGGCTGCGGCCCGGTCAGTGAAGCCCGATCTCTTTTGCGGGACAGCGGGTGGGTTGTTCACGGTGGAACCGCCCGGTTCGCCTTTCTTTCCCTTCGCTCGCTGCGCCGCCTTCCGCACGCTTCACGGCCTCTTCCAGAGATTGCACGTGTTCTGGCGTAGTGCGACCAAAACGCTTGTGGTAGCAATGTGCAATAAATTCCGCGAGGGGACGCTTCCACGGTTCCTGCTGCCTGTTAGCCAGCGACCCGAATCGTCGGGGATTCAATCCCAGTTCGCGGGCCATCTGGATATGAGCGTGGCTCAACCTGAAACGCTGCCGCGCTTCAAACCACGGCTGAAGCTTCGATGGTATCCGCATCAGTGTTCGCCTTTGTGCCAATGTGCTGCGGTCAATCGCTCCACTGCCGCGTAGTAAGACGCCTGCGAAGCTTCAGGGTTTTCGTTCCGGTCCGTCTTCAAAATATCGAACAGATGCTCTGCGACGACTGAGCTGATGGCGTGGATAGCATCGTGTCGCGACAGTTCCTGGTTCCTGAGTCGATGCATCGCCCGGACCACGGGCTCAAGGTTCAGGGCAATCTGGTTTTCGACGATCACGTGGAACGCAGCGTGTGCCGTGACGTTGGGAAGTTTGATCCGGGCGACGCGGTGATACGTTTCGACGAGAGAAATCCGCTCCTGTTCATCGAGTTCGAGCCATGATCCAGGTGCGGGCGCGCAACCGGGCGTGTACTTTTCCATGATGCAGGTTTTGTCCTGACTTTCCTTCTGCCTGTCGTAAAACTCCCGTCTGTCGCTGAGTTGCGCTTCAGTTGATGTCACCACGTCCCGGCGGATTCCTTCGAGGCGGTGCTCAAGACCGTTCATGCGCGCTATGTGCTGGGTCTGACCGCGACGCCGGTGCGGCGCGACAGCCAGCAGCCCGTCATGTTCATACTGTGCGGGCCGATGCGGCACACGTCGCGCCTGCCAGCCGGCGCCCCCCAACTGCTGGAAGCGCTCCCGCAAAGGCTCACCGCAGCGGTACGTCGCGGCTGAAGCGCTGAACCAGACAGTGTTCGCGCATCTCGCGCAGGTCGCGGCACGCATGCAGATGATCGCCGCAACCATCATTGCGCAGTACGGGCAGGGGCGCAAGGGTGCTGGTGCTCACCGAGCGCACAGACCATCTCGAACGCTTGGAGCAGGCTCTGGCGGACCGGTACAGCCGCAGTTCGTGCTGCACAGGCGCCTCGCGAAAAAGCCGCGTGCGGCACAGTTCGCGGCCCTTGACGAGCTGGCCGCTGGCACGCCCCGGGTCGTGCTGGCGACCGGCAGGCTGGTAGGCGAAGTTTTCGACCACCCGGCACTGGAGACGCTGGTACTCGCCATGCCGGTGGCCTGGAAGGGCACGCTGCAGCAGTATGCCGGCCGCCTGCACTGCGAGCACGCGGGCAAAACCGGTGTGCGCGTGCTCGATTATGTCGACGGCGGCCATCCGTGAATTTTCGCGACCGTATTGTCGTATCTCATTCCATTTACTCTAATGTGGTAGAAATCAGGCACGACCTCACTCGCGGCGAGTCTCCCACCACTTGTGGTTCGCAAAGGACATCTAATGGCTTTCAGTTCGCACATGGCTTTCGCCAGGAACAGGGCGGGTCAGTTGGTCGCGGCGAACGACCTGCCGTCCGTTGGCCCGGCGATCTTCTATTGCGCCGGCTGCGGTGGCGAGGTCACCCTGTGTCGTCAAGACGCTTCTCAAGCGGACTTCCGGCACGTGCGTCCTGCTGCCTGCGAGCTTGGTGCGCAGCGCGCACTGCACGCCGCGGCGGTGCAACTGCTTGCCGAGAGCCGGTTCGTCGTCGCTCCTGCGCTGACACAGAAAGGTACTGGACATGGCAAGCGCCACATGATTGAAGAATGGGGTCTGGCGTCAGTCCGCACCACAGTGGATGGAATCCCGGTCGACTTCTTTGCCGAGACGCTGGCGGGACCGCTGATCATCCAGATCGCCATCAAGTCGTTGTACAACGCATCGACGCGATCGACCATCCGGGCTCTTGGCTACGCTGCGCTTGAAATCTCGATCCCGAAACCGGGCGAAGTGCGGGGCATTGGCGATCTCCGGGAAGTCGTACTGCATGGGCTAACGAACAAGGTTTGGCTGTGGCACCCGGCGATCGGCAATCGCGAACGTCATGCGCAGCCCAAGCGGCGGCCGGCCGAAGTGGCGCTGCTCTTTGGCGAGGTCGAAAAGCCTGCCGCGAAGCTGTCGGTGCCTGTAGCCGTCACGCCATGGGTGCAAGCCGGCGGGCTGGCGGCCGATGCAGCCTATCGGCAACTGCCTGTCGCGGAGAAGATCCGCGCCCTTGAGCAACAGCTTGGCGAGCCATGCGAGCGCTGGCCGGATGCCGTCGATGTTGACGTGACCGGAAAAGGCTCGTTTTGTGTCGACCCGCGAGTCTGGCAAGCGGACATCTTTGGCAAGTTCGTGCGTCCCGCCGCTGAAGGCGCGAGTACCAGGGACTTCACGATGCTGACGGTGCTTGGCTGGCTCGACATGCGCTACGGAATCGTTCCGGCATTCGAAGATGCGGAAAAGGTCGCGGTCCATCAATATCTCCGGGCGCTCACCGCGCAGGGCTATCTGGCGGAACTGCCTGACCAGCAATTCCGCGTGGTGCCGGAGCCGCGTCCCAACGGGCTCTCGACGTTGCGGTGGAACCCAGATGCGAGGTTGGGTGTCAGCGGCCTGCGCGTCTGCTCGAAGCGTGTGCGGCTGGAGATTCCGGTCAACCAGGTCCAGCGGCTTCTGGAATATTTTGAGGATGGCCATCCTGCAGTATCGGTGGCGACCTTCGTGCAGGACCTGATGCTCCGGCTTCATGCGCCCGAGCGCACCGTTGTGGCGCTGCTGCGCGAGGCCGATCTGGTCGTCGGATAACCGAATACTGATCAACACAGTTTGAAGCGGCGCGCGAGCGTGTGCGCCGGTTGGGTGCGGTCGCAAACAGAAACGACGCCGTAAAACGGATAGCGTCACCAGCCAGGAAGAGACAGGCGGCGGAAACGATGGAGATGATCGAACGCGCGTTGGCCGGAAAAGAGCGACTGCGGAAGGCGTGGTGGTTGGCCTGAGGTTCGCTGACGGGCACCCTCTCCTACCCGTTTGGCAGTCAGGCAATCAAGTCAATTGCGGGCCGATTTGAAGCCCACATCGACGCCAAACCTCCGGCTATCTAATTAGGATTCCACAAAAAAATTTGTCCCCGCCAAGTTCAAATGTCGGGGTCTGCGCTAAATTGAAATGTCGGGTTTTATCGTGTTTTTTCTTATGTTTTTGGGCTGGGCGGCGCAGCCGCCCAGCCCCCGTTCTTCATGTTTTTTGATGCTCACCTCATGAACGGCCTGAGTGACATCCGCTAGCGTGATTGCCCGCTGTTTCTTCAGGCCCACCAGCGCTTTTTTCGCCCGGACGGAGGGCGCATACGCATTGGCCGCTTCCCGCGTACTGATGTTACGCAACCTCAGTTCCTTGACGAGCCGGTCCTGCAACGTCAGGTTGGCGCGCTCGACACGACCCTTGGCCTGGCTCGAGTTCGCACAGAACGCCTCGATATTGAGCTGGTACAGGGCGCGGCCGAACTGTGTGACCCCCTTGCCAGCCGTGCTCGCCCGATCCTTGACGTAGAAGACGCTGAACTTGTCGCTATAGAATGCGACGGGCTTGCCGTGTGCCGCCAGATACTTCGAAAGGGCCTCAAAATAGCCGAAGGTCGATTCGGTCGCCGTGAAATGCAACGCCATCAGCCGGCCAGTCGCATCGTCGATGAACACCAGCAGCGTGCAGGCCGGCGCACGCTCCTCGAACCAGCGGTGATCGCTGCCGTCAATCTGGATCAGTTCACCGAGGCACGCGCGGCGGTTGCGCGGCTGGTACACCCTGGGCGGCCGATCCTTGCGGGGAATCCACAGACCAGCGGCAATCATCAGCGCGCGTACCGTCTCGACCGACAGACCGATACCGTGACATTCGCACAGTTTCTCGCACGCGAGCGTCGGCCCGAAATCGGCATAGCGCTCGCGAATGACAGCCAGCGCGCGTGGCGCCATGCCCTCGGGCAACCGATGATTGCCCGGTCGGCCGCGCCTGCCTGATACCAGACCGGCCACACCGGCAGCCTCGTAGCGCAGCACCAGACGTTCAACCTGACGGACGCTCAACGCAAGGCGGTCCGCTGCCTGGCCCGGCTTCAGACGCCGCTCGCAAACAGCCTGTACCACTTTCAACCGGTCCAGCTCGGTCATCGACATGGTGATCGTCCCGGATGCGTTCATGGCCAGCGCTCCTGAAGAGATACTGGCCGCCAGCCTGAACCCGCAAACACGACATTTCAATTTAGCGGAAACGCGACATCTGAACTTTGGACTAACAAAATTAAGTGCGATCATTGCTTTTATGTCAAGTGGACTACGCCGTAGCTCCGGGACCGTCCGTTAACATTGGCGCGCCGCTCGCTGCTGCTGCGGCGCCGCGGCACGCCGCAGTAATCGCTGATCAGTCAGCCACTCCTCACGGGCTCCGATTTCGAGATTGACAAAATCAGGCATCGAGGCCAATGCCACGACGAGACTGCGGGAACTCTGGTACCGGCCTCTTCCATAAGTTCAACGCCTTACGGACGGGCTTGGAAGTCTGGTAGACCGATTGACACATTTCATTCGGACTTACTCCGATGGACGCTTTTCCCGACGTAGAACAAAGCGGGTATTGATCTCGCTGATCTGCCGTACAAATTGCAAAATCCCGGCCATCGTCGCCGCGTTCAGGCTGTGCGTTTGCGTCGTGCCGGCGGGAGCGTCCATTCCCCGCCCTCCTCAACGTGTTCCGTCAGCTTGTTGATGCAGTCAAAAAGCACTCGCTTTTCCCCCGCTGACAGAACGGACATGAGCTGCTCGTCGAAGACCTGGCCGATCCGATCGCACTTGCGGACAATTGCCTTGCCTTTCCTGGTCAGGTTCAGGTTGATGATACGTGCATCCGTCGTGCCGGTAGAGCGCGTCAACAAGCCACGATTAGCCAGCGTGGTGACCAGCTTCGAAACCAGCGTCTTTTCAAGGTATGTCAGCTCGATCAGCGGGCCGAGGGAGATGCCCGGCTGCATATCGACGAAACGCAGCACGCGCAGGTCGCGAAGGGTTACGTCACATTCGGCTTCGTAAAGGCCAGACGCCACGTCCTTGGCCAACTTGCTCAGTACATCGAGGCGGAAGTTCAAATGTTCCAGTCTTGGATACGGCGCCTTCGACATGCTGTTCTCCCATTCAGCTACTTTGATTCAGTTGCACACCGCAACTTTTAAATTTACGTGTGTTGCGCACGAAACATACCATCGTGCGGAAACCCCCCATGCGTGCAGACAAGCCGGAGGCTTGCCAAACGGCACGAGAGTACCGCAATGCGCACGAATGGGGCAAGCGCGCACGATCCCGGTGCGGCAAGTGAATGGACGCTGATTAACCCGTCGCCCCCTCGTCAACGGCCTTGAGCACCAAACCGAAAAATTCGTCCGCATGCGCCGGGTCGATCCAGCGCACCACCACCGCAAGCTCGCGTTCAGGTTCGATCCAGGTGAACGAACCGCCCGCGCCGATTGCAAAGTAGCTGGACTCCGGCACGCTCGGAAAGACGCTACGCTCGTGGTTGAGCCAGACAAGGTAGCCATAGAACGGCGCGATCGCACACGGTGTGCGCATGCGCTGCAGCCACTCGCTGGAAAGGATCCGCTGCCCATTGACGCTGCCCTGACCCAGCAACAGCTGAGCCACCTTGATCTGGTCCTGGGCGCTGATCGACAGGCCGCCACCCCAATGCGTGCCGCCCGGAACCGACTGCACGCGCTGCCCGCCCACCTCCACCCAGGCATTGTCGTATCCGACCCATTGCCAGTTCTCGCTCGCGTCGAGTGGCCGCATGATCGCTTCGCGAAACACTTCCGGCAACGGGCGGCGAAACAGATGCAGCAGCGCCAGCGAAAACTGGTTGATGCGTACGTCGTTGTATTCCCAGTAGGTGCCGGGAGCCCGTAACGGCCGCCGCTGCCCTTTCTTGCCATCGGGCTCCTTGCCGAATCTGACGTACCGGTAGTGGTCGGCCTCGTCGGGCAAGCCGAAACACACGCCTTGCCATTCGCCCGTCTGCTGCAGCAGATGCGCCCAGGTCACGCTTGCGTTGTGTTCGTCATCAAAGCCGATCTCCGGCACGCGCACGTGCACCGGCTCGTCGACATCGGGCATCAGGCCGCGATCGTGCGCAACGCCGGCCAGCAGCGCGAGATATGTCTTGGCGATGCTAAAGGTCAGGTCGGCACGATCCGGTTCGCCCCACGCAGTGAGCGGGCGGCCGGCGCGAGCGATGACGCCAGACACCGGGCCACGCCCATGCACCGGTCCGAGCAGCCGGTTCCAAGGTGGCGGGTCGTCCGGATGTACGCCCCATACGCCATCGACCTCGCGGTCCCACGGCGTTTCATGATCGATCGCGACTTGCACAGCATGCTGGAGATTGGCAGGTTGCATGAGGGTCCTTTACCGGGCACAAAACAGCTTGACGAGGTTCACCCAATAAGTCGCGCCAATCGCAAGCGCGGCATCGTTGAAATCGTAGTGCGGATTATGGAGCGGTGCTGCCGGAGTCGCCTCGTCAACGCCCATCCAGATGTACGCGCCGGGTTTTGCATGCAGCATGAACGCAAAATCTTCCGAGGCCATCGAGGGCACACAACCTCGCTGCACGCTGGCAACGCCGACTGTCGCGCCGGCGGCCGCAGCTGCAAGATCGGCTTGAGCGGCAGTGTTGATGGTGGCCGGATACGCGTAGCGATAGTCGAGCGTCGCGTTTGTACCCAGTGCGCGCGCAATACCCGTGGAGATTTCATCGATCGACGCGTGGATTCGTTCCTGCACGTCGCTCGAGAAACAGCGCACGGTGCCGCGAATGACTGCACGGTCAGGCAGCACGTTCCACGCTTCTCCGCCATGAATTTGCGTGACGCTCACGACGCCTGATTCTTTCGGCGAAATCCGCCGGCTTATGATTGTCTGCAATGCGGTGACGATCTGGCTGGCACACACCAGCACGTCGCTCCCCTCCTCCGGCATCGCGGCATGCGAACCCTTGCCGTCGACAACAATCTCGAACGTGTCGAACGATGCCATCATCGGACCGTCGTTGATCGCAAAATGTCCGCGCGGGATGCCGGGCCAGTTGTGCAAACCAAACACGGCGTCGCACGCAAAGCGCTCGAAGAGTCCGTCTTCGACCATCATCCTGCCGCCGCCCGCCGGCCCTTCTTCTGCTGGCTGAAAAATCACATGTACCGTGCCGCGCCAACTGGGGTCGCGGCTCAGCGCGACAGCGGCGCCGAGCAGCATTGCTGTGTGGCCGTCATGGCCACACGCATGCATCTTGCCTTCATGTTGCGACCGATGCGCGAAGCTATTGGCTTCAACGATCGGCAGCGCGTCCATGTCGGCGCGCAAGCCGATGGCCGGTCCCGCGCTGCGGGTCATGCTGCCCACCACACCGGTTCGTCCAATGCCGCCATGTACCTCGAAGCCATACTGTCGCAATACGCCAGCGACGAGATCGGCGGTTGCGACCTCCTCGAACGCAGTTTCCGGACATGAGTGCAGTGCGTGCCGCCACTTCATCATCATGTCGATCAGGTCGCTATCCATTGGAATTCAATCCCTTTCAGTGGAAAATTGAGGAGACAAAAAAAGCAGAGAATCGACGAAGCGGTACAGCATCCGCGCAGATTCGAATGGGCGAGATTGCTGGCAAGCCGGCCGTGGCCGGCTGCATTACGAGCGACTGGAGGCGCGGGCAAACCACGCGCGGCGCATCGGCCTGAGTGCGGCGATCGCAAGCACAGCGGTACAACTATCCAACGCGATAGCCGTGCCGAACACCGCGTCCCAACCGCCCGTATGCTCGTGGAGTAACGCGGCCACCGGCCCGCCCAGAATCGAGCCGACGCCTTGCGCATAAGACAGGCACGCGTAGTTGACGATTGCATGCTTGCCGCCAAAGGTGTCCGTGAGCGTCGAAGGGAAAAGCGAAAAGATCTCGCCCCAGCCGAGAAAGACGACGCCTGACAGCAGCACGAACAACAACGGGTCGTGCCGTGACGTGAGCCACAAGGTCATCGCTATCGCTTCCATCCCGAAGGCGATCAGCATCGTATGCTCGCGCCCGATCAGGTCGGAGATCCATCCGAACATAGGCCGCGTCACACCGTTCGCCACGCGATCAATGGTCAACGCAAGCGGCAACGCCGCGAGGCCAAACACGGTGACTCCCGACATGCCGAAGTCTCGCGTGAAGACTGCCATTTGTGAGGTCACCATCAGGCCGGAGGTTGCCATCATCGACATCATCACGAACATCAGCCAGAACAACGGCGTGCGCAGCATGCTGCCGGGCCGCGTGTCGGGTGCGGCGGCGGCGGCTTTCTGCGGCCGCCAGTCCGCCATATAGCCGGGCGGCGGCAGCCGCATGCCGAGCGCGGCAAGTATGCCGACCACGCCGAGAATCACGCCAAAGACGACCAGCGTATGCTGATAGCCGTATTTGGCGATGCTATTGGTGATCGGAAATGTCGTGAGCATTGCGCCCATGCCGAAGCCCGCCATCACTACGCCAATCGCAAAACCGCGACGGTCGGGGAACCAGCGCGCCATCAGCCCGATCGTGCCGACCACGACAATACCGACGCCAATCCCCCCGAGAACGCCATAGCAGAGATAGACGGACAGCAAAGACTCGGCGCGGCTCGTCAGTACCCAGCTAAGCCCCGTGATCGCGCCGCCGGCGGCCAGCAGCCAGCGCGGCCCAAAGCGCTCGATTAAATAGCCTTCGAGCGGCGACAGAAAAGTCTGGCAGACAATGAGAATGGAGAAGGTGACCTGCAGACCCGGCAGTGACACGCCGAGTTGCGCTGTCAGCGGGCGCGTCAGCAAAGTCCAGATGTATTGGGGATTGGACGCGACCATCGCACATACGAGGCCGCACAGTAATTGCCACCAGCGGCTCTGTAGTGAGAGTGCAAGTGGCGCGCGGCTGCGGGCGCCAAAATCCTGGGTGCTCATGCTTCAACTCCGTACGAATAAGTGACACGAAATGACTCAGGCAGTGCGCTTGCCTGGAGGCCTGAAAACGACGCTCCTGGACAACGCGCTCAGTGCATCGGAGCGTAAGTTCGGATGACCCAGCCTTGAAAATGGCACCTTTGACGATCTGCTACTGATGTATGCATCACGCCGATATAGTTGCACTTTCCAATAATTGCCATTCACATGTGATTTCGATTTGCACGAAGTGTGCCACGATGCGGGAAACCCCTGTTCATGGACAAGTAAGGTGTTTTTCATATCGCGATGCACACACGGCTATGCGCAAAACCGTGCGCGGTGCGCGCGAGAAAGGTGCACTACGCGACGCACGATCACCCCTGCACCGATTCCGGGCGCAACATTGGCATTCGTCGAGCCGGTACGGCTGGGACGATCCCAGCGAGCGATTTGAATGTGATGAGGAGGTCTGCTGAAATACCGACTGAGGTGAGCGCGATGCGCATGACGTCGTTCTCGACGCTCGCCGACGACAGTAAACGTCGCCGGTTCGCGTGAGTTGTCTTTGTTACGTCACCCGTCCGATGGCCGCGTAGGTTGCTGCGTCAGGCAGCAGACCATGCCCGTGCAAAGGCCCGCTTTGAATACATCGGGAGAGAGACGTGCGCCCTCGGACCAGGGCTCGGTGGCCCGGATGATAGTCATGCCGGGGACGCCTGTGACGTCCCGACCGGTACGTTGCAGTCGCACGCCCATCCGCATCAGCGACTTCCTCAATGTTGCTCGACCGCATCGGCGTGATGGCTTGCAGTGCCGATGAAGGACCGCGAGAGAAGCACGAGACGCAGCCACCTCACGTCCAGCGCGTCAGTCCTCAAGAAGCCCGGTGATCGCAGCAGAAATAAACGCGGCATCGTCTACATTGGCTGTCGGCAGCCCGGCACGATGGCCCCATATCGAGGAAATGGGAAGGAGCGTGGCGTTTCGCATTTGCTCGACCTCGAGACGGTTGTCTTCAACCTGAAAATACAGATCGGTCGTGCTCGGCATGATCAACGCGTTTGCCGTAATTGCTTTCAGCGCCGCGTGAAAATCGCCGTTGTATGTGGAATTTGCGGCGATGTTCGCATGCTGCCAAGTCCATAGATGAGCCAGCAGGTTGTTGCCGTCGCGCTTCAGGAAATTCGCTTCCCACGACATCACGAGATAGTCTTCGAGCGAGGAGAAGCCGGCCTGCCGCCACACCTCGTTACGATAAAACGTCTGCGACATCGCCATGGCGGCGTAGTTGCGACCCATGGCCCGCAGACCGCGTTCGGGCCGCTCAGCGAAGGTTCCGTTCTGAAAGGCCGGATCCGTCGTCAGGGTCGCGCGCACGCCCTCGATGAAAACCTGATTGTGCGGCGAGGCCTTTGCCGCGCCGCACAGCACGACCAGTCGCCTGACCATCTCCGGATACATTGATGCCCATTGATACGCCTGCAACCCACCCATCGACCACCCGCATGCCATTTGTAAAACTTCGATGCCGAGTTCTTGCGTCAGGAGTTGGTGTTGAATCGCGACGTTATCGGCAATCGTAAAATTCGGCCAACGGCTTCCGTTGAATGGCTCGGTTGCGTTGCTGGGCGAGGACGACAGTCCATTGCCGAACAGATTCGGAATAACGACGAAGTACTTGTTAGTGTCTAGCGCCTTGCCCGGACCGACCATCCACTCGATGTCATAGTGATGCGCGGAAAACGATGTCATATACAGAATAACATTCGATTTTTCTGCGTTCAGCTTTCCGTAGGTTTGATAGGCGAGCTTGGCGTCTCTGAAGGTGATACCGGATTGCAACAACACGTTTCCGGCATTGAATACAAAATAGTCTTCCATTGGTAGGGGGTCCCTCTTGGTGAAATGTGGCGAATGGTAATAGAAAAATCAGATAGACGTCTCGATGCGCCGCGGCGGCATGAAGCTCGGCCACACACGCGTCACGCACGCGGGAGCGATCTTCGCCGGCAGTTCAGCAGCTCAGCAGCGAACGCGTCCCACAGCAGGTAGTGGATAGCATGAGTGCCAGCGGCGCCGCTGACCGGAAACTCAGGAAATCACTGTGATCAAAAGGCCCGCGTCAAGCGGCGCCGAACTCAAAGCCGCGCCCTGGCGCCGCCGCCAGCAAGGCCTGCGTATATTCGTGGCGCGGCGCGAGGAACACGTCCTGGATCGCTCCTTCCTCGACAATCTCGCCGCGCCGCATCACGATGACCCGATCGCAGATCTGGCTGGCCACCCGCAGATCGTGCGTAATGAACAGAATGCCGATCCGCAGCCGCTGCTGAATGTCATCCAGCAGGTCGAGAATCTGCGCCTGGACCGAGACGTCGAGTGCGGACACCGCCTCGTCGGCAATCAACACTTGTGGCTCGCATGCCAGCGCCCGCGCGATCGAAATGCGTTGCCGCTGGCCGCCGGAGAATTCACTAGGGTACCGGTTCAGCGCATCGGGTCTGAGCCGTACCAGCGTCATCAATTCTTCAGCACGTTGCCACGCCTGAGCGTATGGCACGCCGAAATTCAACGGCCCTTCGACGATCGAGGCACCCACTGTCTGGCGTGGATCCAGCGATCGGTATGGATCCTGGAACACGACCTGTACACCGCGTCGGAACGGATAGAGCGCGCGGCCGCGCGCTTTGGCCACCGATCGGCCGTCGGCGAAGATATCGCCGGCAGTCGGCTCGATCAGTCGCGCAATGCAGCGCGCGACCGTCGACTTTCCCGAACCGGACTCGCCCACGATTCCGACCGTTTCGCCCGCATGTACCATCAGCGAGACATCACTGGCCGCTTGCACTTTACGCTTGCGGCCCGGCCAGGAGCCCGTCACATACGTCTTCCCGATCCCGCGCGCGTCGAGCAGCGGATAGGCTTTCTCCACCGGGGGGCGCGTGCGCGGCACCAGCGCGGGGACCGCTGCCAGCAACATGCGGGTATAGGGCTCGCACGGCTGCTGCAACACCTGCAACTTGGAGCCCTGCTCGACCGTGTCGCCCAACCGCAACACCACGACACGATCAGCAATCTCGGCGACAACGCCGAAATCGTGCGTGATGAACAGCACGGCGGTTCCGCTCTCCGTCTGCAATTCACGAATCA
Source organism: Paraburkholderia podalyriae (assembly GCF_014397785.1). Lineage (GTDB taxonomy): Bacteria > Pseudomonadota > Gammaproteobacteria > Burkholderiales > Burkholderiaceae > Paraburkholderia > Paraburkholderia podalyriae. The sequence continues at coordinate 14,440 of NZ_VZQQ01000049.1, forward strand.
GCTTGAGGATCTCGGCCTGAGTCGTAACGTCGAGCGCCGTGGTGGGCTCGTCGCAGATCAGCAGCGACGGCTTCAGGATCAGCGCCATTGCGATCACGATGCGCTGGCGCTGTCCACCCGACAACTGATGCGGATAAGACGCGTAGATACGCTCCGGTTCCGGCAGCCTGACGTGGGCGAAGATCTGGAGGATGCGCCGGCGCCTCTCGCCGACGCTGGCGCGGCTATGCTGTGCCAGCATCTCGTCGACCTGCGCGCCGCACGTCATGATCGGATTGAGGGCCGTCATCGGCTCCTGGAAAACCATCGCCATCTTCTCGCCGCGCAATTGGCGGATGCGATCCGGGCTTGCTGTCAGCACGTCCTCGCCGAGCAGTTCGATGCTGCCGTCCAGCGCCTTGAGCGACGCCGGCAGCAAGCCCATCACTGCCTGTGCGATCACCGATTTGCCCGAGCCCGACTCGCCCAGCAGGCAGACAATCTCCCCCTGCCGCACGTCGAGCGAGACGTGGCGGATCGCATGGGGGCGGTCGGCACCGGCCGGCAGAGAAATGGTGAGGTCATTCACGGCAAGGACGGTTGTGGCCGGCCCGGCGGTGGAGGGTGCTGCCGTTTTGAAGTCGAAATCGCGCATCGCGTCAGCTCCCCCGTTGGTTGAATTTTGGATCGAGCGTGTCACGCAATCCGTCGCCTAGGATATTGACCGCCAGCACCGTCAGTGCCAGAAAAACACCAGGGAACAGCACGGTCTGAGGATACTGGTTGAACTGCATGCGGCCGTCGGCCATGACGTTGCCCCACGTCGGAATATCCGGCGGCAGGCCGACGCCGAGAAACGACAGGATCGCTTCCACCAGGATCGCCGACGCGCACACGTAGGTTCCTTGCACGATCAGCGGTGCGATTGCATTCGGCAAAATATGACGCCACAGAATCTTGACGGTCGGCGTGGCCAACGAAATGGCCGCCTCGATGTAGGGTTCCTCGCGAATGGTCAGCACGATCGAGCGTACCAACCGCGCGACGCGCGGAATTTCGGGAATCGTGATCGCGACAATCACGGTGACCAGCGTCGGTCGCCAGAGCGCCATCAGCGTAATCGCGAAGAGGATGCTGGGAATCGCCATCAAGCTGTCCATGGCGCGCATGATGACGTCGTCGAGATGGCGAAAATACCCCGCCGCCACGCCGACCAGCGCGCCGAAGGTGAGCGCCAGTAGCGCCACCGTGATACCGACCGACAGGGACACGCGCGCACCGTATAGCACCCGGCTCCAGGTATCCCGGCCGAGACTGTCGGTGCCCATCAGGAAGAAGTGCTGGAACGTCGCACCCGACAGATCACTGAATTCGGCCGTCACGCCCGGCGCGAGATTGGCGCTCGCGGGATCCATCGCGGTCGGGTCGATCGTGCCAAGCCACGGTGCGGCGACGGCTACGAAGAGCAGAAGCAACAGTGCGCCGCATCCCAGCCGCACCGACCAGTTCCGCAGCACTCGGCGCCACAACGGTGGGCGGGAGCGTACGGCCGGCGCCACCTCCAGGTTGGCAAGCATGGAGCCCGGCGCGGCAAGGGTCATCGGATCGTGATCGTTGCTCATGTCCAATCGTCCTTTCGCTCAATAGCGGATACGCGGGTCGAGCAACAGATAGCTCATGTCGACCAGCAGGTTGATAAGCACGTAAACAAAGGAAAAGAACAACGTGATGCCTTGCACCAGGGGGAAGTCGCGCGCCAGTACCGCGTCGACCGTCAATTGCCCGAGCCCGGGGATCGCGTAGACGGTTTCAGTGACCACCACGCCGCCGATCAGCAAGCCAACGCCGATGCCGATCACCGTGATGATCGGTACCGCGGCATTGGCCAGCGCATGGCGAATCAACACGCGTGCTTCGGAGATACCTTTGGCGCGGGCCGTGCGGATGTAGTCTTCGGTCAGCGCCTCGGCGACCGCGGCGCGCGTCACGCGGGCAATCAGCGCAAGGTAGACGATGGACAGCGTAATGGCGGGCAGGATCAGGTGCGTGAGCCACGGACCAATGCCCGCGCTCAGTGGCGCGTATCCCTGCACCGGCAGCAGCTTCGCATGCAAGGCGACCGCCCATATGAGGATATAGCCGACCACGAACGACGGCACCGAGAATCCCATCACCGACACGCCCATCAGCATCCGGTCCAGCCAGCCTCCGTGCCGCGAGGCCGCGATTACGCCGAGCGGCACCGCGAGCAGGAGCGTCATCACCAGCGTCAGGGCGGACAGCGAGACGGTCGGTGCGATGCGTTGCGCAATCAACCGGGTTACCGGCTGTTTCATGTAGTACGAGTCGCCGAGGTTGCCCTGCAGCAACTGCCCGGTCCATTTGACGAACTGCACCGGCAGCGGCCGGTCGAGCCCGAGGCTCGCGTGGATCCGCGCGATGTCGGCGCTAGTGCCGTTGTCACCGACGAGCGCCGCAGCCGGATCGCCCGGCGTCAGTCGCAGAATCATGAATACGATAAGGGCGACAACGACCAGCACTGGCGCCGTCGACAATATGCGCCGGAGAAGAAAGAAAGCCATGTCGGTTACGCTCCAAAGCCGGTTGACAGATGAACGGGCTCGCGTTTGCTCTGCGAGACGGCGGCGGGCCGCCTAACAGCCAGCCGCCGACACCGGTTAGCTCTTGCGAATGTTCCAGAACACGTTGACCGGAGCCGGGACCACGCCGCTGACCACGCCCTTACGGATCACCGAATAGAAATCAAAGTCGCCCAACGGCGCCAGGATCCCGCTCTGATACGTTTCCAGTTGGATCGCCGTAGCGATCTTCTTTCGCTGCGCAGGATCGGTGCTGGCAAGGTATTCGTTCTTGAGCTGCTCGATCTTGTCGTCAGTCGCCCAGCCGAACCAGCCCTTCTCGCCATTGCCCGTCAGCGGCGTGAAGAACAACGGATTCATCGTGTCGCCGGGTGCCCAGCCGGTAATGAACAGGTTCCAGCCACCCTTGTCGGCCGCCGCCTTGCTAGTTCGGCGCGTCACAAGCGTCGACCAGTCCATTGCCTGAAGGTCGACACTGAACCCGGCCTGCTTCAACAGTTGCGCCATGACTGGCGGAAACTTATTCAGTACTGCGTAGTCCGACGGATACATCAGCACCACCGGCTTGCCGTCATAGCCTGCTTCCTTCAGCAGATTGCGGGCCGCCGCGAACTGGGGCTTGCCAGTGAAATAGGCGGTCTCGGTCGAGGCCAACGGCGAATCGCATGGGTAAATCGACGAACACGTCCGGTACAGATCCTTGTTCACCAGTTGGGCGCGCATCAACGCTTCCTGGTTGATCGCCATGATTGCCGCCTGAGCAATCTTCGGGTTGTTGAACGGCGCCACGAGATGATTCAGGTGCAAGTCGAAGAGCCCGGCGGGCGTCGGCTTCACCAGCTCCAGTTTGGGATTGCTCCTGAACGCGGCGTACTGCTCGGCGGGCATCCATTCGATCATGTCCACTTCACCGTTTGCAATCGCATTGGCCTGCGTCTGCGCGTCCTTGAGCACGATCCATTCGACCCGGTCGACATAGACATGCTTGCCGCCCGCGGTACCGGAAGCCGGTTCCGGTCGCGGCACATAGTTCGGGTTCTTGATGTACACGATCTTCGCGCCCGGGCGATACTCGTCCTGTTTGAAGATGTAGGGGCCCGAGCCAGTGTAGTCAGAGATCTGCTGGTCCGCGGGCGTATCGGCGACCCGCTTCGGCATGATGAACGCGGCGCTGCCCGACGGCTTGCCGAGCGCCTCCAGGACCATCGGGAAGGGTTGCTTGAAGGTCATGCGGAAAGTCTTGGCGTCGACCGCATCGAACGACTGCAAGGCCGTGAACATTCTCTGACCGAACACGTCGCGCTTGCCCCAGCGCGTGATCGACGCAATAACGTCAGCCGAGGTGACCGGCTTGCCGTCGCTGAACGCGAGCCCTTTGCGCAGCGTGAACGTCCAGGTCTTGCCGTCCGGCGAGGTCGTATACGTGTCCACCATCTCCGGTTGTACTACGCCCTTGGCATCCACGCCGAACAGTGTGTCGTAGATCATGTAGCCATGATCGCGCGTGATGAATGCCGTGGTCCAGATCGGATCGAGGATCTTCAGATCGGCTTGCGGCACGATCCGTAACACCTTGGATTCATCCTGCGCACACACCATCGTCGCAGCGCTCGCAATCAGCGCCCCAGCCACGCATTGCGTAAACAGTCGCTTCAACATGCTTCACTCCAATAGGAAGAAATGACACAAAATGAATTCGGGCCGTGCTTGCGTCGTTATTAGCGGCCGAGTTCACTCGCCCCCTCCTTCGACGTGTTCAGTAAGCGTGTTGAGACGGTGGTACGGCGCGTCACATCGCTGTCCGGACGCCGCACTCCACGCCCACGCGTCGAGTGCATCCAGACGGAACTTCAGATGCTTCAATTTCGGATATGCGCCTGCAACAGGCTGATCTCCGATCCACCGTGCTACATTAATTGCAACTTGCAACAATTGAAATTCACACTCTAACAGGCACGAAGCGTGCCATCCTTCGGTAAATCCAGTACGTGGGGGCAACTCGGGCGATTGCCCCACCGGCAAGAGCGCGCTGCAGTGCGCGGGAGTTGTGCAAGTGCGCGCGAGGAAGGTGCATCACGGAGAACAAGCTCGTCGTCGCACCGATTCCGGGCGCGAGAGCGGCATTACTCATCGTTACCGGGTTTTTGGACGCCATTTAAAGTACGGTTTTTGCAGATATTTTCCACACTCGAAAGGAACGGTTCGATGAACTATCCGAGGATCGCAGTCGGGGCATTAGGCGGCACCATATGCATGACCGCCGACAACGCCGACGCTGGCGCGTTGCCACGTCTTTCCGCGCAACAACTGGTGACTGCGGTCCCCGGTCTGGCTGATATCGCGCAGATTCACGCCAAGACGCTTTTGCAATTACCCAGCCCTTCGCTGACCCTTGCGCATGTGCTGGACAGTCTGGCGTGGGCAGAGCGCACGGTGGCTGCCGGCGCCGCCGGGATCGTGCTGACCCAAGGGACCGACACGCTTGAGGAAACTGCCTTCCTGCTCGATCTTCTGTGGACGCATCCTCAGCCGCTGGTGGTCACAGGCGCGATGCGCACGCCGCTGGCCGCAGGCGCGGACGGGCCCGCCAATCTTCTTGCCGCGGTGGCCTGCGCCGCGCACGGCGCCAGTCGCGGGCGCGGTGTAGCCGTAGTCATGAACAACACGATCCATGAGGCGCGCTGGGTGCGCAAAGCGAACTCGATGTCCGTCGAAACCTTCGAGTCGCCGGTCGTGGGGCCAGCCGGCATGGTGCTTGAAGATATGCCGCAGTATTTCCGTCCACCGTCAACGCGTTATTCCCCGCGCTTCGCAAAGCCCGACCTGTCGGTTCGAGTGGCACTCGTCGAGACATGTCTGGGCGAGACGGGTCAGATGCTCGACGCGGTCGTCCACGCGGGGTATCACGGGATCGTCATCGCGGCCTACGGTGCAGGCCATGTTTCGGATGACGAAGCACAGCGCATCGAGGCGCTGGCGCCGCAGCTGCCGATCGTCATCTCCAGCCGCACGGGATCGGGATCGACGGCCGTGCGCACCTATGGATTTTCCGGCTCGGAAATCGACCTGGCCCGCCGTGGCGCTTTGTTTTCAGGGTGGCTCGGGCCACGCAAGGCGCGCCTGCTTCTCTGGCTGCTGCTCGCCACGGGCGCGCCGCGCAACGTATGCGCCACTGCGTTCGAATTCTGGAAGCGCGTCGACAATGCCGACTAGACGCCCGGCACAATGTTCATTGCCAGCCGGCTCGAGCAACGCGTTCCGGGTTGCGGTGCAAATCGCAGGCGAGCGAGAAATCACCGGCTTTCTCGCGATTTCAGCCCGCTCCCGGCCCCCTTCCCGAGAAAGCCTTCGAGAAACTCGATGACCGCCGTCACCTTCGCCGTCAGATTGAGCCGCTCGGGATACACGGCATAGATATCTGCCGGCGGCAACGACCAATCGGGCAACAACTGCTTGAGGCGGCCAGACGGCGTTGTCACGTTACTGTCCCCGTGACGAGATATCGGCACGGACAGTCGTGTCTCAGAACACGGTGGACGGAGCTTGGGCAATGCCAGTGAAGAGACGCCAAGCTTCAAATCGCGCGGCGAGCTGTTTGCGATAGAGCGAGGCGCTCAGCAGATGACGCTTGAGCGCGAAGTGCTGGCGGATCGGATTGTGTTCTAGAGACAGGATGTAAGGCTCTACAGGAGGACACCGAAATTAGGGCATTTCAACCAAGAGTGCCGACCATCTCTTATGATCATGGAACTGGCGCCCGGCACTTATCGCCTCAGAGCTACGGCGTGGGCGGCGGCATAATGCCGATCATCGGATGGCGCCAATACGCCGATCTCGCTTCGGCTCCATCACGGCGATCATTGACACCCTCAAACCGTTTTCCGGCCTCCATCATCAGCTGCGCAGCACGCTGGAATTTCCGGTTTCAGTGAAGTCTGCGCGACATTGAAGATTGGTAGTTTGAGCGCGGCGTGATCGTCAACTATGAAACGGTTCGGCGCTGGTGCGACAAATTCGGGCGGCCTTTCCCCATCGCGTCCAGGCTTCGCGCCGCACGCCCGGCGCCACGCGGCAGACCACCCGATGAGGTTTCAACTTGCAGCCTTGTAAAGCGCCCCGACAACGCCCTCATGCAACGGCCACAGCGTCGACCTCAGATGGTCGCGCGGGAACGAGGCGATATTCGCGGTACTTAGCCCCACGCTATCCACCGTGATGATTTGCTGCACGAGCCCTTGAAATCCAGCCCGGAAGTGATTTGCGCCTTTCAGGGCTATGATCTTTCTCCTACCTGCATCAATGCCGTGCAACGCAAATGGCTCCATGTCGTATATCTGCTCAGCGCGCGACGTGACAATGATGTCCACACCATTGATGACCAGGCGGCACATGGCACCCAGGTCGAAGCGGACGCCTTCGAACATCGAGCCTGGGCGGTTGACGAAACGGCCATCGGTAATCGCCTTCACATAAGCCTCCGCTTCGATCGGCGCTCCCTGGAATCTGCCTAGCTTTCCTCCCAGCGAAACGCGCAGTGTCCCGCCAACGCCAACGGCGATCGCTTGCCGGACGACCTCTGCATCATTGATCGAAGCAAAACAGACCGTGTCGGGTGCCGGCGCCGCATCGAGCAAGGCGCGCAACAGATAGGTGCCATCGCCTGGCGTGCCTCCGCCGGGGTTATCGGCATACTCGTTGATCACGACAGGACCAGCGCTTGCCGCGAGGGCGTGCGCTACGCCCTCTTCCGGCGACGGGAATTGCGGACGAAAATCTTCGCGATGATCCCAGATCCATTGGGCGACCTGTTCTGCGCAGCGCACCGCCAGCGCCGGGTCCCCGTTGGTCGTGCAAATCACCGCCGGGCACGGCGATGCGATATCCGCATAGGGAAAGCCATGAAACCATGAGCAATCGATCACGCCTGGCAGCGCTTCGAGCTGCGCACACAGTGCGTTGACTCTGGCCGGCACGAAGCCCTCGTTAGTGGCGACGATATAAGGCAGCATCGGCAACGTACAGACATGCGTGGCCGGCTTCACTTCGCCCTTAATCATCTTGACCATGAGGTCGACGCATTCGACACCACGGTCATAAAAATCGGTGTGCGGATACAGAATGCAGGGCAGCGAAATATCGACGGCACGCTGCATTTGCTCGGTCATGTTGCCGTGAAGGTCGTAGGCTACCGCGATCGGTACATGCGGGCCGACCAAGGCGCGCACGGCAGCGGCCAAATCGCCCTCGATGTCCTCGATGCCATCGGCGACTCCCGCGCCATGCAAGGCAAGCAACACGCCATCAACCGGTAACGCTTGCTCGATGCCTGCGAGAATCGCCTGCTTCATGTGAGCGTAAGCGTTGGCTTCGATAGTACCCGACGGCGTGGCCTGCCCGAGGAACGTATGAATCAGGCCTGCGCCGTGCTTTTGGGCGCCTTCGATATAGCCGCCGACTTGATGATTGGAACCGGCAAAAATGCCTGGGATTTCGTCGCCATAGTATTGCTCGAACGACGTCAAGGGCGTCTGGCCCGCGACCTCTGCGGCGTAGGTATTGGTTTCGTGGATGATGCCACCCATGGCGAAACGCATCGGTTTGTCGGTCGTCGACATAATCTTCTCCGGGATATGTTTTGGGGAGCGCGCACTCAGCGACTGACCAACTTGCGATCGAAGCTCAGCGCCATCAATGCCCCGAACGTCAAGCAGCCGGCGACGATATAGATGGCCGGGTCGGTCGTGTGGAATTCGTCCTTGACCCAGCCGATCAGGTAGGGGCTCACGAATCCGCCGATATTGATGGCGGAGTTGATCACGCCGATGCTGGCCGCCGCAGCGGCGCCGCCCAGAAAGGCCGTCGGCACCGACCACATGATCGGCGAATAGCTGATGATGCCGGCCGCGGCGACTGACATGGTGATCACCGTAAGCACCACGCTGTGGCTTGTCCTGACACTGGCCGTGAGGCCTGCGGCGCCCAGCAGCAACACGATGGCCAAATGCCAGCGGCGCTCGCGCATGCGATCGGAGCTGCGCCCGAAGGTCACCATAGCGACCACGGCTACCAGGTAGGGAATAGCGCTGAGAAAACCGACCGTAGTGCTCGTGGTCACGCCCGATGCCTTGATGAGCGTGGGGAGATAAAAGCCCAGGACATAGAGGCCCATCATCGCCGGGAAACCTGTCAGGATAATTTTCCAGATGCGTCCGTCGGTGAAAACTTTGAGCAGCGGCATGTGCTCGCGCGTTTTCTCGTCCTTCCCGAGTTCATGGACGATCAACTGCTTTTCCTGCGGACTGAGCCAACGCGCTGAGCTGACCGAATTGTCGAGAATGAGCAGCGCGCCGATGGCCAAAGGAATCGTCGGCAGTGCCTCGAGACCAAACATCCATTGCCATCCCGAGTGGCCAGCGACATGATGAAACGTATCCATTAGCCAACCGGAAAGCGGATTTCCAATCAAGCCGGCAATCGGAATGCCCGCCTGAAAGCAAGCCGTCATCTTGGCGCGGCGATGGTTGGGAAACCAATAAGTCAGGTACAGAATCACGCTGGGGTAAAAACCGGCCTCGGCCACGCCCAACAGCAGACGGACGGTATAGAACTGCCACTGGGTGGTCACGAAAGCCATCAGTCCCGAAAGCAGGCCCCAGGTGATCATGATCCGCGCGATCCAGAGTTTCGCGCCAATACGATGCATGAGCAGATTGCTCGGCACTTCGAAAATCAGATACCCAAGGAAAAAGAGCCCTGCGCCAAGACCGTAGGCCGTCTCGCTGAACCGTAGATCAGTCAGCATATTCATCTTGGCAATGCCGATATTGATGCGATCCAGAAAGGCGACCACATAGCACAACATCAGGAAGGGAATGAACCTGAGCGCGACCTTGCGGTAAGTCGCCTCCTGAAAGGAGCTCGTGTGGACGGGCTCGTCGACAATAGTCGACCTGTCGATTGAGGTTTCAATCATGGAACTGAGTTTCCTTGGCAGTGCATCTCGGGCTAACGCTGGATGCTGTTATGGACGGTTGGCGGCGATGCCCTGCAGGGGTCTCAGGCGAGTTCATCCTGCGCCGCAAGCACCTGGCCTCTCGCTTGAAATTGCTCGTGCTCTTCGCGCGGCACCAGCGAACCGCCTGTTGTCCAGACGATATGAGTGGCACTAGCCATGTGACGCTCCAGCCCGTGCTGGCGAAGATAGGCTTGGCCTTGGTCGCTGCGCGTCAGCCATCCCGGTCCGTCGAATCCGGCGGCGGCCGATGGCTCGAGCAACACGCCTTCGGTTTGCGCCACGCGATGGAGATGGACATACAGTTGCGCGTCCGTGACGGTAAACACGCCCGAGAGCTGAGAGCGCATCAGCGAACTCACCAGATGCGACGCCTGGCCGACGGCGAGGCCATCGGCTTCGGTGCGATTGTCCAGACCAATGTCATAGACCGACGTGGGCCCGGACTCGCCCGCCGCCAATTGCACCAACATGCACGGCGACGCCACGGGTTCGGCGAAAAAGCAGTGTACGTGTTCAAAAAAAAGTGCTTTGAGGCCGAAGGTGATGCCGCCGGGCGCGCCACCGACACCGCACGGAATGTAGACAAACAAAGGATGCGTAGCATCTACGGGACGATTCAATGCCGCCAGTTGGCTCGCCAGCCGCCTCGCGGCGACTGCATAGCCCAGGAACAGCATCAGGGAATTCTCGTCGTCGACGAAATAGCCTTTGGGGTCAGCGAGCGATTGCGCTCGCCCGGCCGCCACCGCTTGCGCGTAGTCGCCCGTGTGCTCGACGACCTGAACGCCACAATTTCTCAAACGATCCTTCTTCCAGCTCTTGGCCTCCGTCGACATATGCACCACCGATCGAAATCCCAAGGCGGCAGCCATGACGCCGATGCTCATGCCCAGATTGCCGGTGCTGCCGACGCTCACGGTGTATTGAGCAAACAACTCACGGGCTGCGGCGCCCGCGAGTGCTCGCCGGTCGCCATCATGGGCGAGCACGCTGTATTCGAGCGCCAGCTTTTCCGCGAACGCCAGTATTTCGTGAAAGCCTCCACGCGCTTTGACCGACCCGGCGATGGGCAGGGCATGATCGCTTTTGATAAACCATGCAGCGTCAGGCTCAGTAGCGTTTCCCATCACCTGCTGGAGTCGTTCGACACGCATCAGCGGCGATTCGATCAGGCCCGCGCTACTTTGCAATTCGGGAAAGAGATGCGCCATCAGGCCCGCGCAACGTTCTAAGCGGGCATCTGCCTCGTCGATATCGGCGGCACCCGGTGGACCTTCAGGCAACGCATTTCCTAATGCGGCATTGAGCCACAGTAAAGGAGAACGGTTCTGTAGTTTGGCTAATAGATCGGGGGCAACTGCATGAACGGTGGGAATCACGCCGGGTACCTATGCTTGTTTTAGATGCGGCGAATATAGGGCATGGGCGCCGGCCAAAAAAGCTATAATTTCTATTCGATGCATTAGTCTGGCTAATACATATGCCCCTCGATTCCTCACTGCTGGGCGGCTTGCGCTGCTTCGAAGTGGCAGCTCGCCTGCTCAGTTTTACCAAGGCGGCGGCTGACCTGAGCTTGACGCAGGGGGCGGTTAGTCAGCACATTCGACATCTCGAAGACCGGCTGGGTTACCCACTGTTCACGCGCCAGCACCGCTCGCTTGCCCTGACGCAGAAAGGTGCGACGTTGTTCGAATGCACGAGAAACGCGTTTCTCAGCATCGAGACAACGATCAATCATCTTGGGCGATCCAATGCGCCCTTACAGATCAATTGCTCGCCCTCATTTGCCTTACAGTGGTTGATGCCGCGTCTGGTCGAGTTTCATCGCCTGCACGCGGACATACCGGTGCGCGTGAAGGCTGAATTTCAAACGCTGGATCGACAGGCCATGTTGGCCGATGACATCGACGTAGCGATTCGCTTTGATCCCGGGCAATACGAAACGATCCGCGCTATACCGATACTCGACGAATATCTGCTGCCGGTGGCAACACCGCAATATTTGGCGGAGCACCGTGAGTTTGCCGCGGGCCGATCGCTCAAGGGGATCGAACTATTGCATGACTTCTCGCCATGGGATGGAGCGCCTGAGTTCATCGAATGGCGCACCTGGCTGGAGACCGCTCGGCCCGAATGGCTCGGAGCGGTGGCGGGGCCGCAATTCAATCTGGCGAGCCTGGCGATTAGCGCGGCCTTGAGTCATCAAGGCGTCGCCGCGGCGCGCACTGCGCTCGTCTACGAAGAGCTCGAGCACGGCCGCCTCATCAACATCTTTAGCCGCCTCGTGCCTGCGCCGGCCCGCTACATGCTGCTCACCGAGCGGGAGGACGATGCGCGGGTGGCCGCATTTTCGAACTGGCTGATGTATGAATGCAACCGCTTTAGCGACGCACGAGCCAAGCTGCTGCTGTGACTAACATAATCCGAAGCGTGCTGCCGTCGGCCGAAGAGGTGGCCCCGGAAATTTGGATGCCCGCGCATGCGCGTATGCGCGGAAACTACGGTTAGACGTCAAGATGCAGAGCAAGGTGCAGACCGACACGCGCTACGTGATGAGTTCGCTGCCGGCCGATGCCGCACATCCTGTGCGTCAGTCGCATTCACTGGGCGGTTGAAAATGGCCGGCACTGGTACCTGGATGCCACTTTCAATGAGGACGCCAGCCAGCTCCGGCAACGCAACGCCGCGCTGAATTTCTCCTTCCTGCGCCGGCTCGCCATCAATCTGATCCGCACCGATTCCTCACGCGCGCTCAGCCTGCCAATGAAGCATAAAGCCGCCGCCTGGCATCCCGACTATCATGCGCAGGTCTTGAGTCTGCAGAAAATTTGATGCTCCGGCCCAAATGAACCGTCAACTTACCCTCCAAACACAATGCAAGCGGCAATGGTCGAAATTTGCAACCTGCAAAAATACTATGGCTCGCACCACGTATTAGATAGCATCGACCTGACGATCTATCCCAAAGAAGTGATTTGCATAATCGGCCCGTCGGGTATCTGACCGTCGGCAGCCCGATCAAGTTCTCGGACATGAAGCCGCAAGTCACCGCGTCGCCGCTGCTCGGAGAACATACGGACGAAGTGCTGGCGGGCCTTGGCTACAGCCAGCAGGAAATCTTCAATCTACGCGAAGTCAAAGCAGTTTAACGGTGTCACGCAGGCGCAGTTTCAGGCGCTGACGTGCAAATGCGGTACCCCTGACGGCGCCGCATCCGATTCAAGTCTCCGCATTCACTTTGGAGGAACGCCGTGCAAACTGCCATCGACTTCCAGCAACTTGCCAACGCAATCGGCGACGCCATCATCATCTCCAATTCCGGCGGCAGCATCACTTTCTGGAACCCCGCGGCCGAACGCATGTTCGGATTTACGCAGAGCGAGGCGCTCGGAAAGTCGCTGGACCTGATCATTCCGGAACGCTTGCGCGGCCGCCATTGGGATGGCTATCACAAGACCATGGCAACGGGCGAAACCCGTTACGGCAATGACGTGCTGCGCGTCCCCGCTGTGCACAAGGACGGTCGGTCAATGTCGATCGCCTTTACAGTCGCGTTGCTGCGTTCGCAGCAAAACGAATTCACCGGCATCGTCGCAGTGATCCGCGACAAAACCGCCCGCTTCCAGCAGGATCGTGTGCTACGCAAACGTCTTGCGGAACTGGAGGCATCCCAGGGCGCGTGAGACGCCGTCTGAACGACCAATTCGCGTTCCCCGTCTACCGCTATGGCAGCCGGGATGACGGGCTCTGGTGCAAATAGCGCGGGGGCGAATCGGTTAAGGTGTCAGGCTGAACGAATTGAGAACCGACGATGAGCAAGCTGAAGAGCCTTGACGAACTGTTCGCAGGCCGTCACTTTGACCGCTATGTGATCATTCTGTGTGTTCGCTGGTAACCTATTGATAATAATAACTGAATGACGCATCAAGTCTCAGACATACCGTCGGATCCCACAAAAATACAACGTGTGAACCGCGAGCGCTTTGCCGAAGCTCTTGTCCGGGTTCTGTCGCAATAAGAAAGGTGCGTTGCACAGTGGCCGGCATGCTGAGGACTACTTATACTGCTAGCGAGTAGAACTGCTCCGCGGGAGCCTGTCCGATGCCGCAGTCTTTCATCTGCCCCTTGGCGATCATATGCATAAGTTCAATGCCGCTTAACAAGATGCGCGCACAACGAAATATCTTGAATCCCAAGATGGGTCGGGTACGGCGCTTGATCGCCCGATGGTCTTGTTCCACGATGTTGTTGAGATACTTGACTTGGCGGATCTTGATGGGCGTCTCGCGCTCGGCGTTCACGGCGTGCAGCCCGGCCAGATTGGCACCACTCTTGTCGATGGTTACGGTTTCGGGCGCGCCATTCTGATCGATGGCCTTCTCGAAGTACCGTCGGGCCGCTTCCTTGTCCCGCCTGGCTCGCAGCAGGAAGTCAACCGTGTTGCCGGCCTTGTCGACGGCGCGGTACAGATACGTCCATTGCTCCTTGACTTTGATGTAGGTCTCGTCGACACGCCAGCTCTTGCCGACCGGGCGCTTGCAGCGGCGGAACGCCTTTTCAAGCACCGGCAGAAGCTTGATGGCCCACCGGTGAACGGTCGAATGATCGACCGCGATCCCGCGTTCGGCCATCATCTCTTCGAGATTGCGCAAGCTCAGCGGGTAGGCCACGTACCAACGCACGCACACCAACATGATCTCAAGCGGATAGTGCAACCGCTTCAGGACCTTGGCTACCGTCGGACTGAGCGCTTTCATTGTCGTTCACATCATTCTGTAAGGTCCCCCAGCATACCAGCCGCCGCTATTGCGACGGAACCGAAACATGCCCGGTCACACGCGCTTCGCAAGGTGTGATTCGTGGAGATCCAGCCTTAGACTGGATTCAAAGCGGTCCGCCCATCAAGCACGGCGGCGACATTATCCAGCGCCGTGAAACCCATCTGGTCGCGGGTCTCGACCGTGGCGCTGGCCATGTGAGGCGTCAGAAACACATTGTCGATTGCCGCAAAACGCTTGTCGGTATTGCGCTCGTTCCGATACACGTCCAGACCCGCGCTGAACAGATGTCCCGAAGTCAGCGCCTCGTACAGCGCATCTTCATCCACCAGTCCGCCGCGCGCGGCGTTGACGAAAACCGCGCCTTTCGGCAGCAGTCCGAACTCATTTTTCGCCATTAGCGGGACGCCACCGCCCGGCACGTGCAGCGTAAGCACCTGGCAGTGGGGCAGCATGTCGGCAAGACTGGCATAGTACGTCGCGCCGTTTTCCAGCGACTCAGCCGCACGCGTGACGTCAGTGTAGATCACACGCATGCCGAAACCCTGCGCACGCTTCGCGACCGCTCGTCCGATGCGTCCGAATCCGACGATACCGAGTGTCTTGCCGTTGACCCGCGTCCCCAGCATCTCGGTCATGCCGAATGACTTGCCCCAACCACTGCGCATGATTCGTTCATACTCCGATGCGCGCCGGCACGCCGCCAGCACCAGCAGCATCGAGAAGTCGGCCGTGCATTCGGTCAACGCGTCCGGCGCGTTCGTGACGACGATGCCCCGATTGCGGGCGGCGGCAACGTCCATGTGATCGAAGCCTGCGCTCGCGTTCGCGATGATCTTCACTGTCGACGGGAGCGCGGTAATGTGCTCCACTTGCAACCCGGATTTCTTGCCGATCAGTATGGCGGGCACGTCGTGCTTCTCGCAGAAGTCGACGACCGAGCCCGCGTCCATATCGGACTCGGTCACGAATGCATGGAATTGGGCCTCCGCGCGCCGCGCCACCGCGGCGGGGACTTTTCGCGCAATCAACAGCCTGGTACGGTTCTCTCTCGACATGGTTTTTTCCTGGATGAACAGACGTCGAGAGACTACGAAACGGCACAGAGGGCAGTCAATGTTGATTGGATCAATCAACACCCGCTAGACGATGGGCCCCCTATTCGTCCCGGCGCAAGCTGGCCGCCGCGATCCTTGTATTCAACGCCCTCGATTCGTCCCGCAGGCGGCCGGGCGCGCCTCAGGAAAACCCTGGTGCGGACCCCATCGGCAAGGCGACCAGATGTTGATTCAATGAATCAAGATTGCCCGGTACACGGCACGAATGCAACTCTGTTTGCCATGTTCAACTGACCTGTCGTGAGGACGTCAAATGCCTGCATCGAAAAAATTTGCCACTGTGACCGGCGCCGGCTCCGGCATCGGCCGCGCCGCCGCCGTCGCGCTCGCCAACGCCGGATTCGCGGTCGCGCTCATCGGCCGCCGAGTCGAACCGCTGCTGGAAACGAAGGAAGCAATCGGTGTCGCCGGCGGGCAAGCCGAGGTGTTCCCGGCCGATGTCGCCGACGCCGCGTCGGTCGAGCAGGCATTCGCGCGGATCGCCGAAACCTTCGGCCGGCTCGACGTGCTGTTCAACAACGCGGGCCGCAACGCAGGCGCGGTCCCGCTCGAAGACTACGAGGTCGATTTCTGGAACGACGTGGTGGCGACCAATCTGACCGGCGTGTTCCTGTGCGCGCGCGCGCCGCTTATCGGTTGATGAAGGCGCAATCTCCGCAAGGCGGACGCATCATCAACAACGGCTCGATCTCGGCTCACTCGCCGCGCCCGCACACCATCGCCTATTCGGCGACCAAGCACGCTGTCACCGGCATCACCAGATCGATCGCGCTCGATGGCCGCGCGTTCAACATCGCTTGCGGCCAGATCGATATCGGCAACGCCGCGACCTCGCTGACGGAACGGATGAACCGCGGCGTGCTGCAAGCGGATGGCCGCCTCGCTCCGGAAGCAAGAATGGACGTTGCGCATGTGGCCAATGCGGTCGTGCATATGGCCAGTCTTCCGCTCGAAGCGAACGTGCTGAATATGACCATCATGGCGAGCGCGATGCCGTTCGTCGGCCGCGGATAAATCGCCTTTTCGCCAATAAAAAAACAACAGGCTAATTTATGGAGACACCGATGAAAGTCGTAGAGGAACAAGCGTTGCCGCCGCGCAGCCCGGCTTACGCGGACACCGCGAAACGCACACGGATCCGGTATGTCGTGCTGTCGATGTTGCTCGTCGCCACCATTCTCAACTATGTGGACCGCTCGGCGCTGGGCATCGTCGCGCCGGGCCTCTCGAAAGGACTGGCGCTCGACCGGATGCAGATGGGCGAACTGTTCGCCGCCTTCGGCCTTGCCTACTCGATCGCGCTGGTGCCCGGCGGCGTGTTGACCGACGTGCTCGGCTCGCGTGTTGCCTATGCGCTGTCGCTGGTCGGCTGGTCGTTCGCGACGTTCACCCAGGGTCTCGCGACCGGCTATCACATGCTGCTCGGCTCGCGGCTCGCGATCGGTGCGCTGGAGGCGCCCGCCTTCCCTTCGAATGCGCGTGCCGTGACGTTGTGGTTCCCGGCCCGCGAGCGCGGTTTCGCGACCAGCGTCTACGTGATGGGGCAGTACATCGGCACGCCGTTGTTTACCGGCCTGTTGCTGTGGATTTCCGCCGCGTACGGCTGGCGCGCGGTGTTTTTCGTGACCGGCGGTTTCGGCATCCTGTTCAGCCTGATCTGGTACCGCGTGTATCGCGATCCGCATCGGCACGCGGGCGTTAACGCCGCCGAGCTGCAGTACATCAACGACGGTTCGACGAGCGCGCACAAGCCGCGCGAGAAATTCGACTGGCGCATGGCTCTCAAGCTGCTCAGCTACCGGCAGATTCTCGCGATCTGTCTCGGCAAGTTCTGCAACAACACCTTGCTGGTGTTCTTCACGACGTGGTTCATGACTTACCTGATCGAAGCGCGCCACATGTCGATGATCAAGGTCGGGATCTTCCAGGCGCTGCCCTTCATCGGCGCCACACTCGGCATTTTGCTCGCGGGCTCCCTGTCGGACTTTTTCATCCGGCGCGGCGTGTCGATTTCCACCGCGCGCAAGGCACCGCTGATCATCGGTACCCTGCTCGGCGCATCGATCGTGCTCGTCAATTTCGTCGAATCGAACGAAGCGGTGATCGCGATCCTGACCATTGCCTTCTTCGCGCAGGGCGTCGGCTCGATGTCGTGGGCCGCCGTCTCCGAAATCGCACCGCGGCAATACGTTGGATTGACGAGCAGCGTCACCAGTCTCGCGGCCAATCTCGCGGGCATCACCACGCCGCTGATGATCGGCTATATCACCCACCAAACCGGCCACTTCTACTGGGCGCTGAACCTGATGGGCGCGATCTGCCTGCTCGGCGCGCTCTCTTACTCCGTGCTGCTGGGAAGACTTTCCCGCATCGAACTGTGACGCTTTAGACTGACGACCAACTATCCAGAGAGATCGAATGATTGAATTCAAGTGGGATCATCTGCAACTGTGCTCGGCGGATGCCGAAGCAACCGCCGCATGGTTTGCGCGCTGCCTGAACGCCGAGATCGTCAGGCGTCCGGGGCGAGTGGATCTGCGCATCGGCGACATCAATCTTTTCATCACGCCGCGGGCGAACGCCCGACCCGGCCGGCTTCCCGTTAGCGAGCAACGACAGGGCATCGACCACTTCGGCGTGACCGTCGACGATCTCGACGCCGCGTTCGAACATCTGCTGCGCTGTGACGCGGAAATCGTGGAGCCGATCAAACAGGTTCGCGCGGGAGTCAGAGCCTGCTCCGTGCGATCGCCGGGCGACATCCTCGTCGAGATTCTGGAACGGCGGGCGGCCGAGATGACTTTTACCTGAAAAAACGCCACTATTGACGCTGAACCGGTCGCGCGCGCATGCGCGCGCGGCCCGCACCGTTACCTCTCTGCTGCCCCGTCACACAGCCTACCCGTCTGCCATCCCATGCGAAACTGGATCACCCTGACTGAAGCGGCTCGACAACTTGGCGTACAAGCGCAGACTGTGTATGCATACGTCAGTCGAGGGGCCATCGCGGTGATGCCGGACCCGCAGGACCCGCGCAAGAGCCTCTATCGTGCGGAAGACGTTGCCGGTCTCTACCGCAAAAAACAGGTTGGACGCAAGCGCGAAGCGCTCGCCGCCGGCATGATATTCGGCACGGAGCCCTGCATTTACAGCGGCATCACCACGTTCTCGAAAGGCCGGCCGTATTACCGCGGACGGGATTGCATCCGGCTATCCGACACGGCGACGCTCGAGGAAGTGGCGACCCTGCTGTGGAATGCGCGCGCGCCGATTTCGTTCGAAGCCGGCGATCTGCCGTTGCAAGGCGATGAGCGCGGCAGGCAATGCGCGTTCACGTCGCTGGCCGCGCTCGCGGCCAGCGGGCACTCGACCCTCGGACGCACGGACGGCGCACTGCATGTCGAAGCCGGCCGGCTCGTGGCGCTGATCGCACAGGCGTTCGGCGCGCGTTGCGACGCGAATGCCCCGACCACCCATGAACGTATCGCGCTCGGTTGGGGCCAGGACCGCGCCGGCGCCGAACTGATCCGCCGGGCGATGGTTCTGGTGGCCGACCACGAGATAACCAGTTCGGCATTCGCCGCCCGGATTACCGCGTCCACCGGCGCATCGCTGCCGGGCTGCCTGCTCACCGGGCTCGCAACCTTATCCGGGCCGCTGCACGGCGATGCATCGGGCCGCGTGCGAGCCGTGTTCGACGACGTGGGAAGACTCGGTGTGGAACACGTCGTTGCCCATCACTTACAGTCGGCCATTCCGATCCCGGGGTTCGGACATCATCTGTATCCGGACGGCGATCCGCGCGCGGCCGCGTTGATCGAAGTGTTGAATCCGCCCGAGGAACTCGTCTCGTTCATTCACAAGGTTGTGGAGCTGACCGGGCTGCAGCCGAATATCGACGTTGCGCTTGCGGCGTTGTCGGCGCAGTTGGCTCTGCCCCGCGAAGCGTCGTTCGGACTGTTCGCCACGGCTCGAAGCGTGGGCCTGCTCGCGCATTGCATCGAGCAGCTCCGGGTGGGCAAGGTGATCCGGCCGCGCAGCCGCTATACCGGACGCGCGCTGGAAGACGCCATACCGCCGCTGTCGTCGGAAAGCGTCGAGAAGACGCTCGATCCAGCCACGCTCGACAAGAATCGGCTGTTCAAGGCGGTGGATTCGTGAAGCGCTGTTTCTGAAATGACCGCCTGGTCTGCGATAGGCAAATCCTGCGTTCCCGTACCGTAGAACGAAGGAATTCTGTCCCGCTCGCGCCACGAAAGCTGTCAACTTCAAGTGTCCAGTACATCGCCGGGTGAATATGCCGGTTATCGGTCACTTACCACCGAAGGACATGTGCCACCCCGCTCTTCGCAACAAGAAGGCGCTTCTGCGTACAGGATCGCGTGCAGGAGTTCACACAGAACTCGGATCGGTGAGCCAATACGGGAGACGCTCGCACGTTTGAAGACGACCACTTCACACGAGGCGGGACGCCAGGTACCGACGCTTGAGCGATATAGGCAGTATCCTGACAGCCTGCCGCTGACCGCCGAGCTCAACTTATCTTGGCAGCCTGACCCGGCCCATGCGGTCTCTATGTGCCACCGGCCGGTGCGCGACCGTTCGGAATTTTGCACTTTCGTTGGCACAGGCGCGGGCATTTTCACTTTCTATGTCACACCGCCGCGTTCGCCGTGACGGCACTTTTGAAAAAGGCGAATAGAATCAGACGGCCGGCTTTCACTAACTCTGGCATCGCACAGCAGGTGACCGGCAAGGGCAAGAGGGTTACGATGGTCGCGCTGCCGCCGCTCTCGTGGGAGGCGCTGTCGCGTTATCTGGCCGAACAGGGACTGCCGATTCTGCCGGCGCAAGGGCATCCGCAGACACCGGTCATCGGCAGCCTCGAACCCGACAGCGCCGCAACGATCAGCGGCGTGCGGCTGTGGAGTGAGCTCAAGCGCTTTTTTTTTTGCTGGCGGCAGAGGACATCGCGTCAGATCATCCGCCTCTCGCGGCGAAGCTGCGCGATGCCAGCACCCACTGGACGCGCCACACCCACGCCACTCATGCGCTCAGCCGCGACGCCGAACCGACGACAGTGCGGGACAACCTGCGGCACGCGTCCGTCTCGACGACGTCTGCACAGTGACGAAGTGAAGCGGGCGCGGCAGATCGGGGAGGCTTTTGCTACTGGAAAACGAAGCTAGGCAGGGGCAGTCAGTGTGGGAAACAGCTGGTTCCCCTCGCGTTCGAAGCGGCAAGCGCGGTGATCTGCAAGACACCGACTTCGCAATACCTGAAATGCATCACATTTGCAAAAATCATCGTGACCTGATGCAAAGCGCCGTCCTTGCCGCCTATGGAAACCGCTGAAACCGTTGAACTTGAACCGCACGTGCTGGCCAGCCGCCTCGGCGTAGCGTTTCGCTTGATACGCCAGAACAGCACGATCGAATGCGTGATCACGATCGCCGCGCTCGAAGCGTATTTCTGGCTCGAGCCGCAGGCGACCGACGCCCACATTCTCAAAACTTTTCGCGACTCGCATCCGGCGCTCGCGTTCACGCGTGGGTTGATGGCTGTTTTCAGCGCGGTTGTTCACGCGCGCGCAGGCCTTGACGAACACGTGCTTCACATTCGCCAGCTCAGGGATCTCTGTTTTCGCGGCCGGGTAGCTGCGCAACTGGTCGGTGACGATTTTCTTCGGCGCCGCAGGACAGGCCGCCAACACCCGTTTGAAGAAGCGTTTGGCAGCGGCCTTGTCGCGGCGCTTCTGAAGCAGGATGTCGAGTTCAATGCCGTGCTCATCGACTGCACGCCACAGCAGCCAGGGCTCGCCGCGCAGCGTCACGAACATTTCGTCGAGATGCCATGTGCTGCCCGGCTTGCGACGGGCAGTCCTGACCTGATGCGCAAAACTGGCGCCGAACTTGTCCGTCCACCGCCGGATCGATTCATGGCTGACAACCACGCAGCGCTCGAACAGTAGCTCCTCGATGTCGCGAAGGCTGAGTTGAAAGCGGAAATACCTCCGAACCGCGTGGCTGATGACTGACGCCGAGAATCGATGGCCATGGTAGAGCGATTTCGTCTTCTTCATCACGTCATCTTAGCTGACCAGCGCGCTAACGTGACAACGCCGCCAGCACCTAGGCTGCAATGCAGAGGTTCGGGAAATTTAACTTTCTTGACACCGATGCTGCGGTCGATCTCAGCGTTTCGGCAAGTTCGGAACAAATTGGAACGGGAGTCACACCGTTTGGTGTTGGGTGCGCAGAGAATCTGGGAGACACGCTGCGCTGCGTTCTTAGGCAATTGCAGGATGAACTGAAGGATCTGCAGCGCGGTAACCGGCGTTAGCGACCGGGCCCATTAGGGCTGTCAGCTACCGGAATGTTTGCTCTCAGGGAGGACCGGATGCTGCGCCTCCCACTCGCGGCGGGTCTTCGCCAATTCTTCAGCAAGCAACTGCTCGTCGGGAAGTACGGTGTGGTATTCAGCGGCAAGCACCTTGTTGGGCAGACCGTCAAGCGCATAACGCGCAATTGCCGCGTTGGTTCTAGCACACAGGATCAGGCCGACCGGCGGGTTTTCGCCGGGTAGCGTCCAGTGCTCTTTTGCATAATTGCAATACATATGCATTTGCCCGACATCGGCATGATTAAGCTCGGTCAGTTTTAGATCGATGATTACAAGGCATCGCAGGCGCCTGTGGAAGAACAGCAGGTCCACGCGAAACCAGCTGTCACCGATCCGTAGTCTGCGTTGCCGTCCGACGAACGTGAAATCTCCACCAAGTTCAAGCAGAAAGTCCTCGAGACGGTGGATCAACGCTTCCTCAAGGTCACTCTCGGAGTATTCGTCTTTCAGGTCGAGGAACTCGAGTACGTAAGGATCCTTGATCGCTTCGTCTGGGCTCACGGCCTCACCCGGCCTCGCGACCGCACCCTTTTCAAGCATTGCGCGCTTGTTTCGGGACATCAGCGTGCGCGTATAAAACTGACTGCCAATCTGCCGTTCGAGTTGCCGGACGCTCCAGCCTCCGCGCAGGGCTTCCGCCTCGTAGAACATCCGCTCTTCGGGAGAACGCGTCCGTCGCATCAACCTGACGTAGTGCGTCCACGAAAGCGGGAAACGTTCGCCGAGCTGCTGGAGCCCGAAATCCCGAATCGGTGATTCGGATTTTGGCTCGGCCGCGGGAGCGCCGGATTTCCGAATCACCGATTCGGAAATTTCGCCAAGCTGATAACTCAGGTAGAACAGGCGCATTAATTCAAGATTGTCGGCTCCGAAGCCTCGCCCGAACCGCTCGGTAAGGTCGCTCGACAAGCGCTGCAGGACCTCCTGGCCGTACGCTGCACGCTCGTGCCCACCCTGCTCCAGTTCCACGATCCGCCGGCCCACCAGCCAATAGGTTGCCGTCATCAGGGCATTGATGCTGCGCGCCGCGGCCCGCCGCGCCTCTTCAAGCAGTGCGATCACGTCGCTCAGGGTTGTGCCGTAGTCGTCCTCGGCCAAATTGCTGCCGCTCATCTTCTCAGTTTCCAGATTGATATCGAGGGAACCCGCGGCCGAAGCGGCGTGTCAGGTCGTCGGCGAGTCGCCCGATCAGCGCCTGCCCGTAGCCGGCGCGCGCTTGCCCGCCCTGCTCAGTGGCGACAATCCGCCGCCCGATCTCCCAGTAGGCGGCGGTCATCACGGCATTAACGTTGCGTGCCGCCGTGCGTCGCGCCGACTCGACGACATTGACCACTTCCTCGTGCAGCCCGGCGTAATCGTCGGGCACCATCGCATCCTCCGTCATGACGCGTTGACGGCATCCTTGAACGCCTTGCCCGCCGTGAACCTGGCCGTCTTCGCCGCAGGGATCTGGATTTCCGCGCCAGTCGACGGATTGCGGCCGACGCGCGCGGCCCGCGCCCCGGTCGAAAATGCGCCGAACCCGATCAGCTGTACGGTGTCCCCCTTCGTGACGGTCGCTGTGATGGTGCCGAGCAGCGCGTCGAGCGTTTCAGCGGCCAGCGCCTTGCTGGTGCCGGTTTTGGCGGCGACGGCGTCGACGAGGTCCTGCTTGTTCATGGTGATGTCCTTGAGGTTGGGTTGAATGCCGCCACCCTACCCGATCCCCTGACCGGTGCGCAACCGGCTTCAGAGCGGCGCCACCGAGCTGGCCTTGATGCAGCCATCGATGCCCACCGGTGGCACCGCCGTCAAAGGTCACCTTTTGTGGGGCGGCCCGCTTTCCAGACGGCGCCAGCCGTGCCGTCCGTCCGCCTCGATCGCTGCCCGCTTTCCCGCTGATCAGGCGAAGCAACAATCGCCAGCCTTGCCGGCTTGTGCGTCCCCATTCGCGCTCGTTGCGCCCCGAGGCTCGGCGACGCCTACCAAGCGAACTCCCGCGGCTGTCCCCAAGGGCGCCCGGCGACGAAAAGCGAAGACCGCCGGGCGATTTGCGTGGCCCTCCAAGTTTTGATAACTGACCGCCATTGAATTTAATCGCCACAATTCAGGGTAGGCTGATCGTTGCGTCGGCCGGGGGCTTCAGGCCGATAGCACCTGTTCGATTGCTCCGGCACCAGCCGCGCAGAAACAGTCGAATGGTGGGAAATTCCAATGACCGGATTGGCCGAGGAGACAACCCGATCTGGACGCACGTCGGCGGTAGCTCGGTTTCATGGAAAATCTGAACCTGCTGCAGCCGGACACTGGAATCGGCCGACGTGAAGCCGGCTGGCTAGCGACTTCAGGATCAGTCGCGGATTTCCTCTTTGTCATGCAGCTCTGGATGCCGCGCTTCCCATTCGCGTCGCGTTTTTGCCAACTCTTCAGCGAGCAGTCGTTCGTCTGGAAGTACCGTGTGATACTCGGCAGCAAGTATCTTGTTGGGGAGGCCGTCGAGTGCGTAGCGGGCAATCGCGGCGTTGGTCCTTGCGCACAGCATCAGGCCCACCGGTGGATTTTCTCCTGCCAGCTGCGGAAGGTGCGGCCGTCCTCGTCCATCGACCCGATGATCGCGCGCTGGCCGCCCGCTTCGGCGATCGCCGATCGGCGAAGCATCGGACGACTGCCCTGACCAGCGGCCCCGTAAGGCCTCACTAACGACCGGGTCGATACGGCTGCCCTGCAACCTATACTTAACACATGCCCGTCGGGTTTGAACTGACCAGAATCGCGCGTGGGTTAAACATATAATTGTGGGGCGTGGCATTCATCCCACCACTCAGCGTCACGGGTTCATTGGTGGGGCTTGCGCGGCGTGACTGAAGATCGGACTGTCGCATTGTGCTAACCGCCCAGCGGGTGCATGCCTGGTTGGGCCTGTGTGCAGGTACGCACATGACGGAACGCCTTCGCGATGCCGCCGTTGTGCGTGACGTTACGGAACACATCGAACCTGTCCATGATCACCCTTAGCTGCTCCGAACTCGGGCTGTTACAGCACAGGCTCTGCGAGCGTCGTCATGAGCTGCTGGCGGCGCTGCACGGCGAATACGGTGACCTCGCCGGAGCCCGGCCGCCCGAAGTACTGGGCCCCGAGTCTCATCCCGACGAGACCGCATCGCGCAAGGCGCGCGACGAGCTGCGCACTGCGCTCGCGCGGCACGACTTCGACGAACTGCAGCAGATCGACGTGGCGCTGGCACGCATCGACGCCGGCCGCTACGGCGCATGCGTCGGGTGCGGGGATCCGATCGGTTATGAGCGGCTTGTCGCCGCGCCCTACACGGCCCGCTGCGTTTCATGCCAGACAGCGTACGAACAACACCGCGTCACCCGCCAATAGGAAATTCATCGGGTACAAAGCGCATTCCTGTCGCGATAGACGCAGTAGCCCCGGCCCGTCAATGTGTGCACCTGAATCGGTCCAGGTCTTTTGTATCGGCCTTCACCCGCCGGCAGGCCCGTTGCACCCGGGCATCCCCTGCGTGCACAGCTGGAAACGGCGAAGTAAGTCGTGTTTTCACTCATACGGACATCGGCATCCGGACACTCGATGGACCGTGACGTATTGCCAATCGGCAAAGTCACACCTTTGCGCAGGGCGTCGTCGCCCCGGATGTGAAGCGCCCTGCCCGCCGGCATTCTGGCTCGTCGACCAAACCAGATCGCCTCCCTCCCGCTCAAACGCAAGATTACATCTGCAGAAGCAGGCGGATCGTCGTCGGGTGGCTCACGCGAACTCAGGGAAAAAGGATCGCCGCGTAGTTGCGCGCACTGTGCAGGACGTGAATAACGTCGATGCGCTCGGGAGGCTGGCCAACGACACGATAGAAAATCTGGTGACCGCCGTGAACCCGGTGACGCACGCCACGGTCTTCGTAGCGCGGCACAATCGGGAATGCCATGTACATGTCGGCAAGGCGCGTGCACCTCTCGCGCAGCTCGCGCACGAAACCCAGGGCACGACGGGGATTGTCGCGGGCCATGTAATCGCCGATCGCCTCAAGGTCGGCCTCAGCATCGGGAAGGATCTGGACAATCATCGCCTGGTGCTCGCCATCGCATGATACTTTGCTTCAAGCCGGCCGAACACGTCCTCAGCGGGCTTGCCCCGTCCTGTCTCCGAATCACCAATGCCGCGATCGATGACCGCATCCAGCGCGATGAGTTGCATTTCGCGATCCTGAACGAGCTTCACGCCTTCGCGCAGCACCTCGCTTTCCGAGCTGTAGCGACCCGACTCGACCAACTTCGCGACATAGCCTTCAAGCTGTTGCCCAAGCTCTGCATTGATCATAGCCATATCCCGGAACGTCCATTCGCGCAGACCACACCATAAAATATTATAAGGCGGCGCGGCGCAGTCGGAACGGATCGATTTCAGGGCACGCGACCGGGGCGAGCCGGGTTGCCGAAGGCAGCCGCTGCCCGGCCACGTGCCGCCGGAATTGGACTTGCGTAGTGATCCTGCACCTTGCGCTGCCTGCAGCAAGGTTCGCGCGACAGGTCCAGGGCAGGCAGGTCGGCATGCAAGGCCAACGGCACGCCGGTGCGCGACGTGCTGCAGCGCTGCACTCGAAGCATGGTCACGCCAGCCTCGACGCTCGCCGCCCCGCGCATCAGTGAGAGCACCCCATCGGACTCACCTGATGAACTCGCCGCTCCACCGGTCACGGCCGCTCCAGAACGGACATCGCGGACAGATTTCGCCTTCCGGATAGTCGATGCCTTCCTCATGCGGGCACCCGATGATGCGGTCGACGGCGACGACCGAACGCGCACCATGCTGTTCAATGAACCGGACGACTGCTTCGGTGATTTCCGGATCGGTTCTCGCATCGGACGTTTCACAGAACCACCGCTCAACAGGATCAGAATCCGCGCCTTCGTACGCGACGACGCCGACCGCAACCTTTGTCGCGCGCCTGTCATCGGGCCCATAGCAGGCCACCGTTGCGACCGGGTAGCCGCAGAAACCCTTGCGGCTTTTTTTCGCGAGTCTGTCCCGGTACCATTGCGCTTTCAATGTCATGTCGCCTCCGTGCCTCCGCGCGACTGGCCGATGCGACTATGGCATCAGCAGTAATCGTGGCCGCCGATCGTCATACTCACCGGTGCTGCACTTTCCGTGTGGCCATGTACACGTCGAACAGGCCCGCATGCAGGCGACTGAGCGCCTGACGCAGACTGACGAGTTCGTGCTGGTCGCCGTCATGCTCCCGGCGCAGGATCTCGCCCAGCAGGACCGTGGCCCGCGATGCCGCAACCTCACGTTGTGTCCGGGCGTCACCCAGCCGACCTGCGAGCGCCGGCTTGACCACCAGCAGCCAGGCCGGCAACCACGCGTAATCGTCGATCTCGCCGGTGCCTGGGAACTCCGCATCGAAGCGCTGGCGTAGCGCGTCGAGCGACGCGTCGCCCAGTCCGGGCAGCAACGCCGCGAACCGTGCGGGCGCGAGCCACGCCAGTCCAGCGAGCAGTGGCCACGCGGCATCCAGACCATCAGCCCGGTAGCGCGCCTCCGTCATCCACGCGAAGGGTGCCGGGATGCGCCACCAGGACTCAATGCCCTCGACCGCTGCACGTGCAGCCGCCCAGTCGCCGGCCAGCAGCCAGAGCGGTGCGGCGTGGCTGTCGGCATGGTTCCCGGCACCGGCGCCGCGAAAGGCCAGGGACGCGGCCCGCTGGGCGAGCGCTCGCCAGCATGGAGCGAGCCACGGCTGGACGCTCTGCGCGGGCAGCACGCGCCGGGCGGCGGGCACCACCCTGTCCTCCAGGTGACGGTGGGCGATGTCCAGCGCCGCATGGTCAGCAAAGGGCGCGGTCGATCCATTCCCGAGTTCGCGGACCAGCACGGTCATCGCGGGCAGCGCACCGTCGTCCAGGTATTCGCCGGCGAGCTGCGCCAGTGCCGTTCGCGCCGCCGCCACATCGCGCCGCTGCAACGGCGCCAGCACGTCGTTGCGCAACATCACGTCACGGCTGTCGGCGAAGATGTCGAGCTGCTGCATGGTCCGGGTCATCCCGTTCAGAAGAGCTGATCGTGAAGAGCGGTCAGACTAGCCCATTTCACCATGCTGCGGAAGGTGCGGCCGTCCTCGTCCACCGATTCGATGATCACGCGCTGGCCGCTGGCTTCGGCGACCACCCGCACGATCCGCCCGCCGTAGCGCATCAGTGCGCTGATCGGCGGGCAAGCCGGGGCCTTGCGCCTTTTTCCCTGGCGGCTGTTTTTCTCCACCTCGCCTACCCCCGCCTGCGGCGCACCGTGGTCTTGCTGGTGGTCGCCGGTTCCGCCGGTGCTGCCGTTGCCTGACGCGACGTGCGTGTCACCGCCGCGCGGCCCGCAGTCGGGCGAGCAGGCGCGGACTTCGCGCGGGCCGGGCGGGCGTCGCGTGTATCCGCCTGCCGCAATGCCGCCAGCTGTTGCTGCAGCGTGACATTCGTGGCCAGCACGGCATCGAGCCGTCCCTGCAGCACGCCCGCCTGGTGACGCACGTCCCCGAGCTGCGCCTGCAGCGCCTCGACCGCCCGGTGATGGTCCGCCCCGCGACTGTCGGCCCGCTTCACCGCGGCATCGAGGTCCTTCTGCAGCTTCGCGGCCGCACCCCGCTCGCGGTCGATCTCCAGCAGCGCGCGCTTTTCCGCCGCTCGCAGGCGCTCTTCGGCGCATCGACGGCCATATTTTGACATTACGGCCATAATGTTGACATTTTGGGGGGCGATCAGTACACAATTGCGTCACACGCCGACCTCCGCCCCCGCCGCGTCTGCGACCATGAAAACCGCCGTCCCCGCGCCGCGCCCGATCGACGCGCCCGAACTGCCCGCCGGTCTCGATGGCCGCCACGGCACGAACCGCGCAACCGGCCACATGCAGGTCGCCGCGGCGACCGATCCCGAGGCGATCCGCGCGTGGCTCGCCCGCTTCGTCGATACAAGGACGACGTTCGACAACTACCGCAAGGAAGCCGAACGGCTGCTGCTGTGGTCCGTCCTGCAGATGGGCAAACCGCTCTCCTCGCTCACGCACGAGGACCTGCTGGTCTATCAGCACTTTCTCGCCGATCCGCAACCCGCGGCGCGCTGGACCGCTGATGGCGGACGCAAGCATCCCCGCAACGATCCGCGCTGGCGACCGTTCTACGGCCCCCTGTCGGCATCGAGCCAGCGGCAGGCGATGGTGATTCCTCAACGTCATGTTCGCGTGGCTGGTGCAGGCCGGCTATCTGGCCGGCAATCCCCTGTCGCTCTCACGCCAGCGCGCGCGCCGGGCTAGGCCGCGCATCGTCCGGTATCTGTCGCCCGAACTGTGGCTCGAAGTCAAAACGTACATTCAGGGCAGGCCCAGGGAAACCAGTCGCGAGCGCGAACATCACGCGCGCGCGCTGGCTTTTCACATTGCTCTACCTGGGTGGCTTGCGGATCACGGAGATCAGCACGAATACGATGGGCCGGTTTTTCCGTCGGGGCGACGAAAACGGCAAGGAGCGCTGGTGGCTCGAAGTAATGGGCAAAGGTGGCAAGGAGCGGCTGGTGCCCGCCACCGCGGAAAATGATGATGGAACTCGGCACATACCGGCGAGCCCGCGGACTGCCAGCGCTCCCCTCACCCGGCGAGGACACGCCGCTGGTGCTGCCGATCGGGCAGTCACCGAAGCCACTCACGCGCGCCGCGTTGCACCGGATCGTGAAGGACGTCTTTAGCGGCGCCGCAGGATCGTTGCGCGCGCGTGGCGACGACCATGCGCAATGCGCAGACCGCCTCGAGCAGGCGTCCGCGCACTGGCTACGTCACAGCGCAGGCTCACATATGGCAGACCAGCAACTGGATGTGCGACTCGTGCGCGACAACCTCGGGCATGCGTCACTGACGACAACCAGTCAGTATCTGCACGTGGGCAATGATCGCCGGCACCGCGAGACTGATGAGAAACACCGCATTGACTGGTGACGGGCGGCAGCCGGAGGACTAACCTCCGGCCTCGAAATCCTGAGTAGCGAGCCTGACCGATCTGCCCGGACGCAGGCGGATTTTTTCGTTCGGCGACCGCGATAATGCGACGCCGTCCGTCAGCAAATGCCTTGAGCATACGGACCTGATCAGCGTCTCCGGGCAACCAGAATTGCGCCTTCAAGCGCTTCCCGCGTGATCACACAGGCGACCTCACTGCATTGCCCGGCCAGGCGAAACGAGATTTCATATCGGTCCGTCGCGACATCGGGCATCAGGTCAATCATGTCCATTTTTTACACCTCGTGAGTTCAACCAGGGGCCTTTAAGCTGCTGTCGCCTGTCTTCAATTTTACAGACCAGACGGAAGACGGATGCGCCGCTGATTTCCGTCACGTAGATAAACCGTCGCGTAAACGCCGCCCCGCTGTCTTTGCAGGCAGGGTTTGGGTCTGGATTTTGATACGGATGCGATGAAGCCGGACTGTTAGTTGCATCCCTATGGCTGACTCAAGTCCTCAAGGTGAGCCTTTGCGGGACGCGAGCTGCACGCGGTAATTCGAAACCCGCTGAAGAAACGAGCCCGACTTTTATCCCCGGCTTCTGCGACTGCGCTGAAGCGATGTTCCCCAGCCTGCCGAAACTCGAAGCCGCGTTTCGCACGGGTTTGGGCGTCGGTTGGCATCAGCATCATCCATCGCTGTTCCGGGGCACGGAACGATTCTTTCGTCCGGGCTATGCGGCGCATCTGGTGGATGAATGGATCCCCGCGCTCTACGGAGTACAAGAGATTCTCAAGGGGCGTGGCGCGAAAGTCGCGGATGTCGGCTGTGGCCACGGCGCATCCACGATACTGATGGCTCAGGCATACCCCAACGCGGCTTTCCTCGGCTTCGATTATCACGAACCGTCCGTGCAGAGAGCACGTGAACTTGCCGACGGAGCGGGCCTCGGCGACCGCGTCACGTTTGAAGTCGCAACCGCGCAGCAATATCCTTGAAAGGATTACGACCTCGTCGCATTCTTCGATTGCCTGCACGATATGGGCGACCCGACGGGCGCAGCAGCACACGTCCTGCAAACGCTGAGACCCGATGGATCGTGGATGATCGTGGAACCGTTCGCGAATGACCGCCTCGAAGACAATATCAATCCTGTCGGACGGGTGTTCCTATTCTGCGTCGACGATGATCTGCACAGGTGCATCGTTATCACAGGAAGGCAGAAGAGCGCTCGGCGCGCAGGCGGGCGAAGCACGGCTCAGAGAAGTCGTGACTGCTGGTGGCTTCACGCGCTTCAGGCGCGCAACGCAAACGCCGTTCAATCTGGTTTTTCAGGCGCAGGCGTGAACCTGGCTCGCTTGCCGGAAACTGCGCGAGCGACGCACAAAAGTCGCCAGGAGCGCAGAAGGCGACAATCGTCAATGTGTCGAAGAGATGCGCGCCAGACTGAGCGCCGAACATCAGGCGGAGATAGCGGCGCTGGATGGCAAGATTGCACGCCACGGCGACCCCACGCGTGCAGCATTAGGTGTGACCCGCAATGAACAGTCTCTCGGATTGAGCGCCGGATTCGCGCGTGCGGCTACGGTGCTCCTGAGGCAATGCCCGTCGGCATATAGGTGATGCTCGATCCGCGAGGACTTTTGCCATCCGTGATTGAACGTCCGTTGAACGATTGTGAGCGGGCTTTTGCCTACAAGCTTCGAACGGCTCTTTGTGGCCCAGACTGTGTCAAAACACCATTTTGACGCGTTAAAATGGCTCATCCGATAGCGGAGGATGAGCGAGATGAAGCGGTTCGTTCAAGGCGACAATCGTACACAAAGCTTTCTCCTCCCCGAAGCACTTGACGACTACGTCACGGACACCAATCCCGTGCGCGTAGTCGATGTTTTTGTAGATGAACTTGGAGGGTGTAAATAGCTTTGTGTAAACGGTCATTTGGCAGGAGACTGCCAGTAACAGGAGCGACGATGACCGTAGCGAAACGCAGCAAACGAGTGAAACCCGATCCTGAGCTCGTCAAGCTGGCCGAC
>NZ_VZQQ01000004.1 GCF_014397785.1 Paraburkholderia podalyriae
CGTCCATCGGATGCGCGGCGGCCGGAATCCATTCGAGCGCGGCCTTCACGTTGGCGGGCAGGCCGCGCATCGACTTCAGCTTCGTCTTGTACGCGCTCAGCTCGGCCGGCGTCGGCAGCTTGCCGTGGACCAGCAGATAGGCGACTTCTTCGAATTCGCATGCGCCGGCGATATCGAGAATGTCGTAGCCGCGATAGTGCAGATCGTTGCCGGTCTTGCCGACCGTGCACAGCGCGGTGTTGCCCGCGGTCACGCCGGACAGCGCGACGGATTTTTTCGGCTTGAATGCACCTGCGTTCGGCGTGCTGTTGTCTGCTTCGCTCATCGATTGTCTCCAGAAAGGGTGGGAAATTGGGTCACAGCTTCGATTGGGCCACCTTGTATGCAAGGAACGGGCCAGCCTGCGGACCGCCGGCTAAGTGCCTGATTTGACGCTAGTCTCGTCAAACAATCACGTGAACGCGCCGCTCGCTCGATTTCATTAATGAAATTGCGAATTTCAAATCGGCAATGAATGCTCGCATAATGGAGATCCCAACCTACCCCGCCGCGAGCCGCCCACCTTGAGCACGCCTCTTTACGAACCGCCGCAGCGTCCGCGCGTTTGGGCGCTGAGCATCAGCCGCCTGCGCGATCTGTACCTCGACATCGCCGGCGAATATGTGGAACACGCGGATGTTCGCATCGTGTCGCACGCCTTCGAAGACGCGGTGCGCGAAATCGAAGGCGCGGGCGCCGCGCGGCCTGACGTGGTGCTCGCGGGCGGCTCGAACGGCGCATATCTGAAAACGCGCGTGTCGGTGCCGGTCGTGCGGATCAGCCCGACCGGCTACGACGTGATGCATGCGCTCGCCCGCGCGCGTCGCGAAGGCGCGCGCGTCGCGCTCGTCACGCACGGCGACACGCCCGACGAAGTGCGCCGCTTCACCGCCGCGTACGCGCTCGACGTCACGCTCGCGTCGTATCAGTCGGCGCAGGACGCCGAGAGCGTCGTGCTCGATCTCAGCGATCGCGGCATCGACGTGGTGGTGGGCCCGGGCCTCGTCACCGACCTCGCCGCGAACGCGGGCATGGGCGCGGTATTTCTGTACTCGCACGCGTCGGTGCGGGCTGGCTTCGACACCGCGCTGGAAGTCGCGCAGGCGACGCGCCGCGAAACCGTGCGACGTCAGCGGCTCGACACGCTGCTGCAGCATCTGCGCGACGGCGTGGTCGCGCTCGATGCGCAAGGCCGCGTCGAACTGATGAACCAGCGGCTCGCGGGCGTGCTCGGTATCGATGCCGCAAAGGCCGTCGGCCGCGCGCTGCTCGAACTCGCACCCGATCTCGCGGGCAGTCTGCCCGACGCGAACGGCGACAGCTTCTGCACGGTGCGCGGCGCGAGCTACGTCGTGCATCGCGGGCCGCTCGCGAGCAGCGGCGCGGCGCCGGGCACCGTGCTGACGTTCCAGGAATCGCGCGCGGTCGAGCGGCTCGATCGCACGCTGCGCGCGCGTCAACGCGTGCAGCAATTCACCGCGCGCTATCGGCTCGACGATATCGTCGGTGCGTCGGAATCGATAGAACGGGTGCGCGCGCTGGTCACGCGTTATGCGAGGTCGGACGCGACCGTGCTGATTCTCGGCGAGAGCGGCACTGGCAAGGAGATGGTCGCGCAGAGCATGCATCAACTGAGCGCGCGGCGCGACTTTGCGTTCGTCGCGATCAATTGCGGCGCGTTTCCGGAGGCGTTGCTCGAAAGCGAACTGTTCGGCTACGAGGAAGGTGCGTTCACCGGCGCGCGCAAGGGCGGCAAGGCGGGGCTGATCGAAGTCGCGCATCGCGGCACGCTGTTTCTCGACGAGATCGGCGAGATGCCATTGCCGTTGCAAAGCCGCCTGTTGCGCGTGTTGCAGGAGCGCGAGGTCGTGCGGCTCGGCTCGACGGAGCCGATGCGCGTCGATATTCGCGTCGTCGCGGCGACGCATCGCGCGCTGACTGACCGCATCGCGGCCGGCAGTTTCCGCGCCGATCTGTACTACCGGCTCAACATTCTCAGCATCGCGTTGCCGCCGCTGCGTGAACGACCGAACGACCTGCTGCCGCTCGCCGCCGAACTGTTGCGCCAGGCGGCCGTGCGCGAGCCGAGGCTGGCGGCGCGCGTGCCCGACGCGGATACCGCCGCGCGCATGCTCGAAGGTTTGGGCGCGGCGTTGCGGCGCTATGCGTGGCCGGGCAACGTGCGCGAGTTGCAGAACGTGATCGAGCGGATCGTGGTTGAACTCGCGGATAGCGATGCGGATAGGGAGGCGAGCGCGGCGCTCGTTACGCGCGACATGCTGCGCGCGCTCGCGCCGGAAATCGTCGAACCCATTGCGCGCGCGAAGCCGGCGGCGCTGACGCTGCGCGAGCGGAGCCGTCATATCGAGGCCGGTGAAATCCGCGCGGTGCTCGCGGCTCACGAAGGTGATCGCGATGCGGCTTGCGCCGCGTTGGGGATCAGCAAGACGACGTTGTGGCGCAAGTTGAATGCGGGGCGGTAGGTTGGGCGTGGTTTGAAATGCTACGCGGGAACGCTGTGCCGCGACGCTTTCGAATTCCCGGTCGAAAGCAGGAACCAGAGACCTAATGGCTTTATGTTCACCGGGATCGAGTTCATTGGCGATGCGGGCTATGGTCAGTCGTGGTGGTGCCGGTTGCCTGCGTGATCGCCTTGGCATAGCCCCTTCGAAGCGGGGCCCTGTTCATGTGCTTACGCCCTTGAGCCCGAATCGCTGGAATCAAGGCCTAACGGCGAAAGGCCCGCTCGCCGGGCCTTTTCGCAGGAAAAAGCCCCGCTGAAGCGGGGGTAAAAAGCCGAACTCAGAGATCAACGAAACGCGGCAACAGGTCCTGATCGGCGAGGCGGATTTCGATATCGTTTGCCGCCTTGACGTGCTCCCGGTTATTCACATCAAAGACTTCATCCGTCACACTGACGATGATCGTGCCTTGCTGCTTGCCATCGCGCATGACAGGGATTAAGTCGCGCGCTTCGGGCACCTGGGCCACTGAGAGAGCATGCGGCAAGTAGAGCATCCAGCTTACGCCCGGGCGGTCTTCGAAGACCTGCATTTCGAAATACTTGCGGGGGCCGAACGTCACGTAGAACGGATCGTAGATCTCAACGACCTTCGCAATGACTTCGGCAACGGATCGACATCCGCCGAGCCGAGATGATGCCGGGTTTTTTTCATCCACAGCTAGTTCAAAAGATTGGGGCAAAAGCCTACCGCCATCGATTGAAATCGAGAATGCCGCCCCACCTTCATCTGTCTGGATGCCATTCCAAATTCCGATGGTCTTTGGCGCACCTTCACCTTTGCTCTTATAGCGGTCAGCAACTTCATTAATTGCTTCTTTTGTCGGCCGATCGTCTTGATAAACACGATACTTTAGCGCCTCCCTAAGATCGCCTCCTTTGAGATACCAGCTTTCAAGCAACCGGTCCTTCCGCGCCAGCAATTCAATAACCGGCGTGAGACGTTCGATATGAAAGAAAAAATCTCGGCCGGGAATGTTGTCAGGGTCTTGATGTTGCGAAAACAGGTTCATAGCCGACTCACGGTTGATAGATAGAGGAAACTCCGTTAGCTGCGAGCGTTCGCAGCATATAAGCGCGGGTCTTCGGCGTCTGAAAGTACCACATTAGTTTCGCAGGAAGATTGGCGCGCACAATCGCCCCCTGCGTCTTTATCTGATCCTGCATCGAATCGAAACCCGTGAAGAAGCGCAATACTTCCCCGTCCTCCCGTATGAACTGATCATAGTTTCCCTTCGCTTCCTGCAAAAGGCATTGCGAGTGCTGAAATCCATCAAAGTCTGTGGCAAACCATTCCCACTCCATATTCCAGCCCTTGCTGGTTTCGCGGCCTTTTCCGTCAGTCGTTATCCCGTATTCGTATCCGGTGATACGGGCCTGATAGCGACGCGGCTCAGGGTTCATGCTGTGGTTCCTTTCTACCTTTTTACCGCCTTTCTCGGGCGGGCACTTGCACGGCCTTTCGCGTTCGCGCGTCCGGTCACGCGGGAGCTCGCCCCATCCGCCGTCTGAATCCGCGCCAGTGCCGCTGCTACCCGCAGGACCAGCAGACGGTGCGGCGCTGGAAACCGGAACAGGCATAGGCATTGCCTGCGCCATTGCGTTTGCTGCGTTTCCGAGCGTCGCCGGGAATGGAATACCCATCAGCGTTTCTCCTTCATTTCCTGTTGTCTTTTACCCGTTGCCTGCATCAACATTTCGAATCGCTGGTCACCCGGAACGCCTGATTTGTGCAGCCATGCTGCGACCGCCGGAATCCTGTAAAACCCGGGCGTAGTTGCTTCCACATACAGGAAATCGACTATCGGCACGTCATGCGTAAAGCGGAGTACCTTGGTTCGCGCGAAGGCCGCATTAAGCCGGTCGCGCAAGGTCGGATCATTGCCCAGCGCGGGATAATCGCGCACGATATGACCACGGATAAAATCCACATAGTTGCGGTCTTCGTAGGCTTTCAGGAGCGCCCATTGCCCTTCAGTAAATTCCATTGTCGTTGATGGTGAATCGTTGTCCTTCGTTGAGGTATTGCCACGCTTCGGCAGCCCTGAAAAGCTCGTGCTCGCGCTTGCCGTGGCATACCGCATTGAGCGCATGCAACACCCTGGGGTCCCTGAAGCGCAGCAGGGCGGATCGTCCTTTCGGGATTCCGGTATCCAGGTGCGGGCGCAGCTTTGCGGCCTGCCTCTCCAGGCTTTCTGAGGTAATCAGCCAGATCACGCCAGGGCGGGCCTGTTCGAGTTCGCCCAGGTCCGCAAGATGGTCGCGCGCCGTCTTCGGATCAACCAGCCACGGCCCCGCGTGTGCGAGTGCCATGTCGTTCGTTGAATACGACTTCAGCGTATCGAACGGAAACCATTCGCCGGTTTCGGCGTTCAGCGCCATTGAGGACGGCATTGGCGGGAAGTTTGAGTAGATGGAATAGGTGATACGGCAAAGCAGGCATTCTTCCTTGCCTGCGGTTTCATCCTGTTTCTGTTGTCCCATTTGACCTCTTCTGATTTTCCAGAAAACGTCCGACGAATTAACCATCTAAAACGCGACACGGTCAACGACTTTAATTCGAGATAAAACCGTTTTGACAGATATTCACAATTGCTCTGCCTATCTCATTTTCAGTGCATCGGATCATGAGCCCCAGCAGGTTGTTCAGCTTCGCCACAGCCGACACCTGCGGCGCATCCGCCGGCTCCCGCCCGCCATCGCGTGGCTCGGGTATTCCCCCGTTGACCCGAACGATTTCATTCCTTACAGTGTCGCGCGTTCGCATAAAGAATCGTCGTTCCCTATACGAACAAAACTTCGTCGTCCGGCGCGGTTTCGTCAAGCCGATCCGTGCGGGTATGATTCATTGCCGAAGCACGGCCAGTTGACCCCGCGCAGGCATCGTGCGCCGCTGCCAGAGGCGTACAGTCTTAAAGAAGAATAGCTCGTCGTGTCGGGCCTTTCGCTGTCAGGAGACCATCATGAACCGCAGCCCCGCTGTGAACGTTCAAACCTTCATCAACGAGCATCCGTTTTCGCCGTTCCAGTGGCTGATTTTTTTCATGTGCTTCGTCATCGTCCTGCTGGACGGTTTTGACACTGCTGCAATCGGCTTCATCGCGCCTTCGCTGATCACCGAATGGGGCATCGGCAAGCCCGCGCTCGCGCCGGTGCTGAGCGCCGCGCTGTTCGGCCTCGCGTGCGGCGCGCTCGGCTCGGGTCCACTGTCCGACCGCCTCGGACGTCGCTCGATGCTGGTCGGCTCGGTGCTGCTGTTCGGCACCGCCTGCCTCGCGTCGGCGTTCTCGACCGGCATCGAGCAACTGACCGTGCTGCGCTTCGTCACCGGCGTCGGCCTCGGCGCCGCGATGCCGAACGCGGTCACGATGATGGGCGAGTACAGCCCGGACAACCGTCGCGCCACCGTGATCAACCTGATGTTCTGCGGCTTTCCGCTCGGCGCCGCGTTCGGCGGTTTCCTCGCCGCGTGGATCATTCCGCATCTGGGCTGGCGCAGCGTGCTGATCCTCGGCGGCGTCACGCCGTTGCTGCTGTTGCTGCTGGTGCTCGCCAGGATGCCGGAGTCGGTCCGCTACATGGTCGCGAATAACAAGCCGGCCGAACGGATTCGCGCGGCCCTCGCGCGCATTTCCGGCGACGCTGTGCAGGCCAGCGCGTTCACGATGACCGAAACCGCGCCGCAAACCGGCGGCAAGGGACTCGGCGTCGTGCTGTCGCGCTCGTACATCGTCGGTTCGGTGATGCTCTGGCTCGCGTACTTCATGGGCCTCGTGATCTTCTATGCGTCGATCAACTGGATGCCGATTCTGCTGAAGGACGCCGGTCTCACGCCGCAACGCGCGACGCTGATCTCCGCGCTGTTCCCGCTCGGCGGCGTCGGCGCAGTACTGGCCGGCGTGCTGATGGACCGCTTCAACGCGAACCGCGTCATCGCGGTGTGCTATGCGCTGACCGCCATCAGCGTGTACTTCATCGGGCAGGCCGCCGGCAACGTGGGCGCGCTCGTGCTGATCGTGTTCATCGCCGGCGTGCTAATGAACACGGCGCAGTCGTCGATGCCGGCGCTCGCCGCCGCGTTCTACCCGACCGCGGGCCGCGGCACGGGCGTCGCGTGGATGCTTGGCGTCGGTCGCTTCGGCGGCATTGCGGGTTCGTTCCTCGTAGCCGAGCTGGCGCGCCGCCACTTCTCGTTCGGCGGCATCTTCGCGACGATCGCGGTGGCGGGTCTGGTGTCGTGCGTCGCACTGCTGATCAAGCAGGCGGCACGGCCGCAGGCGGCGGGAGTGGGCGCGTCGAAGACGGAGTCGTTCGGGCATTGAGCGTACGATGACGCATGCGCGCCAACGGACCGACAACGGTTCGATCGAGTGGTGATCGGAAGCCGCCCTGCGATTCGCAGGGCGGCTTTTTGTTTTGGTGGCTGCGGCATTGTGATCCACGGCAGCAAAATGCACCGCGCGCCGCTTCCCGATACACTACGCAGCTATTCACAGGCGCGCAGCCCGGCACCGCGGCCACCGCCGCTTCCGCGCCGCCGCCGTCTCATCTCAGGATTCCGGTAATGAAACGCGTAGTCGTACCCGCGCTCGTCGCGCTGTGCGTCGCGCTGCCGGCCGCTCAGGCCGTCGCGCAGAGCGTCAGCGATCAATGTTTCGCGCTCGGTGACATCGCCGGCCAGGTCGCGTCGTGGCGCGCCCACAAGAAGACCAAAGCTCAGGCGCTCGAGCAGGCCGCCCGCTATTACAAGGACCCGTCCGATCGCGCGGCCGTCGACGCGATCATCGAAAAGATCTACAGCCCCGACGCGCCGCACATGACGCCCGATCAGGCGAGCATGGCGATCACGTCGGAGTGCGTGAACCGGCACAAGGGGCAGGCTGCGCCGGCACAGTAACGCCGACGTGCGCTAGCGCCGGCGGAACGCATCCAGCGACGACAACGCATTGCCGTGGAAATCGAACAGCGTGTTGTTGTCCCACTGATCGCCGGCGCCGACTTTCCAGCCGACGTTCGGCGTCGGAATCCACTCGGGCTCCCACCAGAACACGCCCTTGCCGTGGCCGTCGGGGATCGCATTCACGATGTCGGTCACCGCGCCGAGAAACTGCGCCTGGCCGGCGGGCGTCTGCGGGTACGGCGAAGTGCCGACGTTGGTCATCGAGTCCGGTTCCGAATCGCCGTCGCTGGTCGTCCACGGATACGCGGTCTCGACGACGATCACATCCTTGTCGTAGCGTGTCGCAAGGTCGTTCACGTTGCCCTGCAGGTCGCTGAACGAGCCTTGCCATTGCGGGTAGTACGACAGGCCGATCACGTCGAACGTGACGCCACGCTGCGTCATGCTGTCGAACCACCAGCGGCTCGTCGCGTTGTTGCCGCCGCTGTCGATATGCA
Organism: Paraburkholderia podalyriae; assembly: GCF_014397785.1. GTDB lineage: Bacteria > Pseudomonadota > Gammaproteobacteria > Burkholderiales > Burkholderiaceae > Paraburkholderia > Paraburkholderia podalyriae. The sequence continues at coordinate 7,958 of NZ_VZQQ01000004.1, forward strand.
GCATCACCTTGATGCGCCCGTCGACGGATTTGACCGCGTCGTGCCCTGCCTTCAACAGCGCCGCGAGGTTATCGAGCTGATCGTACTTGCCGAGCGGCCACAGCATGCCGCCGGTGATCTCGTTGCCGATCTGCACCCACTCGGGATGCACGCCGTCGCGCTCAAGCATCTGCAACACATTCGATGTATACGCCGACAGCAGCGCGCAGGTCTCGGTGATGTCCTTGCCGGCCCAGTCGTGCGGCGGGTACTGCTTGCCCGGATCGGCCCACCAGTCGCTGTAGTGGAAGTCGATCAGAATGCGCAGGCCGAGCGCGGCGGCGCGGCGCGCGAGCATGCGCACGTGCCCGGCATCGTTCCAGCCGGCCGCGGGACTCTGATTGGCCGGAAAGAAGTCAGGATTGCCGGGGTCATTCCACACCTTGATACGGATCGAATCGACGCAGTGACGCTTCAGAATCTGCAGGCAGTCGTGCGCCTCGCCATGCTCGTAGTACTTCGCGCCGTTCGCTTCGAGTTCGAGCAACGTCGAGACATCCGCGCCCATCGCGAAGCGGCTCGCGCGCGCGGCGGCGTCCTGCGCCGTGGCGTTGCCGGGCGCCCCACCTTGCTCGGCCGCAACTGCGGGCGCGCCGAGCGTCGCACCGACCCCCGCCGCTGCAGCGGCGCCCGCCAGCCATCCCAGCATTTCTCTTCGGTTCATCCGTCATCCTCCATCGATTAAATGGCGGCTCTTTGCGGGCCGCCTGGTCCTGGTTTGATGCGTCCGTGTTGCAACCTACGAGCTTTGAACTGCGAGTTTTCAGGCTGCTGCTACCGCTTCCTCCCTGGTTGAGTTCCTGATGTGAAAACCATGCCGCGTCACGCGTCTTTCCACACGCAAACGTCGCCGGTATTCAGGCGCGGCTCGCCGAGCACGAACGTCGCATTGCGCGGCGCAGGCGCCTGCACCGGTTGCGCGCCGAAATTGAATGCGAAGGTCAGGCCGCCGCGGCGGCGAAGCCGCAGCCCGTCGGCCAGCACCAGCGTAGCTAGCCCGGCATCGTGCCCCGCCTGCCGCAACACCGCGCGATGCAGTTCATGCGACAGCCAGCCGGCCACATAGCGCACATTGCCGTGCGTCAGCAACGCGGGCCACGCATCGTTGAAGCGAGCGGCGACGCGTGCCTCGCCATTGGCGCGCACATGCTCGCGCCAGTGCAGCGCGTGGCCCTCTGTGCCATCGATCGACAGCGCGGGCGCAAGCGTCGGCCGCAGCGTTTCGACTTCGAGCACCTGGATCGGCAGCACGCGCTGCAACGCACCGGGCGGCAGATTGCCGGGAATCGCGAACGCGTCGGTTTTCGAGCCGCTGCGCGGGCCGAACACCCATTGCGCGTTCGAACGCGCGATCTGCTCGACGAGCGCGGCGTCGATCACCGCAAGACTCGGCACGACGACTAGCTGGTAGCCCGACAGATCGGCGCGGCTCGACACGATATCGACATCGAGTCCGAGTTCGCGCAGCGACTCGTAGTAGTCGAACGCGAGCGTCTGATAGTCGAAGCCCTTGCCGTGGCGCTGGATTTCGAACATCCACTGCGTGTCGTAGTCGAATACCAGCGCGGTAGCCGCGTGCGCGGGCGCGGCGAGCGTCGACAGGACCGTACTGCCCGCGATTTCACGCGCGACCCGTTGTACCTCCAGACCACCCGGCGACAGTTCGTTGTTGGGCAGATTGAGCCCGGAATGCATCTGCTCCTGCGCGTACGGGCACTGGCGCCACCGGAAGTACGACACCAGCTCCGCGCCATGCGCGAACGCCTCGTATGCCCACAGCCGCACCATGCCCGGCGCGGGCACCGGATTCCACGCCGCCCAGTTCACCGGACCGGCCTGCTGCTCCATCACCCAGAAACGACCGCCGCCAACGCCCCGATAGCGGTCGTGATCGAACGCCGATACGTCGGGATGCCCGGTGCGCGCGAAGCGCGCCTTCTGCTCCTGCGGCAACGCGATCGATTCGGTGCGCGCGATCGGATAGCTGTCCCATGCGGCGACGTCGATCGCGTTGTCGGCGGCGAAACGATAGTGATCGAAGGTCGTGAAAAAGCCCATGAAGTTGTGCAACAGATCCGCGTTCGGCGCATGCTCGCGCAGCACGTCGATCTGCTCGCGATGGAAGCTCGCCACCTCGTCGGACATGAAGCGGCGGAACTCGAGCAGATGGATCGGATTCGCGTCGGTGGGTGTCAGCGTCGGCAGGCCGATCGCGTCGAACGACGGGTACTCCATGCTCCAGAACACATTGCCCCACGCGTCGTTCAACGCGCCGATCGCTCCGTAGCGCCGCGCAAGCCACGCGTGAAAGCGCTGCAACGCCGCGGCCGAATAGCTCGGCACCGTGTCGTGGCAGCCGAGTTCGTTATCGGTCTGCCATGCGACGATCGACGGATGCCGTCCATAGCGCTTTGCCATCGCGGTGACGATGCGCACGCATTCGCGCCGGTACGTGTCGCTCGAAATGTCGTAGTGACGCCGGGAGCCGAAATTCCAGCGCGTGCCGTCCGGGCGCACCGGCAACGCGTCCGGATGCGCGTCGACGAGCCACTTCGGCGGCGACGCGGTCGGCGTGCCGAGCACGAGTTTGAGGCCCGCTTTCGCGAGCGTTTCGATCGCTTCGTCGAGCCATTGCCAGTCGTATTCGCCGGCGCGCGGCTCCATGCGGCTCCACGCGAATTCGGCGATCCGCACATGCGTGATGCCGAGTTCGACCATACGTTGCGCGTCGTCGGCCCACATCGCGCGCGGCCATTGTTCCGGGTAGTAGCAGACACCAAGTTGCATGTGAAAGTCTCGTGGTGAGTTGACGTCGAGCCGTCGTTTCAATCGTGTATCAAGCGCCGTTTATCCCTTGCTCGCCCCGAAGGTCAGTCCGGCGACGAAGTGTCTCTGCATCCCAAAGAACATCAGCACCGAAGGCAATGCGGCCAACACCGAGCCCGCCGCGACCAGGTTCCACGCGGTCGTCCATTGTCCTTTCAGCGCGGCGACGCCCACTGTGATCGGCGCGGCGTCGTCGCCTTGCGTGAGGCACAGCGCCCAGAAGTAGTCGTTCCACACGAACGTGAACACGAGGATCGCGAGCGCGGCGAGCGCCGGGCGGATCAGCGGCAGCACGATACGCAAGTAGATCGTCCACTCGCTCGCGCCTTCGACGCGCGCGGCCTCGATCATCTCGAACGGCAGCTGCTTGATGAAGTTGCGTAAAAACAAGGTGCAAAAGCCGGTCTGGAACGACACATGAAAGATCACCAGCGCCCACACGGTGTTGAACAGGCCGAACTTCAGCGCCATGTCGCGCACCGGAATCATCAGGATCTGGATCGGCACGAAATTGCCGGCGACGAACGCGAACAGCACGGCCGTGTTGCCCGGAAAGCGGTACGTCGCCAACGCGAAGCCCGCCATCGACGCCAGCACGATCGCGCCGACTACAGACGGCACCGTGATCAGCACGCTATTGGCGAAGTAATGCAGCATCGCCGTTTGCGTGAGCGCGGTGCCGTAGTTTTCCAGTAGCGCGAAATGTTTCGGCCACGTCCAGTAGTCGCCCTGCGACAACTCGTCGGTCGAGCGGATCGACGTCAGCAGCACGGCGAGCATCGGCAGCAGCCAGATAAACAGCGCAAGCGGCAGCGAGGCCTTGTAAAGCGTGCGATTCAGCGGTTTCCAGCGTTCGACGGGAAGCGGATACATGACCTTGTACTCCTGAGGTTCAGGGAATCAGCGTTCCTCGCGCAGCATGCGGCGCAGATGGAACACGATATAGACGAGCATGATCGCGAACAGCACGACCGCAATCGCGGCGGAATAGCCTTCGCGGTAGTATTTGATCGCCTGGTCGTACATGAAGTAGGCGAGCACGGTAGAGCTGTCGAACGGACCGCCGCCGCTCATCACGGCGATCAGATCGAAGCTGCGCAATGCGCCGATCACGGTCAGCACTACCGCCATGAAGGTGGCGGGCCGCAATTGCGGCAGTATCACGTGCCACAGCAGACGCAGCCCTTGCGCGCCTTCCATGCGCGCGGCCTCGACCACTTCGGGATTGATACCGGTAAGCCCGGTCAGATACAGCACCATGCAGAACGGCGTCTGCGGCCACAGCGCGGCGAAGATGATGCCGAACGTGACCGTGTGAGGATCGCCGAGCACCGGAATGCCACGACCGACGATCAACCGCAGCAGCCCGAACGTCGGGTCGTAGAACCAGCTGAACACGAGACCCACCACGACGCCCGACAGCACGAACGGTGCGAAAAACAGCGACTTCACGACACGCATGCCGCGCACGTGCTGGTTCAGATACAGCGCGAACAGCAGACCCAGAGGCGGCGCGAGCAGAAACAGCGCAAGCCAGATCAGGTTGTTCTTTAGCGCCGTATAAAACGTGTCGGACTGAAACAGCTCGACGTAATTGGCGAGACCCGCGAAGGTCTTCGGCGTCATGCCGTCCCAGTTGTAGAAGCTCAGCGAAATGCTGCTGATGATCGGATAGATCACGCACAGCGTGAACAATGCGCAGCCCGGCAGCAGAAAGAAAAATGCGGCGCGATGCTGATGACGGCGCGTCGTCGAGACGCGACGGTGCCGCGCCGCGGGCAGGCGGCGCGCTGCGGTATGAGACATGGAACGGCCTCGTCGGAAATCGAAGGCGGAATCTGGGCGCTGAAGCCGGCCGCGAACACGCGGCCGGCGCGGCGGGACTTACTTCTGGTAGATGCGCTTGCGCGTCGCTTCGAGATGAGCGAGCACGCCGTCGAGTTGCGACGGATCGCTGTAGAACTGCTGCATGCCCTTCATGCCTTCGTCGGCCATTTCCTTTTGCATATCGCGATCGTAGAACTGCGCGATGCCGCCCTTCGTGTTCGCGAGCGTCTGGAAGCCGACCTTCGAAATCGCATCTTCAGGCGGCGCCGCCTGGCTGTTCGACGGCAAGGTTCCCCAGCCCTTCGCAAGTTCGGCGTTGATCTTCGGCGTCTCCATGAACGCGAGCAGCTTGCGCGCGTCCGCCTTGTTCTTTGCCTTTGCCGGAACCAGCAGTACGTTGACGGGACCATCCTCGGCCATCGGTACATTTGCGTCGATCACCGGGAAGCGGAAAAAGCCGATCTGATCTTTAATCGACGGCGGGAAGCTCGCCGAAAAGAAGGTGCCCATCAGCATCATCGCGGCTTTGCCGTTGTTGAGGATCGGGCCGATCGAATCGACGTCGTACGACAGCGCGTTCTCGATGAAGTCGTGATTGTCGAGCAGGGTCTTCCACGTCGTGTAGACCTTCTTCACGCGCGGATCGGTGTATGGAATTTCGCCGGCCATCAGCTTCTGGTGGAATTCGTTGCCGTTGATGCGCAGATCGAGATAGTCGAACCAGGCGGCAAGCGTCCAGCTATCGCGCGCGGCCACCGCGATCGGCGCGACGCCGATTGCCTTCAGCTGCCTGTTGGCTTCGAGCAGTTCGTCCCATGTTTTCGGCTCGCTCTTGATGCCGGCCTTCTCGAACAGATCCTTGCGATAGAAGAAGCCGTACGCGTCATAGCCGAGCGGCGCCGCATACTGCTTGCCCTTGTACGTCGACGCGTCCTTGACCGACGCATATTGCTGCGACCAGCCGTTCTTCGCCCAGTCGGAGCTCAGATCTTCGAGCAGACCACGTTGCGCGTAATAGGCCATCCGTTCGCCATCGTGCCACGACACGACGTCGGGCGGATCGGTGGCGAGCCAGCCGCCCATCTGCACCTTGTACGCTTCCTCGGTCACGTAGGTGATTTTCAGGTCGATGTCGGGATTGGCTTTCTTGAACTGGTCGAATGCGTCCTGCCAGGTCGAGCGCTGATTACCACGCGCCGATACGTTGACGTTCAGCGTGGCCGCGTCGACTGCGGCGCCGCCGAGCGCGCCGGCCACCACGGCGGCGGCGATCGACACCTGTGCAAAACGGCGAAGGCGAAGAGCGATCATCTATGTCTCCTTGTCTACCTTGTTGACCGGCTACGCAACGTGGCCGGCGATGTAACCCGCTCTATGGCGGAATTCAGTCTGGCGAACCATCGATGCAGGTCCGCCGTCGTCGATCGATCAGGCGGCCGCGCGTTCCGGTTCGAACGTGCTACGCCGCAGCGCGAGTCCCTGTTCGTCGAACAGATGACAAGCAGCGGGCGGAACCCGCACGCGGATGCGCTCGCCCGCGCCGAGCGGCGTATCGCCGGGCGCCTTCGCGATCAGCGTGCCGCTCGCATGGTCCGCGTGAATATAGCTGTGCTCGCCGAGCCGTTCCGACAGAACGATCGAGCACGGAATAAACTGCTCGTCGCCGTCGAGCCGCAGATGCTCGGGACGCACGCCAAGCGTGACGCGCTGGCCGCGTTGCAGCCGTTCGCCATCGACGTGCGCGACCAGCTTTCCCACGCCCGCCGCAAACGACACCGTCACGCGCCCCGGCTCGATCGATTCGACAGCCGCATCGATGAAGTTCATGCGCGGCGAGCCGATAAAGCCCGCGACGAAGCGCGACTTCGGGTGGTGATACAGTTCGAGCGGCGCACCGCTCTGCGCGATGCTGCCGAAGCACTCGGCATCCGCGCCCGCATGCAGCAGCACGATGCGATCGGCGAGCGTCATCGCTTCGACCTGGTCGTGCGTCACGTAGACGACGCTCGCGCTCGCGAAGCGCTGATGCAGACGCGCGATCTCGACGCGTGTCTGGCCGCGCAGCGCCGCATCGAGATTCGATAGCGGCTCGTCGAACAGAAACACGCCCGGCTCGCGAACGATCGCACGGCCGATCGCGACGCGCTGCCGCTGCCCGCCCGACAGCGCTTTCGGATGCCGCTCGAGCAGGCCCTCCAGTTGCAGAATCCGCGCGGCTTCGCGCACCTTGCGCTCGATCACGTCCTTCGGCTGTTTGGCGAGCTTCAATCCGAACGCCATGTTGTCGAATACGGTCATGTGCGGAAACAGCGCGTAGCTCTGGAACACCATCGCGACGCCGCGTTCCGCAGCCGGCACGTCGTTGACGAGTCGCCCGCCGATATGCAGTTCGCCTTCGCTGAGGTCTTCGAGACCGGCGATCATCCGTAGCAAGGTCGACTTGCCGCAGCCCGAGGGGCCCAGAAACACGCAGAACTCGTGCTGCGCAATTTCCAGATTCACGCGCCGGATCACCGGCGGATGGTCGCCGTAGGCTTTTTGCACATCGCTCAAATGAATCGTCGCCATGCTGTCTCCGCGTTGATTTAACCGCTTAAATTTTCGTCGAAATAAAACGCCGGGGCCTTGTGCCGACGGCATTTAATCGCTTAAATTCGAGTGCGACGGAAAAAGTCATGGCGGGTGTCTCCGTTGGGTTTTCGAGAAAGTTAGCAATGTCGCAGACCGTTTGCAACATTTGAAGTGTCCTCCCTAAATCTGGGATAAGCCAACATGGTCACGCTGTCCGAAGTCGCGAAACGCGCGCAGGTTACCGCCGCCACCGTCTCCAACGTGCTTCGCAATCGCGAGAAAGTCCGCCCTGAAACGGCTGAGCGCGTATTGCAGGCCATCGCCGAGCTCGGCTATCGGCCGAACCTGAATGCGCGCGCGCTTGCCGAAGGGCGTTCGTCGACGCTCGCGCTCATGCTGTCGAACATCTCGAACCCGTTTTACCCGGAGTTCGTGCTCGCCGCCGAGCGCGCGGCGCGCAAGACCGGCCATTTCCTGATGGTCTGCAATACCGACGACGATGCCGAGATCGGCCGCGCGTATCTGAACCAGATTGCCGGCACGCTCGCCGACGGCGTGCTCGTGATGAACACGGACATCACGATCAACGACCTGTGCGCTTCGGCGACGCATAGCGCGCCGATTCTGCTCGCCATGTGGGAGCACCCCGAGTCGCCGCCCGCGCTACCGTGCATCGCGGTCGACTTCGCGCGCGCGGGCGAGCTTGCCGCGCGGCATCTACTCGGACTCGGCCATCGCGAGGTTGGCTTGCTGATCGGAGACGGCTGCGGCGGTTTGCAGGACGCGCGCTCGAACGGGTTTCGCGCCGCGATGCGCGCGTCCGGCATCGAAGCCGACGCGGCCGCGGTGCTGCAGATTCGCGATTCGATCGACGCCGGCTTCGCCGCCTGCATGGAGCTGATGGCGAACCGTCCGCAACTGAGCGCGATCTTCGCGACCAACGACCTGCTCGCGATCGGCGCGATACAGGCGTTGATCACGCTCGGCCGCTCGGTGCCCGACGACGTGTCGGTGATCGGCATCACCGACATTCAACTCGCGCATCAGGTGCATCCCGCGCTGACGACGGTAGCGATTCAAACCGCGGCTGTCGCGCAGTTGTCGATCGAGAGTCTGATCCGTTTGATCCAGACGCCGGAGCGGCAGCCGACGATGGTGCTCGGGCCGCCGCCCGAGCTCGTGGTGCGCGCATCGACGGGGCCGCGCAAGAAACGATAAAGCGTTAGCTCACGCGCTGCGCCGCCATGCGCGTGACGATGTCGAACGCTTTCTGCGTCGCGCTGTTCGGCATCGAGCCAGCGCGCCTGCACGGTGGGCTGATTCCGCGCAGGAACCCGCGGGTCACCCCAGCGATGCAGCGGGTCATCGATTCGATTCGCGCGGCGTGAGGTTGTCGGCGAAGCGCAATTCGCCGCTCGCATTCGTGTCCGTATGAGCGCCGGCCGCGTCGAGCGGAATGTCCGGCCGCATGAAGAACGTCGCGACGATGCCGAGCGCGAGCAGGCCGAGCGAGCCCGCGAACGGCAGCGTCCAGCTGCCCGTGCGGTCCACGATCAGACCGAACACGATCGGCGTGAAAATCCCCGCGATGGCTGAACCCGCATTCACGAGCCCGCTCGCGACCCCGACGTGCCGCGGCGTAATGTCCATCGGCACGGCCCAGATCGGCCCGATCGTCATTTCGAGGAAGAAGAACGACAGGCTCATGCACGCGGTCATGACCGGCAGCGACTTCACGACCATCACCGGCGCGAGGAACACCAACGCGCCCAGAAACGCGCAGATGATCACGTTGCGGCGCGCCGCGACGACGTTGCGCGTGCGCTTGAGCACGCGGTCGCTCAGCACACCGCCCGCGGTATTGCCGACCACGCCGGACAGAAACACGCCCGCGGAGAACATCGCCGAGCTTTTCAGATCGAGGCCGCGGCCGTGCATGAAGAACGTGGGCAGCCATGTGAAGAACAGCCAGCCGGTCCAGCCGTAGCAGAAGTAGACGAGCATCGTCGGTGCGATGCGCTTCAGCAGACGCCGCCACGGCGTCGGCTCACGCGTCGCTTCGACCGCGGATTGACGGACCGGCGGCAATGTCGATTCCTGCTCCGCGGTCATATGGCGATGCTTGCGCGGGTCGTCGGTGAAATACCATGCGTAGACCACGACCCACACGAAGGTCAGCGCGCCGACCGCGAGAAACGACACACGCCACGACGAATACGCGACCAGCAGCGCGATCAGCGGAGGCGTGATCGCATTGCCGAGCCGCGAGAACGAATGCGTGAGGCCTTGCACGAAGCCGCGCCGGTTCGAAGGGAACCAGTTGGTCAGTGCCCGCGCCTGCGCGGGCAGCGCCGCGCCTTCGCCGATGCCGAGCAGCAGCCGCGCGCCGAACAGCGACGCGAGCCCGCCCGCGAGACCGGTCGCGACCGTCGCGACGATCCAGATGCTCGCGCAGGTCACGAGCGTGAGTTTCGCGCCGAAGCGGTCGCTGACCCAGCCGCCAATCACCTGGCACAGCGCGTATGTGTACGCGAACGCGGCGAACACGAGGCCGACGTTGGTATTGCTCAGATGCAGATCGTCGCGGATCAGCCCGGCCGCCGCCGACAGGTTGACGCGATCGAGATACAAGATGAACGACATCGCGCACATGAGCGCGAGAACCGCCCGGCTGACCTTGGGTCGCAGCATCGTCTCCTCCGGATTGTCGCGTGAACCCGCGCCGATGCTCCGACGCTGGCGTCCGCTATGGCCTGTTTTGTGCGGACATTATCAGGAGCCGGGTGATAGTTGACTAATGAATTGTTTGGATACACCGATCACCGGGGGTTATCGGTTTCATCCTTCGCCCATAGCCAACCGTTGACTGTCAGGTGTAGCTTGGTGGCCCCGTTGTGGGTTTTCGGGAGTCGTACAAAGGCCATCAGCACCGACGCAGTACGGCGCAAATTAATCAACATCATTCGCTCACGCCATCTCGACCAATATGACATTCGGTGAAACCGGTAAAACCATGAGGGTACGATTCCTGACCTTCGGCCTGCTGCTCGCCAGCGCGCATGCGATGGCATCGGGGCGGGCGATCCTAACAGCGGATCAGGCAGCGGACCGGGCAGCCGAAGTCACTCAGACCTATCACCAATCCTCCAACCGCACCCAATGCCTGCTGTTCGACGTATCGGACCAGAAAAGCCATTTCATGGTCGGCGTTCACGAGAGACATACGCCCGAATGTGGCGGCGATCCGAATACGGCGCCTGTACTCTTCTTTATGAAGTTACGCAAGCGAGATGGCTATATCGTTACCAATCGACGTGACGGAGAACATTTCGCGCCACTCCCCCGCAAACCGTGATCCAGCACCCGCCACCATTTTCCGTGGCGAGCTCGTGGCGCTTCATGCATCGTCCTTGCCCGTGCGCGCGACGCTCAGCAGTTCTCTGACGCGTCGCGCGAGATTGGCCAGCCCACCGCCGCCAGACCGCGCGACGGCCTGTTGTTTGTGCGGCATACGTTGCAGATCGTGCCAGTCGTCATCGAGCGCTCTTGCGTGGGCGTCGGCGCTATACGGCCATTCGACCACCACCGCGCGCAGGCGGGCGGCACGCGAGCTTCTGTCGGCACGATCGATATACGCATTGATCTCCGATGCCTCGCTCCGCGCCGTTTCCTCCGAATCGACGGCAATGAAGTCGTTCAGTCCTTCAATGTGGACGCACCATAACTGTTCGCTCACGTCGTGTCTCCCGCTGCGTTTTTTTGGCCTGCCCGATCAGCCTGGTGGCAGCCGTGCAGACTCGGGTTCGGCTCTGAGCCGTTCCCAGTTCAGATCCGCGAAGCACGGACCTTGCGTAGCCTCACTGAATTTGACGTCGTTGTGCTTGCCGTTCCACTCCATCACCTTGACCTGGTCGTTCGCATCGACCGTGAGGTCCCAGCCGATGCAGCGCGCAAATGGAATCTGCCTGTGCAGGCGTAGTACGGTGGTCATGCATTTGTCGAAACACGGAATCTTCACGCCCGCAAAGCGCGCGCCCGAGTCTGGATGCGCATCCACCGCGCCCCAGTCGCTCATATACCCGTCGTCGCACAACTCGCCCGTTTCGAGTTTGACCGGCACGCATACCTCGCGATCGCTCAGCACATGCGTATCGTCCGCTCTGCCGAGCCGCAAGTAGCAGGCCCGAATCGAAATGCGGCCGGCGTCGTCCACCACGGTCGTGAAGCGCAATGTCGCCACGGGCTTCGAAGCAAACGTAGTGAACAGACGGTGCTGGTCGATGAACGTCTGAATCACGCCATTGCCGAGCGACCGGATGACCGCCGGGTCGAAGTTGGCGCGGTCGAAGAAATAGACGCCGTTGCCCTGACCGGAGCCGTCGAGCTTGAATACGACGCGCTCGGCATGCTCGAACACGACGTCTTTCAGATCGCGCTCGGGCACCACGACGCTTTTATCCGTAAAGAACAGCCCATTGGCAAAGTACGCGACGTCCGGCAATTCGTCGCCACCGAAGATCAGCCGTGAAATCGGCTTCAGGCTCGAAATCTTGCCGTACCAGCCTTGCAGATGCGGCACGACGACGATGCCGTAGTAGTTGTCGGGAATCCAGCCTTCCTTGAACGTGCCGCGAAACGCGGTATAAACGCGCAGCCAGGGTGCGTAGACCGCGTCGCCGAACACGTCTCGCGCGTAGGTGTCTGCAAGCCGCAGGTTGTTCGGATCGGGTTTGCCGTACCTGCTTTCGAGTCGCTGCAATATTTTTCTCGCCTGCAAACCGTGATCATGATGGAAGCGGTACAGCGAAACCCGCTTCGCGGTTCGTCTCACTACCTTCTCAACGCCAGATAGCATCATGCTCAGTATGCGTTTGGATGATGAAGTCCCTTGAAAATCGTGGCCAGAATGATCTTCACGTCGAGCCAGAACGACCAGTTGCGCAGGTAGTACAGATCGTGTGCGACGCGGCCCTCCATCTTTTCGAGGCGATCGGTCTCGCCGCGATAGCCGTTGATCTGCGCCCAGCCGGTGATGCCGGGTTTGATCCGATAACGGTGGATATAGCCCGACACGATGTTCTGGTACAGAACGTCGTGTTCGAGCGCATGCGGACGCGGCCCCACTACCGACATATCGCCGCGCAGCACGTTGAAGAACTGCGGCAGTTCGTCGAGACTCGTGCGGCGCAGGAACGCGCCGACGGTCGTGATGCGTGGATCGCCGCGCGTGGCCTGTTCGAGAATGCCCGGCTTCTGCTCGTGCAAGCGCATCGTACGGAACTTGTAGATCGTAAATACGCGGCCGTCCGCCCCTTTGCGGCGCTGCCTGAAAAACACCGGCCCGCGCGAACTCAGTTTGACGGCAATCGCGCAGCCCAGCAGAATCGGCGCAATCGCGATCAATGCGACGAGCGCGAACAGACGGTCGAACAGTTCTTTCTGCACCAGCGCATTCGGCGGCAGCGGCGACGCGGCGAGATTGATCGTCGGCAAGCCAAGCAACTCGGTCATGCTCCCTTCGAATAGCGCGAGCGTGCGCACGTCGGGCATGAAGCGCACATTGATCAGGTCGTTGCGAAACTCCGCGGCCAGTTTGAGAATCGCGCGCTCCTCGGTGAGCGGCAGTGCCAGCCACACTTCGCCGATCTGCTGTTCCCGCACGTAGCGCGCGAACTCGGCCTGCTGTTCGAAGACCGGTACCGACGAACGCGGCGGGATGCAGCAGCCGGGATGCAGGTTATACAACGCATTCGCGCGAAAGCCGGCGGCGGGCGACATCTCGATCTTGCGGATGATCTCATCGCAATGTTCGCCGCACGCCGCCACCGCGACGTGTTGCAGATTGATCCCGGCGTGGCGCATGCGGCCGAGCAGCGCATGCGTGGCCATCCGGCCGGCCATCATCGCCGCGCCCGAGATGCCGGTCCAGTACACGAACCAGAGCCGCGACACGAAGTCGATCTGGTGCAACGAGAACATCAACGCCATCGCGCAAGCCTGGACGACGAGCCAACCGAGCGCCACATGGCTCGCGAGCGCTCTTTTCGAGCGGCCGCGCCACGACTCGTAGACGCCGAGCGCCGGAAAGACCGCCAGAGCAAACGCCGCAGCGAAGGCGACGAACGCGAAGTAGAAGTTCCGTTGCGAGCCGCCGTCGAAGCGGATCTGCGAGGCCGCGCAGGCTCCCCCCACAATCATCGCGACGTCGAAAATTCTCGCCAGTAGACCGCTTAGCAAGCGCATCACAGCCCCCTCATAGCCGGTATCGGGTCGACTCCGCGGCATCATCAGTCACAGCGCCCGTACTTGTCGTCGAAACGGACGATGTCGTCTTCGCCGAGATAAGTACCCGACTGCACCTCGATGATCTGCAGCGGCACCCGGCCCGGATTTTCGAGCCGATGGCGAACACCCAACGGGATGTAGGTCGATTCGTTTTCGCCGAGAAGAAACTGCTCTTCTCCGCGCGTGACGAGTGCCGTTCCGCATACCACGACCCAATGCTCGGCGCGATGATGATGCATCTGCAACGACAGGCGGCCGCCTGGCATCACGACGATGCGCTTCACCTGAAAGCGATCGCCATGATCGATCGAGTCGTAAAAGCCCCATGGGCGGCGGACTTTTCTGTGCGCATTGGCTTCCGGAGATTTTTCGCGTCTGATCCGCGACACGAGTCCCTTGATGTCCTGTACATGCGAGCGATCCGCGACGAGCACCGCGTCGTCGGTTTCGATCACGATCATGTTGTTGGTGCCGACGCAGGCAAGAAGCCTGCCTCCTTGCGAGCGTGCATATGTCGCGGTGGCCCCTTCAAACAGCACACGGCCGCTCGCGGCGTTGCCGCAGTCGTCCTTGTCCATCGCTTGCCAGACGGCATCCCACGAGCCGAGATCGGACCAACCTGCTTCGAGCGGCACCACCACGCCGGAAAACGCCGACTCCGGTTTGCCAAGCTGCTCCATCACCGCATAGTCGATCGAGTCGGACGGAGAACGCAGAAACCCGTCAGCGTCCGGCATGATGCATTCTTCAGTCTTCTTCGCATCGCGGCACGCCTGAACGCAGGCCGCGTGCATGTCCGGCTGAAACTGTTCGATGATCGATAGCCACACCGACGCGCGTACGACGAAGATGCCGCTATTCCACCAGTAACTGCCCGATGCGACATATTGGGCCGCGAGTTCCGCCGCAGGCTTCTCGACGAAGCGCTCGATGCGGCGCGCACCATCGGGCAACGCATCGCCGAGGCGGATGTAACCAAAGCCCGCGTCGGGCCGTTCAGGCGGCACGCCTAGCGTGACGATCGCGCCGTCGCGCGCATGCGTCGCGGCGATGTCGAGCGCGTGATGAAGCGCTTCCAGATTCGCGATCGCATGATCGGCGGGCATCGCGACGAGGATCGCGTCTTCGTCTTCCGCGCATGCCGTCAGCGCGGCAAGCGTCAGGGCCGGCGCCGTGTCGCGACGGCCGGGCTCGACCACGATCCGCGCGTTCACGCCGATCTCGCGTGCCTGTTCGTAAGTGGCGAAATAATGCTCGGTGCCGCAGACGATCACGGGATCGGCCGCGATGTTCCATGCGCCATCGAAACCCGCCATGCGCCCCATCGTCGCTTGCAGCAAAGTCTGATTGCCGATCACGTCGATCAGCTGCTTTGGAAACTGTTCGCGCGACACCGGCCACAACCGGGTGCCGGAACCACCAGCGAGAATCACCTGCACGAGCGTCGGAAACTCCACCTCGGCAGAGTCCGGCCGTATCGTTTCGACATCCAGCGCGGCCGCTGCCGCCGTAACCTTGCCCATTGCCAACTCCTTCGCATTGAAACCGCCCAGGAACGCCTCTGCCTGGACGACACCGTATAACGCGGTGTGCCGCGATCCACGCAAATGCTGTCTCATGCGATTTATCGACAGGGCGTCCGCATCGAACGGACCAAGACCAGCAGTTCAGTTCGCAGTGACAACATGCATGCGCCGACAGCGAATCCGGTTCGACCGGGAGGTACGGAAACTGACTGGCGGGATCGCAGTAGTCTGCTCGACAACGACGATCGGAAAACGATTGAAATCGAAAGAACGAGTGCGGCAAGACGTGCATCGAATCCTGTCGACGTCGTGCCCCGATGAATTCATCATAGTGAGACCGCGTTGCGACGCGGCCCATCTGGCGCGAAGCGCGGAAGTTTTGGCGGCGCTCGCGGACTGCGTTTAGCAAGCTTGCGAACGAGCTTGCACTTGTATTGCAGAAGAAGCGCGCGATTGGAAATAAGCGCTCACACGTGCTACCGTTTGATGAACGTGCCGCGGCATTCATGTCAAAGATAAACAACGGTGTGATGCTGCGCGGCCACACTGTGAGTTTTCCGCTTTTCCCAATCTCGCCATCATCCAGCGCATGGGCACAACCCAACCGGCGCGCCATCCGCTATTCTGGAGTTGCAATGGCCTATCTCTCGCTACTCGCACTTTTCCTGACGGTCACGAACTTCGTGCCCATCAGTGCGATCGGCTTTGTTCCGCTGCTATTGCTCGCATGGCGCTTTTACGGCCGCAGTTACCCGGCGTTCATCACGCCGCTCACCGCTTTTACGGCGCTCGCGATCGTCTCGACGCTGCTCTATGATCCGCAGTCGTTCGTCGACTTCGACTTCTATCGGCGCGATGGCAATTTTTTCATCTCCTATGCGCCCATTTTTGCCGGTTGTGTATACGCCCATCGCTGGGATCTGAACAGGATCCTGCGCGCGTTGTTCATTTTCGCGGTCCTCGTCAATCTGCCGATGTACGTCTACTACATCGCCACGAACGGGCTGTTCAGCATCTTCGTGAACCCGGCCGACAGTTTCGGCAGCTACTTCATTGCCCGCAACGCGGCCGGCGGCTTTCTGGCGATGCTGTTCTGTCTCGGCGTAGCCTGCTACCTGCAAAAGCGCAGCAAACTGCTGATCGCGCTGCTCGTCTGCAATGTGCTGATGCTGTTTTCGACCTATAGCCGCGGCTCGCTGCTTGGCGCCGCGGCGGTTCTGCCCTATCTGTACTTTGGCCGCAAGCGCTGGATTCTGGGCTCGCTGATCGCCGTGCTGCTGGCCGCCTCGCTCGCCATCGCGATCTACCATACCGAGCCGAACGTCGACTACATGGGCTATACGTTCGCGATCCACGCCAATGACGCCAAGGTCAACAACCTGAACATTCGCTACGAGTGGTTGTGGCCGCGAGCGCTCGCGTATTTCGAGCAAAGCCCGCTCGTCGGTCTCGGCTTCGGCTCCTTCGACGACCATATCGGCAGCCTCGCTTCGTACTTCCATCTGTTCGCGGTGCCGTCCGACATCGTGATCGAGCACAGCGACTCGCATGCTCACAACTCGTTCCTGAATATCCTGGCAGAGCTCGGCGCCGTCGGCTTGACGCTGATCCTCGCGTTCTTCTGGAGACTGATCGACTGGAGCAAGCAGGGGGCGGCGTATGCCGCGTTGGTCGCGGGGGGCCGGCAGTTCGCGGCGTTCCGCTTCGTCGAGATTTCGTCGGTTTGCCTGCTGGTGATGTCGGCAACCGAGCATCGGCTGGTCACGCCGTCGAATGTATTGATTCTTTCTCTGGTGATCTCGCTGCTGCTCGCCGCGCGTCCGCTAGCGGTCACCGCATTCCGGCCCGGTCCGCGCGGAGCGCGCAAGGCGGGCATCGCGGGTACGCGAGCTACACAACCCCCGCCCGTACCCCAGCGCCCGACTCACGGCGTAACGTCGGCAAGATGACGCTCTTCTGCCGGCAGCGACTGACTCGGCGCATAGGGAAGAAACTGTTCGACGCACGCATACGGAAGCCGGGCGTCGACGAAGCCCATCAGCGCGTTCTTGAAATTCTCCGACGAAAAGCGCTCGGCATTCTTGCGGCACACGCGTGCGTCGAATAAGGCTACGTGGCTCTCGAACCGGCTAACGGCTTCGAGCAAGGACCCAGTGGTTTGCTCACCGAAGAAAACGCCGGTGGGTCGTTCTAGCGGCAATCCCACCACCGATTCAAGCGCGCCGCCGCGGCCGAAGGCGATCACCGGCGTGCCGCATGCCTGCGCTTCGACCACCGAAATGCCGAAGTCTTCTTCCGCCGCGAACACGAATGCGCGCGCGCGCCGCAAATGATCGACCAGCACATCGGAGGGCTGATGCCCGAGAATCTGTACGTTACCGCCGGCCACCGATTTGATCTTCTTCATCTCGGGACCGTCGCCGATCACGACCAGCTTGCGCTCGGGCGTTTGCGAAAAGGCCTGAACGATCAGATCGATACGCTTATAAGGCACCATCCGCGACGCCGTCACGTAGAAATCCTCTTTCTCCGTACCAATGGACATATTCGCCAGATCGACTGGCGGATAGATCACGGTCGCTTCGCGCTGATAGGCCTTTTTTATGCGGCGCGCAATGAACTGAGAATTCGCGACGAGATGATCGACGCCGTTCGCGGAACGCGAATCCCAGCCTCGAATGTAATGAAGCAGCACCCGCGCCAAGACCGAGCGCAGACCTGTGTCCAGATGCGATTCGCGCAGGTACTGGTGTTGCAGATCCCACGCATAGCGGATCGGCGAATGAATGTAGCTGATATGCACCTGGTTCGGCCCGGTCAACACACCTTTGGCGACCGCGTGCGAACTCGAAATGACGAGATCGTAGCCGGACAGATCCACCTGCTCGATCGCAATCGGCATCAACGGCAGATAGGCGCGGTATCGTCTTCGCGCAAAGGGCATCTTCTGGATGAACGACGTGTTGACGGACTTCCCCTTCACGCAATCGCGGTCTTCGAGAAAATCGACAATCGAAAAGACGTCCGCGTCCGGAAAGCACTCGATGATGTTCTTCAATACTTTCTCGGCGCCGCCGGACACTACCAGCCAATCGTGAACAATAGCGACTTTCACTTCGACCTCCTGGTCACGAACCAACCAAACTTCCGCACACCCACGCGCTACTTCAGTCGTCCTTTGCGCCGCCCGCCTGCGTACGAAGCCCACACACCACCCGCACCCGCGCTAGTGCCCTCTCGGCGCCGGGCAACAGGCCGACCAGCTCGAGGTGAATCAATACGCTGAGCAGCGTCACCGACAACGCCGCTTCGCCGATCACCCGAGCAGACGCCATGCCAATCGCGCCGAAACGCGGCGCGAGAACCAGCGCCGACGCGAGATTGACCAGCGCCGCGGCGGCGCCGGCAATCGCGAGCACCCGGTCTTTCCTGCGCGGCACGAATACATAGAATGCGACCAGCTCATTGAAGGCCGCGAACGGGAACATCCATGCGAACACCTGCAATACATGCACACTCGGCTCGAACGCAGCGCCGAGGATCAGCGGCAACACGAAGGGCGAAAGCGTCAACGCGCCGCACAACACGAGTACGCCGTAGCCGATCAGCAACATGGCGCCGCGCCGCGTCGTGACATGCGCGCCTGCCTTGTCGCCCTGCGCGAGTTGCCGGGTTATCGTCGGAATAAAGACCTGCGCCGCGGGGGCCATCAGGCCCAGTCCGATCGTCGCGAAACGCTCAGCCGCGCCGAAATAGCCGACCTGCGCGGGCGTTGAGAACAAGGTCAGCAAATACGTCGACGATGCCGTCAACACGATCGAGCCAGACGAATAGCAGAACAGCATCGTCGAGTTGCGCACGAGCGGCACGACGCCGGAAAACCTGAGACGTGGCAAGCCGAGTTGCCATGTCGCCAATCCATACGAAACGATCGACGACGCGATAGCCGCGATCAGCGAACTCGCCAACACCCAAACGGCGTCATCCGGTCCTTTGACGAGCGTCAGCACCAGCGCGAGACTCAGAGCGAAGCCGAACACTTCGATGATGATCGGCGTGCGAAAGTAATGCCGCCCCTGATATAGCCAGCCGAGATTCAGCGCCTGCACGATGCCGAGCAAGGTCGCGAGCAGGCCGATCAGCGGCTGCTCCGACAAGACCGGCGAGCTCCACGTCGCGACGATGCCGATGACCGCGCCGATCGCGGCGAGCACCAGGCGCGCGCTGACATGCAGCGAGTAAATCGCATTGCATTCCCGCGGCGACCGCGCTTTCGCCATCTCGCGCATGCCGACGAACGTGAAGCCGAAGCTGACGAGCATCCATATCACGTTCGACAGCGACATCGACGCGAGCACCCGCCCATACTCCGCCACACCCAGCACTCTTCCATAGAACGGCACGACAATGAGGAGGTACACATACCTCAACAGGTAGCCGCCGTACATAAATGCGATTACGTTTGCGCTCGCTCGTCTATCCATGCCGTCCCCCTTCGCCTCAGCGTCCTGCGACACGATGGCGCGCAAGCGGGTTCGCGATATAACGCACCGCGAAATCCGACAGCGGCGAGTAAGGCACGAGACATAGACTCGACAGTACGAGCGTGCCGAGCTTCTTCTTCAGGCTCCAGAACGGATTCGCGATGATCGTATGCAGATAGTTGCGCGAATCGAGCAGCATCCAATGCCAACGCCTGAAAAGCGTGGCGCGATAAACGGAAGAGCAGAACCTCGCTTTCTCGTGCGAGAAGTCGAGAAATGTCGCCGGTAGTTCGATGTCGAGCCGGACGTTGGCAATGTTGCGCAGGATGGCCCAGCGCATGTTGAACGCGCGCGGCGCTTTGGTCAGTTGTTCCGAGTTCGCGAACGACACGGATTCACTGCCCGCGTTATGCACCCGGTAGCCGCCTAGCGACTTCGGCACGGTCGCGACAGGTCCAGTCAGCGCGACGCCATAAATTGCGTAAAAGTCCGCGCCATAGCGATTCACGCCCTCTTCGGGGACCGGGAAGATCTGCTTGAGCGCACTCACCCGGTAAGCATTGCCGGAGGCGGGCGGCGACGGATAAAGCCAACCGCGGCGCAACAGCCTGCCGCAGTCGTGTGGCGGCTCGCTATGCGGCACGTAGGCCCCCGTCAATGCACCTTCGTGGTCCATCACGTCGAGCCGGAATTGCACCTTGGCCCACTCGCCGTCCTCGAAAAAGCGCATCACTTCGGTGACTGCGGAGGGGTACAGCACGTCGTCGGAATCGAGAAAGATCACATACCCGGTGGTGAGCGACGCGATTGCGCAGTTGTAGGCGGATACCTGTCCGCCATTCTTCTTGCACAGCGGCAGCACGCGATCGCCATAGCTTGCGATGATTTCGCGTGAAGCGTCGGTCGAGCCATCGTCGACGACCATCACCGTGGTCGCCGGATAGTCCTGCGCGAGCGCCGAGTCGATGGCCGCAGCCAGATAGCGCTCGTAGTTGTAATTGCAAATCGCAATGGTGACCTGTTTCATGATGTGTCAACGCTATCCATCAGGTTCGATCCGCCGGCTCCCGGCGGCCGTCAAGCTCGCGAAATATCGCTATGCCACTCCCTGCGTCACACGACGTACCACCAGATAAGCCAGATGTTTGGGCGGATTGTTACCTGCGCCGTTCACCTGGTCGGGTACCTTGAATCGCACGTTCATCAAATCGTTGTCCCAATTCAATACAACATTGCCCGATGTGCTCGCCTCGCCGCTCAGCGCGTCGATGAAATCGGCCTGTACCGCGCGCGCGCGCAGCGCTTGCAGCCCGCCGATGGAAATGTTCTGCCAGCCCGCGCTGCTGCTCACCTGCATCACGAGGTCGCTGCCGGAAAGCAAGGCATTCGCAGTAACCCCCGGGGCGCACTGCAGCGGCTTCGAAAAACTCGCCAGATGCCCACCCGCGGTTTGATGCAACACGATCAAGCTTCGACCGGAAACGTTGTAGGTTCGTTCAGGCGGACCGGGATGCGTGAGGCGAAACGGTTCATAGCCGTCCCAGTGATAGATCATCGACACGTACTTGTCCGGATCGTCCCAATTCCTGCCGAGCGCCCACACCGCGAAATCGAAGAAATAGCGCGGCAAATAGTGCGGGTCTTTGATGTACTCGTTGCCAATCTCCGTTTGCCAGATGCCGCGCGCGGGACCGTTCTTCACGTATTGCTGATACAGCGATTCCATATCGGCGACCGGCAGATAATGCGTGTCGATGTAGTCGACCCAGTCGAGCATGCGCTCTTTCAATATGGGGCTGCGGTATTCGAGCCAGCGGCGGAAGTTGTCGAGTCCGCCCTGATCCGGCCAGCCGCCATAGACCACATACGAGCGATAACTGCGAATGATGCGTGCCGCCGGAATATGAACGCGCTCGACGTAATCCTGCATCGCGCGTTCGTACGGTTTCGAGCGCTTTTCGTCCTTGCTGAACTCCGGGCCGTGCCAGAACACGGACTGCGGCAAGCCGCCGGACAACTTGCCGGCCGCCTCGTTCCAGATCTGGAAATAGCGCAGGTTATAAGGCGGCGCAGAATACTTGCGGACCACCGCGTCGACATACCGCTTCCACGCGCCCACATCGACCGGTGCCGAATTGCTGTCGCCCGGCACACTCGCATTCCATCTCGGCGTAAAGCCGAGCAGCAGCAGCGAACCGATTCCATTGCGTTCGTTTCGCAACAGTGCCGGCGGCAGATCGCCATTGAACGCCGAGCCCGTTTTGTCGATGCGCATCGCCTCGCCGGGCCCATGAGGCTGACCGGGGCCGACCGTGTCGCGCCCCCAACTGATGCCCATCGCTCGCCACATCTCGATGTCAGCGGCCGATCCGGCCCAGCCGTTCGCGCCGATCAGATCGGTGATCATGCGGGCGCGCGCGTTGGCGGGCGCTGCGTCCCGTACCAATGCGACAGCGGGCCTGAGATTCGACAACGGCCCGGCCGCACCCGCCGCCAACGCGGCGAGTGTGCGCAATGCACGTCTTCTGCCAGCACGGGTCTTCATGCGATCCATGTTCGTACTCATGTTCGTGCTCACCCATCGCTAGCTCGTCGACGCGCGCGGCGTCAGTTCGGACAGCCGTTCGCCGGTCTTGACATCGAGGATGTCGAGCACCGTTTGCGCCGCGCGCTCCCAGCGAAACTCGCGCGCATGCAGCAGCCCCGCGTTGCGGTAACGTTGACGAAGATCGGCGTCGCTCATCATCTGCGCGATCTTTGCGGCGATGTCGTCCGCAGACGTCGCGTCGCAGTACATCGCGGCGTCTCCGCAGGCTTCCGGTATCGACGTGCGCGCGGACGCGATCACCGGACAGCCGCAATACATCGCTTCCAGAGGCGGCAAGCCGAAGCCTTCGTACAACGACGGAAACACGAGGCATCCAGCGTTCTCGTACAGCCCCTTCAGCTCCGCGTCCGACACGAATCCGGCCCACACCACCTGCCGCGAATGCACCGGATGCTCGACGCCTGCACTGCTGAAGATGCGCGGATACTGTTTTCCCACAATGACGAATTTGACGTCGCTCAGATGCCCGAGCCGCACGATCGCATCGAGCACGCCGCGCAGATTCTTTCGCGGGTCGAGACTGCCGACGACCACGCAATAAGCGTCCCTGTTCAATTCGAGCCGTTGCAACACCGAGGGGTCGGCAACGATACGGTCGAGATGATCTGCGCCGGGTGCCACCACTTTCACACGCGATTCGTCGATCTTCAGATGATGGCAGATACGCATTTTCGAAAACGTCGACACCGTAAGAACGATCGGACGCGTGCGGGGCAATAGAGCGAAACAGATGCGATACCAGAGCCGGAATTTCCTCGAGAAGCCTTGCGGCACGTCAAAGATGGCCATGTCGTGAACCATCACGACCTGATGGTGCTTGAACAGTGGATTCGTATTGCACAAACTCAGCAGTGTGACGCCGCGTGCGGCGATCGGCAGCGTGATCTGCTCCCACAACGTGCCGCGCAGCCACGGAAAGCGCCGTTGCCGCTTGAGCAATGCGCCCGGCTCGATCGTATTTTGCGGCACGAACACCTCGGGTTCGTCACCCGGTGCGGCGCGCATCTGCATGGCCCTCGTCAGCTCATACGCAACGCGTTGAACCCCCGTGACGGGCTGCGAAGTAAACTTTCCGTTGATTGCAAAGGCCATCTGATTCTCCGTTTTACGCCATCGCGAACCCGCGTTACCGCGTTGATGTTCCCCCACGCTCAGGCGCGTCGCGGCGCTTGCTGCTCGACGTCGTTGTTGCCAAAATCGCTGGCATAGTTCGTTTCGTAGCCATAGTTCTTGGTGCTTCGACGCAGCGGAATGCCGTTGAACACCGCGCCCGCAATGCGCCCTTCCGCGCGCTCCACCTTTCTGAGCGTGTCGGCGATCTCCTCCTCGCTTTGCATGCCCGAGCGCAACACGAGCAAGGACGCGCCCGCCTCGTTCGCGACGATCGATGCGTCGGTCACCGCGAGGAAAGGCGGCGTATCGATGATCACCAGATCGAACTGGGTCGACAGCCGCTCCAGTACATCCTTCAGGCGCGGCCTCATCAACAGCGCGGCGGGGTTCTCCGGGCGCACGCCGCACGACAGGAACGTCAATCCGTCGATAGGAGTCGCGCGCAACGCATTGCGTAGCGGCAAGCGTTCCGACAGCACTTCCGAAAGACCGCCACGATTGCTCTCGTTGAATAGCGAGGCGAGATGACCGCGCCGCATATCGGCATCGATCAGTACCACGCGCGAACCGATTTCCGCGTGCAGGATCGCCAGATTCGCGGCGACGAAGCTCTTGCCGGCGGACGGCGTGGGCCCGATGATCATCACGATGTTGTTGCGCGCGTGCGCGAGATCGCGCGTGAGGGCGGTCCGTACGCTGCGCAGCGCTTCGACCGACGTGTCGTGCGGAAAGCGCGCGGCGAGAATCCTGCTCTGCCCGCCGGCATCGAGCTGAATGTCGTGCAGACTTTTCGGCACCGGTGGATGGGCACGCCCGGCCATTGACGGCAGCGATTTGCGCCCCGCTGTCGTCGCATCCCGATCGAGCAGCAGTTGCTGATGGCTGAACAGAATCTCGCCAAACATCGGCACGCTCAACTCACGCTCGACGTAGCGCGGATCCGTCACGCCGATCATCACGTGGCGGCGCATGAAGACCAACATGACACCGGACACGATACCGAGTACCAGGCCACCGCCGAGCACGAGAATCGGCTGCGGCCTGACCGGCATATGCGGTCTCATCGCCTGGTCGAGAATGTGCGCGCCACCCGTCGTGCTGGCGCGGCGCACCTGCAATTGCTCGGCTTTCTGCACCATGCCGAGATAAACCGTTTCCGCAACCTTCTGCGCACGGATCAGATCGACGCTCGCGCGCTCCGACGCCGGCATGCCGTTGAAATGGTCGGAGAATTTCGCTTTCGCTTCTTTCAACTGCGTCAGTTGCTCGTCGACGTTCTGCACCCAGCGGCTCTGTTCGGTGTAGCGCTCGAGCAATTGCGTGCGCTGCAATTGCAGCGCCGCGATCTGCTTGTCGAGATCCAGACCGCCCTGCAAATAGGCTTGCGCCTCGTTGGTCGGCTGCATCGATTGCGCGTTCGAGCGGAAGTTCTTCAGCGCTTCCTCGGCTTTTCGCAGATCGCCGAGTAGGCGCGGAAGCTCACCGTTAATGAACGCGAGCGTCTGCGTGTCGTTCGATTGCCGGCTCGCCACCGCGTATGCGAGGTATTGCTCTCCCAATGCATTGGCGACGGCCGCGGCTTTGTCCGGACTCTTGTCGCGGTACTGTATCTGCAGCAGCCCCGAGTCCTTCACCTTGTCGCCTATCTTGACGAGACCCGTGAAGCGCTTGATGGCATCCAGTTCGTTCCAGCGGATCACTTCGAACTTCGTGCCCGGCCGCGCGTCGAGTTCCTTCACGAGCATCGACACGCCGTTCTGCTTGACCGGCATGCCGACCACGCCTGTCGCCAGCAACTCGCCGGACGGGGCGTGCAATTCGTAGGCGCCGTGCTCGAGCGCGGTCAAGGTCAGCTTCTCCTCCTCGAGTTCGCGCGGTACGTCGAGCGCGGCGATCTGCACACGCTCGCCGCCCCATGCATACGATTTCAGCCCGAGCCACGGCGCAGAAGGCTGTCCTGGCGTAGCGAATTTTTCGGCAATGTCGCCGAGCACCGGAAGCTTGTGCGGCTTCACCGAAATGTCGAAACGGAACTGGTCGATGACCGGCTGCAAAACCGACCGGCTTTCCATGACCGCCATTTCGGTGACAGACGACGGCGCCGGCGGCGGCATCAGTTCCTGGTTTTGCAACGCGAGTCCGAGCGCGTTCGGTTCAGGCGGGTCCACGCGGACGATTACGTCGGCGGAATAGATAGGTGTGGCAATCATAAGATACGCGACAGCGAGCGTAAGGACGACGACCGTCGTCACCACGATCTCCCAGATGTGGTCGCGCATTAACGTGAGCATCCCGCTGGCAGTCAGCTGTCTGCGCTCGGTATCAGCAGCGGGATAGAGCGAGTTTTGCGGATAGTAATCCACCGGTCTGATCCTTGCAGGTTGATGAAACAAAACGATCGGAGATCGCCTTGCGTCGCCACGTCGTCGCCGTTTATGCCGCCGGCCGGATAGGCCCTCGATTGGCTGGCAGCACGGCGAAGCGACGTGCTGTGTCGGGTTAGGTCGGGGAGCCGTGTTCGGGGACCTCTCGAACCACGGAAGGCTACACACCTATTGCTTATCCACCGCGGCATTGCCGATTGTTCTTCTCACGAATCAGGGAACGCGAAGCCCGCCATTCACGTAATCCGCGATTGACAATTTCTCTCTCGATGTTGCGGTGAAGCATAGTCCGCAAAGGATCAAGGCATTCGCCGGCGGCCCAAAGTAAGGTGCTATTGGCCGATAACGCGGAGCCTTTTACAAATGAAACAGAAGCCAGAAAGGCTTGTTGCGATCTGCAATTGCTGTAACAGAGTTATACGGCAAGCACCGTTCATCGCGACAGAACGCGAATTGCACGGTCTATGTGCGAGAAATGACGCCGTTATCCCGCTAATCGCGCCGAAACCATGCCACTCGGCGCATTCCGTTGATCCCGGTTGATTTCGCTTGCAAGAATCGCGCTAATCGATCGGGAAAAAAATGCCGCGCAACGTTAATTGGTAGCACGCATTTCAGCGAATAGCGAGGTAATAATTTCTGCGATCCTGTCGATTACGCCAAAACACCCACGCATGCCGGCCAAGCTCGTCTCGCCCAATTCGATGCGCTAATCTCAATGCGTAGATTTTCCTGACTGGAGAAGCTCGCGTGATGAAGCACATTGGTCTATTCGTCTTTCAGGATTGTTCGATGGCAAGTACCGGCGCGATCGGCGACGCGTTCCGGCTTGCCAATGAGTGCAAGAGAACGGCTGGCGAAGAGGCGCCATACCGGTTTACCGTGGTATCCGACGGCGGCGGTCTCGTGACCAGTTCCTCTGGCATATCGATCTGGACGCAAGGACTCGAACGGTACTGTCTCGCCGATTTCCACGCGTTCTTCGTCGCGTGCCGCGACGTCACCGAAGTCGCGGAATCCAACGACCGCTTTCTATCGTGGATCTCGCTGCAAGGATCGATCGCATCGTTCGGCATGCAACAGGGCGCCAATCTGGCGGTCGTCTGCAACGATCCGCTGCAATCGATCGTGCCGATCTTTCTGTTCGATGACAGCGGTGACGCCGCGCGCACGCAAAGCAATGTGACGCCGACCGATCTTGCGCTTGCGCAGATCGAACGCGACATCAATACCGATACCGCCCGCAAGATCGGCCGCGTCCTGCAAACCGGCTACGCCGAGAAAAGCCGCTCGGAGTTCGACGACGTCAACATCACGACGACGACGGAGAAGATTCGCGAATCGGCGCGCTGGATAAAGGAGAACTACAGCAAGGCAATTTCGGTTGCGCAGGCCGCCGAATCGGTTGCAATGAGCAAGCGCAACTTCCAGCGCCGCTTTAAATGCGAGTTCGGCATGACGCCGCTCGAATATCTGCTGCGCACACGCTTCGAGATCGTTCGCTCGATGCTGAAGAACACCGATTTGCCGGTCGACAAGATCGCGCGCCGCTGCGGAATGGGCGACGGCAATCGGCTCGGGCGGCTATTCAAGGAGCGCTATGGCATGTCGCCGACGCAATTCCGCGCGCAACAGCATGTCGATGCGGAGGACCGCTGGCTGACGCCGGAGGAAAGCTGGAGCGCCGCGACCGAGATGTTGCGGCAGGCACCGCTGACACTTTGATTTCGATTCCCTGTTACTCCGAGGACGATTCGTCGACTCGACCGCAAAGGGATTAGAACATGACAATCATCAAATCGGCCCGGCTAGCCGCGGACGACGGGGCCGTCGCGCCGGAAAACATGGCCTCCCTACCGACCGGCGACGACGCCTTGTCCGCGCCCGGCGAGCGGCCGGGGCTGCACGCCGGTGCGCATGCCTCGCACGGGGAATCGCCGTCGACCGTGAGAAAGGTCAAGGAAGCGGCGAAAACGCTGTTGCCGGACGCCCTTTTCCTAAGCCTGTTACATCACAAATGCATTGGCCGCTATCCGAACCTGATTCGTCCAGTGACGTTCAACGAGAAGATCCTGCAGCGCAATCTTCACCCGGATCCGCGGTATATCGCGCTGACCGACAAGCTGCTGGTGCGCGAATATGTTGCCCGGAAGATCGGCGACCAGCATTTGATACCGCTAATCGCGGCGCCCGATGCGTTCACGCCCGAAGTGTTCGACGCGCTCCCCGATGCTTTCGTGATGAAAGCCAATCACGGCAGCAGCTACGTCGAACTAGTGAGAAGCAAATCGGAGACCTCGTTCGAGAAGCTGAAGAAGCTCGCCGACCAATGGCTGCGCGCCGAATTCTATTACGTCGGGCGCGAGCGGCACTATCGGAAGATCAAGCCACGCATTTTCTTCGAGCAACTGCTGCTCGATCAGCGCGGCCAGATTCCGGCCGATTTCAAGCTGCACTGCTTCGGCGGGCGGCCCGGGCGGCCGATCATCTATATCCTCGTGATCTCGGATCGATTCGGTAACGCGACGCACGGCGACGTGTACGACATCGACTGGAATCATCTCGACATCGCAATCGGCGACTACAAGCGCAGCGCGGCGCCCGCTCCGCGCCCGCCGCATCTGCAGGTCGTGCTCGATGTCGCGGCCCGTCTGTGCGAAGACTTCGACTACGTACGCGTCGACCTGTATGCGCCGGACAATCTCGTTTATTTCGGCGAACTGACGTTTACGCCCGGCGCGGGCGTGCTGCCCTTCACGCCGGACAGTATCGATTACGAGTGGGGCAAGCTGTTGGCCTGAACGCGCTTTCATGCGTAGATCGGTCCACCGCGGCGAGCGCGGCCGGCGATCAAGCCGGCGACATGCCGTTTTTCAGCTTCGCGCCGTCGGCCTCGCGTGATGCCAGAAACGCCAGCAGCGCCTGCGCCGCTTCGCGCTGGCGCGCCGCCGTGCAGATCGCGGCGGTGAAGGTCGTCGTGGACTGGACGGCGGCCGGAAGCTCACCGAGCACGTCGACGCCCGGTACGTGAATCAATTCGCTCATCTGCTGAAAGCCAAGCGCGACTTCTCCACGCGCGACGAGCGTGCCGACCGGCACCCCGGACGGCGCCTTCACGAGGCGCGACGCAATTTGCCCGGCAATGCCCCAGCGTTCGAACAGCTTCTGCAGATACGTGCCACTCGGCCCCGTCGAGTAACCGATGCTGCGCGCACCGAGAATCGCGTCTCGCAGCGCCGCTTCGGTCGCGATGTCTGGGCGCGTTTCTCCGGCCGCGACCGCGACCGCGATGCCCGAGCGCGCCAGCCCGACGCGGCTCGTCGCATCGACGCGGCCTGCCGCCACGAGCCGCTCGATCGCGCCCGCGGCGAGCACGACGACATCGAATACTTCGTCATCCTCGACACGGCGCGCCGCGTCGACGCCGCCAACCGATTCGATCGCGACGCCCTGCCCCGTGCGCCGCGCGTATGACGCGGCGAGTTCGGCCAGCACGCGGCGCGTGGCCATCGACGAAATACCGGTGATCGGCGCGCGCGTGGCTTGATCGTTGATTACTGGTACCACGGCTGTCAGTCCTTGTAATGCAGTCCGGCCTGTTCGAGCGGCCCGCGCATGTCGTACATGTCGAGACCGAGCACGCCGGAGGCGAGTTTCGCGCGTTTAGCGGCTTCGTTGGCCTCGCGCGCCGCGGCCTTGTCGAGCACCGCCTGCGCGGCGGCCGCCGGCACCACGGCCACGCCATCGTCATCGGCGACGACGACGTCGCCCGGCGCAACGAGTGCGCCCGCGCACACGACCGGAATGTTCACCGAGCCGAGCGTCGCCTTGACCGTGCCTTTCGCGGAAATGGCCTTGCTCCAGACCGGGAAGTTCATTTCGGTTAGCACGCTGACGTCGCGCACGCCGGCGTCGATGATCAACGCATGCGCGCCGCGCGCCTTGAAGCTGGTTGCGAGCAGATCGCCGAAGTAGCCGTCAGTGCTCTCCGCGGTGACGCCCGCGACCACGACGTCGCCCGGCCGGATCTGTTCGGCCGCGACGTGCAGCATCCAGTTGTCGCCCGGTTGCAGCAGCACCGTGACGGCCGTGCCGCTCGCGCGCGCGCCGGTATAGATCGGACGCATATACGGTTTGAGCAGGCCCGTGCGGCCCATGGCTTCATGCACGGTGGCCGAACCGAGCGCGCCGAGTTTCGCGGCAACGTCCGCATCCGCGCGCTGGACGTTGCGATAGACGACTCCGATTTCATACATGATTACAGCCCCTTCGTTTTCAACAAGGCATCGAGACGCGGATAGACCCGCCGCGCGTTCCCTTCGTAGATCTTGTGACGCTCTTCTACGTCGACGTGCGCCGCTTCGATATAACGCTTGGTGTCGTCGAAATAGTGACCGGTTTCCGGATCGATGCCGCGCACCGCGCCGATCATCTCGCTCGCGAACAGGATGTTGTCCACGGGAATCACGCGGCTGAGCAGATCGATACCCGGCTGATGATAGACACAGGTGTCGAAAAACACATTGTTCAGCAGGTGATCCTTCAGCAACGGCTTTTTCAGTTCCTGCGCGAGGCCCCGGAAACGACCCCAGTGATACGGCACCGCGCCGCCGCCGTGCGGAATCACGAAACGCAGCGTCGGGAAATCGCGGAACAGGTCCGAGCTCAGGCATTGCATGAACGCGGTGGTATCCGCATTCAGGTAGTGCGAACCCGTGGTGTGAAAGCAGGCATTGCAACTCGTGCTCACGTGAATCATCGCGGGAATGTCGTACTCGACCATCTTCTCGTAGATCGGATACCAGTAGCGCTCAGACAGCGGCGGGCTGGTCCAGTGGCCCCCCGAAGGATCGGGATTCAGATTGATCGCGACGTTGCCGTACTGTTCGACGCATTTGACGAGTTCGGGAATACAGGTGGCCGCATCGACACCCGGGCTTTGCGGCAGCATCGCGGCCGGCACGAAGTTCTCGGGAAACAGCTGGCTCACGCGATAGCACAGTTCGTTGCAGATCGCGGCCCACGTGTTCGAGATTTCGAAGTCGCCGATGTGGTGCGCCATAAAGCTCGCGCGCGGACTGAAGATCGTCAGATCGAGACCGCGCTCGCGCATCAGTTTCAGCTGGTTGCTTTCGATCGACTCGCGCAGATCGTCGTCGCTGATCTGCAATTCCGACACCTTCGGCATCCCGGACGGATTCCTGATGCCTGCGATCTGGCGGTTACGCCACGTCTCCAACGCTTTGGGCGCGGTGGTGTAATGGCCGTGAATGTCGATGATCACCGTGATTCCTCAGTAGATGAATTTGACCAGCGGCGCGCGCCGAACGCTCGCGCGCCGCGTTCCTGCCTGCGTCAATGCGCAGTATTCGGCTGGGCCACCGCTTCGCCGCCGCCCACACGCTGGCTCGCCAGGATGGCGGTGGCGGCCAGCGTGGCGGGAATCGCGAGCATCGCCAGGATCGCGCCGAACTGCCAGCCGAGGCCGAGCAGCGCGCCGCCGATCGCCGAGCCGAAGATGCTGCCGAAGCGGCCCATGCCGAGCATCCAGCTCACACCGGTCGCGCGCGCAACGGTCGGGTAACGGCCGGGCGCAAATGCGTTCAGGCCGGTTTGCGCGCCGCTCATGCAGAAGCCCGCGGCAAACACGAGCAGGGCGAGCGACGAAGACAGCGCACCGATGTAGCCGAGCCCGAGCACGCACAGTGCCCCGCCGATATACGCGGCGCTGATGACCGGCGCCGGACGCGTCTTGTCCATGATCCAGCCGACGAGGATCGCGCCGATCGTACCGCCGATCTGGAACATCGCCGTGACGTTGGCCGCGGTCGTGACGGACAGACCCGCGTCCTTCATCAGCGTCGGCAGCCAGCCGGTCAGCAGATAGATCACGAGCAGGCCCATGAAATATGTGACCCATAGCGCGATCGTCATCGAGCCATAACCTTGCAAGAACAGCACGCCGATAGGCTTGCAAGTCGGCAGCGGCGGTTCGCTCGACACGAACACTTCATTGCCGGTGAAGTGCACGCCGCACACCCGGCCGAGCACCTTGCCGATGCGCTGCGCAGGCGCACCGCGCACCGCGAGCAGACGGGCCGACTCAGGCAGCAGCCAGATCTGGAACGGGATCAGCACGAGCGGCAGCGCGCCGCCGAATATCAGCACCGAGCGCCAGCCATGAACCGGAATCAGCCAGCCGGCTGCGAAGCCGATCAATGCCGAGCCGAGATTGAAGCCCGTAAACATCACGGTGATCAGCAACGCGCGCTTGCGTTGCGGCGCGTACTCGGACAGCAGCGTCGTCGAGTTCGGCATTGCGGCACCCAGGCCGATACCGCTCAACAGACGCAGCGCCGCCATCGAAAACGGCGATTGCGTGAACGCGGTTGCGATCGTGAACACGCCGAACACAAACACCGACGTAATCAACACCCACTTGCGGCCGATGCGGTCCGACGCCGGACCCGCGAACAATGCGCCGATCACGAGACCGATCGGCGCCGCGCTCATCACGAGCCCGAATTCAGGGCGCGAAATCGCCCATTCATGAATGATGGACGGCGCGACGAAACCCATGATCGCGACGTCCATTCCGTCGGCGGTTACGATCAGAAAGCACAGCGCTACCAATAGCCACTGGTAGCGCGAAATAGGCCGTTCGTCGATGAACGCCTTGATATCAATCCGGTTACCGCTGGTAGTACTCGTCATCGAAACTCTCCTGTCTCCTTCATTGGTCTCATCGCGCGCCCGAAGCGGGTTGCTTCGCAAACTACGTCGATCCCGTAACCATCGTGGCGATGGGTCCTTACACGCCATACTCAAGTAACTGACGTGAAGGTACGTTTCGTCTTTCGCGGGCCAAAGCGCGGGTTAACCATGTGATCGAAGCGAGTATCCGCATTTTCACCGTTCCGCATAGCGCCGGCGAAGCGGGGCCGATTCGCGCAAAGCCCCGTCGGACAAGCGCTCAGGTCAGACCGCAGGCCCTTGGCAGCGGGCTCGCCGAGTGCGACTTTGTGCACACTCTGATAAACACAACAGATGACTCGGGAACGAACTCGCATAACCGGTGTACCTGGCGACCGCCGGGTACGGATAGACCGGACGCGACGCCGTCACGTTGCTCGACGAATCGGTCTGATACGCCATCACGGAAGTCGGCACCTTGGCTTCTTCGGCGGCTCTCCGATACGCCGGCTCGTCCATCCAGATTACGCTCGGCACCATCGACATCTTGTGCGACTGCACGCCATAACTTTTTTAGATGCGAAAAGAAACAAATTGAAATGCATTGGGCCGCGATGAGTCGCGCTGAGATTTTCGAGTACTTCTTCGATCCCTATTGATCCGACGCGAACATAAAACTTTTATCTTTCAATGAACTACGACGCATACCAGGAAATGATGTGATCAGCGCGCCGCCGTTCGAGTTCGCATAAACCCCGCGATGTCAAACAGCCTGCTGTTCAATCAGTTGCGCTTTTCGGACCGGCCGCGCCACTTCCTCATGAACATCGCGCCGACTATATTGAGCCCCGTTCACCGGTGCTCGACTTGTTTTGCACCACGAAGACCAACCGAGATCTTCGTGATCCGCCAAGACGGCACAGCTATACGGCTTCGTTTGGCAAAGCTAAATATAAACGGAGATCATTTCGATGAAGAAGACGCAGATCGCGCTCGCCGTTCTCGCGAGTACCTCGATGTCGACGGCAGCGCATGCGCAAAGCAGCGTCACCCTCTTCGGCCTCATGGATACCGGGGTGACGTATGTGAGCAACCAGGGGGCAAAAGCAACATCAAGATGGATGACGGCGTCAACGGCCCGAACCTGTGGGGCATCAGAGGTTCGGAAGATCTCGGCGGTGGCACCAAGGCCATCTTCGAGCTCGTGAACCAGTAGCAGTTGAACAACGGGCAATTCATGCCTAATTCGAGCTTGTTCAGGCGTCTTTCGTACATGGGGCTCGTCAACGATCGCCTCGGCCAGTTCACGCTCGGTAACCAGTACGACTTCATGACGGACTCGCTGTTCGCCAGCGGTAACGATCCCGCCAACGTTTCCGGCCACTTCTACGCATTCCGCGCGGGTCCGTTCCAGAAACTCGCTCTGCCGCAGAATCCGACCGGCGCCTTCGACTGGGACCGCATGACCGGCGTCAGTCTCAATGACTCCGTCAAATATCAGTCGCCAGTGTTCGGCGGGTTCAGCGCGGGCGCGATGTATGGCTTCGGCAACGTATCGGGCTCCATCGGCGCGGGCAATGCGACCAGCTTCGCGCTCAACTATGCGGCGAATTCTTTCGGCGCCAACGCCGCCTATACGAATGTGAAGTACTACACCGCGGGCTCGCCGCAGGTCAGCGTGCGTAACAGGGGTCTCGGCGTGCACTACCGGTTCGGTGCGTGGTTCACCAACGCGCTGTTCACGACCGTGCACAACTCGGCGAATGGCTGCTCGGTCTATGAAGGCTCGGTCGGTGCGCAGTACCGGTTCACACCGGCACTCACCACGGGCGCGTCGTATATGTACATGAAGGGCAATTCGGTCGTCGACAATAATCGCGCTCACCAGGTCGCGGCGATCGTCGACTACTCGCTGTCGACGCGCACGAGCGTCTATGTGATGGGCCTGTATCAGCGCGCAAGCTCGGGTGGCCTGGCGCAGATCAACGGCATGAACAGCGCGAAGGGCGCGTCGAGCGGCCAGACGCAGGCAATCGCACGCGTCGGCTTGCATACGCACTTCTGATTCAACAAGTATTCGTGAATGGCCTGAAGGGCGAAGCCGCCACTCAGGTCATTTTTATTTTGCGGCGGCATAACGCGCCCCATCGCCCGGTGAAACCACCGAACCCTCCGCGCTGCAACCTTCGAGCCAGCGTCTGCCCCGTGGTCAGGAATGTCGCATGCTGCGTTTCCCACGGCGGGACGGCGTTCCTGTGCGATGTGAATCCGTACCGACGCCGACGGCATCCGCGTTGACGGCTCCCGCGGCACCGGAATGATCGTCAACAAGCATGGAGCGGTCTTGAGGCACAACATGATTCAACCCGGATGGGTGCGAATTACGCACTGGATCAATGCTGTCGCGGTCGTGCTGATGGTAATGAGCGGCTGGCAGATTTACGACGCGTCGCCGATCTTTCCCGCAATTGAGTTTCCACCTTCGATCACGCTTGGCGGCTGGCTCGCCGGAGCGCTGCAATGGCATTTCGCGGTGATGTGGCTGCTGGTCGCCAATTTCATCGTCTATCTGGCGCTGAATCTGGCGACCGGACGCTTTCGACGCAAGCTGCTGCCTGTCCGGCCGAAACAGCTGGCCGCCGATCTGCTCGCTGCGCTGCGCGGGCGCCTGAAACACGACGACCTCGCGCACTACAACTCGGTGCAAAAGTTCGCCTATCTCGTCGTGATCGCGGACATCCTGCTGATCGTGTTGTCGGGGCTCGCCATTTGGAAGTCGGTGCAGTTCCCGCTGCTGCGCACGCTGATGGGCGGATATGACAACGCGCGCGTGGTGCACTTCATGTGTATGAGCGTACTGGTGGCGTTTTTCGTCATTCACGTTGCGATGGTTGCGCTCGTGCCGCGCTCACTGCTGCTGATGCTACGCGGACGGTAAATCATGACGATCCGAAAACGAACCGCGCAACAAGGCACCTTCCTCGCGACGCATGGCGAATCGATCATTCGCGATGCTCAGCGCGAACTCAAATCGCCTGCGCGCCGGCTGTTCGGCCGGCGGCTGCTGACGTTAGGCGGCATCGCGCTGCTGTCCGGTTGCGATCTGACCGACGACAAGGCGGTGAACACCGCGCTGCGCCGCATCTCGTTCTTCAACGACGACGTGCAGGCACTGCTGTTCGATCCGAACAAGCTGGCGCCCACGTATCCGGCATCGATGATCACACGGCCGTTTCCGTTCAATGCGTTCTATGGCGTCGACGAGGTGCCCGAGATCGATGCCGCGACCTACCGTCTGCAGGTCAGCGGCCTCGCGCACGGCAAGCGTACGTGGGCGCTCGACGAACTGCGCGCGCTGCCGCAGGAAAGCCAGATCACGCGTCTTATCTGTGTCGAAGGATGGAGCGCGATCGGTCGCTGGGGCGGCGTGCGCTTTTCCGAATTCCTGCGCCGCGCGGGTGCGGACACGAGTGCAAAGTACGTGTCGCTTCATTGCGCGGATTACAACTACTGGACGAGCATCGACATGCCGACGGCGCTCCACCCGCAGACGCTGCTCACGCTGACTTACGACGGCGACGTGCTGCCGCCGAAATATGGCTTCCCGATAAGGCTGCGCGTGCCGACCAAGCTCGGCTTCAAGAATCCCAAGCATGTCGTCGCTATCGAGATCACGAACCAGTATCCGGGCGGCTATTGGGAGAACCAGGGCTACAACTGGTTCAGCGGCTCGTGACGCAATGAGGTTTTTCTCCTTCCATCAACCATCCCGTTAGGAGTTCCTATGTCATTCCTCATCAAATCAGGCGCAGCCTTGTTGACCGCAACGCTCGTGAGCGCTGCTTTCGCGCAGGCGCCAGCCACGAACCCCGCGCGCATCCGGGGCGAAATCGTGTCGCACGACGGTGACACGCTCAAAGTCCATCGACGCAGCGGCGATACTGTGTCGATCGATACGAAGCCGGCAGCGAGCGTTTCGGCTGTGAAGACGATGCAGCTATCGGATATCAAGCCGGGCACATTTATCGGCACGGCTGCAACCACGGGCACCGACGGCAAGCTGACAGCAACGGAAGTGGTCGTGTTCCCAGAGTCCGCGCGCGGCACGGGTGAAGGACATTACGCGTGGGACTTGGGCCCGAAAAGCTCGATGACGAACGCGAATGTCGACACCGTCGTGCAGAGCACGAGCGGCCGGGATCTGAAGCTGTCGTACAAGGGCGGCAGCAATGTGGTGACGGTGCCGCCCAACGTGCCCATCGTCACGTTCACGCCCGCGGAGCGCAGCGACCTTACGCCGGGCAAGAAGGTGTTCATAGTCGCTACGCCCGCGTCGCAGGGGACTTATGTTGCGCAACGCGTCGTGGTCGAAAAGGACGGCGTGGTGCCGCCGATGTGAAGGCTGAGCTGGGCCTCGGATAGCGCCGCGCACGGCGTCATGTGTTGAGGTGACGCGGGCTGAGTCGTGTCAGGATCATTGCGCGCGGACCAACACGAGCAGTCGACGGATTGACAAAATATTACGTTTTTCACCGTGGTAGATCGCGTAGCATAGTGGGGGCATGTCCTGCGAGCGCCCCCACTCGCATTCGTCATTCAACCGCGGAGATTTCGGAAATGAGTATTTTTGGTGACATCGTGCACAAGCTGTTCGGCAAAGCGAAGCCGGACCAACCTCCCCCCGCGACAGAAGCCACCCCCGACCCGGCCGCCGCGCAAGCCGCTACGCCCAGTGCTCCCGCGGCGCCCGCGCCGCTGACCGACGTCGACGTGGCCGCCGTGATGGACCAACTCGTCAGCGAAAGCGGACAGACGTTGAACTGGCGTACGTCGATTGTCGACACGATGAAGGCACTCGGCGTCGACAGCAGTCTCGAACACCGCAAGCAACTTGCGCAGGAATTGAAGTACAGCGGGGACATGAACGACTCCGCGAGCATGAACATCTGGCTGCATAAGCAGGTGATGCAGGCGCTCGCGGCAAACGGCGGCAAGCTGCCGCCCGATCTGGCAAGTTGAGCAGGACGAAGCAGGCGTTTGGCTGTAAGCGAAGCGCAGTGGAAGTCGCGCAGTAAAAGTCAAACACTCAGACCAGGTTGCCCGGTCGAAGCACGAAACCGGGCAACCGGGAAACTTCTCCACGCGGCTGAACACATTCCGATGGAATACACGCGGCTATTGCGCCGCGGTGAGCTTGAGTCCCGGCCGCAACGGCTGGGGAGGCTCTTGAGGAGCCTTGCGTTCGTCCGATACCTGTTCGATGCCCTTTCTCGTGACTTCTTCGAGAAAGGTCAGCCGAGCCCGGTAGTAATCGGCACGCAGCTGTGCGTCGAGCACCAGCTGTTCGGCCTGAAACAGTTCCATGCGCAAGTTGTTCAGCGCGCGTTCGGCCTGTTTCTCGGGAGTAGGAGCATGTTGTGAAGCCCAGTTAGCAAGCCACCTGATCATGGTGAAGCCCTCCTTGAGTTCAGTGCTCTGCTGCGACACAGGCTATCAAATTCCGGACGCGATGTGTGTTAATTCACTACTGATACCACAACACGCGCGAAGCGAAAAAAAGCCCGCACAGCAAAGGCGGGCAATCCCACTCTCCGTGAAAGCCTGTCACGAGGATGACACGCTGAGATCTTAGCGTTCTCGCAACGTGAACGTCCGTGTGCTGGCGATCACTTCCGCGCGAATATGTCATCGTTGGTCCTCGCTCGCGCGCGATGGAAGCTACTGAAGCGCCGCCACATTTTTCGCAATGGCCCGCGCAAACTGCGCGATCTGCCGACCCTGCTCGATCAGATCCATCGCGAGCCGGAACGTGACCACGTCCGCCTTGTCCGCCAGCTGAAGCTTCGCGAGCACGACCTGACGCGCGGTCGCGGCGAGCTTGTCGATGCCGGCTTTCGCGTCGATCACCTTCGCGACTTCCTCCGGATCGGGCGCCTCGATCGTGCGGATCGCCTGCTCCAGATTGCGGATCACGGCCTCGGAAAACTGCGTAGTCGTCGCATCGCGCAGGCGCAGCAGGTCGATCTGCTGCGTCATTCGCTGCTGCCCGACGTTCATCAACGTCGTGCCGACAATGCCGCTGATGCTCTCGAGATGGCTCGTGACCTGCGTATAACCGACTATCTGCTGACCTTCGTCCTCAGAGTGCTGCCCCTGCGACAGGCGGCCGATATATTGAAGAATCTCGAAGGCGAGCCGGTCGCTTTCCCTGTCCTGGTCGAGCATCTGATTGATCTCTTCCATCGTGCCCGTGGACACCATCTGTGAGCCGCGTTGCACGACCTCGAGCACCTGCGCGCCGAGCCGGGTCAGCTCGATACGCACGCGCTGCAGTCCAAGCGCCGGCACGGTCAACGACGACTCGTCGAGATACTGCGGATCGCCAGCAGGTTTGGCCGCCTTCGTGCGCTTCGGCACGACCCGTTGCGCGAACCGCGCGATCGGACCGGTAAACCAGATCAGCAGCAGCGTGTTCGCCACGCTGAAAAGCGTATGCACATTGGCGACCTGGCGCGGCGCCTCGGCCGACAGGCGCGCGAGGCCTTGCAGTTCCGGATGCGACGGCGAGACCCAGCGCACGAACTCGGCCATCTGCGGAATCAGGAAGAGCGCGATCACGACGCCGAGCACATTGAACACCAGATGCACGACGCCGACCTGCACCGCCTCCGGTGGCTTGCCGATCGAGGCGAGCAATGCCGTGCCGCAGGTGCCGACATTCGCGCCGAGAATCAGCGTGATGGCGGCTTCGAGCGGCATCAGGCCCTGGCCGCTCAACGCAATGACGATCGCGAGCGTCGCCGCCGAGCTTTGCACGATCGCGGTGAAGACCGCCCCCACGATGACGCCGACGAGCGGATTGCGCATGTCCTGCATTGCGTCGATGAACGGCTGGTAGGTGCGCAGCGGATGCGTAGCCTCTCCCATCAGCTGGATGCCCATGAACAGCAGCCCTAGCCCCATCACGACGCGGCCGATCTCCCGCAGCAGTTCGCGCGGACCAAACGCGTGCAGCACGAAGCCGATCGCCAGCATGAATGGCGTCAGGCGTGAAACGTCGAAGGCGATGATCTGCGCGGTGATGGTCGAGCCGATGTTCGCGCCCATGATCATCGGCACCGCCTGGGCGAGCGTCATCAGGCCGGCGGACACGAAGCCGACCATCAGCACCGTCGTGATGGTCGACGAGTTCAGCAGCGCGGTCACGACGGCGCCCGCCACCACGCCGCGAAACCGGTTCGCGGTCAGCACGCCGATCAGCGACTGCAGTCTCGATCCCGCGATCGCCTTCAGGCCGCCGGTCAGGAACTCCAGACCGAGAAGAAATAGCGCGAGGCCGCCGATCAACAGCCCGAAGATCCCAACGAAGTTCAATTTGCCGGGATCGATGTCAGCAAGGTAATCAGACATCCTGATGTGCCTCTGATGGTCACACGAATAGACACAGGAACGATGGACGGCTTTGCGCCCCGAATCGACGATCGTGCAGGCAGTCTGTTGCACTGTGTCCGGGGCACGTACTTAAGGCTAACGCTAAGGGTAAGAGGAAGATGGCGCGCAGGCAAGGACAGGAGGCCGGCCGGCGGGATCGGGCTACCCGGAGTTCGCAAAGCGCTGATCCGGCAATCGACGTAAATCATTGCGCCGTCAAGCAACCCTTCCGCACCTGATTTGGCAGTTAACCCGTAGGTGAAAATGCCCATCGTGCGGCCCGTTGGCGGCTGCCAATAATAGCTTCATCCTCCAATCGAACCTGCTCCAACTCACCCGAGACAACAAGGAGGACTCATGGCAAATCGTATTGCATACGTAACCGGCGGGATGGGTGGTATCGGAACCGCCATCTGCCAGCGCTTGCACAAAGAGAACTACACCGTCATCGCGGGCTGCGGCCCGAACTCGGCGCGCAAAGCCCGATGGCTGGAAGAACAGAAAGCGCTGGGCTATGACTTCGTCGCTTCGGAAGGGAACGTCGCGGATTGGGAATCCACCACGAAAGCGTTCGAGAAGGTCAAGAATGAAGTGGGTGAAGTCGACGTGCTCGTCAACAACGCGGGCATCACGCGCGACGGCATGTTCCGCAAGATGACGTACGAAGACTGGCAAACGGTGATCGACACCAATCTCACGAGCCTGTTCAACGTGACCAAGCAGGTCGTCGAGGGCATGGTCGAACGAGGCTTTGGCCGCATCATCAATATCTCGTCGGTCAACGGCCAGAAAGGCCAGTTCGGGCAAACCAACTACTCCACGGCCAAGGCCGGCATTCACGGCTTCACGATGGCACTCGCGCAGGAAGTCGCCACCAAGAACGTGACGGTCAACACCGTGTCGCCGGGCTACATCGGCACCGACATGATCAAGGCCATTCGTCCGGAGGTGCTGGAAAAAATCGTCGCGACCATTCCGGTGCGGCGCCTCGGCACGCCGGATGAAATCGCGTCGATCGTCGCGTGGATCGCATCGGATCAGGCGGGCTTTGCGACCGGAGCGGACTTTTCGCTGAACGGCGGTCTGCATATGGGCTAACGGGAACGGCGCCGCGCGGTACGCGGCGCAACCGTTTTCCGTTATCGCCGTTGTCGGGTTCCGTGATGATGTCGCGGTCCGGCGCAAGCCGGACGCGTCAGTAAGCTTATGGCCAGAAAAGCGAGCCCCACTCGCGATGCAAACGCGAAGTCGCCGCGCCCGCGCCCGAAGGCGATGCTGCGGCCGATCGTACCTGCCAAAGCGGGCGAGATCTCGCTCGACTATCACATGACGCTCGAGGCATTGCGCAGCGGCGTCGCTAATCAATATCACGTCGGCAGCATGGCGCAGGCCATTTACATGGCGATGCTGCTGAATCAGCGCGGCTATGGCCCGGCCGTACCCGAGCTGTTTCGCGACGCGGAGGGCGCGATTCTGCGCTGCCGGCAGGCGGGACTCGAAACCGGCGTCTGCGTCGTCGATCACGACGCATACGCGCTACTCGGTCAGGTTCTCACGCTCTTCGATCAGCAGCTCGCGGCGGCGCCGGTGCAGGAGCTGATCGCGGTCAACGCGAAGCTGAAGACGCTGTTCAGCGAGGCCAACGGGCAATGCGACGGCAACGACAACACCGCATAACGAGCGCGTGGGCCTTCACTTGTGCAATGCGCCGCGCACGCTCGACACGTCGTTTCGCGTCACCGGTCCGGCCGTATTTCCCCATGTATTTCGAACAAACGTGAGCACGCGCGCCATTTCTGTATCCGTCAGCTTGCCGGCGAAAGACGGCATCTTGCGCGGCTCCGGTCCCGACCCGGTATGCGGACTGCCCCCGCCTTCGACCAGCAGGCGCACCAGTGACACGCTCGACGCCGACAGCACCGCGGGGTTGCCCGCGAGGCGCGGATACTTTTGCGGCACCCCCGCCCCGTCCATCTGATGACAGCGCGCGCAATATGACGCGTAAATGCCCGCGCCGGGTCTTTCCACATCCCCGGTTTTCAGCGCCTGCACCGTTTGCAGCGCGGCGCTGGAGCGCGCATTGAAAAAGCCGCTTGGCGCATGCGGCGGCAGGCTCTTCAGATACGCGGCGATCGCCGTGAGATCGTCGTCGTTCAGGTACTGCGTGCTGTCTTCGACGACCTGCACCATGCTGCCGAACGGGATGAGTCCGCCGCCGTGGCCGTTTCGAAGGAACTCGACGATGTCGGTCGCGGAACTGCGGCCGAGCCCCGAGCCCGGATCGGCGCTCAGGTTCGGCGCGAACCAGTAATCGTTGGTGCCTCCCGTCAGATAGGCCGATGCCGACTCGTCGTAGCCGCGCTCTTCGTACGCCGGTCCGCGCGGCGTGTGGCAGGCGCCGCAATGGCCGAGCGATTGCACCAGATACGCGCCGCGATTCCATTGCGCATCGCGTTTCGCATCGGCCTTGAACTGGCTTTTCGGCGCGAATGCCCAGTCCCAGAACATCAATACCCAGCGCTGGTTGAATGGAAACGGCAAGCGCGTTTGTGGGGCGGGCGCCGCGACCGGTTGCACGCCGTGCATGAAGTACGCGTAGAGTGCGTGCATGTCGTCGTCGGTGATCTTCGCGAACGACGGGTACGGCATCGCCGGATAAAGCCGCTTGCCACCGGGCGCGATGCCTTCGCGCAACGCGCGCGCGAAATCGTCATAGCTGTAGCGGCCGATGCCGTATTGCGGGTCCGGCGTGATGTTCGACGTATAGATCGTGCCAAACGGTGAACCCATGCCGAGGCCGCCGGCAAACGGCGGCGTAGCGACCGGCGCCGCGCCCGGATGCGAGACGCGAGGCGCGGCTGTGTGGCAACCCGCGCAATCGGCGGCTTTGGCGAGGTACGCGCCGCGCGCCACCTGCGCGGCGTCCGTGGATGCGCTCGCGGCGTTCGCGGTGGCGTCGCCCGCGGCGGCGGCGTTTGCCGTCGCCGCTATCGTCAGCGCGCATGCGGCCGCGATGACGAAGCTGGCCGGGTTGAAAACGTTGTGCTTCATCACCACCACCTGCACGGCGACACGATCGCGACCGCGACATCCGTCGCGATCAATGCGAACAGAAACAGCGCGCTGCACATCACTGCGACGTGCGTCAGGAACCAGTCGAGTTCGGCACGCGTGCGGCGCTCGCCGTTCAGCGTACCCAGCTTCAGCGGCGCGACACGGCGAAGATTGCGCCACGCGACCCACGTGCCGAATACGCCCGCGACCAGACACAGCGTGCCGAGCGCGACCATCGCAGCACGCATCCACGGCACGAGCGGCGCGCCGAGCGGATGGTTGTACGGATAGCAGGCCTGCGCGGCGAGCGTCTCCGCGACCAACGTCTGCAACAGCCACGCGAACGGCGCCGCGAGCAAGCCGATCAGCACGTAAGGCATCGAGATGCGGGAGTCCCTGGGCACCGTCATCATGACCACTCCCGGAACAGATAGGGCGTCAGATAAAGCGTGCTGAAAATGAACAGCCACACGACGTCGACGAAGTGCCAATACAGCCCGCCGATCGACAGCGCCGCGCAGCGCTTGTCGTCGAAATAGCCGAGCGCGGTCCAGATCAGCAACAGCGTCAGCACGACGATCCCGACCAGCACGTGCGCCATATGAAAGCCGGTAATCGTGAAGTACAACGAGCCATACAGATGCGAGGTCAGGCCATACGGATGGTTGCGCCATTCGCGCAACTGGATGACCATGAAGATGCACCCCAGCACGATGCCAACCGCCATCGACGCGACACCCAGCCGCAACCGCCGCCGACGCACGCAGCGCTCGCAGAACCAGACGAACACGCTGCTCGATAGCAGAATGACCGTGTTCGCACCGCCGAGCCCGAGCTTCGGCAACCCCTCGGACGGCCAATGCTGCTGGCTCTGCGACGCCAGATACAGATACGAGAAGATCAGATAACCGAACAGCGCGCCTTCGGTCGTGATCAGCGTGAAGCAGCCCCACCAGCCGCTCGATCGCTCGCCCGCGCTGCCAACCGGCAACGCACGCGCGGTCTCGTCCGGTTCTCTCGACGAGCGATTCAGATCCAGCGCATCGCTCATGTCAGCCTCCCGCATCCTCGACCGCGACCGGCTCGCGCTGGAGCAGCGCGCGCTCGGGCCACAGCCACACGATGATCGACACTGCGCAGCCGGCCAGCATCGCACCCACGAAAGCCCAGGCGGTCAACGCGAGCCCCACGAACAGCAGCGCGGCGAAGACCGCGAGCCAGAACGGCGCGTACGAGTCTTCCGGCATCTTCAGGATCACGTCGGGACTCGCCTCGAGAGCGGTCGTACCCAGCGCTTCGCGACCTTGCGCGAGCAAATAGCCTTCGTCGAGTTGCGAGCGCGTCTGATCCGCGACGCCCGGCTTGTCGATTCGGCCCTCCCACAACGGATGCCGGCTCGCGAGCGTCGGCACCACCGCGAAGTTATACGGCGGCGGTGGCGAGCTGATCGACCATTCGAGCGTCGGCGCATCCCACGGATTGTTGCCGGCGAGCTTGCCGCGTTTCAGGCTCACCGCGATATCGATCAGAAACAGCAGCACGCCGGCGGCGAAC
The DNA here is from genome assembly GCF_014397785.1 of Paraburkholderia podalyriae. Lineage (GTDB taxonomy): Bacteria > Pseudomonadota > Gammaproteobacteria > Burkholderiales > Burkholderiaceae > Paraburkholderia > Paraburkholderia podalyriae. The sequence continues at coordinate 52,353 of NZ_VZQQ01000004.1, forward strand.
AGGAACGAACCGAGCGACGTGACGAGATTCACCGTGTTCCAGCCCATGTCGGCGGGATACGTGTACATACGGCGCGGCATGCCGAGCAGCCCCGCGATGTGCATCGGGAAGAACGCGATGTTGAAGCCGATGAAGAGCACCCAGAACGCGAGCTTGCCGAGCCGTTCGTTGGTCATCCGACCGGTGAATTTTGGGAACCAGAAGTAGATACCGCCGATCACCGGAAACACGTTGATGCCAAGCAGCACGTAGTGCAGATGCGCGACGACGAAGTACGTGTCGGTGAGTTGCCAGTCGAACGGCACCGCGGCCGTCATCACGCCCGAGACGCCGCCGATCACGAACAGCAGCACGAAGCCCGCGAAAAACAGGAACGGCACGCGATACACGGGTCGGCCGGTCCAGATCGTCGCAATCCAGGCGAACGTCGCGACCGCGCTCGGCACCGCGATGACCATGCTGGCCGAGCCGAAGAACGACAGCGCGAGCGCGGGGATACCGGTCGCGAACATGTGGTGAATCCACACGGCAAAGCCGATCACCATCGTCGCGACCGTCGCCAACGCGACCGGCCCGTAACCGACCAGCGGCCGGCGGCAAAAGACCGGCAACGCATCCGACACGATGCCCATGGCCGGCAACACGACCACATAGACCCACGGGTGCGCGAAAATCCAGAACAGGTGCTGCCATAGCAGGGGGCGCCCGCTATTGAGCACGTCAAAGAAATGCGTACCGATGCGGCGGTCCATCCACAGCATCAGAAACGCGAGGCTCACCGACGGCACCGCCAGCAGATTGCCCCCGGACGCGGTCAGCGTGCCCCACACGAGCACCGGCACACGATCGAGCGACATGCCCGGCGCGCGCATCCTCAGCAGCGTGACGACGAAGTTCATCGCGCCGACCGTCGTCGAGATGCCGAGCAGCACCATGCCGAGCGCGTACACGTCGATATTCGGGCCACTGCTGTACTCGAGGCCGGACAGCGGCACGTAGTTGAACCAGCCGGCGTCCGGCGCCTGGCCCGTCGGAAAACCCGCATACAGGAAGATGCCGGCGAACAGGAACACCCAGTACGACAGCGCGTTCAGGCGCGGAAAAGCCATATCTCGGGCGCCTAGCACGAGCGGCCATAGATAGTTCGAGAAGCCGGACAGAACAGGCAGCGCGTACAGAAAGATCATCGTCAGTCCGTGCATCGTGAACAGCTGGTTGTACTGTTCGGGCGTCAGCACGGTTGCGTTGGGGCGCGCCAGTTGAACGCGCATGATCAGCGCTTCGACGCCGCCCATCAGCAGAAAGATGAACGCGGTCACCAGGTAGCGCAGGCCGATCGCCTTGTGATCGACCGTCGAGAACCAGCCGCGCCAGCCGGGCCGCGACTCCCAGATTTCGCGCAGCCGCTTCTCCTGCTCGCTGCCGGGCTCGACACGGCCGCGCCGCGGCGTGCGGGTCAGCGCGGGTAGCGAAGCGGAAGCGGGATGATCGGACATTGAACGGGTTCCTCGAGTGCTGTGCGCTTCAATGCAGCGTCGCGAGATACGCCGACAACGCGGCGGCCTCGCTGGTGGTCAGCGCGATACTGGGCATCAATGCATCGGGTTTGATCTGCTGCGCGTGCTCGATCCAGTCGAGCAGATGGTCGGGCGTATTGCTCAGCGCGCCCGCCGCGATCATGCGACGTGAGCCGAGATGCGTCAGATCTGGCGCCTGCAGACCGGTGGCCTTGGTGCCGCGAATCGTGTGGCAACCCGCGCAGCGCTCTTCGAACAGATGCTGGCCGGCCGCGACCGCTGCGTCTGTCGGGGGCGGGCTGGCCGCGCGTCCCTGCGCGTCGCGCCAGGCGTTGAACGCGGCGGCGTCCTGCGCGATCACTTCGAATGCCATATGCGCGTGCTGCGCGCCGCAGAACTGCGAGCATTGCCCGCGATAAATGCCTGGACGGTCCGCCTGAATCCACTGCTCGTTGGTTTGCCCGGGAATCGTCTGCGTCTTGCCCGCGAGTTGCGGTACCCAGAAAGCGTGCACGACGTCCGCGCTTTTGAGCTGGATCTTCACCGGCTCACCGACCGGAATATGAATCTCGTTCGCCGTGCTGAAGTTGCGGGCCGGATTCGGGTCGCCGCTGTAATCGGCTCGCCACCACCAGTCGTAAGCGGTCACGGTGATCGTCAATTGCGGATGCGACGCGGGCGACGCCACCGATTCGAGCGTGATCAGCGCATAGATCAGCATCGCCAGCAGCACGACCGACGACACGGCGGTGCCGATGAACACCCAGCGTATGCCGCCGGGCTCGGCGCTCAGCGCATCCGGTTGCGCCGCGGGACGCTTGCGGACCATGGCGCCGATCAACAGGCCGGCGACGATCAGCGTGACCAGCGTCACGATCGCGGTGAATACCCAGCCGAGGTACAGCGTCGGACGGGCCGCTGGGCCGGCCGCGTGCAGGAAGTAGTTCAGCGGCGCCACGGCGTCCGCGTGCGCGGCCTGCGCGGAAGCGATGGCCAGCGCTGGTAACCACGTGACGCTGCCGCACGTGACGCGCCGCCTTGACGTTCCGGATGCTGCCGCTGCTGCCACTGAGGACCCCGCTGATAGTGATGAGCTTTCAACACGCGTCGTCCCCTGCGAACGAAGCGACGCCCAAGCAGGTCAGCAAAAATCAGGCCGCGTATGGCGCGGGTGCGGGGGGAGGTTCGCGCTGACTGCGGCATGTCAGCAGAAGGGTGCATTCGCTCGGTTATGGGAATGCGTAAACCAGTCGTTGCATAGGCGTGGATTGCTGCCGCAAGATTTTATTTTGATATTGGTCTTCTCAAAATAAATGGCCTTTAAAATGCGCGCTCGGCACAACTTGATTATCTATTAGTTCACTGTTATCGGTCGATCTGGAGGACTGATGTTTCAATGCTCGTTCGAATTGAATGGCAAGCCAATGAGCGAATTTCGGATTGGCGCCCTATCGTTTCCCGCATACTCTGGACAAGGGAGTTATATCAATAAAACGGCAGGAATGTGCACGCCGACGTATGGTGCTATCCCCGTGGGCAGGTATTACATTTTTGATAGAAGGTCCGGAGGCGCTCTCGGCCGGTGGAAAGATCGGCTTAATCTGAATGGCAATAACAAGAGCGAATGGTTCGCGCTCTGCGCTATCGACGACGATATTGACGATGACAAACTCTTATGCGACGGCATCATTCGTGGCCGATTCCGATTGCATCCTAAGGGACGATTGGGAAAAGCGAGGGCTGCATAACTATCGACCAACTCGCAGACTGGCATCATATACGTTCTATATTTACCAACACGCCGAAAGTATCCGTGCCTGGATCGGAACTTAAAGCGTACGGTGAAGTGATTATGAGATGAAAAAATTCCTCATCTGCCTCTCGGTCGGCTTGAACTTACTGTTCGCAATCGTTGTCAATGCGCTGTGGTGGATGATGTATCCAGAAGCGCCGTTGAACTTTTCGAATCCGATATGGAAATGGGCGGTTCGCATGTACGGGGTCACGACGGCATATCAGGAATCCGACTTGGCGTTCTTCATGTCGTCAGCCGCTATCGTGCTAGGGTTCGCCGCAGTCGTGCTGGTTTTCCGATGGAGCATGAAGCGCGGTCAGCGAAAAGTTGGCGACTAGCCGTCTCCGGTGGAAATAGTCGCTGCGTCAGCACCAAACGATTCGCCCGAAGCCCGCCGCCCAGCGGGCTTCGCTCGGCTAGCCCCTCTCGCACGTCCGGTCGCGCAGTTCTGAAAAACGTGTCGTGCCATTGCCGGCGCCCAGCGCTTTCGACAAGGCTTCTTGCGCTCGTCGACTGTGAACATTCTTCAGGGTAGTTTTGCCTTGACACGGTCCCACCATGACGGCGGTAGCTCGATTTCTCCATCCTCGCTCGCCGCCGATGTGTCATATATCAGATAGTCGTCGGTCCATAAAAGCCTGATTCGCTCGGGATATCGATAGCCTCGCTCGGCAAGCAACTCCTTCGTAGCAGTCCGGTAGAGCCTCAAGGCAATGCGGTCGCGGGGCGGGTATGCATACCGGGCGATGTATTTCCCGTCATCCGATCTCTGATCATGAAAAGTGGCTTCTGTCATTTGCTTGACCGCGGTTCGATAGCCGAGCGCCGCCAGCGCGAGAATCACAGTCAGGGTGACGATAAACAGCCTGACGGGAACCGACCGCGATATCTTGATCTTGCAGACAAAAATTTCATTAGGCACGGTATAGCTTCTCGCTTTAGATTCAACGTTCGTCAATGACCTATGACCGGAATGCAGCACCACTGCTTCTAGCCACACGATATTAATAGCTAACTGACGGTTCGAAAGAAATCAGAGCACGCCTAAACGGCGATGATTCACAATCTTCTTCGCACGCTCGTCATCGCTCAACGTCCGCCCAACCAAAAAAGCCATGCGTTCGAACGTCTCCCCGCTCCGCCGCCTCGCCGCCCTGCTGATCGCGCTGCCCGTTGCCGCCGCTCTGCAAAGCTGCGCGAGCCCCGATGCGGACAATGTCGCGCACACCGGCCCGTATCGAGCCGACATCCGCCGCACCGCGCTCGGCATTCCGCACATCAACGCCGACAACTGGGGCAGCCTCGGCTACGGATACGGCTACGCGCAGGCGCAAGACAATCTGTGCACGATGGCCGAAAGCTTCGTCACCTATCGCGGCGAGCGCTCGCGCTTCTTCGGCGCCGACGCGCGGCCCACGCTCGGCGCGACGTTCGGCGCGACGTTCGGCCAGCCCGACAATCTCGATTCGGATTTCTTCTTCCGTTTCATCGTCGACGATGCCACCGTCGCGCGCTTCCGCAAGAGTCAGACCGACGACATGCGTGCGTTGATCGACGGCTTCGTCGCCGGCTATAACCGCTACGTCGCCGATCTCGCGCACGGCGATTTCCCGGGCGCGCATGCGGCCTGCCGCGCGGCGCCGTGGCTCGGCAAGATCAGCAACGCGGACTTGTACCGGCGTCAGATCGCGGCGAATCTGGCCGGTGGCGAGGCGCGCTTCATCAACGCGATCGCGACCGCGCAACCGCCCCAGGCGATGCCGGTGCCGCCGCAAAGCGCGTTGCACGACGACGCCCCCGTCGACCCACCGCTCGCCGAATTCGGCGGCCATGCGGGCATCGGCAGCAACGCACTCGCGTTCGGCGCGGACGCGACGCACACGGGCAGCGCGCTGCTGCTCGGCAATCCTCACTGGTTCTGGACCGGCCCAGATCGCTTCTATCAGGCTCAACTCACTATTCCCGGCAAGCTGAACGTCAGCGGCGTGTCGTTTCTCGGCGTGCCAGTGATCATGATCGGCTTCAACGACAACGTCGCATGGACGCATACCGTGTCCACCGCGAAGCGCTTCGGCCTGTTCAAGCTGACGCTCGTGCCTGACGCGCCGACCCGGTATCAGGTCGACGGCAACAGCGAAGCGATGACGCCGACGCGCGTGAACGTCGAAGTGCGCGCGCCCGACGGTTCGCTGCATACGGTGTCACGCACGCTGTACCGCTCGCGCTTCGGGCCGCTCGTCAACCTCGGCGCGATGTCGCCCGCGCTAGCGTGGAGTGCGCAGCAGGCGTTCGCGCTGCGCGATATCAACGACGATAACTTCCGCGTGTTGGAAAACTTCCTCGAATGGAATCAGGCGACTTCGCTCGACGATTTCATCCGCATCCAGAAGAAGAACGCGGGTATGCCGTGGGTCAACACGCTCGCAATCGGCCGCGACGATCCACGCGTCTGGTACGCGGATATCGGCGCGATTCCGGACGTGCCCGACGAACTCGCGCAGCGCTGCACACCGCCAGTCGGCAAGGCACTGGCGCAGGCCATGCCCGGCGTGCCGGTCCTCGACGGTTCGCGCAGCGACTGCGACTGGCGCGACGAGCCGGGAGCGGTACAGCATCGCGCGTTGCCGGTCGCGCAGATGCCGTCGCTGCTTCGGCGCGACTATGTCGGCAATTTCAACGACAGTTACTGGCTCAGCAACCCGGCCGAACCGATGACCGGCTACGCGAAGATCATCGGTCCGACCGGCACGCCGCAGTCGCTGCGCACACGGCTCGGCCATACGATTGCCGCGCAATTGCAGAACGATCCGCAGGGCGTGAGCGCCAATGCGCTCGGCCGCGCCGCGCTCGACAGCCGCTCGATGTCGGCGTTGCTATTCAAGCAGCCCGTGCTCGACCGTCTGTGCGGTAGCGACGCGCTGGCGGCCCTGCCGGCCGATCCGAACGCCGACCAACAGCGCGCCGGGTGCCAGGTACTCGCCGCATGGGACGATACGGCCGCGGCGGGCGCAGTGGGTGCAACGTTGTGGGACGAACTCTGGCGGCGGCTGCTGACGATTCCGCCCGCGCAACTCTACGCGGTGCCGTTCGACCGCGCGAAGCCGTTGACCACGCCCGCGGGCATCGCCGCCGATCCGGCGAAGCTCGCCGCCGCGCTGCATGACGCGCTCGCGGCACTGCAACGCGCCGGCATCGCGATCGATGCGCCGCGCAGTGCGGCACTCTATGTGCAACGCGACCACGAACGCATTCCGCTATTCGGGGGTTGCGACGCGGGCGGCTATTTCACCGCGGCGTGTGCCGCCCATCCATTCGATGCGAGCGCCTATTCGATGAACGTCAAGCCAATGGGCGACACATATCTTCAGATCGTGTCGTTCGCCGGCGATCGGGTGATCGCACGCACGCTGCTCGCGCCATCCGAATCGGACGATCCGGCGTCGCCGCACTATGCCGACGGCACACGCGATTACGCCGCCCAACGCTGGACGATTATTCCGTTCTCCGAAGAAGCGATTGCGCACGATCCGGCGTTGAGTGTGCGCACGGTAGGTTCGTCGGATTCTGAGGGGAAAGCGCAATAAATAAGCGGTACGACGGGCAACAGGCCCGTCGTCCGCAAAAAGATCACAGATCCAGCACCAGCAGCGGCGATTTCGCGCGCGAGCAGCACGGCAGGAACTGATCGTTCGCCGCGCGTTCCTCGTCGGTCAGATAGGAATCCTGGTGATCCGGCTCGCCGCTCAGCACCCGCGTCAGACAGGTGCCGCACACGCCCTGCTCGCACGACGTGATGACTTCGATGCCATGCGCGGCCAGCGCCTGCACGACCGTGCATTGCGGCGGCATGTCGATCGTCGCGCCGCTACTCGCGATGCGCACCTGGAAGCTGCCGCCCGTCGCCGCCTGATTCGCGGCCGCGCCGAAGAACTCGTAGTGCAGCCTGTGTTCCGGCCAGCCCTTGGCGCGCGCGGTCGCGAGCACGAAGTCCATGAAGCCGCGCGGGCCGCACACATACAGATGCGTGCCGGCCGGCGCATGGCTCAACGTCTGCTCGATATCGAACGTCGAGCCGCCCGGATGGTCGTCGTGATGAAGCTGGACGGACTTCGCAAAAGCAGCCTGCGCGAGACGCTCGACGAACGCCGTGCGTTCCTTCGAGCGCGTGCAATAGTGCAGGTCGAACGAAGTGCCGGTGGCGGCAAGCCGCTCCGCCATGCAAAGAATCGGCGTGACGCCGATCCCGCCCGCGAGCAGCAGATGATGTGCTGCATCGTCGGCGAGCGCGAAATGATTGCGCGGCGCGCTGATCCGCAGGCGATCGCCTTCGCGGACCAGATCATGCACCGCTTTCGATCCGCCGCGCCCCGCTTCGTCACGCACCACCGCGATCAGGTAGCGATGCGTATCGCGCGGGTCGTTGCACAACGAGTACTGACGCACGAGCCCATTGGGCAAATGCACGTCGACGTGCGAGCCGGCGTCGAAAGCGGGCAACGCCTGACCGTTTTCGCTCGCCAGTTCGAAGCTCGCGATACCGGGCGCTTCGTCGCGGCGGCGCGCGACCACCACATTCAGCACGGGATCATTCATGTTGCCGTCCGCACCGGAATGACGCGTGTCGCTTCAGCCTGCGGCACGCCCGTCTGCCCGCGTTCCTGCGCGACAAGACGATCGATCACGCGACGCGACATCACACCGCCCGCATCGATATTGAGTTTCAACAGATTGCGTTCGGGCCAGCGCAGCAGGTTCTGCTGCTGACGTTCGAGCATCTGCAGATCTTCGCTGAAGATCTTCCCCTGCCCTTCACGGATGCTTGCGGTCAGCGCGGCATCGTCGGGCCGGAAATTGCGCGCCATGCCCCAGAAATACCAGATCGACGTTTCAGTTTCCGGCGTGATGAAATCCACCACGATCGACGACGCCTTTTTGTCGGCCGGCGCGTGATAGCCGCCATGTCCGGCATGCGCGACGCCGACCTCGATCAGCACATGACTCGGCGGCGTGAAGTGGCAGACCTGCCAACGGTCGACGGGCACGTCGTCGGCGAGACCATTGCCGCGCAATGCCATCTGCCAGAACGGCGGCGCCGCGACGTTTTCCATGAAACGGCTGGTGCGCACGGCATCCCCTTCGGCAACCGTTTTCGGCGCGGCTTCGTCGATTTCCTTTTGTCCGATGCTGTTCGCGTGCACATAGGTCTCGTGCGTCAGATCCATCAGGTTGTCGATCATCAGCCGGTAGTCGCAGCCAATGTGATAAAGGCCGCCGCCGTACGCCCATTCGGCGCTCTCCGCCCACTCCAGATGATGCAGTTTGGCCGCATCGGCCTGCGCCGCATCGCCGGGCCACACCCAGACAAAGCCGTAACGCTCGATGACCGGATAGCTGCGGATCGACGGAAAGCCGTTCACGCGTTGCCCCGGCATGCCGGTCGCCTTACCCTGACAGCCCATTTCGAGGCCGTGATAGCCACACACCAGCGTGCCCTCGCGCACGAAACCGAGCGACAGCGGCGCGCCGCGATGCGGACAGAAGTCTTCGAGCGCCACCACGGCGCCTTCGGCATTGCGATAGAAAACCATCGGCTCGCCGCAGATCTGCCGGCCCAGCGGCTTGTCCGCCACTTCATCGGGCATACATGCGACGTACCACGCATTCTTGGGGAACATGTCCGTCTTTCTCCGGGTTTATTTCCGCGTATTCATTCCGTACACTTATTGAGATTCAGTGTACTCAATGCGGCTTTGATGATTAAATAAGGTTTTCCCTGGACGAACTTTCAATCGGATAACACGACAGCCGCCTGTCATTTCCATTCGTTGCGAAAGGGGCGCGCGGTTCTCAGAACATATGGTCACTTCAACCGATACCAGCACTTGCGCGATCAGCCTCGATCTATACGACCAGCCCGGCCATCTGATCCGACGCGCGCATCAGATTTCCGTATCCATGTTTCATGATCTGGTCGGGCGTGAGGTGACGCCCGTGCAGTATGCGGTGCTCAGAATGCTGCAGGAATTGCCCGGCCTCGATCAGGTCACGCTCGCGCAACGGGTCGGCCTCGACACGTCGACCACCGCCGATATCGCGGTCCGGCTAGAAGCGAAAGGCTGGATCGTGCGCGAAGTTCTGCCGCGCCGTCAGCGTCGTCTATTGCTGACGCCGGCTGGAGAGCAGTTGCTTGATGAACTGATCCCCGGCGTCAACGCGCTCAATCACGGTTTGCTCGACGGCATGGGAGACGAGGACGCGCAACAGCTATTAAGGCTGCTAAGAAAGTTCGTGCATCTGAACAACGATCAGAGCCGCGCGCCGCTGCGCAGTGCGAGCGACGACGCGAATCCGGGCTAGCGCACAACGCGCTCTCTTACTACGACGCGACTTGCACCGCGATCTTGCCGCGCAGGTGGCCTTTCGCGAGCCGTTCCAGCGCCTTGGCCGTCGCATCGAACGCGAACCGTTCGGCGACGACGACGCGCACGCTGCCCGTGTCGATCAACGACGCGATCTCCGTCAATTGCCGGCCATCGGGTCGCGCGGTATACCGCGCTGCCCGTGCGCCGCGGTTCGACGCCTCGGTCTGCGACGGCTCGATGAGCGTCGAGATCAGCGCGCCGCCCGGCGCGACGGCCGACCACGAGCGGCGCTGCGTATCGCCGCCGATCAGATCGAACACCAGGTCCATGTCGCGCGCGACATCTTCGAAACGCTGCGCGTGATAGTCGATCACCCGATCCGCGCCGAGCGAGCGCACGAACTCGATGCCGTCACCGGACGCCGTCGCGAATACTTCCGCGTCCTTCTGCTTCGCGAACTGCACGGCGAAATGTCCCACCCCGCCCGCGCCTGCATGAATCAGCACGCGGCCGCCCGCTTCGAGGCAGCCGTGATCGAAGAGGCCTTGCCATGCGGTCAACGCGGCGAGCGGCACGGCGCCCGCGCTCACCGCATCGAGCTTTTGCGGCGCACGCGCTAGCGCGCTCGCGGGCACGACGACGAATTCCGCGTAAGCGCCCTGCCCATGGCCAACAAAGCCATACACCTGCTCGCCCGCGCGCCATTGCGCGACGCCCGGGCCGACCCGTTCGACCACACCGGAAAAATCGCGCCCCAGCGTATAGGGCAGTTGGTCTTCGCGAATCAACGGGTACTGGCCCGAACGCGTCTTCAGGTCAACCGGATTGGCGCCGGCCGCGCGCACGCGCACCAGCACTTCGCCGGCGCCAGGCTCGGGGATATCGATCTTCTCGGCCTTAAACACCTCGGGGCCGCCGAAGCTGTGAATGCGATAGGCGAGCATCGTGCTCATGACGGCCTCCTTGCAAGGTCAGGTGTCAGCGGCGCTACGGTGTGAGGCTGCGCGCAAGCCGCGTTCCTCATCGCGCCTTGTGTTTCGTTGTCCTTGATTCGCAGATCGTTTCGCACGCGTTACCGCTGAAAAAAGCGCCCGCAGGCGATCGGCACTTCGCCGAACGCGGCGAGGCACGACATATGCGGCATGAACCCGTAGGCGCGCAGTCGTGATGTACTCATCCAAGGAGGAATCATGTCACAGCACCCCGCTCATTCCCAGGATCATCGTCACCCCGGTCAACCGCATCCCGCTGACGTCGAAAAAGCACTCGATGGTGTCAAATACCCGACCACGCGAGAAAAGCTCGTCGAGCAGGCGCGCAAGAATAACGCGAATACCGACATCATCGATCTGGTCGACCGTCTGCCCGATCACAATTTCGACAGCCCGGCCTCGGTCGCGAAGGAAATCGCGCGTATTCAATGACGCCGCGATCCGTCGCGTCGCAGAACACGCTGAGGTCGGCGCACGACAAGAATCCCATTCCACCGGAGTGGACGCGCGAATGAAGAAAAGCGGCGATGTGCGTATCGGTATTTCCGGCTGGCGCTATCAAGGATGGCGCGGTAGCTTTTACCCCGAGGATCTCAAGCAGGCAGCCGAATTACAGTATGCGTCAGCGCTATTTGGCACGATCGAAATCAACGGCACGCATTACAGCCTTCAATCGCTCGATAGCTGGCAGCGCTGGTATGCGCAAACGCCCGATGGCTTCGTGTTTGGCATCAAAGGCGCGCGTTATCTGACGCATATGCTGCGGTTTCGCGATGCAAGGGCCCGGGTTGGCATCGCGAACTTCTTCGCGCAGGGGCTACTCGCGTTGAACGAAAAGCTCGGTCCGATCCTGTGGCAATTTCCGCCGTCCCTGCGCTTCGAGCCCGCGGCGATGGAGCGCTTTCTGCGCGTGTTGCCGCCCGACACCGCGAGCGCATCGGCGCTCGCGAAGCAACACGATCAGCGCGTGAAGACGCCTTACGTCGAGATCGATCGCAAGCGTGTGTTGCGCCACGCGGTCGAAGTGCGTCACGCGAGCTTTGTCGATCCGGCGTTCGTGAGCCTGCTTCGGCAATACGGCGTCGCGCTCGTCGTTTCCGATTCCACCGAACCGTGGCCGGTCGCCGAAGATCTGACGGCCGACTTCATCTATATCCGCCTGCACGGCAGCGAAGCCAAATACTCAGGTTCATACCGGGACGAAGCTTTGCAACGATGGGCCGAGCGACTCGATGCATGGCGCAGCGGCTCGCAGCCGGCCGACGCGCGATTGATCGCGCCGCAACTGGCGCCGGCTCGCCGAGCGGCGCGAGACGTCTACTGCTACTTCGACAACGATGTGAAAGCGCGCGCACCCTTCGACGCCCAGCGACTGATCAAAGACCTCGGATTACAAGCGACACGCGCGCCGGCGTTACCCTGAGCCTGAGCGCTTGCCGCCGTGGGCCAGCTTCTGTGCGGTGCGCAGCGCGGCGACGATTCGCTCGTACACCTCGCGGCGCGTTTCAGGGTCCGGCGCGCGCAGCGCATACGACGGATGGTACGTCGCGACCACGTGTTGCTCGCCGCGCTCGAGCGTCTTGTCGAACGCGTCCAGCAAGCGCGCGCGCGAATCGTGGAGAACCGCTTTCAACGCGGTCGCGCCCAGTGCGACGACCACGCGCACATCCGGCATGCCGAGCTCCTGCTCGAGCCAATAGCTGCACGCATCGAGTTCGCGCTGCGCGGGCGTTTTGTGCAAGCGACGCTTGCCGCGCGCAATCCACTTGAAATGCTTGACCGCATTCGTCACATACACGTCGTTACGCTTGACGCCCGCTTCTTCGAGCGCTTTGTCGAGCAACGCGCCGGCCGGCCCGACAAAGGGCTTGCCCTGCAGATCTTCCATGTCGCCGGGCTGCTCGCCGACCAGCACGATCGACGCATGCCGCCGCCCTTCACCGGGTACGGCCTGCGTCGCGTTGCGCCAGAGCGCGCAACGGCGGCAATCGTCGAGCTTCGCCGGATGCTGGTCGGGGTCGACATCCGGTTGCTCCGATTGCGCGTCGCCCTGCGCGCGCTTTTTCGGCGGCCTGTCGGTCATGGGTGCGACCGCGCGTGCTGAAGCAGCTTATTTTTCGCTCTTCTTCGGAATCTTCGCGCCCGACTTGCGCGCCTGATTCAATGCGATCGCGACAGCCTGCTTGTGCGGCTTGCCATGCTTCGACTCGGTCTTGATGTTGTGCGACACGGTCTCTTTCGATGTACCTTTCTTCAGCGGCATGATCTTCTCCGGTTTAGGTGACGACAGGAAAAATCAGGACCCGCACGCAATTGCGTTCCTGCACCTGGACTGGCCAGCATACGCTGTGCCCACGACCGCATCGGCCGCGTCCGGATCACCCCGAAAAACCCGCCGCCGCCGCATTCAACGCCAGCGACACGCCCCCCACCAGAATCAGACTCGACGCCCACACTGCATCGAGATTGAACCAGCTGCGCGACACGAACTTGAGCCCGAGGTAGCGATACACGAGCCATGCGAGCACGCCACCGGCCATCGTCATCGCAGCCGCATGCACCGCGGAAACCGACAGCGCCATGCGCAGACTCGTTTCGATCAGCGCTTGGGCGGCTCTGTGCGCGCTGTCCATGTCGTCGGCGCGGCACAGACCGAGGTAGATCGGCACCAGCATCAAGCCAGCGCCGTGCGCGATCGCCACCGCAAAAGACCATAGCGCGAGCCGCGACGGCGGAATTCTCGCCAGCACGCGCGGATGACGCCGGCGCATCAGCAACACCAGACCGAAGCCGATCACGAGCACGCTCGCGCCGATCTGCATCTGGCGCTGCCATGCGAGCACGCTCGCGAGCATCGCGAACGGCAGCATCATCAGCAGTATGGCGAGCGCGTGTCCCGCCGCCAGATAAAGAAGCGCCACCAGCAGCGCTTGCGAGCGCCGCTGCATCAGCGCGTTCGACACCGCGAGGGGCCACCCCATCGCCGGATTAAGTCCGTGATACACACCGCTCGCGACGACGGCCAGCCACAGTGCCGCTTGCGGCGACACCGCGCCGCTCAAACGCCCACCGACGGATAGCAGAACGAATCGGTCGAGCAGTCGCCGCCTTCGAGGCGGATCTGGTGCGCGCGATAGCCGGCGGGAAACTCGACGAAGTAGTCTTCGGCGAGCTTCAGACCGCCATCAGAATCGGCATGCGCCATCACTTGCACGCCGGGCACACCATCCGGGTAAAACTGATCGTCCCACGTCGAGTAGAGCGAGTTGGTCCAGTAGATGCGCTTGCCGTCGCGGCTGATCTCGACCATCTGCGGACCGCCGGTGAAAGCTTTGCCGTTCGGATGCGGCGTGCAACGTTCAATGCCACCGATGCGCACCGAACCCGTCAATGTCGGCTTGCGCGGTTCGGTCACATCGTACTGGCGCATCTCGCCGGTGCCCCAGCACGACACGTAGAGGAATTTATCGTCGATCGAAAGATCGATGTCGGTGACGAGCGGCGGCACCGCGCCGAAACCTTGCAGCAGCGGCGGCAATTCGTCGGCATGCGCGGGCTCCGGTGGAATGGTCGCGGTCTTTTCGATGTGGAAGTGGCCGCCTTCGCGCCACCAGGTCCAGATCGACCCTTCCAGATTCGTCGTATCAACCACGACGCCGATAAAGCCGTACTCGCGGCTCGGATCGTGCGCGGGCCGCACTTCGAGCGCCATCTGATGATTCGCGCCGAGGTCGAGCGTCTGCACGTTGCGCCTGCCGCGCAGATCCCAGAAGTGCACGCGGTGGCCGTATTTGTTCGCGAGCAGATCTTCGGGCACGATACCGTTTTCGAATTGCGGCGGCAGCGCCCATTCGGTCGATACCATGTAATCGCGCGGCAGATTCCACCAGAAGTCGTAATGCTTTTCCTGCGCACCGCGCTCGATCTCCCAGCGGCCCAGCACCTCGAATGTTTGGCAGTCGATGATGAAGATGCCGGGCGGCCCGTCGGTGCCGTCTTTGCCGCCACCGCCGAGCGTGCTCACGTAGATGCCCTCCGGTCCGCAATGCACGGTGTGCGGACGCGAATAGCCGGTCTTGCGGAAGATTTCCTCCGGCTCGATGATCTTGTGAATCTTCGCCTGAGTCGGATGCGGTTTCGTATCGACGATGTAGATGCGCGACGAGCGCATGCCCGGAATGATCAGATAGCGTCGTTCCAGAAACGCGTGACCCGTCAACGGCGATAGCGCGGACGAACATGCGTTCCAGCCGAAGTGATGGAATTCGTCGCCTTTGTTCGGCACCGGCACCGTGTGGACCACCTGGCTATAGGTCGGCGAACCGGGTTTCACGTCGATCACGGCAAGCGCGTCGGGCTGCGAGAAATCCGGACTGAGCAGCACCGTGTACGCGTATTCTTCCGCCGGCGCATCCATCGCGAGCTTCGGCGATGCATGAAAGGTAGGATCGGGGCGCATTCCCATGACGGCACTCTCCCTGTCGTTCTGAACGGAAACCCGGCCCGCCAGGAATCGAGCCAGCGCGTAACCTTAGATTTGTAGTCCACACCAGCGACGGACGCAACCGGAAATTTTCGCCGACGCAACGCGTTACTGCTGCACGCCCCAGCGCCGCACAGTCACGCGTTCGAGCGTATCGAACACAAGATGCTCGACTAGCAGACCGATCACGATCACCGCGGCAAGCCCGACCTTGTCGAGGCAATGCAGCGCGCGTTCGTGGGCTTCGGCCTTCGACAGCGGGCGAAATCGGCTCAGCATTGAAACTCCAGTCGGCGTGCGGTGTGACGGGTGTCGTTGCGATCGAAAACGTCGCGCTTCAGAACGGCACGTCGCCCTCGATCGTCGTGCGATACAGCTTGCGGCGCAGATGATCGGGTGTGCCGGCGGCGAGATGCATCACCGAGCGGTTGTCCCAGAACACCATGTCGTGCTGGGCCCATCGATGCTGGTATAGATGCTCGGGCCGCACGCTGTGCGCGAAGAGTTCGTCGAGCAAAGCGTTGCTGTCGTGTTCCGGCAAACCGATCACGCGCGTCGTGAAGTGCTCGCTGACGAATAGCGCGCGGCGCCCCGTCTCCGGATGCGTGCGCACGATCGGATGCACGACCGGCTTTACCTGCGCGATCTGCTCGGCCGACAGATTCGGCCGCCACGGGCTGCGTTTTTGCAATTCCGCGTACCTGGCCAGATAGGTGTGCTCCGCGCTGCGTCCTTCGACTGCGCTGCGCAGATGCGCGGGCAACGTGTCCCACGCCAGATGCATGTTCGCGAACAGCGTATCGCCGCCCTCGGCCGGCAGTTCCTGCGCGTGCAGCAACGAGCCGAGGCTCGGCTTGTCCTTGTACGACAGGTCGGAGTGCCAGTAGTGACCGGCGTCGCCGAGACCGATCGGCTTGCCGTTCTCGATCACGTTCGAGACGACCAGCACCTCGGGATAGCCGGGCAGACCGAACTGATTCAGCACGTGAATCTGCAGCGGGCCGAAGCGGCGGCTGAACGCGATCTGCTGCTCCGGCGTGATGCGCTGGTCGCGAAACACCAGGACGTGATAGTCCAGATGCGCGCGGTGAATTCGCGCGAAATCGTCGTCGCCGAGCGGCTGGCCGAGATCCAGTCCGACCACTTCGGCGCCGAGCGGCGCATCGAATGCGCGGATCTCGAAGGATTGAGCGGCAGCGGCAAAAGCATCACCGGTAGTCATCACAGGACTCTCTTCGTCGAAACTATTCAGCGGGCGCCTAATGGCGCGGTCATTGCGACGAATGTACCGGCCCGCGCGCGCGATGCCAACGAAGGAAATGCTATACGGTTATCTGCCGGAGTGATAAACCCGATGTTGGGGCAGTTGGTCGGCTGGCCGCATCGCGCTATCGCGTGCGCCGAGCCTCGATAAAAGCCTCGACATAACGCAACGCCTGTTCGCACTGCTCAGGCGTGAACGCGTGAATACTCGCCGGAACCGGATCGAAACCAAGCTCGGTCGCGACCCACCGGATCGCTTTCGCGCGGGCTTCGAACGCGTTGACGCCATCGCGGCGCACCTTCCCGGCAACGAGCGGTTCAAGCGCATCGTGCAGCTTGCTCTTCGCCTCGCGCAACGTCGCGTCGGCGAGGCGGCCGAGCGGCAGGTTATGTTTGCTGCGCGAATAAACGCCGATCCACGCCTGACACGAAATGCAGATCCACAGCGGCCCTTGATCGCTGCGATACGGGTACGACTCGTCGCCGTAACGCGCGAGCAATGCGCGGTTGCCGCAGTAGTCGCATGACGGCTGCGGCAGGGCCTTGACGGGCTTGCCTACGCGCATCGGGAGGGCTCCCGGGCAAATTCGCAGTGCTTCATCGCATCAATCCGGCTGGCGCAAACGGGTAGAGCCACACAGTTTAATGGAATGCCCGCACCCGCATGCAAGGCTCGCGATCACCGAGCCTGCGTCTGCACGATCTCCATCACGACCCGGCGCCGCGCGGCCAAGCCTTCAGCCGACCGTCGCCGGACCAGTTCCACCACCGCTTGCGGCGCCAACGCCGGATCGCCCGCGTCGAACGGCGGCGCCGGCGCATATTCGAGTTCGAGCTGAATCGCCTGCGCCTCTTCGACGCCCGCCAGTTCGGCAGCCACGGTCAAGCCGAAATCGATGCCCGCCGTCACGCCGCCGCCCGTAATCAGATTGCCGTCGCGGACCACACGCGCATGCGTCGGTATCGCGCCGAGCGGTTCCAGCAACGAGTGGAACGCCCAGTGAGTCGTCGCGCGTCGCCCGCGCAGCAAACCGGCCGCGCCAAGCAGCAATGCGCCGGTGCAGACCGACGTCACGTAGCGCGCGCTGGCGGCCTGGCGGCGAACGAAGTCGATCGTTTGCGCGTCTTGCATCAGGTCCGTCACGCCGCTTCCGCCCGGCACACAGATCACGTCGAGCGGCGGGCAGCTTTCGTAGGTCGTGCTCGGTGTCAGCACGAGCCCGTTGCTCGACACCACGGGCTCCCGCGTCTTCCAGACCAGATGCATCGTGGCGCCCGGCAACGATGCGAGCACGTCATGCGGGCCAGTCAGATCGAGTTGCTGTACTTTCGGAAACACCAGAAAACCGATTTGCAGGTTCATAGGGATGCCTTATCGAAGGAGAAATCGAAACCTGTCGTCTGCCACTTCTTGCAGGTGGACGGATCGATTCTATGCGGGTAGGCTGTGGCAAGACTGCCATTTACCCCTTGGTTTCTGCCACACGCTATCACGGCCCTCATCTACACCCGACATGTCCAGCGCTCCCCGCTCCATCGTGCTGCTCGCGTTCCCCAACATGCAACTGCTGGACGTCAGCGGTCCGCTTCAGGTATTTGCTTCCGCCAATGAACTCGTCGCGCAGCGCGGGCTCGACAAACTTTACGCGCCACGCGTCGTGGCAGCCGAAGCCGGCCCCGTCACGTCGTCGTCAGGACTCGCGGTAATTGCCGGTTCGCTACGCTCGGTGAAGGCGCCGGTCGATACGCTGATCGTTCCGGGCGGCTGGGGGATTCGCGACGCATCGGCCGATCAGCGTCTGATCCGCTGGACTCAGCGCCACGCGCCGCATTGCAGACGCGTCGCCTCGGTCTGCTCGGGCGCGTTCGTGCTCGCGGAGGCGGGGCTGCTGGACGGCCGGCGCGTCGCCACGCATTGGGGGCGTTGCGACGAACTCGCGCAGGCGTATCCGCAACTGCATGTCGAAGCCGATCCGATCTTCATTCGCGACGGCGCGATCTGGACGTCAGCTGGCGTCACTGCCGGTATCGACCTCGCGCTGGCCATGCTCGAAGAAGATCACGGACGCGCGTTGGCGCTCGACGTCGCGCGCGAACTCGTCGTGTTTCTGAAGCGGCCGGGCGGTCAGTCGCAATTCAGCGCGACGCTGTCGCTGCAACATGCCGACGACCGTTTCGGCGAATTGCATGCATGGATGACGTCGCATCTCGCATCCGATCTGTCGGTCCCCGCGCTCGCGCGACGGCTTCATATGAGTGAGCGCAGCTTCATGCGCCACTACAAGGCGCAAACGGGCCGCACGCCCGCCCGCGCGGTCGAGCAACTGCGCGTCGAAACGGCGCAGCGCTTGCTGAGCGAAACATCCTGGTCGATCAAACGGATCGCGGCGCGATGCGGATTCGGCAGCGAGGAAACGATGCGCTGCAGCTTCGTGCGTCAGCTGCGCGTGGCGCCGCAGGTGTATCGCGAGCGTTTTTCGTCGACGTGACGTCCTCGGCCGGCGCGCGAGGCACGCCTGCTCCATATCAGTCAGAAGCGATGTTTGACGATGAGCGTCGCGCCCGTATCGTGCGAATGCAGAATCGCCACGCGCGCGGTGCCGGAAAACACCCAGTCGTTGATCGTCAACGACAAACGTCGTTGCGGTGACGCACCGATCGACAACACGGAACCGTTCATCTGAACGATGGACACTTGCGGCCCGGTCGATGGCCCCAGATGCAAAGGATTCGTGGCATCCTGCGTGGCAGCCCGCGCGCCTGGTTCGGACACCGGCGCGAACTCCGGTCCGGACGACGCCAGCGCCTTCGCGGTAGCGAGCTGGACATCGCGCGTCACGTCCACGCTATAGAAGTTCTGCATTTGCGGATAGAACGGCTTGCCCTGATCCCCCTGATACTCCATCGCATAGCGCCGCTGCTCGAAGTAGTGCCGAGGCTCGGGAATCGGCGGCACGACTTCGACGGGGGACGCGACGATGTTGGCAACCATCATCCGTTCGGGCGCATCGCCAGTGGGGCCGCCCGCAAACGCGTAGCCGCTCATCACGATGCATATCGCTCCGACCACCCTCTCGTTTTGGCACGCCATCCATGCCTCCGTGAAGGAATTGAAACGTCACATGACTCAGCGCTCGGGTCGAACCGCGCGTGTTACAGCGCCGCTTGCATTCAGACATTGTAGTCAGTCATTTGCGGACCGATAGGTCAATGTGTGAGGTGATGCACGGAAGCGCTTTCAGGCATCGAAGACCGGCAAAAGCGACTTGAGCAAGCCTCGCGAGTCGAACGATCCCGGCAACTCTTGCGAGGTTCCGGAAGCAACTATGCGATTCGGCTGGATGCCTGCACGTTCAACCGTTGCAACATCAACGGTCGCGCGCTCGCGGTATTCAATCGACCCGTGTCGGCCGGCCATTGAATGCCGGCGCAACGAGCGAAACGATCGTTCGAATGCGCTGTCGCCAGACGCGCTGCCAGGCGAGAACGGCATCGGGCATGAAGCGCGCGACGAGCAGCAACAACGCGAGCAGCGCGGGACACCAGCGCAGATCGGTCGGCACCGGTTCGCGGCGGGCGAAGTGTGCATCGAGCAACGCATCGCCGAATGTAGTCACGTTCAGCAGGCGCCGATAATCGAGGCCGGTCTGCCCGGCCACCGCCGCCAGGTACTCGCCTTGCAATTCCGACAATTCCTCGTGCGTATGCGCCTGCCCACTGGAGCCTGGCGCGGGCGGGGCCTGGATCACGTCGTCGGCCTGCCAGTAGCCGATCCGGTTGCCGTCGGCGTCGGTCTTCGGGATCGCCGCGGGCTGGTCGCCGCCAACGCCGATCAGCCAGCCCCTGATCCGTGCGGCGTTGATGCCCTCCATCAGCGGACGCGACGCCGACACCGGCGGCGCCTCCTGCCCATCGGTGACGAACGCGATGGCCGCGCCGCCGCCCACCTGCTGCGCGACGCGCACGGCCGAATAGACGCCGCCCTCGGCGATGCGGCTCCAGTTGGTCCAGCGCATGCGCCCGTCGATGCCGTCGAGCGACACCAGCAACGCATCGTAGTTGCCGCAGACTTCGACCGGCGACATCAGCAGCAACACCCGCTGCCCGGTGAAGACGCTCCAGCCCACCTTCGAGCCGCACGGCAAGCGCCCGAGCGCGTCGCGCATCGCGGCCTGTGCGAACTTGAGCCGGCTGACCGGGGCGCCGTCGAGCACCACGTCCTCGACGTCCATGCTTTGCGTAATATCGAACGTCACGATGTAGTTGAACGTGTTGCGCGGCAACGTGACGTCCGGCATCGCGACCGCCGCGATCAACGCGGCGAGCGCGAGCGGCGTCAACGCGTGACGCAAGCTCGCGAAGCCGCGCTCGCGCGAGACGCCGCTCATGGCAAGTCCTGGCTCTGCGGATCGCGCAGGGTGACGTTGTGCTGCTCTTTGACATCGGGACCGGCGAGCGCGGACGGCGTTTCCGGCGCAAGCCACAGCGCACGCTCGAGGTTATAGCGCGCGTCCCAATCGTCAGGCGCCGCGCGCAGCGCGAGCCGATAGCGCGCCTTCGCCTCGCCGATCATCGCGAGCGATCTGACGGCCTGCGCGGTGTCGCCGCTGCCTTCGCGCAGGTACAGGTTGCCGAGATCGAACAGCGCCGCGCGGCCGACTTCGTCAGGCGGGCTGCCCTCGGGGATCAGACCGTTATAAAGCCGCGCCGCCGCGTCATAGGCGCCCGCCTTCGACAGCGCTATCGCGCGGGCCAATTGAACCTCGCGCGCGTCGTCGCCGGCACGCCGGTCGCGCGCAGCGGCGTTCGTCGCACGAATGGCCTGATCGACCTGCTCCGCGTGCTGCAAACGAACGAAGCCATACGCGGCCCACGCGGCGCAGCAGATCGCCACGGTGCCGAACAGCGTGTGGATCAACGTGCGCCTCATGTCCAGCTCCTGACCTGCAACTGGTGCAGCAGCACCAGCAGCGCCGTACAGAACAGCGCGAGCGCGAAACAGTACGGACTCAGCGCGTGGCGAGGCAGATGTTCGACGAACGTCGTCGTCGCGTTCTGCTGCCTGTTGATCTCCGCGATCGCCGCCATCATCGCCTTCGGGTCTTCGGCCTGAAACAGCCGGTAGGGCGTCCTCAGGGTAAGAAAGAAGCGATGCAGTTGCGCTTCGGCCGAGGTTCCGCTGACCGGCAGCGCCGCGTTCAGATTGGGACTGAAGACGCTGCTGCGCAGGTAGATGAAGTACAGCGCGATCTGGTCGCGCCGCAGTCCCGACTCGATGCGCCGTCGCATCGGTTCGTCGAGCAGCGCGCCGCCATCGGACACGAGCACGATCGCGCGGCGCCCCGACGACAGGCGCCCGTCGAATTGCGCGATCGCCGCGAGCATGCCGCGATCGAGCTCGGTATCCGGCATGCCGCGGCCAATCGCCGTGGCCGCGACCGCGGCCTCGATCACGCGATGGTTGTACGTGAACGGCATCGCCAGCACGGGGTTGGTGCCGAACATCATGAACGCGAGCCGGTCATTCGGCCGCTGCTCGACGAAGCGCGTCAACGCGGCGCGCGCCACACGGTTCTTGGAGTCGCCGCGCGGCGACTCGACGCCCTTGCTGCCCATCGGCTCGTCCATGCTCGCGCTGCGGTCCATCAGGATCAGGATCTGCGCGCCGCTGCCCGTGCGCAGTACCTGCAACTGCGAGCGCCCCGGCCCCGCCAGCCCGACGACGATCGCCGCGATCGCCAGCGCCGCGCCGCCGCGCGCGAGCCAACCGGCCACGCACCCGAGCTCGTCGGCGGGCAGCCATGCGACGCTCGAAAACACCAGCGTGTCGCTGCGTCGCCGCAGCAGCGGCAGCGCGGCGAGCGGCAGCAGCACCAGCATCCACGGATAGGCGAAGTCGAGACTCATGGTCATCGCTGATGGCGCCTCTCCGCCCGATACAACGCACGGCACAGCGCGTGCAACGACAACCCGGCGGGATTGTCGACGGCATTCGGCGCGGGCGTGAAAAAACGCTCGGACGACGCCTGATAGAAACCTTCGAGCTGCGCGCGCAGCGGTTGCAGATACGGCGCGCGAGCGAGCAACGCGGATAGCGAGGCCAGATGCACGACTTGGCCGGCGGTTTCGTTCAGCGCACGATGCAGGCAGACCCACGCTTCGCTCGATGCAGCGGCTGACGCCTCAGGCAGCCGTTGCATCTGCCGCCATGCCCGCGCGAACGGCAGCCGCGCCGACTCGCGCAGGTTGCGCGCCCACCACCAGCCCGCCCACGCGAGCAGCGTCGCGATCAGCAGGCCGAGCGCCCACGTGATCTGCCGACGCCAGCCGGCCGTACCCAGCATCGGCGCCTGACGATCGGGCCGCAGCGGCTGCAAGTCCCCCGCGGCGAACGCCGTTTGCGGCGTCAACGGTCCGATGCTCGCCGGCCATTCGGCGACCCGCAATTGCGTGCCCGCCGCCGACGTCAACATCAACGCTGGCAACGTGATCTGCATGAGCGTCTGCGGCGCGTTGACGACCTGATAGGCGATCACCATCCACTTGCGGCCGTTGGCATCGGTTTCGAGCGTCACGGGCCGGCGTTCGAGCCACACGCCGGTGCGCCCGACCGAAGGCGGCGTGACCGCGCCCACGTCCTGACCGTTGGCCTCCAGCAGCACGCGCTGCGTCAGCACGTCGCCGAGCACATAGCCGAACGCGCGCGGCTCCTGAACCCGCGCAGTCACCACGGCGGCGCTGGCCGTCGCGCACGCGGCGCCGCATAGCGACGCGATCAGCACGCGCATTGCCGCCCGGCGCGCAACACCACCGCGCACGCCCGGCGCGCTCATGCCGTCAACTCCAGAAAGTAGCGCGACATCGCTTCCGGATCGAACCCGCCTTCGACATAGAACGGCCGGATGCCGCGCGCGCCGAACCCGGCGGCGAGTTCGTCGCGACGGCGCGCGACGCCTTCGCGCCAGCGTTCGCGCACGCCTCGGGAGAGCCACACGCGCCGCTCCTCGCCGGACTCCGCATCGTTGACGGCCAGCAGCGACGCGTGGTGCGGCGGCGTGATCTCGGCCGCGTCCCACACGACCATCGGCACCACGCACGCATGCACCAGCATGTCGAGTACCGGAGATAGCCGCGCGAGCGGCCAGTGGAAATCGGACACGATGAACACGAGCGCCTGGCGTCCAGCGATACGGATCGCACACCGCCGCAATGCTTCGACGGCCACACGCGCGGCCTGACCATCCGTCTGACGATCCGCCGCGCGCGCCGCCGCCTCAGTCGCGCATTCGCGCAGCATGCTCGCGAGCAGCGCGCCGGTGCCTCGACCCGTGCGCGCCGGCATGAACAGATCGTCGCGCTCGCCGCTATCGAAGGCCAGCATGCCGAGCCGGTCGCCGACCCGAAACGCGCTATGGCCGAGCGCCTCGACGAAATCGGCGGCGACCTGCAGCTTGGTTTGACGACTGCCGAACCGCATCGAGGCCGACACGTCGACGATCGCGAATACCGGCACCGCGACGCGCTGCAAATGCACGCGCACGAGCCACTCGTCGCGGGCCGCACGCAAGCTCGCGCGCAGATCGAGACGGCGCGGGTCCGGATAGTCGAACAGCCGGCCGTGCATCGCGAACTGCTGACCCGAGCCGAAGCTCGAGCCCGGATGCGACCCGGGCCGCGCGCCGGCCGCGCGCATCGGCAGACGGTAGTGGAATTCCGCGGTGCCGTTCATCGTGGTGTGCGCGCCGGCGCCGCTCAGCGAGGCACCGCGACGTTCGCGACGATCCGCGCGATCAGCGCTTCGGCCAGCGCCTGGCGGCGCAACTCGTAGATCGGCGTGAAGAACACGCGATGACCGAGCGCCGGCAGCAGTACTTCGTGGATGTCCTCCGGAATCAGATGCGTGCGGCCCGCGAGCCACGCGACCACGCGCGCGGCCCGCAGCAGCGCGCTCATGCCGCGCGGGCTCGCGCCCGCGAGAATCAACTGCTGCATGTCGACGCCGTCGAGCGCGATGCCGAAACGCAGCGGCGTCTCCGTCGCCTGCCAGATATCGAGCACGTAGCGCTCGATCGTCTCGCTCGCCTGCACGCCTTGCTGGATCGCCGCGCCGATCCGGTTCAGTTGCTCCCACGGCACGATCGACGGCGTCAGTCGCGCGAGCAGGTCGTCGACGTCATGGAACATCGTGTCGAAGACGAGGCTGCGCCGCGCGTCCACATCGGCCGGCGTCGGCATGTTCAGCTCGAACAGGAAGCGGTCGCGCGCCGCCGACGCGAGCTCGAAGGTCTCTTCCTTCTCGACCTTGTTGCGGTCGGCGTACACGGTCATGTGCGGAAAGCGGTGTTCGCGGCCGAACGCCCACACGGAACGCTCGGCCATCGCGCGCAGCAGCAGCGATTGAACCTGCGGTCGCGCGCGATTGATCTCGTTGAAGAAGAACGTGGTCAGCTGCTCGCCGTGGCGCAGCAGCGGGCCCGGCTCGATGCGTGGCTTGCCGTCGGCATCGACATAGGTGTGGTAAACGAGGTCGCCCGGCATCAGATCGATCGTGCCTTCGACGCGCTCGAAGTCGCCGCCGACCACGCGCGCGAACGCCCGCAACACGGTCGTCTTGCCGACGCCGACGCCGCCTTCGAGCAACACGTGGCCGCGGGCGAACAGCGCGATGTTGATGAGCCTCAGCGTTTGCCGCTGGCCGACGACGACTCTCGCGACTTCGTCTTCGATCAGCTGGGCGTGAGAACGCCAGTCCTGAAGCTGTTCGCCAGAAACCATCGCTGCGATCCCCTTCCGTGGTGGCGGGCGTTTGATTGCGCGACGCGCCAACGTCGGCGCGCTTCGAGACTCGCCAGCCTTCCGTTCAAGCACGGTTTATGCCGGTCACGCCAGCGGGACGCAGGAGTTAAATCGAATCCGAAAAGTTGGCAGCCTGTCACGACAGCCGGGTACAGACTGTGCCATCGACGGTTGCGCGGGTATAACGCTACTGCTTCGCACCGACCGGCGGTTTCGCAAACACCCCCGCAAACGCCGCGTATTCCTGCTCCAGATGCACCGCCGCATGGTCGAGCAGAAACTGCCGGAACATCATGCTGGTCGGCGAAAGCTGCTTCGAGCGCAGATGCACGATCTGCCACGTGCGTTCGATCGGCGTGCCGTTCACGTCGAGCAGCGCGATCTCGCCGGTGCGCAATTCCAACTGCAACGTATGCAGGGAGATCAGGCTCACGCCCATGCCCGCCATCACCGCCTGCTTGATCGTTTCGTTGCTGCCGAGCGTGACGGTTTTCGCGGGCGTGAACAGATGCTGCCGGAACATCACCTCGGCCGCGATGCGCGTACCCGAGCCCGGCTCGCGCAGCAGGAAGGTGTCGTGGCGCAATTCCTGCAGATCGAAGCGGCGCGCGCCGCACAACGGATGATTCAACGGCGCGATCACCACCTGAGGATGATTCGCGAGCGGCTCGGCCGTCGTATCGAGTTCGGGGGGCGGGCGGCCCATGATCGCGAGATCGATCGCGTTGTCCTGCAACCAACGCAGCAACGCGTCGCGATTGCCGACCGAGAAGTGCACGTCGACTTTCGGGTAGAGATGCGAGTACATCGCCAGCAGTTTCGGCGCGAAGTAGGTCGCCGAACTGACGATGCCCACGTTGATCGAGCCGCTGTCGGCTTGCTTCAGCGACATCATCGCGTCTTCGGTATCCTTGATTTCGCCGAGAATGCGGCTCGCGTGATGGGTCAGCACCTCGCCCGCTTCGGTCAGCGTCAGCTTGCGCGCGACGCGCTCGAACAGACGCAGGCCGACCGCATCTTCGAGCTGATGAATCTGCATCGACACTGCCGGCTGCGTCAGATGCAGCTCCTCGGCCGCGCGCGCGAAACTCGTATAGCGGCTCGCGACGACGAAGATCTGCAACTGCCGCAGGGTCAGCGTGCGAATGAAATTCAGCTTGACCCGGTTCGTCGCGAAACTCGCGTTCTGCATTTGATTCAGCGACTCGCTCGCGGCGCATTCGATGACGGTTTCGCCGGCGCCTTGCCCGGCGACGGCAACTTGTTCAGTGCGGATTGAAAGCTCAACGACTCCGTATGCGCCGGGTGCGCGAAGTCATTATTGGGTCCCGGCACGTCGGTGCGAATCTGCACGACCTGACCCGGCACGCCGTCGGCGAGCAGGAACGTGTAGCGCTTGCCCGTGTATTGCGCGAAACGCTCCGCGTTCGGATCGTTCAGATACGGCTGCACGACGATGCGCCGCGCGCTGACCGGCTTGCCGCCAATCTCGCTCGGCACGCTGTCGATCTGCGGCCCCGCGGCGAGCGCGAGACGCAGACGCTGCTGGAAATAGCGGCGCTGGCCGCCGGTGAGACCCTGCATCTCCGCGATGTCGTGTTCGAGAAAATAGATGATCGCCGGATTGCACTGCAGGCCGCCGATCGGCAGGTTCACGCTGCCGCTATGGTCGGAGACCTGCGCATCGCCTTTCGCGTTGTCCTCGCTCAGCACCAGCACCTTGACGACGTCGGCGCTGCGCGACGGCTGCCCGGAATCGATCAGCGCGTAGTCGAGCTCGGTCTGCGCGGCGACGCCGTGCAGATGATCGGTTAGAAAAATCAGCCGCTCGGCCGGCGTGATCTCGTCGCTGCCCGGCGCCGACGCCGGGCTCGCCGCGCGCGCGGCGGCCGGCGCGAGGCACAGTACGCACAGCGTCCCCATCAGCGCGGCGCGTGCCGCGCGCAGCCATGCGCCGCGCGCGCGCGTCATTGCGATGCGTCGCCGGGCTTCGCCGCCGGCGCGTCGACCGGTTTGAGCATCGGCACCTGGTAGGTCGCGAGGATGCTGTCGATCTTGTCGTGATTCGCGCCGATCCATTGATCCACCTTGTCCTTCCATGCCTTCTCGCCGTAGCGCACACCCATCGAAATCGTGTAGTCGAAGCGGATGCCGGGCCCCGCCGGGAACGGCACGAGCCTGACCGAGTCGCCGGCGCGCTTCGCGAAGTAGCCGGCGATCGGCCCCCACAGGAACACCACGTCGACGTTGCCGGCTTTCAGGTCGTGTTCGATCATCTGCCCCGGGTACATGGCCGGATCGCCGCTTTGCACCTGGTACGACACCGCCTGGTCGATCAGGTTGTGGCCGAGCAGCCAGTCCACCGCGGGGGTTTGCGAAAAGATGCCGAAGCGCAGCTTGTGGAGTTGATCGGGCGGCAGCTTGAGCAGGTCGTCGGGGGTCTTGATGCTCGCGAACTCGGGACGGTTCGGCAACACCATCGCGTAGGTCGAGCGCAGATAGGGCTGCGTCGTCGACGTCATGTCATAGCCCTTCGGCACGCCGATGATCAGGTCGCAGCGATAGCGGCCGCTGCCGTCATCCTTCTCGCGCAACGTGTGGCGCACGAAGCCCATGCGCTGCGGAAAGTACGTGTATTCGAGCTTGTAGCCGAAGTCGCTGGCCATCTGGGCCGCGATGCGGTTCTCGTAGCCCTCGCCCTTGTCGTTGGACAACGGCATGTTGTTCGGGTCCGCGCACACCCTCAGCACGCCGTCAGCGCCGTCGTTGTTCGGCAGTTCGGGGCCGTCCGCCCGGACCGCGGCACTCGCGAGCGCCGCCCCGCATAGCGCGGCGGCGATGATGCCGACATGCACGGACATGCTTCTCTTATCACGCATCGTAAGCCTCCGGAAGAATGACGGCGCGGCGTTTATTTAGCGTCGATGGCCTGCAGATCGCCCGGCTTGATCTGTCCATCGGAGCGTCCTTTCAGATACGCGTAGAGGTTTTCCCAGTTCTTCTGCATCATCTGGCTGGTGCTGAAATCGGGCATGCCCTTCTCCACCCGGCCGCCGAACACCGTGCGATGAAACTCGGTCTTGTCCAGCGTCTTGAACGCGTCGATCAGCGACGGTCCGACCATGCCCTGCTGCTGCGCGCCGTGGCAGCGTTCGCAAGCGAGCGCGCGCCACGTCTTCCAGCCCTGCAGCGTATTAGTGTCGACCTTGCTGCCGTCGACCACCTTGTACGCGACCTGCGCAATCGACGGATTGTTCTGCGCGTATGCGACGGGCAGCACGACGAGCGCCGCGGGCAACACGGTGAGCAACAGGATAGATCGGCCTTTCATGCACATGTCTCCATCTGAAATAAGCCGCGCCCCGATGCGCTTCATCGACGCATCCACCAGACGGGCACGATTGGGGTGATTCACTGGCCTCGCGAGGCTGATGGGGCGGCCGTGCCTGCTCGGGCCGCCCCGCTCGTTCAGCCGTTCGATTGAGCCGTTGGTTCAGCTCTTTTCACCAGGAATCGCGAACACGAACAGCGTGCCGCCGAGCGCGGTGTACTTCGCGAGCTCTTTATAGCCGCCGACCGCGCCCAGACCTTCGGTCGGCTTTTCGAGGCCGGCCGCCATGCCGATGCCGGCCCAGCCGCCGATGCCCGAGTAGACGCCGACGTACTGCTTGCCCTGATACTCATACGTGAAGACGTTGCCGATGATTCCGGATGGCGTCTTGAAGCGCCACAGTTCCTTGCCGTCCTTGATGCGCACCGCCTTCAGGTAGCCTTCCAGCGTGCCGTAGAACGCGATGCCGCCCGCGGTCGCCAGCACCCCCGACCACACCGAGAACTTCTCCGGCTTCGAGTAGACGATCTTGCCCTTGCTCGCATCCCACGCGATGAAGTTGCCCATCGCGTTGCCCTCGTTGGGGCCCGGATACATCGACAGCGTGGCGCCGACATACGGCTGTCCGGACACGTAATCGACATCGAACGGCTCATAGTCCATGCAGACGTGGTTGGTCGGCACGAGGAACAGATGCGAGTTCGGATCGTACGCCGCCGGTTGCTGGTCCTTCGAACCGAGTGCCGCCGGGCAGATGCCCTTCACGTTGTGATCGGAGCCGGCCGCCTGCGTCGAGTACGCCGCGTTGCGAATCGGCAGGCCGCTTTGCAGATCGACACGGTCGGCCCAGTTCACCGCCGGGTCGTACTTCTGCGCGACCAGCAGCTGTCCGGTTTGGCGATTGAGCGTATAGCCGAAACCGTTCCGGTCGAAGTGCACGATCGCGGGCACCTGCTTGCCGTTGATCGTCAGATCGGACAGGATCATTTCGTTGACGCCGTCATAGTCCCATTCGTCGTGCGGCGTCATCTGGTAGACCCATTTGGCCGTGCCGGTATTCAGGTCGCGCGCGAAGATCGACATCGACCATTTGTTGTCGCCCGGACGTTGCGTCGGGTTCCATGTGCCCGGATTGCCAGTACCGTAGTACACAAGATTGAGTTTCGGATCCCACGCATACCAGCCCCACGTGGTGCCGCCGCCGAGCTTCCACTGATCGCCCTTCCACGACTTCAGCGACGAATCCGCGCCCACCGGCACCATCTGGCCATTGGCGTACGTCATCGTCTTTTGCGGGTCGAGCAGCATGTCGTTGTCGGGGCCCGTGCTGTACGCGGTCCAGACCGGTTTGCCGGTCTTGATGTCGTACGCGATCAGACGACCGCGCACGCCGAACTCGCCGCCCGAGATGCCGGTCAGCACCTTGTCGCCGAATACGTGCGGCGCGTTGGTGTTGGTTTCACCGGCTTTCGGATTGCCGTTCTGCGCGGTCCACACCACCTCGCCCGTCTTCGCGTTCAGCGCGACGAGCTTGGTGTCGGCCTGCTGCAGGAAGATCTTGCCATCGCCGTATGCGAGACCGCGATTGACGGTGTCGCAGCACATCACGGAGACGACCTGCTCGTCCTGTTTCGGCTGATACTGCCAGAGGAACGTCTGATCCTTCAGGTTGACCGCAATCACCTTGTTAGGAAACGGGGAGTGGATATACATCGTGTCGCCGATCACCAGCGGCGCGCCTTCATGGCCGCGTAGCACGCCGGTCGACATAGTCCATGCGACCTGCATTTTGCCGACGTTGTTCTCGTTGATCTGCTTGAGCGGGCTGTAGCGGTGATTCGCATAATCGCCCGCCTGGGTCGCCCAGTTGGATGGGTTTTTCATCAGTCCGTCGAGCTGCGAATCGGCCTGCGCAGCCAGAGAGCTAAAGGCTGCGGATGCGAGGATCGCGAGCCCAAGAACCACAGTGCGTAAGTTCATGTCTCCTCCAGAATTGTCCTGCGTTCAACTCACGAATGACCCACGCTACCTCATCGCATCGGCGCGCCTTCTCGAGTGCAGGTAACGATTAACGCCCTATCCCGATTCGATGTCAGGCTTCGCGACGCATGAACGGCCAATGCATATTCCATGCCGGAATAGCGGCAACCTTTGCCGCTCGTGCCGCTCGTGCCGCGCGGACCCGGCGACCCGGCACGCTCGGGCACGGGCGGCGCCCGGGCGTCGCACGGATGCTCGCGCGGCGGTAAGCTGGAGGCGATGCGTCACGCGATGCGGCACATACTGTGTCACTTGCGTGATACGAATCGTGTCCTTTGCGAATCACACGCCGCGGCGCTGGCCTGTCCCTTGCACCGATGCTTCGTTCGGCGAACGATTCGCGCATTCGAGGAGCAACAGCCATGGCAAACACCGAGCACGTCTATACCGACGAAGAGATCCAGCAGCGCCTCGCCGGTCCGCTGCAACACTGGTATCTGGAAGAGGGCTGGCTGCGGCGCAAATACCGCACCGAGGGCTGGAAGGGAACGCTGATGGTGGTCAACACCGTGGGCCACCTCGCGGAAGCAGCGTGGCACCATCCGGATCTGACGGTCTCGTACGCCTTCGTGATCGTCAAGCTGAAGACGCACAGCGCGAAGGGCATCACCGACAAGGACTTCGCGCTCGCGACGAAGATCGAATCGGTGGTCCACTGGCAGCCCGGCCTCGAGGACAGCCCGCTCGAAGGCACACCGTCCGACGATCAGCGCTTCCGCTATATCAAGTACGACGCGCCGAAACCCGCGCAAGGCAGTTGACGCGGGCGCGTATCGCCGGATGAAACAGCGCGTGACACAGCGCGCCTTCGGCGTCACACAGCGTCCATGCCGCAGCGAAACCGCGCCGCGCGCGGCGGGTCATGCTGAAGATTGCAGCGGGCCCAACCCGCTGCGGCAACCGTTGCGCGCGGCTGGTACGGCTTTCGCTTGATGTCGCCGGGCACACTGCCGCCGGACCCCGCAAGGCCCCCGCGGTCCAACCCAGTCTCGCGCACAAGGACACCTGAGGACACTCGAGATGCCGCTTCAGCTCCGCCGCCTGCCGCCACGCGCCCCTATCACGATCGATGCGCCCGCGCGGCTGCATCTGGGCTTCCTCGATCCGAACGCGTCGCTCGGACGTGCGTTCGGCAGCCTGGGGCTCGTCATCGATACGCACGGCACACGGATCGAAGCGCGGCTCGCCGAACGCGAGCAGATCGGCGGTGCGGTGAGCGCGGCCGAGCGCGAGCGCATCGCGGTGAGCCTCGCGCGACTGCAGGCTGCCTATGGCCCGGCGACGCTCGCGATCGAGGTGCTGGAGGCGCCGCGCGCGCACACCGGCCTCGGCTCCGGCACGCAACTGGCGCTGGCCGTCGGCACCGCGTTCACGCGCCTCGTCGGCCAGCCGGCGAGCAGCGCCGAACTCGCCAGCCTTCTCGGGCGCGGCGCGCGCTCCGGTATCGGCATTCTCGGTTTCGAGTGCGGCGGCCTGCTGCTCGATGGCGGCCCGCCCGGCGATCTTCGTCAGAGCGTACCGCCGCTGCTGTCGCGTCAGCCGTTTCCGCAACCGTGGCGGCTGCTGCTCGTCAGCGACAACAGCCGCGAGGGCTTGCACGGTGCCGAGGAACGCAGCGCGCTCGCGTCGCTCGCGCCGTTCCCGCAGCGGCTCGCCGCCCATCTGTGCCATCTGGTGCTTATGCAGATCCTGCCCGGCGCCGCCGAGCACAACTTCGCGCCGTTCGCGCATGGCCTCACCGAGCTGCAGCAGACTATCGGCGAATACTTCGCGAGCGCGCAAGGCGGCGTGTTCGCCAGTCCCGACGTCGAGCGCGTGCTGCGCGCGGTCGCCGCCGAACGCACCGCCGGCATCGGCCAGACCTCGTGGGGCCCGACGGGCTTCGCGGTGCTCGCGAGCGCGCGTGAAGCCGAGCGCGCGCTCGCGACCGCGCGCGCGGTGGCGAGCGCGATGCCGCATATCGAATGCAGCGTCGTCGCGGGCCGCAATAGCGGCGCGTCGATCAGCGGCGCCCAGCCACGCGCGCCGCGCATCGACGCCGCATGATGCGCGGCCACGCGCGACATGGCGTTGCCTTGCGCCGTCCCCGAGATTGCCACTGAAACGAGCCCCTGCCATGTCAGAAACCATTGAAAGGCCCTATGTCCTGCACATGTTCACGGCCACGCCGCAGATGAGTCCGTTCGACGTCAACATGGCCGCCGACGCCGGCTATCAGGTCATCGTGCCGTATTGCAACGTCGAAGCGGGCATGGTTGCGAATCTGACGCAGGACGCGATCTTCTCGCGCGGCCCGAAAGGGGTGTCGCGCACCGGCATCTTCATCGGCGGACGCGATGTGATGCAGGCCGCCGATATGCTCGACACGGCACGCAAGGCAATGGTCCCGCCGTTCGAGGTCTCGGTGTTCGCCGATCCGAGTGGCTCATATACGACGGCTGCCGCGCTCGTCGCGCTGGTCGAGCGGCACCTGGGCAAGCAGCACGGCGTCGAGCTGGGCGGCAAGCGCGTGCTGATTCTCGGCGGAACCGGCGCGGTTGGGCGCATCGCGGCGGCGATCGCCGCGTCGCGCGGCGCCGACGTGACGATCGCGAGTCACCACGACCGCAATCGCGCGCTAGGTGCGTCGGCCGAACTCAACCAGCGTTTCGGCATCTTTACCAACGGCATCGGCACCACGACGCCGGACGAACTGTGCGGCGCGCTCGCCGACGCGGAAATCGTGCTCGCCACCGCGGTCGCGGGCGTGCAGGTGGTCGGCAGCGACGACCTCGCGCATGCGAAACGCCTGCTCGTCGCCGCCGACGTCAACGCGGTGCCGCCCGAGGGCATCGCCGGTGTGAACGTGATGAACGACGGCAAGCCGATCGACGGCGTGCCGAACGCGGGTGCGATCGGCATCGGCGCGCTGGCGATCGGCAACGTCAAGTATCAGGTCGAGCATCGGCTGTTCATGCGCATGCGCACGGGCGGCAAGCCGGTCTACCTCGGCTTCCCGCAAGCGTACGACGAGGCCCGCGCGGTCGCGGCCGGTGTCGGCTGAGAGCGGCCATGATGAAGTCGCACCGACCGCTCACGCATGCGCCGTTCGTCGCGCTCGCCGGCTTGTCCGCGCGTTGGCTCGCGCAGTCCGCGGCGCGCGCCGGCCTGCACGTCGCCGCGCTCGATATCTTCGGCGACCGCGACACGCGCGAGGCCGCCGAGCTTTGGTTCGACATTGGCGCCGGCGGTGGCGCGCTCGCGCTCGATCGGGCGCGGCTAGTCGATGCGCTTGCGCGCGTCGCGCGTCTGCCCGGTTTGCTTGGCTGGATTAGCGGCAGCGGGCTCGAACCCTGGATGCCGCAGTTGTGCCGCGAATCCGGCTTGCCGCGCTTTCTCGGCAACGATGCCGAGGCGATCGCGGCCGTGCGCGAGCCGCGGCGTTTCTTCGCGCTGCTCGACGCGTTGCGCATTGCGCATCCGGCTGTATCGTTCGAGCCACCGGTGACGGCCGAGGGCTGGCTGTCCAAGCGCGCGGACGGCTGCGGCGGCACGCATATCAAACCGGCATTGGGACCAGACGCCGCGAGAAATTCGACGCACAGCTACTTTCAGCGCATCGGCCAAGGCCGCTCGTTGTCGGCGCTTTTCATCGGCGCGCACGGCCGCGCGCATCTGATCGGTTTCGCCGAGCAACTCACCTGCGCGATCGGCGATCTGCGCTTCGTGCACGCGGGCGCGATCGGGCCGATCGAGCTGCCGCCAGCGCTGATCGCGCACGCGCAGCAAGCACTCGACGCGCTATGCGCACGCACCGGTCTGGTCGGCATCAACAGTTGCGACTTCCTGTCCGACGGCGCCTCGTTCGACGTGCTCGAAATCAACGCGCGCCCTTCATCGACGATGGCGCTCTACGAAACCGCGTCGCCCGATGCATGGCCGGCCGGCCTGCTCGCCTGCCACCTCGACGCATGCCGCCACGCTCGCGCGCCGTCGGCCGCGAGCCTCGCGCTCGCTCGCGAGCCGCGCTGGCGCGCCGGCCAGCGGGTGCTGTTCGCGCATCGGCCGTTCAGCGTGTCGGCGGCGTTCTCCGACACCTGCCTGCGCGATCCGCAATGCCGCGACGTGCCGATGCCGGGCACCCGCGTCGACGTAGGGCAGCCGGTCTGCACGCTGCATGCGCGAGCGGCATCGGTGGACGCGGTACGCACCGCGCTCGACGCGCAGCACGAACACGTCGTCCAACGAATCGAAACCTGCGATGAACCCGACCATGCCTGCCTCCACGCCCATTACTGACGGCTCACCGCCCGCCGCATTGCCGAGCGTGAACGCGTTGAGCGAGCGCCTCGTCGCGCGGCTCGTCGATCAAGCGGCGCACCTCGGCGTCGCGCTGACCCGGACGGCCGACGGCACCGTGATCGCGGATGCCGGCGTCGACGCACGCGGCAGCCTCGACGCCGGCGTGCTGATCGCGCGTATCTGCATGGGTGGTCTCGGCCGCGTCGCGGTGCGCGCGAACGTCGACGCCGCGCCGCTGTGGCCGACGATGCTGGAAGTCAGCACGTCAGCGCCGGTTCTGGCCTGTCTCGGCAGCCAGTACGCGGGCTGGAGCCTGTCGGCAACCAGGGAGCAGACTGGCGGCAAGAAGTTCTTTTCGCTCGGCTCGGGGCCCGCGCGCGCGCTCGCGGTCAAGGAGCCGCTATTCGACGAGCTCGGCTATCGCGACCGCCACGAACGCGGCGCGCTGGTGCTCGAAGTGGACCGCCTGCCGCCGTCCGTCGTGATCGACAAGGTGCTGCACGACTGCGGCCTCGCGCCCGACCACCTGACGCTGATCGTCACGCCGACACACTCTGTCGCGGGAACGGTACAGGTGATCGCTCGGGTCGTCGAAGTTGCGCTGCACAAAGTGCACGTGCTCGGCGTGCCGCTCGACGAGATCGTCGCGGGCACGGGCTCGGCACCGCTGCCGCCGCCCGCGCCCGACGGCATTCAGGCGATGGGCCGCACCAACGACGCGATTCTGTACGGCGGCCGCGTGCATCTGACCGTCATGCACGACGAGATCGCGCAGCGTCTCGCCGACAGCCTGCCCGCCGCCAATTCGCGCGACTACGGCCGGCCGTTCGCGGACGTCTTCACGGCCGTCAACTTCGACTTCTACCAGATCGATCCCGCGCTGTTCGCGCCGGCCGAGGTGTGGGTTAGCAGCCTCGAAAGCGGCGCGACCTATCATGGCGGCCGCCTCGATGCCGGCCTGCTGCACAAACAGTGGGGCGGCGAGTCCGTCGCGCGCCGATGATCTCGCCAGGCCTGCGCATCGCGGTCATGACCGACGAAACCGGCTGGCACACCGGCCGGCTGAAAAAAGCGTTCCGCGCGCGTGGCGCAGAAGCGCGTTGTGTCGATCTCGCGGATTGCCGCATCGACACCACATGGCTGCCGCACGGCCTCGTGGTGCCGGGCTTCGGCCGGGCGTTGCCGGACGCCGTGTTCGTGCGCGGCATCGCCGGGGGCACCTTCGAACAGGTGACGCTGCGGCTCGGCATCCTGCACGCGCTGCGCGAATCGGGCGTACCGGTCTACAACGACGCGCGCGCGATCGAACGCAGCGTCGACAAGTCGATGACGAGTTTCCTGCTGCATCGCGCCGGCGTACCGACACCGGCCACCTGGGCCGTCGAATCCGCCGCGTTCGCGCAACGCGTACTGATGCGCGAAGCGGCCGCCGGCCGCCAGGTCGTGCTCAAACCGCTGTTCGGCTCGCAAGGCCACGGGCTCAAACGGCTGGGCGCACGCGGCGGGCTGCTCGCGCCGTTGCCGTCGCTCGCGCGCTATCGGCAGGTTGCCTATCTGCAGCGCTTCGTCGCGAGCGGCCGGCCCGGTTTCGACTGGCGCGTGCTGGTGATCGGCGGCAAGGCGGTTGCGGCGATGCGGCGCAGCGGCGGCAAGGGCTGGATTCACAACGTCGCGCAAGGCGCGCGCTGCGAGCCCGCCGAACTGACGGTCCCGCTCGCGCAGACCGCCGTGCGCGCAACCGCCGCGCTCGGGCTGGACTACGCGGGCGTGGACCTGATCCCCAACCCCGACGACGCCGCGCTGCCGCTCGTGCTCGAAGTCAACGGCGTGGCCGCGTGGCGCGGGTTGCAGTCGGTCGTGCCGCTCGATGTCGCGGCGGCGCTCGTCGACGATCTGCTCGATCGCAAGCTCGCGGCGCAGCGGCGCGCGAACGAGCAGGCCCGGCAAGCCGCTAGCGCCGGATCGCCCGAGCAGTCTGCGCAGCGCCGCGCTCGCGCGTGATGCCCGACACTCGCGCGATCCCCTTCGAGCACGCGCGCGCGGCCTTCCTCGCAGCCTGTGCGCTCGACGTCACCACGCCGAAACCCGGCAACGTCAGCACGCAAAGTCCGGGGCACGGCATGGACGCGGCGCAGTTCCTGGCTAGCGCGGACGCGTCGCTCGACGCGCTGTTCGCGCGCGGCGCCAGGGTCGGACAGCGCATTCTCGACGCGGTCACGCGCACCCGCGCGGCCGTCGGCTGCAATACGAATCTCGGCATCGTGCTGCTCGTCGCGCCGCTCGCCGCGGCCCTCGACGCAACCGGCGACCGGCCGGTGTCGGCGCAAACGTGGCGCGCGGCCGCGGGCGACGTGCTGAGCCGCCTCGACATCGAAGACGCACGGCTTGCCTACCGCGCGATCGCGCTCGCCAATCCCGGCGGTCTCGGCGACGCGCCCGAGCAATCGGTCCACGCGCCGCCGACGGTGGGGCTGCGCGAAGCGATGCGGCTCGCCAGCGAGCGCGACAGCATCGCGCGGCAATACGCGAACGGTTTCGCGGACCTGTTCGACACCGGCCTCGCCGCGTACGACGACGCGGCGCCG
Source organism: Paraburkholderia podalyriae (assembly GCF_014397785.1). Taxonomy (GTDB): domain Bacteria; phylum Pseudomonadota; class Gammaproteobacteria; order Burkholderiales; family Burkholderiaceae; genus Paraburkholderia; species Paraburkholderia podalyriae. The sequence continues at coordinate 89,798 of NZ_VZQQ01000004.1, forward strand.
CAGGCGCACCCAACCGCGCCCGGAAATCCAGCCGAACGCGCGATGCTCAACGTGTTTCTTGCGTTCCTCAGCGGCTGGCCCGACTCTCACATTGTGCGCAAGCACGGGCTCGCGCTGGCGCAGAGTGTCACGCTGATGGCACGCGAGCAGCACGCGCGCTGGCGCCAAACACCGCCGGCCATACGCCCCTCGGCAAGCGATCCGCAGCTCGATGCCTGGGACGCCAAACTGAAGGCGCAGGCGATCAATCCCGGCACCAGCGCTGACCTCGCGGTGGCCACGCTGTTCGTCGCGCGCTGTGTCGAAGGGCGCGGCGAACCCTGAGTCGCACGGCCGGGCACGACCTGAACGTGTGCGCCGACATCCCCGCAGCCCAACTGGCACGGAACCTGTTAGTTAGTACCGCCGTGCATTCCCGCACCGTTCTCGCGATGCCTTTCCGGATGATCGAGGGCGGCGCCTCGTCAGCAGGTCCATACCTACGCATTGGAGGAACAGAATGGCCAAGATCAACCGCGTCATGATCGGTGAGTCGCTCGTCGGCGACGGCAACGAGGTCGCGCACATCGACTTGCTGATCGGACCGCGAGGTTCGGCTGCGGAAACCGCGTTCTGCCACGCGCTCACCAACAACAAGGACGGCTTCACGTCGCTGCTCGCCGTCGTCGCGCCCAATCTCATCACGAAGCCCAATACGATCCTGTTCAACAAGGTGACGATCAAAGGCGCCAAGCAGGCCGTCCAGATGTTCGGCCCGGCGCAGCACGCGGTCGCGCTCGCGGTGGCCGACAGCGTCGAGGACGGCACGATCCCCCAGGAAGAGGCCGACGATCTGTTCCTCTGCGTCGGCGTGTTCATTCACTGGCAGGCGGAGGACGACAAGAAGATCCAGGAGTTCAATTATCAGGCGACGCGCGAGGCGATCAAGCGCGCGGTCAGCGGCGACCCGAGCGCCGCTGACGTGGTGGCGAAGAAGGGCAGCGTCGCGCATCCGTTCGCGCCGAACTGACGGCGCATGCCTGGCGCAGGAGACGCGGCGCCGTTGGCAGTGTCGTGCGCGAGGCTATTCGCGGCGTCATTGCCGGCCCCGCCTCCTCGCGCATCCCGGGGCCTCGCGGCCGCCAGGCACGCACGTCGCGCAGCGGTTCGCGAAGCTGCTTCAATGCTCTCGCAGAGGCATTCAATGACCAACAGATGTCGCGCGCTTCTCGCCTTTACCACGCTGGTGCTCAGCGCGCCGCTCGCGTGGGCGGACGCCTACAACTATCCGACCGAGGGCCGCGTCGAATACGTGCTCAGCTGCATGGACGACAACGGCCACGATTTCGCGAACGTCTACAAGTGCTCGTGTGTGATCGACAAGATGGCCGCGTCGTTGCCGTACGACGAATTCGTCGATCAGTCGACCTTTTCGAAGTACGCGACGCTCGGCGGCGAAGGCGGCGCGGAATTCCGCGTCGATCACGCGAAGTCGCAAACGAAGCGCTTCCGCGCGCTGCAAACCAGCGCGTATCAGGCGTGCGGACTCAGTCCGCAGAGAACGTCGACCGTGGCGAAATGAACGCTGGCTGAAACGCACCGGGCGCCTGGCGCGCCCAGCTAGGCGCCCCCCTCAATTCGGCACCAGCCCTTGGCCCAGCGACGCGTAACGCGCGAGCCCCACGCCCGCCGCCGATCCATCGCCGCGCCGCCGCTCGATCTGCACGCCGACAGCCGCCAGGTCGGCAAACTTGGCCGGTTTCGCGAGCGACACACGCACCCAGTGCGCGCCGAAGTCGGCGATCAGCAGTTGCGCGATCGTCTCGGCGAGCGCCTCCAGCAGCCGAACGCGGTGCGACGCGAATAACGCGAGCAGCGCCTCGCGCACGGCCGCGTAGTTGACCGTATCTTCGATCCGGTCCGTCGTGCATGCGCGGATCGCGGGCACGCCGATGGCCAGGTTCACGCGCACCGGCTGCGCAACATGCAGCTCGCCGCTATCGATACCGATGACCGTCTGGCCGATGAAATTCTCGATGAATACGATGTCGAGCCGATCGGGCAACCCGCCGGCATGCGGGCCGGGATTCGCGCCGAAGCTGGAAAATGCGGCAAGGCGAACAGTATCGATACGATCCATGATGGTCTCCGCCGCGGCGCGGCCCTAGATTGAACAGCTTGTGATGAAGAGCGGAACAGTAGAACAGTAGAACTGAACGGCGCGCGACACACTCTGTCCCGAAGCTGCGACAGGCATGCAACGTGCAGACCACAGTTAACGCGGTCGCTAAGGCGGCCACGCATCGAGAAAAGCAAATTTCGGGCACAGTGAGGTAAACCCAGTGTGACTTTCTGTTGAACCGATCTTGCATCGGGCGTACAGTTTTAAACACTCGCCTGGTAGCAGGGCCGGCCGCGAGCGCGCAAGCGAACCGAGATTTCGCCGCACCGAGGACAGACAGGCTTGATAAAGCGGCATTCGCGGCGTGCGAAGCAGTCACGCTTGCCGAAATGACGCAACGGAGACAGATCCCATGTCGTTGCTTGCTGACAGCAATACGCACGTCCGGGAAGTTCTAAACGTCGTCAACCACCAGTTGACCACGCGGCCGACAAGCGAATCCGTCGCCCAATCGTGGACGCGCTGCATCAACGAATTCCAGCTGGACCCCGCGCGTTTCGTACCGCCGCCGATGCTCACCGAGTACGAACTCAGCGCCCGCCGTGAGGCGCTCGGCGATCTGATCGCCTGTTCGAAGCTCGAAATGACGACGCTCTATCAGCAACTGGCCGACCCCGAACTGGCGGTCGTGCTGGTCGATTCGGGCGGCGTGATCGTGCATCAGGTGTCATCCGTGCCGTTCGCCGAGGCCGTCGCCGGCGACGGCTTTCGCGTCGGCGCGCTGTGGAGTGAACGCGAAGCCGGCACCAACGGCATGGGCACCTGTCTCGCGGAGCGCGACTGCATCGCCGTCTGTCAGAACGAGCATTTCTATCCGCGCTATACGTCGCTCACGTGCTCGGCCGCGCCGATCTTCGACGACGGCGGCGAAATCGCCGGCGTGCTCGACGTCACGAGCCGCTCGAAGCTACTGCAGCAGCACTCGCTGGTGCTGGTCGGCATGTCGCGGCAGATGATCGAAAACCGTCTGCTCGATGCGCGCTACCGGCACGCCAACATGATCCATTTCCACAGCCGCCCGGAATTCGTCGGCACGCTGCACGGCGGCAAGCTCGCGGTCGGCGACGACAGCACCGTGCTCGCCGCGAATCGCAGCGCGCTGTTCCAACTCGGCTTCCGCTCGCTCAGCGAACTGCGCGGCCGGCGCATCGAGGAAGCGTTCAACGCGTCGCTCGAAGACATGATCGCGCGCAGCATTCGCGGCTCGTTCCATCCGGTCACCGTCTACAGCGCGAACGCGACGAACCGCTTTTTCCTCGTCGCGCAGACGCCGCAAAACGCCACCGGGCGCGTGACGCGCGTGCTCGTCACCGACTCCGCCGTGCGCGGCAGCGCATCGGACAAGCACGACAAGCACGCGCTAGCGCCGAAGCTCGACGAAATCGCCCACCTCGAATTCGGCGACCCGCGCATGGCCTCGCAGATCCAGTTGGCTGCGCGCGTGATCCAGCGCAAGATTCCGATCGTGCTGCGCGGCCAGACCGGCACCGGCAAGGAAGTTTTCGCGCAGGCGCTGCATAGCATCAGCCCGCATGCCGACGGTCATTTCGTGCCGGTCAACTGCGCGTCGCTGCCGGAGAATCTGATCGAGAGCGAGCTGTTCGGCTATCGCGCGGGCGCGTTTACCGGCGCGCAGCGCGAAGGCCGGCGCGGCAAGATCGTGCAAGCCAACGGCGGCACGCTGTTTCTCGACGAGATCGGCGACATGCCGCTGGTGTTGCAGGCGCGCCTGCTGCGCGTGATCGAGGAACACGAGGTCACGCCGCTCGGCGCCGAGACCACCGTCAAGGTCAATTTCCAGCTGATCAGCGCGAGCCACCGCAATCTGCTCGAACTCGTGCAGACCGGCCAGTTCCGCGAGGATCTGTACTACCGGCTCAAGGGCGTCGAGCTGAATCTGCCGGCGCTGCGCGAGCGCGTCGACAAACTGCCGCTGATCCATCATCTGCTCGCCAACGAAACCGACGATCCGCCCGATCTGACGCCGGAAGCCGAACACGCGCTGCTGACCTACGCGTGGCCCGGCAACATCCGTCAGCTGCGTCACGTGCTGCAGATGGCGATCGCGCTGTCCGACGGTGAGCCGATCCGTTGCGAACATCTGCCGCCCGAGCTCACGCAACGCGTGTCGGCGCTCGACCTGCCCACCGCGTTGCGCCTTGCGAACGCGGACATGGACGGGCACCTCGCCGACGAAGCCGACATCTCGTCGCTGAACGCAATCCAGTTGAACGAGCGCGAGACTGTGCTGTCGCTACTCGACGAGCATCGCTGGAACGTCAGCAACGTCGCGAAGGCGCTCGGCATCAGCCGCAATACGCTGTACCGCAAGATGCGCCGGCTGCATATCCGGCTGTCGCACGAAGGCTCGCCGCTCGATCTCGACGCATGACCGAGTCGTCCCCCACGTCACGCAGCGAATCAGCTCGCAAGGGTGCCCGCGATCTCGCCGACTTCAAGCCGGACGCGCGCTTCGCGTGGTGCGTGACCGGCTCCGGACACATGCTCGATGAATCGATCGCACTCGCGCGGCGCTTGCCGCGCGTCGATCTGTTTCTCTCCGCGGCGGCCGAGGAAGTGCTGCCGCTCTACGGCTGGCCGCTCGACAAGCTGCGCGAACACTTCCGCGTGCTGCGCGACAACAGCGCGAGCGGCGTGCCGGTCGGCATGCTGTATCACGGCGTCTATCACACGGTCGTGATCGCGCCCGCCACCAGCAACACGGTCGCCAAATGCGCTTACGGCATCTCCGATACGCTGCCGACCAATATGTACGCGCAGGCCGGCAAGCAATGCATCGCCGGCATCGTCTTTGCATGCGACACCGAACCGAGCGTGATCACGCATAGCCCGGACGAATGGGTCGAACTGCGGCCACGCGCGATCGAGCTCGACAATGTCGAGCGTCTGGCGCGCTTCGAATACACGACGCTCGTGCGCTCGCTCGACGAACTCGAAGCGGCGCTCGCCCAACGCCTCGCGACTCTCGACCTCGCATGGACCACCTCCTCTTCCTGACCGGCCGGCTTGCCGAACCGAGCCTGCGGCGCGTGCTCGACGGCATGGCGCCGACGCCGTTCAGTTGGGAGGTGCGCGAGATCGGCCTGCAGGTCGCGGCGTTGATGACCGTCGAGATGATCCAGCGCCGCGTCAGCGCGCCGCTCGCCGCGCAGCGCGTGATCGTGCCGGGCCGCTGCCGTGGCGATCTCGACGCGCTGAGCGCGCACTACGGCGTCCCGTTCGAGCGCGGTCCCGAGGAGGTCAAGGACTTGCCGCAGTTTTTCGGGCGCAAGGCGAAGCCGTTCGATCTGAGCCGCTACGACACGGAGATTTTCGCGGAGATCGTCGACGCGCCGCGTCTCGACCTCGACGGCATCGCCACCCGCGCGCGCGAGTATGCGGCCCAGGGCGCGGACGTGATCGACATCGGCTGTCTGCCTGACACGGCGTTTCCCCATCTCGAAGACGCGGTGCGGCGGTTGAAGGCCGAAGGCTATCGGGTGAGCGTCGATTCGATGCGCAACGACGAATTGCTGCGCGGCGGCCGTGCGGGCGCCGACTATCTGATGAGCCTGAACCTCGACACGCTATGGATCGCCGACGAAGTGCCGTCGACGCCGATCCTCGTCGCGCGCGAACCCGCTGACCCAGCCTCGCTCGACGCCGCGATCGACGCGCTCCGCGCGCGCGGCCGCGCGTTTCTCGCCGATCCGATTCTCGATCCGATTCCGTTCGGGCTGGCCGCGTCGATTGCGCGCTATGTCCGCTTGCGCGAGCGCTATCCCGACATCGCGATGATGATGGGCATCGGCAATGTGACCGAGCTAACGGAGGCCGACACGAGCGGCATCAACGCGGTGCTGCTCGGCATGGCGGCCGAATTGCACGTTGACGCGGTGCTCGCGACGTCGGTGAGTCTGCATGCGCGGCGCGCGCTGCGCGAAGCCGATGTCGCGCGCCGCGTGATGCATGCCGCGCGCGACGCGCGGGTGCTGCCGAAGGGCATCAGCACCGAACTCGCGACCGTCCACGCGAAGCGCCCGTTTCCGTACAGCGCCGAAGAAATCGACGAATTCGCGCGCGGCGTGCGCGATCCGAATTTTCGTGTACAGATCAGCGCCGACGGCATTCACGTGTACAACCGCGACGGCCACCGGCGCGGTGACGATCCGTTCGCGCTCTACCCGCAACTGAATCTCGAGACCGACGGCGGCCACGCGTTCTATATGGGCGTGCAGCTTGCGCGCGCCGAGATCGCATGGCGGCTCGGCAAACGCTTCGATCAGGACCAGCCGCTCGACTGGGGCTGCGCGGTCGACCGGCCCGAAGAAGATTTGAGCGCATGGTGCGCGCCGGGCGAGACGATGAAGAAGCGCTGAAAACGCAGCGCCGTCAGTGCATGGCGGCCACCCGCGCGGGTTCGCCGACGGTAGCCAGTTCGCCGCGCATGCCGCGAATCGCCTGCGCGCGATCGTCCGCGCCGAACACGGCCGATCCGGCGACGAACACATCCGCGCCCGCCTCGGCGACGCGCGCGATGTTCGACACCTTCACGCCGCCGTCCACTTCGATCAGCAGGGGCCGCCCGGTGCGCTGCATCGTCATGTCGACGCGCTCGCGCAGGCGCCGCAGCTTTTCCAGCGTTTCAGCAATGAACGCCTGGCCGCCGAAGCCCGGATTCACCGACATCACCAGCACGACGTCGAGCATCTCCAGCACATGATCGAGCACCGAGAGCGGCGTCGCCGGATTCAGCGCGAGTCCCGCGCGCGCACCGTGCGAGCGGATCAGCTCGATGCTCCGATGCACGTGCAGCGTCGCCTCGGGATGAAAGGTGATCAGGTTCGCGCCGGCCTCGGCAAACGCCGACACCAGCGGATCGACCGGCGTGGTCATCAGATGCACGTCGAACGGCAGCGTCGTGTACGGCCGGATCGCCGAACACACCAGCGGCCCGACCGTCAGGTTCGGCACGTAGTGGTTGTCCATCACGTCCAGATGAATCCAGTCCGCGCCGGCCACCGTCACGTCGCGAATCTCGTCGGCGAGCCGGGCAAAATCCGCCGACAGCAGCGACGGAGCAATCAGAAATTCGCGCATCGCGTTCTCCGTGCCAGTGCGTTAGTGGTAGCGGCTCGCCATCGTGTCGAGCGGCAGCGGCTTGATGCGCGCCGCCTGCCCCGCGCAACCGAACGCCTCGAAGCGCTCGACGCAGATCGCGCTCGCCGCCGCGGTGGCGGCTTTCAATGCCGCGCGTGGATCGAACTCCGAGCGGGCATGGGCAAGCGACTTGCGCATCGCGCCGCTCATCGCGAGACGGATGTCGGTGTCGATGTTGACCTTGCGCACGCCGTGCGCGATGCCGCGGCGGATTTCGTCGACGGGCACGCCGTAGGTGGTCGGAATCTCGCCGCCGTACTCCCGGATCACCGCGAGCCATTCCTGCGGCACCGACGACGAACCGTGCATCACCAGATGCGTGTTTGGAATCCGCGCATGGATCGAGGCGATCCGGTCGATCGCGAGGATGTCGCCGGTCGGCTCGCGGCTGAACTTGTACGCGCCGTGCGACGTGCCGATCGCGATCGCGAGCGCATCGACGCCGGTCGCGTCGACGAAGCGCCGCGCTTCGTCGGGATCGGTCAGCAGATGCTCGCGCGTCAGCCTGCCTTGCGCGCCGACGCCGTCCTCTTCCCCCGCGGTGCCGGTTTCGAGCGAGCCCAGACAGCCCAGTTCGCCCTCCACCGACACCCCGCCCGCGTGCGCGGCATCGACCACGCGCCGGCTCACGTCGACGTTGTAGTCGTACGCGGCGGGCGTTTTCTGGTCGGGCAGCAGCGAGCCGTCCATCATCACCGACGTGAAGCCCGAGCGGATCGCCTGCTGACACACCGCGGGGCTTGCGCCGTGATCCTGATGCAGCACGAGCGGAATGTCCGGGTGAGCTTCGAGCGCGGCGAGCACCAGATGACGCAGATAAGGCTCGCCGGCGTATTTGCGCGCACCGGCCGACGCCTGCAGGATCACCGGGCTGTCGGTGGCCTCGGCCGCGCGCATGATCGCCTGGATCTGCTCCATGTTGTTGACGTTGAACGCGGGCACGCCGTAGTCGTGTTCGGCCGCGTGATCCAGCAGTTGCCTCAGGGTGATGAAGGGCATTGCGTGCTCCTCGATATCAAATGAAATCTGCTCGGGCGGCGAGCTCAGTGCGCACGGTCCGCAACGCGCCGCGCTTCGTCGACCACCGCCTGCGCGTTCAGCCGGAAATGCTCGAACAACGCGGCGGCCGGGGCCGACTCGCCGAACCTATCGATGCCGACCACGCCGCCGTCGATCCCGACGTATTGCCGCCAGAACGCGCGCACGCCGGCCTCGATCGCCACCCGTGGCACGCCCGGTGGCAGCACGGCGTCGCGCCAGTCGCGCGGTTGCCGGTCGAACGCCGTGGTCGATGGCATCGACACGACGCGCGCGGCGATGCCGGCGGCTGCGAGCGGCGCGATCGCATCGAGTGCTAGGGAAACTTCCGAGCCGGTGGCGATCAGAACGATGCGCGCCGGTGGCGCGTGCCCTTGCTCATCGGGCCAATCGCGCAACACGTACCCGCCACGCGCGATCGCGGCGACCTGCCCGGCGGAGCGCGTCACGAAGCGCAGGTTCTGCCGGCTCAGCAACAGACATGTCGGTCCGTCCCGTTCCACCGCGCTGACCCAGGCCTGCGCGGTCTCGACGGTGTCGCACGGACGCCAGACGTCGAGCCCCGGAATCAGCCTGAGACTCGCCGCATGCTCGACCGCCTGATGCGTGGGTCCGTCTTCGCCGAGCCCAATCGAGTCGTGCGTGTAGACGAAGATCGAGCGGGTTCTCATTAGCGCGGCCATTCGCAACGCGTTGCGCGCATAGTCGGAGAATGTCAGGAAGGTGCCGCCGAACGGCAGGTAGCCGCGGTGCAGCGCGATGCCGTTCATCACCGCGCTCATGCCGAACTCGCGCACGCCGTAGTGCACGTAGTTGCCGCCGCGTAGACCGTTTTCATCGCTGCGGACGTCGACTGCCTGTGGCCAATCCGTCAAGTTCGAACCGGTCAGGTCGGCCGAGCCGCCGAGCAGTTCCGGCAGGCTGCACGCGAGCGCGCCGATCGCCTGCTGCGAGGCCTTGCGCGTCGCGATCGATTCGGCCGCGCAATCGGCATCGCGCAGCAGCGCGCGAACCGTGTCATGCCAATGCGCGGGCAAGCTGCCGTGCACCCGTCGTTCGAATTCGGCGGCCTCGGCCGGATAGTGCCGGCGATACGCGTCGAACCGCTCGCGCCACTCGGCTTCAGCGGCGGCACCGCGCTCGCTCGCGTCGAAATTGGCGCGAATCTCGTCGGGAATCTCGAACGGCGGATGCGGCCAGCCGAGCGCGCGGCGCGTGCGTTCGACCTCGTCGGCGCCGAGCGGCGCGCCGTGCACGTCGTGGGTGCCCGCCTTCGACGGCGCGCCCTGGCCGATCACCGTGCGGCAGCAGATCAGCGTCGGCCGGCCGGTGGCGCGCGCGGCGTGCAACGCTCGATCGACCGCGTCGACGTCGTGGCCGTCCACCTCGCGCACCACGTGCCAGCCGTACGCGGCGAAGCGCGCGGGCGTGTCGTCGGCGAACCATTGCGCGACGGGGCCGTCGATCGAGATGCCGTTGTCGTCGTAGAGCACCGTCAGCTTGTCGAGCTTCAGCGTGCCCGCGAGCGACGCCGCTTCGTGCGAGATGCCCTCCATCAGGCAGCCGTCGCCGACGAACACGTAGGTGCGGTGATCGACGATCCGATGCCCGGGCCGGTTGAACTCGCGCGCGAGCAACGCCTCGGCGAGCGCCATGCCGACGCCGTTCGCGAGCCCCTGGCCGAGCGGCCCGGTGGTCGTTTCGACGCCAGGCGTCACGCCCACTTCGGGATGCCCCGGCGTTTTGCTGTGCAACTGGCGAAAGCGCTTCAATTCGTCGATCGGCAGGTCATAGCCGCTCAGATGCAGCAATCCATACAGCAGCATCGAACCATGGCCGTTCGACAGGATGAAACGGTCGCGGTCGGGCCACGCGGGATTGCGCGGGTTGTGTTTCAGATGCCGGTCCCACAATGCGACCGCGATCTCGGCCATGCCGAGCGGCATGCCCGGATGTCCCGATTGCGCGGCTTGCACCGCGTCGATCGCGAGCATGCGCAGCGCGTCGGCCATCGGGCGCGTGGCGGGTGCGTCAAGCGGTTGCGCGACTGCACTCATCGAATCTCTCCTTGCGAAATGAAGCTCGGCATGCATCGGGGCACCGGTCAGGCGCGCGAGCGCCGGTCGATCAGTTGCAGGATCATCGGCGTGAAGATCAGCTGCATCGCGAGTCCCATCTTGCCGCCCGGCACGACGATCACGTTCGGGCGCGACATGAACGAGTCGTGCAGCATCGTCAGCAGATACTGGAAGTCGATGCCCTTGGGCCGCGCGAAGCGGATCACGACGAAGCTCTCGTCGGGCTGCGGGATCTCGCGCGCGGTAAACGGATTGGACGTGTCCACGGTCGGCACGCGCTGGAAGTTCACGTGCGTGCGCGAGAACTGCGGGCAGATGTAGTTCACGTAGTCGGGCATGCGCCGCAGAATCGTGTCGACCACCGCTTCGTGCGTGTAGCCGCGCATCGTCTGATCGCGATGCAGCTTCTGGATCCATTCGAGGTTGATGATCGGCACGACGCCGATCAGCAGATCCGCATGCCGCGCGATGTCGATGTTCTCGGTCACCGCCGCGCCATGCAGTCCCTCGTAGAACATCAGATCGGTATTGGGCGCGACGTCCTCCCACGGCGTGAAGGTGCCGCCGTCCTGCTTGTAGAGCTGCGCTTCGCCCGCGTCGTGCACGTAGTGGCGAAACTGTCCGCCGCCGTTTTCGCCGTAGCGCGTGAACAGCGTTTCGAGCTCTTCGAGCAGATTCGCTTCCGGTCCGAAGTGGCTGAAATTCGGCACGCCGTCGCGTTCGCGCTCCTGCATCGCGGCGCGCATGCCGTTGCGGTCGTAGCGATGGAACGCATCGCCCTCGACGATCTGCGCATTGATGTGCTCGCGTCGGAAGATATGCGTGAAGCTCTTCATGACGGTGGTGGTGCCCGCTCCGCTCGAGCCGGTCACCGCGATGATCGGATGTTTGACTGACATGCGTTTGTCTCCGGATGACTGTGTTCTGTGCGCTGTGCTTGCGGTCGGTCGCTGATCACGCCATGAAATCCGGCAGGAACAGCGAGCGCGTGCCGAACAGCGGCGACGTGAAGGGCTTGTCCTCGCCGCGGTCATATTCGCCGTGATAGCGCGCAATCCGCTCGACCTCGTTCTTCGAGCCGAGGATCACCGGCACGCGGCCATGCAGCGCGCGCGGCGCGACATCGAGAATGCGCTCGCGGCCGGTGATCGCGAGGCCGCCCGCCTGCTCGACCAGAAAGCTCATCGGGTTCGCTTCATAGAGCAGGCGCAGGCGCCCTTCCATCGCCGGCGTTTTCGAATCGCGCGGGTACATGAACACGCCGCCGCGCATCAGGATGCGATGCACTTCCGCGACCATCGACGCGATCCAGCGCATATTGAAGTCGCGCGCGCGGCAGCCGCTGCGGCCGTCCTTGCATTCCTGCACATAGCGGCGCACCGGCGGCTCCCAGAAGCGCTCGTTCGACGCGTTGATCGCGAACTCTGCCGTTTCTTCCGGGATCCGGATGTTCGAATGCGTGAGCACGAAGTTGCCGATGTCGCGCTCCAGCGTGAAGCCATGCGTGCCATTGCCGACCGACAGCACCAGCATCGTCGCCGGCCCATACACGGCGTAGCCGGCAGCGACCTGTTCGCAGCCGGGCCGCAGGAACGCGGCTTCGCTGGTTGCATCCTCTGCCGGGTCGCGCGTGCGCAGCACTGAGAAGATCGAGCCGACCACGCCGTTGATGTCGATATTCGACGAGCCGTCGAGCGGATCGAACGCGAGCAGATATTCGCCGCGCGGATAGTCCGGCGGAATCGCGTAGACGTGCTCCATTTCCTCGGACACCATCGCCGCCAGCAAGCCGTCCCACTCGCATTGCTGCACGAAGACGTCGTTGGTCGACACGTCGAGCTTCTTCTGCTCCTCGCCGTGCGTGTTGAGCGTTTGCGCGGAACCGTAGTTGCCGCCGAGCGCGCCCTTGGTCAGCATCGCCGAGACCGATTTGATGGCCGCCGCCACGTCGATCAGCAGCGCGGAGAGTCCTGCGGTGTCCCGCGTGCTTTCCGAACACGGCGGGCGATCGAGCGTGTCGATCAGGAACTTCGAAAGTGTCGTGCGTCCGTCCAGCATGGCGTTCTCCGTCGATAGTGTCGTGATTCAGCCCGGCGGCGCCGGAACGACGCGCGCGGTGCAAGGCGATGGCGAGGACGGCTGCGGCGGCGCGTCGAACACGCGGCTCGCGCGCACGTCGGCGGCGTCGATCAGCGTCAGCGTGGCGGCGTCGACCGGCTCGCCGCCCTGCAATGCGCTCGCGAACAGGCGGTTCGCCTGGCGCAGCCGCGCGCGGTCGAGCGCATTGCGCACCGAGCGCGCGTTGGCGAAATTCGGCTGGCGGATGCGGCGCGCCAGATAGTCGGCGAACGCGCGGCGCGACGCCGCATCGAAGCGGTAATGCATGGCGCCGAGCATCCGCTCGGCGATTTCGAGCAGCTCCGTGTCGGCGTAATCGGGAAACGTGATGTGATGCGCGATGCGAGACCGGAAACCCGGATTGCTGTCGAAGAACACTTCCATCCGCGATGCGTAGCCGGCCAGAATCACGACCAGATCGCTGCGCTGGTTCTCCATCGTCTGCAGCAGGATTTCGATCGCTTCCTGCCCGTAGTCGCGCTCGTTCTCCGGGCGATACAGGTAGTACGCTTCGTCGATGAACAGCACGCCGCCCATCGCGCGCTTGAGCACGTCGCGCGTTTTCGGCGCGGTGTGGCCGATGTACTGGCCGACCAGATCGTCGCGCGTGACCGACACCAGATGATTGCGGCGAATATAGCCGAGCCGGTGCAGCACTTGCGCCATGCGCAGCGCAACCGTCGTCTTGCCGGTGCCGGGGTTGCCGGAGAAGCACATATGCAAGGTCGGCGCGCCGCCCGCGAGACCCAGCGAAGCCCGCGCGCGCTCGACCAGCAGATGCGCGGCAACTTCGCGAATGCGCGTTTTCACGGGCGCGAGCCCGACCAGATCGCGATCGAGTTCGCCGAGCACGTCGCCGATGCCCGAGTCGCGGTACAGCGCCGCGAGGTCGATATGGGGCGCGGCGGCGTCGCTGTGCGCGGCAGACGCGGGCAGTGCGTCCACGGTGGCGGCGTCTGTCATGGTTCCTCCTCGCTGCGGGTTGGGTCGTGCGAGCTGGCGGCGGCGTCAGCCCGCCGCGCCATAACGCTCGCCCGCGGGCCGGTCGCCCGCATAGCCCGTCATGCTGTAGCGCTGCGTGCGTCCCTGCGCGTCCTGCCGCAACAGACGGAAGCCCGGCTCCACGTCCGGCCGGTTGACGATGAACGACAGGCGCATCGTCTCGAAAGTACGCACCGAGTCGAACGCGTTGACCTTGATGTAGTGCTGCGGCCGCGCCTCGCGGCACGCCCTGACCTCCTGCAACACGCCGGCCGCGTCGTGCAGGTCGAACATCGGCAGACCCCACATTTCCCAGTAGGTGTTGCGCGGATGCGGGTCGTCGGTGAATTCGACCGAACAGGCCCAGCCCTGGCGCAGCGCGTAGTCGATCTGCAGGCCGATTTCCTCATCGGTCAGCTCGGGCAGGAAAGAAAACGTTCCTTGAGTAATACGCATGACGAACCTCGTGGATGGATGTCGCGTTCAGAACGGCGTCAACGGTGCCCCGCGCGGTGCCGTTGCACCGCGTGGCGGATGCGCTCGTGAGGCGCTCGCGGGAAAAGCTCGGCTTTGCTAGGCCGCCGTCGGCGTGGCGGCGAAATCGGGCGTATCGGTCGATGCGTAGTTGAAGCTCACGTCGCGCCACGTATCGAGCGCCTGCTTGAGCGGCGTGCACCAGCGCGCGGCGGCTTCGAGCACGTCGGGCCCTTCGCGCAGAATGTCGCGGCCCTCGTTGCGCGCCTTCACCATCGCTTCGAGTGCGACGCGGTTCGCGGTCGCGCCGGCCTGGATGCCGGCCGGATGGCCGATCGTGCCACCGCCGAACTGCAGGATCGCGTCGTCGCCGAACAGCTCGAGCAGCTGATGCATCTGCCCCGCGTGAATCCCGCCCGAGGCGACCGGCATCACCTTGCGCAAGCCGGCCCACGGCTGATCGAAGAAAATGCCGCGCGACAGATCGACCGCGTTGTGCGCGTCGCGGCACACGTTGTAGTAGCCCTGCACCGACAGCGGATCGCCTTCGAGCTTGCCGACCGCGGTGCCCGCATGCGCGTGATCGACGCCCGCCATGCGCAGCCATTTGGCGATCACGCGAAACGAGATGCCGTGGTTGCGTTGTCTCGTGTACGTGCTATGCCCCGCGCGATGCAGGTGCAGGATCATGTCGTTTCTGCGCGCCCAGCGCGACATCGACTGGATCGCGGTCCAGCCGATCACGAGGTCGATCATCACGATGCACGAGCCGAGTTCCTTCGCGAATTCGGCGCGCTCGTACATGTCCTCCATCGTGCCGGCCGTCACGTTCAGGTAGTGCCCTTTGAGCTCGCCGGTCTCCGCCTGCGCTCGGTTCACCGCCTCCATCGCGAACAGGAAGCGGTCGCGCCAATGCATGAACGCCTGCGAGTTGATGTTCTCGTCGTCCTTCAGAAAATCGAGGCCGCCGCGCAGGCCTTCGTAGACCACCCGTCCATAGTTCTTGCCCGACAGACCGAGCTTCGGCTTGACCGTGGCGCCGAGCAGCGGCCGTCCGTACTTGTCGAGCCGTTCGCGCTCGACGACGATACCGGTCGGCGGCCCCTGAAACGTCTTCAGATACGCGACCGGGATGCGCATGTCTTCGAGCCGCAGAGCTTTCAGCGGCTTGAAGCCGAACACGTTGCCGATGATCGACGCGGTCAGGTTCGCGACCGAGCCCTCTTCGAACAGATCGAGTTCATAGGCGATGTACGCGAAGTACTGCGGCTCGTCGGCGCGATAGACCGGCACCGGCTCGACGCGATATGCCTTCGCGCGATACATGTCGCAGGCGGTGAGCCGGTCGGTCCACACCACCGTCCACGTCGCCGTCGACGATTCGCCGGCCACCGCGGCCGCCGCTTCCTCGGGTTCGACACCGGGTTGCGGCGTGATGCGAAACAGCGCGATCACGTCGGTGTCTTTCGGTTCGTAGTCCGGCTGCCAGTAACCCATCTCGCGGTATTTCATCACGCCCGCCGCGTACCGCTCGCGCGGCGTGTGCGGATCGCGCGCATCAGATTCGGGCTGGATCGGCGGTTGACTGAAATCGTTCATGACGTGTCCTCGAAGGTGGCAAGCGCACTGCCGGAAGAACGAAGCGCTTGGTTTGCACTGTAGACACGGACACGCCCAACGGGAATTCACGATTTTATTTGGCAGACTTAACGGATCGGTTATTACTCCAACTTCGGCTACCACATCGTGAGGTTCTTTTTCGAGCCGTGCGACGCGAATGGGAGCAGAATGTGTCGGTGAGCGATGCGGGCACGACGTGACAGCGCAAGCGAATCAGCGAATCGCGATGGCACACTTTGCTTCGATTTCGCCACACCGCGCGGTGGCTTGCGTCTGGCATGCCGCGCGGACGCCACGGCGTGGCGCAATTCGCCGGGTGCTGTATTGGCTGTCGAACGCACGCCCGCCTGGTTGGCCGGTACGCGCATGGGCACGGAGCTTGCGTGATGCCGGCTGCCGTCGACACCGGGCGTTACGCCGGGCCGGCGGCGCAACGCTGTTCCACCCGCTGTTTCAACCGAAGGAGAAAGCACGTATGCAATGGACGACTCCGAGTTACACCGACGTACGCCTCGGTTTTGAAATCGTGATGTATGTCGCTACGCGTTAAGCCCGCAACCGGGCCGCACGCTGCGGCCCCCTTGCGGTTCCCGTTTGTGTTCGACCTCTGCTGACGGCCGGCCTTCCGGCGCTGTCGGGACACACGTTCCCAGCCATGATCCACGAAACGATCGTCACCACGGCAGCGTGCGATGGCCGTCCTCATATCGCGCCGATGGGCGCGCGCTACGAGGGTGAGCGCATCATCCTTGCGCCTTTCCGCCCGTCGGTCACGCTCGACAACGTGATCGCGACGCGCGCGGCGGTGCTGAACTTCACCACCGACGTGCGCATCTTCGCGGGCTGCGTCACGCACTGCGCGACCGATTGGCCGACCGTGCCCGCCAGCCGCGTCGCGAGCGTGCGTCTGGCCGAATCGCTCGCCCACGCCGAGCTCGAACTCGACGAACTGCGCGACGACGCCGAGCGCCCGGTGCTGGTGATGAAATGCGTGCACCGCGAAAACCACGCGCCGTTCGCGGGCTTCAATCGCGCGCAGTCGGCTGTCGTGGAAGGCGCGATTCTGGTGAGCCGGCTCTTCATGCTGCCGGCCGACAAGGTCGATCACGAAATGGCCTATCTGCAGATTGCGATCGACAAAACCGCCGGCGACCACGAGCGCACCGCATGGGGCTGGCTCGTCGCCGCGATCGCGCGATATCGCGCGAGCCTCGAAGGCGCGGCGCATCAGGCCGCCACTTCGGTCCATCACTGAACCCCTTCCCCTCGCGGAGAACCCCGATGACCGCATTGCTCGCGAGCGTCCGCTCGGCTGACGAAGCATTCGACGCGGCACGCGCCGGCGCCGAGCTGATCGACCTGAAGGAGCCGAACGACGGCGCGCTCGGCGGCCTGTCGATCAGCGCCATCACGAACATCGCGCGAGAGCTGCGCGCGCGCTACCCGGTCAAGCCGATCAGCGCGGCGATCGGCGACGTGCCGGCCGATGCGTTCGACGAGATCGCCGCGCGCGTCATCGACGTCAGCGACGCCGGCGTCGATTACGTGAAGGTCGGCGTCGCGCGCGGACCGGCCGCGCGCCGCTGTATCGAGCAGTTGGCGAGTCTGCCGGCCTCTGTGGTGCCGGTGCTGCTGTGCGACGGCGGCATGGACGACGAGTTGGTCAGCCACACCGCGGCGCTCGGCTTTGCCGGCCTGATGTTCGATACCGCGAGCAAGGACGGCGGCACGCTGTTCGATCACGTCGACGTCGACACGCTCGCGCGCTGGTTGCGGGTCGCGCGCCAGCGCGGCGCGATGGCGGGCATCGCGGGGGCGCTCGGCTGGGCGCAACTGCCGCAGATCCGCGCGCTGGCGCCCGACGTGGCCGGCTTTCGCACCGCGCTGTGCGCCGACGGGCGCCGCTCGCGGCTCGATCCCGAGCGCGTCGCGCAATGGGCGAGCGCGTTGCATCGGCCGGCCGCAGAGGTACGCGTCGATAATGCCGCGCCGTTGCCGGGCTCGACGAACGCGACGCGGTTGTAGCCACCGATCACACCACCGGAATATTCAGCAAACGGTCGCGCATCAGCGCGACGTTGCTCTTGTCGAGCAGTTCGACCACGTAGTTCGCATCGGTCACATAGTCGACGAACCTGCGGTCGACCACCCCCGCCGCGACCAGCGTTTCGAGCGGATCGTCGGCGGCGATCGGACAGGATTTGACGACGATGAGCCGCTCCGCGTTGAGCATCGTCGATAGCCAGGCGGCGAGACTGTCCGAGGTCGTGTCCCAGTTGCTCATCGCGTCGGGCGTGTCGCGCATCAGCGCGGTCGGCACCCATACGGCGACTTGGCCGTCGCGCAACGTGCGGCGAATCTTCGCCTCGCTCGACGCGATCACCAGTTCGGGCGAGACGCCCTGCATCAGCAGCGCGTATTGCGTCATCGCAAGCAGACACATGTTATGCGCGGCCAGGTCATCGAAGTTCCACTCGCCCTGGTATTGGCGCACCTTGTCCGCGAAATCGCCACCGCCGGGCACGATGACCACGCGTCCGCCGCCGACTTCGCATAGCTCGCTGAGCCAGTGGCGCAGCGCCGGGTCGTGACTCAGGCTGCCTCCGATCTTGACCACCCACATGACTGTTGCCCTCGCGTCCAGTTGAGTGCCCGGCCCGGGCCGCTTCGTTTCGCAACTTCGTTCTACTCATGCCGCGCGCGCGGCGATACCACGCGTGCGTTGCCGCCGCGCTTCCGGTCGTTCGCGCGCCGCGAGCAGCGCGACCGCCACGCTCGGCGCGCAGGTCGCCGCCCATGCCGCGCAGGCGTCCGGCACGCCCGCCAGCGCGCCGAAGTCGATATAGCCGCGCGCCTCGTCGCACGCCAGGGCGGCGACCAGGAAGCGGCCGCAGCCAGCGCCCACCAGCGGCGCGGCCGCGAGCGCCGGATGCGCGGCAACCACGCGCATCAGATTCGCGCCGATTTCGCGCAATTGCAGCGCGCGCCAGCGCCGCGCAAAGTGCAGCCATTCGACGTCCGACGCGTCGTGCGCGTCGCGCCCGATCATCCGCGCGAGGCGCGCGCGGCTCGCCGCCTGCGTTTTCGGGCCTTGGTCGGCGCTTGGCTGCGCGTCGTGCAGCGGGTCCAGTTCGCCGGTCAGCCGGTAGACGTCGGCGGTCGTCGCGAACCATTCGTTCATCACGTTGAGCGTGGCGCCGCCGAATTCGATCCGATGCGCGACGCCGCACAACGGCGTGCGCACGACGCCGTGATACACGAGTTCGCCGGTCGCAAGCCGGCCCGCGTCGGTCGCGGCACGCGCGACGACGCGGCCGTCGACGATCGGAATGATGTCGGTGGTGGTGCTGCCGATGTCGATCAGCAGCGCGTCAGCCCTGCATGCGGCGACCCAGCTCGCGGTCGCGAGCCAGTTCGCCGACGCGACCTGGCGCCAGCCGGCCGCGCAGTCGGCGGCGGCGAGCCAGCCGGCGGCGCCCGCGTAGAAATGCAGCGATGAACCGAGCCGCTGCGCGAGCGCGGCGACGATCGCGCGCACCCCTTCGGCGCGATCCGCGAACAGGTCGACCATCTCGCCGGTCATCGTCACCGCATGCTGCGCGGCGTCCGTGCGAGCCTGCGGCCAGCGCTCGAGAACGAGGTCGATCGTACGGTGCAGATGGTCGAGTCCCTGCCATAGCGGACACGGCCATTGCACGACGTCGAGCACGGCGCCGCCGCCGTCGACGAGCGACACCTTCACGTGCGCGCCGCCGACGTCCCAGCCGAACCGCGCCGCCGGGTCCGAACGGGCGGCGCTCAAGGGCGCACCTCGCGCATCGGCGAATTGGCGCGCGCCGCGCCGCGGCGCTCGATGCGCACGCCCTGCGCGGCCAGCAGCGCGCGCGTCAGCGCGCTCCCGCGCGCCGCCGACAGCCCCGCAAACGCGACCGTCAGACGCGGATTCACTTCGATCACGACTGGCCCGCGTTGCGGATGCCACACGACGTCGATGCCGACGAAGCCGCACAACCCCGGAATGGCTCGGGCGACGCGTTGCGCGAGCGTGTCGAGCGTGCGACCCATGTCGCTGCGACGATCGATCTGATCGACCAGCACGCCGTCGAACTGGACGATCCGCGCGATGTCGCCCGACGCGTCGCCGCCACTCAAGCCGATCTGCTGACGGTTGATGCTGACGAGCTCGGTAGCGTCGCCGTGGCAGATCAGCGACAGGCTCAACGGCTCGCCGTCCACCCATGCCTGCAGCACCGGATTGCGCGCCGCGGCCGCGCGCGCGTCGTATTCGGCGCAGGCATCGGCGAAGCGCTCGTACACGATCGTGTCCAGCCCGCCCGCGCCGTCGTCCGGTTTGACGACCCAGCGGCCTGCGTGCCGCGCCGTCGGGTCGCCCGGTTCGAGCGCCGGCGTCGTCGCAATGCCATGCGCGGCAAGACACGCCGCGCTCGCGCTCTTGCTCGACGCGACGCGGATCGCTTCCTTCGCGCAGCCGAGCCAGCGCGCGGCGCCGACCGCATCGTGAAAGCGCAGCAGCAGCCCGTCGCATTCCGGCGCGACGATCCACGCGTAATCGTGCTCGCGCGCCGCGCGCGCGACGAATGCCGTCATCGATTCGCCGGGCGCGGCCATACAATGCGCGTCGCCCGCCGCTAACGTTTCGAAGCGCGAAGTCGCGAAACTCACGTGCACGCCGTCGAGTTCCCGCAGAGCCGCAACCAGCGCGTCGCGCATCACGCGTCCTTCGACGATTAGCGCGCTCAAATCGGCAAGACTGCCAGGGTCGGCGAGTTCGGGGTCGATGCCGCCGCCGGTGAGATACTCATAGACAAAGATCTTGGTCAAAGGAAAGCGCCCCTATGCAGGTGATACCTGTTCTCGATCTGCTCGACGGCCATGTCGTGCGCGCGGTGCGCGGCGAGCGGAGCGCCTATCGGCCCATCCAGTCCCGCCTCGCCGCGACGAGCGAGCCGCTTGCCATCGCCCGCGCGCTGCTCGATGCCAGCGGCGCGCGCACGCTCTATATCGCCGATCTCGGCGCCATTCTGCAGCGCGGCGCGCATGCGTCGACGCTCGCCGGCTTGCTCGCCGCGCTGCCCGGCGTCGAGCTGTGGCTCGACGCGGGTTTCGCCGACTACGCGTCGATGCGCGCGCTGTTCGAGCGCATCGACGACGCTGTCACCGAGCGCCACGACCATTACGACAGCCATGCCGCCGGCCCCCACCGCGCGAGCCTCGTGCCGGTGTTCGGCTCGGAGACGCTGCGCGACATCCACGCGCTGCATGCGGCACAGCGCGCCGGTCTCGCGCCGATCCTGTCGCTCGATCATCGCGCGGGCGAACTGCTCACCGCGACCGCGCTCGACCGCTCGTCGGCGTGGTGGCCGTCGCGCGTGATCGTGATGACGCTCGATCAGGTCGGCAGCTACGCCGGCCCCGATCTCGCGACGTTCGAACGCCTGCGCGCGCAAGCCGCCGCGCACACCACGCTGATCGGCGCGGGCGGCATCCGCAATCGCGACGATCTGGCCGCCGCGGCCGGCACCGGCGCAAGCGCATGGCTGGTGGCATCCGCGCTGCACGATCGACAGATCGACTGCGCGCATTCCGATTCCGCGTAGGCCTTCCATACAATTTCCATGCCACGCGATTCAGCGGCGCTTTATGTAAACGGAACACAAGCTGGACAGTTTGCGTGTGACACTCTGCTCCAGAACGTCACACATGTTGTATGGCGCAACAGGCCGTTGAACGCGCGGCCCGCTTCGGCGCGGCCCCCGCTCGCCGCCGCCGCGTCCAGACATCGGCATGGAGCTTGCTAAAAGCTGCCCCATGCATAGCCCCTCCATCGATCCATCGCCCCCCAGCCCGAGCGCAACGCGCGCCGCGGCGCTCACACGCGACTGGATCTGTCCGTTCTGCCCTTTGCTGTGCGACGACCTGGTCGCTGCTTGCCGCGACGACGGCACGCTCGAGGTGCCGGACACCGAATGTCCGCGGCTCGCTCACGCGCTCGCCCACTACGCGGCAACGGACGCGCAATGCGGTTGCAGCGTCGATGGCAACGAAGTGGATGGCGATGCCGCGCTGGCGCGCGCCGCGCAGTGGTTAGCGAACGCGCGCCGCCCACTGTTCGGCGGCCTCGCCACCGACGTCGCCGGCGCCCGCGCGCTGTACCCGCTCGCCGCCGCCTGCAGCGCAATCCTCGATCATCTGCACGGCGATGCGCTGACGCCCGCGACGCTCGCGTTGCAGGACCGCGGCTCGTTCTTCACGACGCTGTCCGAAGTGCGCACGCGCGCCGACTTGCTGGTGTTCTTCGGTTGTCAGCCGTCGCGGCGCTACCCGCGCTTTTTCATCCGCGCGCTGGCGGGCGCCGAACTCGCGCGCGAGCTGATCTTCGTCGGCTGCGAAGCGGACCCGGCCGCGGCCGGCTTCGCGCAAACGCGCATCGACACGCTGCTGCCGGACGCTGATGCATACGACACGCTCGCGCTATGGTCGGCGCTCGCCGAAGGACGCGACGCGGGCGCGCTGCGTCAAGGCGCCGGCAGCGACGCGCTCGCGTCGTTGCACGCGCGCATCGCCAGCGCGCGCTATACGGTGGTCGTCTACGAACCGGCCGCGCTGCCCGCGCCGCACGCGGCGCTGCTGATCGAAGCGCTGCACCGGATCGTGAAGGCCGCGAATCGTACGACGCGCGCCGCGTGTGTCGCGCTCGGCGGCGACGATGGTGCGTTGACGGTCAATCAGACCGTCACGTGGCTGTCCGGCTTGCCGCTGCGCACGCGCGTGTCGAAGCCGGCGCGCGTCGCCGGCACCGCGCCGCTCGATCACGATCCGTACCGCTATCGCACGGCGCGGCTGCTCGCCGAACGCGAAGTCGATGCGCTGTTGTGGATCGCGGGCTTCGTTCCGCAGACATGGCCCGCGTCGCTCGATCCCGCGCTTCCATTGATCGTGCTCGGCCATCCGGCGCTCGCGGATGCCGCGAGAGCGCGTGGCGCGAACACCGTGTTCGTGCCGGTCGCGACACCGGGCATCGACAGCGGCGGGCATCTGTTTCGCGTCGACGGTACGGTCGTCATGCCGCTCACCGCCGCGCGAGGTGTTGCGCTGGAGTCGGTCGCGTCGATTGCCGCGAAGTTGAGCGAACGGATGAGCGAACGATCGAGTCCGCGCGAGGACCCGCCATGACCCTCGTTCGGCTCAAGGGCGGCACGCTGTTCGACCCGATTCACAACGTCGACGGCGAGCGCCGCGACCTGACCTTCCGCGACGGCCGCATCGTCGACGTTCCGCCCACCACGCCCGCCGATGGCGAATACGACGCGACCGGCATGATCGTGATGGCGGGCGGCATCGACCTGCATTCGCATATCGGCGGCGGCAAGACCAATCTGTCTCGCCTGCTGCTACCCGAGGACCATCGCGCCGATCCGCCGCGCGAGGCCGCCTACGAAGCGGCGCGCGACGACAACGGCCGCTATCTGCGTCTACCGTCGTGCGGCGTGTGCACGCCGGGCACGCTCGCGACCGGCTACCGCTACGCCGAAATGGGCTACACGGCCGCGTTCGAGCCGGCGATGATGCCGTCCAACGCACGCCACACGCACCTCGAAATGGGCGACACGCCGATCATCGATCACGGCGCGTACGTGATGCTCGGCAACGACGAACTATTCCTGCGAATGCTGGCCGCGCGCGACGACTTCGAACGTCTGCGCGATTACGTCGGCTGGACGATCGACGCGAGCAAGGCGCTCGGCGTCAAGGTGGTGAACCCCGGCGGCATCTCGGCGTTCAAGTTCAACCAACGCTCGCTCGACGTCGACGAGCCGCACGCGCACTACGGCATCACGCCGCGCGACGTGCTGCGCACACTGACGCGCGCGCTGACCGAGCTGCGCGTGCCGCATCCGCTGCACGTGCACACGAGCAATCTCGGCGTGCCCGGCAACCTCGCCTCGACGATCGCGACGATGGACGCCGCCGACGGCCTGCCGATCCATCTGACGCATATCCAGTTTCACAGCTATGGCACCGACGGTTCACGCAAGTTTTCGTCGGGCGCGCGGCAGATTGCCGAGGCCGTAAACGCGCGGCCGAACGTGTCGATCGACGTCGGCCAGATCATCTTCGGACAGACCGTCACGGCCTCCGGTGACACGATGATGCAATTCCGCAACGCGCCGCTCGCGCGGCCGCACAAGTGGGTCGTGGGCGATATCGAGTGCGACGCGGGCTGCGGCGTGCTGCCGTTCCGTTATCGCGAACAGAGCTATGTGAACGCGCTGCAATGGATCATCGGCCTCGAGATTTTTCTGCTCGTCGACGACCCGTGGCGCGTCGCGATGACCACCGACCATCCGAACGGCGGCCCGTTTACCAGCTACCCGCATCTGATTCGCCTGCTGATGGACAAGCCGTTTCGCGATGAGCAGTTGGCGAAGCTGCATCCCGAAGCGCAGGTCGCCAGTGCGCTGCCGGAGCTCAAGCGCGAATTCTCGCTGTACGAGATCGCGATCATCACGCGCGCCGGTCCCGCGCGGCTGCTCGGCCTACGCGATCGCGGCCATCTCGGCGCGGGCGCGGCGGCGGATATCGCCGTCTATCGCGACGAGCCGGACCGCGAGCGGATGTTCACGTCGCCGGCCTATGTGTTCAAGGACGGCCAGCTGGTCGCGCGTGACGGCACGCTGGTCGCGACGCCGACGGGCGGCATCCATTTCGTCGCGCCGCAGTACGATCGCGGCATCGAGAAGACGCTGCGCGCGTATAGCGACGCGCATCTCGCGAGCAACTTCGCCCACGCCGCGATCAGCGACGACGAAGCCTGCCGCTGCTGCCGCGGCGGACGGCTATTGCCCGTCGAATGTCTAACCTGACGCGTCCACGATGAACGCTCCCGCCCCGCTCGACATCAACGGCACCGCGATCGACGCGACCTTCGCCGAAGCCTTTCCGATGAAGGCGACCCGGCTCGTCATCACCGCGCACACGCCGACATGGGCGATGCACGCGGCGAACTCGCTGGCGGGCTTCGCGACCTCGGTGATCGGCTGCGGCTGCGAGGCGGGCATCGAGCGTGCGCTCGCGCCCGATGCAACGCCCGACGGCCGGCCCGGCGTCGCGGTGCTGTTGTTCGCGGTGTCGTCGAAGGAGCTCGCGAAGCAGATCGGGCGGCGCGTCGGCCAATGCGTGCTCACCTGCCCAAGCACGGCCGTCTACGGCGGCATCGATCCGGCCACGAGCCGCGCGCCGCTGTCCGACCCGGCGCCGCTCGGCAGCGGACTGCGCTTTTTCGGCGACGGCTGGCAGATCGCGAAGATGATCGACGCAGGGAACGGACCCACGCGTTACTGGCGTGTGCCGGTGATGGACGGCGAGTTCGTCTGCGAAGACACGGCGGCGACGGTCAAGGCCGTCGGCGGCGGCAACCTGCTGCTGCTCGGGCGCGACCTGGGCGCCGCGCTCGCCGCCGCCGAAGCCGCGGTCGCGGCGATGCGCCGGTTGCCGAACGTGATCATGCCGTTTCCCGGCGGCATCGTCCGGTCGGGCTCGAAGATCGGCTCGAAGTACGCGGGCGCGACCGCGTCGACCAACGACGCGTTCTGCCCGAGCCTGATCGGCCTCGCGCGGCGCAGCGAGTTGAGCGCGGAGGTGGGCTGCGTGCTGGAGATCGTCATCGACGGTCTGACCGACGCCGACGTCGGCGCGGCGATGACGGCCGGGATCGGCGCGGCCGCCGGGCTCGGCCGCGCGGCCGGCGTACTGCGCATTTCGGCGGGCAACTACGGCGGCAAGCTCGGGCCGTACCACTTTCATTTGCACGAACTGGCGGCGGGCCTCGACGGGAGCCGCGCATGAGCACGACCACGTTGCGCGTGAAGACACCGCCCGGCTTTCGCGTCGATGCCGCTGCGCTGTCACCCGCGGCGCTGGCCAGCATCAGCGTGGCCGAAATCGAGCGCATCGTGCTGCCGGGCGGCAACGAGCGCTGTGTGGTCGGCGACGTATTCGAGGTTTCGCGCGATGACGCGCCCGGGTCCGGTGACGAGATGACCACGCTGCTGATCGACGGCGCCGCGCGCTGGCTCGACCGGCTCGGCGCGCGAATGGACGGCGGACGGCTCGTCGCGCGCGGCTCCGTGGGCGATTACAGCGGCTTCAGCCTGAGCGGCGGCTTACTCGAAATCGAAGGCGACGCGGGGCACTTCACCGGCTGCGAAATGCGCGGCGGGCGTCTCACGGTGCACGGCGACTGCGGCGACTTCGCCGCCGGCGCGCTGACGGGCGATATGGAAGGCATGAGCGGCGGCACGCTGACGATCCACGGCAACGCGGGCGCGCGGCTCGCCGACCGGATGCGCCGCGGCCTCGTGCTGGTCGGCGGCAACGCGAGCGACTTCGCGGCGGCGCGACTGGTGGCGGGGACCGTCGGCGTGGCGGGAAAAGTGGGCGCGCATTACGCCTATGCAATGAGGCGTGGCACCCTGCTGCTCGCGCAACGGCCCGAGCCACTGCCGCCCCCTACTTTCACCGGCGGCGGACACGGTTTCGACGTATTCTGGTCATTGCTCATACGCAGTCTCGCCGCCGAAATCGCGCCGTTTTCGCTGTGGCGCGCGGACCGTCTGCCGGTCCGCTTCACGGGCGACCTCGCGGTCGACGGCCGCGGCGAAATACTGATCGTCGGCTGACTCAGCGCTATGTCAGCCAGGACTGAAACGATGTTCGGCCATCAACAGACATCCCGCAACGATGTTGCATGGAGACAGGGGCATGACGACAGCGGATTCTGCCAACGCGAAGCCTGATATCGACGCCGACGCAGCCGCCAGTGCGGGCGGCCCGCGCTATGCCGGGCTGCTGATCGCGTTGCATTGGCTGATCGCGCTCGGCATCGTCGGGCTGCTCGCGCTCGGGCTTTATATGGTCGGATTGCCGAAGGGCTTGCCTGTCAAGGCGACGCTGATCAATCTGCACAAGTCGCTCGGACTGACGGTTTTCCTGCTGGTGCTTTTGCGCATCGTCGCGCGGCTGGTCCTTCACCGGCCTCCGCTGCCGCCGATGCCACCGTGGCAACGCGCCGCCGCGCGCACTACGCAGGGTCTTTTATATGTCGGCATGGTGGCGATGCCGCTTGCCGGGTATCTCGGCTCGTCGTTCAACACCTACGGCACGCGCTTCTGGGGCATCCTGCTGCCGAAGTGGGGCTGGGACGACGCGCATCTGCGCGCGCTGTTCTTCGGCCTTCACCACGCCATCGGCTTCGCGCTGATCGCGCTGATCGTGCTGCACGTGGCGGGCGCGTTCAAGCATCAGTGGATCGATCGCGACAACCTGCTTGCGAGGATGCTGCCATGACGACACGCAGCGCATTGCACCGCATGCAAGCAGCCACTGCGCTCGAAGCGCATACACTGCGCACGCGCGACGGTCATCGCGTGTGGTATGCACTCGCCGGCGCGCGCGACGGCGTGCCGGTCGCGGTGCTGCACGGCGGCCCGGGCAGCGGTAGTCAGCCCGGCGTGCTGCGGCTCTTCGATCTGCAGCGCTTTCGCGTCGTGCTGATCGACCAGCGCGGCACCGGTGCATCGACGCCGCACGGCAGCGTGCGCCACAACCGCACCGACTATCTGATCGCCGATCTCGAAGCGATTCGCGCGCGGCTCGGCTTCGCGCGCTGGGGCGTGCTCGGCGGATCGTGGGGCGCGGCGCTCGCGCTCGCGTATGCGGGCCAGTGTCCGCAGTCGGTGGCGGGCGTCGTGCTGCGCGGCCTGTTTCTGACGTCCGCGCGCGAAGTACGCGGTTTGTTCATCACTTCGCGCAAGCGTGCGCCGCGCGCATGGTCGAGACTGCGTGCCGCTGCCTGCTGTGAGCAACCCGCGACGCTGGCCGCGCGTTGCGCCACCCACTTGCAATATGGCGCGAACGAAGCGCGGCAACGCGCGCTCGCGCTAGCCTGGCGCGGCTATGAAAACGCGGTGCTCGCGAGCGCATCGCCGGGTGGCGCCGCACAACAACGTGCGAACCCGCGAAACACGCGCGACTCGCACCGCCACGCCCGCAAGCTGATCGGCAAATACCGGATTCAGGCGCACTACTTCGCGCATCGCTGCTGGCTCGGCGAAACGCGTTTGCTGTCGTTCGCGCGCCGCGCGGCCGCGGCCGGCGTGCCGATCGCGGCCGTGCATGGCTCGCGCGATCCGGTGTGTCCGCGCGGCAATCCGCGGCGCCTGTCGCGCGCGGTTCCGTCCACGCGCGTCGAGTATGTGAGCGAGGCGGGTCATCTGGCGAGCGACCCCGCGCTGCACGCGCGCGTCGCGCACGTGCTCGCAGCGATGTTCATTCCCACCGTCGATGAGGGGCGCAGCAGCCTGCGTCGCGCGGCATGAAGATCAAGGTGCTCGGCTCGTCGGCGGGTGGCGGCTTTCCGCAGTGGAACTGCAATTGCGGCAATTGCGACGGCGTGCGTCGCGGCACGGTGAAGGCGACGCGCCGCACGCAATCGTCGATCGCGCTCAGCGCGAACGGCGAGGACTGGCTGCTCGTCAACGCGTCGCCCGATCTGCTCGCGCAGATTGCCGCGCTTGCCGAGCTGCAGCCGGCTCGGCGCGCGCGCGACAGCGGGATTGCCGCGGTGCTCGTGATCGACGCGCAGATCGACCATGTGACCGGCCTCTTGATGCTGCGCGAACGCGACACGCCGCTGCCGCTGTATGCGACCGATGCGGTCTGGCAAGACCTGCGCTCCGGCTTTCCGGTCGCGCCGATCCTGTCGCACTACTGCGGTGTCGAGCATCGCCGTATCGCGCTCGACGGCGCGCCGCTCGCGCTCGACGCGCTGCCCGGCATCCGCATCGACGCGTTGCCGCTATCGAGCAAGGCGCCGCCGTACTCGCCGCATCGCGACGCGCCGCAGCGCGGCGACAACATCGGGCTCACGCTGACGAACCTGCAATCGGGCCGGCGCGTGTTCTACGCGCCGGGGCTCGGCGCGATCGAGCCGCACGTGCTGGCGGCGATGCGCGAGGCCGATCTGCTGCTCGTCGACGGCACGCTATGGACTGACGACGAAATGATCCGCCTCGGCCTGTCGAAGAAGACGGCGGCGGATATGGGCCATCTACCGCAGAGCGGCGCGGGCGGCATGATCGAAACACTCGATTCGCTCGGCGCGAAGCGCAAGGTGCTGATCCATATCAACAACACGAATCCGATCCTGATCGAAGACGGCCCCGAGCGGCGCATGCTAGGCGAGCACGGTATCGAGGTCGCGTACGACGGAATGAGCTTCGAGCTTTGAAGTGCGCGGTGAAGAGTACAGAGACAGATGCGGTAACGAGGCGCGGCTGTGAACGACGACAAAACCGGAGACGGCATGAACGCGAAAGACCTTCAGCACACGATACCGACACGCGACGCGACTACACCCCAAACGCAAGGCACCGACCTGCCTGCCTGGAGCCGTGAAGAATTCGAGGCGCAGTTGCGCGCGAAGGGTACCGCCTATCACATCCACCACCCGTTCAACGTGAAGATGAATAGCGGCGGCTGCTCGCGCGAGCAGATTCGCGGCTGGGTCGCGAACCGCTTCTACTATCAGATCAACATTCCGCTGAAGGATGCGGCCGTGCTGTCGAACTGCCCGGACCGCGAGACGCGCCGGCGCTGGGTGCTGCGCATTCTCGATCACGACGGCTACGACGGCGCGGAAGGCGGCATCGAAACCTGGGCACGTCTCGCGGACGCGGTCGGCTTGACGCGCGACGAACTGTGGTCGCTCGAACACGTGACGCCGGGCGTGCGCTTCGCCGTCGACGCGTATGTGAATTTCGCGCGTCGCGCGCCGTGGCAGGAAGCGGTGTGCTCGTCGCTGACCGAGATGTTCGCGCCGCAGGTGCATCGCGACCGGCTCGCGAGCTGGCCCGAGCACTATCCGTGGATCGAACCCGAGGGCCTCGCGTATTTCCGTTCGCGCATCTCACTCGCGCAGCGCGATGTGCAGCACGGACTCGAGGTCACGCTTGCCCATTTCACGCGACGCGATCAGCAGGAACGGGCGCTCGACATCCTGCAGTTCAAGCTCGACATTCTGTGGACCATGCTCGACGCGATCGAGAAGGCGTTTCCGCAATGAACGACTCGACACGCGCCGACCCCGCCACGCCGCTCGCGATTGCGAAGCCATTCCGCCTGCAATGGGAGCCCGCGCAGAACGCGCACGTGCTGCTGTACCCCGAGGGCATGGTGAAGCTCAATCAAAGCGCTGGGGAAATCCTCAAGCGCTGCGACGGCACACGCGACATCGATACGCTGATCGCCGAACTCGAACGCGCGTTCAACACGACCGGCATCGGCAGCGAGGTGCGGGCCTTCATCGCCGACGCGCATGGGCGCGGCTGGCTGGAGTAGCGCGATGACCGATCTCTCCCAACCAGGTTCCCAACCAGGCTCGCAAGCCGGCGCGCAGCCGCAGACCAGCGTGGCGAGCGCGGTGCCGCCGCCGCTGTGGCTGCTCGCGGAGCTGACCTATCGCTGTCCGCTGCACTGCGCGTTCTGCTACAACCCGCTCGACTACACCGACCACAGCCGCGAACTGACCACCCGGCAATGGCTCGACGTGCTGCGCGAGGCGCGCGCGCTCGGCGCGGTGCAGCTCGGCTTTTCGGGCGGCGAGCCGCTGGTGCGCGACGACGTCGAAGTGCTCGTCGAAGAAGCGCACAGACTCGGCTTCTACACGAACCTGATCACGTCGGGCGTCGGTCTCACCGATCAGCGCCTCGGCGATCTGAAGGCCGCCGGGCTCGATCACATCCAGCTATCGTTCCAGGATTCGACGCAGCAGTTGAACGACTTCCTGAGCAGCACGCGCACGTTCGAACTGAAACAACGCGTCGCCGTCGCGCTCAAACAGCACGGCTTTCCGATGGTGATGAACTGCGTGCTGCATCGCTACAACCTGCCGCACGTCGACAAGATCATCGACATGGCACTGGCTCTCGGCGCCGAATATCTGGAGCTTGCGAACACGCAATACTACGGCTGGGCGCGCGCGAACCAGGCGCAACTGATGCCGACGCGCGAGCAGCTCGAAGAAGCCGAGGCGGTGGTCGCGCGCTATCGCCGCACGCATGGCGAGCGCTGCAAGATCTTCTTCGTCGTGCCCGACTACTTCGAGCGGCGTCCGAAGCGCTGCATGAACGGCTGGGGCGCGGTGTTTCTCGGCGTCGCGCCCGACGGCGCCGCGCTGCCGTGCCACGCGGCGCGCGGCCTGCCCGGCCTGACGCTGCCGAACGTGAAGGACATGCCGTTGCGCGACATCTGGTACGACAGCGACGCGTTCAACCGCTTTCGCGGCTTGCACTGGATGAAGGAGCCGTGCCGCAGCTGCGACGAAAAGGAACGCGACCTCGGCGGCTGCCGCTGCCAGGCCTTCCTGCTCACCGGCGACGCGGCCAACGCCGACCCCGTCTGCGACAAATCGCCGTTTCACGAAAGCGTGATCAAGATCGTTCAGCGCGCGGCATCGGCATCGGAAACCGAGGCGAGCGCAGCGGCCCGCGAACAGACGATCCTGTTCCGCAATGACGCGAACTCGCGCAAGTTCGCGGCGGCGGCCCGCGAGCCTGACCCCTGCGGCGATGACCGGGCCTCACCCGGAACCCCATCATGAGTGCCGACACCATCTCCGTTCTACTCGTCGACGACCATGCGGTCGTGCGCGAAGGCTACCGGCGTCTGCTCGAACTGAACGCCGACGTCGAGGTATGCGGCGAAGCGGGCGACGCCGCGCAGGCCTACCAGCGTTTTTGCGCGCTGCGGCCCGACGCGGTCGTGATGGACGTATCGCTGCCGGGCGCAAGCGGCATCGAGGCGATGCGGCGGATGCTCGCGCGCGAGCCGGACGCGCGCGTGCTGATCTTCAGCGCGCATGAGGAATCGATCTTCGTGCGGCGCGCGCTCGATGCCGGC
Source organism: Paraburkholderia podalyriae (assembly GCF_014397785.1). Classification (GTDB taxonomy): domain Bacteria; phylum Pseudomonadota; class Gammaproteobacteria; order Burkholderiales; family Burkholderiaceae; genus Paraburkholderia; species Paraburkholderia podalyriae. The sequence continues at coordinate 121,406 of NZ_VZQQ01000004.1, forward strand.
GCGCTCGGCTACGTGACCAAGGCGAGCGCGCCCGACGTGCTGGTCGAAGCGGTGCGCTCGATTGCGCGGCGCGCCGGCTATCTGAGCCCGGACATCTCGCAGGCGCTCGCGCTTCGCACCGCGTTCAACGAAGGGCCGCCGGGGCGTCAGTTGTCGGCGCGCGAGTTCGAGGTGCTGCGGCTGCTGGTGCAAGGCTATACGCTGCCGAGCATCGCCGAAAAGCTGGGCCTGAGTCAGAAGACGGTGGCCAACCACCAGTCGGTGATCCGGCAGAAGTTCGGCGCCGACAACGGCGTGCAGCTCGCACAGATGGCAAGCCGCCTCGGACTTCAGTTCACGGGCTCGGCCAGTCCCGCGTGAGCGGGCACCCGCGCGCAGAACAGAAACCCGCCTTGCGGCTCGCTCGCGACGTGAAACTCGCCGCCGAGCGCCTCGACGCGTTCACGCATGCCGATCAGCCCGAGCCCGCTGCGCGGCTTCGTCAGATCGGTGCCGGGGCCGTCGTCGGCCATCGTCACGACGATCTCGTCGATCTGCGTGCCGTTGTGTTCGCGTGGTGCGCGCACCATGAACAGTTCGACGCGCGCGCGGCGCGCGAACTTCGACACGTTCGTCAGTCCTTCCTGCACCAGCCGATACAGCGTGATCGTCAGCGCATCGCTGAGGCCGCTGAAATCGCCTTCGACCGTCACCGAGAACGACGCGTCGGGCAAGCGCTCGCGCCAGCCGTCGACGCAATGTTCGAGTGCGCTCGGCAGGCCGAATTCGTCGAGACCGATCGGCCGCAGCCGGCGGATCATGCCGCCGATCTCGCGATACACATGCGTCGCGCTCTGCATCAGCCCAAGCGCGATGCGATGAATCTCCGGCTCGCGCTCGCCCGATAGATCGCGGATGCGCGCCGCGTCGAGCGAGATCGCGTTCAGGTATTGGCCCAGCTCGTCGTGCAGCTCGCGCGCCATATGGCGGCGCTCCTGTTCCTGCGCCTGCAGCGCCTGACTAGCGAGGCGCCGGTTGTCGGCGAGCAGCCGTTCGGCCTGTTCCTCCAGCATGCGGCGCTGGCGCACTTCGCGGCGCGCATCGCGATAGCGGCGCCGCGCGAACCACGCCAGCGCGATCGACAGCACGAATAGCGTGCCCGGCAACTCGTCGAGCTGGAAGCGCTCCATGCCGCGCGTGAACCGGTAGGCTTTCTCGCTGACATCGAACGCGGCGCCGAGTACCGCCGCGAGCACGGTCACGCCGACGACCCAGCCGACATCGCGCCAGATCGGCGACGGCGGCGGGCGGCCAGCGGAAGAGGAATGGATCGGTTCGCTTGACATGACGCTTGCATTCTACTCAGCGCCGGCACGCGCAGCGGGTTTTGCGCGGGTTTTGGGAACGCTTCCCTGGCAGATCGGGAAAAGCTCCCGCGCGGCTTACAGACGCGTATGCGAAGCTTTGCAGCAACCTCAAACAATTAGCGACACGCGCACCGATCAAGCCGGCGGGAGACAACAACGATGAGCATGCGATCACAAGCACGCCGCAAACGCCGGCTTCAGCGGCGCGTCGGCATTACGTTTTGCGTCGGCATTACGTTTTGCGTCGGCGGTGCGCTCGCGGGTCTGTCCACGAGCGTATGGGCGCAGACCGAGCCGCCGGTCGCGGCGTCGGCGCCAGGCTCCGCGTCTTCCGCCGCAGCAGGGAACGACGCCAACAGCAACACGACACCCGCCACGACGCTCGCGCCGATCGTCGTCGTAGGCACCACGCCGCTGCTCGGCATCGGCACGCCGCTCACGCAGGTGCCGGCCAACGTGCAGACGGTCCACGCGGCCGATATCGAACGGCAGCACCGCCAGACGCTCAGCGATTTCCTCGCGGCGAATCTGCCGAGCGTCACCCTCTCCGATGCGCAGGGCAACCCGTATCAGATGAACCTGTTCTATCGCGGCTTTACCGCGTCGCCGCTGCTGGGCACACCGCAGGGCTTGTCGGTTTTCGTCGACGGCGTGCGCGTGAACGAGCCGTTCGGCGACGTCGTGAACTGGGATCTGCTGCCGCAACAGGCGATCGACACGATGCAGCTGATTCCCGGCTCGAACCCGGCTTTCGGCTTCAACACGCTCGGCGGCGCGCTGTCGATCACGACGAAAAACGGCAAGGACAACCCGGTCGGCGAGGCCGAAATCCAGGGCGGCTCGTGGGGACGCAAGGCCGCACAGATCGAACAAGGCGGCACGATCGGCCAGAACCTCGACTACTACTTCACCGCCAACGCCGCGAACGACAACGGCTGGGCCGAGCAGAACGAGAGCCGCATTCGCCAGGTGTTCGGCAAGCTGCGCTATACCGATGCCGACACGACACTGTCGTTGTCGGCCGGCGGCGCGGACAACGATCTGCACGGCGCGCAAACCATTCCGCGCTCGTTCCTCAATAACCCGAGGCAACCGTACACGTATCCGGACCAGAATCAGAACAGCGCCGGCTACCTGACGCTGTCGGGCGATCATGACTTCAACGACAACGTCGAGCTGAGCGGTAACGCGTACTACCGGCACTTTCGCAATGCCAACACCAGCAGCAACGTCAACAACGACTACGGCAAGATCAACGCAGACGGCAGCGTCGACACGTTGCAGGCGACCAACCTGCAGTCCACCGTGACGACCGACAGCTACGGCGCGAGTCTGCAACTGACGCTGCTCGGCAAGCTCGGCGGCATGCAGAACCAGTTCATCGCGGGCATGGCCGTCGATGCCGCCGATTCGCGCTTCACGCAGTCGTCGCAGGACGCGGCGTTCACCGATTCGCGCGCGACGGTCGGCATCGGCAATTTCGCGCAGCAAACCGACGCGAACACGCACAACACGAACTACGGCATCTACCTGACGGACACGCTGTCGCTGACACCGCAGTGGTCGCTGACGCTGTCGGGCCGCTACAACTGGGCCGATGCGACGATCGGCGACGAAACCGGCACGCAGCCGCAGCTCGACGGCCACCATACGTTCTCGCGCTTCAATCCGGCGGTCGGCATCAACTGGAATCCGACGCCGGCGCTCACCGCGTACGCGACCTACAACGAGGGCATGCGCTCGCCGACCGCGATCGAACTGGCCTGCGCCGATCCGAACGCACCGTGTTCGCTGCCGAACAACTTCATCTCCGATCCGTCGTTGCAGCCGGTCATTTCGAAGACTTATGAAGTCGGCGCGCGCGGCAGGATCGGCGGCAACACGACATGGAGCGCGGCTGCCTACAGCACGACGCTCGACAACGACATCGAGTTCATCAGCAGCAACGGCGCGGGCAGTTCGCGGGGCTTTTTCCAGAACGTCCGGCGCACGCGCCGGCAAGGCGTCGAACTGGCTGCGCAGACCCGGTATGGTCCATTCACCGTGACCGGCAGCTATAGCTATGTCGACGCGACTTATCAGTCGACGTGGCTCGAGAGCAGCCCCAGCAACTCGAGCGCCGACGCGAACGGCAACATCACCGTGCGGCCCGGCGATCACATTCCCGGCATTCCGGCGACGACCGTCAAGCTGCGGCTCGATTACGCGGCCACCGCGAAATGGCGAATCGGCACGAACCTGACGTGGCGCGGCAGCATCTACGCGCAGGGCGACGAGAACAACCAGGACGTGAACGGCAAGATCTCCGGCTATCTGCTGATCGATATGGACACCACGTACCAGCTGACGAAACAGTTGCAGGTGTTCGCATCGGTGTCGAACCTGCTCGACAAGCGCTACGCGAGCTTCGGCGCGCTCGGGGAGAACTTCTTTACCGGGCCCGGCAATACGTTCAACGGCGGCACGGCGGTCAACGAGCAGTTCGTCGGGCCGGGGGCGCCGAGGGGGTTTTGGGTGGGGATGAGGTATGCGTGGAAGTAGTGGCGCTTGGCGGGGCGGATCATATTGAAGCGCGGCGGCCGGGCGCCGCCCTGTTTCACTTCGTGGAAGCTGTCATGAGCACGCCGAACCGTCACGACATTATCCAGCCTGATTCGTTGGTCGAGACCATTGCGCGCATTCGTGTCAAGCGGGGTTGCGCCCGTTAGTGATTAGCACTCTATCGAGGCGGGCGAGAACGGTGATGCAACCCACACCCCGGTTTCATCCTGTTTCTGTTGTTCCATTTGACCGCTTCTGATTCTCCTGAAAACACCCGACGAATTAACCATCTGAAGGAGTCTCGGTCAACAGCTTTAATTTAAGATAGATCCGTTTTGACAAGCATTGACAATAAACGTTAAAAAAAGTGGCAGACTTGTAACTCCTGGCTTTACCACGACGAAACACTAACCGGTTCTGTCAGCATTCCAATGAAGGCGGCTTGATTGCCGCCTTTTTCAATTGCGCAGCGAGAAGCAGACGTTTATTCGTTTGCATATTGGGTCCGCACATATTGGCGCCTTGCGTCCATCAGACAATTCCTGTTTTTGATTTCTGTTGTTGCTTCGCACTGCATTGACAATTTTTAACTTACCCGAGCGGTGGAATGAGGTATTTTTCGGCAGGTTAAAAAAAATACGCTTCGCAGAATGAATAAGAACATGTTCAGGCTGGTTTTCAGCCGGTGCCGGAGTATGCTCGTCGCTGTTGCGGAAACCGCCATTGCCCACGGCAACGCAAGTCAGGGCGAGACCCATTCATCGGCCTCACGGCGCCCGATCACACTGTTCGCCATGCGTCACGCAGCTTTCACCGCGCTGGTGCTGTGCGGTCTCGCCCCTGTTCTCGCTGATGCGCAGATCGTGCCCTCGGGCGCGCACGCGCCGAATGTCATCCAGACGCGCAATGGCCTGCCGCAGGTCGATATCAACAAGGCGTCGAATGCGGGTGTTTCGGTTAATACGTATTCGCAGTTCGATGTGCAGAAAAACGGCGCGATCCTGAACAACTCGCCCGTTATCACGAACACGCAACTCGCGGGACAGGTGAGTGGTAACCCGAATCTTTCGCCAGGCCAGTCCGCGCGGATCATTCTCAACCAGGTCAACAGCAATTCGCCCAGCCAGTTGCGCGGCTATCTCGAAGTGGCGGGCAACAGGGCCGAAGTCGTCGTGGCAAACGGTTCCGGGATCGTGGTCGATGGCGGCGGCTTCATCAATACCACGCGCGGCATTCTCACCACCGGTACGCCGATGCTCGACGCGGGCGGCAACCTGAGCGGTTTTAACGTAACTGGCGGCATGATTACCGTCCAGGGCGCGGGCCTGGACGCGACCAATATTGATCAGGTCGACCTGATCTCCCGCGCGGTGGAGGCTAACGCGGCCATCCGTGCCAACGGCCTGAATGTTATCGCCGGCGCGAATCAGGTCAGTCACGATACGCTTGCGGCCACCCCTATTGCGGGCGATGGTCCCGCGCCGGGCGTGTCTATCGACGTGAGCCAGCTTGGCGGCATGTACGCCAACCGTATCCTGCTGGTGGGCACCGAGAACGGTGTCGGCGTATCGAATGCGGGCGTCATCGCCGCCCAGGCGGGCGACCTGACGCTCACGACGCAGGGCAGGCTGGTTCTCACCGGCAAGACAACCGCGAGCGGCAATCTTGCGGTGTCAGCGGCGGGCGATGTGGACAACAGCGGCTCAACCTACGCGCAGCAGAACCTGACCATCAGTGCGGGGAACGTCACGTCAACCGGCACCCTCGGTGCGGGCATCAATGCGGATGGCAGCGTTGGCCAGAGCGGCGATCTCAACCTGAGCGCGGCAGATACCCTTTCCGCGACCGGCCAGAACATCGCGGGTGGCAATGCCACGCTTAAGGGCAACAACGTAACGCTTACGGGCAGCCAGAGCGCTGCTAACGGCGCGCTCACTATTTCCGCCGCGCAGACGCTTGACACCAGTGCGGCGACGCTCAACGCGACGCAGCTATCGCTGGCGGCAGCGAACCTCACCAACCACGGCGGCACCCTCACGCAGACCGGCACCGGGCCGACAACCGTCAATGTGTCCGGTACGTTCGACAACACGAACGGATCGCTGGCGACAAACAGTTCCAGCCTCACGCTCACGCCCGCTGCGCTCATCAACGACGGCGGCAGGATCACGGATTCCGGGACCGGCACCCTGTACGTTGCCACCGGTTCGCTGTCGAACAACACGGGCACCATCGCCACGAATGGCTCACTGGACGTCCACGGGGGTGTGGTATCGAACCGGGGCGGGACGCTGGCGGGGCAATCGTCCGTGACGTTTCAGGTGGCCTCGCTCGATAACCGCGCAGGCGGCTATGTCGGCGCACGCGACGTATCGATAAGCGGCACGGGCACACTGAACAACGAGGGCGGCACGGTGCAGGCCGACGACGTGCTTGACGTGTCAGCGCAGAGCGTTGTGAACGATGGCGGCACGATTGCGAACGGCGGCACCGGGGCTACGACGGTGAGCGCGAGCGGTGCACTCACGAACACCGGCAACGGACTGATCGGCGGCAACGGTGACGTGTCCGTCGCGGGAGGCAGCGTCAACAATGCGGGCGGCACGCTCACCGCGTCCGGCGCGACAACTGTCCAGTCCGGCAGCACGCTCGACAATTCAGCGGGTCTGATCCAGGGCAACGGCAGTGTATCGGCCGCGGCATCCGGCGCGCTCGTCAATACCGGCGGCCAGATCGAATCGGACGGCGCGGGTACGACATTGCAGGTGTCGGGCGCATCGGTGGACAACACGAATGGCCGTATCGCAAATGTCGGCACAGGCGCGACGACCATTAGCGCGGCAACCATCACGAACGCCAACACGGGCGGCTTGAGCGGCGCTGGTACGATTGGCGGCAACGGTGACGTGACTGTGAACGCGCAGACGCTGTCGAACACGGACGGCGCACAAATTGTGTCAGGTCACGACCTGACGCTTGACGCGACGCAGTCGGTGAGTAACACGGGCGGCACACTCTCGGGTGCGAATAACCTCACGCTCGACCAGGCAGGCGCGACGGTCGTGAACCAGAATGGTTCGATCCACGCCAACGGTGCGCTCGGTCTGAACGTGGCGACGCTCGACAACACGTCGGGACGGATCGGCAATGACAACGGTAGCGGTGGCAGCGTTGCCATCACGGCTGGCACGCTGGCCAACAAGGGCGGCGCAATCGGTAGCGACCAAGACCTGAGCGTCGCGACGAATCAGCTGACCGGTGACGGCCGCATCGTGGCGGGCCGCGACGGCGCAGTAACCATCAATGGCGACTACACGTTCGACACCGCCAACCTGATCCAGGCGAATCACGATCTGAGCTTCACCACACCAGGCAGCTTCACGAACCAGGGGACGCTCGCCGCGGTCAACGCGCTGACGGTCAATGCGGCGAACGTGGACAACCAGGCGGGCGCGGACCTCAATTCGGCCAGCACCACCGTCAACGCGGCGAACGCGATCACCAATGAAGGCCGCATCGAAGGCGACACCGTTACGACGAATAGCGCCACTCTGGCCAACACCGCCACCATCATTGGCAATACCGTCACGGCGAACGCCAGCCAGTCCATTGTGAACACCGGCCCCGCCGCCATCATGGCCGCCGCTTCGCAACTGAACCTGTACTCGCCCGGCGATATCTCGAACACGCGCGGCGCGAACCTGTTCAGCCTGGACGATATCAACATCGCCGCCAACGCGACGCGCGACGGTAACGGTCTGCTCGCGAACCGTAGTGATTCAGTCACCAACGACCAGTCCACCATCGAGGCGCAAGGCAACATCGAAGTCGCGACGCAGACGCTGACGAACTCGCGGCCCGCGCCCACGGTTAAGACGGTGACAACCGATGTCGAGACTAAACACCAGACCAAGCGCGACAAGTACATCATCTGTCCGACCGGTGGTTCGATTCCGGCCTGCTCCAATCCCACCTGGAGCGATGACTACAAGAATCCGCTCGACGCAACGTTCAGCGCCTCGCAGATCGTGTCGCAGACCTCGGGGCCGAATGCGACCGACAACGTGCTGGTCGTCAACGTCAACGGCCAGCAACAGACGATCTGGTACAACACACTGACGAAGAACGCTGACGGTTCAGTCACCGTCAACTACTGGGACGACTACGACCCGAACATCAACTACCTGCCGTCGACCGAATACCCGACGTTCAGCGGTGGACATAATGGTTATCAGGTCGTCGAGGTCGCGAGAGACACGACGACCACCACGCAGCAGGACCAGGTAACCGGTCCGCAGGCCCAGCAGGCGCAACTGCTGGCGGGCGGCAACCTGACGCTGGCGAACGTCGGCACGCTCAACAACAGCTATAGTGCGATCGCAGCGGGCGGCTCGATCCAGGTCGGCGCCAGCCAGCAGGACGGCGAGATTGCCAACGGCAGCGGCAATTACGGCGGCACGCTGGTGAACAATACCGGACAGACGCTGTACCAGTACCAGCGCCAGGACATCGTTTCCACCTATGCGTGGAACGTGGACACCAGCCAGGACCGGCAGACGGTGACGGAACCGTCAATCGTCCTGACGCCTGTGGCGATCGGTGGCACGGGCGGCACGATCATCGCGAATAACGCGGTCCAGATCAGCGGCACCGACATCAACAATACGAATGTTGCAGCGGCGAATTCGGCCACGGGCGCGACAGGCGGCACGCTCGGCGCGAATCAGGCGCTGACGGGCCAGCAGGCCAAGGCCCCACAGACGGTCGCGAGCAGCACCGGCGCGCTGAACGTCACGTTGCCAAAGAGTGGTCTTTACACGTATCAGACCGCGCCCGGCGCATCGTATCTGGTGGTGACCGACCCTCGCCTGACCAGCTACACCAGCTTCATTTCCAGCGACTACATGCTGCAGCAGCTCGGCCTGAACCCGCAGACCGTGGAGAAGCGCCTGGGCGACGGCATGTACGAAGAGCAGCTTGTACGCGAGCAGATCACCCAACTGACGGGCCGCGTCTACCTTCAGGGCTACACGAACAACCTGGACGAATATCAGGCGCTGATGACGAACGGCGTGAACGTGGCGCAGCAGTTCGGGCTCGAACCGGGCATTGCGCTGACGGCTGCGCAGATGGACGCGCTGACGAGCGATATCGTGTGGCTGGTCAACCAGACCGTCACGCTGCCCAATGGCAGCACGCAGCAGGTACTCGCGCCCGTTGTCTACCTCGCGCAGACCCATGCGAACGACCTGCAACCGACCGGCGCGCTGATTTCCGCCGAAGACGTCGAGATTCATGCGACCGGCAGCGCCACGAACAGCGGCGTGATCAAAGGCGGTACGCAGACGGTCGTCAGCGCCACCGATATCCTGAACCGTGGCGGCACCATCGGCAGCAGCGGGACGAACGGCACCACGGTCGTGGCCGCGACGAACGATGTGGTCAATGCGTCCGGGATGATTAGCGGCAACCGCGTTGCGGTGCTGGCGGGCAACAACATCATCAATACGACGCTGGTCGACACGGTGGGCGCCAGCAACGCGACCAGCGACAGCAGGATGAACACCACGCTGCTTGGCGCACAAGGCACGATTGCCTCGACCGGCGACATGGTGATTGCAGCGGGCAATGACCTGACCATGCACGGCGCGAATATCACCGCAGGCGGTGACGCGCAGATCACGGCGGGACATGACATCACGGTTGACGCGGTGCAGTCCACAACGTCGCAGTCCGGGATGCAGAACCCGCAGCATCATTGGGATGCGAGCAGCACGGTCAACGAGACGGGGGCGATCACGGCAGGCGGCAGTCTTGCGATGCAGAGCGGCAACGACACGACGCTCAGGGGCGCGACCGTTGCGGCGGGCGCCGACATGGCGGTGGTCGCAGGCGGCAACCTGACGGCTACCACGGTCACGAACACTGCCACTTTCAACAACGTTGCAACGGACGGTCCCTCCCGCAAGGAGGTTGACCATACGTACGATCAGCAGGCGGTCGGCACGACGTTTACTGCAGGCGGCAATGCGACGCTTGGCGCGGTCAGCACGGACACCAGCAAGGGCAATGTGACGCTGACCGGATCGACACTCGCGGCGGGTACGGGGGCAGCGACGATTGCGGCAAGCGGCGACGTCACGCTGAACGAAGCCCGCGAGGAACATGACAGCTACGTGGCGACCGAATCGAAGCGCGGTAGCGCATTTCACGGCTCGACCACGGACACGACACAGAACACGCAGGCAAATATCGGCGTGGCAAGTATAGTGGCAGGCGATACCGTCAACATCAGCGCGGGCAAGGACCTGACCGTGAAAGGCTCGACGGTGGCAGGCACGAACGACGTGAATCTCGGAGCGGCTGGCAACGTCAACATTACGACCTCGCAGGATACGCAGACTACGTCCACGTACTACCAGAAACATGAGTCGGGATTCGGTACGAGCGGCGGCGTCGGTATCTCGGTCGGCAGCAAGACGCAGACCGATACCACCAACACGTCGCAGGTGACGAACACGGGCAGCACAGTTGGCTCGCTCGCGGGCAATCTGAGCATCGCCGCGGGCAATGATCTGCATGTGACAGGCAGTGATCTCATTGCTGCGAAGAACGTCACCGGTACGGGCGCGAACGTGATCATCGACGCCGCCACCGACACCACGCACTATGACGAGTCGCATGCGGTCAAACAGAGCGGGTTCACTCTTGCCGTGAAAGCGCCGGTAATCGATGCCATATCGAATGCGGTTGACCAGACACATGCCGCCAGCAACAGCAAGGATGATCGGGCGGCGGCATTGCACGGCATGGCGGCAGCGAGCGCGGCGCGGGACGCGAATATGGCCGCCGGCGGCCTGGCCAGCGATCTTGCGACGGGCACCACGCCTCAGATGAAGGTCGAACTCAGTTTCGGCTCCAGTAGCTCGACAAGCACCTACGCGGAGGACTCCACCACAACCGTAGGGTCGAACGTGACGGCTGGCGGAACAGCGGCGTTTGTCGCAACGGGTAACGCCACGCCCGGCAGCGGCAACGTGACCATCGCCGGTTCGAACGTGAATGCCAGCGACGTGATTCTCGCGGCGCAGAATCAGGTGAATCTCGTCAATACGACCGACACCGATTCGACGCGCAGCACGAACCAGTCGAGCAGCGGCAGCGTCGGCATATCCTATGGCAGCAGCGGTTTCGGCGTCGATGCCGCCATGTCGAAGGCGCACGGCGACGGCAATACCGATGCGGCCACGCAGAACAACACGCATGTGACGGCCGCTAATACGGCGACAATCATTTCGGGCGGCGATACGAACATCATCGGGTCCAACGTGAGCGGCCAGCAGGTGAATGCCAGCGTTGGCGGTAATCTCAATATCGCAAGCGTACAGGACACGATGACGAGCGCCGCGCATCAGGAAAGTACTGGCGGCGGATTCAGCATCAGCCAGGGCGGCGGGAGTGCGAGCTTCAGTCACACCGACGCGAACGCGAGCGGCAGCTATGCGGGTGTCAATGAACAGGCTGGAATCTCGGCCGGTGACGGCGGATTCAACATCAGTGTCGTGGGTAACACCGACCTCAAGGGCGGCCTGATCGCCAGCGAGGCCGATCCGTCGAAAAACACGCTTTCGACGGGTACGCTGACGTTCTCTGACGTTCAGAATTCATCCAGTTATGACGCACATTCCAGCGGAATCGGCGGGGGCATCACGGCGGGCGATGGTGGCGCGAACTACAGCACGCACGGCAGCACGTCAGGCATCAACGGGGGCGGCGTCGCGCCGATGCTAAGCCAGAACGACAGCGGCAGCGACAGCGCGACGACGAAAAGCGCGATCAGCGCGGGAACGATCATCACGACCGATGCGGCGAAGCAGACCCAGGACATTGCAGGTTTGAACCGGGACACATCGAACACGAACGGCACGGTAGCAAAGCTGCCGGACGTCAATGCTCTGCTTGACCGACAGTCCGACATGATGGCGGCGGCGAGCGCAGCGGGCGAAGCCGTTTCCCGGCGGATTGGCGACTATGCGAAAACGAAGTATGACGAGGCAGCCGCCGCAGGCGATCAGGCAAGCATGGACGCGTGGAAGGAAGGCGGCACAGATCGCGCGATGATGCAGGCGGCGGGCGCGGCCCTTGTGACCGGCCTGGCAGGTGGCAATGCCATCGGTGGCGCTGCCGGCGCTGCGATTGCGTCGATTGCGGCCGGACAGTTGAACAACCTGAGCGATGCAATTGCCGGTTCGAATCCGACTGGCAATGCCTCAATGAACATAGCCCTCGGGAACATCGTGGCCAATGCGATTGCCACGGGCGCAGGCGCGGCGGTGGGCGGCAACGCAGGTGCAGTCTCAGGGTACAACGTGGACCGGTTTAATCGGCAACTGCACCCTGAAGAAAAGACCCTCGCGAAGCAACTCGCGGATAAGAGCGGCGGCAAGTACACTGAAGCACAGATCGAAGACCAGATGCGAATCATGGGGGTGACGGCAAATGGTACCTACGAAACGGGCACAGCTACCACGTTAATAGGACAAGTCCCCACTGATTCGGGAGCTCAGTGGATCGGGGCTCCCGCAACGAGTGACGGACAGACGGTTCTCACGCAGAAGACTGCGCAAGCAGATTCGCAATTGCAGTCGTACATTCTTGCGAACTACAACTCTGCGTCGCCGGGTGGCGTGCCGAGTCAGTACACGTATGATCTTTCATCGGGCGGCGGCGCGTTGAACGTGACTGGACCTTTTACCAAATTCGATCAGAGCGATGTGGCGTTCATGCGTAACACGACGGCAGATGCGGCTGGAATGATCTCGACCAACGCGGGGCGCGTTGGGGCAGCAGCAGCGGCAGCGGGTGCGATTCCCTCACCTTACGCTCCTCTCTTTAATGCCGCAGCGTTTGGTTCAACGGTGACCGGTTGGCTCGCAGACGGGATTACACAAGTAGCGCGCCCCGACCCTGGCTCATACGTTACTGGGGGGATAGTTGATTTGACCTTGGGCGGAATATCGAACAAATATCCTTTGGCGGGTCCTGGCTTAACTGAGCTAGGAACTTGGTTAAAGGGGACTGGCGGTGTTACGGATGCCGCATCGAAACTGAACAGTGCCGTTGGGGCAAAAAAATGAAAATCATTGAAAACGGAAATTTCTCGTCGTGGTTCAGAATACTGTTATGGGCTGCTGGCATTACGATTAGCGTTGCGTCGTACAGACTTCTTTCTGGCATGTCCATGTTCGTCGGTGTGACGGTCGGAATGATTGTACTCGCGACCGGAACCTACGCAGAGAGAGCGAATTTATTGCGTTTGAAACCCTTTGACAACAGCTACAAGAAAGCACGCGATAGCTACAAGACGAAGGACGACAAACAGGACGAATGAATCGTTAAGGCAGCCGCCGCAGCCGATCAGGCTGGCATGGACGCGTGGAAGGAAGGCGGCACAGATCGCGCGATGATGCAGGCGGCGGGCGCGGCCCTTGTGACCGGCCTGGCAGGCGGCAATGCCACCGGTGGCGCTGCCGGCGCTGCGATTGCGTCGATTGCAGCCGGACAGTTGAACAACCTGAGCGATGCGATTGCCGGTTGGAATCCGACCAGCAATGCGGCAATGAATGAAGCCCTCGGGAACATCGTGGCCAATGCGATTGCCACGGGCGCAGGCGCAGCGGTGGGCGGAAATGCAGGTGCAGTCTCGGGGTACAACGTGGACCTTTTTAATCGGCAGTTGCATCCGGATGAGAAGAAGGCGATTGCGGATAAGGCCAACGGCGACGCGGCGGAAGAGAAAAAGCTGACGCAGGCGGCGTGCTACGTAGTGAAATGCTGAGCCGAGTATCCCCAGGGAAGCGACCAGTACAACGCGAATTACGTGAGTCAGCTTGAGGCGTCGCAGCTTGGGCCGGAGATTGATTGGGCGAATCGTCAGCAGGGGGCGCGATTGTTTGTCTACACGCCGACACAGAAAATTGGTGATGCGCTTCAGAGTGACCCGCTGGGCGTGACAAAGGATGCGGCCAAGATCGTAACGGGCGGTTTGTTTGACGGTCAAGACGGGTGCAGGTATTTGTGCGACGAAGGGCGTAGGGTGCGCAACAAGCGGAGGCTGGATGGTCGCGTTCGATTTGAGTGACATGGCCGAAGGAGTGGATGGTTTGTATAACCGCTATAACGGGATCAGTTCACCGGGTACAAATCCATTGCGGTATGGATTCAAGCTGGTGTCGCCGACGTGGGGAAATGTCGCATATGATGGCGCTAATTTTGTGTTCTCAATTGCCGCGCTGAATGCGCCCGTTCCGCTCAAGATGGGCATTGCTGATGGTCTGAACCGTCCGAGTTCGATGTTTGATGTGACGGTGCCGCAGATCTGTAACAATAAACTGATTCCATTTGTTAACCAGGCGCTTCCACATGGTACGAATCAGGGAATACTACTGTTTGGCGTAGGCACAAAGGGCGTGACGGTTATCAATGACATCCGGCATGCCGGAGACCAGAAATGCATTGGAGAAGACTCTACGCAACTATCCAAATTGCCGCTGTGGTTGGTGGAATTGCAATTGGGGGAGCTGGATGCTGGGCTTTTGTTATTGCTGGATTTTGCCGTATGGCCTTCCAGCTTGATGAAAACAAGGCCATGGCGTTAATTTGTCTCCCTCTCTTCATTGGGCTAATGATTTGGTTTATTCGGTTACTACCGAAGCATCTTCGCAAGGCCGGAATGTCGAGTGACGATCCCGAAACATTCGGTCCGTGGTTCAAGCGGGACGGTGAGGCCTGAGATATTGGGCGCGCATTCGTGGCGCGCTCAAAGAATAAGATTCGAAATAGCTATGAAAATCAGAAAGAGGCTGGCGCTTCTTCCGCTCACAGCCTTTGTCTGTCTCGCGACTCAGGCACAGCAGGTACCGACGCCAGCGGATACCACGGCAGCGGCACGCGCCAACGCAGAACAGAACCAGCAGGTGCACCTGTAGCGCGCGGTGCACAGGAACGCAAGACCAGGGTGTACGCGCGTCCGGCATGCGCTCAACTGCACCGCAGAATAGGACGGGTTGTTTGTGCAAAAGAATACCGATTTTCCGCTGATTGTAGACCTGGACGGAACGCTGACACTGACCGACACGCTGGCTGAGTCCGTCATCAAGGTCGTGAAGCAGAATCCATTGAATCTCATCCGTTTGCCAATATGGCTGTTGAAAGGACGTTTGGCATTCAAGCGAGAGATTGCCGCCCGCTCCACTATTGCAGCCGAGCACCTGCCGTATCGCAAAGCGTTAGTCGACTATCTGATTGCCGAAAAAAAGCGTGGCCGTAAGATCGTTCTCGCCACTGCCGCGCACAGTTCGATTGCGGAACGCGTGTCCGCGCATCTGGAACTCTTCGACGCGGTGCTGGCCACGGAGGGCGACACCAACCTGAGAGGACGGACGAAGCTTGAGAAAGCGCGCCTATGCGTCGGCGAGCGGTTCGTCTACGCCGGCGACAGTCGTGCTGACCTGCCGGTATGGCTCGGTTCCCAGGCGGCCGTTCTGGCTGGCGTTTCGCCACGTCTTGCCAATCTGGTTCGCACGAATGTCCCTGTTGAGCGGGAGTTCCCAAACAGCAAAGCCGACCTTTCGCTCTGGCTGAAGGCGCTGCGCGTTCACCAGTGGCTCAAGAACCTGTTGCTTTTTGTACCCTTGCTGACGGCATTTTCCTTCTTTGATACAGGCAAGCTGGTGACGCTCGCGCTAGCATTTGTCTCGATGTCGCTGGGCGCATCAGCGACCTACATCGCGAACGATCTCTGGGATCTGGATAGCGACCGACGGCATCCCCGCAAGCGGCAGCGGCCCTTCGCGAGCGGGGCATTATCGATATCGAGCGGCATCCTGTGTGCGGTTGCGCTACTCGTCACGTCGCTCGCGCTAGCGTTATCAACATCGGCAGCGTTTGCGGTGATGCTCTTGTTCTACCTGATCTTGACCACCGCCTACAGCCTGTTTCTAAAAACGCGCGTGATGATCGACGTCATCGCGCTCTCACTGCTGTATACGCTGCGAATCTTCGCGGGATCGGTGGCGGTAAACATCAGCACGAGTCACTGGCTACTCGCGTTTTCCGTCTTCACATTCCTGAGTCTCGCGCTCGTCAAGCGCTGCACCGAACTGGTGTCCCTGCGCATGAGCGCCGACGCCGTCACGGTGGGGCGCGACTATCGTGTTGCGGATCTTGAAGTGCTGTGGCCGCTGGGTATCGGCTCGTCCTTCTCGGCAGTGATTGTCTTCGGCCTTTTTATCAACGCGCCGGAGACGATCGACCGGTATGCGGTACCCGGACTGCTGTGGTTTGTCGCAATCGGCCTGATCGCCCTGTTCGCGCGCCTGTGGATCAAGACCGTGCGGGGCGTAATGGATGACGACCCGTTAGTCCATCTGATCAAAGATCACGGCAGCCTCTTTAACATTCTGATCATGGTCGCCACCATGATGACGGCCCACTTTGTGCAGCTTTGACAGGTCCCTGCAAAATGAATTTGAAAAACAGAAACAGGATGCTGGCGTTCTGCCGGTTCTCGATCGTATTCGTCCTGCTGCTCGTGTGCGCAGGAAACATCACGAACAGCGTATTGCTGAAGTTCGGATTTCGCGACGATCACAAGCTGGACGGCTATGCGCAAAGCCTCACGCTGGTCAGCATGGTCGAGGGGACGGCTCCGCGGCCGTACGTCTACCGCTCCACGTTTGCCAAAGCGGCGAAGTACATGGCCGGGCAATTGAACCCTGCGCTCCGGCAGAAACTGTTCAAGTCCATCAGTCGCTATGATTCGCTGCACCATAGCTACTTCAGCGGCGTCCCGGACACGTACTGGACGCCGATGGTCGCCATCACGTACCACATCGTCTATTTCTTCGTGGTGCTGTCGATGGCGCTTGCGCTATTACTGATCTACAAGCTGGCGCGGATGCGTGGCCTGTCGTTCGGGCAGGCACTCGGGTTTCTGGCTGGCTTCAGCTTCATCTACCCACTTACGTTCCAGGCGGGCGCGTACTACTACGACTTCATCGAAATACTGGGCGTGTTCAGCGCATGCTATTTCATGCTAAAGCGCTGGATGATCCCCTGCACGCTGGCGATTGCGTTTTTCTCGTTCAACAAGGAAACGTTCTTTCTTGTGCCACTTGCGTTGTTCTTCCTGCACCAGCGGGACGTCCCGATGCGCAGCCGGTTCAGCTGGCTGGCGCTCCAGTTGGTATGCTGTTTCGTCAGCCGGGATTTCCTCATGAACGGCTACGAAGCGAACAGCGGCGGTTTCATCGAGTTTCACGCGAAGGAAAACCTGCTGTTCTGGCTTAACCCGGCTTCATACGTTCGTTTCTATAACCTGGTTGCCAAGGGCATCCTGACCCCGAGCCTTCAGAATCCGCTGATCCTTGTGCCCACGATTGTGTTCTTTCGCCGTGCGTGGCAGGAGACCAGTATGAGCGACAGACGATACTTCCTTGCCGCGTTCCTGCCGCTCCTCGTTCTGTTCGTGCTCTTCGGCTATACCGACGAGATCCGCAACCTTTCCCTTGCTTTCCCCGCGATCGTGCTCCTCGCATTGAATGGCGCGAGCCGTTTCGGGCAGATCTTCTCGAACGCAGAAAGCGATCAGACGCACGTTGAGACGCGCGTGCGTTCCAACGTGGCAGGCTAGTCATGTCGTTGATCGCGTTGATTGCCAGCGGTATGTTGAGCGGACTGGCAAGTGTTCTGCTGCGGCTCGCCGCACTTCGGGCGGCGACACCGTCAGTAGGTGAATGGGTGCCGCTTCTGCTCCGCGTGGCCGCAATAGGTTCTTACGGAGTCGGATTTGTTCTCTATGCGCTTGCGCTTCGCAAGGCCAGTCTGGGCGTCGCCTATCCGTTGATGGTCGCTGTCTCGATCCTGGTCGTACTGGCGTTCACGGCGCTGCATGAGCAGATGTTAAAGCCGACTCAGCTGGTCGGCGCGGTAGTGATTCTTGGTGGTGTGTGGTTAGTTACAAGGCCGGCATGACAAAACAACAATCTCTGCAGGTCAGCAGGGCGGCGCTGTCTGTCCTTCCGTTGGCGGCAGCGCTCTTTGCGCTAGGTAGTTCGACTTCACTCGCGCAGCAGGCGCCGACTCCGGCAGATACAGCCGCAGCGGCACGCGCCAATGCCGAACAGAACCAGCAGCTCCAGCAGCAACGCGACGCGCAGCAGCGTGAGAAGACCGTCAACGCGCCTTCGGTACGCTCGAGCGCGCCGAAGGCCAGCGTCTGGCCGGAACTGCCTGCTGAAACGCCATGCTTTCGCATCGAATGGTTTTTGCTCGACGTACCTGCCACGTTACCTGATGCCGTGCGCAAACAGGGTGCATCCGCGTTGCCGCTCGACCGCTTCGCGTTCGCCCGCGAATGGCTCGACCATTACCGGGGGCAATGCGTCGGCAAGGCAGGACTCGACACGCTCACGAAAGGATTGCAGCAGGCTATCCTGAGTCGCGGCTACATCACGACACGCGTGCTGCTGCCCGAGCAGGACCTGTCAACCGGCACGCTGAAGTTTGCACTGGTGCCCGGTGTCGTGCGTGCAATCCGCTTCGCCGACCCCGCCACGCGCGGCACGTGGAAAACGGCTTTCCCGGCGCGCGGTGGCGATATGCTGAACCTGCGCGACCTCGAACAGGGACTCGAACAGATGAAGCGCGTCAGCAGCCAGGACGTGGACATGAAAATCGAACCCACTGACGTACCGGGCGAAAGCGATGTGGTCGTGACGGTAAAGCGCGCGAAGCCCTGGACGGTGGTCGCGTCGGTGGACAACTCTGGCAGCCGCGCCACCGGCAAGCTGCAAGGCAACCTGAGCCTTGGCATCGACAACCCGCTCGGGCTAAACGACATTTTCAACGTCGGTGTGAGTCAGGACCTCGAATTCGGTGACAAAGGTCTCGGTTCGCACGGCTGGAACGGCTTCTATTCGGTTCCGTGGGGCTACTGGACCGGCACGCTATCGGCCTACACGAACACGTACTACCAGCAGATTGCGGGCGCGAACCAGACATTCGTGTCGAGCGGCAACTCGCAGACCGTTGACTTCAAACTTCAGCGGGTATTGATGCGCAGCCAGAACAACGTACTTGGCGCGCAGTTCCGCCTGACAAAGCGCTTCGGTGAAAGCTTCATTGAAGACACCGATATCCCGCAGCAGCGGCGCAACAACACGTTCATCGAGGCGGGGCTTACCGATCGCCACTACTTCGGCGCGTCGCAGTTCGATGGCAGTCTCGCGTACCGTCAGGGCGTGGGCGGACTCGGGGCGACACCAGACTTCTACGAGAATGGCCCGACTTACCGCTTCCGCATGGCCATCCTCGACGCGAACCTGTCGGTGCCGTTCAGGATCGCAACCCAGCCGCTGCGCTACGTGACGAGCGTGCACGGCCAGTTCACGAACAACACGCTGAACTATATCGATGACCTGACCATCGGCAGCCGCTACACGGTGCGCGGCTTCGACGGCGAAACGATGCTCGCGGCCGAACGCGGTTTCTTCTGGCGCAACGAGTTGCAGCTACCGGTTGGATCGACCGGACAGTCACTTTACGCAGGCATCGACTACGGGCACGTGTTCGGCCCGAACGCCGCATATCTCGCCGGTACACAGCTGGCAGGTGCGGTGATCGGTGTGCGCGGTAGTGCATCAGCAAAGGCTGGCGCGCTCGCCTATGACCTGTTCGCCGGGACGCCGATCTACAAGCCGTCAGATTTTCCCACTGCGCGCGTGACGCTCGGTTTCCAGTTGACCGCTCAATTCTGATATTCACCCTGCCGACGCTATCCGGGTTTTCGGCGTTTCAACAAAGAGGAAAGCAAAATGAAGTTATCGAAAACGAATGGCCTTGGAGCCGTTGCTGTTGCCGTTGTGGTGGCGCTGGGCGGATGTGCAACCGAGTCGTCGCGCTCGCTGCCGGTGCCCCCCGTCGCCAGTGCGCAGAAGCCAGCAGTGGGCCAACCCATCGGCATTTCAGTCGGCAAGTTCGACAACCGGTCGAGCTATATGCGCGGCATCTTCTCGGACGGCGTTGACCGTCTCGGTGGGCAGTCCAAAACCATCCTGATCACGGCGCTCCAGCAGACTGGGCGCTTCAATGTGCTCGATCGCGACAACCTCGACGAAATCCGCCAGGAAGCAGGCTTCCTCAAAAAAGCACAATCGATCAAGGGGGCGCGCTTCGTCATCACCGGGGACGTAACGGAGTTCGGTCGCAAGGAGGTTGGCGACCGGCAGCTATTTGGCATCGTCGGCCGTGGCAAGAGTCAGGTGGCCTACGCAAAGGTCAGCCTGAACGTCGTCGACACGACGACATCGGAAGTCGTGGCGTCGAGCCAGGGGGCAGGTGAATTCAGCCTTTCGAACCGTGAAGTCATCGGCTTCGGTGGTACCGCCGGCTACGACTCGACACTGAACGGCAAGGTGCTCGATCTGGCGATCCAGGAGGCCGTCAATCACCTGGTCGAGCAGGTCGATGCAGGCACGCTCAAGGCCGCACAGTAAGTGCGCCGGGCCATTGCGGCCATCCACTTTCAACCGTAGCTGCAATAAACATAATGACGCGATTCACGATGAATCATAGCCGCATGATGCGGGGAATCTGTCTGCCAGTAATGGCAACAGCCATGCTCCTCACGGGATGCGCGGCGAACCGCCCCCAGCCGCTTTACCAGTGGACCGGCTACCAGCCAGCCGTGTACGACTATCTCAAGGGAGAAAAGGCTCCGCAGGAGCAGATCGATGCGCTGGAAAAGGCCCTCCAGGACATCAGCGGCAAGGGGCACATGCCGCCCCCGGGATTTCATGCGCAACTGGGCATGCTGTACGCGAGTGTCGGGAACGACACCCAGGCCATGCAGGAGTTCGAGTCCGAGAAGCAGCTGTTTCCGGAGTCCTCGACCTACATGGACTTCCTGATGAAGAAACCGAAACAGCCCTGAGCGAGCCGCCATGTCCAAGATCCTTTCCTTCAAACTCTGGTTTGCGCTATCGACTGTTGCACTGCTGTCCGCGTGCGCGCAACCTGTGAAGCACGCCGACTATACGGCATTCAAGAACAGCCGGCCGCGCTCGATCCTGGTGCTGCCGCCGACCAATGAAACGGCGGACGTTCAGGCGACCAACAGCATGCTCTCGCAGATGACGATGCCGCTCGCCGAATCCGGCTACTACGTGGTACCGGTAGCGGTGATGGACGAAACGTTCAAACAGAACGGCCTGACGATGGCGGCCGAGATCGAGGCGACCTCACCCGCGAAGCTGCGCGAAATCTTCGGTGCCGACACGGCCCTGTATTCAAAGATCACACAGTACGGCTCCGTGTACCACATCGTCGACAGTGCAACAGTCGTAACGGCGTCCGCCAGGCTGGTCGATCTCAAGACCGGTGACGTGCTATGGCAGGGCAGTGCGAGCGCCAACAGCAATGAGGGCAACAACAATGCTGGCGGTGGCCTGATCGGCATGCTGGTCATGGCAGCGATCAAGCAGATTGCGAATTCGCTGACGGACAGGGGGCACGATATTGCCGGAGTGACGAGCTATCGGCTTCTGCATGCCGGGCCGCCGAACGGGCTGCTTTACGGGCCACGGTCACCTCAATACGGCACTGATTGAACATTCCTCGATCAGCAGGGACTGGCTGTGGCGGCAGATGGCTCGTACGGTACTGGGTTGTCGACGGCACCGCATTTGTATTCCTGACGCAAAAGCCGCCGGTCCCTATGGAGGAGCTCTTCAATCGAGGGTTTTATGGTGCGTCTGGCTTACCCGGATCAGAAGGTTCGTCAGCGGGGACGAGGCGTTGCCGGGATGATTCCGTTCCGGGGCAGACCTCGCGCTTTCGCGAAGCGGAGACCGTGCTGGACAGCAGTATCTTCGCTGCCGCACAGGGGCATGGCTGGCAGGTGTCGGCGGAGCAAACCGTCACTGTCGGACAGGTCGCGTCGCGTTACGACGAGGTGCTTGGCAGTGTGCCGAAATATCGTTATAGCGAATCGGGGGACCAGCTGTGCCGGTTTCACCATTCGGCTGCGACATCGCCGTTGGCGGGTAGTCAGTTGATGCGTAGAAAGTAGGACTTGGTCGGACAGACGATGTCAGAGCGTCGGTCCCAATACGGCCAACGGCGGACCACACGACCTGATCTATGTCGGTGACCGCATGTGGTTAGCAGGGAGCGTAACGTCCTCCGTGGGCTCAAATAGCATGGTAGCGTTTGGTTGTTGCTGCGGAAGGAACCATTGAGGTTGAAGTGCCGGGAACGTCGTCGTTCTATTGGCCCACACCCTGATGTGCTGCCGCTATGGCAGCATCACGCTCTTTTTTGGCTGCTGCCTTTTTCTCATCGAAAACTTTTTGTGCAGCGGCTACGTGCTTGTTATAGACACGATTGGCTGCGGCCACCTGTTGGTGCATCCTCACGATTTCGTCGGGATGCCCTGCGGCCGCCGGCGCACTGGTTGCGGAATTGTCTTGAGCCCAAACGGACGCGTTTGAAAGCACTGCAACGAAAATGGCCGAAGTGGTAACCACAAGAAATTTCATGATGAACTCCCGGGGATATTGCGAATATGTCGCCGTCCAAACGTCGACGGATTTTTCAGTCTACTCGGCCAGGCGGGTGAGACCAATGGGACCAAAGTCCGATAGCCGCCCCGGAATTCCGTATTCCCACCGCGCTGGAGCCCGGCCCCATTGAAACCATATGCGCAGTGAGCGGCCGACAACGCTCACGTCAAAGGCTATGCGCAGCCCCTCTCGCGGCATGGTCCTTGCGCGGCTGTGCAAACGCCTGGTCGGAAGATTGAGGCGGGACTTGTCAGCCTGCGGACTGGCAGCGGCCTAACCTGCCATTAGCGACAGTTCCGAAGCCACAGACGTGGAATATCGGTGGCGGTGAAGGATGACGCAAAGGAGAAAAATCGGTGCCGGCAAGAACGATTAGCAAGGGCAAACACATCTACCGTATTGAACCGATCGGACTGGCTGAAGGCGGGTACACATTTGAGATCGTCCATATTGACCATACTGGAGACGCGATCAAAGAAGTGCGGCACGAACCGGGAATCGCTTACGCGACAGAAGAGGCCGCCATGGACAATGGACTTCATGTGGCGGCAGAAATGGCTGAACAGCAGGACGACTGAACGATCGCCTGGTTTCCAAACCCCCTCGCATTTGTTCTCGGCACAAAGGGATATGCACAGAGCAACCAGGC
This sequence comes from Paraburkholderia podalyriae, assembly GCF_014397785.1. Taxonomy (GTDB): domain Bacteria; phylum Pseudomonadota; class Gammaproteobacteria; order Burkholderiales; family Burkholderiaceae; genus Paraburkholderia; species Paraburkholderia podalyriae. The sequence goes on from NZ_VZQQ01000004.1 coordinate 144,565, forward strand.
TCACATTGCTTCGCCCCTACTGCACCGCGGCTACCGCCGCCCGGAGCGCAAGCAGATAGCTTTGCGAACCAAAACCACTGATCTGGCCCGTCACAATATCCGCGAAAACCGACTTGTGCCGAAACGGCTCACGCGCGTGAATGTTCGACATATGCAGCTCGATCACGGGGCAAGTCAGAATGGCCAGCGCATCGCGAAGGCCATAGCTGTAATGCGTCCATGCACCGGCGTTGATCAGCACAGCATCGACACCGTCTTCGAAGGCGCGATGGACACGTTCACACATCGCCGCTTCGCTGTTGGTCTGAAATGACTCCACCCGCACCTTCAGTTCCACGGCGAGATCTTGAAGACGAGCATCGATCTGTTCGAGCGTAATGGTCCCGTACTGTTTGGGATCACGCTTGCCGAACATATTGTGATTAATGCCATGCAACATCAGGATATTCTTCATACGCTCTCCAGATCGCGCTTAATCGAGCGGAACCGTCAGCCGATCGATCACCGCTTGCGTTTCGGGCCGTACACCGCGCCACCATAGAAAGGCCTCCGCGGCCTGCTCCACCAGCATGCCAACGCCATCGGCCACACCGGCGACACCCGCATTGCGCGCCAGTCGCAAGAACGGCGTGAGATGCTTGCCATAAGCGAGTTCATAGGCAGTTCCACGCGGACTGAAAACACTGGGCGGCACAGGCGGTAAATCGCCCGTGAGGCTCGCGGAGGTCGCGTTGACCACCAGATCGAAGCGCCCCATCCGGTCGAGTTCGCCGTAAGCACACGCTGTTATCGGCCCATGCTGGGTCAATTGCGACGCCAGCGCTCGCGCCTTCGCGACATGGCGATTCGCCATCACCAGTTCAGCGGGACGCGCACCCAGAAACGGCAGCAACGCGCCGCGCGCCGCGCCACCCGCACCGAGCAGCAGCACACGCTTGCCCTCGAGCGGCGCGTGCAGGTTCACTTCGATATCGCGCAGCAGACCGATACCGTCGAAGTTCTCGGCGAAAACCCGGCCCCCTTCGAACTTGAATGCGTTCGCCGCGCCCGCGAGGGTTGCGCGCTCGCTGCGCTCATCGGCCATCGCGAATGCGGCAAGTTTGAACGGCGCGGTGATGTTCATACCCTTGCCGCCCGAAGTGATGAATTCGCGCACCGTTGCCGCGAATGCGTCATCAGGCTCGCGCGGCCCCTCGATCGCCGTGTAGTGCATCGCCTGCTGGGTGGCTTCGGCGAAAAGACCATGAATCAGCGGCGATTTCGTATGGCCGATAGGATGGCCGATCACTGCATAGGTATCGTTCATCGTTGCCTCATTTGTCGAACAGCACGCCGTCCGTTTGCATCGCATCGATCTCGGCCGACGTGAAACCGAGCGATTGCGCGACTTCGGCGTTGTGCTGGCCTAGATCGGGCGCGACCTCGCGTAGCGTGGTGTCGCACGCAGAAAACCGGAACGGCAGATTCGGCAGACGCAGCGTGCCGTAGCGCGGATGCTGCTGCTCAACGATCATGCCGCGCGCCCGAATCTGCGGATCGGCAATCACTTCGTCGATGCGTTGCACCTTCGCGCAAGGCACATCGATGCCATCGAGAAGTTCGAGAATCGGCGCCACGGAACGCACCGCGACCCACGGCTCCACCACGGCGAGAATCTCCAGCCGATGCGTGTTGCGTCCGACGCTGCTGTGGAAACGCGCGTCCACGCCGAAGCCGCGCGGGCCACCGTTCGCCTCGATCAGAGCGGCGAAGCGCTTCCAGGCGTCGTCAACCTGGGCCGCTATCACCAGATCGCCGTCGGTCGCGCGAAACACGCCGTAGAGCGTCGAGCCGGGCATGTCGTGTCCTGTTTGCTCAGGCAGCACATCTGCAAGCGTGTAGCTCTGGACCGCGTACTCGTGCATCGACACGAGCGTGTCGTAGAGCGCCATGTCGATGTGCTGCCCGCGCCCGCTCTTCACGCGGCCGAGCAGCGCTGCATTGATCGCCGCGACCGCGTGAATGCCCGTGTACATATCGCCGAGCGAAATGCGCAGAAGCGGCGGACGTTCGCCCGGCGTGCCGACCATTTGCATGATGCCGCTCTTCGCCTCCGCGATCAGGCCGAAACCCGCGCGATGCGCGTCCGGCCCCGTGTGCCCATACGCCGAAATCGAACAGTAGACCAGCCCCGAATTGCGCGCCGAAAGCGCTTCATAGCCCAGCCCGAGCTTGTCGAGCGCACCGGGACGATAGTTCTCCACGAACACGTCCGCCGAATCGCAGAGCCGCTCCATGAAGGCTTTGCCGCGCGGGTCCTTCGTGTTCACGCTGACGCCGCGCTTGCCCATGTTGAGCTGCAGAAAATAGCCGCTGGTGCGATCGTCGAGCACGGTCGCGTGCTGGCGTCCCGCGTCGCCGCTGCCGGGTCGCTCGACCTTGATCACTTCCGCGCCGAGCGCCGCGAGGCAACGCCCCACATACGGACCCGCCAGAAAATGACTGTAATCGACGACGCGAATGCCTTCGAGTGGACGAGGCTGCTTCATCGTGCGGCTCCCGGACGACGCGGCACCATCAGACGATGCTCGCCGCGCTGCACGACTTCGCCATGCTGATTGATGAGTTCCGAAGGCAGAATGACGATGCCCCAGTCGGGACGGCTCTTGCTATGTCGCATCGAACCAACGCGGAATTTCACACGCAACACATCGTCGACCTTGATCGGCAGGACGAAGTCCCAGCTCCAGCCCAGCGACATGCCCGGTAGAAAGCGATAATCGCTCTGCGTTTTCAGGCCATCCGCAATTGAGAGACCGAAGAGGCCATGCGCGACGAGGCAGCCGAAGTGGCTCGCGTTCGCATACTCATCATCGACATGCACAGGCGTGTGATCGCCGGTGAGATCGGCATACGCCAGAATGCGTTCTTTCGTGACGGTGTAGTGCGGGCTCACGCATTCGTCGCCTTCGCGCGCGTCGTCCCAGTATTTTTCAACGATCGTCATTTCACGCCTCCGAGCGCGGATCGATGGCGAGCGCCTGCGCAACGCAGCGCGCGGGTTTCGCCTGAATGAATTCGATGGCGAGGCCATCGGGCAAACGTAGCCAGTTCGTACCTTGCGGCATCGGCTGCACGTCGTAGCGACGAGCAGCGGCGAGCGCAACCTCGACGTCCTCACACATGATGCCGAGATGGCCGAGCCGCCCCTCTGGGCCCTCGAAATCCGGCACATGAATGAACTGCATGCCCCCGAGCGCCCAGTATTGGCGCGGCGCCTCAGGCGTGCCGTCAACCTCTCGCATCGTCATGCCGAACACGTCTTCGAAAAAGCGAATGTGCCAATGGATGTCACGCACGAAGATCGCGAGATGTTCGAGATAGGCTTTCGGCGCGCTCATGCTTGCGCCTCCGCCTTCTGGCGATCGGCCATCGCACGCTCGACGCCCTTGATGCATGCAACGAGCGTCGCGTTGACGGGCGTCGGCACGCCTTGGCGCGCGCCCCAACGCACGACCGAGCCGTTGATGAAGTCGATTTCAGTGACGGAGCCTTTTTCGAGGCTCTGCAGCATCGACGTCTTGAACGCAGCGGGCAAACCTTGGGCGGCAAGGGTCCACGCCCGCTCGGGATCGGTCATCGAAAGCGTCACGCCCGCGGCCTGAGCTGCCGCGATCGCTTCGGCGACGGCCGCCAGCGAAGTCGCCTTAAGCAAGGGTTCGTCGTAAAGCTGGCCATAGGTCAGTGACGTGATGCCGGTCAGCGCGCCCGTCGCGACGTTCACCAGCAGCTTGTCCCACATGGTGCCGACAATGTTGTCGCTGACCTGCGTCGCAAGGCCCGCGTTGTTGAATGCTTCGGCGATACGCTGAACGCGATCCGTCACGCCTCCGTCCAGCTCGCCGATGATGGTGTGCTTGCCCACGACGCCCGATTCGATATGCCCAGCGCCGCGCAGCACGCCGCCCACGTAGGTCTTGCCCGCCAGCACGCGTTCGCGGCCCACGGCGTCGGCAAGAATGTCCTCGTGACCGAGGCCGTTCTGCAGCGACAGCACCACCGTTTCCAGTCCCACGAGCGCCTGCGCACCGCGAATCGCTGCGTCGGTATGGAACGATTTGACGAGCACGATGACGACCTCGGCCGCCCCCACTTCGTCCGGCTCCGTGGTCGCGCGGACCTGCACCTGGCGCGACCCACGCGCGTCGTCGACGCGCAATCCGTGCGTTCGCATCGCATCGACGTGGGCGGGAGCGCGGTCGATCAGCCAGGTCTCGTGGCCGCCTTCGGTGAGCGTCGCGCCGATCGCGCAGCCCAGCGCGCCTGCCCCCAGAATTGCAATTTTCAAGAGCGTCTCCTTAACGTGTGACGTCACGATAAGAGCCACCGACCGATGTCGCAATGCAATGGCTACAATGGCGTCATTGCCTCACGCAATAATGGTGAATTACGATGACCTCGACCGATCTGCCCGACCTCAAGCTTCTCCAACTGTTCGACCTGCTCTACGACACGCGCAGCGTGACGCGCGTGGCAGAGCAACTCGGTCAAAGCCAGCCGACCATCAGCATCTGGCTCGCGCGGCTGCGCGAACATTTGCACGATCCGCTCTTTATTCGCACGCCGGGCGGCATGGCGCCCACGCCGCAAGCCGATGCGCTGATCGGTCCGTGCCGGGAAATCCTGGAATCGTTGCGGCGCTTCGCGGCTTGGGAAATCGCGTTCAATCCGGCCACGGCGCAGCGGCGGTTTCGCATCTGCATGACCGATGCGAGCCATGTGACGCTGCTGCCGCGCCTGCTCGCGCATGTCCGCGCGCAAGCGCCGGGCGTGCGTCTGGAGGCTGCGCGGATCGATGGCAATACGGAGCGGGCGCTCGAATCGGGTGAGGCCGATCTCGCGATTGGATACGTGCCTTGGCTGAGCGGGGGCATCTACCAGCAGCAGCTTTACGAGCAGGATTGGGTGTGCCTCGCGAATCGTCATCATCCGCGTATCCACAAGCGGCTCAGCATCAAGGCGTATCGGAGCGAGGCACACGTCGCGATTACGGCGGGAACAGGCACAGCGCTGCTCGAACAGGCGCTCGTGCGCGAGCGTATCGAACGGCAAGTCGCGCTCGAATTACCCGGCTTTCTGGGACTTGGCGCCATCGTGCAGACCACGGACCTGATCACGACGCTGCCGCGCCACATCGGTGAGACGCTGGCGCACGCCAGCGATCTCGCGGTCCATCTGTGCCCCATTCCCGTCGAGGGTTTCGCCGTGCGGCAGCACTGGCATGCGCGCTACCATCACGAGGCAGGCAATCGCTGGCTGCGTTCGGTAGTCGCCCGGCTGTTTGGCATTTCGGGTGTCAAAGTTGTCGGCTGACGATTTCGGATGTTGGCATCGATGTCGTCTAGTCCGCCATGAGCGGACAATCGCACGCAGACGCCCATCGTCCGCTTCGGGAGCAGCCGCCGGGGGATCGCACTTCGTACATTTGCCCGGCAGTGAAACGTCGCTTTGGTGCCCGCTTTTATCCTGCCCACGTCGCTTTCGCTAACGTTCGTATCGACTCCCATCTTCGTGAGGGCGTGCTTCTCGTGCGACGGGCCGTCGCGAGGCCCGATGTCCCTGCCGGGGCGCGGCGTGCCGGACTTGCGGGCAGTGGCACTCGCAACAGGTCGCCGGGCTATTGCCAAAATATGAACGCCGTTTATAATAGCGAATGGATGGCCGCAGTCTGGCGGCGATCTAACGCTAGTCATATGCGGGTGCTCTGTGATCTTGCAGGTATCCGGCTCGGCTTTAACCTTTACGCCGAAAGTTGTGTGTGGTTACCAGGTGTGGGCCACACTACAGGAGGAGCTCGCCGTGCCACGCGAAGCCGTCACCGCCTGCCGCATCTGCGCCGGCAACTGTTCACTGCGCTTGACCCTGGACGACGCCGGACGCGTCGTTGCTGCGCGCGGCGACCGCGACAATCCGCTCACGCGCGGCTACGCCTGTATCAAGGGCGCGTATCTGCATGAGGCGCATAACAGCGCGGAGCGGCTCTTGCACCCGCTGAAACGGCAACGCGATGGCAGTTTCGTGCAGATGCCGCTTGACGTGATGTTGGCCGAGATCGCGGCGCAACTCCAGACACTGATCGAGCGCCACGGCGCCGATGCGGTCGCAGCCTTTCGCGGCACCATGAACTACTCTAACCTCGCCGCCAATCATATGTTGCCCGCCTTCCTCGCGGCGCTGGGTTCGAATTCGTTTTTTTCTACAATGACCATCGACCAGTCGGCCAAATGGGTGGCATTTGAGCGACTGGGCGGCTGGGCGGCCGGCAAAGATCCGTATGCGCTCGCCGACACGCTATTGTTCGTCGGCACCAATCCGCTGGTGTCGCTATCCACGTTCAACTTTGCATTGCAGAATCCGGTCAAGCAGCTCCACGAAGCGAAGGAGCGCGGCCTGAAGCTGGTGGTGATCGATCCACGAGAGACAGAGACCGCCCGCCATGCCGATGTCTTCCTGCAGGTGCTGCCGGGCGAGGACCCGACCGTCCTGGCTGGCCTGCTGCGCATCATTCTGTGTCGCGGCTGGCACGACGCTGAATTCTGCGCGCGCTACGTCAAGGACCTGCGACGAATGGCGCGCGCGGTCGAGCCGTTCACGCCCGAATACGTCGCCCAGCGCGCCGGCGTAAGCGTCGAAGGGCTCGAAGCCGCCGCTGCGGCCTTCGCGGAACCCGTCCGGGAGGCAGGCGGCCTGCGCCGCAAGCGTGGCTCGGCCGCGTCGGGAACCGGGCCCAACATGGCGCCGCACTCCAATCTGGCCGAGCATCTGGTCGAATGCCTCAACGTCGTGTGTGGCCGCTTCGCTCGCCCCGGCGACCCTGTACCGAATCCCGGCGTGGTCGCCCCACGCTACCAGCGCCGCGCCGAAGTGATTCCGCCGCGCCGTTCCTGGGAGTCCGGCTGGAAGAGCCGTGTCGGCGGCTATGGCATGCTGTTCGGCCAGAAGATGAGCGGCACGCTGGCCCAGGAAATCACTACGCCTGGCGCCGGCCAGATCCGCGCGCTGTTGGTCGACGGCGGCAATCCAGTCGATGCCGTGCCCGATCAGCGCCGCATCGCCGATGCGCTGCGCCAACTGCAACTGCTGGTATGCATCGAGCCATTCATGACTAACACTGCGCGGCTCGCGCACTATGTGATTCCACCGAAGCTGATGTTCGAGCGCGCCGACCTGCATTCGCGCGACTACGAGTCCTACATCATGTTCCAGCCTTACGCACAATACTCGGCCGCCGTGGCGACGCCGCCGGAGGGATCCGAAGTCGTGGACGACTGGTTCGTATTCTGGGATCTGGCGCGGCGCCTGGGCAAGACCATCATATTCGACGACGTTCCGCTCGATATGCGCGCAGCTCCGACCACCGACGAGCTGCTTGCGACTCTGGTTCGCCACGGCTCGATCTCATTTGACGAACTGAAGCTGTACCCACAAGGGAAAGTCTACGAAATCGAACCGATGATCGTGCAGCCCGGCGAGCCAGCGAACACCGCGCGCTTCGATGTGATGCCGGACGACGTCGAGCGCGAACTGGCGGGCGTACTGAACGAAGCGGGGGCGCCGCCGGGGTTCACGCATCGCCTTGCGGTGCGGCGCGTGCGCGACGTGCAGAACACCATGTACCACCACCTGCCCGCGGTCCGCCGACGCATGCCGTTCAATCCGGCCTTTGTGCATCCCGATGACCTGGCTGCTCAAGGATTGACCGAAGGCCAGTGTGTGGCCATTGTTTCGCCGCACGGCCGCATCCGAGCTATCGTCAAAGCGGACCCCGCACTGCGCCGAGGCGTCGTGTCCATTCCGCACGGCTGGGGACCGATGCCCGACGAGGAACCCCAAACTTACGCCGGCGCCAATCCAAACCAGTTGCTCAGCACTACGGTTGGCCTTGATCCGATCAACGCCATGCCGGTAATGAGCGCGATGCCGGTACGCATCGAAGCTGTAGACTGAATCGCAAGAGAGAACCCCCCTTTTCGAATCGAACGGTTTGTTTTCGAGCACGAGGATGCAGCTACCCGGCCGTCCTGCCTTGCCCGAAATCTGGCGAGCGAGCGAACGAAAGACCCTTGGATTACGAAACACCGGCTGAACGAACCTTGCTGTCAAAAGAGTGAATCGGATAACCCACTTCTATCGGAATTACTCCACTGCTCTCGCTTGCCTGTACGCTTGCTTCCATCTTGCGTTCGAGTAACCCGCCTTGCGTGACGTACCGACGCACGGCACTAGCCCTTGTTGAACAGGCTCAGGACACCGGAGATAGATTTCGCTGCCAGAACGAGCAGAGCGCCGGAGACGTTGTAGTCGACGTTGTACATCAGGTCCGTCAAGTAGAACATAGGTAGCGCAATTAGCGGATGGCATATCGTGCGGCTTATCAGGAGTCTCATAGACATCTCACGCAATGTCGATTGCCCGAAGCGGTAGGTCACTGGACGCGAACCGATGGGTGCAAGTGGGATGGCGCAGCGGGCTTCGGATAGCCATGGAAGATTTCGCCACGAGAACGGCTGACGTTGATCCCGTCACGTTCCGTCCTGTACCAACTCTGCCTCTCGCAACCGCTTGCGGTCCTGCCCGCGCGTCGACGTTTTTTGTCCGATCGTCCACGTCTTGCCGATGGTGCGCGTAGCAATTGCCGGGCGTCCAGAAAGATTGCCCTGCACTCCTGCCAAATTGCTCGATGTGTCTGCACGAGACACGCCTCATGAAGCGCCTCAGCAGGCGGGGTGGAATCATCCGTAAGGGATTTGTCATCGATTAGCGCAACGGGTATAACATGTACCCCTCGGCCAAATGACGAATGACCGCCATCGCAGTTCCTTGCCTGGGAAATCGCATTTCACGCGAGCTATTCATGGATGCAGTTTCCGACGTTCTGCGCGCTGTGCGCCTAAGCGGCGCGGTGTTCCTGAACGGAATCTTCACGGCACCGTGGTCCTTGATAGGCCGCACCGATGCGGCGCTCTGTGCGGCCTACCTACCGCGTTCAGAGCGGGTAGTCTCCTATCATCTGATCATAGAAGGGAGTTGCTGGGCGAAGTTGGCAAACGACCCGCATTCAGCTATTCATCTCAATGCCGGAGAACTGCTGGTGATCCCGCAAGGTGAAGCGCATGTGATGGGCAGCGCCATGGATGTTCCGCCTACGCCGTCGGAGTCGCTATTAGCCGGTCTGATGGTGGAAACACCCGGTGAGGTAATGACGCTGTCCCACGGAGGCGGAGGAGCGACGACTCGCATCGTATGTGGCTTTCTAGCCAGCGACGATACGCTGAGCAACCCACTGCTCTCATCGCTGCCGCGACTCTTCAAGATTGATATGCGTCACGATCCGCGCGCGGCATGGCTTGAGTCCTCTCTGAAGTTTGCTGCCGCCGAGGCAGGGGATTCGCGTCCGGGCGGCACGATCGTGCTCGCCAGACTGTCCGAACTCCTGTTTGTCGAGGCGGTGCGTAGCTGTATTGAAGCGCTACCCGCGGACCAGACAGGATGGCTTGCCGGCGTGCGCGACCGCTATGTGGGGCGCGCGCTTTCCTTGCTCCATGCTCAATCGGTTCACCCCTGGACCGTCGATGAGCTTGCGCGCAAGGTGGGGTTATCGCGCTCGGCGTTGGCGCAACGGTTCACCAATCTTCTTGGACAACCGCCAATGCAGTACCTTGCGCGATGGCGCATGCAGATTGCGGCGCACGAACTGCTGATCGGCAGTAAGTCACTCGCGGCAATAGCGGAGCAGATCGGCTACGAGTCCGAGGCGGCATTCAGTCGAGCCTTCAGACGCGAATTTGGAATGCCGCCGGCAAGCTGGCGCCGGAGCAAAGGCAAGTTGGACGGCACTGCCGTATCCAGGCAGGCATCACTAAGCGCAAGTGGTATCGCACCGCCACCGGTTCAGTGACACCGTTCGCCAAGCCCAACGGTGCGTCGATAAACGTCAGCAAACGCCCGAACTGATCGGTGGCTCATTGCGCCAATTGGCCAGATCAATCGCCAGCGTGCCTCTGGCATGCCCGACGCAATGTACATTCACGCACGTCAATGCTGACGCGGCGTTTCAGTCATATCGTCCGGCGGCCCGATCATAGAGCTTCGCATATCCCCATCGTACATTGAGCGTACCGGAATGCCAGATCAGCTATCTGGTTCTGACCGGTTGATGAACACGCACAACTCGACCGCGTGGCGGTCTCTATTGGGAGCAAGGCTATGAAAGCAGTATCTCGACTTTCCGACCGCGATCGTTACGCCCGGTGCATTCGCGCCTCAAAGATGGTCAGTTGGGATATCGACCGTGACGTGATTGGAGGCCGCACTTTCGACACATCCCAGAAGTATCTGCCCGACGGGCTCTCACTGGCGCCGAATTTCTTCACCCTGTCTGGCAGTGAGAAACGGTTTGTCAGTCAGATTCAGGGCCGCACGTATGCAAACGTGTTCGGGCTGGTCGAACGCTTCATCAACGCAAAGGTGCTCGAAGTCGGCCGCGACTACTGGCTCGGCGACCAGGTGGCTCTTGAGGCGCTGGTTCGGTTCAGCGAGGAGGAGCTCAAGCATCAGGCGCTGTTTCGCCGGATCGACAAAATGATCGGTGAAACCCTGCCGGCCGGCTATCGCTTCGACGTCGACCCCGATGCCATTGCCGCTGTGATCCTCGGGAAGAGCACCTGGGCGGTACTGGCGCTGACGTTGCATATCGAGCTTTTCACACAGCTTCACTATCGTCAGAGCATCAATCCAGACGATCAGATATCCGAACTGTTCAAGAACGTATTTCTCTATCACTGGAAGGAGGAGAGCCAGCACGCCATCCTTGATGAACTCGAATGGCAGCGTCACGACGCCACTGTGACGGCCGATGAGCGCGACAAGGCTGTCGACGAACTCATCGAGCTGGTCGCCGCAGTCGACGGCATTCTGCAGGCGCAGGCCGCAGCCGATGCGCGTTATTTCGCGGCGAACTGCGGCCGCGCAGTCGACGAGGTTGAAACGCTGTCGATCGAAGCGAATTTTCTGGAGGCTTACCGGTGGCAATACATCCATTCGGGTGTACGCCATCCCCACTTCGGGGAGGTTCTTCATAGGCTCATCTCCGAAGACCAAGGCATGCGCATCCAGACTGCGCTTGCCACGCTGCAATGAGATTGACCGAAACGGAACAACCCGCGTAGGTAAAGGAGATGCGATATGAATGCGAATGCACCGACCCAGGAACCTATTGTCGTCAACGGCATCAACGTCGACGACCTGTTCGCGCTGATTGAAAGCGTCAGGCGCGATGCCTCGAAAGCCGCCACCAGTTGGCGCATTGCTACGACATGGCAAGGCCAGACCCGGACTCGCGCGGAGGTAGACGGCTTCTCGATCGGAGGACAGAACGTGTCGCGCCGGTTCACGATCGATATCGATGAGCCTTGCGAACTTGGCGGCTCTAATCAGTTTGCCAACCCTCAGGAGCATCTGATCGCGGCGCTGAACGCTTGCATCACGGTGGGTTACGCGGCGCAATGCGCCGTTCGCGGGATTACGCTCCAATCTCTCAAGGTTGAGACTGAGGGTGAAATCGATCTCAGAGGGTTTCTTGGGCTCGACTCCCAGGTGGCAAACGGCTACGAGAGCTTGCGTTTCACCGTTCGTATCAAGGGCAGCGGCACCAGGCAGCAATTCGCCGAGATCCACGACGCTGTGATGGCCACGTCTCCCAACGTCTACAACCTGGCGAATGCGGTCGCCTTGAAATCGACGTTTGTGGTCGAGTGACTTCGAGATGGGGCGCGGCGGTACCCGAATCGTTTCCGCGGCGCTTTTTTTTAACGGACGGACGCGAGAGCACGCACGCCCAACTTCTCAAACCAGGTATTCGCCAACAACGCCGCACGCCGACCGATCGCTTTGGGCAAGGATCGCAGGCCGATCTGAGTAGGCGAAAGGCCGTTGTACGTCGCAAGCAGTCGATTAGTTTTTGCCTGGTCGAAGGGCAGTAGTGGCCCGGCTGCTGCCTGTGGCGATCGGCAGCGTCCGACCGTTTATAGGACCCTGAAACAAGAAGAGGACACCGGCTCTGTCGACCGCTACGACGTACGCCTAAGCAAATCGGTGCAGGCGTTACAGAGATCGGTCTGGGTGAAGGATCAATATGGGATATGCATTCACACCTCAAACAATTTCGTCGGCATAGAATTGATCGATCCAACACCGAGACAAAGAGGTCACTGGCCATGCCTGATCAGCCGACAGCTAGCGCAAGCAATCGCGCGCCTTACCTTGCGCTAGTTGAGGAGCTCATTCGATACGACACGACCAGCAGCCGCTCCAATCTCGGCCTGATCGAAGCAATCCGGGATCGCCTTCGAGCCCGCGACGTCGAAGCGCTTCTCGTCTATGACCGGTCCCGGCAAAAGGCGAATCTGTTCGCGACGTTGCCAGCGATGCACGGCGAGACGAATGGCGGCGTCGTGCTGTCCGGACACACCGATGTCGTTCCCGTAACCGGCCAGAACTGGTCAAGTGATCCCTTCGATCCGGTCATCCGCGGCGATCGAATCTACGGCCGCGGCTCGTGCGACATGAAAGGGTTTATCGCCGTGACGCTCGGCTTGTTACCCGACATCCAGAAGCGCCGGCTGCGCGAGCCGATTCATCTCGCATTTTCTTTCGACGAGGAAGTCGGCTGTCTCGGCGCGCCGTTGCTGCTGGCGGAACTTGCGAAACGCGGCATTCGCCCGGCTGGGTGCATCGTCGGTGAACCGACAAGCATGCGGCCCGTCGTCGCGCACAAAGGCAACAATGCTTACCGATGCTGCGTGAAGGGTCTGGCCGGCCATTCGTCCCGCACGCCGAGCGGCGTCAACGCGATCGAATATGCGGCGCGGCTGATCTGCCGCATCCGCGAGGCCGCCGATCTACTTCGCCGCAACGGCCCGTTCGATCGCGCCTTCGACGTGCCATTTTCGACGGCGCAGACCGGCATGATCTCAGGCGGCATCGCGATCAACACGATTCCCGAGCAGTGCGAGTTCTTCTTTGAGTATCGCAACCTGCCTTCAGAAGATCCAGAACGCTTTTTCGAGCAGATCGCCCGCTATGCCCGCGAGCAACTGGAACCGGAGATGCGCGCGGTGGCCGACGTGGCGTCGATCTCGTTTGAAAAGGTCGGCACGACCCCGGCGCTCGACAGCGCGGAACAAGCCGCCGTCACGCGACTCGTGCGGAGCCTGTGCAACGACTTCGAGACACGCAAGGTGACCTACGGTACCGAGGCCGGCCTGTTCTCGCAGGCTGGAATTCCGACTGTCATCTGCGGTCCTGGCAGCATCGACGATGCCCACAAGGCGGACGAATCCGTCGAGTTGTGGCAACTCGCGGAATGCGACCATTTCCTGCGGCAGGTACTCGAAACGCTCACCGCGCCCTGAAGCACGCCGACGTCATTGGCCATCGAACAGGATCGCCTCCAGATCGTCGTGCTCTTCCTCGGGCTCATGCAACCGGAGCGTGGCTTCGATATGTTCGAGATGCTCGATCATCACTTTTTGCGCCAGCTTCAAGTTACCCGCTTCCAGCGCATCGATCAGGCGCGTATGTTCGTCATGCGGACACGCCTTCGCCGTCGGCGCGTTGTAGAGCAGGATGGTCAGGCAGGTGAGCATCTGCAGGCCGCGCATCGTACGCTCGACGAAGCGATTGCCCGACACCTGCGCGAGCATCACGTGGAATTCGCCTGAAAGTCGTACCGAGGTGCGCCGGTCATCACGCTTACGGGCCTCATCTTCCTGTGCCACATGCGCGCGCAAACGCGCCAGGTCTTTCTTCGTCGCGCAACGGCACACCTTTTCGATGATCGGCAATTCGATCTGACGCCGCGCCTCGAACAACTCGCGCGCCTCCTCCACCGTCGGGCTCGCAACAAACGCGCCGCGATTCGGCACGATCGTGACGACAAGTTCGTGCGCCAGTTGCTGCAACACTGTCCGCACGGTGGTTCGGCTGACGCCAAAAATAGTGGCGAGCCGGTCTTCGGCGAGCTTCGTGCCGGGCTGCAGCCGATGCTCCGAGATCGCATTCATCAAGCGCTCGTAAATCACGTGGCGATGCGCGCCGTCGAAGGAGCCGGCCACTTCGTTTTCGGCCGTCTTCGCCCTCTTCTTATCAGTCGGCATGAAAGGATCCTGGTAATGAGCTGAATCACGACAAGGGCAACGTGCGCGGCTGACTACACCAATTGCACTGCCTCGCCGCAGTGCAAATTATCGCTGATATTGCACACAAGTTATATGCCAGATCGCATTTTTGTTGCAAAAGCAAATTGTACGACTGTGTCCGTCATTCCTTGTTAGATCAAGCTAAAAATGTTTGAACGCATGATGCCCGGTCACTGTGCCCAGCGCAACATGGCGGTGCGAAACCAGCCTTTCTGCCACATTGTGGTGCGTTTTTTGGAAAACAGGACAAGACAAGATTGTGTACAAGAGTTGCGATTTATTTAAAACAATACCCTCAACATCCTGTAAACAAAGCGATGCGCTTGAGCGCATACGAAGCCCCGCTCGCTGGCACGGTCTTCGCTAAACATCGTCAAGCCCTCGCGGGCGGCAAGCCGTCTGCCCGAGCGATTCCCTGACTCCCAGATCCTGTCATGCAAAAACTGCTCTTGGCGCACGGCAGTGCGCTTTCCAATCTCGCGTTGTTCGTTGCGGTCGATACCGGCCTGTTCGAGCGTCATGGCCTACAGGTCGAAGCACCGCCGCTGACACATTTCAGCTCCACCGCTGCATTGCTGAGAAGCGGAGAGGCTGATCTCGGCACCACCGGCTTTACACAGCCGCTGGTCGATCATGCCCGACCCGACCCGCTACGCATTGTCGGTGGCAGCGGCAAGCTCGGCATGGCGCTCGTGGGGCAGCCGGGCCTGTCGATGAGCGATCTGCGCGGCCAGCATGTAGGAACCTTCGCCGACGATCCAATGGAAGTCCTGCTGCACGATGCACTATGGGTGCACGGGATGGATCTCATGCAGGTCGAACGCGTGCTGTACCCATCGCTCGCCGAGGCGGTCGCCGATCTGACCGGCGGCCGCCTCGCGGCGCTGACGTTGATCGAACCGTGGATTTCCCGCCTTCGGCTGCGCGGCTTCGAGGTGCTGTGCGACGGCTTGCACGCTTGGGGCGGCGACTATCCCGACACGTTGCTCGTCGCCCGCCAGAGTTTTCTCGACGCACATCCTGAGATCATCCGCGCGGCCTTACGCGCAATGCTCGATGCGCAGGAAGCGATTACGAACAATCCCCGCGAAGCCCTGCGCGCCAGCGCCTACCGCTACCCCGAATTCGCGCTTGACGAACTGCTGGCCGGCGTCGCCGCGCAGCCGCCGATCATCGATATTCGCCCCCTTCGCGAGTGCATTCTCGCACGTGCCCGGTCGCTGGAAGCGCTCGGACGAATGCAGGTTTCCGCCTCGATTGGACAGATTTTCAGCTTCGATCTGCTGGCACAAACGCTTGCGCAGTCGCCTGCGGAAACTTTCACATCCCCATCTGCCGTTCAATCTCTCTAAGGACCACGCGATGTTCAGGAAATTTGTTCAGCAAGACCCGAATGGTTACCCGTTGACCGAACTCGGCAGTACGCGGCGCGAATTCCTGATGCGCGGTGCGTGTCTGGCCGGCGCCGCGGCGTTGGGCGGTGCCTATCTACCACAGGCCATGGCGGCCGGCCCGCTGACCCTCAAGGCGACGCACGGCACGGGTCTCTGCAATTGTCCGTTCTTTCTCGTCAAGGAACGCAATCTCGCGCAGGGCGTCACGCTCGACTTCGTCACTACCCCGTCCAATGCGGACATCGCGGCGCTCTTCGGCGCGGGCGTGGTGGACGTCTCCGTGGTTCCGTACACCAACTTCATGACGCTCTACGATGCCGGCGCACCGATCAAGATCGTCGCAGGCTCGGGCGTGCAGGGCTGCGTGATCGTCGCGCAGGCGGGCATCACGTCTGCGGCCCAACTGCGCGGCAAGACCATCGGTACATTCCAGGCCGATACGCTCGAAATGCTCCCGTACGATTACCTGAAGAAGGCCGGCATGAGTTTCGCCGACGTCAAGGTGCGCTACTTCGGCACTTCGCCGGAGCTGGCGCAGGCGTTCATCGCCGGGAACGTCGATGCAATGTGCCACATCGAGCCCTACGCGACGCAGGCGTTGAAGGCGAGGCCGGGCTCCGTGCAGCTTTCGAACGGTGTGGATGTATACGGCGCGAACTACTCCGACTGCGTTCTCGCGGTGCGCAGCAAGCTCCTGCACGAAAACCGCGATGCGGTGAAGGCGCTGATCAAGGCGATGATGGTCGCGCAGCATCAGGAAGAACTGGACCGCGCCTCGGCCGTCAAGGACACCGTCGGCAAGTACTTCAAAACGAGCTACGACGCCACGCTCGACGCAGCCGCGAAGCAGCCGGCGATGATCGATCAGCGCAGCAACCAGAATTTCATCCTGCAGCGGGCGCAGAATCTGAAGGACCTGCGCTACATCAAGCGACTTCCTGGCCCTGACATGTTCGACTGGGGGCCGCTCGATGAGGTGATCAAGGAAAACGGCGATCTCTATGGCCAGCTCAAGCTGAAATCCGCATGAAAGCCGATCCGACGACCCTCTTCGCGCACCGGCGCGTGGTGCGCCCGGC
The DNA here is from genome assembly GCF_014397785.1 of Paraburkholderia podalyriae. Classification (GTDB taxonomy): domain Bacteria; phylum Pseudomonadota; class Gammaproteobacteria; order Burkholderiales; family Burkholderiaceae; genus Paraburkholderia; species Paraburkholderia podalyriae. The sequence goes on from NZ_VZQQ01000004.1 coordinate 161,275, forward strand.
AGCAAGTGGCCGGCCACGCTACAACCTCGTCCGGCGACTCGTGCCGCTTGGCTGGGGAGTCGCCTCGCTGGCGTGCTTCATTGCCGCATGGGAACTGGCGTGGGCCGCAGGTTGGGCAGATCCGCTTCTGTTGCCGCCGCCGCACATCTTCCTGCGCAACTTCGCGTCGCAGGCTCAGTACTTCATCCCGACTGACGTGATCGGCGAGACGTCCAACGCGACAGCGCTGAAGTCGCTCGCCATGACTATCGTCGCAACAACGTTGCGGGTGTTAAGCGGCCTGGTGCTGGGCTTCGTCTGCAGCGTGGCGATGGGCGTCGCGATCCGCTACTTCCGCCTGCTCGGCAACCTCACCTTACCGACGATCACGCTGCTGGCTCCCATTTCACCGATCGCGTGGCTCCCGGTCGCGATCTTCCTGTTCGGAATCGGCAATGCGCCCGCTGTATTCATGGTGTTCATCTCGCTTTTTTTTGTCATGACCGTCTCGACGATAAGCCAGATCGACAACGTCAGCCGTACCCACCTTAACGTCGCCGCCGTGATGGGCGCGACGCGCGCGCAGACGTTCCGTCATGTGATTCTGCCGGCCATTTTGCCGTCGCTCTTCATGGTGCTGCGCATGAACCTGTTCGGCGCGTGGATGGTAGTGCTGGTGGCGGAAGCGACCGGCGTCGGCAGCGGGCTCGGTCAGGTCGTCATGCTCGCGCGCAATACCTTCAACTCGAGCCTGTCGTTCTTCACGATGACGCTGATCGGCGTCACCGGCTTCGCCTTCGACGTTGCGCTGCGAATCGTCCAGCGCAAGGTGCTGTTCTGGGTGCCAGGTAACGGTTTGGGGAAATGATATGAGCCAGAATGAATCAGCTTCCATGCAACCGCCGCTCGTCACCTGCAAGGGCGTCGGCAAGACATGGCAGACAGACGGCGCACCGTTCGTTGCCTTGCGTGACGTCGACCTGAATATCGCTCGCCGCGAATTCGTCGTGTTCCTCGGCCCAAGCGGGTGCGGCAAAAGCACTCTGCTCTATCTAATCTCAGGACTGGAACAGGTATCCAGCGGCCGCATCGCGTGCGGCGGTGCCGAGGTGAGCGGACCGGGCACGGACCGTGGACTCGTCTTCCAGGACGCCTCGCTCTTTCCGTGGCTGAGCGTGGGCGAAAACATCACCTTCGGCCTGAAAATGCAGCACATGCCCAAGGAAAACCGGCGGCGTGTCGCAGAGGAAATTCTCGAGCGTGTCGGCTTGTCCGAAGCCATCGACAAACGGCCCGACCAGCTCTCGGGCGGCATGCGCCAGCGTGTTGCCGTGGGGCGTGCACTCGCGCTGAAGCCCGAGATACTGCTGCTCGACGAGCCGTTCGCCGCGCTGGACGTGCAAACGCGTGCGAAGATGCAGGACTTCCTGATCCAGGTCTGGCAACGAAGCAATGTGTCGATGGTCTTCGTCACTCACCACATCGACGAAGCGATTGCGCTCGCCGACCGCATTGTCGTGTTTACGGCACGCCCGGGGCGCATCAAGACCATCATTCCGGTCGATCTTCCTCGTCCGCGGGACACGCGCAGCCTGGCGTTCCACGATCTCAGCGTCCATCTGACCGACCTGATGCGCGATGAAGTCGATCGCGCCTTCGCCGAGCAGGAGCGGGTCCGATGAATCGACTGGTAACCCTGAGCACACTTCGGGCCGCGGCACTGCAATTGCCTCCCTGCACAACCGACCTTGCCGGCAACGAGGACGTGGCATTTGCCGCCGTGCGCGCCGCCGCTGATGACGGCGCCCAGTTGATCGTCTTGCCCGAGTTCTCAATGGTGCCGTACTTCGCGAGCGCGCCGGGCGGGCAATATCGTGACTGGGCGCAGCCCGCCGACGGTCCCCTCGCCGCACGCTGCGCCGCGCTGGCCAGGGAGCGTGGCATCGCCCTGTTCGTACCGTTCTACGAAATCGATCGGGCGAGTGGTCGGTATCACAACGCCGTGCTCGGCTTCGACGCCGACGGCAATCCGCTGCGCGCCGGTCCGGTTGCGCGCAAGCTTCACCTGCCTGTCGGCGACGACCCGCCGCCCGGCTACGATGAAGCCGCGCACTTCACGCCTGGCGACGCACTGCACGTCATGCAGGTAGGCGCATGGCGCATCGGCGTTCTGGTCTGCTACGACCGCCGCTTTCCAGAATGCTGGCGCGCGTTGCGCGCGGCCGGCGCCGATCTCGTCATCGTGCCCGTCGCGGGCAGCGGTGGCGACGATATGGATTTCTTCGTCGGGGAGCTGCGCACGCACGCGCGGGAAAATGGGCTGGCGGTCGTTTGCGCGAACAAGACCGGTGACGAATTCCTCGATGGCGTGCGCATCGACAACTATGGCGAGTCGTGTGTGATTGCCGCCGACGGCGCTGTACTCGCCCGCCGGCCAGGCAACGAAGGACCTGGCATCGTCAGCGCGACGCTCGCGCATGCAGACATCGCGGCGACCCGCGAAAAGCTTTCTTACTTCGACCATCGGCGTGTCGATCTATACGACACACCATCGTTCTGAAACTCTCCTCCGTTCAGGTAAAAGCAAACATGTCCGAAACATTGATTGTCGCTGGCTGGATCGTCAAGGGCGTCGCCGACCGGCACAACGCAGAGGTCATCCGCGACGGCGCGCTGTATCAACGCGACGGCGTAATAGTCGAGATCGGCGATGCGCAGCAGCTGATCGCAAAGTATCCGAACGCGCCGCGCCTCGGCTCGCCCGATACGGTGTTGATGCCTGGCTTCGTCAACAGTCACCATCACGTCGGCCTGACGCCGCTGCAACACGGCTCTCCGGACTACGCGCTGGAACTGTGGTTTGCGAGCCGGATGGGTACGCGCGAGATCGATCTTTACCTCGATACCCTGTACTCCGCCTTCGAAATGATTGCGTCCGGCATTACTACCGTGCAGCACATCCACGGTTGGCGGCCTGGTCCGCTGTCGTCGATACATGAAGCCGCTTCAGGCGTCCTGAAGGCGTATCGGGACATCGGTATGCGCGCGTCGTACAGCTTCGCCGTGCGCGAGCAGAACCTGCTCGTCTACGAAGCCGACGAAGACTTCGTCAAACGCCTGCCGGCCGACATCGGACCTAAGGTCGCTGCGCATCTGAAAGCGCAGCAGGTCCCGCTGGCCGATCATCTGCAGTTGTTCGACATGCTCACGCAGGACAACGAAGGCCAATCGCTGACCCGGATTCAGCTTGCACCTGCCAACCTGCACTGGTGTAGCGATGAGACACTGCTTACCATCAAGGAACGCGCCGACAAAGCCGGCGTACCGATGCATATGCATTTGCTCGAAACCGCCTATCAGAAGGAATACGCGCGCCGCCGGACCGGCAAGACGGCGGTCGCGCATCTGAACGATCTCGGTCTGCTCGGTCCGTCGCTAACCCTCGGCCATGGCGTGTGGCTGACGGAAGCAGACATCGAAATGGTCGCGCATACCGGCACCTGCATCTGCCATAACTGCAGTTCGAATCTCCGTTTGCGCAGTGGCGTGGCACCCTTGAATGCGTTCGCCAGATACGGTGTGACGGTCGGCATGGGGCTCGACGAAGCGGGTATCAACGAAGACCGCGACATGTTGCAGGAGATGCGCCTCGCACTGCGGGTACACCGCACGCCGGGAATGGACGACGACGTGCCGACCTGCCCACAAATACTGAAAATGGCCACTGAGGATGGCGCTCGAACCACCCCGTTCGGCGCACAAATTGGGCGCCTGGAAACCGGACGCCTGGCCGATCTGGTGCTGATGAACTGGAAGACCGCCACGTATCCGTATCAGGACGATAACATTCCGATGCTCGATGCGCTCATGCAGCGCGCCAAGACCAATGCTGTCGATGCCGTGATGATTGCCGGCGAAGTGGTGTACCGGGATGGCCGGTTCACGCGCGTGGATCGCGATGCGATCCTCAACGAGATCGAACAGACTCTCGCGAAGCCGCGCAACGAGGTGAAGCAGGCGGAACGGGAACTGGGCACCGCCGTGTTCCCTCATGTAAAGGCCTTTTACACCGACTATTTTGCTGAAACGCCGCCGCGTCAGCCGTTTTACGCCCCTTCATCACGGAACTGATGGACCGAATGACCACGCAAGCCCTTTTGGAAGCGGTCGACGATCGTTTCGACGCTGAAGTCGAATTTCTGGCCGCCCTCGTTCGCGAGCCCTCTGACAACCCGCCCGGCGATTGTGCGGGTCACGCCGATCTGGCCGCCCGCGCGCTAGAAGCGCTCGGCTTTGAAGTCGAGCGACACGTCGTGCCGGCAGACGCTGTCGTTCAGGCTGGCATGATCAGTGTGACCAACCTGGTCGTTCGGCATCGCTTCGGCGACGGCCCGACGATTGCACTGAACGCACACGGCGATGTCGTGCCGCCCGGCGAGGGCTGGTCGAGCGATCCTTACGGCGCCGAGATCCGGGACGGCTATATGATCGGACGCGGTGCGGCAGTCTCGAAGTCCGACTTCGCCACGTACGCTTTCGCACTGCGCGCGTTGATCGAGACGGCTGCCCCGCTGCGAGGCACGGTCGAACTGCATTTGACCTACGACGAGGAAAGCGGCGGCTTGCTGGGTCCCGGCTGGCTGCTTGCGAACGGCATCGTAAAGCCCGACTTCGCGATCTGCGCCGGCTTCTCGTATGCGATCACGACCGCTCACAACGGTTGCGTGCATCTCGAAGTCAGCGTGCGCGGCAAGTCCGCGCACGCCGCTCGCCCCGACACCGGACACGACGCGCTTGAGGCGGCCACGGCGGTGTTGCAGGCGCTCTATGCGCATCGCGCGGAACTGGCCACGATTCGCTCCGCGACCACCGGAATCGAACATCCGACACTCGTAGTGGGGCTGATCGAAGGCGGCATCAATACCAACGTCGTGCCCGACCTGGTGACCCTGCGGCTCGATCGGCGCGTGACGCCGGAGGAAGACGCGGCTGCCGCGCGAACGCGCGTGGAGGAAGTCGTGCGGCACGCTGTCGCCGGGCTGCCCGGCATCAGCGTCGAATTCCGCGAGGTGCTGATCGCCTCACCGATGAGGCAGTTGCCCGGCGCGGAGCAGCTCGTCGCCGCATTGCAGGCGGCGGCTCGCGTCACGATCCAGACGGAGATTACGGCGGAAGGTGTGCCGCTCTATACCGATGCCCGCCTGTACTGCGAAGCCGGTGTGCCGACCGTGATCTACGGAGCCGGACCTCGCACACTCCTTGAGGCAAACGGACACCGGGCGGACGAGCGAGTGGCGATAGAAGATCTGAGGCGGGCTACGAAGACCGTCGCTCTGGCGCTCAGCGGCTTACTGAAGCCGAGGTGGGAACATTCGCAGAAACCGGCCGAAGGGCCGGAACGGGTCGCATGCTGCCGGTCCACGCCAGGCTGAAACCGGCGAACATGCGTCGTTAGATGGGGCGTGTACTGCGTTGCTCGCGCGACCATTCTCGCGCGCGATGCGGCCAGGGATCTATATGAAGCTTGCGCCTCCGTTGACGGGGATCGTTTGGCCCGTGATGAATGCGTTGCCGACGACCATCCGCACGACCTCCGCGACCTCGCTCGCTTCGCCCAAGCGCCCGACGGGCAGCCTTTCTGCGACGTTGGACGCCTTAAGCGGTCCAGCCATTTCGGTGTCGATCGGTCCCGGTGCAACGGCGTTGACGGTGATCCCTTCGCGGGCGAGCCGTGCCGCATAGCCGCGCGTCAAGCCTTCGAGGCCGGCTTTCGATGCGTTGTAGTGAACGCCGACCAGGCCGGGGCCGCGGGCGGCGGCCGACGACACGTTGACGATGCGGCCCCAGCGCCTCGCGCGCATGCCGGGCAGCACTGCCTGCGTGCAGAGAAACGCCGATTTCAGATTGACGGCGAGCGTTCGATCGAACTCCGCTTCCGCGAGATCGTCGATGTCGACGATCGTCGCGGTGCCCGCGTTGTTCACGAGCACGTCGATGAGGCCGAGGCGGTTTTCCACCTCGACAATCATCGCTTCGACGTCGTCTCCGACCGATACGTCGGCGCATACTGCGATCGCGCGGCCTCCGGCGCGTTCGATTTCCGCGACGACGTCGGCCGCGTCGTTCTCGCGTTGCCGATAGTTGACGGCGACCGCCGCGCCGGCTGCGGCAAGCGCGATCGAAATGGCGCGTCCGATTCCGCGCGAGCCGCCGGTCACCAAGGCGACACGATCGTTTAAGTTGAGCGAATGAGCTGGCATCGTGGAACTCCTCAGTTGCGGGGGGCAGAACCGGTTGTGGCCTCGTCTGCGAAGCGTGGTGTCGCTGAGCGAGGCGTTGCCGGAAAGCATCCTAGTTTGCCCCCTTCAAAGCGTCTTCGCCGGAAAGTCGCCCTGCTGCTTTCATCGATCTTTCGGCCGTTCTGGCTTCAATGCCGCCGTTGCAGCTAGACTGGGCCGAAGGGCGGCTCAGGGTCCGACTGCTGCCCGACGCGCAAGGGCGAGGAATCAAACCGCGCGGTGCACGAATCCGGTGTCGCTGGCGCTCGACGACCGGACGGTCCACGAGGCGATGGACAATGCGATGCGCGTTCGCGGCCGACGGAACGTCTTGACCAGGCTCGTGCAACGAGCCAGCCTTCAGCAGCCTCGGGTACTGGTCGTCGAAGATATTCACTGGTCGGACGCGTCGACGCTTCGGGACCTCGCCGGACTATCCGTGACGGTGGCCGGGTGTCCGGCCATGCTGGTGATGACAGCGCGGACGTTGGGCAATTCGCTCGACCAGTCCTGGCGCGCAGCAACCGACGCGCCGTGCTCGCTCGTCGAACTGGGTCCACTGAGCGCTGGCGAGGCGCATGAGATGGCCGAATCGTTTGCTGGTGCAGAGGCGGATCTGGCGGAGCGCTGCATCGAACGGGCCGCGGGCAACCCGCTGTTTCTCGAGCAACTGCTCAGCAACGCGGAGGAGATTGCGGGAACTGGCGTGCCGGGTTCGGTGCGAAGTCTCGTGCAAGCGCGGCTGGATCGACTTGATCCCACGGACAAAACTGTCCTGCAGGCGGCTTCGGTGCTGGGCCAGCTCTTTGAGAAGGAAACGCTCGACTATCTTGTCGATGGCACCGGCGCTGCCTTGGAACCCCTTGTGCTGGATCGCCTGTTGCGGCGCCAGGGCAGCGGATTCATGTTCCATCACGCACTGATTCGCGACGGCGTCTATGACGGGCTTCTGAAAAGCCGGCGCCGTGAGCTGCATCGTCGCGCCGCACAGTGGTACGGCGAGCGTGAGCCCGTCCTGCGGGCCGAGCATCTCGATCGCGCGGCGGACTGCGAGGCGGCGCGTGCCTATTGCGACGCGGCGCGCTCGCAAGCGTCCGGATACCGCTATGAATCCGCGCTCCAGCTCGTCGAACGCGGGCTCGAACTCGCGGATGCGCGGACAGACCACGTCGCACTCGACTGCCTCCGGGGCAACATCCTGCATGACGTCGGTGACATGACGTCTGCACTCGAAGCATTCGAAAACGCCCTCGAGGTTGCTGCTAACGACGCCGAACGTTGCCGGGCATGGATGGGGCGTGCCACCGTGAAGCGGGTCATAGACGATCTCGACGGTGCATGGGCCGATCTCGACTGCGCCGCCGCAGCCGCCACCGCCGAAGACCTCCTGCACGAGGAAGCGCGCATTCACTTCCTGCGCGGCAATCTGTGTTTTCCACGCGGCGACATCGACGGCTGCATACGCGAACACGGGCGCAGCCTTGCTCTCGCGCGCGAAGTGCGCGACGCCGAACAGGAGGCGGCTGCGCTGGGCGGGCTCGGAGACGGAGAGTACATGCGCGGCCGGATGATCAGCGCACACGACGCCTTCAGTCGCTGCATCGAACTCTGCCAGCGCCACGGGTTTGGACGAATCGAGGTGGCCAACCTTCCAATGCGCGCAATAACGACCTGGTTTGCAGGCGAGGCGAAGGCCGGACTCGATGCCGCTCTCGCCAGCGTCACGGCGGCTGAGAAGGCCGGCCACGTACGTGCGGCCGCTGTTGCCCACCACGCTGTCTGGCACTGCCTGCACGACCTCGCGGACTGGGATCGTGCCTGGGAGCATGTCGGCCCGGCGCTCCAGTGTGCGCGCGAGCTGAAATCAAGGCGATTCGAAGGCGAAGCGCTCGCGTTTCGCGCGGAATTACATCGTGTCGCCGGCCGCCGCGGCGAAGCGCTCGACGATATCGCGGAGGCGCTGGCAATCAGCCGGGAAATAGGCATGACCTACTTGGGCGCAACCTATCTCGGCGTCCTTGCGCGGGCGACAGATGACGTCGCCGTCTTCGGGAGTGCGCTCGCGGAAGGGGAAGCCTGGCTCGCCGCCGGGGCGGTGAGCCACAATCACTTTCTCTTTCGACGTGACGCGATCGACGCATGCATCGACTGGCGACGCTGGGATGACGCTGCGCACCATGCTGCAGCCCTTGAGGATTACGCACGCCGCGAGCCGTCAGCCTTTTCGGCTTTCTTCGTGGCACGCGCACGCGCGCTTGTCTCATACGGGAAGGGCAATCGGGACCTGGCATCGTTGAACGAACTCCGGCGGCTCAAGCAAGAGGGCGGGAAGTCAGGTTTCCTTTACGCTATCCAGGCGATCGACGCTGCACTCTCACGCGAACGCGAGGCGAAGCACTCCGGCTGAGATCGACGCGAGAGCAGGGATCGACGTCGGCCCGGGTGCCCGGTAGTCAGGCCGCGTCCAGTCAGATAGCGGACCTGTGCTTGTCAGTCGAGCTCATCGCGTTCCCTCACGAAAGCACACAACCAGGAACGGTCGCATGCCTTACGGACGGCGTGCTCAGTACACGCCTGGCACGCCCGGTGGACGATTCTTGAAGCGACGATGCACCCAGTAATATTGCGCTGGGCACTGACTGATCTGCGTTTCAAGAAACTCATTCATTCGGCGCGCGTCGATCGTCTCACTTTCTGAAGGAAAGTCGCTGAGCGGCTCGAAGATGGTCAGCTTATACCCGCGGTAATCGGGCAATACTTCAGTCACGAATGGTACAACCCGCGCATTGGCCAGTCGAGCAAGGCGCGAAACCGAAGTGAGTGTGCAGGCGGGGACGCCAAAAAACGGCACGAAAACGGAGTTGTGTGTGCCGTGATCCATATCAGCAGCCAACATGACTGGTTTGCCTGAACGAAGTAAGCCGACGATCTTTCTGGCGCTTGTCGAACGTTCAATCATCTCGGCGCCAAATCTACCGCGTTGCCGCTTGGCTAGATTGCAAAGGCGCGCGTTCGACATGCGTGTATACAGTGAGGCGGCGGGCAGGCGCGTTGAGTAGAGTATGCAGCCAACCTCGATGCTCACGAAATGGAAGCCCAGAAAGATGGTCGGTGGAGCATTCCTGTCTTCCAGATCGATTCGACTTTCGATGTGGACCAGCTTCCGTATCCTTTGCGCGCTGCCAAACCATTGAATCCCTCGTTCGAAATAGCTTCGAACGACGTGGCGAAAATGGTTTCTGGCAATGTCGTCGTACTCGCACTCGCTCTTGCCGGGAAAACAGAGACGCAGATTGACGAGAACGATATGTTTTCGGGAACTTGGAAGTGCATATAGCATTGCCCCAAGCGCGCTGCCGAACCTTGCGACGAGCGTATAGGGAAGGACTGCGAAGACGCGCAGCAGCACTACAATCAGAACATAGCCTAAATGCGCCAGGAACCTACCCCGCTCGTGAGAATCACTCATCGCGAAACGGAAAAATACGAATACTTACGGACGTCTAACACAATTCGAGATCCTGGTGGCGTAGCATGGCGACGGCGGAGAAGTATCGCACGCACTACTTTATGACGGGCTACCCAAGTGGACGCGCTACGGGTTCTTCCTGGCGAAAACAACTGTGCATGGCCGGCAGGCGCCCCCGCCACCGATAGACCACCAGGGCGGCCATTCTACTTGAAAGCCACCGCCGAGTTCGATTGTGGCGAAGGGCAGATCCGGATCGACTGCCGTCCGGAGACAGAATGGTCTCGCGAGTGTCGGTTTGTTCGGTCGCGTCCGAGGCAAGGAGAACGTGATGCAATCAGCCATAGACGCCAATGCTCAGCGCATGCGGCGGCGGCGCGCTGAGCATCATTCCCGAGGTCATCGACGCCTGGATGCAGACGCGCAATGACCCTCACCCGCGAACAACTCGCGGCGGCGGTGCCACGGGCGAACATACTGGTATGGCAGGACCCGATAACAGCTCATTCGCCCGCCCAGCTCAATGCGATTCGATCGAGCCGTCGCTGCGCGGATACGTGACGATGCCCCAAGCGAGCGGCAGCTCGCCGATCTGCTTGATCGGCTGATAACTGTTCGCGTCGAGCACATAGACCGCGTCGGAGCGCCCGCACGCGACCATCAGCTTCGAGCCGTCCGGCGTGAAGCTGAAATGCCAGCAGCGCTGGCCGACCGGCACATCGGCGACATGTTCGTACGTGTGACCGTCGAACACCTGCACCACCTTGTCGCGCGCGGCGGCCACGAAGAGCCGCTGACCGTTCGGACCGAACGCGACGCCATAGGGCCCGAGTTTGGTGTCGACGGTCTTGATGACGTCGAACGTGTGCGCGTCGATCACGACCAGCTTGCTGAGCGACTCCAGCGTGACCACATAGTGCTTGCCGTCGGGCGACAGCCGGATGCCGCGCGGCCGGCCGCCCGCCGCGAGCTTCACGGTTCGGATCGGCGCGCCGGTTCGTGCGTGATAGATCGACACCGTATCGTCGCCTTCGTTGGTGACGAGCATCGTCTGGCCGTCGCGCGAGAACTCAATGCCTTCGGTTTCGTGGCCGCTCGTGACCGAGCGGATCACACGCCAGTTTTTCATATCGATGATCGCGATTTCGGCGGGCGGCTTGTTCGCGTCGTCGTCGTCGGCGCCTGGCTTGCCGCCCGCGTTCGCGTCGGGTTTGCCTGCCGGTTTGGCTCCCGGTGGGCCGCTCTCCTCGCCGGGCTCGTAGGTCACGTACGCGTAACCGTTGCGCACGCGCACATATTCAGGGTTTTTGCCGATCTTCACGCGCTGCACGACCTTGCCCGTGGCGGTGTCGATCACCGCGAGATCGTTCGTGTTCTTGTTGGCGACCAGCAGGCGCGTGCCGTCGGCGTTCAGGCTCAGGCCGCGCGGGCCGTCCGCGCCGACCGGAAAGGTCTGCGCCAGCGTCATCTGGTCGATATCGATCACGCCGACGCCGGCCTTCTCGCTCGTCACGTAGGCGAGCGGCGCGGCCGCGGCATGCGCGGCGCTCGCGGCCAGCACGAACGCGCAGGTCAGCGCGACGGAACGGCGCGGCGGTCGGGGGAAAATCCGTGTCTCCAGCATCGTGGTACTCCGGGTTGAAATCGCGGCGCCGCGATGGTTCGCGTCATCGTTTCAAGGTAGCCCACCGGGCGATTGTTTGACAACGCGAATCGGACGGGAGATTTTCCCGAATTGCTTCGCGCCGGCCGTTGCGGGTTTGAAAAGCAGCGGCTGCGAGGGACAATGAGCGCGGAGGTGGCGATGATGTTGCAAGTTGCCATGGTGAACCCAGCAAGTCCTACGCATCGCGCGGCCGGTTACCGTGGCGTGGCCATCGTGCTGGGCGCCGTGATCGTCGCGCATCTGGTGCTGCTCGCCATCGCGTTGAGCGCGCGCAACAGCATCGTCGAGCGTCAGGTCGAGCCGCGCACGATCACCGCGTTGCTGCTAAGCCCCGAGCCCCCTGCTCCCGTCGTTTCGCCTGCGGCGCCGCCCACGCCCGCCGCTGTCGTTCCGCCGGCGACCACGCCGCCCGTCACGCGCCCCGCCGCGCGCGTCAAACCGGCGCCACAGCCGCGCACGCAGGTGCCGCGCAGTGTGGAAACGCCGCTGCCCAAGCCGTCCGCGTCGCGCGACAGCAGCGCGCAGCCAGCCCCGCAAGCCGCCGTGCCCGAGACGGCAGCGGCCGCCGCGCCGTCGGCGGCAGCGGCGCCCGCCGTCCATCCGGCGATGCCCGCGTCGAGCGAGCCGCGCAACGTGTCGCATGTCGACTGCTCGATTCCGAAGCCCGACTATCCCGACGTCTCGAAGCGGCGCGGCGAGCATGGCACCGCCATCGTGCGTTTCGTCGTCGGGTTGAGCGGGCATATCGAAACGGCGCAGCTGCAAACCAGCAGCGGCTCCGCGCGGCTCGACGACGCAGCGCTCGCCGCCGTGCATGCGGGCGCCTGTCAGCCGTACACCGAAAACGGCACGCCGGTGCGCGCCGCGTACTCGCAATCGTTCGTGTTCGGACTGACCGAGTGAGCGAACCGCGAATCGGACCAGGGACACCCAACGAAGGAACTCGCCATGCAACACTATGGACTCGCAAACGTCTGGGATTCAGGTGATATCGTCACGCGCGGCATCCTGAGCGTGCTCGTGATCATGTCGGTGCTGTCGTGGACGGTGATCATCGTGAAGCTGTGGCAACTCATCCGCCTCAGGCGCGTGACCCGCCACAGCGACGCGCGTTTCTGGAGCGCGGACCGCTTCGACGACGGACTGCGCAGCCTCGGCCACCCGGAATCGACCGCGCGCGACAACCCGCTGCTCGCGCTCGCGCTGGCGGGCCATGAAGCCGCGACGCACCATCGGCAGACGCAGCAGCATCTGCACGACCGGATCGACGTGTCCGACTGGATCACCCGGCGTCTGCAGGACACGATGGACGAGACGATCGCGCGCCTGCAAAGCGGCCTCGCGATCCTCGCGTCGATCGGCAGCACCGCGCCTTTCGTCGGGCTGTTCGGCACCGTATGGGGCATCTACCACGCGCTGATCGTGATCGGCGAGACCGGTCAGACGTCGATCGATCATGTCGCCGGTCCGGTCGGCGAGTCGCTGATCATGACGGCGTTCGGGCTCTTCGTCGCGATTCCCGCCGTGCTCGGCTACAACGGCCTGACGCGCGCGAACCGCTCGATCGTCGCGCGCCTGAAGCGTTTCGCGCACGGCTTGCATGCGTACTTCGTGACCGGCTCGCAATTGCCGTCGAGCGCCGGGCCGCAGATGCGCGTGGTGCCGCGCGGCACCAACGCGACGAACGCGACCAGCGCAAGCCGTGACGGAGACCTCGAATGGCAATGAGCCCTTTCTCCGACGACGACGATCAAGGTCTGATGAACGAGATCAACATGACGCCGCTCGTCGACGTGATGCTGGTGCTGCTGATCATTTTTCTCGTTACGATCCCGGCGCTGCAACACGCCGTCCGGGTTGATCTGCCGAACGCGAGCAGCCAGCCGGAAGCGGTCAAGCCCGCGCACGTGGACGTCGCGGTGCAGGCGGACGGCACCGTCATGTGGGATGGTCAGCCCGTGAGCGACGACGGCTTGCGCGCGCGCATCGCGCAGGCCGCGCTCGCGACGCCGCAGCCGGAGCTGCATTTGCGCGCCGATCGCAAGGTGCCGTATGAGCGGGTGGCGATCGTGATGTCGGCGGCGCAGCGCGGCGGGCTGACGAAGATGGGCTTCGTGACCGATCCGCGGTTGGGCAAATGACGCCGCGCGGTGCGCGAGTTCAGATGCGCGCGGGTACCTAAAGTCCGCCTTATCGTCGGCGAAAGAATCTCTGAATTTGAATCGGCGAGCGGCTCGGCTATCGTGGTGCGTGTCTGAACGGCACACCGCCCTCGGGAGGACCGCACGATGCAAGCCCTTATCTTCGACGTCGACGGTACGCTCGCCGACACCGAGACCGCTCATCTGCACGCATTCAACGCCGCGTTTGCGGAAGCGGGCCTCGACTGGTTCTGGGACGAGGCGCTCTATGCGGGTCTCCTGAAAGTGGCGGGCGGCAAGGAGCGTCTGCTCCATTACTGGCGCACGGTCGACTGCGAGGAAGCCGGTGGCGCGCGGGTGCGAGAGGCGGTCGACGCGCTGCACGCGCTGAAGACGCGCCACTACACCGAGCGGATGCGCGAGCGCGGCGTGCCGCTGCGACCCGGCATCGCGCGTCTGATCGACGAAGCGAACGAGGCCGGCTTGCGCGTGGCGATCGCGACGACCACGACGCCCGCCAACCTCGACGCGCTGCTGCATGCGCATTTCGGTGCGAGCTGGCGCCATCGCTTCGCGGCTATCGGCGACGCCGGCACCACGCCGGCGAAAAAGCCCGCTCCCGACGTCTATCGCCACGTGCTCGAACAGTTGGGCTTGCAGCCCGCTGCCTGCCTCGCCTTCGAAGACTCGCGCAACGGCCTGCTGGCGGCGCGCGCCGCGCGCGTGCCGGTCGTCGTCACGCCGAGCGCGTTTACCGCGCATGAGGACTTCGATGGCGCGCTGGCCGTGCTGCCTCATCTCGGCGATCCGCATGCACCGATTGTTTCGATGGTGTGCGGCGAATGGCCTCGCTGGGTGGATCTGGCGACACTGCGCCGCTGGCATCACGACGCCGCGCGCCGTCCCGATCCGGCCGCGCGCGGCGCACTGAACGGGGCCCAAGCGCGCGCGACCGGCAGCGCGCGATGACGATCAACCACGATTGCCGCGCCGTCCTGATCGATCTGGACGGCACGATGGTCGATACCGCGCCGGACATCGTCGCGGCCGCCGGTCTGATGCTGAGGGACTTCGGCGCCGCGCCGCTGCCGTATGACATGGTGACCGGCTTCATCTGTAACGGCGTGCGCCAACTCGTGCGACGCTCGCTGCACGCCGCGAGCCTCGGCGAGCACGTCGAGCTGGAGCACGCGCAGGCCGTGTTCGAGCGGCACTACGCGATGACCAACGCCGAGCTGGGTCGGGTCTTTCCTGGCGTGATGGCCGGCTTGCGCGGATTGCGGCGGCGCGGCTACCGCTGCGCGTGCGTGACCAACAAGCCACAGGCGCTGGCGGCAGCGCTACTCGATAAAACGGGGCTTGCCGCTTATCTCGACGTGCTGGTCGCGGGCGATACCGTGGCGAGCATGAAGCCGTCGCCCGAGCCGCTATGGCACGCGTGCCGGCTGCTCGACGTCGAGCCCGAACGTTGCGCGCTGGTCGGCGATTCATCGGTCGATGTCGCGGCGGCACGCGCGGCCGGTTTGCCGGTCTTTATCGTCAGCTATGGCTATGGCAGCGCGAGCGGCGCGGACATGCCGCGCTGCGACGCACTGATCGATTCGTTCGAAGCACTGCCGGCGATTCTGGCGCAAGCGCGGCCGGCATGGCGCGCGTGATTCGAGCCCCTAACCCGCCGACAACAACCCCGCGACCCGCTCCGACTTCGTCTGCACCGCGATATCTTTCGCCGTCATCCCCCGGTTGTCCTTCAACGACCGGCTCGCGCCGCGCGCCAGCAACAATTGGGCGGTTTCCGCGCGATCGTATCCCGCCGCCCACATCAGCGCGGTCAGATCGTTCTTGTAGGTCCGGTTCACGTCGATGCCGGCATCGAGCAGCTCACTCACGACCCTGGTGTGCCCCTGACCCGCCGCGTATTCCATCGCGGTCTTGCCGACGCGATCCGTCGCGAGCGGATCGGCGCCATGCGCGAGCAGCAGCGCGACGATCTCGTCGAAGCCGCCGTAGGCGGCGTCCATCAGCGGCGTATCGCCCGGCGCGTTCGCATGCTGCACGTTCGCGCCGCGCTCGATCAGCGTGCGCGCCATCGCGGTATCACCTTTCTTGCACGCGGTGACGAGCGCGGTGTCGCCGATCCGGTTCATCGCATCGACCGACGCGCCGCGCTGCAACGCCGCGACGACCGACTGCTGATCGTCGTCCCTGGCGGCCGACAGCAGTTGGCGGTTGATTTCCCCCTGGTCCTGCGCGAGCGCCGGCACATAACCGCCGAACGCGCCGCCGAACGCGGCGGCGAGCACGACGGCGGCCGCAAGCGGCCGGGTGAACAGCACTGTCATGATGTCGTCCCCCGTGCTACTGAAGATTGTTGATATAGGCGGCCAGATGCTGGATGTCGTCGTCGCTCAGATTGCGCGTGACGCTGGTCATGTTGCCCGCATCGTTGGTGCGCGTGCGCGAGCGAAAGTCCTGCAATTGCTTGACGATGTACTGATACTGCTGGCCCGCTACGCGCGGAATCTCGTTCTGCCCGGAAAAGCCGCCTAGGTGGCACACCGTGCACAGCACCTCGGCGGCCTTCTTGCGGCCCGCTTCGATGCTCGCGCCATCCGCGTTGAACGGCACCGGCACGAGCTTTTGCGCGGCGAAGTAGTCGGCGAGGTCCTGCATATCCTCGCTCGACAGGTTCGCCGCCATCGGCGACATGCGCGGATCGCTGCGCCGCCCCTGCTTGAAGTCCTTCAGCTGCAGATACAGGTAGCGCGCGGTTTGCCCGGCCAGAATCGGATAGTCCGGACTGGTCGAATTGCCCATCGGCCCGTGACAGGCCACGCACACCTGCGCTTTCGCCTTGCCCGCCTCGGCGTCGGCGCGCGCGCCCGACGGCAGCGACGCGGCGATCAACCCGCCGCACAGCAGCGCCACCCGCGCAGCGCGCGCTACACCCGGCGCTCCCCGCGGCGCCGGCCGCCTCATGGCACCGCGAACACGATGACGCTATTGCCGCGCTTGTAGTCGAGCTGCGTATTGCCGCCCGCCGCCACCGCGATGTACTGCTTGCCGTTGACCGTGTACGACACGGCTGGCGCGTTGACGCCCGCGCCGCACTGGAACTCCCACAGCTTCTTGCCGCTGGCGGCATCGAACGCGCGGAACAGGCCGTTGCCCTCGCCGTTGAACACGAGACCGCCCGCTGTCGCGAGCACGCCGCCGATCAGCGGCTGCTCGGTCTTGTAGTCCCATGCGATCTTGCCGGTGTCGACGTTGACGGCCGACAGCTTGCCCCATTGCTGCTCGCTCGGAATCACCTTGAATGCGCCGCCGAGCCACAGCTTGCTACCGCCGGGATAGGCGGCATCCTCGACCTGATACGTCATCGGCTGATGCAGGTTGGCCGCGTAGACGAGGCGCGTGTGCGGATCGAATGCGATCGGCGACCACTCGACGCCGCCGTTCGCGCCCGGCAGCATGCGCGCGCCGGCCGCGGTCGGCAAGGTCCACATGTTCTCCTGCGGAATCATCGCCTGCGAGAAGCGGATCAGACGGCCAGTCGCGCGATCATGCACGTACACGTGACCGGTCTTGCCCGCATGCACGATGCCGGGAATCATCTTGCCGTCGTTGTCGCGCACGTCGATCAGGATCGGCGGGCTCGCCGCGTCGAGGTCCCACACGTCGTGCGGCACGTACTGGTAGTGCCATTTGTACTTGCCGGTGTCGAGATCGATCGCGATGAGCGAATCCGTATAGAGGTTGTCTCCCGGCCGGATCGCACCATACAGGTCCGGCGACGGATTGCCGGCCACGAAGTACACCGTATGCGTCTGCCGGTCGATCGCCGGCGTCATCCAGACGCCGCCGCCGAGCGTCTTGTAGAAGTCGCCGCCCTTGTCGGCCAGCTGCTTCTTCTCCGCGTCGATATCGCGCTTCTCATCGCGGCCGGTCGCGTCTTTGGTGGCCCACACGCCTTCCTGGCCGGTTTCCGGAATCGTGTAGAAGGTCCACAGCAACTGGCCGGAATTCGCGTCGTAAGCCTTCACGAAGCCGCGAATGCCGTACTCGCCGCCGTTCGTGCCGATCAGCACCTTGCCGTCGACGACCGTCGGCGCCATCGTTTCCGAGTAGCCCTCGTCGGGATTGGCGATCTGGCTTTGCCACAGCACGTTGCCGGTTTTGGCGTCGAGCGCGACGAGCTTGGAGTCGAGCGTGCCCATATAGAGCCGGTCACCCGAAATCGCGACGCCACGATTGTTCGGCCCGCAACAGAACGTCGTGACCGGACCCATCTTGTGCTTGTAATGCCAGAACTCTTTGCCCGTCGTCGCATCGATCGCGTATACGTGATTGAACGACGTGGTCAGGAACATCACGCCGTCCTTCACGATCGGCGCCGTTTCCATCGACTCGCTGACGGCCGTCTGGAAGATGAACGCCGGCCTGAGCTTCGCGACGTTCGTCCGGTTGATCTGCGAGCCGGGGTAATAGCGCGTCTGCGCGTACGAGCCGTTCGAATGCAGCCAGACCGCCGTCATGCTGCCGGCGCGATCGAGCTGATCCTGGGTCACGGGCTGAAGCGTCGATGGCACCGGCGCGGCGGTGGTGGTCGAGCTGTTCTGTACTTCGTCCGCGGCATGGGCCGCAGGCAAGCCGAACGCGATGGCGAGCAGTGGCAGGCCGACAATTCCTTGAATGCGGTTGAATGACATGAGCGTCTCCTAGCTTTTTATTGTTCCTATTAATTGCAGCGCAGGAGTGCGACATGGAACCACGCGGACGACAGCGTGAAAGAGCACGATGGCGCAACCCCCCGCAGACAACAAATGCGTACGACGTCGAATCGTTGTTAGCTTTGTCAGGATGGGTCGGCTTCGCAGAGTGGGGAGAAGTGATGCACGGGTCCGCGGAAAACCGGCTCGATTAAGGGTAGGCCATGTGGTGTGGATTTTCTAGATTAAATCGTTAAGGAATGGGAATCGATCAGCGTGCACCAGCAGTGCGCCGGGCGACATCAGAAACGGCCGCCGCGCGAATCGGCACCCTTCAGATAGTTCTGGTTGGTCTGTTCCGGATTCCGGTTCACCAGCGCTCGCGCGTAGAGCGGATGATGCAGGCTCCGCACTTCGTGCTCGAGCCTGAAGCAACGCTCTCCGGACGACAGATCGACGAGGTCGGCAAATCGGTATTGGTGTGGCACTTCTCCATATACGAGGCCTTTTGCGTTGAGGCGCTTGAACGGCTCCGAAAAAGCAGCGGTGTAAATGGCGATGTGGTGTCCGTCGTATTCAGGAATGGGCTCGGTCGTTTCCGCATACAGCAGCAGCTGATGCGTGCCGATGTCGATCACCGCGCGGTGCAATCGATGCTTCTCTTCGATGTCGACGGTCGCATCGAACATATCGCGGTAGAAGCGCGCGATCGGCAACGCGCTGCCGACCGGTACATCGATCTTCACGAACGCGATGCCAAGATCGATTTCCGACCAGCGGTCCGACGCGGATCGGCTGGAGGGATTGAGACACTCGTAACGGTTGCCCCACGGACAGGTCACTTCGATGCTGCCGGCGCGCTCCGTCCATCCGAACGCAGTGCCGGCGAGCAGTGGCTCGACCGAGCGCAGACGCATCGCGAGCGCTTCGAGTTCGCCCACCACAAGACCGACACTGCCGCGCAGACGTTGCGCCGCCCCGTGCGGCAGGTGAATCTGCGACCGGCCGATGTTGATCCACATATTGTCGATACCGGTCATCACGAACGGATCGCGCGTGAGCCCGAGTCCGGTGACGTAGAAGGCGGTCGCAAGCACCTGGTTGGGAATCTTCAGGTTCACGTGCTCGAGCAGGATCAGATTGCCGGTATCGTCGTTAGCGTAAGAGTGTTCCATGTGTTTGCCTTGTGCATGAGCCGCGAAGCGCTGGACAAATTATGCATCAACATGGCAGGCATTTCGCGGACGGCGCGCAGTGCGCGCACTACAAGGCTTGACCATTCCATGTGCTCATCTCGCCTTCGATAGTATCGCCACAGCCTCATGATCGCCACATATGCCAAAGCAGCAACGATCAGATTCATAGTTACCGTCGCCACGAAAAATAAATCATCGGCATCGCGGATACGAAGCCGGTTGGCGACGTGTAGCCAGACAAGTTCCCGGGTTTCCGGCATCGGTATGGGATACGTGTGAACGTAGGGCAGGAAAAGACGGAACAGGCGCTTATCGCGCCGTCGCTCACGACTCACTAATGCGCCGGCCCGCGTTGGCCGATAGCAGCTGTGCATTTCCTTGCCCTGCTGCGCCAGCTCGAATACGAGCAACGCTCGGACAAGCTAATTGAGCTTGCTCTTGCATCGCACGTTGTGTTCCAGCTTTTCCGCGAACATCGCCGCGCGTGCATGCGCCGGGTGGCATCGAACCACCCTCGCGCGGCGACCAGTGGATTACTCGCTCAGAAGGCGCTTCAGCTCGTCAAGGAATGAGGCTGTAGTGTGGCCCCACAGATTAGGATCAAACCCTGAACCGTAATCTCTTTCGAACGCAGAATCCAGGTCGGACGGATGTTCATTTATGAACGAATTTATTTCATCAATTATTTCTTTTCGATATTCCAGTGGGATATCATTTTTATAGCATGAGACAATTTCAGGGATTGTGTTTCCCCACAAATCAAAATCCTCATTGAAATACGCGCCGAAAAGCTCGTACATTCTAGGGTAGCGCTCTGATAACATTGGTTATCCTTAGCCGACGTGGGCGGTTAATATGTAGTACGGCATATTGTTATATTCCTGAAACTTCAGAATTACGGTTACTTCCAGCACCCCGCCGACAACCTGCAGACCGCCCCATAGCCGGTTGGAAAGCATCTCGGTGGGGCTGATCGACTGGCGGGAGAGTACCGCGGCCAGTTGCGGCGCACTGAGCACGACGCGCACGCCGTCCGAATTCTGTTGATACGACATTCCGAACTCCTCTGTAGCTGTTGGGGCTGCCAAGCTAGCAGGCGACCACAGGGGTATGGAATGGGCGATGGATGATTTTAGGGTTTCGCTACGATCAGCGAAATGTCAACATTTGTCCGCGTGGGAATGCACATCGTGACGCGTGTGGAGCTTCGAGAGCACCCAGCCTTCTTCGCGCACCTTGTTCGAAACGTCGAACTCGTTGAAATTTTTGATCTTGCTGTCGAGCGTCACGGCCACGACCGGAATCCGGCTGCGTTCCGTTCATCATCGTGAAGTATCCGCTTTCGACGAGAACGCCCCGCAACGCGATCGCGTTATCGAGCGTGTGCTGCATGATCCTTCGATAGCCTTCGAACCCGTGCCTGAGGAACATGTAGTACTGCACGGCCACCTGCAACGCGTTACGGCTGAAGTTCAACGTCGCAGTCGGCATTTCGCCGCCCAGATAGTTCACGTAGAAAACCAACTCTTCACTGAACACTTTGCGTTCGCGAAACACGACCCAGCCGAGGCCCGGCGGCACGAGCCCGTATTTATGCCCCGATGCGTTGATGGACTGCACGCGCGGCAGCCGGAAATCCCATTTGTAGTCGGGATAAAGGAACGGATTGACGAATCATTCCGATGCGCCGTCGATATGCATCGGAGTCGAAATCCCGGTGCGTTTCTCGTAGTCGTCGAGCCAGTCGTGAATGCCCTGGATATCGTCGTCCTCGCCGGTGAAGGTTTGCCCCGCGATGGCCACGACGGCAATCGTGTTTTCATCCACGTACTTGTCCAGATGTTCGGCCGTCAACCGGTAGTTGCCTGGCGTCAACGGCACGATGCGCGGCTCGACGTCGAAATCGCGAAGGAATTTCTTCCATACGATCTGCACGTTGCCGTCCGTCACCATGTTCGGTTTGCTGCCGTCCTTGCCTTGCGCTTCCCGGTTCTTGCGCCAGTTCCATTTGTGCGCGAGACCGGCCAGCATGCAGGCCTCCGACGAACCCACCGTCGCGGTGCCATACGGCTCGACGCCTTTCGGTCCTTTCCATAAGTGATGCAGCCATTGGACCATCAGCGATTCCATCGCGAACGCCTGCGGGTACATGTCATGGTCGATATAGTTCTTGAAGATGTTGCGCTTCGCGGTCTCCGCCGCTTCGGGTTCGGCCCACGTCGTGACGAACGACGACATGTTCAGCATCGGATTGGCGTCGGTCCATTCCGAGCTGATCGATTTGACGTTCGGCGACACCGTGATGCGCATCTGTCCGATTGCAATGGCCACTAGCAGCGTCGCCGTGACTGCGGCGAGAGCGGTTCGCCCGTTGACACCGACGTGAGAGCGGGTGTGTCGTAAATGGATAGCGGCCGCCCGGTTTTCTCCAGAGGTCAGCCGAGCTCCGGAATCGGTCTTTTCCGGTGAATACAATGGTTCTTCCGGCGAGGCAAAACAATACGACCTTGGTCTGACGAAATTGATGCACTGCTTACGCGCGCGTCCTTATTTCCTGAGAACTTTCCACAGCCCATTGCCGGTTTTGCAGGCGACCGGCGTCCAGCTCTGGGTCTGCCCTTTCGCGACCGCGACGAGCGTCACGGTCCGGCAGGTTCGGTCGCCGTCCTGCGTCGTATCCCGCGGCGTCACCGTGCCCGTGATCGAAACGGGATTGCCGGTCCCCGCATTGCTCCACTCGATCGATTCGCCATCCTTTTTTGTGTCGAGTGCCTTTTGCGCCACATTGTTGAGCGCTTTACGGTCAGCGTCGCGCATGTACGTAATGGGCGTGTCCTTCAGAAAGTTCAGGTTCGATGCATGACACAAAACGGGGCCGGCCAGCAGCGCCGCCGCGAGCCACCGCGTGAGCGCGCGGGAGCCGGAACGAAATTGGCATGACATGGGTATCTCCTCGATTTCATCTGCGTCATCTGCGCTTCGCGTCGTCCGCGAGATCGCCGTTTTGCTGGAACGCGTCGACGGCGTCCGCCACCGAAGCGCGCCGGCCGATGTGGCCGACACGAACTTCGAGTCCCTCGGCGCGCAGCATGTCGCGCACCTCCGCGTGGGCGCCGACGACCTTCATCGCGGTGCCCGCGGCCTGAAGCGCGACGTGCAACGCTTCGAGCATGCGCGCGCCCGCCAGATCGACGACCGGCGACGCGGACAGATCGCAGATCACGAGCCGGACAGGCTCGGGCGCGGCGTGGATCAATCGCCAGATCGTCTCGCGCACGTGCTCGACGTTGAAGTACAGCAACGACGCTTCGACGCGCACCGCCAGCACATGTGCAATCGTTTCGTTTTCGGTATGACGTTCGAGATCCGAGAAATAGCGCGTGCCGGGAATACGCCCCAGCATCGCGACATGCGGATGCGCGGCGCGGCGGATGATCAGCAGCATCGACACGAGCACCGCGACGATCACGCCCTTCAGGATGCCCAACAACAACACCGCCGCGAACGCCACCATCGAAATCGCGAATTCGAAGCGGCTCACACGCCACATATGACGCAATTCACCGACATCGACGAGGCCCTTCACGGCCACGAGCACGATCGCCGCCAACACGACGTTGGGCAGATTCGCGAGCAGCCCGGTGAGGAACATCAGGCAGAATCCGATCGCGAGCGACGCGAATACCAGCGCAAGCGCACTTTTCGCGCCGGCCTTGTCATTCACTGACGATTGCGAAAGGCCGCCCGCGACCGGATAGGCCTGGAACAATCCCGCGGCCAGATTGGCCGCTCCGAGACCCAGCAATTCCTGGCGGGCGTCGATCTCGTCACCATGCGCCTGCGCAAGCGCGCGCGCGGCCGAAACGCTCTCGACATAGGCCAGCAGCAGACACGCGAACGCGAGCGGGACGATGCCGTCGACATCGCGCAACCGCAGCCCTGGCAGACGGAATTCAGGCAAGCCCCGCGGCAGCGCGCCCACCAGCGTGAATCCGCGGTCGGCCAGCGGCGTGACCGACAACACGACGATCGAGGCAGCGACGACGACGAGCGCCACCGGACGCCCCGGCAAAAATTTTTCGCCGAGCAGCAGCAACGCGATGCAAACGAGGCCGAACCCGAGCACGCTGACGTTGGTGAGCGGAAGCTGCCCCCACAGCACGGCGATCCGTTCGAAGAAAAACTCGCCGCCGCCTTTTACGCCGAACAGTTTCGGCAGTTGGGTCATCGCGATCGTCAGCGCGGCGCCCGCCTTGAAGCCGAGCAGGATTGTCTCGCTGATGAAGCTGACGAGCGAGCTCAACCGCAGCAGCCAGCCGATCACACACATGCAGGCGATCAACACGGCCGTGAGCGCCGAAATCGAAGCCCAGCGCGCCGGGTCGCCGCCGGCCATCGTCGCGACCGTCACGCCGACCAGCATCGAAATCGCCGAGGTCGGGCCGATCGCGAGCTGGCGCGACGAGCCGAACAGCGCGTAACAGACGCCGCCGGCCAGATAGCCGTAGATGCCGTATTGAGCCGGCAAGCCCGCGAGCGACGCATACGCGAGCGATACCGGAATGCCATAGGCCGCGAGCGTCACGCCGGCGACCGCGTCCTTCACGAGCCATCGAGGCCGATAGCTTCGCAGCCACTGCGCGGGAGGAAACGCGGCACGCCACCCACGCACGGGCGGCGCGGCCGTCGAGCGGCCGGTGACGCTGGAAGGGTTGTTCAACGTAGCGCCTCGAGTATGGAAGCTGACTTGACGGAAGCACCGGCGCGTTCTGCGGCCATGGCTTCAGCGCACCCCGAAGCCGCTCAGAGCGGTTCCTTGACACGCTGCCACGTGCGATCCGGATTGAACTCGGTCACGGGCGGCGCATGCGCGCCACGGTCCTTCTGATAGATCACGCCGTTGTTGTTGACCACGAAGGTCATCACACCGCTCGTGCCGTAGTGCGCCGGATAAGCGACCATCGCGAAGCCCGCGATCATGTGCCCGTTGATCACATAGCTGAACGCCCCGCCCGGCGCGCTCTTGCCCTGGCGCGTCAGAATGCGGAACTGGTAGCCTCGGTAGGGATCTCCCGCCGCGTGGCCTTTCAGATATTCGGAGCTGGCGGCCACGAGCGGGCCGAATGGACTCTCCTCCTCGTCGCTGTTTTGGTCGGTGTGCCAATAGAGGCCGTCGTGCCGGCCCGGCGTGCTGGCCAGTTTTTGCGCGTATTCGAGCAGGCCGTCGTGGTTTCGGTCTTGCGACGCGTATTGGCGCTGCGCGTCGATATAGGCCTGCAGCACCTTGATCGCTTCGCGCTCGTTGGAGCCGATCCGTCGATTGATCAGTTCTTCTTCGCCCTGCTCCGTGGCGAAGTGCCACGTGCTCCCCTCTTTCACGATCGGCACCGGCATGGGCCACGCCTCGTCGCCGACCAGCAGAATCCGCCGGTTCGGTCCCCTGTCGTCGAGCACATGATAGGCGTCGAGCTCCTTGCTCGCCTTGGCCCAGTTCGCCTCGTTCTCCGCCTGATCGGGCGAAACCACGAGGCTTTTGTGCGCTTCGCCGAAGATCGCGACGAGCGCCGCTTCGTCGTCGGTCTTCAGTGCGCTGGACAGCGCGGCGACCGCGTCTTCCGGTGTGGCGAACGTTCGCTGCCCTTCGGCGAACGCGGCCAACGGAACCGACAGCGCGAGCACCATCGCGCACAGTCGGCGCGATGACGCGACACGCCGCCGCAAATCGTCGCGTGCGCGCTTTCCGGGGATGCTCTGCCCGCTCATGGCTGCTCCTTATCGCCGTCCGCCGCCGCCGCGGCCGCCACCGCCACCGCCGGCCCGCGGCGAGAAACCACCACCGCCGCCGCGTCCGCCGCCACCGCCGGAAAATCCGCCGCCGCCTTGCGCCGATTGACGGCTCGCCGCGCCGCGCGCGCTGTTGGCCTGCGCGTCGCGCGCCGAGCCGTAGCCGCTGAACGCGTCGCCGCCGCGCGACTGCGCCGCGCGCGGATTCGCTTCCCGTGTGCCCGCCGACGTCGCCGGACGCTGGCTCGGCTGCGGCCGCCCTTGCGCGCCCGCGCCACCGCCAGCGCCCGCGAAGTTCGCGCCCCCACCACCGCCCGCGCCACCGCCACCGCCCGCGAAGTTTGCGCCCGCGCCGCCGCCCGCACCGCCACGATTTCCGCCTGCGAGACCGCCGCCTGCACCTGCACCTGCACCGCCGCCGCGAGAGGGCGGATCGCCGACCCGTTGCGTGCGCGCCGAGCGGTCCGCGACGCCGCTGACCTGCCCCGGCTTCTTGTCCGGGGTCCACGCTGACGAGCCCCCTCCCTGCGCGCGACCACCGCCGCGGTTGATGTCGCCCGTGTTGATATTGCCGCGCTCGACGTTTCTATCACCACGCTCGACATTTCTATCACCACGTTCGACGTTTCTTTCGCGGTTGATATTGATGTTGTTGTTGCCGCCGCCTCCGTAATTCGTTTCATAGTGTCCGCCGTTCCACGCAGCGGTAATCGCCGCGCCCCAGATCAGCCCCGTCGCGAGTGCGGCGCCGGGCGCGTACGGATAGTAGTAGGCCGGATACGGCGTGGGCGCGTAGGCGTAGGTCACGGGCGCACTTGCCACGACGACGGTCTGCGGGTTGTACTGCGGGACGTAGATCACCTGCGGATCGGCCGGCTGGATCTTGATCACTTCTTTCTCGACGACCACGACCTGTTTGTCGTCGGATTTCAGATGCCCCGCCGACTGCGTTTGCCGCCGGAAGCGCTGAATCGCCTGGAGCACCGAGCTCTGATCGGCAACGACGGCTTCGCCTAGATTGATGGTCCAGTCGAGATCGTTGCTCATGTTCTTGACGATGTCGGGGTAATTCAGCAGCGCCTTCACCGGATCGTGCCACGCGTCGTTGAGCTTCAACGACTTGTTGGTCTTGTACTGATCGAGAAAGCGGTCGGCCTGGACGATTTCGACGGGATAAGTGGAGGCGGGAAGGATGATCGCGACCAGGTCGTCCGGATATAGCGCGATCGGTCCGACGAGTTTGTCGAGCGTCGCCGCGGGAATGGGGGCGTTCGGGGCGGCGTTCGCAGGGGCGTTCGCGGCCGGCGCCTGCGCCAGCGACAACACAGCGCAGAACGCGCCGCAGCACGCGAGAAGCGCCGCGCCCAGCACATGGCTGACACGTCGCGCGCGACTGTCGACCGTTGCAAACGGAATAATGCGTGCAAGAGCACGCGGATCGCGGTCCATCGATGCTTCCCCTCGCGCTTCGTCAGCGCCCCCCGGCTTGCCATGCTGCCCGGCATTCCTGAGTCGCCATGTTTGACAGACAGTTCTCCGAAGCAATGGAAACGACATGCACCTGTTGCATGCATACAGTTTGGAAACCAGGGACGGGATTGCAAATACGACCTTGGTCCCATTGCGCGCGACAGGCCTGCGACGCCATGATGAAAGCGAACCTGCCATTGCTGCGCGACCACCGCGCGGCAACCGGTCCCAGCAGAGTTTCCATTCACGGGTGCCGGTTGCGCCCTCACGCCTGAGTGAACAGGCAGCCGGCGACTTGCACCCGCGCGTGCTCACGCAAGGAGCTGTCGTGAATAAATCGACGAAATACTTCATTGTCGCCGCGTTGACCGCGTCGCTGTCGTTGGAAGGCCTGGCGCAATCGCGGCCGATTGCCTATCCGGCCAAAGGTCAAAGCCAGCAGCAACAGCAGCAGGACGAAGGCGCGTGCTATTCGTGGGCGCGCAGTAATACCGGCGTCGACCCGACCGCGGTCGCCAATGCCCCGCCCCCGCCTTCCGGGCCCGCGGTGGGAGGCGGCGAGCGCGTGCAGGGCGCCGCGCGCGGCGCGGCCGGCGGCGCGGTCATCGGCGCGATTGCGGGCGATGCCGGCAAGGGCGCCGCCATCGGCGCCGCGACCGGCACGATGGTCGGCGGATCGCGCGCGCGGCAGAACCGGCGCGCGGCCGCGGCACAGTCGCAGACGCAAACGCAGGGCTCGATGGACACGTTCAATCGCGCATTCGCCGCGTGCATGTCCGGGCGGGGCTACACGGTCCAATGAGCGCGCAAGCGCGCGTCCATTCGCGGCGTTCAAGGAGAGCAGCATGACAAACGGCAAACTCATCATCGCGGCGGCGCTCGTGTGTCTCGCGAATACGGGGTTCGCTCAGACGGAAGCACCGGTCGTGGTCAAGAGCGAGCCCGGCAAAGTGAGCATGTCGGGCACGGTCAAAACGACGTCGACTGTCGTCGGCATCGAGCCGGAAACCCGCACCGTCTGGCTCAAGGATCCGAAGGGCAAGGTCGTGCAGGTCGTGGTCGGCGAGGAAGCCCGCAACTTCGATCAGATCAGGGTCGGCGACGTGGTCAAAGCCGAGTATTCGCAGGCTCTGACCATCACGCTGAAAAAAGGCAACGCGCCGCTGACCGCCAACGAAACGCAAATGCTCAATCGCACGCCCGCGGGCGCGAAACCCGGCGGCTCGGCCTCGCGCGAAGTCACCATCATGGCGAGCGTGGTCGCCGTCGATCACCAGAGCGGCGCGGTCAGGCTGAAAGGCCCGCAAGGCAATACGGTGGACCTGATCGTGCAGGATCCCGAACAGCTCAAGCGGATCAAAAAAGGCGACCAGATGCAAGCGGTCTATACGGAGGCGGTGGCCATCTCCGTTGAGCCGCTCGCCAGCAAATAGCGGGCGTGCCCTGGCCCGCGCGCGTGAGCTTGCCGATCAGCTCAGCGAGCCACTCGGGAGGAACCGCAAACACAATGGCGGACACGGCCCAACGCCCCCCGCAGCCGGAGCCGCAGCCGCGGCCTGAAGCGCCGCGTCAATTGCTGCGGCCCACGATCGATCTCGCGCAGATCCTGCTGGCCATCGGCGCGCTGCTGTTGCTGATCGGCGGCAGCCTTTACATCGTGCATCCGTTCGTGCCCGCGTTGATATGGGGCACGACGATCGTCGTCACTACCTGGCCGCTGATGCTCAAGCTCCAGCAGCACCTCGGCGGCCGGCGCTGGCTCGCCGTGATGATCATGCTGCTGGCCGAAGTCGTGGTGATCTGCATTCCGACCTACGGCGCGGTGTCCACGCTTGCCGATCATGCCGACGACATCATGGACTTCGTCAAAGGCCTGCCTGACTACTCGCTTCCGTCGCCCCCGCGCTGGCTGACCGGCATACCGTTGACCGAGCACTTCACGCGCGAATGGCAACGACTGTCCGAAGCGGGACCGGGCGGCATGCTGGCGAGGATCGAGCCCTATGCCGCCGTGCTCGCCAAATGGCTGCTGGTTCAGATGGGGCTCGTCGGCGCATTCGCGTTGCATCTGCTTCTGATGATCATCCTGTGCGGCCTGTTGTACGCCAAGGGCGAGGCCGCGGTCGAGTTGGTGACCGCC
This sequence comes from Paraburkholderia podalyriae, assembly GCF_014397785.1. Taxonomy (GTDB): domain Bacteria; phylum Pseudomonadota; class Gammaproteobacteria; order Burkholderiales; family Burkholderiaceae; genus Paraburkholderia; species Paraburkholderia podalyriae. The sequence goes on from NZ_VZQQ01000004.1 coordinate 190,107, forward strand.
CTGGCGTTGCGGGTTGCACCGAACAACGGCAAGGGCATCGTGCATCTGACCGGACAGTCGATCCGCGCAATCGCACTCGGCGTCGTCGTGACCGCACTGGTGCAGGCGTCACTCGGCGCGGCCGGCATCTGGCTCGCGGGTATTCCGTTCGCGGCGGTGTTGAGCGCGCTGGTATTCGTCTTGTGTCTCGTGCAGCTGGGCCCGCTGTTGCCAATGCTCGGCTGCGTGATCTGGCTCTTCATGCACGACTCGCAGCTGACGGCGATCGTGCTGCTCGTCTGGGCCCTCTGCGTGTCAGCGCTCGACAACGTTCTGCGGCCGATACTGATTCGCCGCGCCGTCGCGCTGCCGCTGGTGCTGATTCTCGCGGGCGTGCTCGGCGGCCTGATCGCGGTGGGGCCGGTCGGCCTCTTCATCGGCCCGGTCATTCTCGCCGTCACCTACCATCTGCTGCTTGCATGGATCGCGCTACCGAACCGCGTATCGGCGCCGGACGATCCGGCCGGTCTGGCGGAAGCCGCGCATGCCGCAAGCCTCGCTTCGGGGCCGGACGATCGGAGCGGAAAGGCTCTTTCATGAGCGAACCAAAGCACGGCTCGCGTCAGATCAGACGATGCGCATGCTGCAACGTGCTGCGGGGCGGCGCGAAATCGCCGCGCCGAAAGCGCACCGTCGAGAAGACCCGTATCGCGTTGGCACTCGCCGGCAGACGCGCAAGGCGAAACTCGATTTCGTGCGCGGGCCGCGTATCCCCCTCTGCCACGACGACGTTCATCCGGTCGAGCCGGAACGTGCTCTTCAGCACATAGAAATGTGCATCCGGCGCCGCCAGCACGCCGCAAACCAGATCGAGATGCCGCTCCAGCGCTTCGGTCTTCAGGCCCAACTGCGCCAGAGCGCGATCGTTCTCCTCGATCTGCACCTGCAGCCGCGCCACTTCCGCGAAATTCGACGGCGCGTCGCTGCCGAGCAACGAGCGCACGCCCGCCCCCTGCCGTTCGAGAATCGTCAGGCGGGTTTTCAGAAGCGCCTTTTCGCGTTGCAGTTCGTCCTGTCGCGAGGTATCGGCCTCGATCTTGGCGATGCCTTCGAGCACGAGCTGATCGACGATCCGCAGCACGATTTCCCGTCGCAATGCGGCTTCGGATTCGCCGCACACGCGCACCTGGTGATCGCTGAAGTTGATCGTCGTCTGCGCGATGTCGGTATGCGTCGCCTCGCCGTATTGCCCGACACCGAAAATATGTCGCTCGTCGATGGCCATGCCGAGCACCGCGAAGGCTTCGTCGGCAGCGGGACGATCGTTGAAAAATACGTTGAGTTCGTGCGAGCGGTTAAAGGGCGGACACACGTCGTCGGGCGTGGCGAAAAAGGCGTGGATGTATGGGTCCGACGCCCAGGCCGCCGCGTTCGCTTCGCGCGCGGGCGGCACTTCGTCGACGAGCCGGACCAGATAGGCGGTTGTGTGTTGCACGGCGGGCAGCAGGCGCGACGCGTAATTGCGCGCGAGCCGCAACGACGGACAGAGTCCAACGATTCGCTCGACGATTGCCCTCGCCTGCGGATCGTCGCTCGCTTCGGACCCGGCGCGCTTCGTCAGCCACCGCGACAGCAGACCCATGCCCGGCTCCCGTCGCCCGTCACGATTCGTCGCGCTCCGGCAGCAGCTGCGCGACGATCGTGTGGTTTTTCCAGAACAGGTTATGGACGCGGTTTTGCAGCACGCGCAGTCCGTCCCTGCTCACGGCGTCGAACACGACCACCGCGCCGGGCCTCGAGCCCGTGCCGTGCACCCGCTGGATCGAGCTGAAGCGCGGGAACCCGTACCGGATCAGGAACTCGCCGATCTCTTCGTCCGAGACGCTTTCCTCGACGTTTCCAAGAAACAATTCAGCCATGATGCTTACTCCCTAGGGTCTGTTTACATACCCTATGCCACGATGTTCAGTCCGCCGTCGATATACAACGTGGAACCGGAAAGCCGCCGCGCATACGGCGTGGCCAGAAACGCGCAGCTATAACCGACGTCCATGATGTCGGCCAGTTCGCCGATCGGCGCGCGCTGCACCGCTTCGTTGAGCAGCAGCTCGAAATCCTTCAAGCCCGAAGCGGCGCGGGTCTTCAGCGGCCCGGGAGATATCGCGTGCACGCGGATGCCGTTCGGCCCCAGCTCGAACGCGAGATAGCGTGCGCAGGCTTCGAGCGCCGCCTTGACGGGGCCCATCAAGTTGTAGTTCGGCACGACCTTGTTCGCGCCGTAATAGCTCATCGTCAGCATGGTGCCGCCGTCTTTCATCAGCGGCGCGGCAAGGCGCGCCATCCGCACGAACGAATGACAGGAGATGTCCATCGCGCTCAGGAAGCCTTCGCGCGACGATCGCAGCAGTCCGCCATGCAGATCCGCTTTCGGCGCCCAGGCAATCGCGTGAACGAGAATATCGAGGCGCCCCCAGGTCTTCTCGATCCGATCGAAAACGGCCTCCATCGCGTCCTCGCCCGTTACGTCGAGCGGCATGAAGATCTCGGCATCGAGTGCTTTCGCAATCGGTTCCACATGCGGCAGCGCCTTGTCGTTCGCATAGGTGAGCGCAACGCTCGCGCCGAGTTCGTGAAACGCCTTCGCACAACCATAGGCAATCGAAGCTTCGTTGGCGACGCCGGTCACGAGAGCCTTTGTTCCTTCCAGAATCAAACGCGATTGCTCGACAGACATGGTGAAACTCCTCTATGCGACGAAAGCGAGCGTATGGCGGGCGATCATCAGTTCCTCGTTGGTGGGCACGACCCAGACCGGCAGCTTGCTCGAAGCGCGGCTGATCAGCGGGCCGCCCGCCCGATTGGCCGCGTCGTCGAGTTCGGCCCCGAGCCACGCCGCATCGCGCACGATGCGCTCGCGGATCGCGACGGCGTGTTCGCCGATGCCAGCCGTCAGCACCAGTGCGTCGAGACCTTGCATCGCCGCGGCGAGACTGCCGAGTTCGCGCCCGATACGGTAGGTGTACACGTCGATGGCAAAGCGCGCGCGCGGGTCGGCGCTGTCGAGCAGTGCGCGCATGTCGCCCGAGAGGCCCGACATACCGAGCAATCCCGAGCCTTTGTAGAGCAGGTCCGCGATCGCCCGCGAATCCATCTGCAACTCGTCGAGCAGATACAGAATCACGCCGGGGTCGAGGGTGCCGCAACGCGTGCCCATCGGCAGGCCTTCCACCGCCGTGAAGCCCATCGTGCTGGCCACACTCTTGCCCGCGACCATCGCGCACATACTCGCGCCGTTGCCCAGATGCGCGACGACGGTGCGTCCGCCCGCCGCGGCCGGCGCGATCTGCGGCAGCACGCTCGCGATGTATTCGTACGACAGCCCGTGAAAGCCGTAGCGCCGCACGCCGCGCCCAGTAATCGACGCGGGCAGCGCATAGGCCTGCGCGGTCTCGGTCTGCGTGCGATGAAACGTGGTGTCGAAGCACGCGACCTGGGCAAGCTCGGGACGCAACTGCGCGAGGATGCGAATCGGTTTCAGGTTATGCGGCTGATGGAGCGGCGCGAGTGGGCTCAGGCTCTCCAGCTCATCGAGCACGTCGGAGGTCACGACGACCGGCCCGGCAAAGTGCTGCCCGCCGTGCACGACGCGATGCCCGACCGCCTTGAGCTGCTCGCCGCCGCCGTGGTCGCGTAAAAAACCGCCCAGATATTCGATCGCGCCCTGATGACCGAGCTGGTAGCCATCGCCCCATTCGTGCGAGCTGGCCTCGCCGTCGCGATCGGTCGCGCGAAACCGCGGGCTCGTGTAGAGCGCTTCGATCTGGCCGCGCAGAATCAGTTCGAGTTGCGCGTGTTGCGCGTCGAAGGCGCTGAACTTGAGGCTCGACGACCCGGCGTTCAATACGAGGATCACATCCGCCATGACGTCACCCCAGCACCTTGCCGGCCTCGCGCCGCGCCTTCGCCACCAGCGCGGCGACCGCGCACGACGCGAGACGCGTCGTCAGCGAATCCGCGCGGCTCGTCAGAATGATCGGCACGCGCGCGCCGAGCACGATACCCGCCGCGTCCGCGCCGGCGAGAAACGACAGGCTCTTCGCGAGCATGTTGCCCGCTTCAAGGTCCGGCACCATCAATACATTGGCGCGTCCGGCAACCCGCGACTCGATGCGCTTGATGCGCATGGCTTCGAGGCTGATCGCGTTGTCGAGCGCGAGCGGACCGTCGACGAGCGCGCCGGTAATCTGGCCGCGATCCACCATCTTGCACAGCGCAGCCGCTTCCACCGTCGATGGAATCTTCGGATTGACGCTCTCGGTCGCCGACAGGATCGCCACGCGCACTTCGTCCAGCTTCAGCGCGTGCCCGAGGTCGATCGCGTTCTGCAGGATGTCGACCTTCTCTTCGAGCGTCGGCGCGATGTTGATCGCGGCGTCGGTGATGATCAGCGCGTTCTCGTAGGCGGGCACGTCCATCACGAAGCAATGGCTGACGCGCCGCTCGGTGCGCAGGCCCCCCTCGCGGCGAATCACTTCGGCCATCAGCTCGTCCGTATGCAGGCTGCCTTTCATCAGGGCCTCCGCCTTGCCTTCGCGCACCAGTTGCACGGCCATGGCGGCAGCGGCATGGCTATGCGGCGCATCGACGATCGTGAAGTCCGATATGTCGATCTCGTGCTCCGCGGCAATCGCTTCGATGCGCGCGCGCGGCCCGACCAGCAGCGGCGCGATCAGTCGCATCCCGGCCGCTTCGACCGCGCCGTTGAGCGAACTCGGGTCGCATGGATGCGCGACCGCTGTCGGCAATGCCGGCAGTGTCTGGCTGAATTCGATCAGCCGCTGATACTTCGCGTGCTTTTCCATCGACGTATTCCTCTTGTGTACGGCGGGTTGGGTTCGCGCCGCGCGGCGCGCCGTGCTTACGCTTGTGGCGCGTTCACGTCCGGCCGCGCATCGCGCCGGTCGCTCACGCGCGAGTGCGGTCGGGCAAACGCGCGTCGCGCTTGCGGCTCACGCGCGGACCCAGCACCGCGCGGATGCGTTCGTATGCGTCCTTTTGCGCGGCGTCGGGCGCGGAGTTCAGCACGCGCTCGTCGCTCACCAGCTTGTCGAGCAGTTGCAGAAAGCGCTCGCGGTCCTCGCTGTGGGAAAGCAGCTTCGGCAGCGTGGCAATCGCCTCATCCGGTTCGAAGCTGACGATGATTTCCTGCTCGCCCCGGATGCGCCGCCAGTGATCGGGGCTGATGTCCGGCAGGTACTCCGCGTAACTTTCGGCGATCTCCTTGCGCAGCTCGAAGCGCGCGAGCGGCAACGACGCGCCCTTCTGCGACAACAGGAACGCCGCGCGCGCCAGCGCCTCCGTGTAGCCGCCGTCGCCGATCGCCTTGAGCGCCGTACGCACGAACGGCAGCTCGCGCGGATCGATCGCGCCGGCTTGCGCGGGCGTGCTGTCCGCGGACGGCTTGCTGAGATACGTCGCATACAGATTCGCGTACACGCTGAAGAAGCTGGCCTCGGTCGCCGCGTCGCGCATCGCGCGGTAATAGTCGAGGGACGCGCTGATCATTTGCGAGCCGTTGTGTTCGAGCTTGCTCCACGGATTATCGGCGGCGGTCCGCTGGCGATTGTCACGAACGGCTTGTGCGGCCGCCGGCAGCCAGCCAAGCCACGGGTTCATCGCGGACACGGCCCAGCGCTGCCAGCGCAGCGGATGAAACTGGCGCAGCATGCGGGCGCTCGTTTCGTTCGACATCGCCTGCACGAACGGCTGCGCGAGCAGTTCATACATGCGCTGATTCAGATTGGACACCGCCGCGACTGCTTCGAACGGCTTTTCGTCGATGCGGCCGAAGCGGTTCAGATGCGCGGCTATTTCCTCGAGCCGCCGCTCATGAAATTCGACTGCGTATTCGATCTCCCCGGCCGCGTTCCTGGCCTCGCTGATGGTCATGCCGTAAAGGCCCGGCGGAAACGTTTCGATGGTCTCGAGTACGGAGACAATCTGCTTGTGCTCCTTCTTCGCGACTTTCCCGGACACGAAGATGCCCAGATGCCCGATGTTTTCGTGCGTCAGACCGACGATCACCTGGCCGCGCGACTTGATCTCCTCGGTGCTGCCATACAGGTCCGCCACCCAGTTGAACGCCTGTTGAGGCGGCGTGATGTTGTCGCCCATCGACGCGAACAGGATGATCGGCGAGCGGATCTCACGCAGATCGAAAGTCTGGCCGCTGCTATCCGCTACTCCGCCCGACCACAGCTTGTTGCCGACGAACAGGTTGCGCGTGATCCATTCGATCTCCTCGCGATTCATCAGGTAGTAGCTGCCCCACCAGCGCTCGAATTCCAGAAAGCGGGGCGGCTCGGTGTCGATGTTCGAGAACAGGTGGTAGTACTTGTCCCAGAACGTGTTGGCGGGGTTAAGGTTTTCGAAGTTCTCCACCAGATACGCGCCGTCGAACTTGCCGTTGCCGAGATCCGCCGCGTACGACGCGAGCCACGCGCCGCCCATCATGCCGCCCGCGTAGCGCATCGGGTTGTCGCCCTCGCCTTCGCTCCAGGCCGCGCTCCAGTACGACATCGGTGCGCCGTTGATGACGATCGGGCCGGTCTCTTCGGGATCGGAACTGGCGAGCATCATCGCCGCCCAGCCGCCCTGGCAATTGCCGATGATCGCGGGCTTCGGACTGTCGGGATGCAGCGCGCGTACCTTGCGCACGAATAGCTGCTCGGCGCTGCACACGTCGAGCAGAGTCTGACCGGGCTCGGGATCACGAAAGAACACCACGAAGTAGACGGGGTAGCCCGCGCGCAGCGCGACGCCCGCCTGCGAATCGTCCTTGAAGCCGCCGATGCCGGGGCCGTGCCCGGCGCGCGGATCGATGATCAGATACGGACGTTTGCGCACGTCGACGCCCACGCCTTCGAGCGGACGAAGTTGCAGCAGCGCATAGTTGACCGGCCGCTCGAACGTGCGGCCATCGAGCAGCATGTCGTAGTCGAAATGCAGTACCGGCTTGGGACCGCTGACGCTGCGTTCGACGAACTCGTTGCCGCGCCGGTACAGCGTGTCCCAGAAGAGCAGCGAGCGCTGCGCGGCGTCCACGGTGTATTGCCATGCGTTGAACGGGTCGAACAGCGTGGCCGCGACGCTTGCCGGGACGCTGTCATTGTGATCGAACCCCAGCGTGTCGGTGACCCGCTCGTTCAGATGCCGCTGGGCGATTTGCGTGCGCTTTTGCAGCACGTGGGTGATTTTCGCGGCAATGTCCTGGCTATGTGACAACAACGTTTCAGCGTCCATCGGGCGACTCCTGAAAGGTGCGCTACACGATCGTCGCTCGGGAGCGCGCCGTGCATCGATTGAATCGTGGAGTCGGCCCCGGCCTCTGGCAATCGGACCAAAGTCGTATGCCCGCGACCCGGTCCGACGCGTCAATGAGCCGGGTTCGCTTGCACCGCGGCGGCGATGTCTCGACTCACCGAGGCGAGCGCGCGATCGTGAGCGGCGATGATCGGCTCGAAACCCGGACCGGACACGGTCTCGCGCGCGACCGACCGGCCGGTGACGGCGCGGCCGTTGCCCGGCGGGCGCACGGCCCATAGCACGTCGACGGTGACGTCGCGCCCCGGCACGGACTCGAAGCGCATCACGTCGACCCGCACGTGCCAGACCGCGGAAGGATCGCGTACCGCATCGAACACCGAAATCTGCTGCGAGTTCAGCAGCGCGCCGAGGTCGGCCGCGATCGCGCGGCCAATGCCGCCGTTCAGCGGCTGCGCCCAGCGGTCGAATTCGTTGACCTCGACCTCGTTGTTGCCGATCCGCGTGACGATCTGCGGCCGGTCCACCACGTCGGGTATCGTGACCGGACCGATCACCGCCGCGATGGGCGGGCTCGCGCCGGTGCTGGTCAGCGACTCGTCGGGGCTGAGCGTGTAGAAGTTGGTCGTTGGCGACTTGCAGGCGCCCAGCAAAGCGCCGACGAGCGCGAGAATCAGGCCGGCCGTCAGGCGGCCCATAAAGCGGGCCATCGCATATCTCATGGCTTCTGGTCCTCCGACTTGCCGCGCACGAGCGATTCCGGATGCCGCGACAGATAATCGGCCAGCGTGCGCAGCGAGGCCGCGGTGCGCGTCAATTCGCGCATCGCGTCTTCCGTCGATTGCTGCAGCGACGAGTCCGGCTGCAGCGCGGCATTCGCGGAATCGAGCGTGGACTGCGCGGACAGCAGCGTGTCGCGCGCTTTCGGCACGACTTGCGTGTTGAGCTCCGCGAGCATCGCGTTGGTCGTGCGCAGCGTCGAGCGCGCGTCCTTGCCGATGTCCCCGAACGGTATGTCGTTGACCTTGGCGAGCAGACGCGTGACCGAGTCCTGCAGCGATTGCAGCGTGCGCGGAGTCGCGGGCATTTCGGGCGGCGTCTTGCTCCAGTCGATCGACGCCTTCGGCACGTCGGCGAAATAGTCCAGCGCGAGATAGAGCTGGCCGGTCAGCGGATTGCCGCTTCTCAACTGGAAGCGGAAGCCGTGCTCGACGAGGTAGTTGGCGAGACTGCGCGGGTTGTCGGTGATCCGTCCGCCGGCGCCGTCGTTCTGATAGCGCGACGTGAAGCGCTCCGGATAGATATTGATCTCGACGGGAATGCTGAACCGGCGGGTGACCGGATCGAAGCGCGTATAGATCGCCGTCACTTCGCCGATCACGACGCCGCGAAAATCGACCGGTGCGCCGACCGTCAAGCCGCGTACCGAATCCGTGAAATTCACCGCGTATTTGTCGACGATGCGATCGTGCACCTTCATTGCGTCGGCGCGCGTGGTGTACAGGTCGAACGGGGTGGCGGCATCGGCGGCCGTCACGACCTGCGAATCCGGCGGCGATTCGAACGCGATGCCGCCGATGATGATCGACACGATCGACTGCGATTCGACGCGCAAGCCATTGCTGTCGAACGCCACGTCGATACCGCTCGCGTGCCAGAAGCGCGTATCGGTTCTCACGAACCGGTCGTACGGCGCATTGACGAAAACCTTCACCGTGACGCCGCGGCCGTCGGGGTCCAACTGGTACGACGCCACCTGGCCCACCTGGAGCCGGCGGAAGAACACGGGCGTACCCACGTCGAGCGAGCCGAGTCCGACTCCATGCAACGTGTACTCGTGCCCCGGCACGTCGCTCGCGATCACGGGCGGCTCCTCGAGGCCGACGAAACTGCGGCGCGCTTTGTCCGAATTGCCGACGTCGACGTCGATATACGAGCCCGACAGCAGCGTGCTGAGCCCCGACACCGTGCCGCCCGAAATGCGCGGACGCACGACCCAGAAGTGGGTGTTGTCGACGAGTAGGTCCGACACGTCGCGCGTCACCTCGGCCTTGGCCACCACGCGCTTGTGGTCCGGCGACAGCGAGACCGCTTCGACCACGCCGATATCGACGTCCTTGAACTTGAGCTTCGTCTTGCCCGCTTCGAGACCGTCGCCCGTCTTGAAGCTGATGCTGATCTGCTCGCCGCGCTCCATTACCGCCTTCACTGCCAGCCAACCGCCGATCAGTATCGCGACGATCGGCACGAGCCAGACCAGTTGCATCCGCAAGCGCGAGCGCGGCACCGGCTCCGCCGCAGGCAGATCGGGATCTTCATTCGGAGTGGACACGGTTTGTCTCCAATGCGTCCCACATCAGGCGCGGATCGAACGACATCGCGGCGAGCAGCGTCAGCACCACGACCGCGCCGAACGCGATCGCCGCCGGCCCGGCCGTGATCGTCGCCAGCGCCTGGAACTGCACCAGCGCGACCAGCATCGTGATCACGTAGATATCGAGCATCGACCATCGCCCGATCAGCTCGATCATGCGATAGATCCGCGTGCGCTGACCCGGCAGCCATTGCGAATGAAGCTGCGTCGACAACACGAGATACGCGAGGCCGAGAATCTTCAGCATCGGCACGACGATGCTCGCGATGAACACGAGCAGCGCAAGCAGCCACGAGCCGGACACCCACAGATAGACCACGCCGCTCATGATCGTGTCCTTCTGCGAGCCGAACAGCGAGCTCGTGTGCATCACGGGCAGCACGTTCGCCGGAATGTAGAGCACCATCGCGGCGATCAGATACGCCCAGGTCCGCGACAGGCTGGCGGGCTTGCGCTGATGCAACGGCGCCTTGCAGCGCGGACAGACATGCTTGCCAGCGCCGCCGGGCTGCCTGGCCAGCAGGCCGCATTCTTCGCACAGCACCAGTTCGTAGGCGGAGGCCGTAATGGCGTTGCGGCGCAAGCGCAGCGGCGGCAATTTAAATGCTCGGGCGCCGCCCCTCTCGGTGATGCGCCCCCACACCTCGCGCGGATCGAACGTCGCCGACGCGGCCGCGAGCAGCAGCATCAGCGCGATGAACGACCACAGCGCGGTGCCCGGCACCACCCTCGCGATATGCGCGAGCTTGACGAGCGCGACCAGCAGACCGAGGATCAGCACCTCGGTCATGCCCCACGGCCGCGCGAACTGAAATAGACGAAAGCCGTTGGCCGCGCTCCACGGCAAGCGCCCGAAGCGCAGCGGCAGCAGCAGCCAGAGCATCGCCACGGTCTGCAGCACCGGCGTGACGATCGTCGTCACGCCGACCAGGATGGCGAGCGGCCACGTGCCGTAGATGTACAGCATGCGCACCGAGCCCGCGAGCGTGGTCTGCACGATATGGCCGTTCAGCGACAGACCGACGATCGGAAACAGGTTCGAGATCACGAGCAGCACCGCGCACGCGCACGTGAAGGCGAGCGCATACTCGGGCCCGTTCGAGCGTCCTCGTCTGAGCTCCGCGCGGCAACGCTGGCAGCGTAACGCATTGCCGGCGGCGGGCGGCGCGCCGAGCTGAAGCAGGTCGCACTCTTCGCAGGCGATGAGTTCGTTGTGCGTCATCTCGCCTCCACTGCGGCCGAAAGTCCTGCCGGCGCGGGCGCGTTCTGCGAGACCGGTGCCATCGCCGTCGGCGTTTGCTCTGCGGGCGGCGGCACCGTCAGTTTTTCCGCCTCGAGCACCCAGCCTCCGCCCATCGCCTTGTAGAGCGTGACGAACGCGGTCAGCACCGCGCCCTGGGTTTGCGTATAGGTGAGTTGCGCGTTGAAGAGACTCCGCTCCGCATCGAGCACTTCGATGTAGCTCGTATAACCGCCTTCGTAACGCTGCCGCGCGAGGTGCGCGTAGGTGTGCAGCGCCTCGACCTGGAGGTTTTGCGCATCGAGTGCCTGATGCGTCTTCTGCACGGACACGAGCGCGTCCTCGACCTCCTGGAACGCCACCTGGATCGACTTTTCGTACGAGTACAGCGCTTCCTGCTGGCGCGCTTCGGCCTGGTGCACCTGGCCGGTGATGTTGCCGGCCGTGAAGATCGGCTGCGCGACGCTGCCGGCAAATGACCACACCCGTGCGGGCCCGGTGAACAGATTCGAGAACTGCGTGCTGACGGAACCGAAAAGCCCCGTCAGCGAGATGGACGGGAAGTACAGCGCACGCGCCGCGCCGATCAGCGCGTTTTGCGCGACCAACGCCTGCTCGGCCTCCAGCAGGTCGGGACGGCGTTCGAGCAGATCGGACGGCAGCCCCTCGGGAATCTGAGGCGTGCCCATCTGCGCCAGTTCACGGCCGCGCAGAATCGCGCCGGGATTCTTGCCGATCAATACCGACAGCGCGTCTTCCTGCTGGGCGATCTGCGCTTCGATCTGCGGCACCGTGACCCGGGCGGCTTGATACTCCGACTGGCTCTGCGCGAGCTCCATCTGCGAGACCTCGCCGCCGTGGAAGCGAGCCTCGAAAACGCGCACCGATTCCGCGCGGCTTTCCACGGTCTCCTTCGCGATGTCGAGCTGCCGGTCCAGACTGCGCAGATTGATGTAGGCCGAAGCAACCGAGCCGACCAGTGTCAGAATCGTGGCGCGGCGGCCCTCTTCGCTCGCGAGCAGATTCGCGCGCGCCGCCTCGGTTTCCCGGCGCACCTTGCCGAACAGATCGATTTCCCAAGCCACCGACAGCGACGCGTTGAACTGGTTGTAGATGGGGCTCACGCCGTTGGGCAGCGGCACGCCTTGCTCCTGCGAGACGCGTTGACGCGACGCGTCGGCGCCTGCCGACAGTTGTGGGAACAGCGCGGAACGCGTGGTCACGAACTGCCCCCTAAACTCGTCGACCCGCGCGGCCGCGACCTTCACGTCGCGATTGTCCTGCAGCGCGGTGGCGATCAGCTGATCGAGCACCGGGTCCTGAAACTGCTCCCACCACGCGGTGTTGGCGATGCCCGCAGCCTCGCCCTGGGCGAAGCGATAGGTGGCCGGCACGTCCACCGCGGGGCGCACGTAGTTGGGGCCGAGCAGGCACCCGCCGAGCCCGAGCAGCATGACGGATGCGAGCAATCGCGCCGGAGCCGTCCCGAGCATGTCATTCCCCTTCCCGCGCCGCGGACGGCGCCTCGCTCGACGCGCCGGGCCCGGCTACCGTGGTGGGGCCGGGTCCTACGCCGCCGCTGGCCTGCACGTCCGCTTTCGGCTTTTTGCCGCCGCTCGAACGCGAGGACATCGACTCGAGCAGGTAATAGAACATCGGGATGAAGAATACGGCGATCGCCGTCGCGCCCAGCATCCCGCCGATCACACCGGTGCCGATCGAATGGCGGCTGTTGGCCGACGCGCCCGTCGCGATCGCGAGCGGCACGCAGCCAAGAATGAACGCGAGCGAGGTCATCACGATCGGCCGCAGCCGCTCTTCGGCCGCGGTCATCGTCGCGTCGAATACCGATGCGCCCGTCTCGCGATTGAGCACCGCGAACTCGAAGATCAGGATCGCGTTCTTTGCGGCGAGCGCGACCAGCATCGTCAAACCGATCTGGAAGTAGACGTCGTTGGACAGGCCGCGCAGCATGATCGCGAGCAGCGCGCCGAACAACGCGAACGGCACGGCCATCAGCACGCCGAACGGCAGCGTCCACTTCTCGTACTGCGCGGCGAGGATCAGGAACACCATCACGAGACCGAACACGAAGACGAGCCCGGACGTGCCGCCCGACTGCCGTTCTTCGAATGCCTCGCCGCTCCACGCGACGTCGTAGCCTTCCGGCATCTGCGCGGCGATCTGTTCCAGCGTCGAGATCACCTGTCCGGAGCTGTAGCCCGGCGCGGCATTCGCAGTGACCTTGATGGCCGGGAAATTATTGAATCGCGTGACGAGGTCCGGGCCCGTCACAAAGCGGTAGCTCGCCACCGACCTGATCGGCACCATCGTGCCGTTCCTGCTGCGCACGAAGATCTGATCGAGATCGGTGGGCTTCAGCCGATACGACGGCTCCGCCTGCAGAATCACCTGCCACAGCCGGCTCGAACGATTGAACTGCGATACGTACAGCGAACCGAACATCGTCTGCATCGCGCTATAGACGTCTTCGACCGGCACGCCGAGCGTCTCCGACTTGTCGCGATCCACGTCGACCAGCAGTTGCCGCGACGCCGCATTGAACGTCATCGTGACGCCGGTCAGCTCCTTGCGCGCCCGCGCTTTCTGCACGAACTGGTCGGCCACGCCCGCGAGCTGTGCGATGGAAGCATCCCCCTTGCTCTGAAGCCACACCTCCGTGCCGCCTGTCGTGCCGAGCCCCGGAATCGACGGCGGGTTGACCGGCACAATAATGCCCTCCTGCACGTTCGCGAAGTGGCGATACGCGTCGAGCAGCACCTGGCGCGCGTTCTGCGTCGCGCGGTTGGCGCGCGTATAGCGTTCGTCGAAGCTCTTCAGACCGACGAAGAAGGTGCCGGCATTGTTCTTGTTCTGGCTGTCGAGCAGGCTGAAACCATCGACCGTGGTGATGCTGCCAACCGCCTCCTGTTTCATGAAATAGTCAGTGATGACTTGCGACACCTGGCCGGTGCGGTCGAGGCTAGCCGCGTCCGGCATGATGACCGCGCCGAGCAGATAACCCTGGTCTTCAGGCGGCAGGAACGCCGACGGAATCGAGCGCATCATCAGCACCGCGAGCACGATCATCGCCGCGAAGAACACGAGCCCCATGACAAAGCGCTTGATGATGAGCTTGACCGCGCGTGAATAGCCCGACGTCATGCGGGCGAACTGATTGTCGAACCAGCGGAAAAAGCCCTTCTTCTCGTGGTGCGCGCTTTTCAGCAGCAACGCGGCGAGCGCCGGTGACAAGGTCAGTGCGACGATGCCGGACAGCACCACCGAAATCGCAATCGTGATCGCGAACTGCTTGTACATCTGGCCGGTGATGCCGCCGAGAAACGCGACCGGCACGAACACCGCGCACAACACCAGCACGATCGCCACGACTGGCCCGGCGACTTCGTCCATCGCCCGTTTCGAGGCCTCTTTTGGCGAGAGCTTGTGCACCGTTATGTTGCGTTCAACGTTCTCGATCACGACGATCGCATCGTCGACGACGATACCGATCGCGAGCACCATGCCGAACAAGGTCAGCATGTTGATCGAAAAGCCCAGCGGCAGCATGAACATGCAGGTGCCGACGATCGACACCGGCACCGCGATGATCGGAATCAGCGTCGCGCGAAGGCTTTGCAGGAATACGAACACGACGATCACGACTAGCACCAGCGCTTCGAAGAACGTATGGATCACGTCCGAGATCGACGCTCGCGTGAACTCGGTCGTGTCCATCGCGATTTCGTAGCTCATGCCTTCCGGAAACGACTTCTTCAGCTCCGCGAGTGTCGCGCGCACCTGCTTTGCCACGTCGAGCGCATTGGCTCCCGGCTGCTGATACACGGCGAGCACGGTGGCCGGCTTGCCCTGGAAGCGGCTGCGAATCGAGTAGTCTTTCTGGCCGAGCTCGGCGCGGCCGATGTCCTTGAGCCGCACGATCGCCGCGCCGCCGCTCGCGGCGCGCACGATGATGTTGTCGAACTGCGAAGGCTCGGCGAGGCGCCCCGTGGTCGTGACCGCGAACGATTGCTGGACCGCTCCGCTGGTCGGCGACTGTCCGATACTGCCCACCGCGAACTGCTGGTTCTGGTTCGCGACGACCCGTTGCACGTCGGCGGCCGTCACGCCCAGCTGGGCCATCCGGTCGGGCTTCAGCCAGATCCGCATCGCGTAGTCTGGCGTGCCGAAGATACTCGACTGGTTCGCGCCCGGAATCCGCTTGATCGCGTCAAGCACGTAGATGTTCGTAAAGTTCGCGATATACGTCGAATCGTAGCGGTTGGTGGGCGAATAGATCGCGATCACCATCATGAACGCCTGCGACTTTTTCTGTACCTGAATGCCCTGCGCCTGTACCGATTGCGGCAGTTGCGGCAGCGCGAGATTCACGCGGTTCTGCACGTCGACCTGGGCCAGTTCGGGGTTCGTGCCGATCTGGAAGTACACGTTGAGCGTCATACTGCCGGTCGACGAACTCGACGAGTTCATGTAGATCATGTTGTCCGCGCCATTGACCTGCTGCTCGATCGGTGCGGCGACGTTGTTCGCGACGACCTCGGCGCTGGCGCCCGGATAGGTGGCGGACACCGTGATCTGCGGGGGGGTGATGTCGGGGTATTGCGCGATCGGCAGCGAGAACATCGCCAACGCGCCGCCGAGCGTGATGACGATCGAAATGACTGACGCGAAAATCGGCCGATCGATGCAGTAGCGCGAAATGTTCATGGCGGCTGCCCCGTCACTCGGCGGCTGGCGCTGCCGCGGCGCCTTGCGATGCAGCCGTCGCCACCGCCGCCGGGCTTTTCCCGCCGGCCGCCACGGTTTTGACGATTTTCAGCTGCGAATCCGCGGTAACGCGCTGCGCGCCGTCCACGACGATGCGCTCGCCCGCCTTGAGTCCGTCGGAAACAAACCAGTTATCGCCCTGCCAGTCGCCGACTTCGACGACGCGCTGATGCGCCTTCGAGTCGCTACCGACGACCCACACGAAGTGGCTCTTCGCGCCCTGCAACACCGCGCGCTGCGGCACGAGCGTCGCATTGGGCCGGATCGCGCCGGAAACGCGGGCCCGCACGAACTGGCCGGGGCGCAACGTGCCCTTCGGGTTTTCGAAGGTCGCGCGCACGAGGAAGGTTCCCGTTTCGGTGTTGAACGCCGGGTTCGCGAAGTCGATCTGGCCTTGCTCGGCATAGGACGAGCCATCGGCGAGAATCAGATGCACGGAGAAATCGTTGTGCGCGGGAAATCGCAGATAGCCTGCCGCAATGTCATCCCGGTACTTCAGCATCTCGTTCTCCGAGATGCTGAAGTTCACCCATATCGGATCGAGCTGGTACACGTAGGTCAGCAAACCGTTCGAGGTCGCCGTCACGTAGCTGCCATCCTGCTGACGCGCGAAACTCGACAGGCCGTTCAGCGGCGACTTGATCGTCGTGTAGCCGAGGTTCAGCAGCGCGGTGTCGACTTCCCCCTGGGCGGCGATCACGGCGGCGGCGCTTTGCTTCTCGTTGCCGACCGCGTCGTCGAGATCCTTCTTGCTCAATGCGTTCTGCGCCGCCAACGGCTCCACACGGGCGAGATTGG
Source organism: Paraburkholderia podalyriae (assembly GCF_014397785.1). Classification (GTDB taxonomy): domain Bacteria; phylum Pseudomonadota; class Gammaproteobacteria; order Burkholderiales; family Burkholderiaceae; genus Paraburkholderia; species Paraburkholderia podalyriae. The sequence goes on from NZ_VZQQ01000004.1 coordinate 206,609, forward strand.
CTTTGGCGACTTCGAGACGCGCCTGCTGCTGCGCCAGCTGACCTTTCGCGGTCTGCAGCGCGGCCTCGAACGGCTTGCGGTCCATCTGGAACATCGTTTGTCCCGCCTTGACCAACGCGCCTTCGGTGTACATGCGCTTGTCGAGAAAGCCGTCCACCCGCGAGCGGATCTCGACTTCACGCGAACTCTGCGTTTGCGCGGTGAATTCGAAGTCGACCGGCGTGTCCTGCTGCGTGATCGTCATCACGGTCACTTCCGGTGCGGCGGCGACCGGCGGCGGAGCAGGTTTCTTGCACGACGCGAGCAGCGTGAGGAGCGCCAGCGCCGCGACGACGGCGGGCAACGTGAGAGCGCCGCGAGAATCCGGCCGCGGCGAGACCAAGGACACGGGGACGGTTTTCATCGCGCACTCCACATGCTCACAAGGGCGTGCAATTGCCGAACAGTACGAAGGCGTCGTTTCTGTTCGCGATCGTCAGCGTCATTTCGCCGTCCGCCGAATCGACGACCAGCGTCCAGCCAAAGCCCATCTCATTCCCAAGGATGAGGACCTGATCCGCGTCCTTGTTGACCGAGAGCATCGGCGTCGTGCGCGCGGGACCGACGACGACGCGTTTGTCGAAGTCGAGAGTCAGGAATTTCGGCAGGCCGAGATCCGCGGGCAACGAGCGCGTGCAGGCGATACCCGGATCGCAGGCGTGGGCGTCGATCGTCGCGCAGACCAGCCGCTTGCTGCCGTCGAAGTCCGCCGCGCCCACCTGCAACGCAACGGTACTGAGAAGAATCGCGAGACAAACCGAGCTTGATTTCATCACGTGCGCTCCCGCTTTTTTCATTGAACGTCGCCGCGCTGCGCGCCGCGCACTGTTCGGTCCCGCGTGCAGTGCGGCGCAGCCAGCGTTCGGTTCGACGCCCTGGCTGAGTTCAGTTTCGTGGCCCGAAGAAGCGGCGACAATCGGACCTTGGTCTCATATCATCCGGCGCGATGACGCGCCCTCAGGGCGTCGGCGGACCGCCGATGGCCATCTCGACCGCCTTGAACAGGATCGCGCTGGTGAAAGGCTTGCGCAGATACGCGGCCGCGCCCGCCGCAAGCGCGGTCTGGCGGACTGAGAGATCGTCGTAGGCGGTGATCACGATGACGGGCACGCCCATTTGCGCGAGCTGACGCTGGACTTCCAGACCGTTGGTTCCAGGCATCTGGACATCCAGAATCACGCAGGCAGGCCGATACGACGGGATAGCCGTTAGCGCATTCAAGAACTCGTCGCCGCTGTAAAACGTCTCCGCCCTGATACCCTCGGAATGCAGCAAACGCTTGATGGCTCGGCACACCGACTCGTCATCGTCGACCACCGCAACGAATTGGTTAGGGTTGACCATATGACGCCGCGAGCGGACAGTCGCTCCACAAAGTAGACCACTGATGCTTTAGCGTAATGGGTGAAAGTCCAATGAGATATAAGACTTTGGTCCACTAGCGGTATCGACCAACACCGGCCAGAGTGGTAGGCAACGCGGAAGTGGGCGCCCGATTCGGGCGATTATTGTTCGTCGGCCGTACAAACGCCGGCCTTTTGCACCAGCCGCACGAGTTCGACGATCGATCGGGCCTTCATCTTCTCCATCACTCGGGCCCGATGAATCTTGATGGTCTTTTCGGCCGCGCCCAGATCGCTCGCAACCTGTTTGTTCATGCGGCCGGTCACGACGAGTTCCATGACTTCACGCTCACGGCGAGTCAGATGCCGCATCCGCTCTTCGATTTCCTCGCGTTCGTGGCGCCGCCTGCTTTCGATGCACGCGCGCGCGAGCGCGCGATCCACCGCGGCGAGCAACAGCGAGTCGCGCACGGGCTTGGGCAGGAAGTCGACCGCTCCGCCCTTCATCGCGTCGACGCTCGAGCTGATATCGCCGTGCCCGGTCAGAAATACGATCGGCAGAAGCTGATCGAGCTTGCACTGCACTTCGAGTCCGGTCATGCCCGGCATCTGCAGGTCGAGAACGAGGCAGGCCGGCATGCTCGTCAAATCGGCTCGTTCGAGAAAGGCTTCGGGACTCTCGAAGCATTCGACCTGGTAGCCCGAGGCGCGCAGCAATCGGGCGAGCGCGCAGCGCACGCTGCCGTCGTCGTCGACGACGAATACGCGAGTGGCGGTCTGGTCCATGATGATCAGAGCACCCGTCCCTGTCGCATATCGGTCGCCACGGGAAGCGTGACGTGAAACGACGCCCCTTTGCCCTCGTTGTTTTCCGCCCACAGCCGGCCGCGGTGCGCGGTGATGATCGTGCGGCTGATGGAAAGGCCCAGGCCGAGCCCTTGGGGCTTGGTGGTGAAAAACGGCCGGAAAATCCGCTCCATGCTGTCGACGCCGAGGCCTTGCCCGCGATCCTTCACCGTTAACCGTATCAGTCCTCCCGGTTCCTCACGCACCGTCGTATCGACGATCCGTTCCGTGGCAGGACAATCTTTGACCGCGTCGAAAGCGTTGAGCAGCAGGTTCAGGATCACCTGCTGAAGCTGAACCTTGTCGCCGCAAATCAGCGTCAGATTCTCGGGAATGTCGAAGCTCGTGCGCACGCCGCGCGTCGACGCATCGCTGTGCACGAGCATCGCGATGTCGCGCACGACGTTGCCGAGGTCCAGCAACTGCAATTCGACATCGCCTTTGCGCACCAATGCGCGGATCTTCTGCAGCACGTCGTTCGCGCGGCAATTGTCGGCGACGATATCGTCGAGCGCTGCGCGAAGCTCCACCGCGTTGGACGACCCCGAGTCCATGAATTTGCGCGCGGCTTGCGCGTTGAACAGAATCGCGGTAAGCGGCTGCTTCAACTCGTGCGCGAGAGATCCGGCCAGTTCGCCCAATGAAGACACGCGCGACAGATGCGCGAGTTCCCTGGTATTTCCATCGACTTCGCCGCAGACACTGCAATCCGATAGCGCGGTAATCCGCAATTCCTGGTTGTGCACGCGGCAGCGCGTGGTTTCAGCCTCCGCGTGAAAGCCGCCGCCGTCGCGGCGCCGCGCGATCAGGATCTGCGTGGTCGCGACAGCGGGGATTTTTATTTTCGTGCCATGATCGCCGAGGTCCGAACGGTCGGCGTTGATGCCATCGATCGGAAACAGCCTGGAGGCTGGCGCACCGATCAGCTCTTCCCTCGTATAGCCGAACAGTTGCGCCGCGCGCGCGTTCGCGAAAATGATCTGGTCCCATTGATCGATCGCGACGATCGGGACCGGCAGCATTTCGAGCGTCTCGCGCAGCGGCGTTCTCGCGTCGAGCATGCGTTGCGCACTGCGATCGCCGTCGCCGTGCAGCCACGATGCGCACGCGACCACACAACGTTGCCAAGCCGGCAACGATTGCAGCGGCTCGTGGGGATCGCGGGTACTCTGTCGGCTCGACATGCCAGGGATGCTGCGAAGGCGTTGAAACCGGTGATGCCTGGGTGAAGACTGTCTGGAAGCGTCGTGCCCGGACAGTGGCGGACCGTCGGTGCGCCCAGTGTCGACTTGTGAAGTGTGGCTTCGGACCACGTGGCGCGGTTGCGCGTACAAGGACATGAACATTCCCGCTACTCCGATCGCCAGGTGTCTGCCGTGCACGATCAGATTAATCATGGGCGCCTCCGAGTCCAGTGCGAACGGATTCCGTACAACTGCGACGTCTTTATGCTGGGCTTCGAACTACGTAATTGACTTCACAATCGGTACTTCGCACGTCTGGTGGCTGGAACTCAGTATAGGCTATCCAGAACCAGTTACCGTCCGATGATCCAATTTTTGCCGCTCCTTCGGGAAACTCCTCAATCGTTCCCTGCTTTGTCCGCCATCGCTCGTCGATCGCCGACAGTATTTGTTAGGCAATTAATTATTCCCGCGCGAGGCGCGCCTGAGGCCTTCCTATTCGCGCGCGCAAAATCGTTAGCAAACGTATTTGCACAGATCGAGCCGCATGTGCTCTTTTTCGTGGCGGATTCGTACTAGTGCGGTTATGCCTGACCTGACACTGCTTTCAAATGAAAACGCCGGGCCGCAAAGTTTTCGCGCACTGCGAATAACAAAACCATCGAGTATGGCAACGCTAAATCGCTGACCGAATTTATTCCTCGTCGGACAACTTTATCTTTGCTCAGCCGACGTATTTACCGAATTATTCCGGTGCGAATCAAAATAGTTTTTATGCCAGACAGATGGGTAAACGCAGGGGCCCGGCAAGAGAGCGCGTTTCGTTATGCCTTTTACACCGGTATTGAACACACACGACGACGAGGGCAAATCACACGCGGCGTCGCCGCGAGTCGCGCCCAACATAGAACTAGCAGCGGTTCGTGAGGACAGTCAATGGGAAGGATGATACGAGGCCACGCGTCGCGAATCCGCCAGAAAATATCCGCTGCGCGTCGCCTTGCGCGTGCGAAGCGTGTCGCGCGGCATCGCTGCAACGAAGCCGCGATAACACGCGATGGAAGAATCGCGCCCAGTACGAACGTGTGGAAAGCCATCAGGAGCGACGACGCGCCGCGTCGTGCCGCCGCACGGCAGCACGACAGCACGATGACGACCGAATGCCGCCGCTTGCCCCGGGTCGCTACAGGTTCATCCGCGTGACCTTGGCGCCTGCCAGCGACACGTCGGCCATCAAGCCCGTGTTGGTCAAGACGATCGCGATGACCTCAGCGGTTGCCGACGTGGTATCGATCGCACCGTTAGCCCCGACTTTCAGCAGCGAAACCGAAACACCGCCGCCGACCGACCAGCCCGCCGAATTGCGGAAGTTCGTGAGCGAATCCTGCGTCATGAACAGGAAGAACACGGCGGTCGATTGCGCGCCGGCCTGCAATCCGAACGAAGCCGCGGCGGTACTGTAATAGCCGACCGTCGCTCCCCCGACGCGCAATGCGCCTTCACCGTACTCGCCGCCGACGATGAATGCCGCCTTCTTCACCGAAGGAAACACCAGCACGCCCTGCGCCTTCGATAGGAGCTCGTGCGAGCCTTGCACCGTATCGAACAGTTTCGACATCGCGCCGTTCACGCCCGCGTCGATCTGCTGCCGTTTGGCGGCATCGGTCGCGGCACTCTCGCCGCCCCCGCCGGTCGTCGTGCAACCCGCCAAAGCCAGACTCGCAGCCATGGTTGAAAGCGCGAGCGTGTGCACAAAGTTCCGTCTGTTCACTATCGACCTCCGTTCTGGTTACGATGCGATTCGCCAGTCCTGATGTCTGGAAGCCTCGATCTTTTTTCTCTGCCGTGAAGCGGCATGGCCGCCCAAGGAACCGTCAACGCCCTCGCCGCGCGTCGATCTTCCAGGCGCACGTCGCGAGCATTGGAAGCGTCGCCTCTTCGATAACCGGAGCGACGACTGCAACGCTTGCAGATACATGATGTCACGCTGCAACGGATGCGGAATCGGACCTTAGTCTTACAGGCTAGCGGGACGTCGATATGCGAAACGCGAAGTCAGCGATGGGACCCGGGCCCGCCGGCATCGATCATCCGCCGAGCGCAATGATCGCCACGGTGAGCAGGACGCCGAGGGCCGCCATCGCCAGGCCGGCTTGCCAGCCGTGAAATCCCGCGTAACGGCCCAGCGCCATGCCGCTGCCGAATAACATCGCAATGGTCAATCCACGGGACACGATCAGCGCAGTCGGGACGTTCGCCAACAGCAGGAAGGGCAACGCGACCGGGAATGTCGCACAGACCACGAGCAGAAAGATGCCCATCGCGCCGATGAAGTCGTCGCGCACAAACACGGCGCGCTGCGGCAGATCGGGCCGCGCGGCAACACGCCCGCGGATGGACTCGAGCTCCGTATCGCCGATCAACGGTTTGAGCCATTCCGCCATCGCGTCGCGAAGCGTCTGAACGCCCGCGGCCGGATCCGGCTCGCTTCGCACGGCGTGCGCAAGGGTCACACGCCTGCCGCGCGCCACCAGCGTACGCACGAGGTACATCACCGCGTCCGCGAGGCCCCAAGCGAGATTGCAGCCGAGCGCGGTGTAGAACATCTTGTGCCCCGCGTTGGCACCCGCGCCCACGGCCGATACGGTGCCGACGAACGTCAGCGCCATGAAGAGGCCGAAACACAGCTCACACACGCGATCGACGACATCGAGAACCGGCTTCCTATCGCCGACGTTTTCCTGCTCCGTCAGACCGGTGGCGTCCATGATGCCTCCCGTGGCGATGGCGTCGATCGAACCCGCGCGCTTCGCTGGCATTCGGACGAGATGCGGCGACGACAGTCGGATCGGGCACGCGCGAGCAGACGCCCACAGCATACAGCGCGCTCTACGCCGACGATATTGGACCAAGGTCGTATGGCCCCGCTTCGCGCCGCGCACTACCTTGTGAATGGATCATTGCGTAATACCCTGGAACAGTCCGCGCTGGGGAGAAGAGTATGGCCAGAACAAAGTCGGAAAACGCGCAGCCCGTGGAAGACAGAACGCTGTCTTACAAGGACTATCGCAAGGCGCTGTTCGATCTGCATGTCGAACTCGTCAAGCTGCAGGAGTGGGTCGTGCAAACGGGAAGCAAAGTGTGCATCGTCTTCGAGGGACGCGACGGCGCCGGCAAAGGCGGCACGATCAAGGCGATGACCGAGCGCGTCAGTCCGCGCATCTTCCGCGTGGTCGCACTGCCTGCGCCGAGCGAACGCGAAAAAAGCCAGATGTATGTGCAGCGCTACTTGCCGCACTTGCCGGCCGCGGGCGAAGTCGTGATTTTCGACCGCAGCTGGTATAACCGTGCGGGCGTGGAGCGCGTGATGGGCTTCTGCTCCGAGGAAGAAGTGCAGAGCTTCTTCAAGGCCGTGCCGCTCGTCGAGCGGGCGATCGTCGAGTCAGGAATTATCCTGCTCAAATACTGGCTCGAGGTTAGCCCCGAGGAACAGACTCGCCGGCTCGAGGCACGCATCAACGACGGTCGCAAGGTCTGGAAACTGACCGAGATGGACCTGAAATCCTATAGCCGCTGGTATGACTACTCGCGCGCCCGCGATGCGATGCTCGCGGCGTCGGACACTGAATACGCTTCATGGTACATAGCGAATTCAAACGACAAGCGTCGCGCGCGACTGAACATCATCAGCGACATGCTTCAGCGAATTCCGTATAAGCAGCCGGCTCGCAAGAAGGTCACGCTTCCGAAACGGCAAAAGCCGGACGGGTATAAGGAACCAGACTATCCGTTTAAATATGTGGCCGAGAGGTATTGATCAGGGCGGTGTTCGAAGAGGCGCGTGCTCACGCGCCTAACGCAATTTGCCAAACAGAAGCAGGCTCACCGTGCGGATCAGTTCTTCGGCCAGGCCAAAGCGACGCGATGAGATGTAAACAAGCCCTGGTTCAAACGTACGGCAGCGTCGCTTCGCAGCCGGCTTCAACGAGGCTTCGGCGATAAGAAAAGGCCGCGAGCGGATAGTCGAAGAAGAAGCGGCCCGTCTCCTGCTTTTGCACATAGAGTCCGCCCTGCATTGCGGCGTCGCAATTCGCAGCGTGCGCGTCCACGCGAACCTTTCGGCGGCAATTCTCTTTTCACGTGTTCTCTGCCATACGTCTGCAAGCATGCGGTCGCGCCATGCGCGAGCCCGGGCGACATCAACCACGCATGGTTGGCGCCCGCGAGCATTTCCTGCAGCGCGACTTCGAGAAGCTACGGCAGGCCCTGTCCGCCGTGCTCAGTGTCGAGCGACAAGGTCCATCACGAATCGCACCGCAGGACGCGAGACACCACCAACTAGGGTATTTACCCAATATTTCGTGCTTGCAACGTCAGGATACCTGACATCAGAATACAAGCCTGTCACAGCAAATAGGCGCGTCATTCAGAACGCGCTTTATTTTGCCCACTATATCAAGCTACCTGATATATCAGGCAATGATTCGCAGTGACTTTCGAAATCAAACAGACCTTTAGGCGACGGATATGAGATCGACCGGAACGGCACTATCGGGAGACGACGTGACGACGCAACGAAACACGGGGCGCGGCCGCGGCCGTTGGACGCCTCGGCTCCGTGGTGGGTCCGCTCGCCGCCGGACAACCGCTAACGATGGGACGCAGCGCCTCCACGGTGATCGGCGCCAGCATCCCCGTCACGCTCATCGCGGCAATCGCCGCGCTGATGCTGTTGCGCCGCCCCCGCGCGACAGACTGAACCCGCCGTAGTCTCAATTCGCAAAAAACACACAACAGGTCTGGAGATACCAACATGCAATTGAAGTCGACTCACGTCCTCATGTTCGGCGCGATGTGCGCGCTGAGCACTGGAGCCTTGGCGCAATCGAGCATAACGTTGTACGGCATCGTGGACACAGGCATCGAGTACGTTTCGCACGCCAACGCGAACGGCGACAGAGTCTTTCGGATGCCAGCCGTTACCGGAGAGTTTCCGTCACGCTGGGGGCTCCGCGGCAATGAAGATCTAGGCGGCGGCTACAGCGCCGTTTTCACACTTGAAAGCGGCTTCAACGTGCGTGACGGTAGTTCGGGACAAGGCGGCAGGCTGTTTGGACGCCAGGCCTTCGTGGGTATCAAGAGCCCTTATGGAACGCTCGCGTTCGGCCGCCAGTACACGATGACCTATCTCGCCGTTCTGGGCGCGGACATCATCGGTCCAGACATCTACGGCATGGGCTCGCTGGATGCCTATGTGCCCAATGCACGCGCCGACAACTCGGTCACCTACATTGGTTCGTACAAAGGCTTCACGCTTGGCGCGGGCTATTCATTTGGTCGGGATGCGGCGGGAACCGGCAACTCACCAGGACAAGGTACCTGTACGGGCTCGGTTCCGGGCCATGGCACGGAATGCCGCGACTGGTCGGCAATGATCAAGTACGACTCGCAATATTTCGGCGCTGCGGCGTCGTACGAAGAGCAACGCGGCGGGTCGACTGCAGCCGCCAACTTCTTCGACGGTCTTGCGACGACTCCGCTGATCAACGCGGCGGACAAGGACGCGCGTACGCAACTGAGCGCCTATGCACAGTACGCGGGCGCGAAGATCGGCGCAGGTTGGTTGGGTCGCCGCGTGGTCACGCAATCGCCGACGGTGCCGAATATTCGCTCGGACCTGTTTTTCCTGGGCGCTTCGTACACGGTCACGCCTGCAGTCCTCGTCGACGCAGAGGTGTATCGCATCATCAATAGCGACCACGATACCCGCGCCACGATGGGGACGTTGCGCACCACGTACTTGTTGAGCAAACGTTCATCAGTCTATGCGCAGGCTGCGTATCTTGCGAACAGCACCAAGGCGCGTTATTCGGTCAGTGGCGGCGGTGGCGGCACCACGCCGGGCGCGGGCATGGGGCAAACGGGCGTGATGGTCGGCATTAAACACATGTTCTAACAGAGGTCAAAATGAAAAAAACCACAATTGCGATGTGCGTATCGGCGGCATCTTCGATGCTGGCAGCCTGCGGCGGCAGCTCCGATTCTCTTTCCACCAGTGCTACGCAGTTACCCCGGCTCTCCGCGGCGCAACCCGCCACGCTGTCAGGGAACTGCGCCGCGCTTGCAGCCAGACTGACGTTTGCCAACACGACTTTCACCTCCGTCGCCGACGTGCCGGCCGGAACGCTCAAGGTGGCGGGAAAATCCGTCCCCGAACATTGCGTGATCCAGGGGAAAATGAATCAACGCACGAGCACGGTCGACGGTCAGGCTTATGCGATTGGTTTTGAAATGCGGCTGCCTATCGCATGGAATGGTCGCTTTTTTTATCAGGCGAATGGCGGCCTCGACGGCAACGTGACGCCGGCAACGGGAGTGCTCAGTGGCGGTGGCTCGCTGAACAACGCTCTAAACATGGGTTTCGCCGTGATCAGTTCGGATGCGGGCCATTCGGCGTCGCAAAACCCCTTGTTCGGTCTCGACCCCCCAGGCGCGTCTCGACTACGGTTATAACGCCGTTGCTACCCTCACGCCAATGGCCAAGCAGGTAATCAAGCTGGCCTACGGCAAGGGGCCCGACCGCAGCTACTTCGAAGGATGCTCTAACGGTGGCCGTCATGCGATGGTGGCGGCCGCCAGGTCGTTCGCGGATTACGACGGGATCGTCGCGGGTGACCCGGGCTTTCATTTGCCAAAGGCAGCCATCGGGCAGATGTGGAGCGCACAGCAACTGGCTACCGTTGCTACCGCGAAAACCTCGGCGGGAATCGCCGATATCACTACCGGCTTGACGACTACTGAGCGGCAGCTCATCGCATCGAAGATCATTGCGAAGTGCGATTCGCTGGACGGTGTGGCGGACGGCATGGTGCAAGACATTAAAGCGTGCCAGGCGAACTTCAACCTGGCGACTGACGTGCCGACGTGTTCGAGCAATGGGCGCGATGGCACTTGCCTCACCCCGGCGCAAAAGCAAGCCGTCGGAAATGTTTTCTCCGGGGCGAAAAGTAGCAACGGCAGCGCGCTCTATGCGAGCTTTCCGTATGACGTCGGCGTCAACGGGTCCGGGTGGGCTCAGTGGAAGCAAAGCAACTCCATCAGCCTTGACCCGGGCGCGACAGCCTTCGTGTTCACTTCGCCGCCACAGAGCGCTTCGATTCTCAGCTCGATCGGGGCGTACGCGCTGAACTTCAACATGGACACCGACGCGCCGAAAATCTTTGCAGCAAGCGGTGCCTATTCCGAGTCTTCGTGGTCGTTTATGACGCCGCCAAACGAGACAGATTTGAGCGGCTTAAGGGGCCGGGGCGCGAAGTTGATCGTGTATCACGGAACGAGCGATCCGGTGTTTTCGTCGAACGATACGACCGACTGGTATCAGCGTTTGTCCACGGCCAGTGGTGGAGATGCGAGCAATTTTGCGCGCCTCTATACAGTGGCAGGGATGAATCACTGCAGCGGCGGCCCGACGGCGGATCAATTCGACATGCTGACGCCTATGGTCACATGGGTCGAACAAGGGCAAGCGCCGGATCGTGTCATCGCAACGGCACGTGACACTACCAACGCGATTCCGAATAGCGAAGTGCCGACTGACTGGGGTGTCGGACGCACACGTCCTCTCTGCGCCTACCCAAAGGTCGCCCGCTATACGGGCGCAGACGTGAACTCGGCGAGCAGTTTCACCTGCAGCTAAGCCACTGACTGTGTGAGAGGAATTGTCGCAATCGGGCCGTCCGACTGGATGACTCCTCTCGCACGTTAGGTGAAAAACTGCTCGCGCACTGTTTCGATCAATCGAAGTAACGCCTTCAATGCGGCGCGCTTGCAGGGACCGAAGTCCGACCGTATGGCGAAGTCCTTCCGGCGCCTGGTGCCTTGGCAAGAAGTTCGATCACCAACGCATCTCGCGACAAACTCATCGCGTCGTCTCCTTGTTCGCATATATCACGTCTGGGTCTCCCTCATCATTCGTATGCAGCCTCTCAACTAGTGCCGCACGATGCTGCAGAACCGCGCGCTGGTTGATCGAGCCTTTGTCGGTAATCTCGCCGCGATCGAGCGACGGTGGCAGCTCGAGCAGTTGCATGCGTGCGATGAAGCTGGCGCTCCCCGTCGCGCTCGCGTTCAAACGCAGAAGCAGGTCGGCGAAGAAGGCTCGCACGGGCAAAGCATTCAATACGTCGCGCACGCTGGCCGCATCTTCGAGGCACGCCAGCTTGCGGCACGCATCCACGCGCGGGAAGATCATCGCACCGACGTCATCACGATTGATGCCAGTAATTACGGCGTCCTGCACGTACGGCGCGCCTTCGCTGATGATGCGCGCGCGCATCGGCCCGACGCTCACGAAGGTCCCTGAACCGAGCTTGAAATCCTCGGCGATACGACCATCGAAGGCCAGTCCCACTTCTAGCCGCTGCGGATCCACAAAGCGCACCGCATCCCCAGTGCGATAGTAGCCTTCCTCGTCGAATACGTCGTGCGCCTGCTCTGGCGAAGCGCGCCAGTACCCCTTCATGACGTTTGGCCCGCGAAAACGCACCTCGAGCTTCCCGTCGACCGGCGCGACTTTCGCACGGCATCCCGGTGCAGGCAAGCCGATGTAGCCCGCGCCCGAAAATGGGCCGGTCGTGAAGAGGCACGAGGGTGCCGTCTCGGTCATACCCAAGCCCGCCATAATGCGGATGCGCTCACCGCAATACTTGAGCGTCACACGCTCGAGCCGCTCCCATGCGGCTTTGGAAAGGCCCGCACCCGCAAAGAAATACATTTTGACTCGCGAGAAGAAGCGCTCGCGCAATGCAATGTCAGTTTCGAGAGCGACTGTCAGTTCTTCCCAGCCCTTTGGCACGTTGAAATAGATCGTGGGCGCAATCTCGCGCAGATTGCGCAACGTCTCATCGAACTTGCCCGCGATCGGCTTGCCATCGTCGATATACAGCGTGCCGCCGTTATAAAGCGCGATGCCCACGTTATGGCTACCACCGAACGTATGGTTCCACGGTAGCCAGTCCACCAGCACGGGAGGGTCGATGCCGAACTCAGGGAAAGTCTCCAGCAGCATCTGCTGGTTTGCACAAAGCATCCGATGCGTGGTCGGTACGGCTTTGGGCAAACGGGTCGAGCCCGATGTGAAGAGGAACTTGGCGATGGTATCGCCGCTAACCGACGCATGTGCGCTATCCACGTTGGTCGGGACCGTATTCAACAAGGTCTGAAATGATGTAACGCCTGGAGCCGCGCAGGGCGCGACGCTCACCCGTTCGACATCGGCGGCCAGTGCCGAATCTAGCGCAGACGTGTAGGCGCTGATGTCGTCGGCGAACACGAGGCCGGGCGTGAGCAGATCAAGCACGTGGCGTAGCTTGCCGTAGTCGCCCGACAGCAGTGAGTACGCTGGCGAGACAGGCGCGTATGGGACACCGGCCCACATCGCGCCCAACGCCATCTGCATGTGTTCGATGCCGTTGCCCGAAAGAATGACAAGCGGCCTCTCGGCGCTCAGTCCACGCTGCAGCAATGCTTCGCCGATCGCGCGAGCTTGCTCGAGCATCTGCGCGTAGCTCACGCCCTGCCACTCTCCGGCCGAATCGCGCCTCGCGACCAGCCACCGATCGGGATGCTGACGCGCACCGCTAGCAAGCCGGTCAGTGAAGCGCTCCGGGTAAGCGCCGAGTGCTTCCTGCGTGTCGATATACCAGCATTCGCCCCGTCGCTCGATACGCGGCGAGACAGAACCGATAGCGACGCGCCGGTATCCCGCTGCGCCGTCACTTGCGTGGCCCTGGTTTGATTCCAACACCTGTCTCCTTGTTTGCGCCGCCTGTTCGCGCCTGCGTAGGGCGGGCTTCATTTCATCGGTACGCGGCCCAGCATGACCGCTACGTGCGCCTTACACCGCGATATTTAGATCGGGTAATGCCGTGGACCTGTCTGCACCGTGATCCAGCGCAACTCGGTGAACTCGGGAATCGACGCCTTGCTGCCGAAGCGTCCGTACCCGCTCGCTTTCACGCCACCGAACGGCATCTGTGCTTCGTCGTGCACGGTCGGGCCGTTGATGTGGCAGATGCCCGACTCGATGCGCTTCGCGACGTTCATCGCGCGTGCGACATCGCGGCTGAACACGGCGGCCGACAAACCGTACTCGCTATCGTTGGCGACCGCCAGCGCCTCTTCGTCACCGTCCACGCGCTGCACCGTCACCACGGGGCCGAACGATTCGTCGGCGTAAAGCTTCATTTCGCGCGTGACGTTCTCGACGATAGCGGGCTGCATGATCGCGCCGTTCACCTCGCAACCGAGCGGCAGCTTCGCACCCTTTTCGCGGGCGTCTTCGACGAGCGCGCGAATGCGGCGCGCCGCCGCCTCGCTTTCCAGCGTGCCGAGAATCGAGCCCGGCTGGGTCGGATCGCCTGCCTTCAGCGTGCGCGCTTTCGCCACGAGCTTCTCGACGAACGCATCGGCAACCTTTCGATCGACGATCACGCGTTCCGTCGACATGCAGATCTGCCCTTGATTGAAGAACGCGCCGAACGCAACGCCTTCCACGGCAGCGTCGAGGTCCGCGTCGTCGAGCACGAGCACCGGCGCCTTGCCGCCCAGTTCGAGCAGCGCCGGTTTCAGATGACGCGCCGAAAGCTCGGCGACGATGCGCCCGACACGCGTCGAGCCGGTGAAATTCACGCGCTTCACGGCAGGATTCGCGATCAGACGCTCGACGATCGCGGGCGCGTCTTCCGGCGCATGCGTGAGCACATTGACGACGCCTTCGCCAAGACCCGCGTCGTTCAGCGCCTCGCCAATCAGCACATGCACGCCAGGACAACCTTCCGACGCCTTCAGCACGACCGTGTTGCCGCACGCGAGCGGCATCGCCAGCGCCCGCGTGGCGAGAATCACGGGCGCGTTCCACGGCGCGATGCCAAGCACCACGCCGCACGGCTGGCGCACGGCCATCGCGAGGCTGCCCGGCACGTCGGATGGAATCACCGCGCCGTCGATCTGCGTCGTCATCGCGGCGGCTTCGCGCAGCATGTTGGCCGCGAGCATCACATTAAAGCCGTACCAGTTCGCCATCGCGCCCGTTTCCGCCGCGCCGATCGCGATGAACTCGGCCGTGCGCGCGTCCATGCGGTCAGCGGCGGCGAGCAGGCGTTTGCGGCGTTCCGTCGGCGTGAGCGCCGCCCATGCCGGGAACGCGCTCGCCGCGACAGCGACGGCCGCATCGGCATCCTCGACGGTGGCCGCCGCGGCGCGGGTGGCAACCGCGCCCGTCGCGGGGTTGATGCGCTCGAAAGTCTTACCGTTCGACGCGGCACGTTTCGCGCCGCCAATCAACAGGTTCGTTTGATGCATTCTTCATCTCCTCGGTGCGTGCCGCTGAAGTGCGCCGCTTAGCGCTTGTAGGCCTGCAGGCCCGGCTTGATGGTCTTGTCGTCGAGGAACTGCTTCAAGCCCTGCTCGCGGCCGCCTTCCCGATCGCGATAGTTCGCCTGGTCGAGTTTCGCGTACAGGTAGTCTTCGTTCTGCTCCCACGTGAGTTCGCGCGAACGCTTGAAGCCATGCTTGGCGTTGCGCAGCACGACCGGGTTCTTGTTCAGCAGTTTCGCCGCGAGAGCGATCGTTTCGTCGCGCAGTTGCGCGAGCGGCACGCTTTTGTTCACGAGACCCATCTTCGCGGCTTGCGGACCGGTGAAGGTGTCGCCCGTCATGACGTAATACAGCGCTTCGCGATGACCGACGGTGTCGGCCATCGCCTTGCTCACGAGGTTGCCCGGCGGAATGCCCCAGTTGATTTCGGACAGCCCGAACACGGCTTCATCCGCGGCGATCGCGAGATCGCACGCGACGAGCGGAGAAAAGCCGCCGCCGAAGCACCAGCCATTGACCATCGCGATGGTCGGCTTCGAATACATGCGCAGCAATTGCCATTGCCAGCGGCTCGCGTCGCGGCGAATCCGCTCCTGCAGTACGTCCGGACCCGCATCCACTTCGCGGAAATACTCCTTCAGGTCCATGCCGGCCGTCCACGCGCTGCCTTCACCGGTCAGCACGAGAACCTGGGCTTCGGCGTCGAGTTCGAGCGTTTCGAGAACGTCGATCATTTCCTTGTTCAGCGTCGGGCTCATCGCGTTGCGCTTGTCCGGACGATTGAACGCCACCCAGGCGATTCCGCCTTCCACCGTGACCTTGACCGTTTTCCAGCGTCCTTCGTAACTCATCTGCATCTCCATATCAATGCCGCCCTCGCGGCTCGACTACAATTTAATATCAGGCACCCTGATACGTAAAGTACAATATAGATGTCTTGGTACAAACCCCTAACCGCATGGCCGATCCGTTCAATCGCCGCATCGCGCTGTCAGCTTTGATTACAGATAGGAGACACCATTGAACATCGATCAACTCAAGGCCATCGACACCCACGTGCACGCCGAGGTGTCGTGCTGCCAACCGCCCGATCTGTTTGCAAAAGAATTCGATGAAGCCGCCGACAAATACTTCGGCACCGTGCTCAAACAAGGGCGCCGCCCGACCATTCCGGAAACGATCCAGCACTATCGTGAGCGCAATATCGGCTTCGTGATGTTTACCGTCGACTGCGAAGCGAACATCGGGCGCCGTCGCATTTCGAACGAAGAGGTCGCGCAGTTCGCGCGGGATAACCCGGACATCATGATCGCGTTCGCCAGCATCGATCCGCACAAAGGCAAGTTCGGCGCGCGCGAAGCGCGGCGGCTCATCGACGAGCACGGCGTGCGCGGTTTCAAGTTTCACCCCACGATGCAAGGCTTTTTCGCCAACGATCGCCTCGCATACCCGCTATACGAAGTGATTGCCGAGTACGGGCTGCCGGCGGTTTTTCACAGTGGACACTCGGGCATGGGCTCGGGCATGCGCGGCGGCGGCTTGCGCCTGAAGTATTCGGAGCCGATCTACCTCGACGATGTCGCCGCCGACTTTCCCGACATGAAGATCGTGATCGCGCATCCATCCTGGCCGTGGCAGGAGCAGGCGTTGTCGATCGCGCTGCACAAGCCGAACGTGTATATCGACCTGTCGGGCTGGTCACCGAAGTACTTTTCGCCCGAGCTGGTCAAGTATGCGAACACGCTGTTGCGCAACAAGGTGCTGTTCGCGTCCGACTTCCCGCTGATCCGCCCGGACCGCTGGCTCGAAGACTTCGACACGCTCGACATCAAGCCCGAGGTGAAGCCGCTCGTTCTGAAAGAGAACGCTGTCAGGTTGCTTGGCTTGCGGGCCGAGGCATGACGCAAGCGCGTCACGCATCAACGATGGCCCGGCGCCAGAACGCCGGGCCAACCGGTCCATCAACAGCGACTTATCGTTTCGCGGCGTTCGAGCGGATCACGAGCAATGCGGTAATCGCCGCGATGATCGTCACCGGCACGCTCGCGCCGATAACGAGGGCGGAACTCTTTCCCATCGAAAGCAATTGCCCGGCGGCAACGGGGCCAACAATGGAACCGACGCGCCCCACCGCCACCGCGGCGCCGACACCCGTACCGCGTACGCTGGTCGGATAACTGGCGGCGGACAACGCATACAGCATCGACTGCGCCCCGACGACGCCCATGCCAGCAAACAGCACGGCAACCGATAGCGTCTCGATGCTAGCGACCTGAGATAGCGCAACCAATGCACCGACGATGCACGCATAGATTGCCGTGACAGACAGCCCTTGCCTGAACCGGTCCATCAGCAGACCGATGCCCAGCACGCCGATCACACTGCCGACGTTGAAAAAGATCTGCGCGATTCCGGCCTGCGAACGGCTCATGCCGCGCCCCACGGTCAACGAAGGCAACCAGTTCAGCAGGAAGTAAAGAACGATCAGCGTGCAGAAGAAACTGATCCAGATACCGATCGTCGCCGCGGCGCGACCCTCGCCGAACAGGACTTCGCGCGTCGAAAGGAGCGGCTTGTCCAACGTAGCCGATTCCCGCGACCCGGTGGCGAATTCGCGGGACTCGGGCAGCAGCATCATCAGCAGCGGAATGACGATCAGCGGTCCGGCGCCGCCCACGTAGAAGATATGACGCCACGCGGCGGCGCCCGCGCTCAGCACGGCGATCAACGCGGCCAGCGCGCCGCCGAGCGGCATACCGCAATACATGACGCTGACCGCTGTATTGCGGTGACGCGGATCGACCGCCTCGGAAGACAACGCGATCAGGTTCGGCATCGCGCCGCCGAGCCCGATGCCCGTCAGCACTCGCGCAATGAGCAGACTTTCGAAGCTCCAGACTTGCGCGGTCGCAATCGAGAAGATGCCGAATATCGCCATCGAGATCATCAGAACGCGCTTGCGGCCGATCCTGTCGGCAAGTCTGCCGCCGATCATGGCGCCCGGCAGAAGCCCGAACATGCCGGCGCTGAAAGCGAGCCCCAACTGGCTGACCGACAAGCCGAACTCGTGTGCCATGCGAGGCGCCGCAACGCCAGTGGACTGCAGATCGACACCCTCCAGTACCGCGACGAGAAAGCACAGTGCCAACGTTAATGCGGTACTCGAGCTTGCGGCACTCGACCGGTTCGCAATGCTTGACATGACGTCTCCTTCACCATTTTGATTGAATCGCCAGCGGCGGCCTGCGCTTCGTTCTTCGACGAAGCGGTCCCGGGAAGGAGAAGATTTCTGACAGTGGTGATCTTGCGTCACTTATCAGAGTCCTTCCCAAAGCGTCCCTCGGAATCCACGATGAGTCTAGTCTCAGGGTTCCTGATATTGAAAGTAGAATATGATATGCCTGGTAGAAACACCTAAGGCAACCTGATAATGATCAAGACAATGGAGAAGCGGCGAACGCCCCCTGCCAAACAGGCCGGTTCAACGAGAACCGGTGCGCCACCTGCCCGCGTTTCCTATCTGGTCGGCCAGTTGGACCGATTGCTCAAACGTAGTCTTATCGATGTGCTCGGCGAATTCGGGCTGACCTTGCCTCAATTCACTGCGCTGTCCGTGATCAGCGCCAGCGGCGCGATGACTAACGCGAAGCTTGCCGAACGCTCGTTCATCACACCGCAGTCGGCCAACGAGGTAGTCAAGACAATGGAAGCAAACGGTTGGGTCGGACGCGTTGGGCATCCTACCCACGGTCGACTGATTCATCTGTTTCTGACCGACGAGGGGCGTCGGGTACTGCGGGAATGCGATTCGGCAATCGACGCGCTCGAGGCGTCCATGCTGGACGGATTGACGGAAATCCCGGTCGATACGCTGCGCAAGGTGCTGCAGCGATGTGTGTCGAATCTGCGCGCTTGACAGACCTTCCCAATGGCAGAAGAGTCGCGCTCGAATAGAACGTGACGCTTGTTTGCTCAGTGAAATCCCTGGTCGGCATTTAGCCGCGTATTACCTGTCCCACTGCGTCGATCGCTATATTGCTTCATGACGGCCGCCGCCTTGCGCACACCGCGACAGCGCGGCCGCCTCGCCATTTCCCCACCCGATTCGACAGGAAACGAAGCATGTCAAAGCGCATTCTTATCATCGCCGGCGATTTCGTCGAAGACTATGAGCTGATGGTGCCGTTTCAGGCGCTCGCGGCAGTCGGACATACGGTGCACGTCGTCGCGCCCGACAAGCGCGCGGGCGACGCGATTCGCACCGCGATCCACGACTTCGAAGGCGATCAGACCTATACGGAGAAACGCGGCCATAACTTCACGTTGAACGCCGATTTCGCTTCGGTGAATCCCGCGGCCTACGACGCGCTGCTCGTGCCCGGCGGGCGCGCCCCTGAATATCTGCGGCTCAACGACAAGGTGATCGACTGGGTGCGCCAATTCGCCGAAGCGAAGAAGCCGATTGCCGCCGTCTGCCACGGCGCGCAATTGCTGGCCGCGGCGGGTGTGATCGAAGGCCGGCGCATCTCGGCGTATCCGGCCTGCGCGCCCGAAGTCAAGCTCGCGGGCGCGCAATACGTGGCGCTCGACTGGCCTGACGCCATCACCGACGAGAACTTCGTCACCGCGCCCGCGTGGACATCGCACGTGAACTGGCTCGCGCAGTTCCTCGCGCTGCTCGGCACGCGCATCGAGCATTGACGAGCGATGGATGCCTGCCGGTGCACGGCAGGCATCCATCGCCGGCGAGGACGTGCCCGCGACCAACCGTGTTACGCTCGATCACGACAGCATCGGCGCCCGCACGGCGCGCTTCGCGTCCCGCGACGTCACCATTTGCTAGAAGGGCAGACCGTATGTGCAACGTCTATGTCAACGCTGATCCGATCCTCTACGAGTCGCGTACGCGCGCTCTGCGCATTCATGGCGTCGTGACTACGGTGAGGCTCGAAAATCTGTTCTGGGACGTGCTTCGGGAAATCGCCAACCGCGAGAGCATGACGACGACCCAGTTCGTCGTGAAGCTCCACGACGAACTGGTCGCCTCGCGCGGCGAAGAGCCGTTGAATTTCGCGTCGTTTTTGCGCGTTTGCTGTTTGCGCTATCTGTCGACGAGCGCCGCGCGCGACGAGGCCGCCGGCGACGTGCCGCGCAACGCCCCGTTTCAACCCAGAGTCGTGAAGACGGCTGTTTGACGGATTGCGTTGCGTCAGTCAGCCGACGCGTCGCAGGCGCAATCAACAGAAGATGCCGTGGCGGGTCGTTCCAACACAGCAAGCCGTTGCAGTGTCACGAGGCCCAGTAGCGCGAGTCCGAGTCCCAGCGTGAAATCAGCGTGAACTCCCGCACGGTCGACGATGGTGCCCCCCACTGCCGAGCCCACGGCGATCGCCACCTGGATGATGCTGACGAACATGGCCGACCCCGCTTCGGGCAAGTCTGTCGTGCCGCGTTGAATCCACACGCTAAAGCAAAGCGGAAGCGCTCCGAACGCGACTCCCCAAAGCAGCATCCCCACCGTCTCGCCGATCGGCGAATGTTCAAGCAGCAACATCGAAGACATCGCACCCAATAGCAGCAGAACCATCGCGGCAACGGATTTCTTCAGATGGTCCGAAATCGTCACCGACGTCAACGCATTGGAGAAGAACCCAATCAGACCGAATCCGAACAGCAACAGCGTGATGGCACTCAACGAGAAGTCGTGCTCGAGCAACGGAGCAATGTACGTGTAGGTCGAGAAATGCGCGCCGAAGACGAGCGCGACCATCACCATGCTCAACCTCGTGTGAGGCCGGCCAAGCAAGGTTTTGAAATCGGCGATCCGTAACGCCGATGCCGACGGCAACGAAGGCACGAGGAACGCCTGCGCCAGTAACGCGAGCGACACGAGCCCCGCGGTGGCGGCGAACGCCATACGCCACGATGCAAACGACGCGATGAACGTGCCGAGCGGCACGCCGATCACGGTTGCGCAGGTCACGCCGGTCAGAATGGTCGCGGTCGCTTTGGCAGCGTCCTTTGCCTGCACGAGTCGCGGAGCGGCGGCCGTCGCCAGAGTCCAGAAGCCCCCTAACGCGCCACCGAGCAACGCCCGTCCTACCAGCATGACCGCCAGGCTCGGTGCGATTGCGCACACCACGTTCGCGATCAGCAGTACCGCGGTGAGCAGCAGAAAAACGTAGCGCCGGTCCATGCGGCCCGCGCCGACTATCAGCGTCGGCGCCAGGATGGCCGCCATCACGCCCGGCGTGGTGACCATCAGACCGGCGACACCGGTCGACACGCCAAGGTCCTGTGCGATTTGCGGCAACAGCCCGACAGGCAAAAACTCGGCCGTGACGAATGCGAATGCGCTCACCGCTACAGCGATGACGGATAGCCACTGGGCGGCCGATGTTGAATTTTCTTGCAGGGATGCTGGAGTCGTAGGTGTATCGATGTGCATGATGCCCCAGATGTCAGGTTGAAGTCTGACACTTTAGGCGGGGTCTCACGTCGGAAAAAGAGTCGTCCGCTGAAAAGACTAGCTAACGTGGCTGAACAATGCGCGTTGTTCACGGCCGCGTCGTATCGCAGCGTTGGCGCGGCATGCGTGCCGCGCCATGAGCCTGGAGCGAAGCGCCAATGCGCGCGTGCATCATTCGAGGCGCTGCACCGCGAACACGAGCCCGTGCTCCTCGTTGACGATGTGCCGTCGATAGCGATCGGGAAGCAACGCGCTGACGGCTTGCCACACGGGCAGCGCAAGATGCCCGATGTCTTCCACCACGACCCAGCCGCCTCGCCTGACCTTTTTCAGCCCGAAGATCAGCGTCTGGATGTTGGCATTCGGAGAATGCAGACCGTCGTCGATGATCACGTCGCATTCGCCGTCCACCGATCGCGCGAGCTGCTCGAAAGTGACGGGCTCGGTCTGGTCGACGAAGAACGTCTCGATGCGCTCCTCCTGGAAGAGGACCCGGCGGTCGATGTCCGCGCCATAGATCCGCGCGAAAGGCAGAAAGTCCCTGAACGCCCTGAGCGATCCGCCAGGCTTGCCCGCGACCATATACGAAACGGTGTCGGAATGTTGGGTCCCGATGCCGATTTCGATCACCGAGCGCATGGCTTCGCGATTCGCAAGGATCGCGCCGTACAGGTGGTGGTAGCTGTGGTGGTTCGACTTGTCGCTGCCTTGAGCGTCGAAGTGCTGCTTGAGCGCATTCGCGGCCTGCCGTTGTTCGTCGGTGGCCGGAAAGTCGGCGATTTCCGTGACGGGCGTCTTTGGCTTTCCGACGGAGGCCGCCAGCTCGCTCAACAGGGGAATCGTCTCGTTGATCGCCTGGACCGTGAGCTTCGACCGGGCCTTGTAGCTGCCTTCGCTGTACGGAATGAATTGCGGGAAGGTGCGCAGCACGTTCAGCACGCTGAAGTTGCTGAGCCTGCGCTGGGCGGCGCGCGCGTAATGATCGACGAGCGCGAAAGGCGCACTGTGGGAATTGCTGCGGAAGCGGGACTCGGTGCTGGCGACGGTATCACGCATAGTCGACCTCCTTCAGTCGGGTAATCGTGTCGTGCATGGAGTAGCAAGCCGTATGAGAATTCACGCAAGGCTCGACCATGAACTACTTCGTCGCCCGGCGCAAGCCCTTGCATGTTCCGGGCCAACATGACAGCGGCATTGCGACGACCGCGTGAAGTACAGGCAGCTTTCGCTAAGCGAGTAAAACACAGCTGCAGAGAAAGAGTCACTGGCAAGTTAGTAAAGACCATGTCGGTCTCGAGTCGACAAATCGGAAAATTCAGGCGCTTGCGTGCGAAATCGTCTCGTCTTGCAATCTGCGCTCAGTAACATATGCTCCTTGTCAGAGCGCTTCTCAGGTCCTTTTTCCGGGACCACGGTGCAAACGGTCGTCCACAGGCGCGAGGCGGTCCTACAAAGCAAAACAGCGCCGTCGCAGCGCGCCTGACGTCTGTCCGTTCGCCCCGGGGTCGATGCTGTGTGGGCGGCACCATCTTGAGAGCCGAGATATCACGCGCAACGAAACCCGTTTTGCGCATACCGGTGACGAGCGCGACCTTGTTTGGCTTTCCTGAGTTTCTGTCACCGACGCTTTTGTGACGTGCGCCGCTCACAGGTGGGTCAGCGGCGTAAGCGGCAATGGCGCCGACCGTACGTGTGAATGTCGCGCTCATGCGGCTCGAATCGAGCCAGTTCAGGCGAGCGTCAATGTACAAGGAGTGTTGTCGATGAAAGCTCCTCACCGTCCTCTGCGCGTCGAGTTGATTGCGCCGCTCTCGGGCGTACTGATTCCTCTCGACAGCGTGCCCGATCCGGTCTTCGCCCAGAAGATGGTCGGCGATGGCGTGTCGATCGATCCGACTTCGGATGAACTGCTATCGCCGCTCGCGGGCAAGGTCACGCAACTCCATAGCTCCGGCCATGCGATAACGATCACGGGCGACAACGGTCTGCAAGTGCTGCTGCACATCGGACTCGACACCGTGTTGCTGCGCGGCGAGGGGTTCATGCCGCTGGTCAAGGAAGCCGACGCCGTCGTCGTGGGCACGCCGCTGATCCGCTTCGACCCGATCGTCGTCGGCGCAAAAGCAACCAGCCTGCTCACGCAGATGGTGATCGCCAACGGCGATCTCGTCACGCGCTACGTTCCCGCGAACGGGCTCGTCGTTGCCGGCACCGACGTCGCGCTGTACGTCGAACTGGTCGGCAGCATCGAGGGCAAGGATACGGCCAGCGTCACCGGCACGATCCTCTCGGATGAGATCACGCTGCCGAATCCGGCGGGCCTGCATGCACGACCCGCCGCTGTCGTCGCGGTCGAAGCGAAGAAATACAAGTCGGAGATTCGGCTGCTGCGGGGCGACGCCAGTGCAAATGCGAAGTCCGTCGTCGCGATCATGGGGCTCGCCACGCAGTTCGGCGACAAGCTGCGCGTCGAGGCCCGCGGTCCCGACGCGGCAGAGGCGGCCGGCATCGTCGCGCGTCTGCTTGCCGAGGGATCGGGCGAAAAGCCCGGTGATGCGCCCGCACCCGCGGCGGCTGCGCCAACCGCACCGGCTGCGCCGGCGCCAGCGCAAAGCCAGGCGGCTGCCGCCGACACCGACGAATTCATAGGCGTATCCGCTTCGCCAGGGCTTTCGGTCGGCAGGATCGCGCAGTTCCGCCAGCAGGTCATCGAGGTCAAGGAAGCGGGTGAGTCGCCGCAACGCGAACGGGCGCAACTCGAAGCGGCCCAACATCAGGCGCGCCAGCAGATCGAATCGCTGAAGGCGACGCTCACCGATCCGTCGAAAGCGCAGATTCTCGACGCGCATCTCGAGCTGCTGGACGATCCGGACCTGATCGACGCCGCGATCGGTCACATCAGCGCAGGAAAGAGCGCGGGATTCGCGTGGCGCGACGCATTCCAGAAGCAGGCAAGCACGCTCGACAAGCTCGACAACCCGCTGCTGCGCGAACGCGCCGGCGACATACGCGACGTCGGCCGCCGTGTGCTCGCGCTACTCGCCGGCGTGAAGCAGGCGCAGATCGACGTGCCGGACGAGTCGATCCTGATTGCCGAGGAACTCTCACCGTCCGATACCACGTCGCTCGATCGCAGCAAGGTGCTCGGCTTTTGCACGACGACCGGCGGCGCGACGAGCCACGTCGCGATCCTCGCGCGCTCGCTTGGCATTCCAGCGATTTGCGGTATCGACGCGCGCGCGCTGCAACTCGCCGACGGTACGCCCGTCGTGCTCGACGGTTCGCGCGGCAGCTTGCGGCGCAACCCGAGCGCCGACGAACTCGAGAAGGCGCGCGAACGCATCAGGCGCCAGGCCATCAAACGCGAAGACGACAAGCTCGCGGCAAGCAAGCTCGCGATCACGGCCGACGGCCATCGCGTCGAAGTCGTCGCGAACATCCGCAATGCGCAGGAAGCGCGCGACGCGGTAGCGGCCGGCGCCGAAGGCGTGGGTCTGTTGCGCTCCGAGTTCCTGTTCGACGCACGAGACACCGCGCCTACCGAGGACGAACAGGCCGCCGAATATTGCGCGGTCGCGCAAGCGCTTGGCCGCGAGCGTCCGCTGGTGGTCCGCACGCTCGACGTCGGCGGCGACAAACCGCTGTCGTATCTGCCCCTGCCGAAGGAAGACAACCCGTTTCTTGGCCTGCGGGGTGTGCGCGTGAGTCTGGAGCGTCCCGACATCTTCCGCACGCAACTGCGCGCGATCCTGCGCGCGGCGCCGCTTGGTTTTCTGCACGTGATGTTCCCGATGATCGCCACCATCGACGAAGTGCGGGCGGCGCGCAAGATCCTGCTCGACGAAGCCGGCGATCGCGCGGCGAGCGTGAAGGTGGGCGTGATGATCGAAGTCCCGGCCGCCGCGCTGATCGCCGAGCCGCTCGCACGCGAAGTCGATTTCTTCTCGATCGGCACGAATGACCTCACGCAATACACGCTCGCAATGGACCGTGGCCATCCGCAGCTTGCGAAGCAGGCCGACGCGCTGCATCCGGCGGTGTTGCGTCTGATCGGCATGACGGTCGACGGTGCGCATAAGCACGGCAAATGGGTCGGCATTTGTGGCGGCATCGCGTCCGATGCGATGGCGGTGCCGGTGCTCGTGGGCCTCGGCATCGACGAGCTTTCGGTGAGCATCCCCGCGGTCGGTTCGATCAAGGCCCAGCTTGCACGGGTGACGACCGACGAAGCAAAGAAACTCGCCGCCGAGGTGCTGCGTCTGGGCACCGCCGCCGAAGTCCGCGCGCATCTGTCGCGCTTTGCCGAATGAGCGGATCAACAGGAGATCAGCCATGTTCTCGCATGCCTTCGGAGTCTTGCAGAAAATCGGCAAGTCGCTGATGCTGCCCGTCGCCGTGCTTCCCGTGGCGGGTCTGCTGCTCGGCCTCGGCGCGACCGACTTTCACGGTTACGTGCCGGCCGTCGTGCTCGCGCTGATGAAGAACGCGGGCGACGTGATCTTCGGCAACCTGCCGCTGATCTTCGCGATCGGCGTCGCGCTCGGCTTCACCGAGAACGATGGCGTCGCCGGCATCGCCGCTACGATCGGGTATCTGGTGATGACGGCGACGTTGGGTGTGATAGCCAGGCTACAGGGCATCGAAGCCGACACGATCATGGGCATTCCGTCGATCCAGACCGGTGTGTTCGGCGGCATCCTCGCCGGTGGTCTCGCCGCCTGGATGTTCAACCGCTACTACCGGATCACGTTGCCGCCTTATCTCGGCTTCTTCGCCGGCAAGCGCTTCGTGCCCATCGTGACCGCAATCGGTGCCATCGTGCTCGGCGCGATCATGTCTTTCGTGTGGCCGCCGATCGGTAGCGCGATCAAGGCGTTCTCGCACTGGGCAGCGGTTTCGGACCCGCGCACCGCCGCCACGGTCTACGGTTTCGTCGAACGCCTGCTGATTCCTTTCGGCCTGCATCACATCTGGAACGTGCCGTTCTTCTTCGAAATGGGCAGCTACCTCGACCCGACGACCGGCAAGACGGTTCACGGCGACATCACCCGTTATTTCGCGGGCGACCGGACCGCGGGCATTCTGGCAGGCGCATTCCTGTTCAAGATGTTCGGCCTGCCGGCCGCGGCGATCGCGATCTGGCATTGCGCGAAGCCGGAGAAGAAGGTGGCGGTCGGTGGCATGATGGTTTCGGCCGCGCTGACTTCTTTCCTCACCGGCATCACCGAGCCGATCGAGTTCGCGTTCCTGTTCGTCGCGCCGGTGCTTTACCTGATTCACGCCTGCCTCGCGGCGTCGGCGCAGTTCGTGGCCAACACCTTGGGCATGCGCATGGGCTTCACGTTCTCGCAAGGCGGCATCGACTTTGTGATGTTCAACCTGATCGGCGGGAAGGCCACGCACGCGTGGTACGTGTTCATTCTCGGTCCGATCTACGCGGTGATCTACTACGGGGCGTTCCGCTTCGTGATCACGCGCTTCAACCTGAAGACGCCGGGCCGCGAGGACGACACGGTCGAAACCGCGCCGCTCGCCGCGAGCGGGGCGGGCGGGCGTTCGCGCGAACTGGTGCTGGCGTTCGGCGGGCGCTCGAATATCACCAGTCTCGACGCGTGCATCACGCGGCTGCGTATTTCCGTGAAAGACCCCGCGGGCGTCGACGAAGCAAAGCTGAAAGCACTCGGCGCCGCGGGTGTGGTGCGCGTGGGCAACGGCGTGCAGGCAATCTTCGGACCGTTGTCGGAAAACATGAAAACCGACCTGCAGGAATATCTGAAGACAGCGGGCACCGAAGCGGATCTGCCGCTGGCCGGCGGGCCGGGCATGGAAGGCGTGGCAGCGGCGGCGACTGCCGCGGCTGCGGCTGCGGCTGCGGCAACTGTCGCGGCCGCAGCGCAAAGCTCGCCGCAACAGACGGAGCGCGCGGAACAGATTCGTGCGGCGCTGGGCGGCGCGGCCAACATCAGGAAGCTCGACGCGTTGGCCGCCACACGGTTGCGTGTCGAGTTATCGGACCCGTCGCGGATCGACGCGGCCGCACTGAAAGCGGCCGGCGTGCTCGCGACGCAAGCGTTGAAGAACGGCGCGCTCGATCTGATCGTGGGTCTCGGCTCGGGCAACCTGGCAGGCGCAATGCGATAAGCGCAAGCAGGTATCGTCAGCGAATGCCGCGCGCTGCACCGCCTCGCGGGTACATCGACTCGACGCGCCCGCATCGCGCGATCGGCGCGGGCGGCCTGGCGGCCTGGCGATGGAGGCTAGATGAAAGGCAGACGGGCGGTAATGGCAGGCGTGGCCGTTATCGTGGTTGCCCTGATGGGCGCATACCGCGGATACGCCGCGCATGCCGGGGAGCCCGCGCCGAGTCCCGTGACCGCACCCGTGACCGCACCCGTGGTAGCCAGCAGCGATACCGCGGCCGCGGCGCGCGGCGCGAAACTCGCCGCCGTTGGCGATTGCGTTTCGTGCCACACCGCGACGGGCGGCCAGCCCCTCGCAGGCGGACTGCCGCTGCAAACACCCTTCGGCGTCATTTACTCGACCAACATCACCCCGGACGACGACACCGGTATCGGGCGCTGGTCGCTCGACGCGTTCGCACGCGCGATGCGGCGCGGCGTGTCCAGCGACGGCCATCTGCTGTATCCCGCGTTCCCGTATCCGCACTTCACGCACATCAACGATGCCGATATCGGCTCGCTGTATGCGTGGCTGATGAGTCGCGCTCCGATCAGCGCTCCTACGCCGCACAACGAGCTGATTTTCCCGCTCGGCTTCAGGCCCATCATGGCCGTGTGGAATCTTCTTTACCTGCATACCGGCGACGAAGCAGCGCCGTCCCCGTCCGAAGCGTCAGACGTCGCACGTGGGCGTTACCTGGTCGAAAGCCTCGGTCATTGCGGCGCGTGCCACACGCCGCTCAACCGGCTCGGTGCCGAGCGCCGCGACCGCGCGCTGCAAGGCGGCACGATCGAGGGATGGGATGCTCCCGCGCTCACCGACCTCGCGGCACGCCCGACGCCCTGGACGCAGGCACAGCTCGTCAGCTATCTGCGCACCGGCCTCGCGAGCGAACATGGGGCGGCGGCGGGTTCGATGCGCCCCGTCACGCGCATGCTCGCCGACGCTTCCGCCTCCGACGTAGACGCGATTTCCGCCTATCTGCTGGCGCTGCCAGCCGGGGCCCGAAGCGGGCCCGAGCATGCCGTCGCTTCACCCCCCGCTTCCGCTGCGAGCGTGCCCGTCTCGACCTCGCCCCGCAGCGGCGCGAATCTTTTCGCGGCGGCCTGCGCATCGTGCCATGCGCAAGGCGCGCCGATGTCGACCGATGGTGCCCGACCGCCGCTGTCCCTTTCCACGGCCGTCAACGCCGACAGCCCACGCAACACGGTTCGCATCATCCTCGATGGAATCGACTGGCACGAGAGCGATAGCGCGCCCTTCATGCCATCATTCGCCAACACATTCACGGACGCGCAGATAGCGGAACTCGCCAACTACACGCGCGAACGCTTCACCGCACGCGGCTCATGGCCCTCGCTCGACGCCGACGCGGTCGCGCATTTTCGCAAGGACGGCCTGCCACGATGATCACACTCAACGTCAACGGTGTCAGTCATACGGTCGAGGTCGACCCGTCCACGCCGCTGCTCTATGTGCTGCGCAACCAGTTGCAGCTCGATGGCGCAAAGTTCGGCTGCGGTCTCGGTCAATGCGGCGCATGCACGGTCAGCGTCGGCGGCGAGCCGGTGTTCTCGTGCCTGATGCCGGTCGTGGCCATTGGCGATCGGCCAGTCGGAACCGTCGAAGGACTTGGCACCGCAGAACATCCGGGACCACTTCAGCAAGCCTTCATTAGCGAGCAAGCCGCGCAATGCGGCTATTGCATCGCCGGCATGATCATGCGCGCGCACACGCTGCTGGAGCGAACCCCGCACCCAACCGATGAACAGATTCGCCGCCACATGCAGCCGAACCTGTGCCGCTGCGGCACGCACATGCGCATTCTCGCGGCGATCCAGCAAGTCGCGACGGCTTCGCCGCGTGCGGACGGCGGAGCCCAGTCGTGAGCGACGGCCGCCCATTCCCCGTCGCTCGCGACGGCGGCCCGGATGACCCCGCGCGGCGCCGCTTCGTCGTTGGCGGCTCGCTGATGGTGAGCTTCGCGATCGTGCCTGGCATGGCCGCGCTCGCGCAAACCACCACCGAAGCGGGCACTTTCACCGCGAACGCTCCGAAACTGCCGGGCAGTCTCAAAACCACGCCGTCGCTCGATGCGTGGATCAAGGTCACCCCTGACGGCCACGTGAGCGTATGCACGGGCAAAGCGGAGCTTGGCACGGGCATTCGCACCGCGCTGCTGCAGGTCGCCGCGGAAGAGCTGGATCTCGCGCCTGATGCGATCGAGCTGATCACCGCCGACACCGCCGAAACGCCGAACGAAGGCTACACCGCAGGCAGTCACACGATGGCGGACAGCGGCAGCGCGATCCTCAACGCCGCGGCTCAGGTGCGCACGCTGCTCGTCGCGAGCGCGGCCTCGCAGCTGGGCGTCGCCGCATCGGCACTCACTACACGCGACGGCGCCATCATTGCGGCCGACGGAAGACGCGTGACCTATGGCGAAGCCGTGCGTTACGCGAACCTCCATCAGAACGCACAGCCCGATGCCGCGACCAAGCCGCCATCGTCGTACGCCGTGATTGGCCATGCGCTGCCGCGCGTGGATATTCCGGGCAAGGTGACGGGCGGCGCCAGCTATGTCCAGGATCTGCGGCTGCACGGAATGCTGCATGCCCGCGTCGTCCGGCCGCCGTCTTATGGCGCGAGCCTCGTTGCAGTCGATAGCGGGCGCGTCGAGGCGCTGCCCGGCGTCATCAAGGTCGTGCACAACGGCAACTACCTCGCGGTGGTCGCCGACGACGAATGGCGCGCGATCCTCGCGATGCGTGAGCTTGCGCTCGCCGCGCAATGGCGGCCCGGGCCGCCCCTGCCCGATCCGGCGAACATCCACGCGTTGCTGATGACTCTGCCTTCACAGGAAATCGCGGTGGCCGACCAGCACGATCAGGACATAACGACAGGCGCGGCCGCGCCCGGGGCGACGTTGCGGGCGCGCTATTCAAGGCCGTATCTGACGCATGGCTCGATTGGGCCATCATGCGCGGTCGCGCAGCTCGACAACGGTGTGATGACCGTGTGGACGCACACGCAAGGCGTCTACCCGCTGCGTGCGGGGATCGCCGGCATGCTCGCCATGCCGCCCGACCAGGTGCGCTGCGTGCATATGGAAGGTTCGGGCTGCTACGGACACAACGGCGCGGACGATGTCGCGGCCGACGCCGCCCTCATCGCACGGGAGCTGCCTGGCCGCCCGGTGCGCGTGCAATTCATGCGCGAACAGGAACACCTGTGGGAGCCGTTCGGCCCGGCAATGACAGTCGAGGCGAGCGCAACGTTCGATGCGGCAGGCACGATTGCCGACTGGCGTTACGAGCTATGGAGCAACACGCATAACAACCGCATCGAGAATGCGGGCCGTCTTTTGCCCGCGCAACTGCTGGCGCAACCGTTCACCCCCGCGCCGCCGAAGCCGATTCCGATGCCGGAAGGCGGAGGCGACCGCAACAGCATTCCGCTTTACCGCGTGCCCAGCCTGCACGTACGGCATCATTTCGTGCCCGCGATGCCGATACGCGTGTCCGCCATGCGCTCGCTGGGCGCGCACATGAACGTGTTCGCGATCGAGAGCTTCATCGACGAGCTCGCCACCGCCGCGCACGTCGATCCGGTTGCATTTCGCCTCAAACATCTCGATGATCCGCGCGCCCGTGACGTCATTCGCGCCGTGGTCGATCAATTCGGTTGGCGAGCCCGCACCGGGCGAACCGGCGAGGCGAGCTCGCGCTCGCACGGTACCGGCTTTGCGTTTGCCCAATACAAGAACCTGATGGCCTACCTTGCCGTCGCGATGGACGTGACGGTCATGCGCGATACCGGCGAGCTCAGTATCGAGCGCGTCGTAGCGGCCGTCGACTGTGGGCAGATCGTGAATCCGGACGGCGTGCGCAATCAGATCGAAGGCGGCATTCTGCAAACCACGAGCTGGACGCTCTATGAAGAAACGCATTTCGACCAGCAACGCATCACGAGCTTCGACTGGAGCACTTACCCGATCATGCGCTTCTCGTCCGTACCCCGACGCGTGGACGTGCTGTTGATCGACCGGCCGGGCCTGCCATTTCTCGGTGTCGGAGAAGCGGCGCAAGGCCCGGCCGCCGCGGCGCTCGCGAACGCGATCGACGACGCGACCGGCGTGCGGATCCGCGACTTGCCGTTGCTCGGGCCAAACGGAAGGAACGTGCTCAAGCATGAGGCTTCGTGAGACTCGTTCACATTTTGCGAAAGCCGATATTCAGTTGCTCCCTTTCCGACCTTCCCGGCCCGCGGTTCTTTCGCCAACCGAATGCGGGCACGCACGACCTTCGGCGCGCCGCCGCGAGCGCTCAGTGACTCGACGGAAACGCGAACGTCGCGCGCGCGCTGCCATTGCCGCGGACGTTCACGTTTTGCTTTCTGGTAACAACGCTGTAGGTGGCGCTGACCGTATAGCGCCCTTGAGGAAGCCGCACGAGCATGTACGGCCCATGCGAAGTGGTATCGAGCACCGTTGCGCCGCCAGCTTTGCCAATCTGCACTTGGACGTCGGCCACATAGCTCGCACCGGGACCGGTGAACTGCAAAGACAGCGGCCATTGCCTTCGTGCCTGCCGCAGCGCGGTTGACTCGTCGCGACCGACTCCGCCGGACACGAACGATATGTCGCCCTGCTGCTGCGTCGCTGGCATGCCAGTTCTATGAATCTCGCTGGCGGTCTGCGGAGCATCCGCTTGCGCCGCTGCGACGCTTGCCTGAACGAGTGTGAATGCCGCGGCGAGCAGAGTCGACGCGATCCGGGGAGCGTTTCGTTGAATTTTCATCGTGGTTGCTCCTTATAGTGTTGCCGGCTGCGGGTTAGAGTGCGTGCCCGGTCCGTCGGATGGAAGCTTCGGCGGGCTCGGCATTGCTTCAAGCATAGGAAAGAATCGTCGATGCGTGAAGAAGCGCCAGACTAGGGCTCGCCGATCCACTGAAGTTATCCGAAAGTCCCCTCATTGGAGCGAATTCCGGTAATCCGTAAGCGATTTGACCTTGCACTGCGGTACCGGCGAATCCGGATGACACGTGGGAGATTTACGTAGCGTTGTAATTTTGGGCATGCCTGTCTCCGCAAGCCCGACCGGCACCACTTCCCCTGCATCCGCCCGCAGCGCCCGCTCGTGAAGACGCGCGAGTATATGGGGCATGTAATTTGCGCCAATTCCAATGACCGGTCGAAGTGCAACAGGCCCGCAAGTCGCGTGCATGCCATTCACCGAAAGCCGGATTGCAGCCAGGCCAGGAGGAATCTGCGATGAAACTAACTGCGAGACATTTTGTAATTGCGGCGTCGGTCGTGCTGCTGGCGATGGGTGCATCTGGATGCAAGCGGGCGGACAACAGTAGCGCGACCAGCGGCGCAGCGGCGGGCAGTAGCGGCCCGATGGCTAACCCCGCAGCGACCGGGGCGATGGGCGCCGCAAGCGGCCCGGCGGCAGCATCGGGCGCCAGCCAATAACGGTAGACAGGTCAATATCTGCGGTGGTGATTTCCGGCACATCAGGGACTGTTTCAACGACTGGAAGCGCCAACCGCTTGTTTATCGCAGCGCGATATATGGCTGGTGATGGCAGCCTACGCGGAGTAATGTCCGTCGCGCACGGGCGCTACTGAACACGAGGCAGATGCACGCCGTACGCGGCTTCCAGCCGGTCGACGCGCCCATTTCAGCGTGTGAGTCTTGCGCCCGACGTTGCGATCCAACCGGAGGCGCGCCCCATCGACATGCTTCTGCGTGCCCCCGGCCTGAAATAGTCCAGCCGGCTAGCGAACGTAGACGTATCTTCAACGTCGGCTCTGCGCCGCCGAACTGTGGCCATTCGATGGCGCCAGTTGAATGTCCCTTTCCCAGGTCCCGCCCGAAACGGTCGTTCCCCCCGTGTCCGGGCGTTCGGGCATCACCTAACTTCACGACAACCTCCCATGATCACGGCGACGAGCTGCGCCTGGCCGAACACTGCACGAGACAAAATCTGAAGGGAGCGCGCCCATGGACTCGGGTACGACAAGGTAGTACCGTTAGAAGTCTATGCTTTGGAGAGGGCCACCCATGTCGAGCAAATACGCACTCAGCGTGTCGCTGACGGAGCACCTGTGTCACCTTGTCAACGAGCAGGTGGCCTCGGGCCGTTACCGCACTGCGAGCGAGGTGGTGCGGGAGGCGCTTCGCCTGCTGGAGTCACAGTTGTCGAACCGGGGACCGTCCACCCAGAATACCGTTGCGCCGGCCAATCGCACCCCGGCCTCGGGCACTCGCGATGACGACCGCGAACTGCCGACGCAAACGCCTGGGAGAGATTTGTGAACGATGCATCGCGGTTCCCGGTTGCCGGCGTCGGCGCCTCGGCCGGGGGAATAGAGGCGCTGGACGGTTTCTTTCGCGGGATGCCTGCCGAGCCCGGCGTCGCTCTTGTCGTCGTGACGCATCTCGGCCCGGAGCGTGAGAGCCTGCTGCACGAGATCATGGCGCGATATACGGCGCTACCGGTACAGGTCGCGGCCGACGGTATGCGGGTGGAGATAAACAGCGTCTACGTGGCGCCGTCCAATGTGGTCCTCGGGATCGGGAACGGCCATCTCCGGGTTCAGGTGCAGAGTACGAGCCGGCGCGAGCGCAAGCCCATTGACATCTTTTTCAGCGAGCTGGCAAATGACCAGGGCGAACTGGCGGTGGGCATCGTTCTGTCCGGCGGCGACTCCGATGGCACGCTCGGGATCAAGGCAGTCAAGGAGCACGGCGGTCTCACCATGGCGCAGATCGCGGACGGATTCGGGCCGCAGCACGCAAGCATGCCCGAGAGTGCGATCGCCACCGGGCTCATCGACTTTGCCGTCCCCGTTGAACAGATGGGGCCGAAACTCGCTGAATTCGCCCATAGCACCTATGTGCTGGACGATATCGCCTTCAAGGCCCAAAACGCGGCGGACCAGCAACAGATCGATGACGCGCGAAAGGAGATTTGCGGCATCCTGCGCGGCCAGCTCGGTCACGACTTCAGTGGCTACAAGGCCAAGACTTTCATGCGCCGCGTGCAGCGGCGCATGCAGGTAATCCATGCCGAGACAGTCGATGTCTATGTCGAACACCTGAGGCGCGATTCGCGGGAAGTCGGCGCACTGTTCCGCGATCTTCTCATCAACGTAACCAACTTTTTTCGCGACGCGGAAGCGTTCGAAAAGCTCGCGAATACCGTCATCCCGCGGCTTTTCGAGGAGCGCGGAGTGGACGATGTGGTACGCGTCTGGGTCCCCGGTTGCGCGACCGGGGAAGAGGTCTACTCGCTGGGTATCCTGCTGCGCGAACACATGGATAAGCTTGCGATCGTGCCCCGGGTGCAGGTCTTTGCCAGCGATATTGACGAACAGGCACTTGCAGTCGCGCGCGCAGCCAAATATCCTGGCCAGTTACTCGATAGTGTGTCCCCCGAACGCCGGGACCGCTTTTTTATTCCCGACGGCGCGAGTTATGTCGTGGCCAAAGAGGTGCGCGACCTGTGCATCTTCTCGCCACACAGTGTGATTCGTGACCCCCCTTTCTCCCGGATCGACCTGGTCTCCTGCCGTAACCTGCTGATCTATTTCGGCCAGGATGTTCAGGGGCAGGTCATTCCGACGTTCCACTATGCGTTGCGTCCCGACGGCTACCTGTTTCTTGGCACATCGGAAAGCGTCAGTCAGTTCGACGATCTGTTTGCACCGGTCGAGAAAAAACATCGCATCTTCCGTCGCCGGTCGGTGCCCGCACCGCACCTTCGACTCCCGCTGATGGTCTCGTCGATGCGGACCGGTCGCGCGGGCGAGCTGACGGCGCGGCGCACGGAAGTTGGCGGTGTTGCACTGCGCGAGATGGTCGATGCTCAGGTGCTAGAGCGGTTTTCGCCGCCTCACGTGCTCGTCAATCGCGACGGTGATGTTGCGTACTATTCAGCGCGGACCGGCAAATATCTCGAACCGCCCGCCGGCATTCCCTCGCGTCAGATATTCACCATGGCGCGCAAGGGCATTCGCCTCGAACTACGAACGGTGTTCCGCGAAGCGGTCGAATCCGGGCGCTCGGTGACACAGGAAGGCATACCGGTTGAGGAAGACGATGGACGCGTGCAGATGGTCACTGTGACGGTCGAGCCGCTCAACAGCCGGCCCGGCGTTGAGCAGCTTTATCTGATTCTGTTCATTGATCAGGGGGCGGTCCTGAGCCGCGAAGAAGCATTAAGTCGTGCTCACGCTGCGCACGACGGCACGACGGTGCAGATGGAACGGGAGCTGCGCGACACGCGCGAGCGCCTGCAATCCGTGATCGAGGAATACGAGACCGCACTGGAGGAACTCAAGTCGTCGAACGAGGAACTTGTTTCGGTCAATGAGGAGATGCAGTCGACCAACGAAGAGCTGGAAGCGTCGAAGGAGGAACTGGTCTCGCTCAACGAGGAACTGCACACCGTCAATAGCGAACTGAACGGGAAGATCGAAGCGCTCGATCGCGCAAACAGCGATCTGCAAAACCTGTTCGAGAGCACGGCGGTCGCCACGGTTTTTCTGGACCGGCAGCTCGTGATTCGCAGCTTCACGCCCGCCATGACGAGCGTATTCAGTATCCGTCCGGCCGACCGGGGACGACCCATTACCGACCTGGCAAGTCCGCTGAATATGCCGGAGTTTGCCAGCGATATCGCGCGCACGGTGACTGAGGGCGAAGTGATCGAGCGTCGTGTCGATAGCAACGACCAGGCGATCAATTATCTGGTCCGTCTCGCGCCCTACCGCAATGGCGACCGGCGGGCGGAAGGTGTGGTGGTCACGTTCCTGAATATTACCGGCCTTACCCACGCGGAGGCACGCCAGAAGGTACTGATTGCGGAACTCCAGCATCGCACGCGCAATCTTCTCGCACTCGTTGAATCAATCGCGCGTCAGACCTTGCGCAAGGAGCCGCCGCTTGAAGCATTTGCCTCGCGATTGCGTGCCCTCGGGCGTCTGCAGGGGATTCTCGGGAAAGCGGCGGGCGAGCATGTCGATCTGGGCGACATCGTACGCATGGAGGTTGAAACGATCGCCGGTGTCGACGCTGACAACAATATTGCCATAAGCGGCCCGAGCGTTCCCCTCGGCCTCGAATATGTTCAGAACATCATGCTGGCCATACACGAACTCGCAACGAACGCGTTGAAATACGGAGCGCTAAAAAACCGCCAGGGGCGGCTGGATATCCGCTGGCGTGTTGAAGACATCGGGCAGGACCAGTCATTGCTACTGCTGGATTGGCGGGAAAGCGGTCTGGCCGTCCCGCCCGACCCTTCGAAACGTGGCTACGGACGACAGTTGATCGAACAGGCGCTGTCTTACTCCTTGCGGGCAAAGGCAGAACTGCTCTTTTGTGACGATGGGATTTCGTGCCGGATCGAAATGCCGTTTGATCGAAAACGTTCCAGTGCTGCCCACCAGACCTGAGGAAAACTGATGGGACAGGGTACAGAACTTCAGGGACGCCGGATACTGGTTGTCGAAGACGACTTCGTCGTTGCGCAGGCGCTTTGTGGCCTGATCGAAGAGGCCGGTGCAACGGCTGTGGGCCCGATCGGCTGGGCGGACGAGGCGCTGGCATACATCCAGTCCAATAAGGACGCCTTTAATGGCGTGGTGCTCGACGTTAATCTGCACGGGCAGAAGTCGTACCCGATCGCGGACTGGCTGACCGAGAACAGCGTCGACTTTGTCTTTACAACCGGCTATGGCGCCGAGGCGCTCGATCCTGCTTATGCCGGCTGCCCGCGGTGCGAGAAACCCTTCGATCCACGTGTTCTTTTCAGGCTGCTCGGTTCCAGCGCTCTCTAGATTGAGTCTGCGGCGTCTTCTTCGTCGAAGTTTCTGGTCGCGGCTGTTGGACGTCGCCAGGGAGCGGACGCGTCTGCACGCGACTGGCGCCCAGTGAAAGCCGAATCAGGAACGCCGTGCTCACCGCACGGCGATCCGGGAATCAAACCTCAATCGGCGTTTGTGCCGTCGAACTCAACGATTTCAACCCAGTTCGCGCCCTTGCCGACCGGATACTGTCCGATCGCACTCAACTTGCCAGTCTTACGATCGATGTTGTAAACGCCAAGGCTCGTCGACAATTGTCCGACAGCCAGCAAGTACTTGCCGGACGGATCGATATTGAATCCACGCGGTTGCTTTTCGGTCTGGTATGTACCGATACGCGTCAGCTTGCCAGAGGCAGCGTTGACCTTGTACGCCGCGAGCGTGCTCGATGTGCGCTCTGATGCAAACAGGAATCGCCCGTCCGGGCCATCGGGCCGGTCTTGACGGTCTGCTGTACGTTGCCGACCACACCATCCGCGCCGATCTGATTCACCGCCAGAAGGTTGCCGCCATATGACGCGGAAAAGAGGTAACGGCCGTTTGCGTCCGTCGAGATATACGCCATGCTATCCGCAAGCGGCGCCCTGCCGAGTTCGATCAGCCGGCCATCGAGCGGATTGACCGCAAAGCTCACCACGCGATAAGGCTTCGAGCGCAGTCCTGCGTAGAGCCGGAGATGATCTGGCGAAAACGACATCGGCATCACCGTTGCCCCGACAGAAACAGTCTCCACGGGCGCAAGCGAGCCGTTCGACTTGTCGAGACTGAACACCGAGATATCCTGACTATCTGCATTCGATACATACGCGTACGTCGTGGCCTGTGAAATGCAGCAGAGGGAAGCACCGGCAATCAGAATTGCGGTGGCGCCCAGGAAGCCTTTAACGTTCATGTTCATATTCCAGTTAGAAATGATTTGAATTGTCTGAATCAACCACGGCTTTGCCTCGATCAATCGGAGCTTCTATTGCGCGGCGAGGCGGAATGCCGAGACTGCATCCGTCATTGACTGCGCCTGCTGTTCGAGCGCGCTCGCGGCAGCGGCGGCTTCTTCGACGAGTGCCGCATTCTGTTGAGTCGCCTGGTCCATCTGCGTAACCGCCTGGCCGACCTGTTCGATGCCCGTGCTCTGCTCGTTCGTTGCTGCCTTGATTTCATTCATGATGGTGGCCACGCCGCGCACGGCGCTAACAATCTCCTTCATCGCCTGACCCGCCTGCGCGACCAGGCTGTTGCCGTTAGCCACATCCTGGACCGAGACGCCGATCAAGGCCTTGATCTCTCGGGCGGCGTCCGCGCTGCGCAGAGCGAGACTGCGAACTTCGCTTGCGACCACGGCGAAGCCGCGTCCCTGCTCACCGGCCCGTGCCGATTCGACTGCCGCATTCAGCGCAAGGATATTGGTCTGAAATGCGATGCTGTCGATCATCCCGGTGATCTCGGCGATCCTGCGCGAACTCTGGCTGATTGCATTCATTGTCTGGATGGCGCGCTCGACCACTTCGCCGCCATGCTCGGCGACATCGGCTGCGCTCGAAGCCTGTGTGCTTGCCTGCTGCGCGTTATCCGCGTTCTGTTTGACGGTGGACGTCAATTGCTCCATGCTGGCCGCGGTTTCTTCCAGCGCCGCTGATTGCTGCTCTGTGCGGCTCGACAGATCCACATTGCCCGCGGCAATCTCGCGCGCGCCGCCGTAAATGGCCTCGCAACTGTTGCGCACGTTCGCCACTGTCTGAGCCAAACCACGCTGCATCCGCTGCATCGCCGCGAATAGCTGACCGATCTCGTTGCCGCTCGCCTCGGGGATGCGCGCTGTCAGATCATTCGCCGCGATTCGATCGAGCAGATTGGCGGCGTCGTTCAGCGGAGCCGTCACGATGCGCCGCAGCGCGAAATGCGAAGCGACGATCAGGGCCAGCGCCGCGCTCACTCCGAAAATAACCAGACTGACGACCCACGTATATTCGCGATCGACCTGCGCGATGGCATCGTTCGACAACGTGTTAGCCATGCTCTGGAATTTCTCGACATTCACCGAATACGCCACACCGGTTGACGTAATGTCGTGATCGTTGATAGCGGCGTAGGCGTTCGTATCGCCGGCACGCAGAGCATCGGAGGCTTTCTTCAGGATCGCGGCGAGGTTGACTGACGATTCGATCAACTGCTGCTTCAACCCGTCGTCCTGCCCACGAAAAACGGCGGCGCTTCGAAACGACTCGGTTTCCGCAGCCGCCCGGTTCATCGTCGTTTCGGCGCTCTTCAATGCCGAGTCTCGCGTCGTCTCGTCGTTGCGCTCCTTTAGCGCTGAGTAGGCTCGTGTCAACGCGGCTCGAGTGCGTGTGGAGTCCTTGTATGCGTCGTTGACGAGGATTTCCTGCGTCGCGATCTGATGGATGCGGTTGAGATTGGCATTCGCGCGGCTGAGCGTGGCGACACCGATCACGCCGCCCAGCAAAATCATCGCCGCAAAGATCAGGAAGACAGTCAGGAGACTATTTCGAACCGATACGTTTCTCATGCCGCTTTTTCAACCCGTTGTTGTACGATGACTTGTTTATCGGCAGATTAGGCGATCTCTTTAGAAAATGGGCATGCCGATAGGCTTGATGCGGGACATCAGACTTCTGCCAGACATTGGTATGCGTTCAAGCACGCTTCGCCTGACACCTTGAAACCCGCTCGCCCGGGTATTGGGAGGATCGACAGGCTCAGACATGGGAAAACTGCTTCAGATACCGTCATCAGCTAACGTATGCAGTTCGTGGGAAACTGCAATGGCGATAGTCAGATACTCGCTCTCTCGTACCTGGGCAATTGCTACGCCTGATTCACCTCGCCAAATCGACGCGAGGGGTTGCCCTGCCAATACAGGTAGCTTGTAAGCCGAGATCCGCTGTATCCGTTCGCCACTCGGCCCGCTTTTCAGCCCACCATTTAGCGCTTATCGAAGCAGGATTTCATAGCCGACATGCGAAACGCGCCTTACATCAAAAGCCGGTTGCTGATCGTCGCGGCGTTCGCGTTGCCAGCGTTCGTCTTCACCAGCGGCTGTAAGTCCACGGTGACGCCGCCCTTGACCGCGCCGGGGAAGATCGCCACTGACGACGCTGCGCTCGCCGCCCGGGTGAAGCAGGCGCTCGTCGCGGACCCGGAACTGCGATCCTTGCCGATGAGCGTCGCGACGTATCGAGGCGTCGTGCAGTTGTCTGGATACGTGGATTCGGAGGCACAGATTCAGAAAGCGCTTGCCGTGACGCGCGGCGTGCCGGGGGTGCAATCCGTGAGCAACGATCTGCTCCTCAGGCCGCAATGACGCGCGTTTGCCGGAAAACAGATGAACCAATGCTCAGCGCCGGGTAAAGGGCCCGTTGCGCAGCGCAATGCGGCCATAGCGGTCGCCAAAGAGCTGGAGGTGCCGGCCACCTTTCATCTGGGAGCGACGATCAGATCGGCCATCAGGCAGAGAGTAATTCGTCGCATGGTCGAGCACATCGGTGGATACTGCCCGTCAGCGACGTTTTCATATGTCGATGACCGAAGCGCCGCTCACCTTTCCGTCGACGATGTCCTTTCCCTGCTGCCGGGCGGCTCGCCTTGCCGTACCGAAGTCAGAGAATGTATGCGCCAGGTTCAGCCTGAAGACCCGGCTTGCGGTGGGAATTGCTGTCGCGGCCGGACGACATATCCGTACTGCAATTTCATAACCTTCCGCGTAACGGGAATGTCCGTCAAAGCGGCTGAATGTGCGGGGAAAGACAAGGGGGTGAAGTTCGTACCCCTTGTAGAGAAAAAACGGGTGTGTCGACATGTTGGTCACTCCACAGGGGGTGACTCACTATACCCCTGAACGGGCTACACCGGGCGGCGCTGAGACTGTTACCAGAATTGAATTGACCGATGGTACTGTCGCGCGTACCGTGAAAGTTAGGATTGACAAAAGCGGGGCACTGCCCGGATTGTCATGGCGTTTGCCTGGATGGCCGGGCGATGGCTGTCTGCCTCGTTCCACCTCCACGCTTACGTGGCAAACTCTTCAAGAACACCACCATCAACAGCGTCTGCCTGCCGCGCGATGAGGCTGGCCGAGGATACGGAGAGTGACCCACTTCGTGAGTTCGGGGCAGCGCGGTGCGCGATCGGACAAACGTGAGCGGAATGCCGGGTGAGGGAACGCCTGCGGAAGTTAAGCACGAAGTTCAGGTATCCGTGTACCGGACAGCTGGCCAGGAAACTCCGTTCCGGTCGCCTCGTCGGTGTCGCTCGGGGGCGTTCGGATATCTCCTTCGGCCAAACCTGCACAACGATCAAAAACGTGCTGCTTGCTGCGGCCAAAAGGAGTGACCTGATGACAACCATTCGCCATTATCGCGGTCTCGATATTTCCCTACTCGTGTATCCGCATCGCACGACTCAACCGGGATATGGTCACAACTACGAGGAAGGATTCGATGCGTCGATTCGCATCAGCGATCCGGACTCCATGACGGACAGCCCACGAAGTCGCCTATTCCGTGTGCCCGGCAAGAGGCCCTTCTTGAATGCCGGCGACGCAAGGCGCGCGTCAGTGGCCTACGCCGAAATGCTGATTGATACTGACGGCTTTGATCGCAGCACCCTGGAATCCCCCTGACTGCTAGAGCCAGAACCGGAATCTATGCAGAAGGTACCCGTGTTCGTGCGCGCCAGGGACACGCCATAAACAGTGTGCATTGCCGTCCGCCCGCGCCTGCGTTCTCACTTCGACCTCCTCTGAAAGCTCAAGAGTGTCGTCGACTTCGATGTCGTGCGTAAATTGCCAAAGACATCGATATGGAAAATCCAAAGGTTCGCACTGAGCGCCGGCTCAAATCGGAA
The DNA here is from genome assembly GCF_014397785.1 of Paraburkholderia podalyriae. GTDB lineage: Bacteria > Pseudomonadota > Gammaproteobacteria > Burkholderiales > Burkholderiaceae > Paraburkholderia > Paraburkholderia podalyriae. The sequence goes on from NZ_VZQQ01000004.1 coordinate 248,779, forward strand.
GGTAACCGATCGCGCGTGATATTTTCGCGCGCCTTATTGCACGAGTCCTGATGGCTAAGATGCGTTGAGCGTGCTGAACTGGGGCGTTGCCTTTAACCGCGCGTGTCGACCCAGTTGCGTGCCCAACGTGTCGAGTGCTGCAACGCCTGCTCCTCACTCATGAAGTAATCGAGCGAATAGAACTGGTAACGGCCGTCGGCGCGCTCGCTATCGGCGCGCTCGAGCAGCAGGTTGGAGGAAAAACTACCGTCGGGCAAACGATGCGCCGAAGGCTGGACGGCATAGCCGTTGTATTTTTGAATTTGTGTGTTCTGCATTTTAGTTTTAATAATGTCGAGTGCGCGCGTGCCTTGCGGAATGTGCAGGGGCGCGTCGATTCAAAGGCATCTCGGGCCGAATCTGGAGCAGTCGGAAAGCGAAGACATGGCGCGAATGCCAGAGGGGAAAATGAGCGCAACGAGACGTATGGCGCTTGGCAAGCTGCTGGATAAACAGATACAGCGAGGAGCGAACGCGTCACTTCAGGAAACAACGCTTCGCGAGGATGTCGCTGCAACCCGGCGTCCGTCGCGGAACGCCGGGCTCTTCAAACTTTACAGCGGCTTGATGTTAGCTGCCTGCAGACCCTTCGGGCCTTGCTTCGTTTCGAAGCTCACCTTTTGATTTTCAGCCAGCGTCTTGAAGCCGTCGCCGCTGATTTCGGAGAAGTGAGCGAAAAGGTCGTCACCGCCCTTGTCCGGGGTGATGAAGCCAAAGCCTTTGCTGTCGTTGAACCACTTAACGGTACCGGTATCCATGAAGAATCCTTGAAAAAAATGGGGAAAATGTGCTCCGTTGAAGAGCGTATGAAGAGTCAAGGAGGGAGAGGACAACGAATACCGCTGAGGAGCGAGCAATTGATGAACAGCAATCGAACTTCTTGAACTTCAGACGACAGCCTAACCGCCCGGTGGTACCAGCGTCAATACTTATCTTGTAATTGTTCCACGAGGCGGCCCGTTTTGCGGACGAAGCGATCCAACGACCGGATGCGCCGCTCGAAGCTGCGAAGCGGCACGCCTCGATCGATTTACGGGTTGGCATACCATTTCGCTGTGCCTGTATGGCCGACATGCTCTATATGCAGAACGGGCGCCACGTTGTCGCAACGCAGTTAGCACAAGACAGGACGGCACTGTTGCCGTAGCGGATGATGAAGGAAGAAGCGCAGCATTCCGGCACTTGCATCCGGACCTGTGGGGGCCTGAGTGGCCGCTTCGGAAAAAAGACCGTGTCCTGTTGCCCGCGCCAGCCTTTCGGGCATATTTGCCGCTTTTCTTCGCCGCGAGCCCGAAGTTAGATTGTGCGCGCATCGACCCGGAAGACCGGAATGCACACCGGCCGCGGCATACAGCTCGGGATGCTCGGCGATCATGATCGCCGCCATTGCGGCCCCTGCGGACATCCCCGCGACATACGCGCGCGTAGGATCGACGTTGTGGGTTGCGATGATTTCGCGTGTGATGCCAGCGATCAACGACGGCTCGCCGCTCTCGCGGTGCTGTAGCGCAATGCGTTGCGCGAGAAATACGGTGGCACCGGCTACTGAAAGTGCATATGGTCATGCGACTGGTCGCAAGGCTTAACCCGTCAGACGACGCCGCCATCATTTTCCCACGCCCTTCAGCGCCACTCTCGGGCCTTCGGTTTCGCATTCATCGTCCGCGTTCTCGCGGCAGTATCCCTGCCATTTTCCAGGACCGCAGATGAAAGTTGACGACCAGGATCGCAAGCCTCAGACCCGAGCGGTGCGAGCAGGCACCTTGCTTCATTGCCCACCATACTCCGCGTTTAAGCGGTCGAGTTCGCCCGATTGGCGTGCTTGCTCAAGCTCATGCTTGACCTGGGCTCGGGTCTTTCCCATTGGAGCGCCAGCGTCGCTCCTCGTGGCGGTCACACCACCCACAGAGTCTGTCGAAGACACGGCGGGACCTCTGGGCTGCGTTGCAGGCGCCATATCTTGCGCCTGGACGTATCCGAATGCGAGAACCGCGGCGATAGCTGCCGCGACTTTAAGCGGTTTCATATCTATGTACTCCACAAAGTTCAATTGGTTTGGTTTCTTGAACCGGCCAATAGAGCCGCTATTTCAAATACGGCCCCCCGGAACTATCACGGCACGGGCAAAGCGGTCGGACGATAAATCGCGGTGGGACACTCCCCGGCTGCGCTCCGACTTAGTTGCCGAAAAAAAGTCGCATTGAGGCCTCGGCTGACCCACCTACCGCTTAAAACGAGACTCGAGCAACAACGAATAAACCTTTTCTCGCTCCCTGCTGATTCTTGCTTTCGCTCCGCCAAATGCCATACAGCGTCGTCTCCGACGCTGTTTGGCCGAGCAAATGCGAAGTTGGCTTGTGGCACCGTTTGTGCCCAAAGCCGAACTTATTCGATGACTATCTGGTAATGACGCGAGGCTGGTACCGGGCGGGGCAGAAGGATGCGCAATAAGTGCGCCGGCGAAAGGACGTTGTAAAGTCGAGCCAATAAGACCTTGCTGCTTTAATGTTATAGGACGCAAAGGCCGTGACTGCTAGCGGAATCGAGAATCGCCAAATCAGGGGCGACAGTCGCGCCTGGTCGCGTTCGCCGGTCCGACGCCCCATGACGCTGAGGACGCGACTCCGGTCAAGGCATCGCTCACCGCCGCGCCGCCCGTTGATATCGGCAGGTCTTGAGTGAATGATTAGACGGCCTGCACAACCGAGAGCTTGGCTGTGTCGACTACCCGGTGCGCTGATTCCCATGAATCGTATTGACGCTCAAGCACCCTCTTCCATGTGGGCAGCAGTTTCATCACGGTATAGCCCGACCGCCACAGTTGAGGCACGCTCTGACGCGTCGGGCGAGCGCGAACACCTGAATGTCACGGTAGTCGTAATGGAAGATGCTTGCATTAGCCGTTAGCCGTTTATCGAACCATTCGCTCTTGATGCCAACTTCGTAGTCGGTCAGATACTCTGGCGTAACGGTGGACACTGTGCTTTGCGTATACGCGCTGCCGTTATAACCTCCTGAACGGAAGCCGCGCGCATAGCGAAAATAGGCGCGCACGTTATTACCGATCGCGTATTCCGGCGTCAGGTCCCAGGTCGACGCACGCCATGTGTTGGTCTGATCCTCCTTCGACAATGACTGGAGCAGTCAGCGGCAATCGAATACGCTGATGGCAGAGAAACCTCGCATGGCGAACCGCTCCTATGTCCTCCCGCATGTGCATTGCCCGCGCCCAGTTCGTCGATCTGTCGTGGGCCATGTGTTCTTTTCATGGCTCAGCCGGTGCCATTGGCCATCTACAGACGCTCATCCATGCTTTCGTACGATGTTCGACCCGTTGAATCCGCCACTCGCAAGAGCCGGGCTCTACAGCCGCTCGATCAAGCGTCGGTCTCCCTGCTCGCAGTATTCATGACACGCCGCACGTGCCGCGTTAGCCGCGCCGTGCACGAAAAGCGGCGCATCCGCGCGTCGGGACATCGACACCACGATGGACGGCGGCGAGGGCTGCAGCGGCAGTTCGACCACCTCGCCTCGCGCGATCAGATCATCGACGAAAAGACGCGGAATTGCCGCCACGCCGAAGCCATCGCGCACGAGTTGCACGATCACCGAAATCGATGGTGAACCCGTAATGCGCGTATCCGCGAGCGGCACGCCGTTGGCGAGCGCGAGCTTGCTGACGATGTCCTCCAGTGCGCGATGAGGCGCCGTCCCGCGCCCGAATGTGAGGATCGGATGACGCAGCACGCGTTTCGCGAGTCCGCTGCGCGAAGGCGGTAGCAGCCCCGCTCGCGCAATCCAGTGCACCGGATAGTTCGCGAGCGCATCGCATACGATCGATTCCTCGTCGCTGCCTTCCACGCGAACGATGAGGTCGAGTTCGCCCGCCATCAGACGCCGCTGCAGCACCACACTGACATCCACAGCAAGCTCCACTTCGAGCTGCGGATAGTCCTTCGAGAGCCGCCGCATATAGTCGGCAAGCCAGCTATGCACGACCGTCTCGATCACGCCGAGTCGCAACTTGCCGCGCATCGCGCCTTCATGTGACGCGGCGGCCTGCAACTGGCGCGTCGCCTCGACCACGGCCTTCGCGTAGCCGAGCAGATATTCGCCGTTCGGCGTGAGCCGTAATTCGCGGCTCTCGCGATCGACGAGCACGGTACGCAATTCGTCTTCCAGTGCCTTCAGGCGCTGCGAGATCGCGGCCGGCGTGGCGTGAAGCGCGGTCGCCGTAGTGCGGAAACTGCGCAGCTTGGCAAGCGTGACGAAGGTTTCGAGGAAGCGTGTATTCATAAGCCAAAGGTGGGCGATGCAACGGGAGCCAACCGCTCCAAAAATCTCAACGTGACTCGGGAAAACCCGCGATTCCGTTAAGAAATTCTATCCACCTCGGGCAAAGAAAACTAGCTGGCGTCACATTTTCTTCTTTTCTATGCTTCGCATGACGGTAGGCAAAACACATCGCCCACCGCAGATAAACCGATGCAACCGCCAGAGCACGCTAAGACCATGACTCCATTTGAATTCCGCCAGGCCGTCCGTCACCGCGACTTCCGTGGCCCGACGGCCGGCCATTGCGGCGACTACGCGCAAGCCAATCTCGCGATCCTGCCCGCTGCGCACGCGCACGATTTCCTGCGCTTTTGCCATGCCAATCCGAAGCCATGTCCGCTGCTCGGCGTGGGCGAGGCTGGCGACTTCCGCGTGCCGATGCTCGGGCGCGACATCGACATCCGCACAGACGTGCCCGCGTACAACGTCTATCGCGACGGCGACCTGAGCGAGCGCGTCGAATCGATCGAAGCGCTCTGGCAGGACGATTTCGTCGTATTTGCAATTGGCTGTTCGTTCTCGTTCGAGCACATGCTCGCGAAGGAAGCCATCGGCCTGCGCCATGTGGAAGAAGGCCGCAACGTGCCGATGTACCGCACCAACATCCCGAACCAGCGGGCGGGCGTGTTCGGCGGCGAACTCGTCGTGTCGATGCGGCCGCTGCGCGGCGCCGACGCGATCCGTGCCGTGCAGATCACGAGCCGCTTTCCGGGCGTGCATGGCGCGCCCGTGCATATCGGCGATCCAGCGGAACTCGGCATCGTCGATCTCGCGCGCCCCGAGTTCGGCGACGCGGTGACGATCCGCGCGGGCGAACTGCCTGTCTACTGGGCTTGCGGCGTGACGCCGCAAACGGCACTGATGGCCGCGAAGCTGCCGCTCGCGGTTGCGCACGCGCCGGGCCACATGCTGATGACGGATATCACCAACGCGTCGCTGGCTGTTTTCTGACCGTCCCGGCGGCGCGCGCGGCGCCGTCGCGTAACAAGCGATTGATTCACAGCACCTTGAAGCCATTCGGCCGCGCGGCCCGGAGGGAATGACGCATCCCTACGTTCGTGCGCGGCTTCGATCGTTACCCATGCGTCTATCCATAGGAGCAGCAGATGGACAGCAAGACACTCACGGCGAGCGTCGACGATGCCGCCGACATGAAGTCAGGAACGGGAAGCCCGCAGCTTTCCTGGTATGCCGAAGCCGGTCCGCGCGCGCGTCGCGCGTTCTGGAGTTGCAAGATCGGCTACATGCTCGACGGCATGGACACGCAGATGCTTTCCTTCGTCATCCCGACGCTCGTCGCGACCTGGGGCATCTCGCTCGCGGACGCGGGCTTCATCGGCACGTTGACGCTGCTGTCCTCTGCGCTCGGCGGCTGGATTGCCGGTATTCTTTCCGATCGCATCGGCCGTGTGCGCACGTTGCAACTCACCGTCTTGTGGTTCGCCGTGTTCACCGGCCTATGCGGCCTCGCGCAGAACTACGGCCAGTTGCTCGCGGCTCGCGCGTTGATGGGCTTCGGCTTCGGCGGCGAGTGGACGGCGGGCGCGGTGCTGATCGGCGAAGTGATCCGCGCGCGCGACCGCGGCAAGGCGGTCGGTCTCGTGCAGTCGGGCTGGGCGCTCGGCTGGGGCATGGCGGCCCTGCTCTACGCGGTGCTGTTCTCCGTGGTGGCGCCTGAAATCGCGTGGCGCGCATTGTTCCTGATCGGACTCGTCCCTGCCCTGCTCGTGCTCGCGATCCGCCGCTATGTGAAGGAACCTGAAGTATTCGAACAGGCCAAGGTTCAGCAGCAGGACACTCAAGACACGCCGCGCTTCACTGAGATCTTCTCTCCCAAGCTGCTTTCGACGACACTGCGCGCCGCACTGCTTACGACGGGCGCACAGGGCGGCTACTACGCGATCACGACGTGGCTGCCGACTTTCCTCAAGACCGAACGCCATCTCACGGTGATGGGCACGGGCGGCTATCTGGCGACGATCATCGCGGGCTCGTATGCGGGGTATCTGTGCAGCGCATGGCTCACGGACCGCATCGGCCGCAAGCCGAACTTCATTTTGTTCGCGGTGGGCTCGATGGCGATTGCCTTCGTGTACACCTCGCTGCCGCTCACGAATGCATCGATGCTGTGGCTCGGCTTTCCGCTCGGCTTTTTCGCGTCGGGCATTTTTTCCGGCATGGGCGCGTTTCTCACCGAACTGTTTCCGACACGTGTGCGCGGCTCGGGCCAGGGGTTTTGCTACAACGTCGGACGCGCGATCGGGGCGCTGTTTCCGGTGCTGATCGGCGTGCTGTCGAGCCGTTTCGGCCTGGGCACGAGCATCGGGATTTTCGCCGTGGCCGCGTATGGCGTACTGATCATCGCCGCGCTGACGCTGCCCGAGACGCGCGGCCGCGAACTCGAATCAGCCTGATTTTCACCTTGCGCACACCACTACCACTTTCGCATCACGACCACGACACCATGAAGCACGATTACGCCTCCGATGTTTGCACACCGTCCCGATGGCAGTTCTGGATCGACCGCGGCGGCACGTTCACCGATATCGTCGCGCGCTGCCCCGATGGCACGCTCACCACGCACAAGCTGCTTTCGGAAAACCCGGAGCAGTATCGCGATGCGGCTGTCGCCGGGATTCGCCATTTGCTTGGCCTGCGAGCCGGAGAACCCATTACGTCGCGCGACGTCGAGATGGTCAAAATGGGCACGACGGTCGCGACCAACGCGCTGCTCGAACGCAAGGGCGAGCCCGTAGCGCTCGTCACCACGCGAGGCTTGCGCGATGTGTTGCGGATTGCGTATCAGAACCGCCCCCGCCTGTTCGATCTCGACATCGCGTTGCCGGAAGCGCTCTATGAAAGCGTGGTGGAAATCGACGAACGTGTGAGCGCGCAAGGCGAAGTGATCGCGACGCTCGATCGCGCGGCAGCGGAGCGCGCACTGCGCGAGGTCTACGACAAGGGCATCCGCGCGCTCGCGATCGTGCTGATCCACGGTTATCGCCACACGTCGCATGAAAGCGAGCTTGCGGATCTGGCGCGCCGAATCGGCTTCACTCAGATCTCGGTTTCCCACGAAGTCTCGCCGCTGATGAAGATGGTCTCGCGCGGCGATACGACCGTGGTGGATGCCTATCTGTCGCCCATCCTGCGCCGATATGTGGATCAGGTCGCCAGCGAAATGCCGGGCGTGAACCTGCAGTTCATGCAGAGCAGCGGCGGACTGACACGCGCCGATGTATTTCAGGGCAAAGATGCGATTCTCTCCGGCCCGGCGGGCGGTATCGTCGGCATGGTGCGCGCGGCACAGGCAGCGGGCTTCGAGCGCGTGATCGGCTTCGACATGGGCGGCACGTCGACGGACGTCTCACACTTCAACGGCGAGTTCGAGCGCGTATTCGAAACGCAGGTGGCAGGCGTGCGGATGCGCGCGCCGATGATGAGCATCCATACGGTGGCGGCAGGTGGCGGCTCGGTGCTCGGCTTCGACGGCGCCCGGCTGCGTGTCGGCCCCGACTCGGCGGGCGCCAATCCGGGTCCAGCGGCGTACCGGCGCGGCGGACCGCTCGCGGTCACCGACTGCAACGTGATGCTCGGCAAGATTCAGCCGGACTATTTCCCGCGCGTCTTCGGTCCGAACGCGAACGAGCCCCTCGATCGCGAGGTCGTCGCTGAACGCTTTCGGGCACTCGCCGATGAGATTTTCGCGGCTACGGGTCAGCGTCGCACACCAGAAGAGCTCGCTGAAGGTTACCTGGAGATCGCCATTGGCAGCATGGCTAACGCGATCAAGAAAATTTCAGTGCAACGCGGCCACGACGTCTCGCAGTATGTGCTGACGACTTTCGGCGGCGCGGGCGGCCAGCATGCGTGCGGTGTGGCCGACGCGCTCGGCATGACGCGGGTGTTCGCGCATCCGCTTGCGGGTGTGCTCTCCGCTTACGGTATGGGCCTCGCGGATCAGACGGCGATGCGCGAGCGAGCGCTCGAAATCTCGCTCGACGACTCATCGCTTGCGACGCTGGAAGCCGCGCTCGATGCGCTCGCGGCCGATGCCACCAGCGCACTGCTCGCACAGGGCGTCGACGCCGCGCGTATCACGACCGAGCGACGTGTCCATCTGCGCTATCAGGGCACCGATTCGTCGCTCGCAGTGCCAGCGGGCAGCGTCGATGCGATGCGCGCCGCTTTCGAAGCTGGGTATCGTCAACGCTATGCGTTTCTGATGGCAGATACGCCGCTCGTCGCGGAACTCGCTTGCGTCGAAGCGATCGGCCATTCCGACGCGCCAGTCGATGCCGCCAGCCTGCCGCAGCGCGCGGCGGGCGACGCGGCCCATGCGCAGTCGGTTGTGCGCATGTATTCGGGCGGTAGCTGGCACGACGCATCGCTCTACCAGCGCGAAACGCTGTGCGCAGGCGACACGCTCGACGGCCCGGCGATCATCGCCGAAAAGAACGGCACGACCGTGGTCGAGCCAGGATGGCAGGCGGTGCTGACCGTTCAAGGCAACGTAGTGATGACGCGCGTGCAACCGCTGCCCACGCGCCGCTCGATCGGCACCGAGGCCGACCCTGTGCGCCTCGAAATATTCAACAATCTGTTCATGTCGATTGCCGAGCAGATGGGATTGCGTCTGCAAAACACGGCGTATTCGGTGAACATCAAGGAGCGCCTCGACTTCTCGTGCGCGATCTTCGACGCTGCTGGCAATCTGATTGCGAACGCGCCGCACATGCCCGTGCATCTGGGATCGATGGGCGAGAGCATCAAGACCGTCATCGAGCGAAATCGCGGCGCGATGCGCGACGGCGATGTGTTCATGCTCAACGACCCGTATCACGGCGGCACACATTTGCCCGACGTGACCGTCATCACGCCCGTGTTCGCAGACGGGTCGGCCGAGCCGCTCTTCTACGTCGGCTCGCGCGGCCATCATGCGGATATCGGTGGAATCACACCCGGTTCGATGCCAGCCGCTTCGTCGCATATCGAAGAAGAAGGCGTGTTGGTCGATAACTGGCAGCTTGTTTCAGCGGGCGTGCTGCGCGACGCCGAAACACGCGCGCTGCTCGCGTCCGGCCGCTATCCGGCACGCAACGTCGCACAGAACATGGCCGATCTGCGCGCGCAGATCGCAGCGAACCAGAAGGGCGTGGACGAGCTGCGCCGCATGGTCGCGCAATTCGGCCGCGACGTGGTGCTCGCCTTCATGCAGCACGTGCAGGACAACGCCGAAGAAGCGGTGCGCCGCGTGATCGGCGCTCTCAAGAACGGCGCGTACCGTTACGAACTCGATAACGGCGCGGTGATCGACGTCGCCATTCGCGTCGATGCTGCGACGCGTAGTGCGACCGTGGACTTCAGCGGAACGTCCGTGCAACTGCCGAACAACTTCAACGCGCCGAAGGCGGTCTGCATGGCAGCCGTGCTGTATGTGTTCCGCACGCTCGTCGGCGACGACATCCCGCTCAACGCGGGTTGCCTGAAGCCCCTCACGGTGATCGTCCCGGACCGCTCGATGCTCAATCCGGTCTATCCGGCAGCGGTGGTCTCGGGCAACGTGGAGACATCGTCCGCGATTACGAATGCGCTGTATGGTGCGCTGGGCATCGTCGCGTCCAGTCAGGGCACGATGAACAACTTCACGTTCGGCGACGCGCGCTACCAGTACTACGAGACGATCGCAGGCGGCAGCGGCGCGGGCGATGGCTTCTGCGGCGTCGACGCGGTACAGACGCACATGACCAACTCGCGCCTGACCGATCCCGAAGTGCTCGAATGGCGCTATCCCGTGCGGCTCGAGTCGCACCTGATCCGCGCGGAGTCGGGCGGCGCGGGACGCTGGTGCGGCGGTAACGGCGCGATCCGGCGCATCCGCTTTCTCGCGCCGATGACCGCGTCGATTCTCTCGAACAACCGCATTCACGCGCCTTTCGGCGCGGCAGGCGGACGCGCGGGAAGGCGGGGCAGCAATCGCGTCGAGCGCGCGGACGGCGAGATCGTCGCATTGGGCCATATCGCGAGCGTCGAGATGGCCGCGGGCGACGTGTTCGTGGTGGAAACGCCGGGTGGCGGCGGTTTCGGGGAAGCGTAATGGCTCGCACCGCCGATACCGCTGCGGTCGGCACCGGTCTCACGGTTCTCCCACATATCCAGCCAATTCCTCAGGTCTTCCTGTCGGAAAAGCTTCCTTGATGTGATCGAGAAAGGCGGAAACGCGAGGGCTTAGCAAGCGTCTCGAAGGATAAAGCGCCCATAGTGCGATGTCAGGGCCGTCCAGATCACCCCAGTGCGCAAGTCTGCCGGCCGCGAGGTCATGGCTCACCAGCGATACCGGCAGGCAAGCAGCACCGACGCCGAGACGCACTGTATCGCGAACCATGATCAGCGACGACAGGTGAGCAACCGGCTCGATCGATATGCGCGATTTTCCGACGGACCCTGTGACATCCCAGAAAGCAATCCGATCATGTCTCGCGCGAAGGACAGCCGGAACACTGGACGCATCCGTCGGTCGCGCCAAATCCGGGTTGGCCACGACGACCAGCCGGTCGCGCAGGAACACCCGTCCGATCAGGTTCTCATCCGGATCGGGGTTGACCCTGATCACGAGGTCGTACCCTTCCTCAATCATGTCGACGGGCCGATCTTCCGTCGTGACTTCCAGCCGCATCTCGGGATATTTCAGCGCAAACGTGGCGACCAGCTTGCCCATTGCGATATGGGAAAAGAGCGCCGGCGCGCTGATGCGTAGTCGACCGCGTGGTTGTTCGCTCCCTGATGTGATGGCGGCAGCGCTTTCGGTGAGCTCGGCGAGGAGCGCACCCGTCCGCTCGTAGAGGGCACGTCCTTCCTGGGTGAGTTTCAATCCGCGCGGTCCACGTTCAAACAGCCTGACATGAAGGCTGTTTTCGAGTTCGCTGACCCTGCGTGAGAGCGTCGCCTTCGGGCGCTCGGCCGCACGAGCAGCCTCGCCGAAGCTTCCGTGACGAGCGACGAGATTGAAATCAGCGAGAGCAAGAAGATCCATGCGTTCCACCAGTGAGATACCCCGTCTCTTTATAGCATCTTCCGGACCGGGCATGGATCACTTACCTTGGAGGCATCCCAACCCAACCTAAGGAGTAACACCATGACTATCCTCGTTACCGGTGCCACTGGCCGTGTCGGCCGCCAGGTCGTCGATCAGCTTGCCACCCGCGGAGCCGACGTGCGCGTGCTCGTGCGCGATCCCTCGAAGGCCGACTTTCCTGCCGGAGTGGCTGTCATACAGGGCGACATGCTCGATATCGACTCCCTGCGCAAAGCATTTGCCGGCGTCCGCACACTGTTCCTGCTCAACGCCGTGGCAGGCGACGAATTCACCCAGGCGCTCATCACGCTCAACGTCGCTCGCGAGTCGGGCGTCGAGCGCGTGGTCTACCTGTCGGTCATGCACGCCGAGCGCTTCGTGAACGTGCCGCATTTTGCAGTGAAGTTCGGCGCCGAGCGGATGATCGAACAGATGGGCTTCAGCGCCACTATCCTGCGTCCGGCGTACTTCATGGATAACGATCTGATGATCAAGGACGTTCTCGTCAATCATGGCGTCTACCCGATGCCCATTGGCAGCAAGGGAGTCGCGATGGTCGACACCCGCGACATTGCGGAGGTCGCGGCGATCGAACTGTTGCGTCGAGATCAGGCTCCTGGCAAACTGCCCGTCGACATCATCAACCTCGTCGGGCCTGACACGTTGACGGGTTCGAAGCTCGCCTCCATCTGGTCAGAGCTTCTTGGCCGTCCGGTTGCCTACGGCGGGGACGATCCCACCCAATTCGAGCAGAATCTGGCGAACTTCCTGCCAAAGTGGATGGCGTATGAAATGCGGCTAATGGCCGAGCGCTTCGTCAGCGACGGCATGGTGCCGGGAGCCGGCGACGTCGAGCGTCTTTCCAGCATTCTGGGTCGCCCGCTACACTCGTACCGCGACTTTGCCGCCAGACTGGCTGGCTGAGCTTCGCCCCCCTTCTAAAAGCTTGACGGACTGACTCAGGGCGTGAAGCGGGCATCCGATTCGTCGGCTAAGCAATGGCCGATTCCGAAGTCAAGCGGACATGCCCCATGCACGCAATCAACCAGCACTGTCGCATTCTCTTCTCGCTGCGCTATTCCTGGCTTCGACCGCCTTGCTGCTGTTGGAAAGGCCCTTTCCAGAATGTGCCTGCCGACGGTTCCGAACACGAACGCGAGAACCAGCCCTTTAATGTTCTTGCCTTCGCGCACCACTATCGCGTCCAGCCCGGTCGCTGGCTCGATCAAAATGGAGCAGCCGCACGAAGGCGCTAAAGGGAGGCGCGGCCGCCGAGGTTGTCGGCAGAAAGTCTCCGCCTGTTATCTGCGCAAGCCGAAATCCAATGACGAAGTGGACACGCTTTCCCACCCGCCTAAACACCGATCCGGTCACCGGCACGAGCCTCACGCCGCACTTCCTGCGGCGGTAGGCCAAAGCCGCGCATGAACGCTTCGCGCATATGCCGCCGATCGCGAAACCCCGTCTCTCTCGCAATCACTTCCAACGAGTGCCGGCTCTTCTCGATCATCAACCGCGCGGCTTCGAGCCGCAACCCTTCGATCGCCTTCGCGGGCGACTGTCCGGTCTCCAGAGTGAACACCCGGCTGAACTGCCGCGGGCTTAGATGCGCCGAACTCGCTAGCTCCTCGACGGTGAGCGGCCGGCTCAGGTTCGTGCGTGCATAGTTCAGCGCGTCCTGGATGCGGTCCGATTTGGGCGCCAAGTGGAGCATTTCCGAATGCTGCGACTGGCCGCCCGCACGCCGCTGATGCATCACGAGCTTGTGTGCGACCGAACGCGCCACGTCGGCGCCGAGATCTTTCTCGACCATCCCAAGCGCAAGGTCGAGCCCGGCAGTCATACCCGCCGAGGTCCAGATCGGCCCATCGACAATGTAAATGCGGTCTTCTTCGATGTGGATGTCCGGAAACCGGCTCATCATCGCGCGCCCATGGGCCCAATGCGTCGTCGCGCGCCGGTTCGCGAGCAGGCCTGCTTCAGCCAGTACGAAACCACCTGTACAGATGCCGGCAATGCGTCGCGCACGCGTAGCCGCCTTGCGCAGGAAGGCGAGCATTTCGGCGGACGGAGGCGAGGCGAGTGGTGCGTTGACACCCGCCGCGATCCACGTGTCTATCGCGACGCGTCCCCTGAAGGGGCGCGTGACGACGCACATACCAAGCGAAGAGCGCACCTCGCCGCCCGCCACGGAGAAGTTTTCGATCGTGTAGAAGGTTTCGCCCGCCGCAACGTTCGCGTATTCGAAAACCGACTGTGACGCGAGCGCCATCACCTGAAAGCCATCGCTCAACAAATATCCGATCCGGTGCATGTAGCCCTCCGCTATTCATCAGGTCAAACACCCGCTGCGAAAGCATGCTGGAAATCGCATGTCCTAAATCATGACCCTATACGTCATTTGAGTCGTGGCTAATCCGGACCACAATAGGTTCACGCAATCACAAGCGAACATTCAACAGGAGTCCATCATGATGCAGGCATATCAGGGTACCGCGCTCATTACGGGCGCGTCCACGGGCATCGGCGCGGTCTATGCCGAGCGGCTCGCCAAGCGTGGCTATGATCTGATCCTCGTTGCGCGCAGCCGCGACCGGCTCATCCGTCTCGCCGGGCGCATCGCCAACGAAACCGGCCGGTCCGTCGAGATCATCGACGCCGATCTCAATGATCCGGCTTCACGCGCTACGGTGGAAGCGAAGCTGAAGGAAGACGCCAGCATTACGCTGCTCGTGAACAACGCAGGGGTCGGCACGCATACGCCATTGCTCGACAGCGATGTCAACGCGATGACGCGGATGATCGACCTGAACGTTAACGCACTTACCCGCCTCACGTATGCCGCGGCGCCAGGCTTTGTCTCGCGTGGCAAGGGCGCGATCATCAACATCTCGTCGATCGTCAGTATCGCGCCGGAGCGCCTGAACGGTGTGTATGGCGGCACCAAGGCCTTCGTGCTTGCCTTCAGCCAGTCGCTGCATCACGAACTCGCCATCAAGGGTGTGAAGGTCCAGGCAGTGCTGCCCGGCGCCACGGCCACCGATTTCTGGCAGAGCGGCGGCTTGCCGATCGAGAACCTCGATCCGGCCATCGTCATGTCCGCAGACGACATGGTCGATGCGGCGCTCGTCGGCTTCGAGCGAGGCGAGCTGGTCACGATTCCGTCCCTGCACGACGGTGCGAAGTGGGACGTCTTCGAAGCCGCGCGCCAGGCAATGTCCGGGGAACTGTCATCCAGCAAGCCTGCGCGTCGCTATACCGCCGAGGACGAACGAACCGTCCAGGACGCATAGAAACGAACGCCCGAATGACGCCCGACACGCTAACGCAGCCGCTCCACGTAGCCGTGGACGCCGCAAGGCTGCTCACTCGTACTCAACGGAGTATCACCATGTCCATAGTTTCAGCCGCGCATACCCGGCGCAGCTTGCTTGCCTATTCGATCGCAAGCGCACTTGCCCTTTCTGTGGGCTCCGCCTTCAGTCATGCTCAAGCCGCTTCGGTCGTGGATCAGCCTTCCGCGAACCCGGGCGTGGTGGCTGAAGACGACTCGATCCGCCCATTCCACGTTCACGTTCCGGGACGCAACACTCGTCGATCTCCGCCGCCGCATCGCGGCGACGCGGTGGCCCGATAAGGAGACGGTCGCTGATCAAAGCCAGGGTGTGCAGGAGGCGAAGATCCAGGCCCTCGTGCACTACTGGGGCACGGACTACGACTGGCGCAAGACGGAGGCACGATTGAACGCCTTGCCGATGTACGTGACCACGATCGACGGCGTCGATATCCAGTTCATCCAAGTGAAATCCCGCAACCCGAACGCGTTGCCGCTGCTCATCACTCACGGCTGGCCTGGTTCGCCCCTCGAAATTGAAAAGGCCATCGGTCCGCTCACCGATCCTACGGCCTATGGCGGCCGTGCGGAGGACGCCTTCGATGTCGTCATCCCCGCGATGCCCGGCTACGGTTTCTCCGGCAAACCGACCGGCACTGGCTGGGATCCCGATCACATCGGCCGGGCGTGGGACGTTCTGATGAAGCGTCTGGGATATACGCACTATGTGTCGCAAGGCGGCGATTGGGGTTCGGTGGTGGCGGACGCGATGGGGCGTCAGGCTCCCCCAGGCCTCCTGGGCATTCACGTCAATATGCCTGCGACAGTGCCACCGGAGGTCGCGAAGGCGCTCAACAATGGCGAACCGGCGCCGGCCGGGCTGTCCAGTGCGGAAAAGGCAGCGTATGAATCACTCGCCAACCTGTACAAAAAGGGCGGCGGCTATGCCGCCATGATGGTCACTCGCCCGCAAACCGAGGGCTACAGCCTGGCTGATTCGCCTGCGGGTCAGGCAGCCTGGATGTACGACAAGTTCGCGGCCTGGACCTATAGCGGTGGCGACCCGGAACGCTCACTCACCAGGGATCAGATGCTCGACGACATCACGCTGTACTGGTTGACGAACACTTCGACCTCGTCGGCGCGGCTCTACTGGGAGAACAACAACAACAACTTCAATGCTGTGGCGCAGAAGACAGCCGAGATTTCGGTCCCCGTTGCCGTGACGGTCTTTCCCGGCGAGATCTATCGGGCGCCGCGCAGCTGGACCGAGCGCAGTTATCCCAAGCTCACCTATTTCCACGAAGTCAACAAAGGCGGCCACTTTGCAGCATGGGAACAACCGCAGCTCTACGCCGAGGAGCTCCGCGCGGCGTTCAGGCCGCTGCGCAAACAGCTATGAGGTCCCGCCGGCTGTTGTCGCACGAATGCGCGGCAGCAGCCGACTTCAAGGGTCCACATTTCAACGCGTTCCTGACATAAAGCGCCCGGTATTGCGATGAGCTGCCACGAGTCCAATGTGTCCCGGGCGTTTACCAGCCCTTCATCGTTTCAAGGAGAACAGCATGAAAACTTCGATCATCGCTTTGACTTTTGCCGCATTCACCGCTTCGGGCGCGGCTCTGGCCACCGAGAGCGCCACGCCCCCCACTGTCGCGCAGACGGAGCAATCCGGTTCGAACCACGTCGGCGCGTCGCCGAAGACGCGTGCCGACGCGCGCCACGAATTGGTGCGGGCGCAGCAGGACGGCCAGCTCGCCAGTCTCCGCACGCTCTATCGCGGAAGCTGAAACCTGCTCATTGACATATTTATCCGAGGTTCCATCATGAACAAGCAGTTCATCGCCGCCCTCCTCATCGCAGCCAGTGCAGCTGCTACGGGCCCCGCCTTCGCCAGCAGCGGCTTCGGTCCGGCCCCGCACTACGACCCGATCGCAGGCGCGCCTGCGTCGCAACGCGGTCTGAATAGCGAGACCATCGCCATCGATCAGGCCAGCGCCGATCACGGCACGCGGGCGTTCGGCGGCATGCCCGATACGACATCGCAGTCGGGTACACGGCTCGCGGGCCGCGATCCTTTTTCCACCTACTCGCATCACTGATGCCACCGCGGCGAGGACTTCATCATGACTCGAATCGACAAAGAGTCACCCATGCTACCCGCCGCGCAGCGAATACCGATCGATACAATCTCAAAGCAGATAAAGCCATGCCGGACGAAATGAATCTTCGCCGTCGCCGCCTGCTGCAGACGACTATCGCAGGCATTGGCCTGCTGGAACTCGGCCTCAGCGGATTTGCCAACGCGCAATCGGCCGGAAACACCAACCACATCAACACCAGGATCCCTGCGCGCGTCGCATCATTCGACGCTATTCGCCAGGTCAACGTCGGTGCACTCAGCGTCGGCTATGTGGAAGCGGGACCGAGCAACGGCCCGGTCGTGATCCTGTTGGATGGCCCTATGACATCTACAGCTTCGCCGAAGTCACGCCATTGCTCGCCGCCGCGGGTTATCGCGTGATCGTGCCGTATCTGCGCGGCTACGGCCCGACGCGCTTCCTGTCCGCCGATACTCCGCGTAACGGGCAGCAAGCCGTCCTCGCGGCTGACATCGTCACGCTGATGGACGCGCTGAAGATCGAAAAGGCCGTGTTCGGTGGGTTCGACTGGGGCGCGCGCACCGCCAACATCATCGCCGCGGTTTGGCCGGAACGGTGCAAGGCGATGGTCTCGGTGAGCGGCTATCTGATCGGCAACCAGGCCGCCGGCAGCGTGCCGCTTCCACCGAAGGCAGAGCTTGCATGGTGGTATCAGTTCTATTTCGCCACGGAGCGCGCCGACCATCGCGGTGCCGACCATCACGCTCGAAGGCGATGCCAACGGCGCGCCGCATCCCGAGCCGGCTGCCTACGCGAAGAAGTTCACGGGCAAGTATGTACACCGGAACATCGCCGACGGTATCGGGCACAACCTGCCCCAGGAAGCGCCGAAAGCGTTCGCCGACGCGGTCATCGACGCCGCGCGCATGGGGTGATCGCTGCAGCGAGCGCCGGCGTCGCGTCGCATCCGGACGCTGGCGCTGTACCCGGGAATAACATTCACATGCAACGCATTCGAATTCAACGTGCCATTGTGAACTGTCAGGCCCCGGAGTTTGGCGCAACGGGTGTATCACAACCTCACCTACTGCAACAGACCTGACAGAGATCGGTCTCAGCGCGGCGCGCGCGCTTTCCCGCATAATCATAGGCCTTGTAATACCGACCGCCCCAGAACTAGTAACTCGTTGAACTGGGTCACCAGTTCAAAACACAAAGCAAACAACAGGGTATAAAAGGGCCCGGGAAATCTGTGCATCCAGCCCAGAATCGGCACTGAAAAACGCGTTCTCACGGCGTCCCGAGTCATTATCCAGGTGATGGTCGCTCCAATCGCCGCCCCCGCGAGTATGTCGGTCGGATAGTGCCAGCCGAGATAAACGCGCGGCAGACATATGAAGATCGCGGTGTATAAAAGTGCGAGCATGCCGACGCCGCGCGAAACCATACAGATGCCAGTTGCAACCGAAATCCACAGCATAGCGTGGTCACTCGGAAAGGAGCTCCACGCTGGCAGCACGGCCGCTTCCAGACCACCCGATGGAAAATTCAAGTGCAGCTCAGGATTAAAGAGAGGCCGCATACGGAATGGCAAATAATGGGCAACAATCCTGAATATTGCGAGCGCAAGAAGGCCGCTCGCGATCGTCGCGACGACCATTTCACGCTCCCATTCGCCACGCTGGCTCGGCTTGAACCATATCCACCACAATACGGGCATGAGCACCAAACCTTTGAATGTGTATAGGTCCGCGATGACTCTTATCGCGTGGTTCAACATGGCGTAACTCAAAGCAATGTGCGTCAGGAAAGTCTGGATTGCTGTATCAAAAAGGTCCATTCTGCAATTCCTCCAAACTTTTTAGTTATAAGGTTGAGCAGCGGGAGCAGGCACGGGTTGTGTCGCGCTCTGAAACCTGCCGTCGTCAAAGCCAAAAACCATCACATCTCGCGCGACGTTGGATCGTGCGGATGTTCTTGAGGTGAGCGGTGCTTTGACGGGCGCCAAGTCAACGATTCTGATCGACGCAACCAAATGCTGGATTGGGAACGATGACGAGTTCATCGATACCTCACATCTCAAGCGTGTCGGCCGCCAACATGCTTCCGACTCGCAAACTTTGGCCGACAGCGCAGCGGCCTTTCTTCGAAGAAGCGTTTGGCGTTGGTTGGGCGTGTCGTGGCGCCTTATCAGGTGAGCGTAGGCATGCTATCGGAAACAAGCTCGGGGCTGGATTTGCCGAACCTCGGCAAAGCGGGATGGATCCGGTTTCCGATGCTACGTTCATCTCTGTTAGATCTGCCTTCAAAAGAGCCTCGTCTCGGCGACAGGAGATTGGAAGCCATCCAGACGCCGCCTGATTGGATTGTCGACCCGTGTTGTCCGGTTTATTGCTTCAGATGTCTCATGCTCGAAGAGATCGACGTTACTGCATCGCGGTGGAAGAGAAAGTGGCTCGACCCGGCCGCGGCTGCTCTCGCACAGTCAGATATAGCTGAGTTGCGTCTATAGCGCAGGCTTCGATTCGAGAAGACTCCGGCGAATGGGAGCGATAGTCATTCCACCAATCGCATCTGCCCGCGGGCTTCGAGTCGTTGCTGCGCAGGAACTTTAGCCTTGCGACGTATTCGCGGTCTCTCACGCAGGCACATGGCCCGACGAGTTCGTGCTTCGTCATCCACACACACGCACAGTCCTCCGGGCGCGTGACCGTGATCGTGTATTCGTCGTCAAGAGAAGTAGTCAACACAGGGGCTTTACCAGGCGACTCGAAAAAGATCTTGGGCATGGGATCGTTCGCCTTTGGTTTCTACCTCGCGCAGCCGAGCGACCTGCGGTGTATTGTTGATCGGGTCCTTCGTGCAGACAGTTAATGCACTGGTTCGTTGGCTTGCATCGCCGCTTCAAAACGGCCACCATTCCAGTGTCCTCCTTAGTTTTCGAACAATCCGTGCGATATCGAACGTTCGCGCTCACCGGTGCCGGTTGTGCTCCGGCGATGCCTTGATTGCGACGCGCGGCCGGTGGTCTGGCAACACGTAGCCAGCGAAGACGGTTACTCGCGGCGGGTTTCAACCTGCGCTGAAGACCTCCCTCTTCAACCACGACGAACGACAAAAGTCGTGCAGCCGATCGCTGTCAGGCAGAGGTCGGCCAACTTCGGCCCTTCAACCTCACAATCTGGATTGCTGACAATGAAGCGTCTTTGCTGCTTTGCCAGTGGCGACCGCTCATGCCGACATTCACTTTGGTGTTTTGCACGCTGTCTCCTACTAAACGCAAATCGATTGTCGCTAGTGACGGCTGCGCGTTCGATTCCATGTGCCGCAATTTCCTTGGTCAGCGATGTAAGCACGTAGTCGGCCCATAACAGGTTGTGTGTTTGGCTCATTTGCCGCAAGATGTCTCCGCGAATCGGGTTGGGTTGTACTTTTGTCAAACTCCATATCGTCGTGGCCTGATTACGTGCGTCGCCAGGTATCTGGTTCGGCGCCTGGCCGAGCATCTACGTGCCTCGACCCGCACGCACGGCAGGTCAAGGCTGACGGCCGTAACGCTGAAAATGATCGAGCAGGCCGCCGAACTGGCCGCGGCTACGCCAGCGGCCAAGCACGCCGTCGGCATGCGGTTGCGGCCGATGGTCTCGCAGCGTCTGCGGAACGCTGGCATCCCCACGCTGGGCGATCTGGTCGCGTACTGTAACTGCGCGTGTCGCCCGCTCGCTTAAGGAAGACACGCTCGAAGAAATCGAATGACTGCATCGCAGATCTTGAACGGCAATTCAACCGCTTTAGCGCATGATGGATTCACGGTAACCCACCGGCCTCCCTGGAGAAGAACATGACTCGCTTTCAAGGTAAATCTGTCCTCGTAACAGGTGGCAGCAGCGGCATTGGCCTCGCAACAGCCAAGGCCTTCGCGACAGAAGGTGCACGTGTAGTCATCACCGGCCGGGATGCGGCAGCGCTCGAAGAAGCAACCCACGCCTTGGGCGCGGATGCGGTAGCGATTCGAAATGACGCAGGATCAGTCGCTGCTGCTCGTGAACTCGCTAGCGCTCTCGGTAACGCCAACATCGAACTCGACGCGGCATTCTTCAATGCGGGCGCGGCAATTGCCGACGGCGGCATGAGCCAGCTCTGAACCGAGTCAGAGGCGCCACGCCAAAAAGGCGATCGCTCCTCGTGCGGGCGATCGCGTTATTTCGTTTCACCGCCCGGCAGTGGGTAGGCGGCAACGAACAAACCCAGCCTAAAGTCCCCGCGTCACATCTCGACTCTACCGCCTACTGCCGATCGCTGCATTTCGCTGTCTCGACGTTCGTATGCCGTTTGCATGAGGCGCTGGTCGGCCATGAAGAGGCAGTCAGCCGGGCTGGCTCGAATGGCCGCAAATCAATCCACACGAGACGACCGAAGTACGAACCGCAGTACTTGGTTGCCAAACAGAAGGCCGGCTGAGCCACTAATCCCACCCGGCAGACGCGGCTCGGAAGTGGAACTTTCACCGAGCCTTAAGAGATACTTAAGAACTTCGGAAAACGGAAAAAATATACTTCTCAAGCGCGTCGAATCGAGGCCGTTAGACAGAACGCAGTACTCACGTTTTCTCTATCGGGAGATTTAGATGTCCATTCAGGCAATCAGTCAAAGCACCGTGCAGACAACAGACTCCTCTCTTGCTTCGACTTCGACTTCGGGTTCAGCGTCGACGGCGCCGACCTCCAGCACTAGCACTTCGTCCACGACAGGAGCTAGCGGCAGCAAGTCTACGTCGTCGTACACCGTCAATATCAGCAACGCTGCCCGCGCCATGCTTGCAGAAGCAAGCGAGACCTCGGTTCAAACTGCACAGGAAGCAGGAAAAGGCGATGGACAGGCGCAACGCCTTCTCGCCAAAGAGGCGGCCACCAAGGCAGCCTGAATACGCCACGCGCTCTACACTTGAAGGAACAGGCCGCCGCGTCGCATTGGCGGCGTTCTGGCAGCGAGGATCGGCTATCGTCATTCACATTGTATGTAATCGCCACAAATCGCTTGCTCTGCTGCCGTACGTCGAAGCCGACCGATTTATACGTTAGTACCCGTCATCGCCGCATCTGACAAAGGGTAGCAATCCTTTCGCGCAGCGCAACTCCCGCCGAATTCCAGATTGCGCGCCCTAACGTTGATGACGTGTGCGTGGAGCGCCAATCTGAGCGCTTTTTTCGCGCAGGACTCTGTCTGACATGGAACAGTACGCGGAGCAGAAGCTGAGGCCCTCCGAGCACCTCAAAGAGCGTGGTCAATGCATCGGCAGTTATCGATCATCGGCTATCCGCAAGATGACGTTGGGTATGTTGCGCGGGTTTGAACAGGCTGATCTCGCAACCGAGGTTCGCGTCGTGGAACGCCAGCGTCATGCCGTGCATGCCGGCCACGGCGGTGGCAAGACTGAGCCCCAGGCCGCTGCCGGGCGTATGACGGCTCGCCTCTCCACGATAGAAACGGCGCAGGACGGCATCGCGCTCAGTCGGTGCGATGCCCGGTCCATCGTCGCGTACCGTCACGCCGACCCCTCGTCCGTCGTGCCACAGCGTGATGTGCACAGCTCCGCCATGCGGTGCGAACTTGATGGCGTTTTCCACCAGATTCGCCAGTGCCTCGAATAGCAGATTCGGATCGCCCTGGATCTCCAGCGGCCCGGAAACGGTGCGCTGCAGTTCGAAGGCAATCTGCTTGTCTTCGGCGGTCGGCTCGTAGAACTCGAACACGTCGTCGGCGACGGCGGCCAGATCGACGCTGGTGAAGCCGGCGCGGCGCACGCCGCTTTCGATTTCCGAAATGCGCAGCAGGGCGTTGAAAGTGCGTAGCAGGCCGCTGGTTTCCACGATGGTTTCATCAATGGCCGCGCGATACTCTGCTTCGGTTCTGGCGCGGCGTTGCGCACGTTCGAGTCCGCCGAGCACCCGCGTGAGCGGCGTGCGTAGATCGTGCGCAATCGCATCGCACACACCTTTGACCTCGTTCATCAGGCGTTCGATTTCGTCGAGCATGCCGTTCACGACGACCACCAGCCGGTCTATGTCGTCGCGTTTCGCATGCACCGGCAAGCGCCTGCCGAGATTGCCGGCGACGATTTCCTCGATCGACGCGGTCACCGCATCGAGCCGCCGCATCGCCGAAACGCCAATCAGGGTCGCCCCGATCAGGCCGATCACGAGCGTGATCATCGCAGTGGAGAGCAGCGCATGCAGCAGTTCGTCGTCGAAGTGGTCGAGCTCGAGGGTGTTCTGGCATTGCAAAGCGATGCGGTTATCGGGCACGTGCGCGGCGATGCATCGGCCAGGCGGGTGGCCCGGCAGATTTGCGAGACGCATCGAAAACGGCTGGCCAAAGACGGGGATCGCCGGCAGATCGCCCGCATAGCCGCCAGCAAGATGTTTGCCGCTGGCTTCGAACAGGCCGAACGGGCGCTGGCGGCGCGGATCGAACTGGTTCTGATGTTCGAATCGCGCGACCAGTTCGTCCGGCGCTTCGCGTTTCAATTGTGCGTGCTCGCGAAGCAGCCAGTCGTCGATGCGCTCCTGTTCGAAGCCGGTGATCTCGCGGTACAGGTAACCGAACAGCAGCATCGCGATCACGCCGAACAGCACCAGGAACAGCGTGGCGAGGCGAAAGCCGGTGGTGCGGTGCAGTTCAGTCAGGCGCATGTAGCATGTACCCCGAACCGCGCACGGTATCGATCATCGGAGCCGTGCCGTCCGGGTCGAGCTTCTTCCTGAGACGGCTGATGTGCACGTCGATCACGTTGGTCCGCTCGTCGAGCCGGTAGTCCCATACCGCTTCGAACAGCATGGTCCGGCTCACCACCTGGCCCTGGTGCTGCATCAGGTATTCGAGCAGCCGGTACTCGCGCGGCAGCAGCAGTACCGGGCGGCCGGCGCAGGTCACTTCGCGTTTGAGCGGGTCCAGACGTAACGGGCCGACCTGGTACTCCTGCACAGCGGGCGCCGCCTCGCGCCGGCGCATCAACGCATCGAGCCGCGCGGTCAGTTCGATGAACTCGAACGGCTTGGTCAGATAGTCGTCGCCGCCGGCGCGCAAACCGCGCACACGTTCGTCGACGGCCGACAGCGCGCTCAGGATCAGCACCGGCGTGGGCACGCCGGCGCTGCGCAACGCCGACAGCATGCCGAGCCCTTCGAGGCCGCCCGGCAACATACGATCGAGCACGATAGCGTCATAACTGTTGGCGACCGCGAGCATCAAACCATCGCGGCCGGTGCTCGCGGTTTCGACCCTGCAGCCGTGATCGGTGAGCGCCTCAACGATCTCTGCGAGAGTCTGCTCGTCGTCCTCGACGACCAATACGTTCGACATGCCTTTTTCCAGAAATGAGCGAGCGTCGAACCTGCGCTAGCCGGCCGATTTACACTACGCTCGTACCTAAGATCTCCGCAGTATGCCGCGCGGAGCTGCACAGGCGTTTCGCGCCAACGTGAAAAAATTTTAATGTAAGCCCCAGCGCATGCGAATCCTGCTGATCGAAGACGATATGCGCGCCAGCCAGTTCCTGGCGCGTGGCCTGAGCGAGAGCGGTCTGATTGCCGACACGGTGGCCGACGGCGCGACCGGGCTCGCCTATGCGCGTGAGGGCATCTACGACGTGATTGTGACTGATCGGCGCTTGCCGGCGCTCGACGGCCTGGCTCTCGTCCAGCAGTTGCGCGCCGGCGGGGATACGACGCCGGTGCTGATGCTGTCGGCGGTCGGCGGCCTGAACGAACGCGTGGAGGCGATTCGCGCAGGTTGCGACGACTATCTCGTGAAGCCATATGCCTTCGTCGAAGCGCTGGCAAGAATCGAGGCGCTCGCGCGGCGCGCCGATCGCAGCAGGATGAGCGAGCGGCTCGAATGCGCGGACCTGGTGCTCGATACGCGGGCGCGCACTGCAAGCCGCGGCGGGCGCGATCTGCGCTTGCAGCATCGCGAATTCCTGTTGCTCGAATGTCTCGCGCGCCGCGCGGGGCAGGTCGTCACGCGCAGCATGCTGCTTGAAGCGGCATGGCACTACGATTTCGAGCCGCGCGGCAACATCATCGATATGCACATGCATCGGCTGCGGACAAAGGTCGATCGTGATTATCCCGCGGCGCTGATTCATACGGTGGTCGGCGCCGGATACGTGCTGAACCCGGCGCCCTGACACGCGCTGCAAGCCTTGCAAGCCCCGGCTGGAGCCCGCCGCTCTGCCATGTTGCGCCGCATTAAATTTTTTTAATCAATGGGCGAAAGCGCCGACAGGACCCGCTGGCTAATCTGGCGACATTTCCTCGTTAGGGTTCTCCCATGTCAGGGCTGTCCCGTTCCGCGCAGACGTCGCGCACCGTGAGTCCTCCCGTGCGCCTTTCCTGCGTGCGCGCCGCCTTATATGCGCTCGGCCTCGCGGCGCTCGCCGGCTGCTCGCTTGTGCCTGTCTATCAACGGCCGGGCGCGCCGCTGGCGCAATCCTTCGACGGGGCGGCCGGTGGGTCGCTCGCCGCTACCGTGCCAGTCAGAAGCGGCTGGTGGCGCGAGTATCACGACCCCGCGCTCGACGCGCTGATCGATCGCAGCCTGCGCAACAACTTCACGCTGGCGTCCGCGATTGCGAGCGTCGAACAGGCGCGCGGCAACGCCGAGCGAGCCGGCGCGCCGCAATATCCGTCGCTCTCGCTCGGCGCCAGCTTCGATCGCAGCCATCAGGGACGTGGCTCGACCACGAAGACCCAGAGCCTGTTCGCTGAAGCCAGTTACGAGGTGGACTTCTGGGGCTTCAACGCCGCCAACGCCAGCGCCGCCGACCTGCTCGCGCGCGCCTCCGGCTTCGATCGCGATACGGTGGCGCTGACGCTGACCGCTTCGGTCACCGACACGTACTTTCAGGTGCAGAGCCTGCGCCGCCGGCTCGCGATTGCGCGTTCCATTTCCGACGATGCCGCGCGCGTTCTGCAACTGCTGCTCGCGCAACAGCAGGCGGGCGTCGCGACCGAATTGCAGGTGCAGCAGCAGCGCAACGCGCTCGCCACCTTCCAGGCGGCAGTGCCGGCGCTGCAACAGCAGCTCGATACCGACATCCATGCGCTCGCGGTGCTGGCCGGCACCGCGCCCGAACAATTCACGGTCAGCGATGCCGCGCTCGCCGACATCC
Source organism: Paraburkholderia podalyriae (assembly GCF_014397785.1). Lineage (GTDB taxonomy): Bacteria > Pseudomonadota > Gammaproteobacteria > Burkholderiales > Burkholderiaceae > Paraburkholderia > Paraburkholderia podalyriae. Next base: position 274,836 of record NZ_VZQQ01000004.1, read on the forward strand.
CGATTCCCCAACCGCGCCCCAATCTGCCCGCGAGCCTGCTGGAAACGCGCCCCGACATCCGTTCGAAGGAGGCGCAGTTGCAGTCGGCGAATCAGAGTGTCGGCGCGGCGCGCGCGGCCTTTCTGCCGAACATCGTGCTGACCGCGGACGGCGGGCTGAGCAGCAAGTCGCTGTCGCATTTCCTGTCGAGCCCGTTCGCCAGTCTCGCCACCTCGCTGGCGGCGCCAATCCTCGACGGCGGCGCGCTGCGTGGCCAGTTGCACGCGAGCCAGGCGGCCGAAGCGAAGGGCGTCGCGGATTACCGGCAAGCCGTCATAACCGCGCTGCAGGACGTGGAGGACTCGCTCACGGCGGCGCAACAGCAGCAGCTCGCGGAAGCCGCCGACCAGAACGCCGCCGACGCCGCCCGCAAAGCCGCCACGCTCGCGCAAGCCCAGTACAAGCTCGGCACCGTCGACTTTCTGACCGTGCTCGATACGCAACGCACGCTGTATCAGTCCGAAGACACGCTGGTGCAGGCGCGGCTCGCGCGCCTGCAGGCGTCCGTGAGCCTGTTTCGCGCGTTCGGCGGCGGTTTCGGCGTGACCAACGATAGCGACAGCAGCAGCGCCCCCCCTTCTATGGCTTCCAGCTCATGAAATCCGCAGATCTTCCGAACCATGAAGCGCCGCGTGCGCGCCGGCGCGTCCTTCTCGCCGCAGCGTTCGTCATCCTTATCGTGATTCTCGGGGCGTCGAGCTGGCCGAAGCATCGGGCTGCCAAGCCGGCCGCCGCCGTGCCGGTCAATGCCGGCCATCCGGTGAGCCGCGACTTCCCGATTCGCGTCGCCGCGGTGGGCACGGTGCTCGCGCTCAATACCGTGGACGTCAAAGTACGTGTCGACGGCCAGTTGCAGCACGTCGCCTTCACCGAAGGACAGGACGTCAAAGCCGGCCAGTTGCTCGCGCAACTCGATCAGGGACCGCTCACCGCCCAGTTGCATCAAGCGCAAGCGGCGCAGCGCAAAGACCAGGCATCGCTCGATAACGCGCGCCTCGACCTCGCACGCTACTCGAAACTGGTCGGCATCGGCGCGGCGACGACTCAGGCGGTGGACACCGCGAAGGCGCAAGTCGAGGCCCTCGCCGCGACGGTCGCAGCGGACGCCGCGCTGGTGCAGAGCGACCGGCTGCAACTGGGCTTCACCACGCTCGCCGCGCCGTTCACCGGACGCGTCGGCGCACGCGAGGCCGATATCGGCGCGATCGTTCATCCGACTGACACGACCGGTATCGTCACCGTCACGCAGATGGAGCCGATCACGGTGCTGTTCTCCGTGCCGCAGGACGTGCTGCCTGAACTGCTCGCGAATCAGGCGAAAGCGCCGCTCGCGGTGAACGTGACCTCGCGTTCCGGCAGCACGCCGCTCGCCGACGGCACGCTGGTGTTCATCGACAGCGCGGTCGATCCTACGACCGGCCAGATCAGGCTCAAGGCTTCGTTCACCAACCAGGACCGCAAGCTGTGGCCCGGCGAACTGGTGAATGCGCGCGTGCTGGTGCGCACCGATACGCAGCGGCTCGCGGTGCCGAGCCGCGCGGTGGTGAACTCGCAGAACGGCACGCAGCTCTATGTGATCGCCGCGAACGGCACCGCGCAGATGCGCCCGGTGCAAACCGGGGTCACCGTTGATGGCATGACGGAGATACGCAGCGGCATCGCGCCCGCGGATCTCGTCGTGTTCGACGGCCAAAGCCGCTTGAACCCGGGCGTGCCGGTGGCGGCGACCACGGTGGCGGCGGTTGCCAAGGCGCCGGCCAACGCAAACTCGGCGGGCAGCCAGACTGATCAGGATAATCCGTCATGAGCCTCATGGAACTGTTCATCAAGCGGCGCATCGCGACAAGTTTTCTGGCGATCGCGGTGCTGCTGGTCGGCGCGGTGGCGTATTTTCTGCTGCCGGTCGCGCCGCTGCCGCAGGTCGATTTTCCGACCATTCAGGTCGTCGCCAAGTTGCCCGGCGCGAGCGCGGAAACCATGGCGACCTCGGTGGCGACACCACTGGAGCGGCAACTTTCGCTGATTGCGGGCGTGACACAGATGACGTCGTCGAGCTCGCTCGGCAACACCAGCATTGCCGTGCAATTCGATCTCTCGCGCGACATCAATGGCGCGGCGCAGGATGTGCAGACGGCGATCAACGCAGCCGGCGGCACGTTGCCGAAGAACCTGCCGAACCCGCCGACCTATCAGAAGGTCAACCCGGCCGACTTCACGTTGCTGTCACTGGCGCTGACGTCGCCATCGCTCACGCTCACGCAACTCGACAGCTACGCCGAAGACTATCTGGCGCAACAGATCTCGCAGATGCCCGGCGTCGGTCTGGTTGATTTCCACGGCCAGCAGCGGCCCGCAGTGCGCATCCAGCTCGATCCGGACAAGCTCACCGCACGCGGCCTGACGCTGGAAGATGTGCGCTCGATCGTCGGCGTGCAGACGGTCAATGCACCGAAGGGTAGCCTGAACGGCCCGGATCGCTCGGTGATCTTCAACGCGACCGACCAGATCACGACCGCCTCGCAGTATCGCGATCTGGTGGTGGCATACAAGAACGGCGCGCCGATTCGCGTGTCCGATCTTGGCACCGTGCTGAACGCCGCCGAGGACAACCAGCAGGCCGCATGGCTTCAGCACGAACGCGCGATCATCCTCGACATTCACAAGCAGCCGGGCTACAACGTCGTGCAGACGATCGCCAACATCACGGCGAAGCTGCCCGCGCTCGAAGCGATGCTGCCCGCGGCCGCGCATCTGCATGTGGTGGGCGATCGCACGCAAACCATCAACGCGTCGGTGCACGACGTGCAGTTCACGCTGATGCTGACGATCGCGCTCGTCGTCATGGTGATCTTCTCGTTCCTGCGCAACGTATGGGCGACCATCATTCCGAGCCTGACGATTCCGCTGTCGTTGATCGCCACGTTCGGTGTCATGTATCTGCTCGGCTATAGCCTCGACAATCTGTCGCTGATGGGCTTGACCATCGCGGTAGGCTTCGTGGTGGACGATGCGATCGTGGTGATCGAAAACGTCATGCGGCATATCGAAGAGGGCGTGCCGAGAATGAAGGCCGCCTTGCTTGGCGCGATGGAAGTGCGCTTCACGATCATTTCGATGACCATCTCGCTGATCGCCGTGTTCATCCCGATCCTGTTGATGGGCGGCATCGTCGGCCGGCTGTTCCGCGAATTCGCAGTGACGGTGAGCGCCGCGATAGTGATGTCGGCGCTGGTATCGCTGACCGTCACGCCGATGCTGTGCGGCTGGCTGATCCGTTTGCCCGAGCCGGATGGCGGCGGCCGGACGCGCAGGCTCGAAGCATGGCTCGAAGCCGTCTTTAGCGCAGTAGAGCGGCGCTACGAACGTGGCCTCGACTGGGTGCTGGACCGCCAGAAGCTGATGCTGGCTGTCACGGTGGCGACGATTGTCGCGACCGGCGCGTTGTTTGTCGCGATCCCCAAGGGATTTTTCCCGCAGGAGGACTCCGGTCTGATCATGGGCGTCGCGCAGGCCGCGCCGGATATCTCGCCCCGCTCGATGTCGCAGAAGATGCAGCAACTGGGCCATATCATCGAAGCCGATCCCGCGGTCGATAACGTCTACTACTGGATGGGGCCGAATCCGACCGTGAGCCAGGGGCGCGTCATGATCAACCTGAAGGCATTCGGCCAGCGCAAGGACAGTGCCCCGCAGGTGCTCAACCGTTTGAAGCCGCAGCTGGCAAAGGTGATGGGCATTTCGCTGTCGATGCAGGTTCGTCAGGATATTCAGGTGGGCGGCCGTATCAGCGCTGCGCAGTATCAGTACACGTTGCAGGACCCTGACATCAATGAGTTGAATCACTGGGCGGGCGTCCTGACCGATCGCCTGTCGAAGCTGCCGCAACTGGCCGACGTCACGTCCGACCAGCAGGCCGCCGCCACCAGCGCGACGCTCGTGATCGACCGCAGTACGGCCTCGCGCTTCGGCATCACCGCGCAAGCCATCGACGACACGCTTTACGATGCATTCGGCCAGCGGCAGATTGCGACGCTGTTCACGCAGTTGAATCAGTACCACGTCGTCGAAGAAGTGGACCCGCGCTTTCAATTGACGACGGATGCACTGGCGCATCTCTACGTGCGTTCGCCGCTCACGAACGAACTGGTGCCGCTCGACACGCTCGCCAGGATCGAGAACAACGTGTCGCCAATTTCGGTGAATCACCAGGGCTTGTTCCCGGCCGTGACGATCTCGTTCAATCTGGCGCCGGGTCAGTCGCTTGGCAATGCGGTCACGGCGATCCACCAGGCCGAAGTCGCGGCAGGCAAGCCCGATAGCCTGACGGGCTCCTTCCAGGGCACAGCGCAGGCGTTCCAGGCGTCGCTCGCCAGCGAACCGTATCTGATCGCCGCGGCGCTCGTGGTGGTCTATCTGATTCTCGGCATCCTGTACGAAAGCGCGATTCATCCGCTCACCATCATTTCGACGCTGCCCTCGGCGGGCGTGGGCGCCTTGCTCGCGTTGATGCTATGTGGGCAGGATCTGTCGATCATGGGGATGATCGGCATCATCCTGCTGATCGGTATCGTGAAGAAGAACGCGATCATGATGATCGACTTCGCACTGGTGGCCGAGCGCGAACAAGGCATGTCGCCGCGCGAGGCGATCCGGCAGGCCTGTGTGCTGCGCTTCCGTCCGATCATGATGACGACGCTCGCCGCGCTGTTCGGCGCGCTGCCGCTCGCGCTCGGCCATGGCGCCGGTGCGGAGTTGCGCGTGCCGCTCGGCATAGCGATTGTCGGCGGACTGATTGTTTCGCAAATGCTGACGTTGTTCACGACGCCGGTCGTGCACCTGTGGTTTGACCGTCTGTCGCATTGGCTGGCTGATCGGCGCGCGACGGGCAGTGTGGTCGAGCGGGAGGCCGTCGGTTGACTGCCTTTCAGCCTGCCTGGGGGCTTTTCTTCTTTGTCACCATGGAAGCCGCGGCCGTGCGCTGAATTTCCTGAGCTAACGATTAGTACACTTTTGCCCCGTCTCGTGTACGAGCGGCCGCTTGCCTACCACAGAGCGGACACTGTCCACAACCGCGCGACGGGCAGTTGAGGGTCGGTTTCGGGCGACCGCGTCGGATCGATAGGACTTATTCGTCGCACGCTGGATTCCGACCGCCATTCATCGACCGACGGTGGCCACGAAACGCTCGGGCGTCTAACTCCTCCATTGCCGCCCAACTCTAACCGCTAGAATTGCGGTTTCAGCCCGGAATACGCCCATGTCTTTTGCCTCGCTTGGCCTGATCGATCTCTTGCTGCGTAATGTGAAGGACCTCAATTACCAGACACCTACGCCGGTGCAGGTCAAGGCGATTCCTGCTGTGCTCAGTGGCAAGGACGTCATGGCTGCGGCACAGACCGGCACTGGCAAAACGGCGGGTTTTGCGCTGCCGCTGTTGCAACGGCTGGTGCAACACGGCCCGGCGGTGTCCAGCAACCGCGCCCGCGTTCTGGTGCTGGTGCCCACGCGTGAACTGGCCGAACAAGTGCTGCAAAGCTTTATCGATTACGGCAAAGGGCTCGACTTACGATTTCTGGCCGCCTACGGCGGTGTGAGTATCAACCCGCAGATGATGACGTTGCGTAAAGGCGTGGATGTGCTCGTTGCCACGCCGGGCCGTTTGCTGGATCTCAATCGCCAGAACGCAGTGCAGTTTGATCAGGTACAAACGCTGGTGCTGGATGAAGCCGACCGCATGCTGGATCTAGGCTTTGAGCGCGAACTCAACGCCGTCTTTGCTGCCTTGCCCGCTCAGCGCCAGACCCTACTGTTCTCTGCCACGTTTACCGATGATATCCGCGCCATGGCGGCGGGCATTCTGCGCGGCCCGGTCAATATCAGCGTCAGCCCGCCCAATGCCGCGGCCAGCAAGATCAAGCAGTGGGTGGTGCCGGTGGATAAAAGGAACAAGCCTGACCTCTTCATGCACCTTGTGGCTGAGTACAACTGGAAGCACGCGCTGGTGTTCGTCAAAACCCGCAATGGCGCGGATTACCTGGCGGCGATGCTGGATGACGCGGGCTATGCGGTCGACACCATCCACGGCGACAAGCCACAACCCGCGCGCCTGCGTGCGCTGGAGCGCTTCAAGACGGGCGAAGTACATATGCTGGTAGCCACCGATGTGGCTGCGCGCGGGCTGGATATCGACAGTCTGCCGCTGGTGATCAACGTTGATCTGCCGATCGTGGCGCAAGACTATGTGCACCGTATTGGCCGTACCGGCCGCGCGGGCGCCAGCGGCGTGGCGGTGTCCCTTGTGTGTGCCGATGAAGCGCCGCAACTGGCCGCGATTGAAGCGCTGATCCGGCAAACGCTGCCCCGTGAAGAAGAGCCGGGTTTTGAAGCCGAACACCGCGTGCCGCAAACTAGCGCGACGGGCCAGATCATCAAGAAACCCAAAAAGCCTAAGAAGCCGAAAATGCCGCAAGCTGCGCCGGGCGCCCTGCAGGGGCTCAGCAAAAAGCCGCGCCCGCAAAGTGGAGAAAACAAACGCAAGCCTGCGGCGCAGCGCGCTGTGGCCGCGGGTAAAGGTACAAGCTTGTCCAGCGGTAGCCCATTCAGCGTGCAAAAGCCACGCAGCAAACCCGCCGGCAAGCCAGTTGCGGGTTCACGTAAGCCGGCTGGCAAACCCGCTGGTGGCCGCGGCAAACGCCAACCCTGATCCGTGGGGATGAGTAACGCCAGCCCTGGAACAGGCTGGCGGTTTGCGGCCCGCTGGCAGGCAGCGGCGCGGCACGGGCGTGCATCAGGTCGGCGGGTAACGGCGCACTGATTCCAAACAGCTCCAGCTACCTACTGGATAAATGAAAATGGAATTCTCGGTGAAAGTGAAATTCGCTCTGACGACATTGTCACTAGTGAACATGCGATCAAGACGGTCGACGCCGACGCGAAGGTCAGCGTTGATTCGTGGCTGATGCGTGAAGAGTTTCTTGTCGCTTTCGTCGATAAGGACTCACATCGGTTTCGATTGCATTGGATGCAGGTGCCAAGCGGTAGGCACGTCGCGCGTTGGCGCCCAACACCTGACGCACCGCGTCTTCGCCATGTGATGCGATCAGGTCGAGTGCGAATTCGAACCACGCTCGGCCGGAACCCGCGCAGCGCACAACGGGCCAGTCGCTACTCCAAATGGTGCGCTGTACGCCGAACATATCGAGCACGTGCGTCGCCCAAGGTTCCAGTTCAGAAAGACGCCTGCCCGGCGCCGCTTCGTTCCATAGCCCCGAGAGCTTGCAGTAGACCGACGCATGCGTCGCCAATGCCGCGAGCCCATTGATCCATGCATCACGGTCGCGTGTGGACGAGATGACCGGCTTGGCGGCGTGGTCGATAACGACGGTCAGCTCGGGGTGGCTCTCGATCAGGTCAAGCATCGCCGGTAAGTGCGCAGGGCGAATCAGCGCATCGAAAGTCAACCTGGCCTGCGCCATCGCCGTCAGCGCCCTATCCGCGAACGGCTTGCGGATCCACGCAGGATCGGGCAGATCCTGCAGCATCGGGCGCAGCCCCACTAGCCGCGGATGCCCGGCCAATCCGGCGATACGCTCCGCAGCGTCGGGTTGCTCGAAGTCGACCCAGCCGACGACACCGGCGACGAGATCGGGACGAGATCGGGACGAGATGCCGCACATTCAAGCAAAAACGATGTTTCGGCCTCGGTTGGCACGGCCTGCACGACGATGCCAGCCCCGACGCCGAGTGGCCCGAACTCACGCTGCCAATCGTCCACGCCGAAGTCGCGATAGATCGCGGTCAACTCGGGGGTGAGCCATGCGTAGTCACCGCGGGAGATATCCCAGACGTGAAAATGCGCATCGATGTACATCAGCCGATCCCCTCATATGATTACGGACACGTTAGCGACCCGGCTCGCCGCGGCGCGCGAAGCGCGAACCCGCCCTGCCAACCCCGCGCTAGTGTTCCGTCCCAGAAATAACTTTGCATAAATCCAGATTATTTCTATGATCGAGTCACGGTGTGTAGGAGGCGATCATGGGACGCAAAGGAATCGAGGTTGTCGTATCCGAGCTGGAGCGAGAACAATTGCTGTCAATGAGCCGCTCGCGTTCACTGCCTCACTCTCTGGTCCGCCGGGCAAAGATTGTCTTGATGGCCGCTGACGGTCATACGAGTCAGGAAATTGCAACGCAGTGCGAAGTGACGCCGCCGGCGATCACGCACTGGAAGAAGCGGTTTGTCGCGCAGGGGCTTGCCGGCCTGCATGATGAAGCCCGCCCAGGCCGGCCTCGCACGCATGACGATGAAGCGGTAGCGGAACTGCTGGCGAGGATACTGCATGAGAAGCCGGCCGGCGCGACGCACTGGAGCATGCGGTCCGCTGCTGCGCAGACAGGGATTTCGAAGAGTTCGGTGGCCCGATACCTGTCGTTGTTCGGTGTACAGCCCCATCGTTCAAAAAGCTTCAAGCTGTCTAACGATCCCTGCTTCGTAGAGAAGGTGCGCGATATTGTCGGGCTGTACCTGAGCCCGCCGACCAATGCCCTGGTGCTGTGCGTCGATGAGAAGAGCCAGTGCCAGGCGCTGGAGCGTACGCAGCCGATGTTGCCGATGGGGCTGGGCTATCTCGAGTGAGTGACGCATGATTACGTCCGGCATGGCACCACTACTCTGTTCGCCGCGCTCAATACGGCGACGGGTGAAGTCATTGCGCAATGTAAGCCGCGCCACCGACATCAGGAATTCCTGGCGTTTCTCAAGCATGTGGACCAGGCGGTGCCTGCCGATCTCGATGTGCATCTGATCGTCGACAACTACGCGACACACAAGCATCCGAAGGTCAGGGCGTGGCTGACCAGGCATACGCGCTACCACATGCACTTCACGCTGACCTACTCAAGCTGGCTGAACCAGGTTGAACGCTGGTTTGGCCTGATTACGCAGCAGGCGATTCGTCGAGGGTCGTTCAAGAACGTGCGCCAACTCGTTACCAGCATCGAGCGGTATATCGAGCAGTACAACCAACACGGCCGGCCGTTCGTATGGACCGCGACTGCCGATTCAATTCTGCAGAAAGTGGCTCGGCTATGCAAAGTTATTTCTGGGACGGAACACTAGGACCTGGGACCTGGGGCCTCAATCAGCATCAGGTCGAAATCGGCTCACCTAATCCTGGCCCGCTTGCAAGCGTCGAGCGAGTGCATGCGAGCAGCTCGCCGTTGCAGTGCCAGCCGGATCGATTCTTGGGAGACGGTGCGGAAGCAGGAGGGATATCGTCCCTTGATATCGACTCCATATGGTCTATATACAAGCAGAGTGATTGTTGAAACCGGCAAGGAATTGGGAATGGACGACGCTACTTTCGGGGAGCAATCAGGTCCAAATGGAGACGCCGGGCTGCATTGGTCAAGCAGCGTCACGGTGGCGATGCGTGTGAACGGCCAGCCGCGGGCCGCGACGGTGAACCCGCGCGTCACGCTGCTGGACTGGTTGCGCGAAGAGTCGGGTCTCAGCGGCGCCAAGAAGGGCTGTAATGAAGGCGCATGCGGCACCTGCACCGTGCTGGTCGACGGCAAGCGGATGAACAGCTGTCTGACGCTCGTCGTGCAATGCGACGGCTGCGAGGTCACGACTGTCGAAGGTCTGGCCGCCTCCGACGGGACGCTGCATCCGGTACAGCAGGCATTTATCGAGCACGATGCCTTTCAGTGCGGCTATTGCACGCCTGGGCAAATCGTCTCCGCGGTCGCCTGCATCGCTGAAGGGCACGCGACCGATGAGGCGAGCGTTCGCGAATGGATGAGCGGCAATCTGTGCCGCTGCTCTTGCTATCCGCAGATCGCTGCGGCCGTGCTCGATGCCGCCGGCGCGGCCGGGGACGAACGATGAAAAACTTCGAATACGCGCGTGGCGCAACCGCGCAGCAGGTAGTCGCGTCGCTGGCGGCGGGCAACGTGGCGATCATCGCGGGCGGTACGGAGCTGCTCAACTGGATGCGGCTCGGCATCGCAGCGCCCGATCGCGTCATCGATGTCGGTGGACTCACAGGTCTCGTTCGTATTGTGCGCGAGCGTGACGATCTGGTGATCGGCGCGCTGACGGACCTGAACGTGATCGGTGAAGACGCGCTCGTCGGCGCCCACGCGAGCGCGCTGGCTCAAGCCTGTCTGCTCGCCGCCTCGGCGCAGGTGCGCAACCGCGCGACGCTCGGCGGCAATGTGATGCAAAAGACGCGATGCGCTTATTTTCGTTCGGAAGCGCCGTTGCCATGGGGCTGCAACAAGCGCAATCCCGGGTCGGGCTGCCCCGCGCGCAATGGCATCAACGAACGGCATGCAATCTTTGGCTGGACCGATGCATGCGTCGCGATTCAACCGTCCGATCCGGCTGTGGCACTGGCTTGTCTGGATGCGACAGCTGAGGTCATCGGGCCGAACGGCGTTCGAATGATCAAGATGACGGAGTTCCACCTGACGCAGCAGGAAGCGGCCGGCATGGGCGGCGATGCCGCCCGCCTCGAGACGAGACTGGCTGCCGACGAAGTGATCGTCTCCTTTCACATACCCATCCGCGCGGACGCACGATCCGCCTACGTAAAAGTCCGCGAGCGCGCGAGCTACGAATATGCGCTGGTCTCGGCAGCCGCATCCGTGGAGCTCGATCGGGATCGCATTGTGTCGGCGCGCATTGCACTTGGCTCGGTGGCGCAACGCCCGTGGCGCCTTCCAGCCGCGGAGGTGTCGCTGGCCGGGCAGGCGCCGACCAAGGAAGTGGTCACGCCGATTGTCGACGCGGCAATGAGCGACGCCCGGCCGCTCGCTCACAATGGTTACAAGGTGACGATGGCGCGCAATGCCGCGGTGCGTGCGTTACTGACGGCAGCAGGGCGATCATGAGCATCGGCACGGCGGTCTCCCGCGTGGAAGGTCAGGCGAAGGTCACGGGACAGGCGAAATTCGCGGCTGACAACACGCCGCCCGGCACGCTTCATGCGGCGCTGGTCGGCGCGCCCGTCGCGTCGGGCCGGCTGATCGACGTGGATGCCACCGCGGCACTTACCTTACCGGGTGTGGTGCGGGTGCTTACCGCGCACGATATGCCGCGATTCGGTGCGGTTCAGCCGCCTGCGGCGGTGCTCGCACTGCCGTTGCAAAACGACGCGATTCGGTACGAAGGCGAGCCGGTCGCAATCGTGCTTGCGGAATCCATCGAGGCGGCGGAAGCCGGCCGCGATGCCGTGCTTGTGCGTTGCGAGCGCGAGGACCCCATCCTTCCCGGCGCCGCGCCGCGCGAGCCGCCGCCCGAGCCACGCATGCTCGGCGACGATCTGGAGATGGGCGACGTCGATGCGATTCTCGGAACCGCACAGGCAAGCGTGGCGGCGACGTATATTCAAGCCGCGCGTCACCACAATGCGATGGAGACATCGGGCACCGTTGCGCGATTCGAGCACGGCAAGCTCACGCTGTGGGATGCGGTTCAGGCGAGCGAGAATGTGCCGCTTGTCGTAGCCGCGGCACTCGGCATGAGGCCGGACGACATTCACGTGATCGCACCGCACACGGGCGGCGGGTTCGGCTCGAAGGGATATGTGTGGCCGCACCAGATTCTTGCCGCCGCCGCGGCACGCGTCGCGGGGCGGCCCGTGAAGCTTCATCTGCGGCGTCACGATCAGTTCGTCTGCGTCGGCTATCAGCCGTGGATGAAACAGGACATCAAGCTTGCGGCAACGGCCGACGGCCGGCTCAGCGCCATCGATCACGAAATCGTCAATTCGAGCGCGATTGCGGACACGCATCTGGAGCCCGCAAGCGAAGCAAGCAAGACGCTTTATGCGTCGCCCGCCATTCGCACTAAGCAGTGGCTGGAGCGGCGCAACATCAACGTGCCCACGCCAATGCGCGCGCCGGTGGAAGGTCCGGGGCTATGGGCGCTCGAAAGCGCGATGGACGAACTCGCCGTGGCGCTGAAGATCGATCCGCTCGATCTACGACTGGCGAACTACGCCGAGGTCGATCCGCATACGAACAAGCCTTGGTCGTCAAAAAAGCTTCGCGACGCGTATGAGGAAGGTGCGCGCCTTTATGGCTGGCGCACGCGCGGCGAGACGGCACGACGAGACGGAGCGTGGCGCATCGGACATGGGATGGCGACGAGCTCGATGGGCAATTTCCGCTTTCCCGGCGGCGCGCGCGTGCGCCTGAGGTCCGACGGCACGGCGCTGATCGAGGCGAACACGCACGATATCGGCACCGGCACGCAGACGGTCTTTTGCCAGATCGCGGCCGAAGAGCTGGGCTTGCCGATGGAGAACGTGTCGATTGTGTGGGGCGATACCAACCTTCACCCGGCGAGTCCCGTCTATGGATCGAGCGCCACGGGCAGTACGGGAAGCGCGATCGCACTGGCTTGCCGGGAAATAAACGCGAAGCTCGATGCGCTCGGCGGGAAAGACGTTTGCGCGAGCCTGCGGAGGGCCAATCTACCGGAGATGGTCGCGGACGGTGCGTTCACGCTTCCGGGTGGCGCCGGCTTCAGCGCGGACGGCGACGGTACGCCATACGCGATGCGGACGTGGGGTGCGATCTTTGTCGAAGTAGGCGTCGATCCCGAGCTTGGCCTCGTGCGCTTGCGCCGGGCGGTGGGTGCCTATTCCGCGGGCCGGATTATCAATCCGAAAACGGCGCGAAGCCAGATGACGGGCGCGATCATCTGGGGTTGGGGCAAGGCGACGATGGAAGAAAGCGTGCAGGAGCCAAATACCGGTGGCTGGCTCGCGAAGAATCTGTCGAACGTGGCGGTCCCGGTGAATGCGGACATTCCGCTCGATATCAAGATCCACTTCGTCAGTGAGTATGATCCGCATGCAAGTGCGATCGGTACCCGCGGCATCGGAGAACTCGGCGCGACCGGCGTGGATGCCGCAGTGGCCGCAGCCGTCTACGACGCCATTGGCTTGCGTGTGCGCGACCTGCCCATTTTGCCGGGCAAGATACTGGAAGGCCTTTCGAGTCAGCACGCCGCTGCGGGGTAGCAATGCGGCTCGGTCGTGAGTTGAATGCTCAGGACAGACGGCACCACAGTGTTGCGCGCCTTTCGCACCGCGACGTGCTCTATGTCGCGTCGACGGCCGACAAGACGGTGCTCGCGATTTTTGGCGCTGCGTCAGCGACAGAACGCGATGAAGGTTCACGGATTGGCCAGGCCAAGCGCCCCGTGAGCCCCTACCGCTCCAAAAACTGAACGACAGCATGTCACCTCGCCTCGCACCCCGCGGATTTCGAAATTCCAGCGGGACGCGATTCAGATCAGTGACGAACTACGCGATTTCAGGCATCAGTATCGCGCGTCGTTTCTCCGCTGGGCGAACCAGGCGACGCGGGAAACCGGTTACCGTTAAACGACTGCCGCCAGGGATTGCACCATAACGATAATGTTTATATCTCTCGAAGGGCCTCGCCATGTTTGATGGATTCGAAGCCGTTACCGTCGATACTGGTGAATCAAAGATTTTTTTACGGACCTCGGGATCTGGAGTTCCATTACTACTTCTTCATGGCTTTCCTGAGACACATCTGATGTGGAGGGAGGTTGCATCACTGTTGGCCAAACAATACACAATCGTTTGTCCAGACCTTCGTGGTTACGGTAATAGTGGTTGCCCGAACTCGTCTTTCAACCATGAGCCGTACAGCAAGCGAGCCTTGGCTCGCGATATGATCAACGTGATGCGGCAGATCGGGCACGATCACTTCTCAGTTGCCGGGCATGATCGAGGCGCACGGGTTGGACACAGAATGGCGCTCGATTTCCCTGATCAGATCCTCCATTTTGCAGCGTTCGATATATTGCCGACCGAGGTGATGTGGGATAACGCAGATGCAAGATTCGCCTTATCGTTTTGGCCGTGGTCGCTGCTGTCACAACCATCGCCGCTTCCGGAGCGGCTCATTTCAGCCGCGCCTGAAGCTGTCGTGAACGATGCTCTGGATTGCTGGGGGACAAAGGGCGAAACATTTTCGCAGGAGGTACGAGAAGCATATGTCGACGCTTTACGCGACCCAGTGCGGGTCCATGCGATTTGTGAAGAGTATCGAGCAGCGGCAACTATCGATCGTGAACATGATCGTAGTGATATCGCTTCCGGCAAAAAGATCATGTGCCCTTTGCTAGTCGTATGGAGCAAACATGGAGGCATTGAGTCTTGGTACCAGGAGCACGGTGGACCTCTTGAACTATGGCGAAAGTTTGCGCACACGGTTCAAGGTCACGCCATTGATGGTGGGCATTTCTTCCCGGAAGAACTCCCAACTGAAACAGCAAGCATTCTTCACGAGTTCATATCGAAGAGCGCCTGACGTTGGGTATTTTATCAGTGGCCCATGTCGGGGGTATTCCAAGGCACGAGTACCGGGTAATCGTCGGCGCTCGTCGCGAGTAGGAGACGCTGGAATAGCCAGGACAAGTACAGATACGGGTCGATGCTTTGGCCTTACAGGTGTCGACGAGCGAATAGAGATTCGCGCTTGGCATCGTTAAGCTCTTCTCGCGTTTGCAAGCCGCGCGCAGCGATCCACTCTCGAAGCGCCGGGGTGCTTTACGAAGCCAGCTTCGCCCGTCGGCCATGCGGCCGGACCTCCTAACGGCCCTGGTCCCGGATTTCAACTAGCGTTCGATCCAGGCCATATTTCCTGAGCTTCTGGTACAGCGTGCTCTTCGCAATACCCAACTGCTTTGCTGCCGAGGTCAGGTTTCCGCGAGAGATGGCGATCGCGCTGCGAATTGCCCCCTGCTCCGACGCTTCCATCGTGCCCGAGCCGCCGGGGGAGAAAGGCTCATCGCAACCGGCGCGGATCGGCTCGTCTCTCTCGCGCAGCTCCGGTGGCAGATCAGCGAGCGTAAGGACCTCTGAGCCTGCCGTAAGAATCATACTTTCCACCACGTTATGAAGCTCCCGGACGTTCCCCGGCCATGAATACGCACAGAGCGCCACAACCACTTCATCGTCCACCGCCGGGCAAGCCCGGCCAAGCTCCGTCGCAAACTTCCGGACCAGATACTCCGTGAGGCGGCGAATGTCCCCCGGCCGGTCGCGCAGCGGCGGAATACGGATACTGGTCACCGCGACGCGATAGAAGAAGTCCATTCGAAAGCGCCCTTCTGAGACCTCCTTTCTCAAGTCGCGATTGGTCGCCGCAACGAGACGAAAGGTCACCTTCCTCGGGGCGTTTTCGCCGAGCCGATAAATCTCCCCCTGTTCCAGCACGCGCAGGAAATGTGGCTGCAGATCTACCGGCATTTCGCCGATTTCGTCGAGAAACAAGGTTCCGCCATTGGCTGCTTCGATCTTGCCAAGCGCGCCCCCTCGGCGTGCACCGGTGAAGGCGCCATCACCATAGCCGAATAGTTCACTGGCGAGTAGTTCGCGTGACAGGCCCCCGCAGTTGAGTGCAATAAAAGGCCCCTCCTTCGCCTGGCTCGCGTGATGGATTCCCTTGGCAAACAATTCCTTACCCACGCCAGTCTCGCCGAGCAACACAACTGGTGCATGTGAACGTGCTATCTGGCGGGCCTTGTCCACGGCATCGAGCAATGCCGGAGCTTCGCCCTGGATGCGTTCGAAGCCGGCCGTCGATCCACCCTCGGCGCCGCGACCGGATGCGCTGCTGACCCTGCGCGCAGTGCTGTGACGTTGTGCGAACGGCACGATCAGCAAGCTACCGATGCGCCTGCCATCGTCGATCACCGGCTCGATCCAGTCAGGCTGAATCCAGTGGGGGAGATCCGTCGTCACATTGGTAAGCGCAGAGTCGGCGGCAAGCGCCAGAATCCGTTTTGGCCGTGCGAGCGAAAGATCACCGCCGGCTGCCGCGATCGCAGCTTCGGCGTGCTCATTGACCTTGATCGGATAGCCGCCATGGTCGAACACCACGGCGCCGTCCGACGCAAGCATCGCGAGGCGCCTCATGCAGCGATCCAGCAACCGGTAGCGAAGCTCCATGGTCCGCGCAGCCAGACGACTCTCGATCCGGCTGGCTGCCGTGACGACCAGCGCCAGGCTGTGACGGTTGTAGGATTCGGACAGGCCGGACACGTCGATGACGCCGATAATCGTACCGTCGCGCGGGTCGCGGATCGCATTGGCCGAGCAGGTCCAGCGCTTGATGCCGGCGCAGAAGTGTTCGGCAGAATGGATCTGCACGGGCTGGCCGACCTCGATCGCCGTGCCAATCGCATTGGTGCCACAGATCATTTCGTTCCAGGACGCGCCGGGCAGCAGCTGAATCCCTCGCGCGGAAGCAATAGTAGCTGGGTCCCCCTCGAGATTCAGGATGGTGCCGGCCGGCTCGGCAAGCGCCATGACCGTTTCGGTTTGCGCAAGAAAGTCGCGTGCATCCGCCATCACTGGAGCACTCGCCTCGACTAGATCGCGGTGACTGCGTTGCAACGAATACAGTAGATGTTCGTCCAGCGGCGGCGGCGCATGGCCCAGCGTGGGATCCACTTGCCAATCGAGGCAGCGCTGCCATGATGTGTCAACGAGGTGCCGCACAACACTGTGCGGTGCTTCTCCGCCGCTCAGAAACCGTTCCCAGGCGGCCATGACAAACGCTTCGTCGCCAGGGTTTGAGAACATCTGCGTGGCATCCGGCATATCCATTACTTGTCTCCTTCTTCACGCCGCCTTATACCGCACCGCAACATGACGGATGCGGCCGACTCGTGCCAGAAGATGGGCAAGATCGATGCCATCGCGAGAACGCCGAAAGAGGAAGCTCAGCGCACCGCCGAACGTTTGATTTCCGGACCATGGCTCCACGGGACCGTTCGATTTTCGAATGGTCAGATTGAGCCGCTCGCAGGCGGGCAGAGTCCACTCGTTGCGGCGCATCAAACAACGTGCGGGCTGTGAGAAAGCCACACAGCGGCGGCGCCATTCCATGGAATGGCGCCGCCCGCGGGGGAGTACCGGGCGCGAGACAACTGCGCCCTGAGCCATGCGCTAGTCAGCGCGCTCGGGAACCGGCAACTGCAGCCAGTCCTTGTAGAACGCCTCAATGTCCGGCTCGAAATCGTGAATCACCGGATACCACGGCGTCGGCGCTTCGACGTCGTGCATGGTTGCGCAACTCGGACAGTAATACTCGCGGTAGACCTGCCACTGGGTGTCCGGCGCCATGAGCTTCGGATAGACTTCGAGCATGGCCTCCTCTGTGTCGCGCACATAGACATTGGCATACAGTTTCCAGTTTTCGCGGTAGTCGCAGAACTCATGGCCGCAGTCGCATTTGACCAGCCAGTGTTTGCTCTTCGCGGCCTGCACGATATGCAGGTGTGGTCCAAGCGGCAAGACTATCTTGTCGGGCCACGAGACTTTCCCCTGCAACACTTCGAGATACTGGCTAAAGCGCTCATGATCCTTCGGCATGGACAACATGCGTACGGTCGTATCCCAGTCGAGTCGTCCATCGACCAGATTGCCGACCTGTTCCTTCGTGTAAGCAGACATTTCGCTACTCCTTGATTTGCTTCGATATCGATACCGGCATGGATTACTCTTCGACCTGAACCACCGTGGTCACGTCGGGCAGCAACGAGAGATCCATCCGGTATTTCGAGCCGTAGGACGGCACATCCAGTTCTGCCTCGGTCATGTTCCAGTCGGCAGGCAGGTCCCAGAACTTCCGGAAGTCGTTGAGGAATTTCTGCGACAACCCGAAGCTGGTCGCGAACATGTGACGTACCGGGCGCGATGCATGTTTGGTGAGGACGCGTTCACGCTCTTCCTTCATCCATTCCCGCGTCGGCAACGAGCGGGCAAGCCGCTCCTTGCGGATTTCGCCACGGCGCTTCAGCGTCTGTTGCGCATTGACCGTCCAGATCCCCGTTGCGTCCTGCGACAACACCGCGCCATATACCTTCTCGGCAAACTCCGGGAGCAGAAAACCGTTGTTGAGGTCTTTTGCAATGGCTTCTATCTCCCGATCGAGTGGATCACCAAAGCCCGGACCTCCGCGCAGGTAATTGAGGTACAAGTCATGGTTCTCGTAGCAATCCTCCGTCGTCATGCATTGCTTGTCGCGCTTGACCTTGGAAGTCGCGTCGATATGCCGCTCGTAGTCCGGTTCGTCGGGATTCGTGTCGCCGCCGAGGGGCAGCGAGAGTCCCTGCGCGATTCGCTCCTTCAGGCCCGTCTTGTGCGCCTCGAACCGGTAGCCGGTGGCAGACGGATAGCCGCCCATGAACCCCCAGTCACTGTTCATGTAGCCATTGCCCATGAAGAACATGGTCCAGTCCTGGGCCTTCCAGACCATGCGCAGCGTTTCGAAGCCACACCCGCCGCGGTACTTGCCATAGCCACCGGAATTGGCTTTGACGTTGCGCCCGAGATAAAGCAACGGTTCGGCCATCTCCCAGATCTCGATGTCGCCCATGTCGCCTTCCGGGTTCCAGATCGCGGCGGCGTGATTGAGACCGTCCCTGATGGCGCCGGCGCCCGTGCCACACGAAGAGGCCTCGAAGCTGTTGACCGCGTGCACCTCACCGTCCTGGTTGATGCCGCCGCCTTGCAGCCAGTTCGATGTATTGGCGTTGCCGGCGTTGACTTCTTCCAGATAGCCACGGCTGAAGTACGCCTGGCCGAGCCCCCGCCACATGGCACTCCACCCCGATACCAGGAAGTGCCATGCATAGGCGTGCCCGGTGCGGCGATCGTCCGGGTTCATCCATGTGCCCTTCGGCAGGCGGAACTCCGTGCCGAAGTAGGCGCCGTCGTTGATGCGCTGTGTCGGCACCAGGGTCTGGGTCATCATGACCCAGATGCCACTCGTGAACGCCACGTGGTGGGCGTTATAGGTGTGCCATCCCCAGCGGCTCGCGCCTTCGAAATCGAGCCGCCATGTGGCGTCGGCCCTGATCGTCATTTCGACCGGCGAGTGCATGATGGTGTCGATCTTGGCAAAGGCCGAGGGCGTCTGGATATCTTCGTGGGCGTAGGGCACATCCACAAATGCGACCTTCCGGTATTTGCCCGGCAGCGTCATTGCCTTGATGCGGCTTTGCAAGCCACGACGGCCCTCTTCGATGACCTCATAGCTGAACTTCTCGTAGGCTTCCAGCCCCTCGGTGGCTATGATCTCTTCGACCATGTCGCGGATCATGTGACAACCGGCGATCCGGGTGCGCTCGTCGAGGATCCAGTATTTCGGCGTGCGCACCGAACGCTGGCTTTCGTGCAGCCAGTCGCGCAGCGGCTGGTCGTTTACGCCGGTCTTGCGGCAGGTGATCTGGTAGCCATCGCCGAAGCGTTGGACCTGACCCGTCGACATGGAACCCGGCGTCACCGCACCGGTGTCGATCACATGCGTCACCCCGCCTACCCAGCCGATGAGCTTGCCGGCCCAGAAAATCGGCACGATCGTCGCAATATCGCAAGGGTGAACGTTGCCGATCGAGCAATCGTTATTGGTGAACATGTCCCCGGGATTGATGCCCGGGTTGTCCTCCCAATTGTTCTCGATCATGTACTTGATCGCGGCGCCCATCGTGCCGACGTGGATGATGATGCCGGTCGAAGTCAGCACGCAGTCGCCGACCGCGTTGTACAGCGTGAAGCATAGTTCCCCTTCCTGCTCGACGATCGGCGAAGCAGCGATCTTCTTCGCGGTTTCGCGAGCATGCACCAGACCGCCGCGGATCTTGGAGAACAGCTTCTCGTAGCCGATCGGGTCCTTCTCGCGCAACTCGAGCCGGGCGAGCCCGTTGTAATGGCCCGTCTTGCTGGTGCGCTCCATGATCTCGGCGCGGTATGCTTTCAGGGTCTTGCCGTTGGCGAGCAGTTCGGGATGGCCGACTTCCTTGGATGACATGAGGTTCATTTTCGTCTCCTTACTTCACTTCTTGCAGATGGAACAGACGGTGCTTGTCGAGCGTGGTTTCGAACCCATCAGGCACGACGAAGGTGGTGGAGGCGGACTCGATGATGGCCGGCCCCACGATATGGTTGCCCGCCATGAGCGACTCCATCTGCCAGATGTCGGCTTCGACCCACGTCTTGTGGCGATAGAACGGGCGCTTGCCGAGATACGCAGACTTGGGCGGTGTTGCGCCAGCCTCCGGATCCTCGGGCAGTACGGGCTTCTGCGTGGCGACAAGGCCGCGCATGATGGCGCCAGTGGCACTGAAGCCGAGTTCCGGTGAGCGGGCGGAACTTGCGTACACTCGCGAGTAGGTCTCCTCGAACGCGTCGGTAATCTTCTTCCAGTCAGCGGCGGAGGCAGCACCACTGATTGGCGAAGTAATCTCGAGGTCGTTCAGTTGTCCCATGTATTGCATCCGGTAGCCGGGCAGCAAGGTGATGTCTTCCAGCTTGAAGCCGTTGATGACGAACTCCTCGACGACCTTGTCGGCCAATTCCTTCCACGCTTCCTGGATGACCGAGCAGGCCGCCGCTTTCTGTTCGTCGGGCGCGTCCGGCGCGACCGCGATATCCACGCTCTTGTCGTAGCGGTACTCGAAGTCGGCGCATGCGCAGCCGAACGCAGAGAATCCGGCGGCCCATGCAGGGACGATCACGTCCTTGAAGCCCAGGCCTTCCGTATATCCGTAGGTATGCACAGGTCCAGCCCCGCCGTACGAGAAGCACACGAACTCGGTGGGGTTGTAACCCTTCGCGCTGATGTTGGCGCGCAGGTATTCGTGCAGGCTCAGATCGAGCAGTTCGATCACGCCTGCAGCGGCATCCTCCACCGAGAGGCCAAGCGGATCGGCGATCTGTGCCTTGATGTGTTGCCGTGCCCGCTCGACGTCGAGCTTGATCGCGCCGCCGAGGAAGTTGTGGGGGTTCAGATAACCAAGCACCACATGGCAGTCGGACACCGATACCGTATCGAGTCCGCTTTCCGGCCAGCATGTACCCACGCGATAACCCGCGCTATCGGGCCCGAGCTTGATGGAACCGCTATAGGGATCGAGCCGTACAAAGCTGCCGGCACCCGCGCCCACCGAATCCATCGCTACCAACGGCAGGGACAGCACGAGACGGGCCATGTCCGGATCGGAGGCAATCGCAAAGTTGCCCTTGGTGATCAGCGCCATGTCGAAACTGGTCCCGCCGATATCGCTGCATGCGATGTTCTCGTAGCCCAGTCTTTCGCCAAGCAGCCGCGAGCCGATCACTCCCCCGATCGGACCGGAGACAATCGTGCGGGCGAGCTCTTTGGCCTTCCAGCTGATCGTCCCGCCGTGTGTGGCCATCACCCGCAGATCGAACTTCGCGCCGTGCTTCCTGAAACGGTCGCTGACCTTCTTCAGTGTCTGCCGTGACGGTTCAGCCGCGTAGGCTTCGAGAATGGTAGTGTTCGTCCGGTGGCTTTCCTTGCGCGACGGGTAGTAGTCGACGGACGCGAAGACCGGCATGTCCACGCCGATTTTCTTCAGTTCATCGCGGCAGACATCGCGAGCGCGCTTTTCGCTCGACTCATTCTTGTGGGACTGCAGCAGACAGATTGCAATCGCCTTCGATCCGGCGTTCACGAGCTCGCGCGTCGCCTTGCGCACTTCGTCTTCGCGCAGGGGGATCACGATTTCACCCTGAACATCGGTGCGTTCTGTCACCCCCCGGGTGCGCGAAAGCGGGACCAGCGGTTCGTCGTAGCGATGGGTGTTGAGGTGAATCCGTTCTTCCAGCGCGTAGCCGAGATAACTCTGGATGGCCCGTCCCATGGAGTGAATCTGTTCGAAGCCTCGATTGCAGATGAGTCCGACATCCAAACCCTTGCGCTGAACCACGCGATTAAGCATCGCCGTACCGGAATAGACGCATGTGACCAGTTCGGGATACACCTCATCGACCTCACGGCCCCACTGGGCCAGCGCATCATGCGACGACTCCAGAATCGCCAACGACTCGTCTGCGGGATTGCTTTGGGCCTTACCAACCACAAAACGTCCATCCGAGCGCACGAAGAAGGTATCGGTCATCGTGCCGCCGGCATCGATGCCCAGTACCTGGACGTGTGAAAGTTGCTGTTCCATTAGTGTCTCCAGCTCTCCTTGATTGAACATCGCCTCGACGGGGAGGCGCGATGCGAAGCGGTTATTGCGATTCGCTTCGGAGGAGCTAAAGGCAAGGGATATGCCACTGACTGCCGAATCGGCGTCTTGTCGGCAAACTATTGAATGGAATGGCTTTGCGGGAAACTACCGGCATGCTCGCGGTGGACGAGACCGTCGCACAACGACCGGTTCCTGAACGGTCGGCCGTTTGGAGAGCGGAATTCGAACGCAAGTCTGACGGGGAGCGTGACGTGCAAGAACCAGTAGACCGAATTCAACGTCATCGACTCGCGCGCCGGGTGACCCCCAGGTCACGCACCAAGGCGTACTTCCGGATCTTCTGATACAGCGTGCTTTTTGCTATGCCGAGCTGCGCGGCCGCCTCGGTCAGGTTGCCCTGGCATTGCTGGATCGCAAAGCGAATCGACTCTGCTTCCGCCATTTCCAGCGAACGGATCTTTTGGCGCGCAAGCGCAGACATCCCAGAGGACGCCGTCTCTCGAATACCCCCAGGAGAAATGGCCAAAGCACCGATTTCGGGCGGCAGCTCGGCGACTGTCATGATTCCGTCGCGGGCCATGAGTACCGCGCCCTCGATCGCATTTCGCATCTCGCGGACGTTACCTGGCCAAATGTAGTTCAGCAGGCATCCATACGCCACGTCGTCGAAGACGGCATGGGTTACGCCGTACCGCTCGCGCGAGACACTCAACCAGTGTTCGATCATCTCGGGCAAATCCGTCTTCCGTTCGCGCAGCGGCGGTATCGAGATGTTCGTGACGGCCAGCCGGTAATACAGATCCATGCGGAATCTACCGTCAGCGACGTCTGCGCGCAGATCGCGATGCGTGGCGGCGATCAGACGGAAGTCGACCTTGCGAGGCGCGTTGTCGCCCAACCGGTAGATCTCCCCTCCCTCCAGCACACGTAGCAAATGCGGCTGGATGTCGAGTGGCATTTCGCCGATCTCATCGAGGAACAGCGTGCCGTGATTCGCCGCTTCGATTTTCCCTGTCATGCCGGACTTACGTGCGCCGGTAAATGCGCCTTCGGCATAACCAAACAGCTCACTGCTCAATAAATCGCGCGACAAGCCACCGCAGTTCAGCGCGACGAAGGGACCGTCTGCCCTCGAGCTGGCCTGGTGAATGCCTTGCGCGAACAACTCCTTGCCAACGCCGGTTTCACCCAGCAGCAGCACGGGGACCGAGGCTTTAGCCAGCTGCTGCGCCTTCTGGATAGCCGCCCGCAGTGCAGACCCCGCGCCGACAATGCGAGAGAACGCCGCGGCAGGCTTGGGTTCGGCGACCGGCATCGCTTCGGATAACGAAGCGGCGCGCCGACTGGCAGCCGGCGCAATCAACATGAAGCCGAGCGTGTCGGCGCCTTCAGCAACGCGTTCAATCCGTGCGAGGCGCAACCACGCCGGTGATTGCGGCGACATGGAGCCACCGGCAATCCTGGCGATGTCCGGGATCGGAAAAGCGTTGTCCAGTGCGCCTGGAACGCCAAGCCGCGCAAAGGCGGCTGAGGCCTCCGGGTAGGCTCTGACGAGACGTCCGGACTCGTCCACCACGACGACGCCGTCTGTATGACCGGAGCAGTAAGCCATGCAACGCTCCATCAGGTGCAGACGGCGCTCCATTGCGAACTTCCCAAGCCGGCTCTCGATACGCCCGGCCATCGAGACGATAAACGCCAGGCTGTGCTGGCTGTAGGTTTGCGCAAGGCCCGAGACATCAAGTACGCCGAGTACGGTGCCGTCAAGCGGGTCGCGGATCACCGTAGCAGAGCAAGTCCACTGCTTGATACCCGCGCAGAAATGCTCCGAACCATGGATCTGGACCGGTTGCCGCAAAGCGAGGGCGGTGCCGATCGCGTTGGTGCCGCAACTGAGCTCAGTCCAGTTACAACCAGGTATCAACCGGACCTCGCTGGCGGGTTCAACGATGCGCGCGTCGCCGGCTAGTTCGAGGATCATGCCGTCCGGATCCGCGAGCAGCAGAATGGTCCCCGTCTGCGAAAGGAACTCACGTGTCTCCTGGATAAGCGGCACGCTTGCATGCATCAAGCGGTCGTTCCTGACGCGCAAATCGAACAGAGCCCCTTCTTCAAGCGGCAGTGGGGCGCCTGCCGCATCAGGAGCCACGCGGCCATCAAGGCAACGATGCCAGGAATCGTCAACGACGCCACGGAGGGCACCCGAGGGCCGCTTGTCACCTTGAATCAAACGCTCCCACGCCGCCATGACGCTGGTGTCCCGATCGGGACTTGAAAACCAGTCCATTGGCGTGCCTGTCTCTTTCATGCTGTCTCCGTGTGAGCAGAGTACCTCACCCGATCAGAGGGATCGCCTTGCCATAAGGCGTTTTCTTTTTTTTTGCCAGGGACGCGCGATTGCCTCAGTCGATAGGCCGCCGCCCCAGCGCGCGTCGCGAGCGCCAAGGCACGACTCTACGCCGCGCCGCTGCCCATCAGCGATCAATCACGACGCGGTCACCATACAGGCGCGGACCTCCATCTGAATTCTATCCCTGAAATACAGCACCGTCCGGAAATCGAACGCTTTGCGCAACTGGCACCCGTTCAAGCGCCATAAAACATACAGAAAAATGCATAAAATCAATGACTTGATATCGCAGCAGCGATGATGGCATGGCCCATGCGTTTGACTGGGCCAAGGCGAGCGCATGTTGATTGCGCGCTCGGTCTCATAGCAGCAAAGCGCTCACCATTGCGCGACAGGAAAGAGGTCGAAGGAGAAGACGATGAACACCGGTCAGAGATCCCTGCGCTTGCTGGTCGAAAAGTGGCTGGCGCCCACTCCGACGAGGCCGGCTCACGTCACTCGGTTTAGTCGCATGGGTACGAGTCAGAGACGCTATGTGTGCGTCGAAGCATTACATTCGAGCGGTCTGCTGGCGATTTTTTTCTTCAGACACGATGACGGATCTTGGTGTGTATTCCCGCCTGGCACGGAAAGCCCGACCATGAAAGTGTGATCTGCTTTAGGAGATCATGACCGAAATTGAGGTGAGTGTTTTGACTGATGTCTCCGACGGGAACCAAGCTTTGGAAGCATACGATTTACCGCGGGAGGGAACTGTACGCGGAACTCCTGTCGGGTTACATGCGAAAACGCAGTGCGGGATTCTTTGCCGTCTTGCGCCCGAATCCCCGCGCCTCTCCATCGAGCAGGAAGTGTACGAAAGCGACCCCGTGGGCCTTCCGGAGTTCACCCAAGGGAACGACACCCACCGCTTGTTCGAAAAGGTTTATAGCCTTTTCTGCGCGGCCTATAGAGCTTTGCTTCGGGGTGTTGCGCGCTTTCCAAGACGGGACAACATCTCGCAGAAAATTTGCCGCCGCATTAGTTGCGGATGCATCTTTACGAGAAACAGTGCCGCCGTTAGGCGCAACCGCGAGCCCCGTTACGCGTGCGGCTTGCTCCGGTGTCGGTAGATCGCCGGGGTGGAATCCTCCGGCCGCCCGCAGCGCATCTAGCTGGCTGATAGTCGGCAGCCCATACGCATTGAGAATCGCATCTGCATCGGCGGCGACTTGTTGCCTCGCACGAGCCAGCCCGTCGAAATACTCCGGGTTTGCTTCGTTCTCGCGATCCAGTTCCGCTTCTATCTCGTCGGGATACGCATCTTCGCGCGACATGGCCGCCATTTGCTCGGTCCAAGTGTCGGTCTTGGCGGATGCCCTAGCGCGCCGCGCTGCTGCAAATTGCTCGTCCGTGCGCACCGGATTCACGGCTAGCAGGCGTTTCGCTTCTGCGTGGTCACGCGTTTTGAGCGAAAACATGATTTGGGTTTTGGCAAAATGCGCACAAAGATCAACGGGAATTTTGCGGCGGAAGTAGTAGATCTTGCCGCGTGGTACGAGATGGTTTTGTCATGGCGGGCAGAGCGTGTCAAGTGAGTGTGTCACCGGCCACACCCTGCTCTAGGCCATTGATTTTCTTGATTCTCGAATCGAATCAAGGAGATATTTGGTCGGGGCGAGAGGATTTGAACCTCCGACCACCTGCACCCCATACAGGAAATGCGTTCTCCGCCCAAAGAAATTCTCGATTTATTGCCATGACACAAAGATTAGCGATACTGCAGTCCCTATGGGCAATGGAGCGCCGTCATACCGACGGTTTCGAGCGGACGCTCGAACAGAACATATCGATGATTCTCGAAACAGGTTATGACGGCTTCAGCGCGTTGTGCGTGGATAAGAATCGCGTGAACGAGACGGTCGATAACCAAAGAGCGGCTTCCAGAATCCTTCGAGATTGTCACGCCTCGCGTTGTAGCCCCCTTGGTATTTGACGTCATGTGACGCTGGCTTGCCAGCAATGCGACACTGGTAGCGCATCGGCCTGATGACGTGCTGGCCATTTTCGATAATCGTGACTGGCGCGTAGTGACCGGGGAAAGTGCGTGAATCGCGCGACTTCGGCTCGGTTCGCCGAATGTCGTCGAGCCGACCGAGCGTCCATTCAATCTTGTCGGTCGCGATGCGCTTGCTCTCGGTCGCGGCTTTGGTCAGCTTCGTCTGAAGCGACCGTTCCGCCTCTGCTAGCCTCTTTCTCTGCGCGAAAAGGTCCTGTTCGAGCTTGGAAGTCTGTTCCGCGTTGAACTTGTCGATAAGGGTCTTGATGGCGCCTTCGGCGTCAGTTTGCGGCTCAGCGAACGCGTCCTCCATCGCTCGAAGAATAGGCGCGCAAATTCATGGATATCCATCAAGGCGCCAAAGCTGCGAACGAATATCCGGTAGTCAGCCTGAATTTGAGCCGAGTAGCACATCGATGCCTCCGTTTCGTGCTTCCATGATACGCATTCTCTAGAACGACGCGAGCGCGACGAATATGAGGACTCAATGAATGGCCGCGTGAACTTTGGCCACCGTCGAACTGCCAAACAACATGTGGCGACTCGGACAATTGTGTATGGCAAGCGTACTGCTCGTAGACGATGACGTGGAGGCTTTGGCGGCGTGGAGCGCCAGCTGTGCCGCAGACGGATTTGAAGTAAGAAGCGCGAGCGACGGCCAGTCGGCATTGAAGATGTTCATCGAATCCCCTGTCGATGTAGTGGTCGCCGACTGGCGCATGCCGGTGATGTCGGGGAGCGAGCTCTGTCACCGTTTGCGCACACTCCCCGGCTTAGCCGACGTTGCATTCGTCTTGGTTTCGGGAGAGCCGAGCCCACCCGCTTTCGTAAGCTACGACGGCTTTCTTCGCAAGCCTGTAGATGGGCAAATTTTACTGACCACAATTCGACGGCTGCTGGCAGACCGTGTAACCCATCGAGAGCAACAGCGAGGCAAGACAACGTAGTCGAAAAGCCACCTGCTTGTGTGGACAGGCCGGACCAGAGCCTGGTTGCAGGCAAAAGGAACGGCGGCCGCGGGCACAGTGTTGAGTCAGCAAAAATTTCTGCTCGCGGTAATCCAACTGCCAAGCAGATGGGACATGTCAGCAAGCCGCTGTCCGACGAGATGTCGAACTTCTCCGTGGCATTGCCACGTGCCATATACAGCGAGCACCGGGAAACCAGTTCCCGAAGGCCGAAGCAACTCGGATGCCCGTGGATGCTCGTAGGCCGCCTTCAGTCGCATAGCGCCGCCGTTTGCACGCGAACCGAACTTTCCGTTCGTCCAAAGCTTTCGCAAGGTCAGTCCAACTCCCAGACGTTGCGCGCCTTACGCTCGGTCATGCGCGAACCGCCAGTTGTATTCGCAGAGTATCCTAGGTTTGCTACCTGCTAGCGCCGCCGATTTTGGCTCACTGGCGGATAAGGCACTCGAACTGGCAAAGAGCAAAGCGACGCCCGGACTGTCGGGGTACCTGAGACCGGTCCGGTCAATCGTCAAGACAGGCGCGTGAGGACCTTGCTCAGGCGCCCACATTGCCTTTGGCGCGCGCCGCTCAGGCTGCTGTGTCGCCCTCAGATGCTGCCGGTGACTGGTCCGCACCCAACTGCTGTCGAGCCTTCTCCCAGTACTCGTCCGCGCGCCCTTCGGGAGAGCCGTCCTTCTCCCACAGATAGAAAGCAAGTGTTCGGATTTGTTCTTCAGTGACTGGCACGTCCATCTCAACCTCCTTATAGAAAAGTGGCCCGAGCGGGCAGGCAAATTACGGCTAGTCGATGGTAGCAAAGCGCCTGCTTGATGTCGCTGGTCGTCGGCGACTCACGTTTCAGTCTGGCATGGACCCGTGCGCTGCCCATGCCAGGAGGGACGCTATGCGAGGACGATGGAGTTCACCGCGCAAGCGTGAACGGCGGGTGACTGACGACCAGCCGCGACGAACTCATTATCGTCGACGACGAGCACATTCATTCAATATCCTTATTACGCGAAGTTCGCGGCGCTGCCAAGAATGCTTCTTATGTAATTAAATATTATTAAATGGCGTTGCCAGTTAGTTTTACTGATTAATACGTAAGTATAATCACGGACCCGTTCAGCAGGCATTTAAATACGCCCCGTACGACGCGAAGGACAAAGTCGACAATGCAGCCAGGGACTAATGGAAGCAGCGGAGCCCCCGAAGCCCCCGGGTCTTCGCTTCAATCGCGCCGGACGTGCCGCCGCCTGGGCTCACTCTCCTCACTCTCTATCGCGCGGGCAATAGGCAGCTCCCGCCAGAAAGGCCCTTGTAGTCAAATTTCGACGTCCGGGCACTTCCGCTGGCAGATAGTTCTGCTTATCGTCATACGTCAGTTGAATTGACAGCGGAGGTGTTGAAAGACTCGTCGACGTGCAACGGAGGCTGAAACTGGTCGCCGCACGGTCCGACGCTGCCGCGCGTTGGCGGGTTGCGTCCAGTTCACCCACGGCCTCAGCTGTCGGGGAACTGTTGAACGCGACGAGCGCATCTCTGTTAGCGTTCAATGTGAACGCCCGTGACCGCCGCCACCGCCCCAGTAATGGCCGCCGCCGCCCATACCACCCCCTGGGTATCCCTGCCCACCCCAGCCGCCATGACCGCCCCAACCGCCGCGATATCCATGGCCCCAATAGCCGTGGTGGCCCCAGTAGCCGTGCCGGCCCCCGCCGTAACAGCATCCGCCCCAATAGCCGAAGCTCAGTGACACCGATGGTCCCCACCACGCGGGCCAGCCGTAGTACGGATACGCGACGGGGTAATACGCAGGCATGACGAAGACGGGCGCGGCTGGTGCGATATAGGTGTTCGTCGATGCAATTACATCTGACGCGGCCGCACCGGTCGCGGCTGCGTCGGTCATCGAGAAAGGATATTGCTGCTGCGGCGCTGCCACCGGCACTTCGCCGTACGGAACGTAGCCGTAGGGCACGTAGTAGTAGCAACCGGACAAAAATGCGGACAGGACCACCACCGCAACGATGCCGCCCGCGCGCGACGTTGCATCCGGCGTTTTCATAACCAGCTCCGCGGTCCGGCGCGACGTAACTTGCGCCGCGCCCTTTAATACAGTTAGCTTACTTTAGCAAGCAGGATGCCTAGCGCCGCGGGGTTCATGCGCATCTGGTTGCGGCCGCCGGGAACGGTCGCGAAACGTCGGCCATTCATCAGTAGTCGTCGGGGCGGGGGCTCGCTTCGGAAAGTTACGACTGTAAAACGCTTTCGCTCACAGCGCGGAGTATGGCGCACGACACTGTCGACATAGTGGTCGCCGACTGGCGCATGCCGGTAATGTCGAACAGCGAACTCTGTCATCGTCTGCGCACGCTGCCCAGACTAGCTGACGTTGCTTTCATACTGGTTTCCGGAGAGCCTAGCCCACCGGCCTTCGTCAGCTACGATGGGTTTCTTCGCAAGCCTGTAGATGGGCAGATGCTACTGGCCACAATGTAACGGTTGCTGGCGGACAACGTCACGCACCGCGAAACGCAGCGCGGCAGAGCAATGTAGTCGAACGACCGCTGCTTGTGCCGACGGGCAACTCGGAACCTGCCGACTGACGGCGCCCAGTGAGGGGTACGGACACAATTTTGGTCAGCAAAAATTCCTGCTCACCGTTTGCAAACCGCCAAACAGATGCGACATGTCGACAAGTCGCTGGGCCTCGGTCTGAGTCGAGGTCTACGTCCTGACGCATGCAATTCGCGGCGTCTATTTCGAACTCAAGGCGCCCGAGCGTCCAAACTCTCGTAGTGCCCTCCATTCCGCTCGCTCTTGAAGCCGGCGCGCTTCGCATGTCCAGAGGCTTCCCGAATCAGGCGTCCCCGAACCTTAAAGAATGAAAGAGGACCGGGCCAGCCCGACCAAGGACGTCGGCCCCATCTCGGCGCGGGCGCCTGGTGCTTCCGTTGTCGGCTCGCGCGCCGTCAGTTAGTTTTTTTAGCTCCCCCCGAAAAAAACGTTGCATTGTGGGTCCACCCTGCAGGGCCTGCCATGTTTTACGCCGCTTTGTACCCTCGTGTCGGGCATGCCGCCATATGCCTCCATCCCCGCACTTGGGTCTGCGGCTTGAGTCGGGGCGTTTTCCTGTGGGGCGGGTTGAGGGGCTTGAGGCGTGCCTTGCGAATGCGCAAACCCGGCCATGACAAACAACCCTGCAGCAGAAGCGACCATCAGTGATGATTTCACGTTGGCTCCTTTAATCTACGTTGAGTTTTGCACGCATGAGATTCGCTATTCGCGTGCTCCGAACTCGAAATCGACACGGGATTCTCGGACGTGCGGAGCCCACTTCGGGTCTGCGAATGCCATACAGCGTCGTCTCCGACGCCGTTTAGCCGAGCAAATGCGAAGTTGGCTTGTTGCACCGTTTGTGCCCGAAGCCGGACTTATTCGATGACTACCTGGGTAATGACGCGAGGCTGGTACCGGGCGGGGCAGAAGTATGCGCAATGAGTGCGCCGGTGACAGGACGTTGTACGCCCATTGACCGATAAGACCGCTGCTGCGTTTATGTTATAGAATGCTAAGGTCGTGATTGACAGCGGAATCGACAATCGGCAAATCAGGGCCGACAGTCGCGCCTGGTTGCACGCACTGCCATCGGAAGCAGCGACACACCTGTCGCTCCCGCATCCAGCTGCCCGAGGCCTCCGTATATGCAGTCAACGCAGCGCAATCCGGCGTCGCGTGATGAGGAAACTGTCATGAAACACACAGCTTTTCTCGTTGCTGCCGCGTTGTCAGCCGCAGGGTCCGGGTTCTCGCGGCTAGCGATACCGTCACGGCGCGCGGTCCGGCGACGTATCCCGTTGAAGACATTGTGGATATCGCGATGAATTCGACGGACCACACCACGCCCGTCGTCGCAGTTAAGGCAGTAGGCCTCGTGGGTACGCACAAGCGTGTTGCGCGCTTTATCGTTTTCGCACCGGCCAATGAAGCATTTGCAGCATTTGCAGCATTGCCGCCGGCCACGGTCGACAGCCTCATCAAACCAGAAAACAAGCCGATGCTGACCTGTATCCTTCCCTGTCACAAGGTGCAACTTAAAACCGTGAACAGCGAGACGCTCACGTCCCCGGACGACCACACAACATCGTGCTATTGGACGCGGCGGGGGCACACGGCAGACATCTCGGCCTACGACGTCATCCAGAGTAACGGCGTAGTCGTGATGGTCGACAAGATGCCGATGCCGAAGTAGCAGGACCGGCGCGCACGGTCAAATGTTCGAATCCAGCCCGGCTCTGTCATTTTCGGCGCCGAACCACGACTTACCTGCATGCCTGGCGTCCGGATAAGGCAAATGTCTGCCCTGTTCTGGCCCGAGCGGCTGCTTGCGCTTCGCCGCTGCGCAATCAGTCATCTAACGGTCAGGCGTTAGCGGTGCATGAAACTTCGACGCTGCTACAGCACGCGCCGAAATCGCAGGAGAAATGTGATGGAAAAGGCAACGCGGAAAGTCGTGCTGTCGTGCGTCGCTGTCGTCTCGCTCTGCGCCTCGAGCGCGACGTTTGCGCAGGGTGGAGGGAATGGGAACGGTGGAAGTGGGGGCGGCGGTGCTCACGGTGCCGCAACAGCAGGGATGACATACCACAGCGAGCCTGTCTCGAGCCCGTGGAACGCGAGACCGGGCAAAATGACAAAGAACACTGGCTCGACCGATACAGGCATGCACAGTATGTCGCCGGACGACAATGTTATGCCGGCAAAAACAGGGCAGTAGTGCCCGCTGCCAGTAAAAGGCTGGCGCGTTTTATACAGTTCTCGTGTCCCGCTCACTGCTGGCGGGTACATGACAGAGGAAGCGGCTGGGGCTGTACGGGTGGCTCGCCGGACCAGGTAAAGCCGAAACGCGCATTCTGGCCGGCAGCCCCCCGCCGGTCATGCCGGCTTTCACGATCAATACGACGCCGTCAGAAAGTCGTCGGCGACGTGGACTCGCTCACCAATCTGCAGGGTCGCTGCCAGTCGCAGTTAGCACTGGCGTCAAGTCGTCTGCGTACCACGCCAATACTTACTCCTGCCGCGGGCAACGAGTCTGCGCGATGTGCCTCATAGCGTGCTGGCAGCATCTTGCGCTTGGCAAGGTCGGCAGTTGCACCACACAAAACACAAGCGAAGGAAGCCACGCGAGAACGACGGGTTCAGCGTCTGCGACTCACGACGAGATGAGTAACGTACGCCATCCCCTTCACGAGTAACGTCTACATCGGCAACGGCGTGATGACGGCAGCAGCGTATGCTACAGGGAGTGTTCAGGAGACGACTATGACCCTTGCCGGCAAGACCATATTCATGTCTGGTGGCAGTCGCGGCATCGGACTCGCCATTGCACTCAGAGCCGCACGTGACGGAGCCAATATCATGATTGCGGCGAAGACCGGCGACCGGGACCCGCGTCTCGAGGGCACGATTTATACGGCAGCGGCGGCTGTTGAAGCCGCTGGCGGCACCGCGCTCCCGCTTGTTGTGGATATTCGCGACGAAGAACGCGTGAAAGCCGCGGTTGCCGAGACCGTTGGGTTGTTCGGTGGCATCGATATCCTCGTGAACAATGCCAGCGCCATTCGACTGACTGGCACGCTAGACACACCCGTCAAACGGTACGACCTGATGCATGGGGTCAATGGCAGAGGCACGTTCGTGTGCGCGCAAGCGTGCCTGCCGCATCTCCTCAATTCGCCGAACCCGCATCACACCGGGGGTGCGTGAGATGAAGGCCGATGACCTGCTGCCTGAGGACACGAAGATCCGGTCCTCGAAGTACCTGAACAATCTGATCGAGCAGGACCATCGAAACATCAAGTCCAGAACGAACGTAATGCTCGGCTTCAAACGATTCCGGAATGCCGTGACCACAATTTCAGACATCGAATTGATGCATCGCATTCGCAAGGGACAGTTCAACTTCTACATACTCGGGCTTAAAGATACCGCTGCACTCGCTGTCTGAAATTCTGCCCTGTCCTATCGATAAGGTATCCATATCGATAGGAAAAATATCGGCCTGACCAACCATTTGCACCAGAGCCGCATGGATGAACTTGTCTCGAAGTCACTTGTCAACGTCTGTTTCGACCGGCCAGAGGCGACGTATAGCCTTTTCGAATGCACCCGGACGTACGTCGCAGAGAAGTTCCAATGCGCCTTCGACGAGCACGCCCCTAAGAGGGCAGCTCCTCACGCCGCGGGGATCGCCACGAGCCTGATCGCCGACGAGTCCTACCACCCGTACTTGAGTTCGACGCCGGCGTAGTCGGCATTGCGGCCGCCCGCCTCACGAATCGAGTTTCCCACCTGGAAGTGCACGGCTTCGACCGAACCTACCAGATTTGCCGCAATCGTCCAGTCCGCGCGCAACTGCACATACATGCCGGTCCACCGGCTGCCCTTTCCCGCCGTGCCCGGCACTGGCTGATTCGGCTGCTGGTACACGGCGTCGCCGGTCGTCTCGCGCCACTGGAAGCCCAGCGCGCCAAGCAGCGTGAGACTGGCCGAAGGCTTGAGCGTGATGGATGGTTTGATGTGGATAAGGTTCGCGTAGCCCGTATAGCCTGCGAGCGTGAAGTAATAGCCGTTCGGAAATAGCGGATTGAAGGTCTCGATCCGCCCATCATGCGGGTGCCGGTCGCCAGAGGCAGCGTCGATCTGCAGCGCGACGCGCGGCGTCCACGGCAGGTCGAGCTTGTAACCCGCGAGCGAGCCGACCGCCCACGCGAGAACTGTACTATTACCGACCGTTCCCGTCTGCAGCATCGCCTCGGCATCCCAATCCACGCGGCCGCGCGTGCCGAAATAATGCAGGTCCCAGACGTCGCGGTGCTCAGAACCTTGAGCGTCGAGGTATCGCGCGTTGGTGTTGTTATAGCGCGACCAGTAGCCGGACATATCACCCGGCCCGACGGACTGGCGCTCGAAACGCACGCCGCTGAAAGTGAGATTGCGGTTCGACACGTCGTCGAACGCCGTCGCGTTACGGTACTGCACGGGCTGCGTCGCGTAGGCGATAAAGCGCCACTTCTGGTATTCGTAGTCTGCCCAGATAGCATCGAACGCCTGTCGTACGTTCGGGCCATCGCGTACGGCAATGAAACGCTGCAAGTCGAATGCCATTTCCTGGCGGCCAACGCGAAACTTGAACGTACCGCCGCCGACCGCTCCGGTGTAGGCCACGAATGCCTGCTCGAGATCGAGCGGATTCTTGTCCACCGGCGTGACCACGTTCTTGCCAAACGCCCGCGCATCCACGAGTTGCACGAAAAACTGCCAGTGCTCGGCGAGATGTGCATCGGCATGCACTTCGATGCGCTGGATCAGATAGGTATCCGACTGCGCAGAGCCGATACCGAACAGCGGCGCGTCATTGGTTTCGATACGCTCACGCAGGTTGGCGCCAAGCGACAGATATGAGGCGGGGTCGCCGCCGAGCGGAATGTACTTGAGGCTGTCGAGTGGCTTGCGCGGAACGCAGGGGTTCGCAAGCACCGACCAGTCCTCCTGCCAGCGGTTGAACATTACGGCAGGACGTTTGACGTTACACGCGTCGGTCGTTGTGGCGTCATTCACCACCGTGCCAGTGGTCGCACCGGCCGAGTCAGCCGCGAGGCTCGCACCTGTAACCGGTTGCGCAGCCGTATCCGCGAACGCTGCGTCGGCGCCCATCAGCAACAGCCCGGCGATGGCCGTCAAGCGCGCGGCCTTCTCGAATCGACACCCGCGCGTCGTGCTCGATACCATGGATTTCCTTGCCTTTGTCGGCTTGTGTTTGTGTTTGCCCGTCCCGCTCACGCGCCGGGCCTGAGCGGGATGATTCCCTGCGCCGCCTGGATTCATGAGTGCCCCGGTGCGATCGCGCGCTCATGCTCTCCCGTGGTCACCGCGAGCCCGACGAGGGCGCACGCCGGCGCAAGCAGCGCCCAGAAGCCCATGTAGACGACCCCCAGTGCCCCGGCCACCGCGCTAACCGCAAACGCGACAATGGCCGGCATCATCGACCCGAAGCGCGTGCGCGCCGCGGCGCGCACGCTGTCGACCGTGCCCGGCGACAGCATGTCGATCACGTCCAGAACGGCTTGCGTGACGTTGCCCGTCATTACGGTATTCGGCACGCCAGGACGCTGGATCAGGCGCGGATGCGCATTCTGCACACCCATTGCGAACGCACCCACGACGCCGGCCACGATGACAGGCAAGCTCTCGGGCCGGCTGACCGGCGTCGCCCATACGCCGGCGAGGCAAAAGCCGATGATCAGCACGGCCTGCAGCGCATAGAGCAAGCGTGCGCCCTGACGCGCATGCCCCTGCGGGAGCCAACGCACGAACAGGCTGCTGAGAACGACTCCGCCGATAAACGCGGGGAACACGATCAGCTTGAGCAGAACGCCCTGCCCCGAGCCGGCGATGCCGGCGCCAATCAACACGAAGTTGCCCGTCACGTGCGCGGTGAACAGACCGAACAGTGCAACGAAGCTCAGCGTGTCGACAAAGCCGGCGATCGCGGCAAGGATCGTGTCCTCGGACTTCATTGCGCCGCGCCTGCGTGAATTTCGGCGATATAGCCGCCCGGGAACTGCACGACCGCGGCATCACGCCCGGCCGAGGTGAACGGCGGCACCAGCACATTGACGCCAGCGGCCTTCGCCTTTTGAAGCGTATCGGCCAGATTCGATACTTCGTAGCCGGTCACTTCGCGCCCGAACGGGTAAGGCAGATGACCGTCCGTCACGAGCACGGTCATCTTGCCGTACGGCGATTCGATTCGAATGCGGCGATAGGTGTCGTCAGGTCTGCCGATCTCGACACCCGGCGCCTTCATGTCATCGGACACCACCTTGCCGTGCGAGAATTTGACGAAATCGTGAACCAGCTTGTGCACGCTTTGCGGCGACACGTAGACCCGATTCTCGGGAATGGTCTGCAGCTTGTCGTAGTGCGGGGCCTCGGTGTGCCAGTAGAGCTGCATGTTGGTACCACCCGGCCATGTGATGATCGCATCGCGGCCGATCGGGTCGGGGAACGTATCGACGATCACATCGGCACCGAGTGCACGCGCCGACTTCACCGCCGCGTCCATGTCCGTCACGAGGTAGCCCGTGCGCTCCGCGCCGAAGGGATACGGCATGGGCGTCTTGAAGCCGAACACGGAGATCGTGCCTGACGGGGTAAATACGAGTTGCGACATCGTCTGACTCGGTGCCGGCGTGACCTGGAACACACCCTGCTTCGACTTGCTGCCGCCGAACGTCGCCGCGAAGCTGTCGGTGAAGCGGTCGAAGTCCTCTGGTGCCACGTATACGTGCGTCGTGTCGTACTGCGGACCGACTGCGACCGACGGCGATTCGACCGGCGCTACGGGCGGCGTCGCGAAAGAAACGGGCGCGGCGACGAGACCACCCGCGATCATCAGGGTAACTAAGGCAGTGCGAATTGCTTTCATAGCGGAATTTCCTTGATATTTCATCGTACTGATCAACCGGTCAGGCGCGGTTCTCGCCGGACGGACGCTGCGAATCGCCGAGCAGGATCGCGAGCACGAGCCCCGCGATCAGTCCCAGATGCTCGAAAAAACTGTTGAGCGCCTTGAAGCGCTCGACACCGGCATGGTTCCAGAAGTCGTTGGCAACCAGCATCGCGACGACGGTCAGCATGCCGAGGCCGCCTGCGCCGATCCACGCGAAGCGGCGCAATACCACGCACAGCGAGCCGACGATCTCGACCGCCACCGCGAGCGCTGCCCAGAGGGCGGCCGGGTGCAGGCCGAAATGCGCCTGCTCCGCAATCGCGCCCTCGAAGTTCAGCGCTTTGGTGACACCGCCGATGAGGTAGGCGGACACGAGCGCAAGGCGCACGAACGGCCCAGCCCACGGCGGCGATAGCAGCGCACGAACCCATGCGGGGTTGCCGCTGCCGTTCCATATCGTCATGTCAGATCGCCCAGCAAGAGCAGCCGAATGCGCCCCAGAAGCCCTTTGCGTCCGAAGTCGGCAATGCACTGGCCCACGCGCTCGCGTGCGCATGGCCGTGCACGCCGCAGGCGCTCGCGCAGGAGCACATCGCCGCGGCAGCGGCACGCCCGAGCGGCGCGCCCTCGCGTTGCGTAGCGCCCCAGCCGCCATAGCCGCCGTATTGGCGCACCGGCGACCAGTCCGGCATTGCAGGCGGGATGAGCTGATCGTGTTGCGAGAATGGGCCCGCGCCCCAGACGATCTTTCCGCCGACCACCGTGAGCAATGCGGTGGTGCCGGCAATGTCGTCCTCCGCGCACGAGAAGAAGTCGCGGTCCGGAACCATGAGGTCGGCGAGTTGCCCGGGCACGATGCGCCCTTTCTTGCCCTCTTCGTTCGAGAACCAGGTGACGTACTCCGTCCACATGCGCAGCGCGGTATCGCGATCGAGCAGGTTACGTTGCGGATACATCCGCAGACCGCCAACTGTCTTGCCGCTCACGAGCCATGCGAGCGACACCCACGGGTTGTACGACGCGACGCGCGTCGCATCGGTGCCGGCCGAGACCTTGATGCCCTTCTCGAGCATTCTCGCGACGGGCGGCGTGGCTTGTGCCGCTTGCGCGCCATAGCGCTCGACGAAATACTCGCCCTGATAGGCCATGCGATGCTGAACCGCGATGCCGCCACCCAGCGCCGCAATGCGATCCATCGATCGCTCGGAAACGGTTTCCGCGTGGTCGAAGAACCAGTTGATTCCGTCGAGCGGAATATCCTTGTTGACCTTCTCGAACACATCGAGCGCACGGCTGATGGTTTCGTCATAGGTCGCATGCAGGCGCCACGGCCAGCGGTTCTGTGCGAGTACCCGCACCACGCCTTCGAGTTCGCCTTCCATTCCGGGCGGCAGTTCGGGGCGCGCCACGCGGAAGTCCTCGAAGTCAGCGGCCGAAAACACCAGCATTTCACCCGCACCGTTGTGGCGGAAGTAGTCCGAACCATCGTGATACTTGACCGAGCCGGTCCAGTTCACGAAGTCTTCCTTTTCGGCCTTCGGCTTTTGCGTGAAGAGGTTGTACGCGATGCGCACCGTCATCTCTCCCACATCATGGAGCTTGCGGATGACTTCGTAATCGTCCGGGTAGTTCTGCGAGCCGCCGCCGGCATCGATCGCGCCGGTCACGCCAAGGCGGTTGAGTTCGCGCATGAAATGACGCGTCGAATTGTATTGATACTCCAGCGGCAGCTTCGGGCCTTTCGCGAGTGTCGCGTAGAGGATCGACGCATTGGGGTTCGCCAGCAGCAGCCCGGTGGGGTTGCCCGCGCTGTCGCGCATGATCGTGCCGCCCGGCGGCTCCGGCGTATCCTTCGTATAGCCCACGACGCGCAACGCGGCGGCATTGAGCAGCGCCCGGTCGTACAGATGCAGGATGAACACGGGCGTATCCGGCGCCACGGCGTTCAGCTCATCGAGCGTCGGCAGCCGTTTCTCTTCGAATTGGTGCTCGGTGAAGCCGCCGACCACGCGCACCCATTGCGGCGCGGGCGTGATCGCAACCTGCTGCTTGAGCATCTCCATGGCAACGGCGAGCGAGCGCACGCCGTCCCAGCGCAGTTCCATGTTGTAGTTCAGACCGCCGCGGATCAGATGCAGGTGATTGTCGATGAGGCCTGGCAGCACCGGCCGGCCACCGAGATCGATAACTTTGGTTGCGCGGCCCGCGAGCGGCATGACGTCGGTATCGCTGCCGACCGCGACGAAGCGGCCATCGGCAATCGCCACGGCACTGGCGATCGGGTTCGAACGATCCAGCGTGGTGAACCGTCCGTTGTACAAAATGAGATCGGGATGAGTAGCGGTTGCGCTCATTTGCGTTTCCTCGTTTCTATCAGTTCGATTAAAAGCCCAACAACTGCCTCAGGGATGGAACGGCCTGTGCGCCGATCAACATGCCAAGCAGGCCGATGAGGGCAACGAGCGGAGGCGCGGGCGAGCGGACCTTGATCACGCTGTAGATCACGCCTATCAGCATCCCTGCACCGAGGGACACCAGATAAGTTTCCATACGATCAGTCTCTCCGTAAGGTTGGAATACTGATGCGAGACCTCGCGGTTCAACCCGAGTACCTCGCGGGGAATGCACTGCAGCGCAGCGATCGGCAGACCGCGTGCGCTGCCGCCGACTTCACACAGAGCGCATCGCCCCGCTTTCGGCGATCGCGGAGGCGATTAGCGTGCCGGTACAGCCGGCAGCACCTCGTGCGGCGTAGCCGTGCGCTGCGCTGCCTTATGGACCATCGTGTACGCGTAGTCGACGCCCATGCCGTACGCGCCCGAATGTTCCTTCGCGATCGCCATCACGGCGTCGTAGGTCGCACGGTGAGCCCAGTCACGCTGCCATTCGAGCAGGACCTGCTGCCACGTGACGGGCACGGCGCCCGCCTGGACCATGCGCTGCATCGCGAAGTCGTGCGCGTCTTTCGACGTGCCCCCCGATGCGTCGGCCACCATGTAAATCTCGTAGTCACCTTCGAGCATGGCGCAGAGCGCGAACGTCGTGTTGCAGACCTCGGTCCACAGACCCGCTACGACCACCTTCTTGCGGCCATTCGCGGCGAGCGCGTCGCGTACCTTCTGGTCGTCCCACGAATTCATCGACGTGCGTTCGAGCACCTTGTGCTCGGGGAACACGTCGAGCAGTTCCGGATACGTGTAACCCGAGAAGCTTTGCGACTCGACCGTGGTGATCGTGGTCGGAACGTTGAACACCTTGGCCGCCTTGGCCAGACCGACGACGTTGTTCTTCAGCACCTGGCGGTCGATCGACTGAACGCCGAACGCCATTTGCGGTTGGTGATCGATGATGATCAGTTGGCTGTTCTGAGGAGTGAGAACTTCGAGCTTCGAATTGTTCATGACGGGTATGTCCTTTGAACCGGAGAGAGGGGGAAGCCGCCATGCCGGCATGACCGGCAGGCGTCCAATGTGCATTGGCGCTGGGCAATTCGACATCCAGCTCCGGTTATTTGACACGCAAGGACAGAGCAGCAACAACTAAAAAGGGATTAAATTTTATTACCCAAAAAATTAATCTTAAAAGCTCTTAATTGGTATTTTCTTAATCCAGAGTAGCCGGTAGTCTTTTCACGAATTCGCTGGGTAGATCCTGTAACGGGACAAGTCGTCAATGAGACTCGCACTATGAAACCGTATATCCTTTCCTTGTTGGCCGGCATCCTTGCCGGGGTCGTCTACGCTGCGATCGGCGTGCAATCGCCAGCCCCGCCCACCATTGCGCTGATGGGCCTGCTCGGCATGCTGGCCGGCGAGCAGATACTTCCCCTCGCACGCAGGGTGCTCTCCGGTTACAAGTTGGGTGCCGCATGGCGCGAGGCGAAATGCAGCCAGCACATGTTCGGCTCCCTGCCGGGCGCTCAAGGCTCCAACGCGGCCGCAAGGGACCAGAAGCCATCCTCATTCTGATCGGCATCTCTCGGGCGTCAGCCTAGACGAAGGCGTGCCCGACGTTGGCCATCGCGACGCTTCAGTAACGTGACGACACGGTGTCCGAAGCAGTGAACGAGCGCCGCCCGCGGCTTAATGACATCGCCGCTAAAAGTTCAGCGCAGCAATTCTTTACGCATCGGTGCACGGTTGCCCGGCGAGCCGTACCGATACGCCCGAGAAGACCTTCGGTCACATCGCTCAATGCCTGGAGTCACGCTCGCTCAGCGCGCGCAACACCGAATGCGCACCGAAGATAAGGTCGACGCGCGTGCCGGTCCACTTGACCTTGCCGGTGGTGCGGTCGCGGCCCTCTAACACGTCCTTCGCCTCCGAGACCGGCTGCCATTCGGTGCCCATGTCGAGGAGGTTGGTGGTCGCGATTGGCATCGAGCTTAGGCGACGCGCGCCTGAAAGTCCTTGTGACAAGCCGAGGATTTCTGAACAGACGCGCGTTGCCTCGCAGGCGCGTCACGCAGATCTCGTCGTAGCGCCTCAGGACTTGAGGAACGCGAGCAGGTCCGCATTGACCTGATCGACGTGCGTGCTGCACATGCCGTGCGGCGCGTCCTTGTACACCTTGAGCGTCGCGTTCTTGACGATCTTCGCCGAGAGCTTCGCCGAATCGTCGATCGGCACGATCTGGTCGTCGTCGCCGTGCAGGATCAGCGTGGGCACGCTGATCTTCTTGAGGTCGTCGGTGTAGTCGACTTCAGAGAATTGCTTGAT
The DNA here is from genome assembly GCF_014397785.1 of Paraburkholderia podalyriae. GTDB lineage: Bacteria > Pseudomonadota > Gammaproteobacteria > Burkholderiales > Burkholderiaceae > Paraburkholderia > Paraburkholderia podalyriae. The sequence goes on from NZ_VZQQ01000004.1 coordinate 316,504, forward strand.
GCACTCGTACTGGCCTTTGATCGAACCGGCCATGCCCTGGCGCCAGAAGTCCTGCGCGAGGCCCTGCGAGACTTTCGCGTCGGGGCGGTTGAAGCCGTAGAACAGCGTGGCCAGATCCAGATAGAACTGCGAGCGGTTCGCCGCCACGCCCGCGCGGATGTTGTCGAACACCGACATCGGCAGACCGTTCGGATTGTTCGCAGACTTGACCATTTGCGGCGGCACTGCGCCGATCAGAACGGCCTTCGCCACGCGCTTTTCGCCATGGCGGCCGATGTAATGCGCCACCTCGCCGCCGCCCGTGGAATGGCCCACGAGCATCGCGCCCTTCACGTCGAGCGCGTCCAGCACAGCCGCGAGATCGTCGGCGTAGGTGTTCATGTCGTTGCCCTCGGACGGCTGGCCCGAACGGCCATGGCCGCGGCGGTCGTGCGCGATCACCCGGTAGCCCTGATTCACCAGGAAGAGCATCTGCGCGTCCCACGCGTCAGCCGAGAGCGGCCAGCCGTGCGAGAAGACGACCGGCATGCCCGTGCCCCAGTCCTTGAAGAAGATCTGCGTGCCGTCCTTCGCGCTCACGTAGTTGCCGCCGTGATGATGCGAGGTGCCGTGCGTACGCGCCGAACCGCCCGTCACGGACGCGGCTGCGTTCGCGGACAGGCTCGACATGGCTGCCACGGCGCCGGCCATGCCCGCACTTGCCGAAAGCAGCCTGCGGCGCGACGCCGAAGGCCTGGTCGAATCGATTTGCTGGGTGTTCATGCTAGATCTCCGTCGTTGCATCGCCGCGCGCGGGCGTGGCGACGACTTTGCGTGTTGAGATGGATAGCGATGCGGCGAGGAGCGAGAACTCGCTGAATAGCGCCACATGCCGGCAGGCACTCTAATGATGCAAGCGGCCGAAGTCCTTGGCGCAAACTGAAAAGTCCTGAAATGAAGCCGCAATGCCTTTGCGCCCAGCGAGGCGCAAAAGCTTTAGCCACGATTCGGCGCCGTTGCCGCGCTCACGCACGACCCCAAAGCTCGATCGAGCGGATATCTCGCATGCGCCAGAGATTAAATATTCTTAATCAGACTCTGCCTGATCCAGACGAACCTATACTTTTTCCGCGAGCCTTTCGCGTAGTTCCTGTCACGCCACGTTCACCAACCAAGACTCGCATCATGAATCCGTACATCCCTTCGCTGCTTGCCGGTACTCTCGCCGGGGTCGTCTACGGTCTGATCGACGTGCAATCCCCGGGCTTCTAGCGGATGAACAACGTCGAGTTTTTTCATTACCTCCTGCTGTTGATCTGCGGAGCGGGCGCCCTGACGTGGCTCGCGGAGCGCATCGCGATCCCGCCTGCCGTCGTTCTGCTGCTCGGCGGCTGTGTGATCGCAGTCGCCGGCAGGCGCGTACCCGACGTGGACCCGAACCTGCTGCTCGCGGCCGTGCTGCCGCCGCTGCTGATGTCGAGTTCGTTCTATACGGCGTGGAAGGAATTCCAACGCGGCATCGGCACGATCGTTTCGCTCGTGCTCGGGGCCGTGACATTCACCACCGTCGCCGTGGCTGTCGCCGTGCATGCCTTCAACCCGAACCTGCCATGGGCGGCGTGCTTCACGCTCGGTGCGATCGTCTCGCCGCCCGACGCGGTCGCCGCCAAAGCGATCCTTCAGCGCCACCCGCTACCCGCCAGGCTCGTGGCCGTGCTGGAAGGCGAAAGCCTCGTGAACGACGCGTCGGGCCTGCTGCTCTATCAGATCGCAATCTCGGCAGCGCTAGCCGCGACGATCACGGTCACGAGCGGATCGGTGCTGTTCTTTACGCTTACCCTGATCGGCATCGCGGTCGGCATCGTGTGCGGCCAGGCCATGTGTTGGGTGCTGCCGCGTCTGGGCGATCCGATGCTCGGCATCGTCGTGACCTTCGTTATGGCGTGGGCCAGCTACGGTATCGCGGAGGCCGTCGGCGGATCGGGTGTGCTGTCCGTCGTGACCTGCGGTCTCGTGCTCGGCATCCGCCAGCATCGGGTATTCAACGCCGATATGCGCATAAAAGCCAAGGCGACCTGGGAAGCGGTCGTGTTCGTGCTCGAGGCGCTGGTCTTCATCCTGATCGGCCTCACACTGCATGCGCTCCTTTCACGGGTGAATCACGAATCGGCCGTGTTGACGGCCGGGCTGCGTGTCGCGTTGCCGGCAACTGCGGCAGCCATCGTTGCGCGCCTCGCATGGGTGTTCGCTGCGATCTGGCTGCCCGACCAGATACGCGCGAAACGCTCGGGCCGCGAGCCGTGGAGCTTCAAGGAAGCGGTTGTGCTCGGCTGGGCGGGTATGCGCGGCGTCGTCAGTCTGGCGGCCGCAATCGCGCTGCCAGACAATTTCCCCGGCCGCGACCTGATCGTCTTCAGCACATTTCTGCTGATCATCGCGACGCTTGTCGTGCAGGGCGGCAGCCTCGCGCCGCTCATCCGGCTGCTGAAACTGCGCCCGACAGCCCGTCATACCATGTCCGAGCATGAGGCGCGCGCCCATGCGTTCGGCGCCTCTCTCGCTGCGCTCGAGGAAATCGACGAGCGCTCGTCCGGCATCGAACGCGCGACGTTCGAGCGGCTGCTAGCCGAATACCGGATTCGCGTCACCGCGAACGAAAGCGCATACCAGTTGGGTGCGGACCGAATCGAACACCGTGCGCACTTCCTGCGTGTCGAACTCGAACTCGTTGGCGTGTCGCGCGAGGCATTGCTAGGCCTGCATCGCGACGGCAAGGTGGACGACGCGGTCCTGCATCGCATCGAATCCGAACTTGATTTCGAGGAGCTGCGGCTGTTGCGGCTGCTCGAACCGTGACGGCTTGCCTCCACGTCGGCCCTTAACGAAAGGTATTCATCATGCCCACTACGATCAAGGCTCTGCTCACGCCGCGCGAAAGCGACATCGGCAACCTGATCGTGCGGCGCGTGCTTCCCGCCCGTGCCGCGCGCCTCATCGGACCATTCATTTTCTTCGACCATATGGGGCCAGCCGTGCTGCCCGCTGGCAGCGGCGTGGATGTGCTGCCGCATCCGCATATCGGCCTCGCGACCGTCACGTACCTGTTCGAAGGCTCGTTCATGCATCACGACAACCTCGGCTATCGGCAGAAAATCGTACCCGGCGACGTGAACTGGATGACGGCCGGTCGCGGCATCGTCCATTCAGAACGCACGCCGCTGGAGGATCGGCCAGTTGAACAGGCGATCCACGGCATTCAGACCTGGGTCGCGCTGCCTGTCGAACACGAAGACGCCGCGCCCGCGTTCATTCATCATCCGGCCGATACGCTGCCGACGTTCACGCGCGACGGGGCAACCGTACATGTGATCGCGGGCACGGCTTTCGGGAAGACCTCGCCGGTCGAAGTCTTTTCACCCACGCTCTCCGTCTATGCCGAGTTCGCGGCTGCCGGTCGCCTTGCACTCGATGCCGAGCACGAGGAGCGCGGCGTCTATCTCGTCGACGGAGATCTGACCATCGACGGGACGCCGTTGTCTCCGACAACGATGGCCGTGCTGGAGCCGTGTGCAACGGTCGAACTCGCCAGCGCGCATGGCGCGCGCGTGATGCTCCTCGGCGGCGCGCACCTGCCGGGCGAACGCTTCATCGAGTGGAATTTCGTGTCTGGTTCGCGCGAGAAGATTGTGGCTGCGCGGCAAGCCTGGGCTGCGCAGACCTTCGGCAAAGTGCCTGGCGAAGAGCATGAGTGGACGCCTCAACCCGAGCGTGGCGCACATTGAGCATTGACTTGGGGAGCGATTGCGTTTGGCGCGTCATGCCGCTCATTGGGCGCCTCAAGAAGCCTTGACGCGCGCTTCGTCTCGACCAAGCAACGCATGAATCTGGCTGACTACCGGCCACGCCATCGCGATCAGGATGAAATCCAGTATGCTGGGCGCTTCAGCCGTCCGGCTCAGATGGATTTCGCTCTTCGCCATGAATCTTTCCTTTGAAGTTCTTCAGGTGCTCGACGCGGTCGACCGAACCGGCACCTTTGCAAGCGCCGCCGAAACGCTGCATAAGGTGCCATCGTCGCTTACATATCTGGTGCAGAAGCTCGAGCTCGATCTTGGCGTCAAGCTGTTCGACCGCAGCGGCCGGCGCGCCACGCTCACGCACGCGGGGCGCGTGGTCGTCGAGGAAGGCCGCCGTCTGCTGGCGGCCGCGGAAGACCTGGAATGCAAGGCCAGGCGCATCGAGCAAGGCTGGGAGTCCGACCTGTATGTGGCCGTCGACGAAATCATCCCGTTCGCGCTACTGTGGCATCACGTCGACGAGTTTTACAAGCTGAAGCTCGACACGCGCCTGCATCTGTCGAAAGAAGTGCTGGGCGGTTCGTGGGATGCGCTGCTCACGAGACGCGCCGACCTGATCGTCGGCGCGGCGGGCGACCCGCCGCCGATTCCGAATCTCGTCGCGAAGCCGATCGGCTCACTGCGACACGTGTTCGTGGTAGCGCCGGAGCACCCGCTCGCGTCATTGCCCGGACCGCTGTCACTGGATGTGGTCGCACGTCATCGCGCTGTAGCGATTGGCGATACGTCGCGCAACCTCGCGCCGCGCACCATCGCGCTCGCGGACAATCAGGAAGTGCTGACCGTGCCGACGCTCGAAACGAAGCTCGCCGCGCAATTGCGCGGGCTGGCGGCGGGCACAATTCCGGAGTGCCTCGCCATCGACGCGCTCAGGCGCGGTGAACTCGTCAGAAAAGACGTGCTCGGCATGCGCGAGGTCACGCATTTTTATCTGGCGTGGCGCGACGACGAGACCGGCAAGGCACTGCGCTGGTGGGTCGAGCGGCTGGATCAGGCGGACCTGATCGACAAGGCCGTGCAACAGCAGATTCTGCAGACCCAGGTCAACGCGTGACATAGCGGAAGCTCAACGCCACGCAACGCAATGCAGGGCAATCCAACCACCCAACGCAGCGCTAGCGGCCTTCGCTGACTTTCGGCGGCCGCGAACGCGTGGCGAGCGCCGTGCTCGCATCGCCCTGTATATCCAGACACGCCGGCATGACCCGAGAAGCAACTCTCGCGGTTTCAAGCAGTTGCTGCGCGGCTTTGAAATCTTCGAGATCGAGGCCCTGGGTCAGCCTCGTGCACGCGGCTTCGACGAGGCGCACGGCATCGGCAGCGCGCCCCTGCGCGCACCACAAGCGGCCGAGAGTCGTCGCGGCGCGCAACTGCAACGACCGGCTGCCTTGCGCAAGCGATTCCTCCATCGCCGCCGTCAAGCAGGCCTGCGCATCCGTGGCTACCTCACCGCCTGGCGGCGCGCCCGGATCTCCGAGCAGAAGCAACTCGCCATGCGCGCGCCTCAGTTCGACCACATACCAGTGGTCGCCGCTTTCGTCGCATTGCGCCAACGCGCGCGTCACCGCCGCGATTGCCTGATCGCGCCGCCCCGCGCGGCCCAACGCGAGACCGTATCCCACGACGAGCATCGCGCGTTGAGCGCCGTACTCCAATGCGTCGAGTTCGTCCAATGCGGCGCGAAAGGCATGCAGACGCTCAGGCCTCACGTCGTCGAGCGAGCGCAGATACTCGTCGAAGCAACGGCCGCATGCCTGCGATACACCGAGGCCCGTGCGCGCCGCCACGTCGCCCAGCAACGCAATTGCCTCTGCCGCGCGTTCGCGCTTGCCGGACAGCAGCGCAAGCGGGATCTCCGCTTCGACCAGCACATAGCAGGTAACGATCGACTGGTCCCGCGCACACGCGCTCGCCATACAAGCTTCCGACAGATCAAGCGCCTCGTCGCGCGAGCCCTGCAACCACAGCAGACGCGCGAGCGTGGCGCGCCCCGCAACGCCCTGATCGATGGACTGCCCGAGCGGCAAGCCATGCTGCAGCGTGTCCGTGTGCTGCAGGAACCGTTCGAGCGACGCGCGCGCCTGTTGCTGGTCGCCCGCGTAGTGCGACGCGATGCCCAGGAGGCGCGAAGCGAGAATGCCGTTGCTTGCATCGCCGGTCTGCGCTGCGAGCGACGCGAACCGATGCGCGAACGCAAGCGCATTACGCGCCGCGCCTGACGACTGGCTCGCGTTCCACATACCCCACAACGCGCGCGCTTCGAATGCGTGGTCGCCGAGCGCGATCGCCAGCGCAAGCACCTCGGCCCAGATCGCGAGCGTTTCGCGGTTCGGTCCATTGACATAGACGAGCGCGGCACCGAGCGCGGCGAGCAATTGCATTCGGACTCGCAGATGCCGCGTCGAGCCCGAGCCGCCATGCGTTTGCGCAACGCTGGCGAGCGCGCGCCGCGCCCATGCGCAGCATTCGTCCACCAGTGAAAGCTCGTACAGCAGCGCGACCACCTTGACCGCCAGCTTTTCTCCGAGCGCGTCGTCGCCCTTCGACGACAGTGCCCAGCCAAGTGCCGCACGCGAGTCGTCGAGCCATTCGCGCATGCGCGAATGCCACCGGTCCGCGTCGTTCTCCGCGCAGCGCGCTTCAGCCGACATATGGCGCTCCAGCAAGCCGATGAAATAGCGCGCGTGGTTGAGCGTGACGGCGCGCCGCTCGCCGTTGTCGTCGAGCTTTTGCAGCGCGTAGGCGCGCGTGGTTTCGAGCAACCGGTAACTCGCCCTGCCACGCTCGACGTGCGCGACGACCAGCGACTTTTCGACGAGGCCCGACAGCGCCGCGATCACCTCAGGTTCCTGCAAGCCGTTGTCCGTCACGACGCAGATGGCCGCGTCCATCGAAAAGCTGTTGACGAAAATGCCGAGCCTGCGCAGCGTTGCGCGCTCCGCGTCGTCGAGCAGGCCATGGCTCCAGTCGAGCGTGGCCTTCAACGTCTGATGCCGAGGCAGCGCTGTGCGATTGCCACCCGTCAGCATATTGAAGCGGTCGTCGAGATGATCCGCGAGCGTTTCTATCCCGAGTATCGCCGCGCGTGCCGCCGCGAGTTCGATCGCAAGCGGTATGCCGTCGAGCCGGCGGCATACAGTGCCGGTCAGATGAATGCTTCGCTCGTCGGGCGAAAAGCGCGCGTCCATCGCGCGAGCACGCGACAGGAACAACTGCACAGCGCTGCACTGAAGCACGTGCTGGCTTTGATCGTCGTGCGTGGGAACGTCGAGCGAGGCGACCCAATATAGATGCTCTTCGGCGACGCGCAGCGGCTCACGGCTCGTTGCGAGAACGCGTACGCCAGGGCCTGCATTCAGCAGCGCCTCGGCGAGCTGCGCAGCCGGGCCGAGCACATGCTCGCAGTTGTCGAGCACGCACAGCACGCGCCGTTCGCCCCACTCCCTGCTGACCCGCGTAAGCGTGAGCGGACCGCTCGCCTTGCTCACGCCGACGCTCGCGGCGAACATCGCAAGCACGCTGTTTGCATCCGACGTGGACGCGAGCGAGATCAGATAGACGCCGTCCGGATAATGGTCGAGCAGAGCGCGCGCGACTTCGACCGCAAGGCGCGTTTTGCCGATGCCGCCCGCGCCGAGCAGCGTGACATGCCGCGCCGACGCGAGCGTGAGCGCGACGTCGCACAGCGCCCCGTCGCGGCCGATCAGCGGCGAGAAACTCGCGGGCAGATTGTGCGGCACCTGCCCTGCGGGACGAAGCTGCCGGTGATCGGCCGCGCGAGGATCGGGTTGGTTCGCGCCGTTCGCGGGCAGCACCGGCGACTGTCTTGCGACGAGCCTGTAGCCTCTGCCCGACACGGTCTGTATGAGCCCGCGGCTTTCGCCGAGCGCCTTGCGCAGCGCGGACATATGAACCTGAAGATTGTTCTCTTCGACGATGGTGTCGGGCCACACCTCCTTCAACATGTCGTTCTTCGACACGAGCTCGCCCTTTGCGGCGATCAGCACGGCGAGCATGTCGAACGCACGGCTGCCGATGCGCACGGGTTGTCCGTCGAGAAGCAGTTCGCGACTGGCGAGGTCCACTTGAAAAGAGCCGATGCGAATCATGAGGCGGTATCCAGGACGCAACCAGTGGAGAAGCGGCCGGCCAACAACCGCCCGGCGATGAGTCCCCGAAGTCTAGACTAACCGCAACTTCGCATGCGCGGAAAAAACTGAACCTATCGTTCAAAATTTTTGTATTGAACGAGTGGATGCTGCAAGTCGACTGCCGACGCCAGAATCATCGCGGCCGCGTTGACCGGCACCGCGCTGCGCACCCTCGGTTTGTAGATCAGATCGTTACGGCGGATCGTCGCCCCGCTCACCGCGCAGCGTCCCTTCAGTCTCGCGCGGCAACTGATCCACACCTGGTCCGCATAACGGCATAGCGTGGCGTCCTGCCAGAGGACCGCGATCGACGTCTCCGACAGACGCTCGATCACCTCCACCTGCCGGTGCCGTGACGGTCCACTGGCGGCCTCGCGCATGAGCGGCGCCGCAAGATAGGCTTCGCCTTCCGCTTCGCCGCGATAGCCGGCAAGAAGGCGCTTGATCACGTGACCCCATACCGGCGCGGGGCTTTCGTCGTGCATGGCCGCGTGATCGTCATGCGTTGCGCGGCAAGCTTCATGATGCACGTCCGCTTCGTGCCTGGCTGCATTCGTGCATTGCTTGGCGGGGGATTCGATGTGCATCGTGATTCTCCTCGAGTGTTGGCTCAGCGCCCGTGACAAACGCCGCGAGCGGCGTCGCTCGACAACGCTGCGTCACTGACCGGGCGCTGCTTCGTAATTGACCGGCACCCAATCATAAGTGTTGCGGTTCTTCCTGATATGTCCGAGGCCCGGAAACGCGATATGCGCGGCGCCGATCAGATAACGCCGGCTCGCGGCGAGCTCGAGCGCGCTGCGGCGCGAACGTTGGGCCGCGGCGGCATCGGTGTCGTATTCGACCGATGCTGTCGGGTTCTGCAACTGGATCGCGGCCACATGCACGATGTCGCCCCACACGAGCAGATGATTCGCGCCGCTCTCCACCAGATAGCCGGTGTGGCCAGGCGTGTGCCCGGGCAGCGCGACGGCGCGGATGCCTGGGTCCAGTTCGACATCGCCATTGAACGGCTTGAAGCGGCCCGACGCGAGATACGGGGCGACGCTCTCACTCACGGCATCGAAGAAAGTGCTGAGAAAAGCCGGTGCTTTGGACTTGTTGGCCGGGCTCGGCCAGTAGTTGGCGTCCGTCTCGTTCACTCGCACGACTGCATTGGGAAAGGCCATTGCTCCGCTCACGACGATGCCGCCCAAGTGATCCTTGTGCAGATGCGTAAGCAGTATCTCGTCGATCTGTTCCGCCGATAGCCGGCTGCCCGCAGATTGGCGAGCAGCTTGCCGCAGCAATCGCCGTACAACACGCCCGCGCCGGTGTCGATCAGGATCAGCTTCGAGCCCGTGTTGATCAGAAACGCGTTGATCGAGCCTTGCACCGGCGCCTGCAGGAAATCCCGCTCCAGGTCGCGCGCGATCTCGGCCTTCGGAACATCTTCGATCACGGTGTCGATTGGAAACGGATGCGTGCCGTCGAGCAGCGCGGTCACTTCGAAGCTGCCGAGCATGATCCGGTAAAAGCCTGGCCCCTGACTCTTCACCTGTGGCGCGGCGCCTGACGCTACGCCGCTCCACAGACTCATGACTACGCTCATTAGAAGCAGGCAGCAGGCGGCCGCACGCGGGGTTCCGCTACGTTGAATCGACTTCATCATCTGCTCCGTCAAGGGTTGGCCGCGTCCTTCGTCAACAGGCTCAAGAACGCATGAATCTGCGCGACGACCGCCGCGCCGTCGCCTACCGCGGCGGCCACGCGTTTTGCGGATTCGGAGCGCACGTCGCCGACCGCGAACATGCCCGGCACGCTGGTCTCGAGCGGATAATGCGTGCTGGCCGCCGACGCACCGTGCCCGCTTCTCGCCACACCGGTCACGAGAAAGCCCCGATTGTCGAGCTCGACGCCGCTTGCCGCGAGCCAATCGGTTTTCGGCTCCGCGCCGATGAAGAGAAAGAGATGCCGCGAGGCCACTACTTCCTCCTCACCGCTCGTTTCATGACGCACATGCAGATGCGTGAGCCCCGCTTCGTCGCCTTCCAGCGCACTCAGCGTGCAGTCCGTGCACAGCGAGACATTTGGCAGCGAGTCGATGCGATCGATCAGATACTTCGACATGCTCGCGTTGAGGTTCTGGCCGCGAATCAGCATGCGGATGCTGCGCGCGAAGTTCGCGAGAAAAACCACGGCCTGGCCCGCCGAGTTGCCGCCGCCCATCAGCACGATGTCCTGGCCTTTGACGAGCTTCGCTTCGATCGTCGACGCCCAGTAATAGGTGCCGCGCCCCTCGAAACGCTCAAACCCGGGCACTGTCGGCTTGCGATATGCGGCGCCGCTCGCAACCACGACCGTGCGCGCGCTGATGCGCTGGCCGTCGACGAGCGTCAGCACGAACATGTCGTCCTGCCGCCTCACTTCGGTGACCTTGCCAGGAATCGCGAGATGCGCGCCGAACTTCAGCGCCTGCTGGAACGCGCGCGCGGCGAGCGCCTGCCCGGAGATGCCGGTGGGAAAGCCCAGATAGTTTTCAATGCGCGAGCTCGCGCCGGCCTGTCCGCCAGGCGCGCGCTGATCGAACACGGCAACCGAAAGTCCCTCGGTCGCCGCATAGACCGACGCCGCCAGGCCGGCCGGCCCCGCGCCGACGATCGCGACGTCGTACCTATGCGACTGCTCGAAGGTCGGCACGAGTCCGAGGCACGACGCGAGTTGCGCCTCGTCCGGTGCGCGCAGCACATGGCCGTTGGGGCAGAACACCAGCGGAAAGTCGCCGGGGCCGGTCGTCATGCCGCCGAGCAAAGTTACGGCTTCAGGATCGGAACGCGCGTCGATCACGGTCGCCGGATACGCATTTCGGCGCAGGAAGCCTTGCAGGCCGACGAGGCGCGCATCGTCGCCATTGCCGACGATGATCGGCCCGAGCCCCTGCTCGATCAGTCCGAGCCGGCGCAGAATCAGCGCGCGCATGATGTGCTCGCCGAGTTGCGCATCCGCGACGATCAGCGCTCGCAGGCGCTCGGGCTCGATCACCAGCGTCTCGACATCGGTCAGAGCGAGGCCGTCGATCAGCGCGGGCTTGCCGGAAAGTTGCGCCATCTCCGCCATGAAATGGCCGTCGTCATGTTCGGTCACGAGGGTGGAGCGGCCGAAGCTGTCGCGCGAAAAGATCCGCACGCGCCCATGCAGCAGCACGAAGAGGCCGAGCGCGACCTGCCCGGTCTCGAAGATCAGCTCGCCCGCCTTGAAGTTCATCGGCCGCGCGAAGCGGCGCACGCTTTCAATCTCCGCAGGCGACAGACGCGGGAACATCTGATGTTGCCGGTATTCGAGCGACGAATATGGGAACTCCAGCTCGGACGCTTGCGCCACATCGGGCGATAAACCGGAAGTGCTCATAACGATGACCTTTGTTGTCGTGACCGCCTCAATCGGCGCTATATCAGCCGCTACCACCCACTAGCACGCGCTACCACCCGAACTTCAATTCCGCGCCGACATAGTCGGCATTGCGCGCGCCCAGTTCGCGCAGCGACGGTCCTACCTGGAAATGCACGGCTTCGAGCGCCGCCGCGAGATTGGCGGTGACTGCCCAGTCGGCGCGCAATTGCGTATAGAAGCCTGTCCAGCGTCCGCCGCGTCCCGCCGTGCCCGGCAGGACCGCCGAGCCTTGCTGATAGACGGCGTCGGCGGTGGTCTCGCGCCATTGCAGGCCGACGCCCGCGAGCAGCGAGAGCTTGCTCGTAGGCTTGACGATCATGGACGGGTATCGCGCGTTCGCCGAGCACCATGCCGAGCAGGCCGGAGCGCGCGATCAGCGGCGGCGCCGGCGACTGCACCTTGAGCAGCCAGTACAGAAGTCCGACGCCGAAGCCGACTCCCAATGAAATGATGTAGCCCATGTCAATCTCCTTTTGAGGCCGGATCAGTTCGGCCAGTCCGAACCGAGCACCAACCCGCAAAAATTCAGACGCCGGTAATTCGGATCCCATCGGTCGAGCACGTCGGCGTTGACGGTGCCGAACGTCGTTTGCGGACGATGCTCCATGCCGCGCGCGTATTCCTCGAGAATCCGCTTCTTGAAACCCACTTCGCGCGGACACGCCTGCACGATTTCGTCGCGCTCCTGTGCGGCGTATTCGTTGTAGCGCGCGCCGCGCACGTCCATCTGCACGCCCGCCGCGAGCAACGCGACGAGCGGCGCAAGATGCTCGGGAATGCCCGGCGTCGTATGCAATGCAATCGCCATCCAGACCTCGTCGGTCGCGCTTGCCGCCGCCTGATGCTCGCGCATGAAATCGCGCGCGGCGTTCGCACTGTCGACTTCATAGCGGCACGACGAACGCCGATGCGCGGTGTTCAGGCCCACGTTATGAAACATCGCTCCCACATAAAGCAGTTCCATGTCGAAAACCACGTTCTCGCGATAGCCGGTCAGCGCGCCGAACAGAAACGCCCGTTGCGCGTGATGGAACATCAGCGTGCACTCCGTCGCGCGAATTCGCTCGGTTGCCCCACGGGCCATCGCACTGTCGGGCATGCGGATGCCCGCAATGGTTTTCTTCATGTCACCTCCTCCATATGGCGCATCGCCAGCGATGCGCGCGGGCCTCGTCGCCAGTGGGCCCTTAATCCCGCACGATGCCTACGAACGCGCGAATTCCAGCAGGTCCTGGTTCGGTCGGTCCTTCTGCGAGGCCGTCGCTCGATGACAACCAGCGTAACGATTGCCGTCGATTAAAGCCTTGGCGGAACCTTAAAAAGCCTTAAGCGAAAGCGGCATTTGAGCTGCCCGCACTCACAGCGCGAGTTCGTGAAAGCGCCGCACGCCGTCGCGGATCCATTGCAGCAAGCCGCCGCTTCCTTCGTCGGCGGTCGCGGATGTCGCAAGCAGCATCTTTTCGCTTTCGTGATGGACGGAGAGCGGCCGGCACATTTCACGCGCGACTTCGGGGCCCCGCGCGAGGATCGGCGTGAGCGCGCTTTTGTCGAGCCGGAACACCGTGGCGCGCGTGAGCGCGCGCACGACCACGCCGGTTCTCACGCCGGCGAGTATTCCCGACTGGCCAACGGAGTCGCCTGGCGCGAGTCTGCGCAATTCGGCCTCCCTGCCGTCTTTCGGCACGACGACTTTGGCAACGCCGCGCGCGAGAATGTGCAACTCGTGCCCGCCTTCGTCGGCGGCGGTATAGATGGTGTCGTCACCATCGAACTCGTGCAGCGTTAGTTGGCCGGCGAGCTCGGCGATTTCCGCGTCGTCAAGCGTCTGGAAGATCAGCACGTTGCGCAAGAGCCGCTGCCTCTCGTCCGTCAACTCCCCGTCGGCTCCGCTACCGACGACGGCCGCAAGATCACCCCGCGTGACAGCAGATGCCCGTGCGCAAGGTCGTACAGATCGTTGCGCACGCCGATCTTTTTGCTCCACGCGTCGACGTAGCAGACGATCTCGTACTCGATTGCGTCGTTGGTCGCGCGCTTCACGCTGACGAGCGGCTTCGGCTCGGCAAGCACCTCGGGCGAACTGGCGGCCGCGTGCATCAGCGCCTGCTGGCTGAGTCTTGATGCGCCGTTCAATCCCGGCGTCTATGCTCCCGCGCACGTCCATCATCGCTCCGACGAGACGGGTGAAGTGCAGACCACGCGTTTTGGCGATGTCGATCAATACGTGGCGATGGTGGAGGATTTTGCAGATACCGTACTCCGACTGGAATACGGTTTGGCTTTTCCGCTTGAGAGTTCGCTAGGCAATCAACGTGCCATCGATCAGATTCTTGCGTGACTGGCTCTGACGATACGCCGTAGGTCATCGTTGAGGGTCAAGCCTCGAGATTGAGCGCGAACGTGAGCGGCTCGCACTGGTGCGCCTGCAGATCCGCACACTCGAAGTGCAGCAGGTCCAGCAGGTACGCAGCGGCGCACATCCCGGTATGGCGTTGCTGGCACAGCTCGCGGGCATCGGTACAGGCGGCGCATGGACCCTAGTCAGGGAACTGCACATGTGGTTCCACGATTGAGTAGCCGGTTGCGCGGCATCAAACCGCCCGCCACGCTCGACCTGCACGCGATGAGCAAGGCGGCTGTTTTACGGTTCTAAGACGAGATCATGTCGATCGATATCAACTCAAAAAAGCACCGCTCAGACGGTCGCTCCCGGACACCGCACTGTCTGCGCTCCCTAGTCGTATAAGACTGCATTCGAAGTCAAGCACTCAGACAAGCGGGAGCAGCTCGCCCCACATATCTACGTCATGGCAAAATCGACATTTTGCGCAGATACCCAGTTCAACGTGTCATGGACCTCACCAGGCGACGGCCGACGAACGTTGCCAGATTCGGATTTACGCTGGTGTCCACCGCATCGTGACGGCAGCTGAATAATGTTGCGTTCATATCGCATGGTGACCGTCTCCACTTCGCCTTCGTCGCAAAGCTTCTGCAGCGCATACGCGCGTGTGGATTCGTATAGCCAGTACAGAACGCGCGGCCCCTCCGTTTGGACATTTAGAAGAGAGTTTGCGACGAGCGCGTCGATTGCCGCGATTGCACTGCCTAAGGAAAGCGTCGCGTCACATGCAACGGCGCCGAGCGCGTCTAGCGTAAAGAGACGATCGAATACCGCAATGCGCCTAAAGAGAGTCCGCTCGATATGACCGAGCAACGCATAGCTCCAGTCAAAGGTCGCACGCAGGCTCTGGTGGCGCAGCGGGGCAGTACGATATCCGCCAGTGAGAAACGCCATGCGATCATCCAGGCAACGCCGTGCGCCGTCGAGACCGAGGTCAGCGACGCGGGCAGCCGCCAGTTCAATCGCGAGCGGTATGCCATCCAGCCGTCGGCAGATCTCGCCGACAAGCTGAAGCTGCCGGCCGTCGGCATCCACAGGCACCTGCATGGCGTTTGCACGCTGCAGGAACAATCTGACCGCAGAATGCGCGGGAATATCGACTGGCGCGGCATTGGCCGGTGGCGTTTCGAGCGGATCGACTTTGAATGTCTGCTCGGGCGATATGCGCAACCGTTCCCTGCTGGTCACGACGACGCGCACGTGGTTATTTGCAGCGAGCAAGGCATCGACTATTTCTGCCACGTGCGCGATCAGATGTTCAGCATTGTCGATAAGTAGGAGCCCGCGCAGATTCGAAAGCGCGCAAGCGACGCCTTCCGCAGGGACTCCAGCGTCTCCAGTCGGCCGACCGCAGCCTGTCATAATGGCTTCGAGCATTCGGTCCCGCGTCGTCAGGCCCGATAGGTCGACGAAGTACGCGGATTCGGCCGAGTCTTGTTCAGTTCGACGGGCAACCTCGAGCGAGAGCTGCGTCTTGCCGACCCCTCCGGCGCCCACGAGCGTTACAAGGCGCGTGCTTTCGAGCATCGCGAGGATCCGCTGAACGGCCCTCTCCCGCCCGACCAATGCTATGTTCAACGGCGGCGGCAGCCGATGCGCGTCTCGCATCGACCCGCCCAGCCAAGAAGTGGAGGCCACGTCCGGTTTTCGCACGCAAAGCTGATACCCGCGCCCTGGCACTGTGAGGACAAGATTCCGGTCGGGACCGAGAATTTTGCGCAAGGCCGACAACTGGACCTGGATGTTGTTTTCTTCGACGATCGTTTTCGGCCACACCACGCTCAATAACTCGTCTTTCGTGACAAGACGGCCGCCAGCCGAAACCAGCACGGCCAGGATATCGAAGGCCCGGGATCCAACAGGTATTGCGACGCCGTCCCGGCGCAGCTCCCGCGTTCCGAGGTCGACCTGAAACCGGCCCAGTTCCATCACGCCGGTGGCGAGGTTTAAAGTGCGATTGAAGGTTGCCATGTGAATGCTCGCGTGGGTCGAAGTGAAACGGAGTCTGTCGATCACGATCGCGCTTGAGGTGGACGAGCGCGGTAGGTGGCGCATGCCGCACCTGCCCAACCGTCGCCGTGCGACCGGGACCGAATATCGCGTCCTGCCCGTCGTTGCCCCTCTCCTCGCGAGGATCGCCCGATCAGGTGCACTTACAATGTTGCGCCGAGTGTGCTCGCTTTACCTTTTTCGAGAAACTAGTTCATCAACGAAACTATTTTGAAAATAATTCAACAATGAAAGTCACTTTGGACGAGCTTCAGGCCTTTTCAGCCGTCGTAGACACGGGTTCGATGACAACTGCTGCGCGCCATCTAAACCTGACGGTGTCGGCCGTAAGTCGATTGCTGGGGCGCCTTGAGGGGAAGTTGAGAACGACACTGCTGCGCCGAAATACCCGCAAACTCGAGTTGACCGAGGAGGGACGGGTATTTCTTCAGCATGCACGAGCGATCATCGATTCCGTCGAAAACGCAGAGGAACTGATGGTCGCGCAACGCGAAATGCCTTCGGGGCGGCTGCGGATCGACGCCGCTACGCCGTTCATGCTGCATGTGATCGTGCCAATTGTGCAGGGCTACCGAAAGCGCTATCCGCATGTAACCCTGGAACTCAACACCAACGACAGCATCATTGATCTGCTCGAAAGTCGTACCGATGTAGCGATCAGAATCGCTCAACTCAAGGATTCGACCCTGCACAGCAGGCTCGTCGGAAAGAGCCGGATGCGCATTCTCGCGAGTCGTGGCTACCTCGAAAAGCACGGTCAGCCGCGCAACGCTGAAGAGCTTGGCAAGCATGTACTTCTGGGCTTCAATCAGCCCGAGTCGCTTAATGTCTGGCCACTCTATGGCGCTGATGGTGAACCTTATCGTATCGAACCGGCCGCTTATTCCTCGAGCGGCGAGACGCTTCGGCAACTGGCGCTTCAGGGCGTTGGCATAGTCTGTCTGTCGGACTTCATGACTTCACAGGACCGTGAGTCCGGACGGCTTGTCCAGATTCTCACCCGGCAGACGAGTGATGTTCGCCAAACGATCCATGCTGTCTATTACCGCAATACGGCCCTGTCTTCGCGGATCACTTCCTTCGTTGATTTCCTGGTCGACGCCATAAGTGGTGGTACACAGCCCCGGAACACGGTGTCGTGGGCGCAATGAGAGTAAAGCCAGCCCGAGTGTGCGCTGTTCGAATCGCGGCACGATTCGTACGATTCGTCGGCGCCCGCGAATCGTGCGACTTTTCCTTCGCGTCTCACGCGGCTACAACAATCGCGAACACGCTCGTGCCCTGAAATTTCGATGATTTGTTGGAGCGAATGGGTCGCCGATTCAATGACCGCAGGACACTTGCACGTCCGCTTGAGATAACGTAAAGGCGTACGACACTCCGACTGATGCAGTCTCCGGCAATACGCGCCATGCCACAAGCGAAACAACATCGGCGGCCGGCACACCAGGCAATTACCCGGTTGCTACCGGCGCGCCTCGCGGTCCCCACCTCGTGGACGGTGGGATCCGGCTCACCACACAGCGACCGCCCACCTGCAGATTCAACGCGATGACGCTGCGGCGCATCGTGCGCATCGTTATCAGCAGCAACGTCGACAGGGCTAGTGGTAGAGCACATCGAATGAGATCGGCATCCGAGCGAGGCGTGTTTCCGATTCGTAACAACCTGCGAAAACTCAATTGGTCTTGTGAGGCTTTTCCCCGGGGGAGGCCGAGTGTGCGGCTCGCGGCCGACACAGTCAGGTCGAGCTGCTGCGCGGCCGCCGTGATCGACCCGGTGTCGACCACCGCCGCGAAGGTCCGCAATTCGTCCAGCGTGATTTCCATTGTTGATTTCAAATCAAAACAATTTCATTTATAACCCGGTTTTTCCGCAAAAGTAAAGAGCGCACACTGCACCGGTCTCCACTCATGTTCCGGATCGACCGCCATGCCGCTCGCTCTTCTCGCGCTCACCATCAGCGCCTTCGCCATCGGCACGACCGAGTTCGTGATCGTTGGCCTGATCCCGACAATCGCATCCGACCTCGGCGTCAGCCTGCCGGCCGCCGGGCTTCTCGTGAGCCTGTACGCGCTCAGTGTGGCGATTGGTGCGCCGCTCCTCACCGCGCTGACCGGCCGCCTGCCGCGCAAGACGCTGCTCGCGGGGCTGATGGCGCTGTTTACGGTCGGCAATCTCGTTGCATGGCGTGCGCCGAGTTACGAGTCGCTGATCGTCGCACGGATTCTCACCGGCCTCGCGCACGGCGTGTTCTTTTCGGCGGGCTCGATCATCGCGACCACGCTCGTACCGAAGGAGAAGGCCGCGAGCGCGATCGCGACCATGTTCAGCGGCATGACGGTCGCATTCGTCGCCGGCATTCCGCTCGGCACCTTCATCGGCCAGCATTTCGGCTGGCGCGCGACGTTTCTCGTCGTCGCGGGTTTCGGGCTGGTTGCGTTTCTCGGGGCTGTTGCCTTCGTGCCCCGGCATCTCGCGCATGCGCGTCCCGCGCCGCTCTTCCAGCAATTCCGCGTGCTCGCGCAACCCCGGCTGCTGCTCGTCTATGCAATGACCGCTGTCGGCTATGGCGGCTCACTGATCGCGTTCACATTCATGGCGCCGCTACTCGAGCAAATCTCGGGCTTTACGCCGTCGCAAGTCAGCTTCGTGCTCGTCGCCTATGGCGTGTCGGTCGCGACCGGCAACGTCTGGGGCGGCAAGCTCGCCGATCGTGTCGGCCCGGTCAAGGCGCTCAAGCGGATTTTCCTGCTGCTCGCCGCCGTGCTGTTCGCCCTCACCTTCACCGTGCACAACGCGTGGCTCGCCGTGTTGACGATGCTCTGCTGGGGCGCGGTCGCATTCGGCAACGTGCCGGGCCTGCAGGTGTACGTCGTCAAGCAGGCGCGCCACTTCGCTCCCGAGGCTACTGATGTCGCGTCCGGCTTCAACATCGCTGCGTTCAATCTCGGCGTCGCGGGCGGCTCGTCGCTCGGCGGGCTGATCGTCGCGCACATCGGCCTCGGCCACACGCCATGGATTGCCGCCGCAGTGACGCTCGGCGCATTCGCGCTTACTGCCCTGAGCGGATCCCTCGACCAGCGCGAAGGCCTGCCCGATCGTACCGCCGAACCCGTGGAACTTGCCCACTGAAACCTTCTCTGCCGGAGATCAGCATCATGAACGCACCCGCCGACCATCCGCTGTTTGCAGGCAAGACCTTCGAAGTCCGCTATGCGAGGCTCACGGCCATCAACGCCTATGCCGACGACGGCATCCATATGCGCTACGAGATCACCGAAGGCGCGTTCGCCGGCGCCCGCGGCGAAGTGGCCTACCAGTGGCAACGCATCGTGGACAACGTCTACGCGATTTCGTGGCAGGAAGCCGATCGCTCGACCGTTGTGCACATCGACGACTTCGGCGCCGGCACGTCCCACTCGTTCTTCATCAGCGGCGCGCCGCCGCATGGCGGGCGGTCGCGGGCAACAAGCCGTACGTCACCTTCATCCATCTCGATCTCGCCGACGATCCGCACGAACCGCTGCAACGGCATCGCTTCGGCGCGCGCGCAGGCCGCATTGCACTGATCGAGGAACTGGCGGCTATGCGCGACGCGGGTGCGCAGCACATCGGGCTCCATTTCCGGCGCAACCGCCGCCCGCTCGACGAAACTCTCGCGGAAATCGCGATGGAAGTCCTCCCACATTTTCATTCGCATACCCAGGAGTCCATCGCATGAAACCGACCGCCGCATCCCCTCAGGCCGCGCGCGGCGGCGCGGCGCCGCCGCTCCTCGCGCTTGCCGTCGGCGCATTCGGTATCGGTACGACCGAGTTCTCGCCGATGGGACCGCGACGTCAATCTGGACGGCCTCGCGCCAACCTGGGATTGAGATTTACGGCAAAAATTTTTCATTCGATCGGTTCGCGGCGCCCACGCCGCGAACGATACACGGGAAGCAAGATGACTAACGATCCTTTGTTCCAACCGCTGAAGCTTGGTGGCATAACGTTATCGAACCGTATCGTGATGCCACCCATGACGCGCTCGCGCGCCAGCCAACCCGGCGACGAAGCCAACGACCTGATGGCCGCCTACTACGCGCAGCGCGCCGGTGCGGGACTCATCGTCAGCGAAGGCACCTATATTTCGGCACTCGGCAAGGGCTACGCGTGGACGCCCGGCATTCACACGCCCACGCAGGTCGCCGGATGGCGCAAGGTGACCGACGCCGTGCACGCCGCGGACGGACACATCTTCGCGCAGCTCTGGCACGTCGGACGGCTGAGCCACACGAGCCTGCTCGGCGGCCGGCAGCCCGTGTCGTCGTCGCCGATCCAGGCCGAAGGTGTGAACGTGTTTATCGCGAGCGACGACGGCAGCACGCCCGGATTCGTCCAGGCGTCCGCGCCGCGCGCGCTGACGGTCGATGAGATCCGCGAGGTCGTGAACCAGTACCGCGCTGCGGCCCGCAACGCGATCGACGCGGGGTTCGACGGCGTCGAACTGCACGGCGCGAACGGCTATCCCGTCAACCAGTTCATCGATTCGAACGCCAACACACGCAAGGACGAATACGGCGGGTCACTCGAGAACCGGCTGCGTTTTCTCGGCGAAGTCGCACAGGCGCTGATCGAAGGCACGGGCGACGCGTCGCGCGTCGGCATCCGTCTCGCGCCGCTGACCACGCTGAATGGCTGCGTCGACGCGGACCCTGAGACGACCTACCTCGCGGCGGCAAAGCTGCTCGGCGATCTCGGCGTCGGCTACCTCCACATCGCCGAAGCGGACTGGAACGACGCGCCGCTGATGCCGGTCGAATTCAAGCGAAAGCTGCGCGAAGTGTTCCAAGGCGTGCTCATTTACGCGGGCAAGTACAAGGTAAGTTGTAGAGGAACTCGATTTGCTTCCGGAAATTTAACCAAATAACTTCCGTTTGGCCGGATTCTAAGTCAAAAAGGGGGCCTAGGCGCTGGGTCTGTTACTCAAATAACTTCCGAGATCGACAAGTTTCAACCATAAACCTTCCATGGTCACAAAAGGTCGTCAACCGGCGTTGCGACACGCCCCGTGAGCGTCTGTGACCGCTACCAAGCAAGAACGTCCGAGACGAGCGTCTCAAGATCGGCCTGAGCCGTCATTCGAGCATCGGTGCCGGTCAGACGGGTATGGGGCGCTTTCCTGTCATTCACAGGTCGGTGGTCGCGAATGACTCGTCCCGCGGAAAGCGAATGAGTACTTGCGACCCGAAGCCGCCAGTCAACCCACGCTCGCGACTGTCCGCTGTTTGCAGTGAAACTGACGCTCACGGCAGCTCGGCGCTTCGTCTTTCGATCCAACGCAGACTGCACGCACACGCCGTTGTAAATCGCCTCAACGCCCCAGGAATTCCAGCACCATCTGATTGAACTTCCCGGCATGCTCCCACTGCGCCCAATGGCCGCATCGACCGAAGACATGCAGGTCGGCATTCGGCATCCCCCACACAAGACGCAGTCCGATATCCACTGGCACGAAGCGGTCGTCGCGCCCCCAGATGACGAGCGCCGGCGCGGAGATCTCGCCGAGACGTGGGCCCACGTCCGGGAACTGCTTCGGATTGGCCGCGAGGCTCTTGACGAAATTCTCAAGGTGATCGCGCCGCGCAAGCATGTTTTCCAGCCGCGCTTGCATCAGCTCATCGGTCAGCGTGCTGGTGTCGAACACGAAGACGTTCAACATTCTTTTCAGGTTGTCGAGCGTCGGCTCACGGTAGAGCGCCTGAAGCAGCTTGATGCCTTCCGTCGGCATCGGCACGAACTGGCTAGGGCCGCCCGTGCCGCCGCCCATCAGCACCAGCTTGCCGACACGTTCCGGGTCCGCCAGGGCAAACGCGACCGCGCTGTGACCGCCCATCGAATTGCCGACGATGTGGACGCGTTCAATGTCAAGCGCATCCATCAGTCCTTTTAGTACGCGTGCATTCAGTTCTGAACGCGAGCCGCGGCACACAATGGAATCGGACTTTCCCCACCCGGGGCAGTCCAGCAGGATCACGCGATAACCGGCGTCGACGAATGCGTCGACATTGCGGTTGAAGTTCGCCCAACCGCTCGCGCCGGGACCAGACCCGTGCAGCATCACGACCGTCTCGTCGCCTTGGCCGGCATCGTTGTAATGCACGCGCAGTTCGCCCTCGCCTTCCTTGATGCTCACGAATTTGCTGGTCGCCATTTCGCTTTGAACCTTCGTTGCTGTCATTTCACGTTACCTCGTTTCAGAGTGAGTATCGGAACGGGCGAAAGCCCGCTGTATCGGATGATCCGAGTGCGCGCGAGCTACTGCGCCACGGCCATGTATGAGCCACGCGGAAACCTGGCTACCACGAACAGCGCCGCGATGGCGGCCACCGCGATCATCGGGATGCTTGCGGTAACCAGCACCGACGCGCTTTGCCCGATCGCCAGCAACTGGCCGGCAATCAATGGCCCGAGGATCGAGCCCATGCGCCCCACCGCGACGGCGGCGCCGACACCCGTGCCCCGAACCTGCGTCGGATAGATGTTGCTGGCGAGCGCATACAGCACAGACTGTCCGCCGACGAGAAACAGACCCGCCAGCAGACCGCCGAACGCCATCCCCATACTCGAGCCAGCACTCGCGAGCACGGCGAGCGCCACGGCGATCCCGATGTACATACCCGTGACGGTAGGCCGCCGGCCGATCCGGTCCATCAGCCCCGCGATGACGATGGCACCGATGCCGCCGCCGATGTTGAACATCATCTGCACGACGCTCGATTGCACGCGCGTGAGGCCCCGGCTCAGCACCATCGACGGCAACCAGTTGATCAAAAAGTACAGCACGATCAGCGTACCGAGAAAGCTGATCCACAGCGCGAGGGTCGTACCGGCGCGGCCTTCTTTCCAGAGTGCCTGAGCGACACCGGGTGCCGGCTCATGATGCGCAGATTCGGTCGACCTGGTCGCGATGAAGTGAGCGGATTCCTTCAGGAAGAGCGCGAGCAGCGGCAGAATCAGCAACGGCCCAACGCCGCCGACATAGAAGATGTGCCGCCAGCCTTCATCGCCCGGGCTGACGATCCCGATCACGGCTGCGATTGCCGCGCCGAACGGCATGCCGCAGTACATCGCGCCGACGGCCGAACTGCGCTGATGCGGCGACGCCGCTTCGGAACAGAGCGCGATCAGGTTCGGCATCGCGGCGCCGAGTCCGAGGCCCGTCAGGAAGCGCGCGGCGAGCAGGCTCTCGAAGTGCCAGACCTGAGTCGTCGCAATCGAGCAAATGCCGAACAGCGCCACCGCGAGCATCAGCACACGCTTGCGGCCGAGCCGGTCCGCGAGGCGCCCGCCAACTGCCGCGCCCGGCAGCAGGCCGAGTGCGCCGACGCTGAACGCCCATCCCATCTGCGCGACGGCGAGGTGAAATTCGCGCGCCATGCGTGGCGCGGCGACCCCTGTGGATTGCAGATCAAGTCCCTCGAGCAACGCGACGATAAGGCACAAGCCGACGGTAATGGCGCCGCTCGCGCGAGCGGGTGTTGAGGTTTTCATATGATGTCTCCAATGTAGGTTCAGCATCGCTCTTGGCGGCGATAGCGCTGCGGGCTATGACTGCATCCGTTCAAACGAGAGCGTTGCGCTAGTTGGGTGTGTTGAGCTCGCGCTTAAGATCCAGGGCGACGTCGACGATCATGTCTTCCTGGCCGCCCACCATGCGGCGCCTTCCCAGTTCGACGAGGATGTCCACGGTCTTGAGGCCGTACTTCCTCGCCGCGACTTCCGAGTGGCGCAGGAAGCTCGAATAGACACCGGCATAACCCAGCGCGAGCGTCTCGCGATCCACGCGGACGGCGCGGTCCTGCAGCGGTCGTATGAGGTCGTCGGCGGCGTCGAGCAGCGTGTAGAGGTCGGTGCCGTGATGCCAGCCGAGCCGTTCTGCCGCCGCTATGAACACTTCGAGCGGCGCATTGCCGGCTCCCGCGCCCATCCCTGCAAGGCTTGCATCGATGCGGTCGCATCCTTCCTCCACTGCGACGATCGAATTTGCCACGCCGAGGCTGAGGTTGTGATGCGCATGCATGCCCGTCTGCGTGGCGGGATCCAGCACGTCCTTGAACGCCTTGAAGCGCGCGCGAATGTCGCTCATGTTCATCGCGCCGCCCGAGTCCACCACGTAGATGCAGGTCGCGCCGTAACTCTCCATCTTCTTCGCTTCGACGGCCAGCTTTTCCGGCGTGGTCATGTGGCTCATCATCAGGAAGCCCACAGTGTCCATGCCGAGTTCGCGCGCGTACTCGATATGCTGCTTCGAGATATCGGCTTCCGTGCAATGCGTTGCCACGCGCACGACGCGCGCGCCCGCGTTGTAGGCGGCCTTAAGATCGTGAATCGTGCCGATGCCGGGCAAGAGCAGCGTCGCAATCTTCGCGTGACTCACGACATCGGCGGCCGCTTCGATCCACGCCAGATCGCTGTGCGCGCCGAAGCCGTAGTTGAAGCTGGAGCCCTGCAAGCCGTCGCCGTGTGCGACTTCAATGCTGTCGACCTTCGCGCGGTCCAACGCGCGGGCGATGTCCTGCACGTTCTCAATCGAATATCGATGGCGGATCGCATGCATGCCGTCGCGCAGCGTGACGTCGGAGATGTAAAGTTTCTTGCTCATTTCGATGATCCTTTATGCGTTCGCGAGCGATTGGGCCATGCGTTCCGCCGTCGCAAGCGCGGCCGAGGTCATGATGTCCAGGTTGCCGGCATAGGCCGGCAGATAGTGCGCGGCGCCTTCCACTTCGACGAACACGGAAGTCTTCAATCCGCTGACGCGGCCGAGCCCGGGAATGCTGAGCGGCTCGGCGGCGGGAATCTCGTCGAACTGAACCTTTTGCTTGAGACGGTAGCCCGGCACGTAGGCCTGCACGGCGGCGGCCATGGCTTCGATCGATGCTTCGATCTTTGCCTGGTCGGCAAGCTCGGAGAGCACGTAGACCGTATCGCGCATCATCAACGGAGGCTCAGCCGGGTTCAGCACGATGATCGCCTTGCCCTTGTGGGCGCCGCCCACCGCTTCGATCGCCTTCGACGTGGTTTCCGTGAACTCGTCGATGTTCGCGCGAGTGCCGGGTCCGGCCGACTTGCTGCTGATCGACGCGACGATCTCCGCGTAATGAACCTTCGCCACGCGCGACACAGCTGCAACCATCGGAATGGTCGCTTGCCCGCCGCAGGTCACCATGTTGACGTTGCTGCTGTCGATGTGCGCATCCAGATTCACGACGGGCACGCAGTACGGGCCGATCGCCGCTGGCGTCAGGTCGATCAGGCGAATGCCGGGCTTGAGCGCGCGCAGAAACGCGTCGTTCTTGACGTGCGCGCCAGCAGAGGTCGCATCGAACACGAAGTCGATGTCGTCGAACTCGGGCAGACGCGCGAGTCCCTGAACGCCACCGTGCGTCGTCGCGACACCGAGGCGCGCAGCGCGCGCGAGACCATCGGACGCCGCGTCGATGCCGACCATGGCGGCCACTTCCAGATGCTTGCCGTGTCGCATGATCTTGATCATCAGATCGGTGCCGATGTTGCCGGAGCCGATGATCGCGGCCTTGAGTTTGTCGGTTGCCATGTGAGTTCCTTAGTCGGTGAAAGTGGCGCAGACGCTGCCGAGTCCGTCGATTTGCGCGGTGAACGTGCCGGGGCGCTTGACGGTTACCATCGGTCCGAGCGCGCCCGTCAGCACGACGTCGCCGGCGCGAAGCGGCGTGCCGAGTTGCACCATGCGATTAGCAAGCCACACGGCTGCGTTGAGCGGATTGCCGAGACATGCCGAGCCATTGCCGCGCGACAGCACCTCTTCGTCCTGCGAAAGCGTCATTGCGCAGGCTCTCAAATCGATTGCGGAGAGCGGCACCGGACGGCTTCCGAGCACGAACATCGCGCTCGACGCGTTGTCGGCGACGGTGTCCACGAAGCGGATGTCCCAGTTCTGGATACGGCTGTCGACGACCTCGATCGCAGCGAGCGTGTAGGCGGTCGCGCCGATCAGGTCGGCGAACGTGTGTTCGTCCTGCACGAGATCGCGCTGAAGCACGAGCGCGATCTCCGCTTCGACCTTCGGCTGGATCAGACGCGATAGCGGCATCGGCGCGTTGTCGCCGTAGGCCATCGATGCGAACAGCGTGCCGAAGTCGGGTTGATCGACACCAAGTTGCTGCTGCACGGCAGGCGACGTTAGACCGATCTTGCGGCCGACCACGCGCTCGCCGGCAGCGCATCGCGCGTCGACGTTCGCGCGCTGCACGGCGTACGCGAGCGCGGCATCGTCGGTGGAAATCTCGCCGCGCACCGGCGCGACCGGCTGCCGTGTGTGTTCGGCATCGCGCAGGCGTTCAGCCAATGCACTTTCGATTGCTTCATTGGACATGAAAGTCTCCTTGTGTGTCCGGCTGCGCATGCATCGCGCCGAAGCCTGCGATCCATTCGGGAATGGGACGGTAGTAATCAAGCGATGCGCGATACGGGCCGTACGCCGAGAGCGCGCCGAACGCCGCGATCCAAGTGCGGATTTCATGTGCGGACTTGCCGGCGTCGCGCGTGATCGCGGCATTGGTCATGCCGTCGGCGGCGGTGACTTCACCCGCTGCGAGCTGATTGAGGAATGCGCGATCCCAGTCGGAATTCAAGGGATGCAAATGGCTGTCGCCCGCCGTGAACGACTTCGCCGCGGCTACCGTGCGTGCTTGCCGAGCCGCGCGCGCTTCGGCCGACGGATTGCGTCCGTCGATCAGCCGTTCGGCGACCTCTGCGCTTGCGCCTGCGATGTCGGGCACGGGCGGTTCGTGCGAGATGCCGCCCGAGCCGATCACGAGCACACGCTTGTCTGTACGCGAGAGAATGCGGCCGATCCCGTCGCCGAGCAGGCGCGAACGGCGGCACGATGCCATCGGCGACGCCACCGAATTGATGAAGACCGGGACGACCGGGTAACGATCGAGGCCGCCCGTCAACACTTCCAACGCCTGCGCGCATCCGTGATCGACCTGCATCCGGTACGACACCGACACATCGACTTCATTCGCCAGCACGTTCTCTGCCATCGCCAGCGCGATGTCCTGCGGCACGTCGAGCGGGCCGGCGAGACTATTGAAGTCGCCAATCGCCGTCGCGGCGACGCCGATGCAGAACTGCGGCATCATGTCGTAGAAGAAGCCGTTGTAGTGATCAGGCGCGAAGGCCACGACCAGTTCCGGATCGAATTCTTCAACGCGCGCGCGGGCTTTGCGCTGCACACGTTCCACCTCGGCGACGATCTCCGGCGCGGGGTCGAAGTAACCGTGCAGCGGCGTGTGGGACAGGCATTCGAGAAGGATCGGCATGTCAGGCTCCTGCTTCGATTGCGACAGTCGCGGCACAGCCAGCTTCATCGTCTGCGTACTGAACGACGCGCGTAGCGAGCGATCGCAAATCAAGCTTGCCAGCCAGGTCCGCGATACTGCGCGACACCTGCTGCGGCATGCATATGCCTGCGACAAAGCGGTCCGGGCGCAGCAGCACGACCGACTCTGGCGCGCGCGTGAACCATTCCTTCAGCCGGCCGCTCACGTCGCCGATGGCGATCACGTCTGCCGGCACGTCGTCGCGATAGTCCAACTGCGTGTCGGGCTTGGCGATCACGAAGCAGCCGCCCATTCGCGCCCACGTCTCGCGTGCCTCCCGTGTCAGTCCGAACGTCGGCTCCGTACCCCATCCGATGATCGCGAAGCGATTGCCGATCGCATCGTCGAGGCGCATCACTGCGCCGTCCGCCGTGCGAACGGGGGGCTGAATGAACATGCGGCCCACGGGCGACTGGCTTTGCGGATCGCGTCCGTGCACAAGACGCCCGATCAGCGACTCGCGCTTCTCGCTCATCAAGCCAAGCATGCGACCAGTTGCCGAATGGCCAGAGCGCTCCAGCAATCGAGCGAGAAAGCCGTCACGGCGCTCGCGCTCAGGCAGTAGCACCACGCCCGATTCATAGCGCGGCATCGGTTTGAAACGCATTTCGACGAAGTAGCGCTTGAGCGACGGCAGCACGGCGAGCGAACGCACGAAAGCATCGCGGAACGTGGTGCCGAGGCGGCTCGTCGGCGCGAAGATGTCGCCCGCGACTTCCGACAAATGGATCATCGAGCGCGCATGGGCGCGGCGCTCCGTCGTGTAGGTGTCAAGCAGACTGTCGCCCGCGAGACCTTTGACCACCATGACGAGCTTCCAGCCAAGATTGTTCGCGTCGCGGATGCCGCTGTTGTAGCCCTGTCCTTGCCACACAGGCATGATGTGCGCGGCGTCGCCCGCGAGCAGCACGCGCTTCACGCGGAACGTGCTCGCAAGGCGCGCGTTGTGCGTGTACACGCGCTTTCTGATGTAGTCGACCTGGGCGGGGTCGGCGACCACCTTGCCGACCAGTGCCGCCATGTTCTCCGGTGTCGAGAGTTCTTCTTCCGTCTCGCCAGGCATCACCATGAACTCGAAGCGCCGGATGCCGTGCGGCAAAGCCGCCGACACATATGGCCGCGCCGGATCGCAATGCATGTAGACATGAGGCGAGCCAATCGGGTCATTGCGTACATCGACGACAATCCACTGATTCGCCTTGGTGCGTCCTTCGAACAGCACGTCGAGCGTGCGACGCACGAAGCTATTGCCGCCGTCCGCGCCGATCATATAGGCCGCGCGGATCGATTTGCTCGCGCCGCTTTCATCGTGCGCGTCGATCGATACGGCGGTGTCGTCCTGTGTAAAGCCGTCGACCGTGTGTCCGAACAGCACCTGTACGTGCGGGAACCGTTGCAACCCCTGAAACAGGATGCGATCGGCCAGCGGTTGAATGAAGGCGTTGCGGCGCGACCAGCCGAATTCATCGGTGCGGGGCTCGATCGAAGCAAAACAGCGACCAGTGCGCGTGACGAAGCGCATCCAGTGTTCCGGCGTCGTATGCGGCAGCAGGTCGTCGGCCAGCCCGACGGACTGGAACACGCGCAAGGCTTCATCGTCGAGGCCGATGGCGCGCGGATAGTCGATGATCTGATCGAGCTTTTCGAGCAGCACGACACGCACGCCTTGCAGTCCCAGATAATTGGCGATCATCAGGCCAACCGGGCCGGCGCCGATGATGGCGATGTCGGTTGACACAATCTCGGGGTGGCCGCTACCGGCCACCGTGTCGACGACGGGTCCCATGTCTGTCTCCTTGATCGCGCCCGGATGAGGTCCGTGGTCGCGTCCGATACTGGTTTGTTCAGTCAGATTCAGAAGACGCATGCGTGACGTCGGTCACCCGGTGCGTCTCCTTTTGAATAGTTGGTTTTGATGCAAGTCTAGGGAGCGTCACCCGCGCCCTCAACAAAATCCAAGAAATGTGCATAGAATGCACATAGCTGATTCGAAAGGGATTTTTCTGTGGCGACGTACACAAACGTTCGAGGTCTGGCTCGCGGCCTGCAGGTTCTGCGTGCGCTCAATGCGATGGAAAGTGGACGCGCCACGAGCCAGCAGATCAGCGACGCAATCGGCTTGCACCGCACCACCGTGCGGCGATTGCTCGAGACGCTGGTCGAAGAAGGGTTCGTGCGGCGCAGTGCGTCGGACGACAGCTTTCGCCTGACGCTCAGTGTCCGTTCATTGAGCGAAGGCTTCACCGACGACGAACGCATCGCGACCGTCGCCCCGCCCATCATGGGCCGGATGCTGCAGCGCGTAGCGTGGCCATCCGATCTGACGACGCCCGACGGCGACGCGATGATCATCCGCGAGACGACGCACCGGTTCAGCCAACTATCGTTTCATCGGTCGATGGTTGGCCGGCGCTTGCCGATTCTTTTGACGGCGGCGGGCCGCGCCTATTTCGCGATGTGTCCCGACGGCGAGCGTGAGGATATTCTCGACTTGCTGCGCTCGGGTGCGGGCGGCGATGAACAAAAGGCGCTGGCGTCCAGCGATGCACTAGTTCGCAACCTCATTCGACGCGTTCGCGCCGATGGTTTCGGTTCGAATCACGGTGATTGGGCGGCTCAGAGTAGGATCGGCGCCGTTGCGGTCGCGATCGTATCGCGCGAGCGCGTCCTCGCGAGCTTGAACGTCGTTTTTCTGTCTCGCGCGGTGACACTTGTGGAAGCGACGCGTCGCTATGTACCGGACCTGCAACTGGCCGCAGGTGAAATGGTCGCGGCGTTGGAAGCCCAGGACGATGCAAACCCGCGTGGGAAGGCGTAGCGAAAGGGTTGGCGTCCGTTGGCCGCTTTGGGAAGTACTCCAGTCATCGGTAGTAGGTCGTTGAACGTCCGCGAGTGGCCGATCACTGCCTCATGCAATCGGCATACATCGCTCGAACTTCGTAAGGCAGCGATCGGCGGCACGCGACCCTGAGCCGCCGCTCCCTTCGTGACCGGCGTATGGCCGCATTGAGGAGATGAGGCAGCGTTCGTAATGTCGCGGTGACAAACCGGTGGCAACGCTGTGACGCATCGATGCGCCATTGCCAATATGCTAGCGTCTGGCGTGTCGTTCCTCAAAATGAACGGGAGGCAGTTATCAATGGGCGTATTTCGACATAGCTGCTCATCGGCGAAAGTATGGCTGCACCGATCGCACGCCACGCCCGCAGCGGAGGCAGCGGGACCGGGCAGGCCGTGCCGTTGAGAAGATGCGCTGAGCCCGACAGCCGACCGCGCGTGGGAAAGTGGTCCATTTGTTGTTTGTGCCATTGGTTTCTCCTCGTCGTAGTTGTTACCGGTAACGATACATCCGAACTGGTTACCGCGAAGTTCAGCACCGTTTTCATCGGACGGAAGGAACTGAAGTCTGCGTGGGACACGCGCTTGCTTTTGATAGCTCCTCCATAACAACGCGGTATCGCTCTTGCGGGTCAAGCTCGGGATGGGCTTCGGCCTTCATAAGTGCTTCGCTAAGATAAGTGCCACACTGACTTACCAGCTTGATGCGCTCAAGCGGGTTCCGGCTGCCATAGCCAGCGTCCGTGCAAACCAGCGCAATAGGTTGCGGCGCACGTTGTTTAGCCCATGTCAGATACATCTGATGAATGCAACGATCGGCCTCGATGAAGAGAGCCTGCAGCCGAAACAAGAGAGTGGTCGGATCGGACTCAGAGTGGGCTGTAACGCGTGAATTGGCTGTAACGCGTGAATTTCCGGGCGCGACGGCCTGCGCTAGTTGTATGTCTGTGAAGAGACCCGTTCCGAAATTAGACGCCGCTTCTTCATACTCCCGATTCGTATCCGTCAGCGCATCCCGTCTTGAACGCACGTACGCGCGGTGCGAAGGTGTAGCCATCGTAACGACGGAGCAATGCGATGGAGAACACCGCGGGAGAGACTGTATCGACGGGCACGCGGCGGCCTCGGCAGGGCGAGGCGTTCTGGCGAGAGATGGTCATGGCATGGAAAGGAAGCGGACTTGGCGAGCGTCACTTCTGCCGTGAGCAGGGACTTGCCGTCAGTACGTTCGATCTGTGGCGCAAGAAACTGTCGAACCTGGAGGATGAAACCGAGCGTCCGCTGGCGGTCACCCCTGACGCGGCGTTCGTCGTTGCCCATGCGGGCATCGGGGCGCCGCCAGCGGTGCCATCACCGACAGTGGACACGTCGTCTACGCGTGATCGGGTGACGCTGTCCCTCGCCGGCGTTCGCATCGAACTGACGGGCGCGCACGCCGAGCGCATCGTGCGCTTCGTGCTCGGGCAGCTTGGAGGTGCGCGTTGCTGATCGCCGCCGACGTTCGTGCCTACATCTGCCGTGATCCGGTCGACATGCGCAAGTCGATCGACACACTGTCGTATCTGGTCGAACCGCTTCTGGCCCAGAAGCCGGCCTCTGGCAATCTGTTCGTGTTCGTTGGTCGGGATCGCACGAAGGTCAAGTGCTTATATTGGGATCGCACCGGTTTCGCGCTCTGGTACAAGCGGCTTGAACACGGACATTTTCCATCACCGTCGTCACTCGCCCAACGTGGCTTCACGCTCGCTGAACTCAACGCCTGGCTGGAAGGCATCGAGATCCCGGCGCGCGAGCCGCATCGTGCCGTCGCAGTGAAGCGCGTGAGCTGAACTGGCTATTGCCTGCGCAGATACAACGCTCTCCGATCTTGTAAACGTCGCGCGAGTTGGGCATCATGACAGGCATGCCGCCCACCGCCATCACTGTCGCGGATTTGCCGGTCGAGCCCGATGCGCTGCAAGCCTTCGCGCTCGAACAGAACAGGCTGGCATGCGTGCTGTGGGAGCAACTGGAAATCCTGCAGCACCAGATTGCCCAGGCGAACCGCGCGCACTTCGGGGTCAGCTCCGAGCGGCTGGCGGCCCAGGCGGATCTGTTCGATGCCGCTACGGAGTTACCGGTTCCGCCCGAGCCGGACGAGGTTCCGGTTGCAGGCCACACCCGCAAGGGACGTCCTGCCCTGCCGAAGGACCTGCCGCGCACGCGCATTGAATACGATCTGAGCGACGAACAGAAGGCGGCATTCGATTCACTCGAATGCATCGGCGAAGAGCGCAGCGAGACGCTGCACTACGAGCCATCCAGGCTCACCGTCATTGAGCACATCCGCTTCAGATACGCGGCGAAGAAGGATGGTGAGTCGACCATCGTGACGGCGAGCGCCCAGCCTTCACCGCTGCCGAAGAGCAATGCGAGCGCGAGCCTGCTGGCTAACATCCTGGTCAATACCTACGTCGATCATCTTCCCTTGAATCGCCAGGAGACGCGCTACGCGCGCCGTGGTGTGTACCTGCCCCGGGCAACGCTGTGTGAATGGAAGCTGGCGGCAGCCGAGCTGCTCGAAGTGCTGCTGCCGCCGCTACGGGCTCACCAGTTGCAGGCCCCGCGCATGCACGTGGACGACACAACGCTGCCGTTACTCGAGAAGGGTCGCACGGCGACGCGCACCGCACGATTATGGGGATACCTGGGCGCGGGGCAGCGCGAGGAGAACGGTGTCTGGGTTGACCACCCGCCGGCGGTCGTGTTCGAATTCGCTGAGTCGCGCTCCGGTTCGCATCCGCTGCGCTACCTGCAAAAGTACAAAGGCTATCTGCAGGCCGACGCATACAGTGGACATGGCGCACTCTACGAAACCGGAGATATCGTCGAGGTTGGATGTTGGGCCCATTGCCGCCGACGCTTCTTCGAAATCGCGAAGGCGCAAAGCAAACCGGGACTTGCAGCGCAGGCGCTGCAGTGGATCACGCAGTTGTATGCGATCGAGTCGCGGATCAAGGACCAGACGCCTGAGCTCAAATATGCGGCGCGGCAAACTGAGGCACTGCCGCTACTCGTGCTGTTCCGGCAATGGCTGGAAGGCAACGTCATCGGCTTGCCGGCTCAGGCGCCGCTTGCAAAGGCCTTCGGCTATGCGTTACGTCACTGGCCGGCGCTCGTTCGCTACACTGAGAGCGGTATCCTGCTGCCGGACAACAACGCTCTCGAGCGGCAAATCAGACCCATTGCCCTCGGAAGGGCGAACTGGCTCTTCGCGGGCTCCCCGCGCGGCGCCCGCGCGAGCGCCACGATGTATTCGCTGCTCGGCACGGCTCGCCTGAACGGTTT
>NZ_VZQQ01000050.1 GCF_014397785.1 Paraburkholderia podalyriae
TCATGACGGTGCGCTTCGACGTGCCTTCGGCGGCGCGGGCCGATGTCGTGAAGGGATTGCGTCAAGAGGTCTTGCCGCCGCTCGCCGACCGGCCCGGCATCACGGGCGTACACCTGTGTCTGGCCGACGAGGCCGTCAGCAAGGTGGAAACTGCCGAGAAGAAGGCGCGTTCGGAAGGCACCGAGGTGCCGACATGGATCGTGATGATCGAAGGATGCCGCGCCGACTATGTCCGCTCAGCGGTGGACGCTTTCCTTGCCGGACTCGCTGCTTTGCCCGGGGCCGCTGCGGTTGCGCCGGACTGCACGCTCTATCAACTGGAGTACACGCGCTGCAAGACGCCGTGGAGCGCCGGCTGAAAGCTTGTTTGAACACGGCTGCAACCCGCGTCACGCGACACCGCGCAGCCGGCCCTGACGCTGTCGTCACGCATTGAGGAACGAAGGAATAGTTCCATGTCGTCCCCTGTTCATCGGTCAGGGTCAGGCGGTGCACCGCCATGGCCAGATCATCGGCTTTGCGAGTCGGCCGATCCGCGCGGGGCAGCACGTTCATACGCATAATCTTGCGATGGGCGAATTCGCCCGTGACTACGCATTCAGTCAGGGCGTATGTGCCACTGTCCCGTCAACTGAATCGGCGACGTTTCGCGGCATTGTGCGTGAAGACGGCCGTGTGGCAACGCGCAGAATTCGTGCCTTGGCAAATCAGCGCAATCATGTGAGCCGCTGTTGTCCGGCACAAGTAGAGCGTGCACCGCACTGATGCTCGGCAATAACCCATACCAGGTTGGAGAAAGATAGCCGCCAAGCTGGGCAGGCTTGAACATGTTGCGCACGAGCGATGGCGCACGTGCTCTGCTGGCTGATTCCTGTTCCAGGCGATCTAATGACTCGATTTCCGTTTTCGTGAATACCGCTTCGGGGCGGGGCCTGTGGAACTGCGCGGCTGATCATCGTGAGCCAGAAGATGCGCCAGCTCAGGATACAGGGGACGGAGTCTGCGGAGTCGAGTGCATCTTCGCTCCGGAGGAGACATGTTTAACGCTCATGGCTGCACTTCGCATACCGGCAATGTGCGATCCGCGCTCCTTACTGCATCTAATCCCTTCCTTTATGGTGGATAATATGGCATTCCACGCTCCGATCAGGCCATGGCGTGGTCCGAGCTTTCTCTGTCCACTTTTCTACTTATGTCAGATCTTAAAGTTGTCCGCGAAACCAAAACCCTTCGTGAACTGACGCTGGACAAGCTGCGCGATGCAATTGTGCAGGGGTATTTCCAGCCGGGCGCACGCCTCGTCGAACGCACGCTGTGCGATGAGTTGGGGGTCAGCCGCACGATTGTGCGCGAGGTATTGCGACACCTCGAGACCGAGGGGCTGGTGGATGTCATCGCGCGCCAAGGGCCGGTCGTCGCGCAACTAAATGCCGGCCAGGTTAGCGAAATCTACGAACTGCGCGGGCTACTGGAGGCGAATGCCGCACGCGCGTGTGCCGAGCAGTCCACACCCGAACTCGTGAGGCGACTGCGGGAGATCCGCAAACAGATCGAAGCGGCGTTCCAGGTCAAAGACTTGCCGGCGGTGCTCGCCTACACGGAACACTTCTACGAGGCGTTATTCGAGGGCGCGCAACGGACCGTCTCCCTAGCCGTGGTCAAGACGCTCAATGCACGGATCAATCGATTGCGCGCACTCACGATAGCCACGCCGGGACGCAGTCAGGAGTCGAATCGCGAGATGAACATGATGCTTGATGCCATCGAACAGCGCGACGGCGATGCCGCGTTTTCCGCCTCGATCGCGCATATCCGGCGCACGGCGGAGCTTGCGCTTGCGGCGCTTGCTCAACGAAGCGAAGGAGTGGGCGAAGCTTGACGCGAACGGCCTGACGGTTCTCCACCGCTTGTCTGCGGCCGCGGTTCCGCGGCGCGCTCCACGCGCTCCTTCCGAGCGCCAGACCACTCCCACTGCACTCCCCATAACGCGCTGTTCGCTCGCGGCGTTGTCTTCGCTCGACCCCGGCCGCGAGGCGCTCCTGGTTTTTCAGCGCGAGGCTCCGATCGGCAACCGCGTGCCCTCGGCAACGTCCATGCCAGCCACTTCCCCCTCCTAACTTATGGTATTCCATAATATTTTGACGCGGAGAGTTTGCTGTAGTATGGCATACCATAATATTGTGGAGCATGAGCCGAATGAATCCTGACCGGACGCCCAGGCTTGCCGCAGCGCGCGGCGAGATTGCAGGGACGAACTACAGCGTGCATGCGCCGAAGTCGGGCGAAGCGCTGGCAACAGTTGTCCTGATTCACGGCGTGGGGATGAATCAGAGCGTATGGTCGTCGCAGATCGAGCCGTTGACGACGGCGAACTACGAAGTCGTGGTCTACGACATGCTCGGTCATGGCGCCAGTGCTCTGCCTCCGGCCGAGCCGACGCTCGATGATTACGCCGCCCAGCTCGAACGCCTGCTCGACGGCCTCGACATCGAGCGGGCGCACGTCGCCGGTCATTCGATGGGCGCGCTCGTCGCACTCGAGTTCGCGCTGACTCATGCGCCGCGTACGCTGAGCGTCGCTGCACTGAACGCGGTCTACGACCGCTCGCCTGCACAACGCAAAGCAGTAATGTCGCGCGCCGCGACGCTCGGCGATACACCGGCCGATACGGGCGCGATTGCGGGCGTCGACGCCACGCTCAAACGCTGGTTCGGTGACCCGGTGCCGGCGCATCTGACGCAGGCGGCGCAAGCGGTGCGCCACCTGCTGCTCTCGGTCGATCCGGTCGGCTATGCGCGGACTTACGGTCTCTTCGCCTGTTCGGACGACGTCCACGTCGGTCGGCTGGCGAGCCTCGCTGTGCCGGCCTTGTTCCTGACCGCCGAGCTAGATCTGAACTCGAGTCCGGACATGTCGCGGGCGATGGCAGAGGCCGCGCCGTTCGGTCGGGCCGAGGTGATCGCGGGTGCGCGTCATATGATGAACGTTAGCCATCCAGAAGAAGTCACCGCACGCCTGCTCGCTTTTTTCGCCGAAGCAGCGCAACGAAACGGGGCAAATGCAACGAACGTGGGGGAAGACCATGTCTGAGCCGATCAGCGAACAGACTTTCGACACTTTCGAATTTCGCCGCGCACTCGGCGCATTCGTCACCGGCGTGACTGTTGTCACGACGATCCAGCCGGACGGTTCCCCGCGCGGCTTCACGGCCAACTCGTTCACCTCGGTTTCGCTCGATCCGCCGCTGATCCTCGTGTGCATCGCGAAGAGCGCGGCGAGCCATGCGGTCTTTGCCACCACGAATCACTTCGCGGTCAGCATGCTGGCGGGGGAGCAGAAGGCCGTGTCGGGCGTCTTCGCGTCGAAGTCGGTCGACAAATTCGCGCAGGTCTCATGGCGCGTCCGCGCAACGGGCGCGCCGGTCATGGAGGGCGCGGCGGCGACGTTCGATTGCAGGACGCACGACGTCGTGGATGCCGGCGATCACATCATTCTGATCGGGCGCGTGGTGGACTTCGTGCATACGAATTCGTCGCCGTTGGGTTACTGCCGTGGCGCGTACGTGAACTTCAGTCTCTCGCAGGACGCGCTCGCGGCAACCGGCGCGCGCGCCCAGGTGGGCGCAATTCTCGAACATCGCGACGGCCTGGTGCTGCTTGAAACGAAAAACGGTTTGCAGTTGCCGGCCGGCGTCAAGCTCGAACCCGAAAGTGATGCGGGGAGCCTGCGCGGCGTGCTGGCGAAGCTCGGTCTCACCGCGCATCTCGATTTCATTTTTGCCGTTTTCGAATCGGGTAGTGGTCCGTCGGCGAGCGTCCACTATTACCGGGGACGCGTGAGCAGCAGCCTTGCGGCCATGATGGACAGCGCGATCCACATCGTCCCGCTGCCACGGATTCCATGGAGCGAACTGCGCGACGACGCCGTGCGCTCGATGCTGCAGCGCTATGTGCGCGAGCGCAGCGAAGACGCCTTCGGCATCTACGTCGGCGACACAGAGGCAGGACAAGTCCAGACGCTCGCGACAGCACATTGAGATGCCCGGTGTCGCACGGCTGCCGCCGTCATCCGGATACGGTTTTCGACGACCGGTTTGTCGTGGGTTAATCCACCAAAAAGGTCCATCAATCTAGCATCGTAGTGGGGAGACAGAGGAAAAGATGGAAATCAGCAACATGAAGCCAGCGCGGTCTTCGCCGTTGGCCGCAGAGAATACCGATTCGACGACCACGCATTCAAATTAGCGCGACCAAACCGACTTGAAGGATACCGATATGACCCGCACCCGCAGTCTGATGATTTCTCCGCT
This sequence comes from Paraburkholderia podalyriae, assembly GCF_014397785.1. Classification (GTDB taxonomy): domain Bacteria; phylum Pseudomonadota; class Gammaproteobacteria; order Burkholderiales; family Burkholderiaceae; genus Paraburkholderia; species Paraburkholderia podalyriae. Next base: position 4,310 of record NZ_VZQQ01000050.1, read on the forward strand.
GATCGCGCTGTGCGCGGCGGCGTTCATGGCGACGCCGGCGCTTGCCGCAGATCCCATCGTGTTCACGAGTTGGGGCGGCACGACGCAATCGTCGCAGCAAAAGGACTGGGCGCAGCCTTTCACCCAGGCGAGCGGCGTCAACGTGCTGATGGATGGCCCGACCGACTACGGCAAGCTCAAGGCGATGGTGGACAGCGGCAATGTTAGCTGGGACGTCGTCGACGTCGAGGGCGACTTTGCCTATGCCGCGCAAAAGGCAGGGCTGATCGAGCCTATCGACTACACCGTGGTCAAGAAGGGCGAGCTCGATCCACGCTTCTCGAGCGCCGATGCGGTGGGCAGCTTCTATTACTCGTTCGTACTCGGCTATAACAAATCGAGCTTCAAGGGCGCGCAGCCGCAGACGTGGGCCGATCTGTTCGACACGAAGAAGTTTCCCGGCAAACGAACGTTCTACAAGTGGTCCGCACCCGGCGTGCTCGAAATTGCGTTGCTTGCCGACGGTGTGCAGCCGGACAAACTCTATCCCCTCGACCTCGACCGCGCATTCAAAAAGCTCGACTCGATCAAGAGCGACATCGTCTGGTGGAGCGGCGGCGCACAGTCGCAGCAACTGCTTGCATCGGGAGAGGCGCCCGTCGGCGTGTTCTGGAACGGCCGTCTGCATGCGCTCGAACAGACGGGCGTGCCGGTCGGCGTTTCGTGGAACCAGAATCTGACTGCTGCGGACATGCTCGTGATCCCGAAGGGTGCGAAGCACAAGGCCGAGGCGATGAAGTTCCTCGCCGTCGCGACGAGTCCGCAGGCGCAGGCGAAGTTCGCGCAGGATACGGGCTACGCGCCGATCAACGTGAAGTCGGCGGCGCTGATGCCTGCTGCAGTCGCGAAGACGATGCCGGACCAGTACAAGACCTCGCAGATCGACCTGGACATGAAGTACTGGGCAGACAATCGCGACGCGATCGCGAAGCGCTGGTACGCGTGGCAATCGAAATAAGCGTCAGCGAAAGAGGCGTGCCCCGAAGCGGCGGTCAGGCAGAAGGCGCATAGCAGCAACTGGAGAATACAGGAGATACCATGCCTAATGTTCTGAGTACCGCGGCCCATCCGCCGGCAACACCCACGCGTCGGCGTCGCGACTGGCGCAACATCCGCCTGTTGATACCGGGGCTCGTGCTGCTCGTGATCTTCTTCATGCTGCCGGTGCTTTCGCTCCTGCTGCGCAGCGTGCTGGAGCCGACACCGGGGCTGCACAACTACGAGCAGCTTCTCGGCTCATCCACCTACCTGCGCGTGTTCGGCAACACGTTCCTGGTCGCGACCGTCGTGACCGTGGTGACGGTGGCGATCGGTTTCCCGACCGCATGGCTGCTCGCGATTGCGCCGCGCAGACTGAGTTCGCTGCTGTTTTCGATCATGCTGCTTTCGATGTGGACCAACCTGCTGGCGCGCACGTTTGCCTGGATGGTTCTGCTTCAGTCGACGGGCCCGATCAACCGTATGTTAATGGCGATCGGCCTCATCCACGAGCCGCTGCCGCTCGTGAACAACCTGATCGGTGTGACGATCGGCATGACGTACATCATGCTGCCATTTCTCGTCATGCCGCTGCACGCGACGCTGCGCAGCATCGACCCCTCGACACTGCGCGCCGCAGCGGTCTGCGGCGCGAGTCGCTGGCAGGCCTTCTGGCGCGTTCTTGTGCCATTGGCGATGCCGGGCATCGCATCGGGCGCATTGATGGTATTTGTCATGGCCCTCGGCTACTTCGTGACCCCGGCATTGCTCGGCGGCGCGCAATACATGATGCTCGCCGAACTGGTGGCCCAGCTCGTGCAGGAGTTGTTGAACTGGGGTCTCGCCGGTGCCGCCGCCTTCGTGCTGCTCGCCGTGACGCTCTCGCTCTACGCGCTTCAACTGCGGTTCACAGGCGGCGCGCGCGCCACTGCTGGAGGCCTTTGACATGTTGCTCGATTTCGACCGTTTAGGTGCGTTGCGCTGGGCGCTGCTTGCAATCGGCTCTGCCGTCACACTGTTTCTTTTGCTGCCCATCGTGTTCATCGTCGCCTTGTCGTTCGGCGATTCGCAGTGGCTGATCTTTCCGCCGCCGGGCTGGACGCTGGAGTGGTACCGCCAGCTTTTCACCGACCCGGGGTGGCTCGATTCGCTGCTCACGAGCGCCAAGCTCGCGGTGATCGTGACAGTGCTGTCCGTGCTGATCGGCTTTCTCGCATCGCTTGCGCTCGTGCGCGGCAAGTTTCGCGGACGCAACGCGGTGAAGGCGTTTTTTCTGACGCCGATGGTGCTGCCCGTGGTGGTGCTGGCTGTGGCGCTCTATGCGTTCTTTCTGCGCATCGGCCTGACCGGCACGATGACCGGTTTCGTGATCGGCCATCTGATCATTGCACTGCCGTTTTCGATCATTTCAATCAGCAACTCGCTGTTGAGCTTCGATACCGCACTGGAAGACGCAGCGTTGATCTGCGGGGCATCACCGCTCGAAGTGAAGCTGCGCGTGACATTGCCGGCGATCCGGCTTGGCCTGTTCGCCGCGGCGATCTTCGCGTTCCTTGCGTCGTGGGACGAGGTGGTGGTGTCGATCTTCATGTCGAGTCCGACCTTGCAGACGCTGCCCGTGCGCATCTGGGCGACGCTGCGGCAGGACCTGACTCCCGTCGTCGCGGCAGCATCCTCGCTGCTCGTCGGACTGACGACCGTTTTGATGTTGGCGGGCGCAGTGCTGCGCCGCGCCCGATAACGCCCGAACAATGAGGTGATTAGCCATGACTTCCGCATTCCTGCAAATCCAGCGCCTGCGTAAGACCTACGACGACGTCGTTGCCATCGACCAGGTTTCACTCGATGTGCGCAAGGGCGAGTTCATGACCTTCCTCGGGCCGTCGGGCTCGGGCAAGAGCACGACGCTCTATATCGTCGCGGGTTTTCAGGAGCCGACTGAGGGTCGCGTGCTGCTCGACGGCAAACCGCTGCTGTCGGTCGCGCCCAATAAACGCAACATTGGCATGGTGTTTCAGCGCTACACGCTGTTTCCGCATCTCACCGTCGGGCAAAACGTGGCTTTCCCCTTGCGGGTGCGCCGCCGCCCCGAGGCGCAGATCAAGAAGAAGGTCGAGCAGATGCTCGCGCTGCTGCATCTCGCGGAGTTCCGCGATCGCATGCCGGGCCAGCTCTCGGGCGGCCAGCAACAGCGGGTGGCGATTGCGCGCGCGCTGGCGTACGACCCGCCTGTGCTGCTGATGGACGAACCGTTGTCCGCGCTCGATAAGAAGCTTCGCGAGGAAATCCAGCTCGAACTGCGCCGCATCCACCAGGAGACCGGCGTGACGATTCTCTACGTGACGCACGATCAGGAAGAGGCGTTGCGTCTCTCGGATCGTATCGCTGTGTTCAACAAGGGCTGCATCGAACAATGCGGAACCGGCGAAGAGCTCTATGAAAATCCGGCTTCGCGCTTCGTCGCCAACTTCATTGGCAATTCGAACTTCCTGCCTGTTCGTATCACCGCGCGCGACGCGGCGCAATCGAGCGCTGTCTTCCCGAGCGGCCATGCAATCGCGGCCGTCGGCGATGCCGCGCTTTCCGTGGGCGGCGACGGCACGCTGATGGTTCGCCCCGAGCAGATCCGCATTCGCGCTGCCGGGACGGCGAAAAACACGGCGGGCTTGCCAGTGACCGTGCGAGACATCACCTATCTCGGCGACGCCATGCACTACTCGGTGACGACGCCGTGGGCACAGGACATGTCAGTGCGGATGCCTGCGGGAGATCATCGGGACAGCGGGATCGTCATCGGCACGCAGGCCTGGATCGACTGGGATGCGCGCGACACGAGGCTGTTCGCGCAGGCTTGATCGGATACAGCAATGCACGAACCGATCTCGTCCCTGAAAGTCGAGCGCCGAACGACCACGCTCAGAGCGCTTGCGCTCGAGAAAATGCGTAGCGCCATCCTGGACGCGCGTTTTCAGCCAGGCGCCCGGCTGGTCGAGCGGACCTTGTGTGAAGAGCTGGGCGTGAGCCGCACGGTCGTGCGCGAAGTATTGCGCCATCTGGAGACGGAGGGGCTCGTCGATACCCTGCCGAATCAGGGGCCCATCGTTGCCGTGCTCGATCTCAAGACCGCAACGGAGATTTACGAAATTCGCGGCCTGTTGGAGGGCGAAGCGGCGTCCGCCTGTGCGCGGCTTGCCGACGCACGCACCGTCGACGATCTGGACGCACTGATCGACAGCATTCAGCTCGCTTTCGATGACCGGGACTATCGCGCAGTGCTGGCGTTCACGACGGCGTTTTACGAGCGCATGTTCACCGCGGGCCACAAACATGTCGCGTGGGAAATCGTCCAGTCGTTGACGGCAAGAATCAACCGTCTGCGAGCGTTGACCATCGCGTCCGACGATCGCGGCAGCCAGGCGGTTCTGGAAATGCGTCAGATCCTGGCCGCGATACGCGCGGGGGACGCGGTCGCCGCGCACAGCGCCGCCGTCAAGCACGTCAGCGGGGTGGCGGAAATCGCCAGGAAGCTGTTGGTTGAAGGGCAGGGGCACTTGCTCCTGAAACGCGCGGGGTAATCTTCGGGCTGCCTTGTCAAAGCGCACCTCGCTATACGCGATGGGCGTCTGGCAAAAGCCTGCGGGCGCGGCGTCGAATGCCGACATCTTCGATGGCGCGGTGGGATCGGCGTCGTCGAACAATCATCAGACCGCGGTGCGTATCGGTATGTATCACCAGTTCTGACAGCAGCGTGCTCCGTCCTGGCGCGGAGCACGGTTTCGACCCTGCTTGATATCGCGCGCCCGGACCAGCATCGGGGTGCGCGACCCTTTTTCGCAACCCCTTTAGGAATGACCATGGAATTGGGAACCCAGTTGAAGGACCCGCTGCTGTTTCGACAACAGGCTTACGTCAGCGGCGAATGGCAAAGCGCCGCGAGCGCAGAAACATTCGAGGTTCGCGATCCCGCAACGGGCGCGATCGTCGGCAACGTTCCTTTGATGGGCGCGAGCGAAACACGTCAGGCGATCGACGCAGCGAACGCGGCCTGGCCCGCGTGGCGCAAAAAGACCGCGAAAGAACGCGGCGCTATTCTGCGCAAATGGCACGATCTGATGATGGAGAACGCCGATGATCTTGCACTGATCCTGTCGACGGAGCAGGGCAAGTCGCTTGCGGAAGCGAAGGGTGAAATCGGCTATGCCGCGTCGTTCTTCGAATGGTTTGCGGAAGAAGGCAAGCGCATGTACGGAGACACGATTCCGACGCCGTCGAGCGACAAGCGCATCGTCGTGGTGAAGGAGCCGGTGGGTGTGTGCGCCGCGATTACGCCGTGGAATTTCCCGGCCGCGATGATTACCCGCAAGGTTGGACCCGCGCTCGCCGCCGGTTGCACCATCGTCGTCAAACCCGCCGAAGCGACGCCGTTCTCGGCGCTGGCGCTGGCCGTGCTGGCCCAGCGTGCAGGCGTGCCGTCCGGTGTGTTCAGCGTGGTGACGGGCGACCCGAAGGCGATTGGTGTGGAACTGACGTCGAATCCCGTCGTGCGCAAGCTCTCGTTCACGGGATCGACACCGGTGGGCCGCCTGTTGATGAGCCAGTGCGCGTCGACGGTCAAGAAAGTGTCGCTCGAACTCGGCGGCAACGCGCCGTTCATCGTGTTCGACGATGCCGACGTCGATGCGGCCGTCCAGGGTGCCATCGCATCGAAGTACCGCAACAGCGGGCAGACGTGCGTGTGCACGAACCGCTTCTACGTGCACGACACCGTATACGACCAGTTCGCGGAAAAGCTCGCCGCAGCGGTCAGCCGCCTGAAGGTCGGACGCGGCACCGAACCCGATGTCGCGCAAGGCCCGCTCATCAACGAGGCGGCGGTGCAGAAAGTTGAAGCCCATATCGCGGATGCACTCGCGAAGGGCGCGTCCGTTGTCACGGGCGGCAAGCGTCATGCGCTCGGCCACGGCTTCTTCGAACCGACGGTGCTCCGGGACGTCACCCCGGCGATGCAAGTCGCGAAAGACGAGACCTTCGGCCCACTCGCGCCGCTCTTCAGGTTCAGCAGCGACGACGAGGTGATCCGCTTCGCGAACGATACGGAATTTGGTCTCGCATCGTACTTCTACAGCCGGGACATCGGCCGCATCTGGAGGGTTGCGGAAGCGTTGGAGTACGGGATGGTCGGGGTGAACACGGGCCTGATTTCGAACGAAGTCGCGCCGTTCGGTGGCGTGAAGCAGTCGGGCATGGGGCGCGAGGGTTCGCACTACGGCATCGACGATTATGTCGTCATCAAATATCTGTGCATGGCGGTTTGACCTGGAAAAAGCGTGGTGCAAAAGGGGACGCTCGAACATGAATACATGGTCATCCAGAAACGATGGAGCGGGCGCGGCCCGTTTGCACGACACTGCGCTCGATCACACCGAACCCGGCGCGGTAAGCATACAGTTGCCGGTGACGATACGCGTCCTCGCGATCCTCCTCGCCGAAGGTGGAAAATCGCGCCGAAGAATTGCCCGGCGACGATGGCAAGAATGGCGCTTACCAGATCCAGGTAGAAAATCAGCACTGAGGCAGCGCCGGAAATCACGGCCAACGGCGCGACATTCGTGCAGAACTACAAGGTGAAGAGGTCGACCGGTTTGCCGTGCCGGTTTTCCGGGGCAACATACTCGATCGAGTTGCTTTCGATGGTCAGAACGCTGCTATCGTTCGCCGGGTTTGTCATCATGTCGCCATTTTTATACCGGGCTGCGCCGCACCACGAACGCAATGCGTGTGGCGACAGCGCAGCCTTTACGGCTTTGAATCAACACGGCAGGGGAGCGCGCCCGTCTAGCGCATCACGAACGGGTCGCTGATCGGGTCGTCCGAGGTGCGAAGCCACACGGACTTCGTCGTCGTGTATTCGAGCGCAGCGGCGAAGCCGCCTTCACGGCCATGCCCCGACAGTCCGAAGCCGCCGAACGGCACGAGCGGCGACACCGCCCGATACGTGTTGATCCAGACGATGCCCGATCGAACGCGCTTTGAAACGCGATGGGCACGCGTGAGATTGGTAGTAAAGATGCCGGCTGCAAGACCGTAGGCTGTGCTGTTAGCCTTTTCGATTGCTTCCTGTTCGGTAGCGAACGTATCGACCGAAAGCACCGGCCCGAAGAGTTCCGTCGTAATACTGTCCGCGTTCGCGACACCGGTACAGTCCAGAATCGTGGGCGCGTAGTAGTAGCCCGCGCGCTCGATAGCCTTGCCCCCCGTCAACACTCTGGCGCCCTGGCGCACGGAGCTTGCAACGACCGACTCGATATTACGCAGTTGCCGCTCGGTGCAAAGCGGCCCGTATTCCGTTGCCATGTCATTGGGCAAGCCGACGAGAATGCGCGAGACGCGTTCGACCAGCAACGCAAGAAATTCGTCCTTGACGGATGCTTCGATCAACAGACGCGAGCCCGCGACACAGCTCTGACCGCTGGCAGCGAAAATGGCCGCCACCTGTGCATTCACGGCGCTTTGAATGTCGGTGTCAGCGAACACGATGAACGGCGATTTGCCGCCCAGCTCCAGCGAAACCTTGGCGAGGTTATTCGCCGTGTTCGCGACAATATGCTTCGCCGTTTCCGGGCCACCCGTGAAGGCCACCTTGTCCACCTTCGGATGGCTGCTGAGTACGGCGCCGCATTGCGCGCCAAAGCCGGTGACCACGTTGACCACACCGGGCGGGAAGCCGGCTTCGTGGACCACGCGGGCGAATTCGAGCAACGGACCCGGCGCTTCCTCGGAGGCCTTGAGCACCACTGTGCAGCCGGCGGCCAGCGCCGGTCCGACCTTCACCGCTGACAGGAACAGCTGGCTATTCCACGGAACGATCGCCGCCACCACGCCGACTGGTTGCCGGTCGAGCCAGACCTGCATGTCCGGCTTGTCGACCGGCACGTGGCTGCCTTCGAGCTTGTCGGCGATACCGGCGTAGTAACGGTAGTACTCTGCCACGTAGGCAATCTGGCTGGAGGTCTCACGGATGATCTTGCCGGTATCGGTGGTTTCAATTTCAGCAAGTCGCGGCGCAGCCTTTTCGAGGAGGTCGGCGAGCCTGTACAGCAGCTTCCCTCTGGCCGACGCCGTGATGCCGGCCCACGCGGGATCGGTCAGCGCGCGGCTGGCGGCGTCCACGGCCCGGTTGACCTCGCCGGTCCTTGCCTCGGGCATCTGTGCCCACACTTCGCCGGTGGCCGGGTTCACGCTTCCGAACGTTGCGGCGCCCGGCTCGAACTGGCCGTCGATATAAAGCTGGAAATGAAAACTCATGGAATCACGCCCTCACTGAAAGGCAGGCATCACGTCGTTGATCATCCGTTCGAGCGACGCCTTCTTGCGCTCGAAGCTCATGCCGGTGTCGATCCAGAAGGAGTACTCGTCGAAGCCGAGCGCTTCGTATGCCTTCAGGCGCGCGATCACCTCATCGGGCGTACCGATGACGTTGTTCCTGCGCATGGCTTCCGGCGTGTAGAACGGGTGAGCGGCGATCTCTTCCTTGCTCAGCGACTTGATCATGCCACGGCTTACCGGACGCTCGTTCTTGAACCATGCGCCGAAGTAGTTATAGAAGACGTTCACTTGGTCGGCAGCCAGTTGTGCGTCGTCCTCGCTGCTCGCGACATAGGTGTGGCGCAGCAACATGATCTGCGGGCGAGGCATGTTGCTGAATTTCTCGCATGCCGCGTTGAAATGGCCGGCGAGCTTCTCGACTTCTTCGTCGCCCATATGCAACGGCGTGACCTGGACGTTGCAGCCGTTCGCCACGGCGAACTCGTGGCTGTTCGGGTCGCGGGCGGCTACCCAGAGTGGCGGGTGCGGCTGCTGGAGCGGTAGCGGAGACGACGTTGTCGAAGGGAATTTCCAGAACTCGCCTTCGTGCGCGTAGTCGCCTTCCCACAGTTTTTTCACTGCCGGAATGAGTTCACGCATTCTCTGGCCGGCACCCCATGCATCGAGGCCCGGCAGCAGACGTTCGTATTCGAACGAATACGCGCCGCGTGCGATGCCCAACTCCAGACGGCCGTTGGTGATGATGTCGGTCATCGCCGCTTCGCCAGCAAGCTTGATCGGATGCCAGAATGGCGCGATGACCGTGCCGGTGCCCAGCCTGACGTTCTGGGTCTTGTTGGCCAGATCCACGAGGTTGAGGAACGGATTGGGCGCGATCGTGAAGTCCATGCCGTGGTGCTCGCCGGTCCAGACGGCGTGCATGCCGCCCCGGTCCGCGATCTGACAAAGCTCGACCATCTCGTCATAAAGCTGTTTCTGACCGGTCTGGTCGGAGACGCGCTCCATGTGCACGAAAAGTGAAAAACGCATGGGGTAACCTTTCAGGAAAGAAGCGGGCGGACGGTGCCCTGGCTATGGTCGCCGTAGTACATGCCGTAGCTCTTTAACTGGCTCTCCTTGCGGTAGCGTTCGAGCATGCTGGCGACGGCGGCGTCCTGGAACTGATTCGAGCCGATCTCGTCGAGGCTCACGAATTCGCCCGACGCGGCGGCCTCATCGGGCGGCGCACTGCAGAGAAACGAAATGTATTGGTAGTGGGTTTCGGTGTTGTTGTACGCCGAATAGATGAAGCTCGCCGATGCGTCCGGCTGGTACTTCGCGAAGATCTCGGCGAGCGCCTTGTCGGCGCCTTCCTTGCCGATCTCCTTAGAAGGCAGACTCCATTTGTTATCCGCGTTGCGGATGAGGAGCACCTTGTCGTCGCGCGCGATAATCGCGCTCACTACGACCTTCTGACCGGTGATGACTTCGGCCGATACCTTGGCGGGCGTGAAATAGCCGCCACGGTAATAGCCGAGGCCGGCGTAGCCCGCAGAGTGGAACGCCTCGACCTTACCGACGATCAGCGCGTGGTCGCCCGCATCGATCACCGTGTGCGTTGTGCAGTCGAACCACGCACTGACGTCGCCGATGAGCGGGTTGTTGTTCGCGCTTAGATGCCAGTTCACGTTGGCGAAGCGATCGTCGCTGGGCCGCGCGAAGGTATTGGATAGATCTTTCTGGCCTTCCGCGAGAATGTTGATGGCGAAGTGTCCCGTCGTGGAAAACGTCTGGTAGTTGCTCGACGTCTTTGCGATGCTCACGAGCAGCAACGCCGGGTCCAACGAAACTGACGAGAACGAGTTTGCGGTAAAGCCGAGCGGCTTGCCGTCGTCTCCTGCCGTCGTCACAATTGTGACGCCTGTCATGAAGGCGCCGAAAGCATCGCGCAGTTCACGAGGATTGATTCTGGCGGTCTCTTGGCTCATATCACACTTCCGATTTCAACGTTTCGGCGAGATGCTCGGTCTGCAGCCAGGCGCGCAGGGCGCGATTGACTTCCTCGGGGGCGGTCAGGTTCACCATATGGCGCTCGTTGCGGATTACGACGGCACGACCGTTGTGGGCGGCACTGGCCATCTGTTCTGCCATCTCCGGCGTCGAATTCGCATCATCCGAACCGGTGAGCACGAGAGCAGGGCAGGCAATCGTATGCCAGCCGTCGGCATAGACTTCATCGCCACTCGCGAAGGCCGTATAGGCCGTGGCGTAACCTGCCAGATCGACGGATTTCAGCCAGGACTCGACCTTTTGCGCCGCGATGCGCTGCGCTTCCTCGGCATTGAACCAGCGCTTGAGCGGTGTTTCGATGTCGATGCTTCCCGATCGAAGTTCGGCCGCGCGTTGCAGCACGGCGTCGCGGGCCTCCGTGGTCCGGCGATACACGCCGTTCAGAACGGCTACGCGCCTGACCAGATCAGGCCGGGTGACGGCCACGCCCGCGGCGATCAGCGAACCCATCGAATGACCCGCCAGATTGACGGGGCCTGCGTTCAGTGCTTCGATGAATTCGATGGCCCAATTCACGAATTGCTGCAATCCGGCATTCACGTCCAGCGCGGTGCTCGTGCCGTGCCCGGGCATATCGACCGAAAACACCCTGAATTCGGCCGACAGATCGTCGATCTGCGGGTGCCACGCACGCGCCTGCATGCCCACCCCATGAATCAGGACCAGTGGCTCCCCAGTTCCCTGCTCGAGATAGTGCGCGACGCGATTACTTGACAGATGCAGGATTGTTGAGGTCATTTCCGAGTTCTGCCAGATCTTTGTACCGATCGCCAATGCGGTGATGCGGACGGCCGCCGGTCGCGCCGCCAATTGCGATAACCAGTTCGTCCGGCGCCGGCGCATCGGCGATCGCGAACTGTAGCGTCAGGTAATGCGAACGGCGGCCTTCGTCGTTCTTGTCCATCATTGGGATCAGCAGCGGCGCATTTGCCGGGCCGCGCGTGTTGTTGAAAGCCAGATACGACTTGGCGCCGACGGCCGCGCGATAGATGTTGCCGAAGTGCAGCGTGTGGATCAGCGCGGACGCATGCTCGAGCTCACCGTCGAGGCCGACGATCGCGCTCTTGCCGAACGCCTCGACCGCTTCGCCTGACCCTGCCTCGTCAAGGATGAGCTTCGTGAGGTGCTCGCTGAGTTGCGGCGCGATCGCGCGAATCTCGGGCGACAGATCTTCGACATAGCCTCGGCCTGCCCACGGGTTTTTGATGACGGCCGCTGCGCCGATCATCTTCAGCGGCTTCGCGGCGGCTTTGTCGCCATCCACGAAGACCGTCTCGACATGGAGAATAGATTTGCGAATCAGGCTCATAGCAAGGTGTCCTAGGGTCAGTTGTTGATGTAAAGCATTGTGGTATGCCATAGTACGGCGTACCATGAGTGTTAACCCTATCGCACGGATGGCGGCCCAGAAAATGGGCGGTTGTGGCCTGTACGATGGGAAAGCATCGCCCGCCGCTTAGGACGTGAATTGCACTCGTGTGAGGGGCAATGTGCGCTGACGATCGCCGCGCGAGGGCTCCGGCGGTGTCGACGTCGGCGTGTCAGCCGAAATCGGCTAATCAATTTTTGAAGGCTGAAAAATGACTGCTTACTGGATCGCCCATGTCACCGTGCTCGACCCGGTGAAATACAAGGACTACACCGACATCGCACCGCTGGCATTCAAGAAGTTCGGGGCGGTTTTCCTGGCGCGTGGAGGCGCGTCGAAAGTGCTCGAAGGGGAGTCGTTCGAGCGCCACGTGGTTATCCAGTTCAGCGACATGCAAACAGCGCTGGATTGCTACAATTCACCCGAATATCAGTCGGCCAAGCAGGCGCGAGATGGACACTGCATCGCGCAAGTGTCGATTGTCGAGGGCTTAGACGGCGGATAGGCTTGCGGGGGTCCGTATTGCGCAAGCGAGATCATGAAGTTCTAGTGCCGTTCAAGAGGCTGCTTTGGTGTTTATGTCAGTCACTGCCTGCGGCCGTCGGCGCGAACCGCTTACTCTGGTTTCTCTGTAATACGTTGAAAAGGGCCCCGTGCCATGGTTGGTGGCAAATGCTTGTTGATTCGTCAGTATTTGCGAGAAAGCGGCTTCAAAGTTGAAGTCGCTTTCTAATTTGACATGGTCACATGTTCGAGTAAGTGGGGCCGCCGCCACCTTCCGGTACGACCCACACGATGTTCTGTGTCGGGTCCTTGATGTCGCAGGTCTTGCAGTGCACGCAGTTCTGCGCGTTGATCTGCAAGCGGTCTTCGTTTTGCTCGTTCTTCACGAACTCGTAGACACCCGCCGGGCAGAAGCGTGACTCCGGCCCCGCGTAGGTCTGCCAGTTCACGTTCACCGGCACCGACGTATCTTTCAGCGTCAGGTGCACCGGCTGGTTTTCTTGGTGATTGGTGTTCGAGATGAACACCGAGGACAACCGGTCGAACGTGAGCTTGCCATCCGGTTTCGGATACGTGATCGGCTTGCACTGCGACGCCGGCTTCAGCATCTCGTGATCCCAATGCTGATGATGGAGCGTCCACGGCACGTTGCCGCCCAGCAGCTTCTGCTCGATGCCGACCATCAGCGTGCCCAGATACAGGCCCTTGCTCATCCACTGCTTGAAATTGCGCGCGCGATGCAGTTCGGTGTGCAGCCACGACGTCTTGAAGCTCTCCGGATAGGCGGTGAGTTCATCGTTCTGGCGCCCCGCCTGCACCGCTTCGAATGCGGCGTCGGCGGCCAGCATGCCGGTCTTGATCGCCGCATGCGAACCCTTGATCCGCGAGGCGTTCAGGAAGCCCGCATCGTCACCCACCAGCGCGCCGCCCGGGAACACCAGCTTGGGCAGCGACATCAGGCCGCCCGCGGTGATCGCCCGCGCGCCGTACGACACCCGTTTGCCCCCTTCCAGAATCGCGCGGATCGCCGGATGCGTCTTGTAGCGCTGGAACTCCTCGAACGGCGACAGGTACGGATTCGTATAACCCAGACCGACCACGAAACCCACCACCACCTGGTTGTTGTCCATGTGATAGAGGAACGAGCCGCCGTAGGTGTCGTTTTCGAGCGGCCAGCCGGCCTTATGGATCACCAGACCCGGCTTGTGCTTCGCGGGATCGATTTCCCACAGTTCCTTGATGCCGAGGCCATAGACCTGCGGATCGGCGCCGTCGCGCAGCCTGAACCGGTCGTTAAGCTGACGGCCGAGGTGGCCGCGCGCGCCTTCGCAGAACAGCGTGTACTTCGCGTGCAGTTCCATGCCGAGCTGGAAGTTCCCGGTCGGCTGGCCGTCCTTGCCGATGCCGAGGTTGCCGGTCGCGACCCCCTTGACCGAGCCGTCGTCGTTGTACAGCACTTCAGCGGCGGGAAAGCCGGGAAAGATTTCGACGCCGAGCGCCTCGGCCTGCTGACCCAACCAGCGCGTCACGTTCGCGAGGCTGATCACGTAGTTGCCGTGGTTCTTGAAATTGTCCGGCAGCGCCCAGTTCGGCACGCTCTTCGCGCCCGTTTCCGACAGAAACAGGAAGCGGTCCCCGGTCACGTCGACCGTCAGCGGTGCGCCTTTTTCCTTCCAGTCAGGAATCAGTTCATTCAACGCACGCGGGTCCATCACCGCGCCCGACAGGATATGCGCCCCGATCTCCGAGCCTTTTTCCAGTACGCACACGCCAAGCTCGACGCCCTTGTCAGCCGCCAGCTGCTTCAGCCGGATCGCCGCGGACAGCCCAGCCGGGCCGCCGCCGACGATCACCACGTCGTATTCCATCGACTCGCGCGGGCCGTACTGCTCTCTCAGGTTCTGCATGCTTGCGTTCTTCATTGCGCGAGTGGCTGGACGATCGGTTCGATCGCAATCGACACCAGCTTCGCGCCGGGGCCGACATGATGCAGATCCAGCTCCTCGTCGCTGCCTTCTATCCAGATGCCGCGCATCGGCGAGAGCGTGACATTCTTCAGCAACGTACTCGACAGGCTCCACTGTCCGGAGAGACTGATCAACAGTTGCACGCTTGCTGGCGTGATCCGAAGCGCGTTCGTCGCTACACTGACTTTCGCGCGGCACGCTTCGCGCCGGGCCATCACGTTGAGTACCTGAACGGGCTTCGCAGGCAAGCTGACCCACACGTGCAGGTCGCCGGAGAACTGCACAGGCTGGCCGGTTCGCGCGAGCAGTTGGCCATCCTGCGAATGCAGATCGACTGTGCCGTCGTCGATCAGCAGCAGCGTGCGTTCGAAGCCTGGGAATTGCGAAAACCGCGCGGCGCCCTTGAGGTCCGCCAGACTCACGCGCCAGTCGGCTACGCCCGCCGGATTCGCACCACGAGCGAGGGTGCGGGTCGTACCGCCGCCGTTGACCCATGGTTCGGGCGAGACCGACGTGCAGTCGAGAAAGCGGACCGACGGCAGCTTCTCGTCGGCACAATGCGTTTTCAGATGACCCAGCGCTTCGCCGCTATCGCGCGAGATGGGGTTCGGAAGGTCGAGTTCCATCACGCTGCCCTTGCGCCCGCGTGGGCTTCGAGCTCACTTAACACATCGAACAGATCGCCGACGATGCCGTAATCTGCCACCGAAAAAATCGGCGCGTCCGGATCCTTGTTGACGGCGACGATCACCTTCGAATCCTTCATGCCGGCCAGATGCTGGATCGCGCCGGAGATGCCGAATGCGAAATACACGTCGGGTGCGACGGTTTTGCCGGTCTGTCCCACTTGCGTGGCGTTCGGCGCATAACCCGCATCCACGGCGGCTCGCGATGCGCCGAGTGCGGCACCTATGCGATCGGCGAACTCGCCGAGACGGACCATGTTGTCTTTCGATGCCAGTCCGCGGCCGCCCGAGATGACGACACGTGCCGTGCTCAGATCGCGTCCGGATTGTCCGGATGCCTGACGCTCCAGTAGTTTCGTTTTCTTGAACGCGGCGACCGGTTCCGTTTCGACAATCGCGGCGGCACCGCCCGATGCCTGCGCCGCAACGAAAGATGAGGTGCGTACCGTGGCAAACGTCACGCGCACTGTGACCGATACTTTGGCGATGACGCTGCCCGCATAAAGACCTCGCGTGAAGCGGCCTTGCGCGTCGATGCCTGTCACGTCCGCGAGAAACGCGCCATCGGTTAGCGCGGCGGCACGCGGCAACGCACTGCGGCCGAGATTGCGGTGACTCGCGACGATCAGCGTGTAATCGTGAGAGACGGCCTGAAGCTGCATGCCGAGCGTTTCGGGTACCTGAACATGAGCCACATCGCCCGTGATGGCGAGCACGCGCTCCACGCCGGTGATGCTGGCCGCAGCGTGGGCGCCTGCTGCCGGTATCAGGACGTCGACCGGCAAACCACGTTGCAACGCCGCAGTGACGGCGCGCCGCGTCGATTCCGCGAGTTCGCCATGCTCCCATTCCGCTACCACGAGGCTTCTCATACCGGTGCTCCCAGGTTGTCCAACGGACGTTGTGCGGTGAGCGCATCCAGCAGCGCGGCGGTATTCGCGACCTTGATGCCGCCCTCGCGCACAGGCGGGTCTCGCAGTTCGACGATCGTCGTGCTCGGCGTCAGATCGACGCCGAGCGATGCGCCGTCGATCGTCACAAGCGGTTTTTGCTTCGCCTTGACGATGCTCGGCAGCGTGACGCGACGCGGCTCGGCCAGACGCAAGTCCGCGCTGATAACACTCGGACAGTCCAGTTCCCACACGGATGTGCCGCCGTCATCGCCACACGTCACCTGCCAGTGAGCGTCGCGTGCGGACAACGCGCTTGCGTTCAGCGCCTGGGACCAGCCAAGTAACGCCGCGAGCATGGCGGCGACGCCGCCAATGTCGTTGTCGATTGCCTGCTTGCCGCATAGGACGAGGCCGAAGTCGCTCGTTGCCATGTACGCGCGCAGCAAGCGCGCGACGGCCAGCGAGTCCGCGCTGGCGCTGGCGGCGCCGGTGTCGATCAGCACGGCGTCGTCGGCGCCCATCGCGAGGGCGGTGCGCAACACGTCCTGGCTGGTGGACTGACCGCACGTCACCACCGTTACCTGGGAGGCCACGCCTGCCTCCCTGAGTTGCAGCGCCTTTTCGACCGCGCATTCGTCGAAGGGGTTGAGCGACATCTTCAAACCGGTTGTGTCGATCGCGCCGCTCGTGCTGACCCGCACGCGCACGTTGGCATCGACGACCCGTTTGACGGGAACGATAATTCGAATGGTCATGTGGATAGGCTCCGGATCAGGACACGGCGCCCGCGCCGTATTTGCCGACGAGCAGCGCACCGCTCGCAAACCGGCTCAACGCATAGGGGGCCAGCGAAACGTCAGTGGGCTGCCCAAGTGCATGCTGCGCGAGAATCTTACCGACCCCCGGCGATAGCTTGAAACCGTGTCCCGAGAAACCGAACCCCACCACCAGTCCTTCGATATCGCCAACTGAGCCGAGCACCGGATTCCAGTCGGGCGTGACGTCGTACACACCCGTCCATGACGACGCCAGACCTGCGGTCTCATAAGCGGGAAAGCGTTCGGCGACTTGCGCTCCGACTTCGCCGACGTAATCGAGCGAGATATCGCCTTGCTCGGTCTCCAGCGCATTCAACGTTTCGCCGACCACGCCTTCGGACACGAGCATCTGGCTGCCGCCATAGCTGCGGTAGTAAAGCATCCCGGCTGAGCCAAGATCCTTGAACGCGGGCATCTTGAACGAATAGGCGGCTGTGTCGCACTCCAGCGCGAGCACGGTATGACGTTCAGGCTTCACAGGCAAATCCACGTCCAGCCAGCCGGCCATCTCCGGTGTCCAGATGTTCTGCGTGCTGATCAGCGTGCCGCAACTGAACGAGCCCGCCGTCGTCTCCACGCCGACTACCTTGCGTCCCTCGCGCAAAACGCCGGTGACGCTCACGCCCTCCATGATCTTGACGCCTTGCCGGCGCGCCGCGCGAGCGAAGCTGGTCGCAACCAGATACGCGTCGGCGAAGCCCGCTTCGGGCTCGTAGCCGATCAACGCGGCGTCGTCGAATTGCGCGATCGGCAGGCGTTCGCGCGCCTCGGCCCGGTCGAGCAGTTGGACCTCGATACCCATGTCCTGCTGTGCGGTCAACGACGCGCGCAGCGGATCGATCTTGCCGCCGTCCGGTGCGCAAATCATGTAGCCGCATTTGACGAGACCGCACGACGCTTCGTCGTCGCCAACATATTCGGCGAAATTGTTGAAAGCCCACCACGACGAGCGGGCCAGTTCGACGTTCTGTTTCACCGAATAATGGGTGCGCAACAGACCGGACGACTGCGACGTCGTGCCCGCGCCAATGGTGCTGCGTTCAAGCACAAGCACGCTTTTCGCGCCGAGCGCGGCCAGATGATGGGCTACCGAGGCTCCGATTACACCGGCTCCGATCACAACAAAATCGTAATGGCTCATGTGAACCTCTGCGTTGAAGATGGAGCCGATTCTAGGCAGCCGAATCCCACGGGACTTTTGTATTAGGCAAACTTATGGTGCAGACCGTGGATTGCTCATGGTCGGCAAGTGCCGGCAGAAAAATGCATCATGCAGGCTCTTCCGTGACAAAAGAGGGCAAGAAGGCGAAAGGCGCCAGACGCGATAACCACCGGAGTTTTCATGCGACGAACCCAACCTCCCATCGACCTGCGCGCATTGCAGGCTTTCATCGCAGTCTGCGAGGCGGGGTCCATGACGGGCGCGGCGAAGCAGTTGGGCGTAAGCCAGAGCGCGATCAGCCAGGCCATTGGCGCGCTGGAGCGCGATCAAGGCGTCGATCTGTTCGATCGCGAAAGCCGGCCGCCACGCCCCAATATCGCTGGACGCGCACTGCTGGAACTGGCCGGTCCGTTGATCGAACATGCGCAGATGGTGAGCGCGCGCGTCGGCGATGCGTCGCATGCAGGCAAGCTGCCGGTGCGGCTCGGGTGCGTGGATTCGTTCGCGGCCACCGTGGGGCCCGAACTGATCCGGGCGGTATCGGGCTCGGCGCGGCAGATTTCGCTCTGGTCTGGTCTGACGCCGGGCCTCAGCAAGCAGTTGCACGACCGTGAACTGGACGTGGCGATCTGCACGCAGACGTTATTGAGCGACGCACGGATTGTCGAAGTCCCGCTGTTTTCGGAAGCCTTCGTGGCCGTCGTGGCGCGACGTTATCTCGATCAGCGCAAGAACGTCGACTGGCGCACGCTCGCCCTGGAATTGCCGCTGATCCGCTATACGGCGCGCTCCGTGATCGGCCAGCAGGTTGAGCGGTTCGCGCGGCATCTTGGCATAGAGAGCGCGCGACGCTATGAATTCGACGCGACCGATCCGCTATTGAGTCTCGTGGCCGCAGGGCTCGGATTTGCCATTTCGACGCCGCTCTGTTTGTGGCAGGCGCGTCATTACCTCGACGACATTGCCGTATTGCCGCTGCCCGATAGCCGTCTTGGGCGTCGTGATTTTTTTCTGTTGCATCGTCAGGGTGAATGGGACGATTTCGCGTCGGAGATCATCACACTCACACGTGGCGTGCTCGATCACAGCATCTGGCCGGCGCTGGCCCGCGTATTGCCGCATTTGCCCGATGGCGCGCTGCGCTGAGAAAAAAATTTAAAGGAGTCAACGATGAGTGAGCTTTACAAGCTGCATATCGGCGATGGGCCGTTGCTGATTTCGATTCCGCATCTCGGCACGGAGATTCCGTCGTCGCTGAAGCATGGGTATTCGGAGGTGGCACTGAGTGTAGCGGACACCGACTGGCATCTCGACCGTCTCTACAACTTTGCGAAAGCGCTGGGCGCGACTTTGCTGGGCGCGCGCGTTTCCCGCTACGTGATCGATCTGAACCGGCCGCCGAACGACGAGAGTCTGTACCCCGGCCAAACGACGACGGGCCTTTGTCCAACGGAAACGTTTCGGGGCGAAGCGGTTTACCGGCCCGGTCAGGAACCCGATCAGGCGGAGAAGCAACGCCGCGTGGCTGCCTATTGGCAGCCATACCACACGGCATTGCAAGCGGAGTTGGCGAGGCTGCGCGAGCGGCATCCGAATGTACTGCTATGGGAAGCACATTCGATCGCGAGCGTACTGCCGCGCCTTTTCGACGCGAAGTTGCCGGATCTCAATCTTGGGACGCAAGACGGCCGCACCGCAAACGTGCTCGTGCAAAACGCAGCCGAACGAGCCGCTGCGGACAGCGCCTATACGTGGGTCGCGAACGGCCGCTTCAAGGGTGGTTATATCACGCGTCACTATGGCGAACCCGAGCGCGGTATTCACGCGGTTCAGCTTGAAATGTGTCAGTGCATCTACATGAATGAAGACGCGCCGTTCTCCTATCACGACGCACGCGCCGCTGCGCTTCAACCGACGCTGCAACGCATGGTGGGCGGCGCGCTGAATGCGCTCGAGCACTTGTGACCACTTTGTATAAGTAATGCTGTTGATGGATCTGAACCCGAGGTGCCGTTCCTGTGCAGCGAGGCACCGCGCAGGTCGGTAAACCGCACTGCTTTGACGCGGTGAGGATCCGCGGAAGTCACCCGTTTGATGCCGTCGGTTCGCCCAAAGTGTTTCCCAGTATGAATCTTATGTTCCCATTGGTAATCATGGCATGGAGGTTGCATAAGAAGTAGCGGCGAATGAAGGCGCATCAGTCCCGGTCACCTTCGCCGTACACGAAGATGGACAGGAACTGGATCGGCATTTCGATCAGCCGCTCGGGACCGTGGGGCACGTCGGCCTGGAAGGTGAGGGTGTCGCCGGGATGCAGGATGTAGGTTTGCTGGCCGTGCCGGTACTCGATGACACCCTTGAGCATGTGGATGAACTCGGTGCCCTGGTGTTCGAAGACGGGGAAGGTTTCCGATTCGTCGTCCATCGTGATCAGGAACGGCTCGAACAGTTTTTTGGGGCCTTGGTCGTAGGCAAGCAGGTGATAGGTGTGGCCGCGTTTGGTGCCTTTACGGACCACCTCCATGCCTTCGCCCTTCTTCACGAGTTGGGCGCCGCCTTCGGGAACGTCGAAGCGGCGGAACAGGGTGGACATCGACACACCGAGCGCATTGGCGATCCGGTTGAGCACGTCGAGCCCGGTGGAAGTCTGGGCGTTCTCGATCTTCGAGAGCATGCCGCGGCTGATCCCGGCCTGCTCCGACACCTGAGCGATCGTCAGCCCGTGGCGCTGGCGAAGTTCGCGGATCGTCGCGCCCAGATAGCGTTCGAGCGAGTTTTTGCTGTCTTCGCCGTTTTGCATGGTTGAACCTCGTTGAAAGGCAGGAGGGTAGCAGATAAGAAGGGCCGTATTGCGCCCAGAAAGTTTCTCAATGGGAACTATTGTTGCACAGTAGTAAATTTGTATTGATGCTGCGAACAGGCTCGCAGTGGGGTCGTGCAATGGGGCATGACTCGCCAATCAGCCAGCGATGGTGATGCAAGGAGTGACGATGAACCTGAACGATGCGAGCAAGCTGCCGGTCAACGAGTTGGGTAGCGTGCCCCGCTTTGGCTCGGCTGAAGAGGCGCAGGACTACCTCACGCAACGCGGCGTGAAATACGTGCTGGCGCAATTCGTGGATATTCACGGGGTCGCGAAGGCCAAGTCGGTCCCGGTCGCGCATCTGAAGGGCGTACTGAAGGCCGGCGCCGGCTTTGCGGGCTTCGCGATCTGGGGCGTGGGGATCGAGCCGAACGGTCCGGACTACATGGCGGTGGGCGATCTGTCGACGCTCACGCCGGTGCCCTGGCAGGACGGTCTCGCGCGAATCGTCTGCGACGGCCACGTCGATGGGCAGCCGTGGGCATACGACTCGCGCGTCACGCTGAAGAAGCAGGTCGCGCGCATGACGCAACGCGGCTGGACGCTTTTCACCGGACTGGAGCCGGAGTTCTCGCTGCTCAAGCGCTCGGTGACGGGCGCGATCGAACCGTGCGACCCGAGCGATACGCTCGCCAAGCCGTGCTACGACTACAAGGGACTGTCGCGCACGCGCGTCTTCCTGGAAAGGCTCACCGAATCGATGCGCTCGGTCGGCATCGACGTCTATCAGATCGATCACGAAGATGCGAACGGCCAGTTCGAAATCAACTACACGTATACCGATTGCCTGACCTCGTGCGATCACTACGTGTTCTTCAAGATGGCTGCATCCGAGATCGCGAACGAGTTGGGCATGATCTGCTCGTTCATGCCCAAACCCTTCGCGAACCGTCCGGGCAACGGCATGCACATGCATATGTCGATCGGCGACGGCGAACGCAATCTGTTCTCGGACAAAAGCGACAAGCTCGGCATGGGGCTATCCACGCTCGGCTATCAGTTCACTGCGGGACTGCTCGCGCATGCGCCGGCACTCGCCGCGCTATGCAATCCGACCGTCAACTCGTACAAGCGTCTCGTGGTGGGCCGCTCGCTGACGGGCGCGACGTGGGCGCCGGCCTATATCAGCTATGGCGACAACAACCGCTCGACGATGGTGCGCATGCCAGGCGAGCGCATCGAACTGCGTCTGCCCGACGGCGCATGCAATCCGTATCTCGCGACGGCCGCCGTGATCGCGGCGGGTCTCGACGGCGTCGAACGTGAATTGTCGCCGGGTGCACCGGCCAATGAAAACCTCTACGACTGGTCGCCCGCGAAGTTGCGCGAGCACCAGATCGGCATCCTGCCGCAGAACCTCGAACAGGCGCTCGACGCACTCGAAAGTGATCGGCTGATCTGCGATGCGCTCGGCCCCGTCGCCGACGAATTCATCAAGCTCAAACGAATGGAATGGCTCGAGTACATGCGCCATGTTTCGGACTGGGAAATGAAAAGTTATCTGGAATTCTTCTAAGGGGGTACGACTATGTGTGGAATTGTAGGCTTGCTGGTCAAGACGCCGGCACTGCGCGCGCAACTCGGTCAATTGATGGTGCCGATGCTGATCGGTATGACCGAGCGCGGCCCGGACTCGGCCGGACTCGCCGTGTTCGGCGGTGCGGTCGGCGAAAGCCAGCGCAAGCTGAGCCTGTATGCGGGCTTTACGGAAGCCGGCGACGGCTTCGACTGGAACGCGCTGCTCGATGCGCTGAACGGCGCGATCGACGTGAATGCGCGGGTGGAGACGAAGGGCAATCACGCGGTGCTGACCGTGAACGGCAATGTTGACGCTGTGAAGGCATGGCTCACCGAGCGTTTTCCGAAGCTGTTCCTGCTGTCCACCGGACGCTCGATCGATCTGTACAAGGACATCGGCTCGCCTGCCGAGGTTGCGCAGCGTTACGACTTCTCGAAGCTGACCGGCTCGCATCTCGTCGGCCATACGCGGATGGCGACCGAGTCAGCGGTCACGCCCGATCGTGCGCACCCGTTCACGGCCGGCGAAGACTTTTGCCTCGTGCATAACGGCTCGCTGTCGAATGCGCATGGCGTGCGCCGCAAGCTGGAGCCGCAAGGTATCCGCTTCGAGACGGACAACGATACCGAAGCCGCGTGCCGCTTCCTCGAATGGCGGCTGCGCGAAGGCGATGAACTGCCGGTCGCGTTGCAGAAGGGCTTCGAAGAGCTCGACGGCTTCTACACGTTCCTGATGGGCACCTCGACCGAACTCGCGCTGATTCGCGATCCGTTCGCGTGCAAACCCGCAGTGGTCGCAGAAAACGACGACTACGTGGCGATCGCTTCCGAGTTCCGCTCGCTCGCGCATTTGCCGGACATCAAAAACGCCAGGGTATTCGAACCCGCACCCGAGGAGATGTATGTATGGAAAGCATGAAGTTCGACCTTGAGGGGTCGTCGGTCCGCGAACTGAACCAGTACCTGCATGGCGCGAAAGAAGCGCTCGAAGGCGTGAAGGTCGACATCGCGTCGCCGAACGGGGCGCACAACATCGCCGTGGGCATCAACGCGCACGCGACGGTCACGGTGCAAGGACACGCCGGTTATTACGTGGGCGGCATGAACCAGCTCGCGACGATCGTCGTCGAGGGCAGCGCGGGCACCGGCGTCGCGGAAAACATGATGAGCGGCAAGGTCCACGTGAAGGGATTTGCATCCAACGGCGCGGGGGCGTCCGCACATGGTGGCCTGCTCGTGATCGACGGCGATGCGGGCTTGCGCTGCGGGATTTCGCTCAAGGGCGGCGACATCGTGGTCGGCGGCTCGGTGGGCAGTTTCTCGGCCTTCATGGCTCAGGCGGGGCGCATGGTGATCTGCGGCGATGCGGGCGATGCCTTGGGCGACTCATTGTACGAAGCCGTGCTGTACGTGCGTGGCGAGGTGAAGTCGCTCGGCGCGGATGCGCAGATCGAACCGATGACACAAGCCGATCTCGACGCCGTACGCGCATTGCTCACCGCCGCCGGCATGGATCACGACCCCGCGTCATTCAGACGGATCGCCTCCGCTCGCACGCTCTATCACTGGAACGCCGACGCGAACCAGGAATATTGAACACACGCTCTCGAAGAAGGTTCCCATGGAAGCCAAACCCGTTCACTTCGCCCGCTTGCAGCAGGAAGAGTCGCAAGGCTACGACCGCAAGACGATCGACTATATCCACGCCGCCGCGCAGCGCGGCCTCTATGAAATTCGTGGTCTGGGAGCGAAACGCCGCGTGCCGCATTTCGACGATCTGCTGTTTCTCGGCGCGTCGCTCTCGCGCTATCCGCTCGAAGGGTATCGCGAGAAATGCACGACGCAAACGGTGCTCGGCACGCGCTTCGCGAAGAAGCCGGTCGTGCTCGATATTCCGATCACGATTGCGGGCATGAGCTTCGGCGCGCTGTCGGCGAACGTGAAAGAAGCCCTCGGCCAGGCGGCTACCGCGATGGGCACATCCACCACGACCGGCGACGGGGGCATGACGCAGGAAGAGCGCCGCTCGTCAAAGACGCTGGTATATCAGTGCCTGCCGTCGCGTTACGGCTGGAATCCCGACGACGTGCGCCGTGCCGATGCGATCGAAGTCGTGATCGGGCAGGGTGCGAAACCGGGCGGCGGCGGCATGCTGCTCGGGCAGAAGGTGAACCCGCGCGTGGCCTCGATGCGCACCCTGCCCGCGGGCGTCGACCAGCGTTCGGCGAGCCGTCATCCGGACTGGACCGGTCCCGACGATCTGGCGATCAAGATTCAGGAATTGCGCGAAATCACCGATTGGGAAAAACCGATCTACGTGAAAGTCGGCGCGACGCGTACGTTCAACGACGTCAAGCTGGCCGTGCACGCCGGGGCGGACGTGGTGGTGATCGACGGCATGCAGGGCGGCACCGCCGCCACCCAGACATGTTTTATCGAGAACGTGGGTATTCCGACCCTGGCCGCAGTTCGTCAGGCCGTGGATGCGCTCGAAGACCTGAACATGAAGGGCACGGTGCAGTTGATCGTGTCGGGCGGCATTCGCTCCGGCGCGGACGTGGCGAAGGCGCTCGCCATGGGCGCCGACGCGGTCGCGATCGGGCAGGGCATGTTGATGGCGCTCGGCTGCAATAGCGATACGTACTTTCAGAACGGCGCGCTGCATCCGGCGACGGCGGACTATGCCGCGCTCGGCACGTCGCCGGGGTTCTGTCATCACTGCCACACCGGCAAATGCCCGGTCGGCGTGACGACGCAGGACGCCATGCTCGAACAGCGCGTGCAGGCGGAAGAAGGATCGCGCCGCGTGCGCAACTACCTGAAGACGCTGAACATGGAGTTGACGACGATCGCGCGGGCCTGCGGCAAGCAGAACGTGCATCACCTGGAGCCCGAAGATCTCGTTGCCCTGACTGTGGAAGCTGCGGCGATGGCGCGCATTCCGCTCGCGGGTACTTCGTGGATTCCCGGATGGACCACATGAATTGAGTTGTTTTGCGTTTTTTGACTGTGGAAGAGTTGAGTGCATTCAACCTTGATTCACCAATCCATCAGGAGCCCAATATGAGCACTCCGCAAAGCACCACACAAGCAGCGCCGGCATCATCGGGTGGCCTGCGTGCCGGTACCTTAGGTTTTCCCGAGGTCATTGGCCAATCCATCGCGAACCTTTCACCAACTTTCACGCCGTCGATCAACGTAACCGCGATCGCGGCGCTGGCCGGTGCGGGGACCTGGTTGATTTATGGTCTTTCGACACTCGGGCTGTTGCTGGTGAGTATGAGCATCATCGCGCTCTCGAGCCGGATCGCGTCGGCGGGTTCGTTCTTTATCTATATCTCGCGCGCGCTTGGGCCGATGGCGGGTGGCATTGCGGGCTGGGGTCTGATTGCGGCTTACGTGGGCACGGCGATGGGGGTTGGCGCCGCGGGCGTCGTGTTCGTGCAGAACGCTTTTACTGCCTGGGGTATCAATGTCCCCTCGTGGGCGGTCTACACGGTCTTTGTCGGCCTCGCCTGGTTCTTCTCGGCACGTGACGTGAAGCTCTCCTCGCGCCTGTCGCTGGCAATCGAAGCCGCTTCGGTGGTGATCGTGGGCGGTGTGCTGATCTATGTGCTCGCACTGCATCCGGACCATATCGTCGACCATACGCAATTGGGGCTGCAGGGCGTGAGCGGCAAGGGCATGGCACAGGGCATGGTGCTCGGCATCTTCTCGTACGTGGGTTTCGAGAGCGCGGCCTCGCTCGGCCAGGAAACCAGGAACCCGCTGCGCGTCATTCCGCGTGCGGTGGTCTGGTGCGTGATCCTGTCGGGCCTGTTCTTTATGTTTGTGGCCTATTCGATGACGATCGCCTACCACGACGACGCAGCCAAGCTCGGCGGCGATTCGGCCGTGCTCAGCACTTTGCTCACGAGCGTCGGCGCTTCGCCGCTCGGTCCGGTGTTTTATCTGATTGCCTCGGTCAGCGCGTTCTCGTGCGTGCTTGCGTGCATCAACTCGTCCAGCCGCCTGCTGTATTCGATGGGCCGCTATCAGTTCGTGCACCGCTCGATGGGCATGGTGCATCGCACGCACCAGACACCGTACCTGGCCGTTGCGTTTTCCTCCATCGTGACCTTCGTGGTGTGTATCGCGATGCTCGGCACGGGTCCGCTCAACACCTTCGGCTATACCAGTACGTTTGCGACCTTTGGCTTCCTGGTCGTGTATTTCCTGGTCGCCGTCGCGGCGCCGGTTTACCTGAAGAAGCAGGGCGAGCTCAAGACGAGTAACGTGGTGTGGGGCGTGCTCGGTGCACTGGCGATGGTCGGCGCGGTGATCGGCAGCGTGTATCCGGTGCCCGACTATCCGTATAACATCCTGCCGTATCTGTTCGTTGCGTATATGCTGGTTGGCGCAGTCTGGTTGCTGATGCTCAAGAAGCGCTCGCCGCAGGTGCTCGAAAAGATCGAGCACGATCTGGAAACCAGCGACGTGATGACCCACGGCAAAAAGTAAATGAGTGAACCCTTCTTTCCGGATAGTTTGCCCGCACCCAATACGGGGCGAATGCCGGACGATCCCGAGGGAAGGCTCGTTAGCGGTCGCGGAATGGGCGGCCAGGAAATCGATCTGCAGTTGAGGCCGGAGCGCGGCGAGTGCGCCGCGCTCGCGATTGGTTGTGTTTCTTTCCCTGCCCGTGCCCGCGGGCAGGATCACATCAACGAAGACTACGTCGGTGTGATGCTCGGCGATCTGGCGGAGCGCGCCGCGCGTGGCAGCGTGATCGCTCTTGCCGATGGCGTGAGCGGCAGCAAGGGCGGGCGGGTCGCGGCCGAACTCTCGGTGCGGGCCTTTATCGAAGCCTATTACGGGCTCCCCGACACCTTGCAGCCTGGCGTGGCCGCTGCTCGTTCGCTCGAGGCAATCCACGGCTGGCTGCATCAGATCGGCCGCGTCGACCCTGCACTGAAGCAGATGGCCGCGTCCTTTGCGGCGCTGATCGTGCGGCGCGCTACCGCGTATCTGGTAGCGGCCGGCGATGTGCGGCTCTATCTGCTGCGCGATGGCCAATTGACCCAGCTCGGTGACGACGACGTGGTGCCGGTCGCCTTCGGTTCTTATGTGGCTCACGCGGTCGGCATGCATCCGACGCTGGTGACTCGCATCGAAACTCTTGAACTGCGCGAGGGCGACCGCCTGCTGATGTGCTCCGACGGACTCTATCGCCGCGTGCCGATGCGCGAACTGCAGACGGTGCTGGCGACGCGCGGCGGTGCGCTCGAAACGGCACGCCGGCTCGGCGCGCTGGCAGTGGCGCGCGGCTCACAAGACGACGTGACGAGCGCGGTGCTCGACGTGGGCGGCCTGCCTTTGCTCGATATCGGTTACCTTGAGCGGGTGGTCGGCACCTTGCCGATTCCGGCGGTGCCCGACGCCGGCGAAGTGATCGACGGATATCTGCTCAAGAGCGTGTTGAGCGATGGCTTCTATTCGCGGATTTTCGGCGGCTACGATCTGGCCGATCCGACCACGCCGCTGGCGCTCAAGTTTCCGAAGCCGCGTGTCGAGCAGGACGAGAACGTGCGCCAGTCGATCGTGCGCGAGCGCTGGCTGGCAGGCAAGATCGGCGAAGACGGCGTGCTTGCGCCGATGCCGGTCGATGCCGAGCGGCAAACCAGGCTCTATGTAGTGATGCCGCTCGGCGCAGGCGTCACGCTCGAAAAACTGCTGGCAGCGCCGCAACCCATGGCACTGCCACGTGCGCTCAAGATCGCGCAACAGCTAGGCCGTTCGATCGACGTGCTGAATCGCCGCAATATCTTCCATCGCGATATCAAACCTGAGAACGTGCTGGTGATGCGGGGCGACAGCACGCGCCTGCTCGATCTCGGTTTCGGTTATATGCCGGGCATGCAATTGCCGGGCCCCGACGCCGCACCGGGCTCGCCCGCTTATATGGCGCCCGAGTTGATGAGGGGCGCACAAGGCGATGCGCGCTCCGAGGTGTTCGCGTACGGCGTGACCCTGTACCGGCTGTTCAGCGGCGGCAAGCTGCCCTACGGCTTCAATGGCCGCATGCCGCTCTATCAATACCGGCCCGACGCGCCGCAATGGCTCGACCTGGTGCTGGAGAAAGCGATGCAGCCCGATCCGGCGCGCAGGTATCAGGACGTGCTCGAAGTCTGCGCCGATCTCGAACGTTTTTCGAGCGGTCGGGATGCGATGGCGCCGGTTCGACGCAAGCCCTTGCTCGAGAGCGATCCGGTGCTGTTCTGGCAGGTCGTGGTAGTGGTGTTGCTGGCGCTGCTGTTGTGGTCCTTGATGCGGCATTGAGCGGCGTTGGTGGTACGGCGCAGCCGCGCTACTCGGCACAAGCCACGCGCTATGGACACGCCGAGGCCCGTGCTGCTGCTGTTCAAGCTGGGATTCGTTGCCCGTGCCGTTCGTGAGATAGTAACGAGAGGGCAGGTCGAACGGGCAATGAACATTGCGTAAGCACGAGAACCAAGAGGTCAGAATGACCGGGCAGATCAGTGTCGTGTCGCACAGGAGTTGCCCGGATATTACGACCAGGTCGAAGGTTTTTTCCGGCGGCAAGGGGCGTGTGCGCGTTTCAAGGATTTTCTGGAGCGTGAAGGCGCTCTCGAGCGCTGGTATTCGTATGGAGCCGATTCTGTCGAAAGCGCGCTGAGGCAATCGTGTGCCGAAAACGGGCTTGAACTCGTTCAAATGTGACGGGCGCTGTCAGCTTTCGGACCGCCATACCCGGGCTGCCGGACGTCGGACATACCTGACGCGCGAGCCGGCGGCGAAAAGGGCTTGGCCGGCAACGGCTTGAGGCGGGTGAGCAACTGGCGATGCGGATACCTTCGGTCGTCTGTGCAGCGCCGGGGTCATCAGCGCCGAACCCTTTGCGCTGGATCCGCGGCTGTTTGGTCAGGCGACGCGATGAGCCCAATGTCGATCTCCGGCACATTAACCATGCATCGGCGATCAATCGTCAGGAGTTGCGGCTTCGCGTAGTAAGTGCCGGCGGCAAGTACGTCTTCCGTCGCCGGTGAGAGGCGCGATACGTCGACGTGCTCACCACGGAACCGTGGCTCTCGACCGCGTGGCGCCTCGCGAATTTGTATCTGGATAGTCTGGGCGCGCAGCGGCTCGGCTCGCAGGACGGCGAGCTGGTCGGATTGAGCCAGGACGCCACCTGCTTCGTGTCGCTCGCGTACTTCGACCAGACCGACCCGTTTGCGGATTACGTCGTACATGAGGCGGCACACGTACTGCACAATTGTCGCCGCACAGCGCTCGGTCTACCTGAGCGTCGCCAGTGCCCAACGGCGCTCGACATCGCTTTCCATCAGCGCGAGACCTTTGCCTACGCGTGTGAGGCTTACAGCCGGATTCTTGCGATGGCGCAGGATGGCGAGTCCCGACACGCGGCGCTCGAACGGCATAAGGCGTCGGAGTTACCGCCGGATGAGCGTGTCGATCACGGAACATACCTGGAGATCCTGGCGGAGGCAGTTCGCGCACGTAATGGCTGGCGATGCATCACGAAGCGGTGTGCGCCGTCATGACGGGTTCAGGACGCCGAATCCGGGATCTGCGCGCAGCAGAGCGCGCTGACCGGCGATCGGAGGCGAGAGGGCGAGGGTGAGAATCGCGGCCAGGATTGCGGGAGGTCGACACGAGGGCGGAAATCTAGCGGCGACTGAGTTCCGGCACGGCGGCGATGGTCACGCAAAGCATGTCCACCTGCTGCCCGCGACCCACGACAGTAAACTGGGGCCCATAAGGACGTCGGAAACCGGGGTAAAACCGCCGGCTTCGCGTTCGTGGGGCGTCAGTACCGGCTGGACGTAGGCGGCGACAGTTTGTTGTCGTACGTCATCGGCCAGCGCGTCAAGGGCGGCAAGCCTTAAGTCTAGGCGATCACTCGCGTTTTTACGCAGCCTCGGCCGCATGCTGCCCTTCGCCAATACCCGCCATCGATCCGACAGAGGCGTCCTTCGCTCCGGTCGAAAGCGAACGCTCGTTGGAGCGTCTTGTTGGCCAGGGCCGACTTCCGCCAGGGACTGCTTTGGCGAGGTTAAACCCGGAGCTTCAGCGCCCTCCTGCCTTCGATGATGCCTGCTACACAGAGATGGCCCGATGCGGTGAGCGGCAACGCTCCGCGCCTTGCTGGATCACCACCTGTTGCGCAACTCGCGAAGCTTGAGAAACACCGTCCTGGGATCGGGTTCTTCCGGGAGATCCGGGAAGCTTTCCCGCAACCTGGCGATAACGCTTGCGCTTGTGAGCCGGAAGAAGATGTTGAATTGCTCTTCATCCTTGAGCGTGGTGACGATCGAGGTCTTCGGGTCATGACCCGCCACGCGGGGAAGCAGGGCCCGGGCAGCGGCGTTTTCCGGCTCGAGCGACAACGTGAACCTCAGATTGTTCTCGATGTAGTCATGCCCGGGGTAGATCTTCGTGTCGTCCGGCAGTTTGGCGAGCTGGTCCACAAACGTGGCATACAGCTCGCCCGGATCGCCGCCGTTGTGGCAATTGCCGGCGCCCGCATTGAAAAGGGTGTCGCCGGAAAACAGCGCCGGTTGGTCGGTATGCGATCGCAGGCAGATGTGGCACATGGTGTGGCCGGGCGTGTCCATGCATTCAAGTTCGACCCGCTTCCCGACTTTGATGATGTCTCCGGCCTTGACGCCGCGGTCCACCCCCGCGATGCGAGCGCCGGCCCTGAAATGCGCAAGCAGTCTGGCGCCCGTGGCCGCGACCATCGCTTCGTTGCCGCCGGTGTGGTCCCGGTGCTCGTGGGTGTTGAGGATCTGCGTGATCTGCCAACCCTTGGCCTTCGCGGCGGCGAGGCACTTTTCATGGTCAAGCGGATCGATGGCAAGTGCTTCGCCGGTTTCCGGACATGCAATCAGGTAGTTGAAGTTGCGGTAGGCATTGCCAGTCCAGATACGCTCGACGATCATCGTGTGCTCCCGAGGTCTTGCTGCCAACGAACAGGCATAGCTAGCAAGCCATGTTACTGATCTGAAGCCCATGGAACCGGATCGTCGCGGGGGCAACCCGTAGGCTTCGATCTTCGGCTATGGTAGCAGCGGTCGCCCAACGCCTGTTGGCATTGCTCTGACCAGGACAGTGGGAGCCTCGTCGGACCACATTTCCGCGGGTCACCGGGCCTCAGAGCGCGGCTTACCCGGCGTGCGGCGCTCTTACACTCTTCGCGGCGCAGCATGAGTACCTCAGCTGCTCATCCCCACCGAACGTCGGCAGGCTCCGGCTCCTGACTTGCCGACGTGTCGCTAGCGAAGCTCGTGTAGCTGGAGCTGCCAGAGTCGTATGGGCAAGCCGGTTCCAGCGAACCCGCCTGGAACGGCGAGGCGAAATCCTCTATCGTGTCAGTTGAGGTTCATTGCAGGCGCGCAGGATGCCCGGGCGAGATGTCTCGCGCCCGATACCGCCGGCCGAGGATCGCAGGACCGAAGGTGTCCTCTGGAGCGCTGCGCGGCGCTGCTGGCTTGTTAGCGTCGAAGGACTGCACGCTCAGGCGCTCACGGTCGGTCGATCACGGATGGAGGTGTCTCATGGGCACTAAAGGTCTGCTCGTCAGGTTGGAAGTCAAGGCCGGCTACGACGCCGCCGGGGCGGAAGACGTCCTGCGCTCAGCTCTCGCGATGGGTCGGGCGGAAGCAACGACCGCGTGGTTCGCGATCAGATTCGGGCGATCGGAGTATGGCATCTTCGACGTGTTCCCAGACGATGCCGGCCGCGAGGCGCATCTGGCGGGGCCAGTTATACAAGCGTTGTTGGATGCCGGCGGCAGCGTGTTTGTCGGGGCGCCGCTGATTCAGGAGTTCGAGGTCCTGGCCGACAAGTTGCCTGCAACATCATCGGGCGAGCCGGTCACGAAGGCGCTGCTCCTCACGTTCAAGGCAAAGGCGGGCCATGAGGCGCAGGTCGCGCAGTTCCTTCGCGACGCGCAAGCACTCGTGGAGCAGGAACCCAAGACCGTTGCCTGGTTTGCCATCCGCCTTGACGACAGTCACTTCGGCATCTTTGACGTCTTCCCCGACAACGGCGGTCGGTTTGCGGACTTGACGGGTCATGTTCCTCGGGAACTCGCCAAGCATTCGCTGTCATTGCTGGGCAGCGTGCCGGATATCGGAATGCTCGACGTGGTCGACGCAAAATGGGCCGACCAGTCTGCGGGGGCGCGGTGATCCTGATGGGGACCCTTCCCCAAAGGTCGGAATCTGCCTCCGGTCGTATCATCAGGGGCAGCGCCCTTGTAGCCGAGCGCCCGCGCCGCGACCGGGAGTGGGACGTCGACGGTCGCAGCTTTTCCCTCGTATATCGTAGTCGGCGGGCAAGGTGATTTCATAATGCATCGCATACATGGTCGGGCTCCAGGTTTCGCTAAAACCAGGCGAGAGACATCCATTGCGAGGGTGCCGCCGCCCGCGATTGTCGCTGATCGACCCACAGCAGTCGACCGGATTTCTCCAAAGCAGCCGTTCGAACCGGGACCAACGATCTGGATCGGTCCCGATCCGCGGGTCCTGCTGTGGCTGCTAGCGAGTCCGAGCGTTGCATATCATCGCCGCAAGGTGTTGCTGTTAACCGTTTCTGCCAATAGTTCACGGTTTGTGGCGAGAACTGGTGTCCCGTGCGAGGTAAGGCCAGGACGCCAGTTGACAATTCTGTCACCCTTAGCGTTGCAGTTAGGAATGAGCGACAGGATGTCCGTTGATTTTGGTAGCGTTCGGCGTGTCCTCCAATTTGGCTAGTGCGGCTGTCGAGGCGCGCGATTAGCGCAACGGTCTGAGACGGCAGCAAGCGCAAATACCGGAGGTCATTTTTTTTATCTCGCACCGCGGACATCTCAGCGCGCAGACCAAAAACGCCAGGCAGTTTGGCACTTTGGATGTTTCGTAGGCGGCCTCCACCACTGTTCGCATTGATGGCGGTGAGAGTGTTATCGTGCTGCGCTTTGTCAGTCGTTCCCGGCAGTGAGTTCGTGCTCCGGGGCAAAGCGACGCTAGTGGAAAAAACGGACAGCGTCAGCGCTTCAATGGACACCGCTAGCAACATTCGCGATCTGCAACAGCAACTGCACTTTGTGACGGATAATAGCGGCTACATCATTTTTAGCACAATTTTTGGAATTTCCCCATGGAAATTAAAGTCAATTTTCTCGATAAGCTACGTCTTGAAGCCAAGTTCGATGACTTCACGGTAGTGGCCGACCAGCCTATCCGTTATAAGGGCGATGGCTCGGCGCCTGGTCCCTTCGATTATTTTCTGGCCTCATCGGCTTTGTGTGCAGCTTACTTTGTGAAGTTGTACTGCGTAAATCGCAATATCCCTACCGAAAATATCCGCCTGTCGCAGAATAATATCGTTGATCCGGAAAACCGGCACCAACAGATTTTCAAGATTCAGGTTGAGTTGCCGTCGGATATCTCGGAAGTGGACCGCCGAGGTATTTTGCGCTTCATCGACCGTTGTACGGTGAAAAAAGTGGTGCAAGCCGGGCCCGAGTTTGTCATTGAAGAGGTAGAAAACCTGGATGCCGATGCTCAGTCGTTGCTGACGTTGAAGTCGGCTTCTGATGCCAGCACCTATATTGCGGGCAAGGATTTGCCGTTGGAGCAAACCATCGCCAATATGTCGGGCGTTCTGGCGGGCTTGGGCATGAAGATGGAGATCGCTTCGTGGCGCAATATCGTTCCAAATGTGTGGTCGCTTCATATTCGCGATGCGCACTCGTCGATGTGTTTTACCAATGGCAAGGGAGCGACCAAAGAAAGCGCGTTGGCGTCAGCGTTGGGAGAGTTTATCGAGCGACTGAATTGCAACCATTTCTATGGCGGTGCATTTTGGGGCAAAGACATCGCCAATGCGGAATTTGTACATTACCCGAATGAGCGCTGGTTCAAGCCTGGCCCTAAGGATGCGCTGCCGGCTGAAATTCTGGATGAGTACTGCCTCGAAATTTATAATTCCGATGGCGAGTTGTATGGCTCGCATCTATACGACACCAACTCCGGCAATGTGGAGCGCGGCATCTGTTCGCTGCCGTTTGTGCGGCAGTCGGACGGCCAAGTGGTGTATTTTCCGTCCAACCTGATCGAGAACCTGTTCGTCAGCAATGGCATGAGTGCCGGTAATACGCTGGCCGAAGCGCAGGTGCAATGTCTGTCCGAAATTTTCGAACGGGCGGTAAAGCGCGAAATTCTGGAAGGCGAAATCGCTTTGCCTGATATGCCGCACGAAGTGCTGGCGAAATACCCTGGCATTCTGGCCGGAATTCATGGATTGGAAGAGCAGGGCTTTCCGGTGCTGGTAAAAGATGCGTCGCTGGGTGGGACCTACCCGGTGATGTGCGTCACCTTGATGAACCCGCGCACAGGCGGTGTCTTTGCCTCGTTCGGCGCGCACCCAAGCTTGGAGGTGGCGCTGGAACGGAGTCTGACGGAATTACTGCAGGGGCGTAGTTTTGAAGGCCTGAACGATTTACCTCAGCCCACCTTTGTCAGTAACGCCGTGACTGAACCAAACAACTTTGTTGAGCACTTCATTGATTCCAGCGGTGTAGTGTCGTGGCGCTTTTTCAGCGCCAAAGCGAATTACGAGTTTGTTGAGTGGGATTTTTCGGGCCAGGGTGAAAACTCCAATGCCGAGGAAGCAGCAACCTTGTTCGGTATTCTCGAAGACATGGGCAAAGAGGTGTACACGGCGGTGTATGACCAACTGGGTGCCGTAGCCTGCCGGATTTTGGTGCCCGATTATTCGGAAGTTTACCCGGTAGAGGATTTGATCTGGGATAACACAAACAAGGCGCTATTGTTCCGCGCGGATATTTTGAACTTGCATCGACTGGACAATGCCTCCCTGGCAGCACTGCTTGAGCGGTTGGAGAACAATGAGCTGGACGAGCACTCCGATATTGCCACTTTGATCGGCATCGAATTTGACGAGAATACGGACTGGGGGCAGCTAACAGTTCTCGAGTTGAAACTGTTGATTCATCTCGCCTTGAAGCAATTTGAGGAAGGGCAGGAGCTGATCGGAGCTTTTCTGCAGTACAACGACAACACGGTCGAGCGCGGATTGTTTTACCAGGCCTTGAATGTGGTCTTGGAGGTGATGCTCGATGACGACCTTGAACTGGACGACTACGTGGTCAACTTCCGTCGAATGTTTGGCAACGCCCGGATGGACGCGGTACTTGGGACAGTGGACGGCAGCGTGCGCTTCTTTGGGCTAACGCCAACGAGTATGAAGCTGGAGGGTCTCGACAGGCACCACCACCTGATCGACAGCTACAAAAAATTGCATAAGGCGCGGGCCAATGCGGCGGCTACTGCGAAGTAGGGTTGCGAGGCATGGCTGGACGCGATGATACCGCTCATCGCCCGCTCAAAAAACACCCGTTCGATATCTGAGCGGCCATCTGTGCCGGCGTGCATCAATGTTGATGCCGCCGACGTTGATGGCCAGATAAAAGGCAGATCGAGGGCCTTCGGTAGTCCCCCGTTTCTAACGGCGCTCAGAAGTAGAGCTTTCCGCTTCGGGCAATGATGTAATGTCGCTATTTCGGGCGGGCAGTATGACCGACCATAGTCCGCTATCTCACCCGCCCCGCTGATGAGATGTTGGGCGCCGCCCACCTTGTCACGACCGGAGCGGATATGTTTGTAGTCGCTAATTCTGCCGGTCAGTTCACACGTTCTAAATCTTGCGCCGAGGCCACTGATGTTCGGTGGATCGGAACCTGTGCATGTTGGATCGTTTCGTAGAACCCATACGACGATTCGCGCGAACGCGTCGCCGATGTTCGCCGTGCCGAGGCGTGTACGTGCCCTCCCAAGGTGTCCCTGACAGGTGGTCACCTGATAGGCAGAGCGCCGGCCGGGTTGATCGGCGGATTGTCCACGATCCATGGCGCGGCATCGACTGGCTGCTTGTGGCCGAACCCGGTCCGACAGCAAACTTCGGAGAGGAGCTGAGCACCGCCGGTTGCGTTCGGCGGCACCCGATCACTTCTGCCATTTGAGATCGCATCTGAACTGACGAACGCCAGCTGTCGCCCGATGCGGGACCATCGGAGTAAATCAAACACGGCATTTGAATCGGGCTGCCCTCACATCGAACCCTTCGACGAGGGGTCCTCCAGCCATCTCCACATCAACGGCCCCACAGATTGCGAGCGGGACGCAGCAACGGTAAGCGTCGCGCAATTTTATTGATTTGTGCGGTCACATGGACAACAACGACGAACTTGCGATTGCGCTCATTGTGCGTGGGATCGGATTGTTGGCTTGCGCCGACATGCCTCTCGACTAGGGTTAACCCATTCAGAGCTGTGCCGCAAAGTAGATACAGTTCTTGCATACGAGCCTGCTTCAGACGCGGGGGCATCGCCGCCCAGGGTCGTCTGGCGGTGTTTCCTCAGTTCCACGAACTCAAAGGAGACGACAGATGGAAATCCGCAACCCTTCCCCCGGCCTCTACAACGAAGATCTCGCACCCGCCCGGGTGCGCAACTGGGGTGCCTTTAGCATTTTCAACGTCTGGACGTCGGACGTGCACAGCCTCTGGGGCTACTACCTCGCCGCCAGCCTGTTCCTGCTGTGCGGCAGCTTTACCAACTTTGTGCTGGCGATCGGGCTCGGCTCACTCGTGATCTTCGCGCTGATGAATCTGATCGGCTACGCCGGCGAGAAGACCGGCGTGCCATACCCGGTGCTGGCGCGCGCCTCTTTCGGCGTGTGGGGCGCCAACCTCGCTGCGCTGGTGCGCGCCGTGGTGGCCTGCTTCTGGTACGGCGCGCAGACGGCAGCGGCTTCGAGCGCGATAGTTGCGCTGTTGATTCGCAGCGCCAGCCTGATGGAGTTCCACAAGGGCACGCACTTCCTCGGCCACTCGGGACTGGAAGTGATCTGCTACTTCATCGTCTGGGCGCTGCAGCTGCTCATCATTCAGAAGGGCATGGAAACGGTGCGCAAATTCCAGGACCTGGCCGGTCCGGCGGTGTGGATCGCGATGCTGATCCTGGCGATCGGCCTGTGCGTCAAGGCCGGCGGCTTCTCGTTCGAGCATGGCATTCCGATGGACGCGCTGCTCGAGAAGACCAAAGACGCCGGCGTCAGCGGCGAGCCCGGCTCGTTCTGGGCGCTGATGGCCGTAGGCGCGACCTGGATCACCTACTTCGCGGCGCTGTACCTGAACTTTTGCGACTTCTCGCGCTATGCGAGAAACCGCGACGCAGTCAAGAAAGGAAATCTGTGGGGCCTGCCGGTCAATCTGATTGCGTTCTCGCTGGTCGCCGGCGTCACCACCATCGCCGCCTTCAGGGTGTACGGCGAAGTGCTGCTGCACCCCGAGCAGATCTCAGCCAAGTTCGACAGCTGGACACTGGCGCTCATCGCGGCGCTGACCTTCGCAGTCGCCACGCTCGGCATCAACGTGGTGGCCAATTTCGTCTCGGCGGCGTTCGACATCTCCAACACGTTCCCCAGGCAGATCAGCTTCAAGAAGGGCGGTTTCATCGCTGCAGCCATCGCGCTGGTGCTCTACCCGTTTGCGCCGTGGGAAGGCAACGCCGCGCACTTCGTCAACGCCATCGGCGCCACGATGGGCCCGCTGCTGGGGATCATCCTGGTCGACTACTATCTGGTGGCCAAGGGCAACATCAACGTCGCGGCGCTCTACCAGGAGCACGGCGAGTATCGCTACGAAGGCGGCTGGAACGTCAACGCGCTGGCCGCGGCGGCGGTCGGCAGCGTGTTTTCGACCTTCCTGCCCAACTTCACCGATCTGCTGCCGGTTTGGTGGAATACATATGGCTGGTTCTTCGGCGTAGTGATCGGCGGCGGCATGTACCTGATCATGGCGACGCTGCGGCCGCGTACCGCGATCGCCCCTACCCGCGTTTAAGGCTCTTTCCATCCCGATCAGGTAGGGTCAAGCACTGGCGCGGCATCGCCGGGTGCCTCCCGGAAGCGGGCGGTCGGTCACGATAGCCGCGTGCGACTCGCGAATCGCAGATTTGGTCGACGATCCGCCTGATGGCATCGTTCAAAGAAGGGCACTTTCGGCCAGGAAGCGTCACTCGCCCACATGATCGTTCGACTGGTTGAATCCGCCCCAGCAAGCGGCCATTCCATTCGCGAGGATGAACGTTGCTTCATCGGCCATTCCGGACACTCGTGCGTGGTTGCAAATGTGCGTGGTCGCTAATCGCACTCTCTTGTCGGCTTTGCGGAACCGCCAGCCTATTCGAGCGATCGAGCGATCGGCCCGGACGAGACTCTCGGTCTCGACACGCCGAAGTGGACGATGGTGGATGATCTGACTTATGTCGTTCAGGCGAATCACTGCCATGGAGCAACGGTGCGCGGGCAATCTGTGGTTCCTCGGTTGGGCCACGTTCGCCGTGACGCAAGGACAGTTGCTCGCCAAGGTCCCTTACTCCTGAGAGCCGATAGGCGTTCGGATTCGGCAAGATCTCAAATGTCGGGCAGAAAATTACGGAAGAGATGTTGCTTTATCTGGAAATGCCTCTATTTTTAAAGTGGCCGATCGGTCGGAGATGGTTCCGGGCAGTCATCGTGCTTGGAACACCCATGAGTGCGTCTCTGTTGCGACGACTACAAAGTGGCGCGCGTCTTACCTGTAATAACTCTCGTCCAGTTCAAGGTTATGACGCTGGAGCGTTAGGGTGTGGGTGACCGTTTAACAAATCTACCACCGGCCAGGAGCACGACGTGAAGGCACCCTGCAGCATGTCCAGTCAGGTCCTCGCGCTCATCGAGCGGACCAGGTCAGGACCAGTGAGAAAGAAGGTTAGTGCTGCTCATCTCGGCAACGCGCTGTCAAGGCGGAGTCGTTTCGTGGCGATGCTGTTCTGCCATCTTGGCCGAGTCCATTCCCTGCATGAAAACGAAGCGAAGGCCCGTCGAGTCACGTTGGTGCTTGCGGCTTGCCCGACAGTGCTGGCGTGCACGATCCCCAATTTCGTCTCCCATCTACCTCACAACCGCATCAGATCAGGCCATGGCTGTAGGGACTTCGGCGGCTTTGGAGACCAATGACCTGAAACGAGACTGCAGGAGGTCATGAAATGGAAGTCAAGTCACTCATCGCTTATCAAGGACCCAATATTCATGCCCATTTCCCGGTCATTCGGTACACCATCGATCTGGGGGTGCTTGAAGAGTGGCCAACCGGGCGCCTCGGTCAAGGCTTCATCGATCGTCTCCTTGGCTATCTGCCCGGCCTTCGGGAACATGGCTGTTCCTATCAAGCCCCCGGTGGGTTCGTGCGGCGCATGGTCGAAGGCGAAGGAACGTGGCTGGGCCATGTCATGGAGCACGTAGCGATCGAACTGCAGAAGGTGGCAGGCTCGGATGTGAGTTTTGGCAAGACGCGCGCCGCCGGGCCGCGCGGGCATTACGACATAGTCTACGAATACCTGGACGAGGATGTCGGTCGGCAAGCCGGAGACCTTTCCCTGGCCCTGCTCGAACACCTGCTTCCTGAAGACCTGAAGCTGAAGCCGGAGCGGAACTTCGATGACGCTTTCGACTTTGAACATGAACTGGATGAACTCATCCGTTATGCGCGGGGTTGCGACGTGGGACCTAGCACTGCCGCATTGGTGAGCGCCGCCATGAAGCGCTCGATTCCATGGACGCGCCTAAACCGCGGCAGCTTGATACGGCTCGGCTACGGCCGCTTCCAGAAAAGCATCAAGGCGACGCTCACCAGCGAGACCCGTCAGATCGCGGTAGACCTGGCTTCGGACAAGGCGGAGACCAACCGGATCCTGCGTGACGCGGGCCTGCCGGTGCCGAGGCAGCGCAAGGTCTATAGCGCCCGCGACGCCGTCCATAGTGCCGAACAGATCGGCTATCCCGTTGTGATCAAGCCATTGGACTCTAATCACGGGCAGGGTGTATCGGTTCAGGTTACAACCCCGGAGCGGGTGGAGCTCGCTTTTGAGAGGGCTCAGGAGTACAGCGAGGCAGTGCTCGTCGAAAGCTATATACCGGGGTCTGATTACCGCATGCTGGTCGTCAATGATCAATTGTTGGCGGTTGCCAGACGCATCCCCGCACATGTGTCAGGTGACGGTGTTCACACCATCGAGGAGTTGGTGGACGAGGTGAACGAGGATCCACGCCGGGGTGTGGGACATGAAAACGTGCTCACCCGCGTGGAACTCGACGGCGTGGCAGAACGCTTCCTTGCTGACAAGGGTTATGGTCTCACGACGGTGCCTGTGGCGGGCGAGATCGTCTACTTGTGTGCCACCGCCAACCTTTCCACCGGCGGCACCGCCATCGATGTTACCGATAGCGTGCACCCGGACAACCGGGAGATGGCCGTCCGGGCCATCAGGGCCATCGGCCTGGACGTCGGGGGAGCTGATTTCATTACCACGGATATCTCCGCGCCATATCGTGAGACCGGCGGGGCCATGTGCGAGGTGAATGCTTGCCCGGGTCTACGGATGCATCTGGCGCCCACTGAAGGAACGCCCAGGGACGTTGCCGGTCCCATCATCGATATGCTGTTTCCACCCAGTGCTCCAAGCACCATTCCCATTGCCAGCATTACCGGCACCAATGGCAAGACCACCACGTCGCGCATGCTCGCTCATATCTTGAAACTGGCGGGGTACACGGTGGGTTTGGGCACCACCGACGGCATCTATGTCGACGGACGGTTGACTGTGAAGGGTGACATGACCGGAACGACGTCCGCCCGCATGATTCTTGCGGACCCCGCCGTGGATGCCGCCGTACTGGAGACGGCCCGGGGCGGCCTGCTGCGGCGGGGTCTGGGCTATCCGGAATGCAGCGTGGCGGGCTGCCTCAATGTGACCGCCGATCACCTGGGCCTGCGCGGGGTCGAAACGGTGGAGCAAATGGCGGAGGTCAAGCGCATCGTCGTCGAGGTGGCGAAGGAGATGGCCGTCCTCAACGCTGACGACGCCTTGTGCCTGAAGATGGCGGATCATAGTCACGCAAACCGCCTGGGCTACGTGACCATGAACGCGGCTCACCCCTTGGTAAATGAGCACGTCCAGGCGGGCGGCGTGGCGGTCGTGCTGGAGGAAGAGATAAACGGCCACATGGTCTGCCTGTGGGACAGCGGTCACCGTTTTCCTTTGTTGTGGACTCACGTGATCCCAGCCACGGTGCAGGGGCTCGCATTCCACAATGTGCAGAACGCGATGTTCGCTGCGGCCCTCGCCCACGGCCTCGGGATCGATCTCGAGAGCATCCGCCGTGGCCTGCGCACCTTTGATAACACCTTCCTCCAGACCCCCGGCCGCCTGAACATCTACGATCAGCATCCCTTCAGGGTGATTTTGGACTATGCCCATAACCCCGCGGCCGTGAAAACCATGTGCGGTCTGGTAGACCGGTTGGGAGCCGAGCGTGCGAAGATCGTTTCGCTGACGGTTCCCGGCGACCGCCGTGACGAGGACATCCTGGAGATCGGCCATATCGCGGCGGGACACTTTGAGCACTACATTTGTCACAGGGACAGTGACTCGCGTGGACGGGATCACCTCGAAGTGCCGGAAATGCTGCGAGAGTCACTACGCCAGAATGGAGTCGGGGCAGAGCAGATCGAGGTCATAGCCGATGAGCAGACGGCGAATCAGTCGGCGCTCGAAATGGCCGGGCCTGGCGACTTGCTCCTCTTGTTGAGCGAAGACTACACACGTGCCTGGGAGCAGATCGTGCGTTTCAGGCCAGACGCGCAAACAGGGCACGCCATTGAGAGAAGGCCGACCCCAGTCAAGATCCGTCAAGACGACCTGGGCGGGTTCGGGTG
>NZ_VZQQ01000051.1 GCF_014397785.1 Paraburkholderia podalyriae
CCTTCAAGCTCCTGCTCAAACCACGCCCGATCTTCTACCTGTCGTCTCCCGGCCATTCTTCTCGCGCGTTCATCGTGATGCAAGCCAGGTTACCAGGATTCGCGAAAGAAGTGGGTAATCACAAGCGGTAGCCGGCGATTACACATTAGAA
Source organism: Paraburkholderia podalyriae (assembly GCF_014397785.1). GTDB lineage: Bacteria > Pseudomonadota > Gammaproteobacteria > Burkholderiales > Burkholderiaceae > Paraburkholderia > Paraburkholderia podalyriae. The sequence goes on from NZ_VZQQ01000051.1 coordinate 152, forward strand.
CAGGACGTTATGAAAGGGGCGTATTTTGATATCGCGACGGCATCGTTCGGGGCGATCTCCGCAGTGCTTTGGGCGTGGTCCGCGAAAGTCGGCGTCGTTGATCTCGGGTTCGACAACGATGTCGCGGTCAACAAGGCAATGAAGCTTGCCGGTAGGCTTAATGGATCTGCGGCTGCCTTCGCTTCTCTGGCTGCGGTGACTCAAGCGGCCAAAGCCTTTGCGGTACCGCAATAGCCGGGAAAACGAGAAAAGCAGCTTCAAATGGGGGCCAAATGGATTGGGTTGCATCAGGCTTGGACGGACTGACGTCCCTACTTGCGGCGGTTCCGAACGTTGTTTGGTCGGGTATCGTCGGATCTCTAATTACCGTGATCGGAGTCCTAGTTACCAATTTTGGGCTGTCGCGGCGGCACCGCGAACAGCTACAGCACACTGCCGAGGAGAATGCCCGCAAGCTCACCCATGATGCTTCGGAGAGCGCGCTTGACCGAAAGATGAAACTCAAACGCGACGTATATATTCCAGCAATCGAAGCGGTCTATTCCGCGACGAGTTCGTTCGGAGCGTTGGCCGATCCGAGCAATTTACGATCTGACATTCAGCAAAATTTCGTAGAAGCCGTTGGATCAATCTCGAAAGTGAACGCCGTGGGCAGTCTTGAATCGGTTGCAGCCGTTGGCGCATTGTTGCAGCGACTCTTGTCGGTTAATCTCGAACTGTCCGTAAAACGCAATGCCATTGAGGTGGTGTATGGTCAACTACAGGCGAATGCCAGGACGGTCACACGTGCTGTTGAAGAGCACGGTCGTTGGGTGCAAGTTCAGACCTCAATGCTGTTTGAAGGGCCGCCAGTACCCGAAAAATGGAATTTCGTAGCCAACCAGATCGGCTTTCAACAAGGGCAGATCAATCTGTGGACGGCCAAGCAAACGGCCAGTTCCCGTGAGCTTCAGCTTGCACAGCTGGCTTTTCTTCGAGTAATGGCGAAGTCCCAGCCGAAGTTGACTGACGCCTCAATCACGGCAAGTGTCGCGCTGCGCGACGAACTTGGAATGCTGGACGGCAGTCAAGGCCAATTAAGACAGACACTAGCAGAGAACGGTGAACTCGCACGAAAGGCACTGGAAGAAGCCATAGCGCGAGCGGAACAGGAAATCGGAAAAAGCGAACGATGGCACTGACGAAACGCCAACTTTCCAGAGCGGCGCGCCTCTACGGGCTCGCCGTGCTGTCGAATCAGGACTTGGGTGGGGCACAGAGTCGGAAGTTGAAGCCGAGGTTATGCAGCGCGCCATTGGCGCGGCTGGAGATGCGCTTTCACGGCTGGGATATACGCCCACTGAGCTTGCGACCATCGGCCAGTGCATCCATGCCGCCACGCGCAAACAATAGACACGAAAACGGGATCGACAGATGGACAAAACATTCATTGTGACGTTCGACGGGCGGTACACGACGCCGGGTACGTTCGTTTGGCCCATGCAGTATTTCTTGGACCCTGAGCAACGGTTTTCTGTTGACCATATCCAGCGGATCAGGCGGCTTGACGTGGGCGACTCGTTGGATCTGGCAGATGGTCGCACGGTGCAACGGCAGGAATAGGAAAACAGAAGGTTGTGGTCGTACGGCTCATTGGCCCCAAGCTGAGGATCTATGTTCAAGAAATAGCGTGATGCACTGACGCCGCGGTCCATCAAAGACACGTCAAAGGTTTTTGAGAACTCGCAAGCGTTTATAACTGGCTCGCTCGCCTTGCAGCAATTTTGGACGAACAACATCGCAATGACAAAGGACTTCACGCAGGAATTCAAGGATAGTCAGGCGAAGGCTTGGGCCGAAAATATCCTTGCTGTGCTGAAAGCGCCTGATCCGATACATGCCGTAAGAGAGGAGGTCACGGCGCTGATTTTCGACTGCGCTCGCTTTCAAGTTCTAGTATTGGATGCGGCGCCGAATCCTGATCCGACCGGCCTACGGGGCTGGTTGGGCATAAGTGGAGAACTGAGACATCATCTTGATCTACTGTCCACGACGGACACCTACCTCGCGGACTGCGTTCGCAGCAACTCCGGCGTAGCGAATCCCGCTGCGGTATGGGAGGCCGTACTGTTGCGATACCGTGTCTTGTGGGCTGGAATGAATATTTTCAACGCACTGAGGGACCCGCTAGGCGATGTCCACAAGGAAATTGGGAGCGACTGGTTCTGGCCCCTTCTATGCATTCAATGCGCAGTTTCCGAGGCCGTCTATCGAGACGGCGCAGGGTTGCCGTTGACTATGAACCCGGACCCTCAAGTAACCCTGAAGATATCGTCGACACTATTGAGTCTCGTAGAGCTTGTAAGAGGCGGTAGTGAATATCCGGACCTCGAATGGCAACAAATAAACAAGGTCTCGCTGCCCCGGCACGCATAGGAAAGCGATGACAGGCGAAACCGACTCGAAGGTGGCATCCGGGCCTAGCAATCTTGATGAAGTGCGGCAGCGCGTTCGGGCGCAGGCGCCTGCTCAAGTGCATGCGGTTAGGTCGAAAATGATCGGTGCCTACACTGCCTTCGTGGCTGCGACCCTCATCGCGTCGATCACAAACTCCGTGGCAATCGGAGGGGGAAGCTGGTGATCTGTCTGTTGTCACTTTCACTCCCGGCACTGGTCGGGCATCTTCTTCTTGACCGCACAGTTACTGTGATTCAACAAGGTAAGACGAGCGCATATCGCGGGGCTGCGCTCGGTCTAGGAATAATCCCGAGCATCACAGCTTTTACGATTCTCATAGGGCACGTTTCCGTCATCGGCGCTGTGCTCTTCGTGCTCGGTTGCGTGTACTGGTTCTTCGTCGTTGACGTCGTGACTGCTGCCGGGGCTCACGATAAGAATTCGACAATCTGACAGGTAGGAAAACACGTTATGCCTGAGATAGCCGCGCAGACTGAATGGAAGCAGGATTCGCCGGATGGATGGTCGGACGCCAGCGGCTGCACTATTGGGCGTTACGTCGTCTCTGGCGTCTCGCATTTCATGCTGTGGCAAGGCCGCGATCACCGGGGAAATTTCGACAGCCTCGAAGCGGCCCAGGCGCATCACAACGCAGAGACGCTGGAATAGGAAAACATGGCAAAACGGCAAGCCCGTGACGATGCCATTTGGGCGTGCCGAGCGCACTTTGACTATCAAAGCCACGGTCATTTGAGGCGGATAGGAAAAGTGGTTCGCCGGTTGGCTATCCTCGAAGGGGTATTGATGAAGGCACATAGCAACGCGCAGAAGCTGATTCGTTGGCTGCGTCAAAACCAACCGGCTACGGTCGCGCAGATTGCAGCAAACGGCGTGATGAATTCGCGTGACGCGTCAGATGCGGTCCAGTACGGCGTGCGTCATGGTGTGTTCGATCGGATCAAGCGGCCAGGCGCGAGCGCCAACGAACGTGTTCAGTACCGCTTGACGGGCCAATCGCTACCGGCACTCAAATCAGCGCCGGTCCCTTCGTTCGACGGACTACTTCAGGCGTGGGGCATTGCGAGGACTCCACCGCGTCTGAGAGCGCCCACCTCTCGCAAGTTGCAGATGACCGACTAACACTGGAAAAACCGGTCAGGCCGGCGAGCAAGGAGTAGGTATGGGTAACGCCACGATTGACAACCACGAAGAAAGCCTTGAATCGCTGATTGCCCAACGCGACGCGATCAACGCGAAAATCTCGCGTTTGCGACACGCTGAGGAGCGCGAGGCCATCGAAAAGTATTTCCCTGATGAGTTTGCTCAGTTCGTCCGGTATATGCGCGCGCACAACTTGGCGCTTGTCTATCACGGCGGAAATTTCAAGGCCCATCGGGTCAGCGATGACATAGAAACGTTGCTTTGCGATGGTGTTCGCAGGGCCTACCCTGAAGAACGTGGCTTCTCGATGGCGTTTCGGCACAAGATGGCATCGGCGCTGCTGGACCAAGTTTTCGAGGCTTCAAGCGTCTATCGGGAATCAGCAGCCTAAACAACGGAAAACCAGCGGCATTGCTGGCAAAAATCCGGCCGCACCCAGACGCTCGAAGCTGCCAGCTTTACTTTTTACAATTTTTTGTTACGACGATTTACGTAACGATTAAACCCTGCATCATCGTCTCCAAAGGATTGCACGACGCTGTGATCGGCCCACCAGAGCAGGCGCTCAACCAGTGCGCGTTTCGGGAGGCCGTAATGTACCGCCAGCCGCTCAAGTGAAAAGTACTCGCGCACGCCAAGCGTCACCACCAGCTGCCTCTCGTCCAGTTCCGTCGTGTCCGGCACCGGCTGGACCAGCACCCCTGACGCAGCAGGCAGTACGCCCTCGCTCGCGTCGCGGCCGGGGCGAGGCCTTGCGACTGCGCGACGAGCCTGCGCCAGTTCTTCGCGCAGTCGCTCGCATTCGAGCACAAGCTCATCATGCATTTTTTTCGTTACAGTAACGGATTTTCCTGCCGTCTGCTGCCGCGCCCGAAAAGCCGCCTGGTGTTGAGACAAAATAAAGTTGTATAGTGGATTCGTTGATTTAAAAGGGTTTTTGCTAGTCCGGCTGTTGTTTTAATGAAAGGTTGTATAGTGGAATTGTTGATTTAAAAGGGAAAAGCACCGAAAGATGACGGTGAATTTTTTGATTTAACTCGTGACTGCTCTTCGACTTCGACGGTGAGGGTCCACAACGCCGCACCAAGACCGCCGTCATTTGGACTGCGCCGGGCCGGCCGGCAAGGGGGGCGCTAGCGAATGCCACACCAGCGCGTTTCGCCGCCGTCTTTTCCGGAGAAATCGGCGACACCGAGTTGGTCGGGAGGTACCGGTGCAGGCGCGCGCGTTCCGTGGCCGGCACAGAAAGGCATCGACGCGACGTGCTGGTCATACGTCATACAGCCTGAGATGGCTTCCAGAATTCGAGCGACGAGGACCTGAGCCGCACGTCATCGGGCTCAATGCGGCCAAGCGCAGCCTGGAGGCATTTACGCTCCGAAGTAGTCGAGTTCGAGCGTCACGCGCCGAAGATCCGCAGCCGAGAGCGTTATGCGCTCGCCAGTTGTTGCAGATGCTGCTGCATATTGTTGCACGTTCCTTAGAATTCGGCGTTTGTTCAACTCGAACGCGAGTCGCACCTGCTGTACAGTCTCGTTGCGAGCGCCAAGCTCTTCGCAAATGACTTCAAATGGCAGCGCGAAGGCGCGGTATCCCCAGCCGAACCCATATGCGGAAAACCACACCGCCGAGTCGGCGCAAAGGATGGGGGTAATGACAATAGGTGGCTGATCCATCGCATTCACCTGCGTCGACGATAGGGTGACATCAAAGTGTTGCACAGCGACCTTACATGCGGGTTTCTGTCGACGCGACGTTACCACTCCGCCGAGATGATCGTCTTGTATCGGAGGTGTGATTTTGCGAGTCGGGACTGACTCGAAGCGGGCCGTGTCCTGCGGATACCCAACAGGCAAGACCCGGCCAGTTTCAGACAGTGGCAAGCTGCACGGAAAGGGCCGCTTAACGCCTCAGAGCGGCGGACGCGGCCTGGTCATGACGCCCATCGGCACGACTCACCACGGTGTGACTCCTGAAGAACGGCCGCGGCGTGAGATCGTTGGCGGTATGGTGGAACTGTCCGCAGGTCTGGAGGATGCGGGGGGAAACTGGTTCCTGAACTGAAACAGCCTATGGCCTGACGCTAGACGGCGGCCGCAGTCTCGACGGCGAGACCGGCCGCCTTCCATTCGGGGAATCCATCCTCGAGACGCATCGCCTTGAAGCCTTTTGCCCGCAATGCGGCGACAGCCTCGAAGGCCAGCACGCAGTAGGGCCCTCGACAGTACGCGACGATCTCAGTGTCGGTCGGCAGCTCGCCCAGGCGACGTTCCAGCTCGGCCAGTGGGATGTTGCAGGCCCCGGGCAGATGACCCTCGGCAAACTCATCCTGCGGCCGCACATCCAGCACCGTGACTAGGCCATCGGCAAGACGCCGGGTCAACTCCTCTCGTGACACGGCTTCCATCGAATCTCGCGAATGGAAGTAGTCGTTCAGCGTCTGGTTGACTTCAGCAAGGTTTCGCTCGCCGATCCGGCCAAGGGACTTCATCAGACCGACAATCTCATTGTCGCCAGCAAGGCGATACACGATGTGCTTGCCTCGTCGCTCGGTGTCCACCAGGCGCGCTCGCCGAAGGATTTGCAGATGGCGCGAGGTGTTCGCGAAGCTCATGCCCGACAGCGCGGTCAGATCCTCAACGGACCGTTCGCGCTGCGCGAGGTGCTCCAGTAGCTCAAGCCGGCCTGGATGGCCGAATGCCTGCGCTATCTCTGCGAGGCGCTCAAAGATCGCTTGCTTCGGTCCCACGCTTGACACTCCACCTTCATTGGTAAATCATTCTCGATAATGATTGAATGTTATCACCCCCCACCAGTGAGGTGCAATCTAATGATCGTAAGGCAATTCCTCCATTCCGATCCCGTTGGGATTTCGTACCTCCTGGGCTGCGGCGGCAAGGCGACGGGCGTTGTGATCGATCCGGTGGCCGAGCCCGGCATCTATCTGCAAGCGGCCGAGGCCACGGGGATGATGAAGATCAGCTACGTGATCGACACGCATGTGCATGCCGATCACGTCTCTACCGGGCGGGCCGTCGCCGATGCGGCGGGCGCTGAATATGTGCTTTCGGCGAAGGCCGACATTGCAGTGCCCTTCAAAGGCGTTGATGACGGCGACGAGATCCCGCTCGGCAATGTCGTCCTCAAGGTGCTCCACACGCCCGGTCATACACCCGAGCATATCTGTCTGCTTGTGACAGACCGCACGCGCGCTGATGAGCCGTGGCTGGTCGTAACCGGTCACACACTCATGATCGGCGACCTCGGCCGAACTGAACTGGCCGTGAGCGCGGCAGAGGGCGCGAAAGACCTTTTCCGCAGCGTGCAAAAGCTCAGGGCGCTTCCTGACTACCTGGAAGTCTTGCCCGGTGCCTACGCGGGTTCGGCCTGCGGCCGCAGTCTTAGCGCGAACCCGACCTCGACACTAGGCTTCGAGAAGCGGCACAACCGGGCGTTCGGCATCGAGAGCGAGGAAGAATTCATCCGCTTCATGCTAGACGATGTACCGCCGCCACCGCCTGAAGCAGCCCGCCTGCGTGCGGTCAATTCCGGCCGCAGCGCCGCTGGAGCATAGCGTGATGAGAGAGACAGCCGTTTCGTCTGCCCGGCTCTCAGTTCGGCTAGGGCTCAAGGAAAACTGGCGGCAGTTCTCATTGCTCGTGCTGGTCAATGCATTCGTGGGAGGCATGGTCGGTATCGAGCGGACGGTCGTGCCTCTGATCGGCGCGAAAGAATTCCACCTCGAGTCTGCGACGCTCATTACCTCCTTCATCGTCAGCTTCGGGGTGGTCAAAGCCCTCGCCAACCTAGTTTCGGGACAGTTAGCCGACACGTGGGGCCGCAAGCGTGTGCTGGTCGTCGGCTGGCTGCTTGCGCTTCCCGTACCCTTCATGATCATTGCCGCGCCACACTGGGAGTGGGTGGTCGGGGCCAACGTCCTGCTTGGCGCCAGTCAGGGCTTTGCATGGTCCATGACCGTGCTCATGAAAGTAGATCTGGTTGGCCCGAAAGGGCGCGGACTTGCGGTCGGCCTTAACGAGTTTGCAGGCTATTTCGCAGTTGGCGTGACCGCGTTTCTCACTGGCTATCTGGCGAGCCGGTACGGCCTTCGACCTATCCCGATCTACCTGGGGATCTTCTATGCGGCAGCCGGCCTGATGCTGTCGGTCCTTGTGGTGCACGATACGCGCGAACATGTTCGGCTTGAGGTCGCGGGCAAGCCCAGGGAAGCGTCGTCACTCTCGTTCCGCGATGTTTTCCTGCTGACCACCATCAGGGACCGCAATCTGTTCGCGGCGTCGCAGGCCGGATTGATCAACAACCTCAACGACGGCATGAGCTGGGGCATTTTCCCATTGTTTTTCAGGGGACTCGGACTCGGCGTCAAACAGATAGGTATCCTCAAGGCTATTTATCCGATTGTGTGGGGCGTCTGTCAGGTTGTCACCGGCCCGTTGAGCGACAGGTGGGGCCGCAAGGGCCTTATCGTCATCGGCATGTGGGTTCAGGCCGCCGGACTCTTGCTGACTGCGCTCACCGGGCAGTTCTGGTGGTGGCTGGTTGCGAGCGTGTTGCTCGGCCTCGGCACCGCGATGGTCTACCCGAGCCTGATTGCAGCAGTATCGGACGCCTCAGAGCCGAGCTGGCGGGCTCGATCACTTAGCGTATACCGGTTCTGGCGAGACCTCGGTTACGCGATTGGCGCGCTTTCGGCGGGCGTCATCGCTGATCGCTTTGGTTTTGCCGATGCCATTCTGGCAATCGCCGTCGTCACGTTCATGTCGGGCGTTGTCGTCGCGATCGCCATGCGAGAACCATCATTGAAGAATTCTGCGGCGACTCGCACGCTCTGATACCGCGTGGGGGCAGACAAAAGTGAGAGGCCGACGGGAGCGATTGATGGCCGCTTCCGGTTGCTTTTGAGTCATTCGTATTAGCTGATCGGTGCTGCCCCGCGAGAAGGATAGAGGCCGGCACGACTCAAGGCTCGCCGGACGATCTTGGAAACCGCGCTCGAGTCTGAGAGTGGCCCCCTCGGCGGAATCGCTTGCAGAAATATCGCCCTCTGCGACGACGAAGGACGTTCCCCTTTGACGTACGCCAGCAATGCGCGGCCGACGTCACGGAACAGCGGCAGATCACGATCGCGACGAGACTTGGCCCCACGGATGTGAATGACGCCGTCGGCCCAGTCGATATCATCCAGGCACGTGCTCAACGGGACGGTCGTGCGTCTCGACGTGAGCGTCGACGACGACGGCGTGCATCTGAATCGCAGCACGCAGATCGCCTCCGGATACGCGTTCCGCAGCGATCCGGCGGCGCTGGTCGTTGGACCGACCGGACTCGCCTACGATCCGCAACGCGACGTACTCTATGTCGCGTCGACCGCCGATAACGCGATCCTCGCCGTCTTCGGTGTGGGTAACTCGCAGCACGATGGCGGCAAAGGCGTGCTGATCTACGCGGACAACGCGCATCTTCGCGGTCCGATCGCAATGGCCCTTGGACCGAACGGCCATCTGTTCGTCGCGAATGGCGATGCGGTCAACAGCGATCCGAAGCAGCCGAGCGAAATCGTCGAATTCACGCCGCAAGGCCGCTTCGTCGCGCAGCTTTCCATCGACCCGGCGCCAGACGGTGCCTTCGGACTGGCGTTCACGCCGCCGCATCAAGAGTTCGTGCGCTTTGCGGCGGTCAACGACAATACGAACACCGTGACCGTTTGGCAGTTGCCGTTCGAGAATGCCGGGCAATGAGGTGTGAATCTGCGCACTGCGCATCACGCAATGAGGTCGCCCGCTGGCGGGCTTCACACAGGTCGGAACCGCGTTTAACTACGCGAAAATGGGACGGATATGCCGCATCGAGAAATGTCAGCGCGGATCCGACGTGTGATCGTGACGCTCAAAATGACGTGAAGCTGCTGAAAGCTGCCGCTTACGTGATAAGGCACGTCGTGGTCAGTTTCATGGATATAGGTCATACGCGAGCGGTGGCGGGTCAGCCCGCGCGCGTTTTGCGCTGCTACGCATCGATCAGGGGCAATGCGCCGTCGCCACGCAGCCACGCGTGATCGGCAAGCGCGAGCATTTCCCGGTCGCCCCGGCTGTCGCCACACGCATACAGCACAGGTGGCTGATCACTGCCAAACCATTGCTGTAGCCGCCGCACCTTCTCGGGCCCCCAGCAATTCGGCGACGCCAGGCGGCCAGCAAACCGACCGTCCCGGAATTCAAGCTCCGTGGCGAGCACCGCGTCGAAACCCGCGCGGGCGGCCCAAACCGTCAGGTACAGCGACGGAGACGCGCTGACCAGCACCAGCCGGTGGCTGCGGCGTTCATGTTCCTAGGCTCTCGCGACCATCTCCGGGCGGATCAGGGCGGGCAGTCTTTGAGCGGCGTAGTCCTGCGCCGCCCCCTCCAGCTCGCACGCCGTCATGCCGCCGACGGTCGCGGCAAGAAAACGCGCTTTCGCATCACCCCGGTCGCACACGCCGAGCAGCAAGCCGGCGAGCCATGGCGCCGCGCGTACCGCTCCGGCAGCCAATCGGCCAGTACCGACGCATAACGGATGAAATCACGCAGGCTGTCGGAGGTGGTGATCGTGCCATCGACGTCGAAGGCGGCAACGACGTGATGGGTGTGCATCGGTCGGTCAGGGGCGCAGCCAGCCGAGGCTGATCGGCCGCGCCAGGAGTTTGCGGTATAACGCGACCATCAAGTGCGTCACGGGTGTGCCGCCGAGTTGCCAGAGCGGCGCGATCGGCGCGTAGGCGACGCATGCAACGGCGACGGCCCCGATCATGTCGAGCGGAAAATGCACGCCCAGAAACACGCGCGCCCACGCCACTGTGGTACCGATCAGAAGCGTGAGTCCGCCGAGCCGTCGCATCCCGCCCAACAGCAGCGTCAACGCAACGCCGGCGAACACGGTGGCGTGATCGCTCGGAAACGACGAGTCCGGCGCGTGCGGCAGGAACGTATGGCCGAGCCCGATCATGAATGGCCGTGGATGCTGCCAAACCATTCCGATGAGCTGATTCGCGCCGACGCCGAGCATCGCTACAACGCACGCACGGATGGCGAGGCCGCGCTGCCTCTCGTCGCCCGAGAGCCATATGCCCACGAGCAGCAGCGGAATCAGCCAGATCAGGTAATCGGCGATCACCAGCGCCGTGCCGACTTGCCACGCTGGTGTCGACGCCGTTCCGTTGATCATGAGAAAGAGAGCCTGATTCAACGCTTCGAGTGTTGTCATTGCAAAGGTTCATGGTGAATAGTTGATCAGGCGCGATGTGCGACCCGTCGTGGCGCAAACCAGCACAGGCATAACGGCACGACGACGAGCGCCGCGCCTGTCAGAAAGGTCGTCGGCGCGCCAACGTGGTCCCACAGCCAGCCCGCGAGTGCGCTCGCGAGCAGCATGCACACGCCGCTGGCGAGATTGAACACGCCGAATGCGGTGCCACGCAACGTGACGGGTGATGCCTCAGCCACCATCGCCGCGACAATGCCCTGCGTAAAACCCATGTGCAGACCCCACATGGCGACGCCGATGAACATGGAGGCAGTGGACTTACCCAGCCCCAGCACCACATCGGCGGCGATCAGCAACGCGAGACCGAGTGCGAGCAGCACCCGTCGATCCAGGTGGTCGGAAAGTATCCCGACCGGATACGCCGAAACCGAATAGGCGACACTCATCACCACCATCACGGCGGGGATCCACGCGAGATCCAGCCCGGTCTGCTGGGCGCGCAGCACGAGGAACGCCTCACTAAAACGCGCGAGCGTGAAGGTGGCGCCGATGACAACGATGAACCAGTAGCGCGCCGGGAATTCGCGCAGTGCGCGCCTGTGCAACGGGAACCGGAAGCGACGCTGCGCCGGGGCGTGCTCCGGTTCGTCGACGCCAAATGCGATCAGGGCGATCGCGATGAAGGCCGGCACGACCGCAAACCACAGGACAGTGCGAATATGATCGCTGAACCAGAGCATCAGCCCGATCGCGAGTAGCGGCCCGACAAAGGCGCCAATGGTATCCATCGACTGGCGCAACCCGAAGCACGCGCCGCGGATTGCAGGCGGCGCTACGTCGGCCACCAGCGCATCGCGCGGGGCGCCGCGAATGCCCTTGCCGACGCGATCGAGCAGGCGGGCCGTTGCCACCAGCGCAGGTGTGCTCGCGAGCGGGAACAACGGCTTTGTCAGCGCGGCCAGCCCATAGCCGAGCAGCAACAAGCCCTTGCGCCGCCCCAGCCAGTCGCTGACTGGCCCGGAGAAGACCTTGACGATCATCGCAGTCGCTTCGGCCGCGCCTTCGAGCACACCGAGCGCGGTCACGCTCATGCCCATCGTCGTCACGAGGAAAATCGGCAGCAACGCGTGTACGAGTTCGGACGACAGGTCCATAAAGAGGCTCACGAAGCCGAGCGCCCAGACCGTGCGCGGAATCGTGATCCTCGTGACGGAAGATGTGTCAGGGGTCATAGGTTGTCATGGGTAGAGGTAGTCTGATCGCGACGCGTCTTCGCCGCTCCTGCCGAGGACGCCAAGCGGCGGCGCACTATTTGCCTCGCGTGGTATCGCCGCCCGCAGTGCAGATAGCCTTCGCGATGGCGTCAATTTTCGTTGCCACGGGAATCGGCTGAAGTTCGCCAGCCGGTTCGCCGAACTGACGAAGCACATTACCGTGGGCGTCAAGAAATTTGCCGCCGGCGAGGCCATAGCGCGCGCTGGCACAATCCAGCACAAAGCGCGTCATGTCGGCCGCATACTGTATCCCAGCCGCGGTCTGCGGCACCGCATAGAGCGTTTTCGTCCAGACACTGACGAATCCACGCGAATCTTTCGCCAGCGATCCGGCATCCACGAAGACCTGCACGTCGGGGCTCGAGGCGACCCGCACCCACCCGGGGCCTGCCGCCGCGCCGAATGAGGCCGCGACCAGGGCAGCGGCGAGCACCAGTCGCACCCGTCGCGTATCCGGCAACTTCCCGGCTTCCGTTGTGGCAGCCGTCCATGCCCGCCGCGCAGTATATTGCGTCATGATCGTTTGCAGCCCAGCGTTTCAATGGGGTGGTGCTTCGGGGACGGTCGGCAAGACCAGCACTGCGCGCCGAACCGACCCGCCTTCGAGCGTCGAGCGGCTCAACAGCGGCATTCCGGTGGGCAACAGATGGGGGATCGCGGACGCATCCGGCCAGGTCGTGGTGCTGCCGATCGTGACCAGTTGCCACGGCCGGCGAAACGTTTCCTGGTACAGTGCACCGTACCAGATCGGCGCATCGGCCATGCCATTGGGCGTATTGCCGGCCATCAACCGGTAATGCGATCGCCAGAGCCGCAGCAGCAACCGGGTCATCGGCCGCTGCGGATCGAGTTTCATGAACGTCAGCTCAGCGCTGTTTCCTTCGGCCAGCTTCGGCAGTACCGGCAAGGCCTCCACCGATGCTGCCGGCGACAGCCACAGCAAGGCAGACCTGGCGGACCATGCCGGCGCAACGTGCCAGCCCGCTGGTTCGAGACTGTGTGCAATCGCATCGGAACTCGCGGCCCACTGCAACGGGAAGGGCTCTTCCTCATCGCCGCTGATCTCGGTGCGTCTTTCCGGTAGCGCGCGCCAGGCACCGCTGGTCCACTGATCAAGCGTGAGCACAGTCTGGTGCGTTCGGGGCGCGTACCGGGCGAAATCAGCCTGAAAACGCTCAGCGCTCGTCCAGGGACCGAAGATGGCGAGTAACGCGATGACAATGACAGCCAGAAGTCGAGGCCGCACGTCGTCACGCACCTGCCGGTACGTGTAGGCGCCCGCCAGTACCGCCAACCACGCGAGCCCCAGGCTCCAGCCGCCCAGCACGTCCGCGAGCCAGTTTTCCCCGAGATACAGGCGGGCAAACCCGGTCATCACCACCCAGATGGCGACGACCGCGAGGACGGTACTGCGCCAGAGGGGCGGCTGCCGGCGCACCAGCAGCCAGCCAAGAAAACCGTACACGAGCAGGTTGAAGGTGGCATTGCCGCTGGGCAACGGTGCATGGGCAGCGCCCGTTTGCCAGTTGAACGGCCGCACGTAACCCACCCCGGGCTCGATGACGGGACTCAAGGCAGCCGCTACACCGACCGTGAGAAGCCACCAGGCCGCTGTGCGCCAGCATCGCTGCACGACGAGCCAGATCAGAACGCCGGCGGCCACGACGAGACCCACACCGTACCCGCTGAACCTGGCCATGGCGAGCATCACGCGGTCGGTCGGTACTGTCCGCAAGGTCTGCAGGAAGCTGTAGATGATGGTGTCGGCCTGCACCAGCGGATCACGTGCAACCACGTCCTGCAGGATGCCCAGAAACAGCCACACGCTGCCAATGAAGAGCAGCCCCAGCACCAGAAGTGTCAGCGACTCCGGCTTGCCCGGATCGACGATGCTCGCTAAACGGCTCGCCAGGCGAGGATGCCGACGGCTGAGACGCTGTATCGCCCGTTGGGAAGCAGTCTTGACGAACGGCACACCGCGCCGGAGCCCCAGGCGTGTCAGCCGCACGACAAGCCAGAGCAATGCCGCCAGCATGAGCAGCATCGCGGCCAGGCGGCCACTGACGGCTTCGGCGAGTTGCGCCGACGCGCCGAACACGATCCCCGGGCCGATATGCGCCGGCGACCAGGCCAGTGCCGACGCAATGTTGATTGGGTAGAACCTCAGCCTGGTCATGCGTGCGGCGCCGACGATCAGCGGCACGATCGCGCGCACCGGCGCAAAGAAGCGGGCCAGCACAATGCTTTTCCCGCCATGCTGTTGAACGAAACGCTCACCGCGCGCATAAGTGGCTTCGTGTCCCTTCGCTTGCCACCACGCGTGGACTTCGCCGTGATACCGACGACCCAGTTCATAGCTGATACCGTCGCCGGCAATCGCTCCGAGCGCGGCCACGGCCAGCGTCACCCAGCCGTCCAGCGCACCGGCTCCGATCAGCGCACCCGCTACGAACATCACGATGCCCGCGGGAACAATCGTACCGACGACGGCCAGCGACTCCGCGCAGGCGACGACGAAGACGATCGCGAGCACAAGATGCGGATGGGCGCTGATGCTACTGAGCCATGCGTGCATGTGCAATCCCGGTAACAAAGGGTGGCGGCCGGGTCGGCACGGGATGCTCCTCGTCGCGCGTCATCGGCGTTGTGCTGGCTGTCATGGACGCGGACATGTCAGCGAGTCCTTCGCGCACAGCAGCACCACACGCCGATCCCATGTCTTGAGCGAATGGTCACCACGCGTGACCACCCGGGCGTCCGGGAACTGTAGTGCGACCGTCATACCCGTCGCATCAAAGTCGTCTGCTGGAGCAGGACCGGAAAACGGAAATGCGCTGACATCCGCTACGCGCTCACGTGTAACGGTACCGACCCAGATCGGGACGCTATCGGGTGCTCCGCTTGCACGGCTGATCACATAACTGCTCGGCCACAATCGAAGCACCAGTAGCGTGTCGGGCAGCGCTGCGACAGACTGGACGAAGACTATTCTCGCGACGGATCCGTCATGAAACTCGAGCTGAACCGGGGGCGACGCCGATGAAGGTGTGAGCCCCAGCCAGGCGTCCAGTATCGCGAGCGGTGACCAATGCGCGGCGGGCGTCCATCCCGCAGCGCTCAACGCGTTCCCGATCGTTGCAGCCGTGCCGATCCACTGCACCCTGAACGGTTCGGCGATCCTGCCCGGCATGACCACCCGGCCGACAGGCAATGCCTGCCATCCGGTTGACGCCCACTGGGTGGCCGTCATTTCCTTATGGGTGCGTGAAGGCGCGTAGAGCGCCAGGTCCGGATCGTGTTGTTGCGCGATATGGAGCGAACCGCCTGCGAGTACCGTGGCGGCGACGATCAGCAACAAGCGTCGCGAGCCAGGGTTCTCGCGTACCCGCAGCCCATACGCGATGGCCAGTACCGCAATCCACGCAAGTCCGAGGCTCATGCCGGCGAGAACATCGGAGACCCAGTGCACGCCGAGATACAGCCGCGATGACGCGATGAGTGCAATGCCAATCGCCGCAGCGACCACGATCGCGGTCCTCGCGCGGTGGCGCTGGTCGTGGCACAGCAGGAACGCCAGAAAGCCGTAGGCGACGACGCTGAGCGTGGCGTGGCTGCTCGGGAATGAAAAACTTTCCGCGCCGACCGAGTACGGATTCGGACGCGGCCGGTGAAGCGCCAGCTTGAGCAGCTTCACGATGATCCCGGCGCCGCCAATGGCTGCGAGCCAATAGATCGCCGACTGCCAGAGCCGGCGCCAGATGAACCACGCCAGCACGGCCAGCACGACCGGCAGAATCACGGCCGCGTCGCCAAGCTCCGATATCGCCACCATCACCGAATCCAGCGAAGGCAGGCGCACGTCCTGCAGATATCGATAGACGACGAGATCGAACTGGACGAGCGGATCCTTCGCGAGCACGTCTTCCAGCACACCGAGGAACAGCCAGGCGCTGCCGATGATGAGAAGTGCCGCCGATGTCGACAGCACGATGTGCCGGCGCCACAGCGAAAACAGCGCATGGGGAATGGACCTGATGCGCCCGGCGTGTCGGTCCTCCGCAGGCGGCCGGGCAGTGCTCACCTGCTTCACAATCCAGTACATGCCCGAACAGGCGATCGCAGTAACGCCTGCGACCCCGAGCCAGATGTGCAGCGGCAAGACCTCGAGCGCGAAGAAAGCGCTCAACGCAGGCAGTACTGCGATGGACGCGAACGTTAGGGCCATAGCGGCGACGAGCGTGAACCGCAAGGGTGTCAGCGGCCGCGCCAGCAGCAACAGGATCCACAGGGTCACGCCGAACAGCACGGTGCCGGCCGCGCTGCGGGCTTGATCGAGCGTTGCGCCGAGATAGCCGAGCGCGATCGAATACGAAGCGAACGTCGCGATCGCAGCCAGTACGCCGGCCGGCACCGCAAAGCGCAGCACCCGTTCGACGAACCCGCTGCGCGCCCGTTCGGCGCTGGCCTCCAGCGACAGAAAGAACGCCGGGATGCCGATCGTCAGCGAACCGACCAGCGTCAGATGTCGCGGCAGAAACGGAAAGGCAAGATCGGCCACACCGACGGCGAACGCGAGCAGCATTGCATACACGGTCTTGGTCACGAACAGATTGGCGAGCCGCTCGACGTTGCCGATCACGCGCCGGCCTTCATCGACAATCGCGGGCAGGCTGGCAAACCGGTTGTCCACCAGCACCGCCTGGGCAACGGCCGCCGCGGCGCTGCTGCCGCCGCCCATCGCAATGCCGATGTCGGCTTCCTTGAGCGCGAGCAGGTCGTTCACCCCATCGCCGATCATCGCCACCACATGTCCACGGGCACGCAGCGCGGCCACCATCGCTTTTTTCTGTTGCGGCGAGACGCGGCCGAATACCGATGCCTGTTCCATCAGCTCCGCCAGGTGCGCCGGATCGTCCGGCAATTCGCGCGCATCGACGCCAGCGTGTACGTCCGTCATGCCAGCCCGTCTCACCACCTCCGCCACCGTGCGGGGATGTTCTCCGGAGATCACCTTCACGGTCACCCGTTGAGCCGCAAAGTAGGCGAGCGTCGCCGCGGCATCGTCCCGGATGCGCTCGGTGAGCAGCACCAGGGCGACCGGTGTCAGGTCCTGCGGCATCGTCTGGCCGGTCAGCGTGCTGCTCGCCTGCGCGAGCAGCAGCACCCGGTGCCCCTCTGTCGCGTAGTTCGCGACCGCCAGCCGCACATTTTCCTCTGCCGCCATGCCGGCCAGTATCACGTCGGGGGCGCCGAGGATCCAGGTCCCGAATTCCCCAAATGATGCGCCGGCCCATTTTCGGGCTGACGAAAACGGTACGGCGACCGAGGCCGTCCATCCCAACGGCATCGAATATTGGGCGGCAATGGCGCGCAACGTCGTGTTCGGCGCAGGATCGCCCAGTGCCAATGCGGCCAGCGCATCCAGCGCGTCACGGTGCTCGACGAGAAGCTCCACCCGTTCCATCGTCGGCTCGCCCTCGGTGAGCGTCCCGGTCTTGTCAAGGCAGAGCACGTCGATGCGCGCCAACGTCTCGATCGCGGACAACTCCTGCACGAGCGCACCGCGTTGTGCCAGCCGCATTGCGCCCACAGCCAGCGCGACGCTGGTCAGCAGCACCAGGCCCTCGGGCACCATGCCCACGACCCCGCCACTCGAGAAGAGCACCGCCTGGGCGAGGGGGGCCTGCCTCAGGAGCTGGCTTAACAGGAGCAACGCAGAAACCGGTGCAATCGCCCAGCCGACGTAGCGGAGAATGCGATTGATGCCGGCGCTGAGTTCCGAGTGTGGCGGTACGAAGTGCTGCGCCTGCGCCGCGAGCCGGTGCGCATACGCATCGGGGCCGACGCCCGTTGCGCGATAGAACCCATGACCGGCGACGACAAAGCTGCCCGACAGTAGCCGTTGCCCCGGCGCTTTCGTTTGTGGCTCGGATTCACCCGTCAGCAACGATTCGTCGATTTCCAGCCCATCGGCTTCGCCAAGAACGCCGTCCACCACGATCTGATCGCCCCGGTTGATCTCGATCAGGTCGTCCACCACGATGTCGGCCATGTCGATCTGGATTGTTTGACCCGAGCGCCGCACGCTAGCACGCGGCTGTTGCAGCAACGCGAGGCGATCCAGTGTGCGTTTCGCGCGCAGTTCCTGAATGATGCCGATCAGTGAGTTCGCAACCAGGACGCCACCGAACAGCGCGTCCTGCCACGGACCGACGGCCAGTACGATCGCGCACAGCGAACCCAGCAGCGCATTGAATCGCGTCAGCACATTGACGCGGACGATTTCGCCGAGGCTGCGGCTGGTCCGTCGTGCAACGCGGTTCACCTGGGCGCGTTGCACGCGCGCTTCGACATCCGATCCGCTCAGGCCTTCAAGGGGTGCCGCCACGATCCGCTCCTTACCTGCCGCAATGCAAGGTCCACTGGACGACCTGTCAAAAAATGGAGTCTGCGGGCGTGCCGTTGCGTAACGGCGGCAACCCTGCGAATTGGCTCCGTTTATCCGTTCGATGATGCGGCTTGCGGCTCGGCCAGCGTGTCCCGCTCAAAGCGGCCGTAACGCAGCGCAAGCGTGGGCAGCACGATCAGGTTCAGCACGGTGGAGGTAATCAGCCCGCCCAGAATCACGATCGCCATCGGCCCCTCGATCTCGTTGCCGGCCGCGCCGCTCGTCGCAGCAAGCGGCAGCAGCGCCAACCCGGTCACGAGCGCGGTCATCAGGATCGGGATCAGACGCTCGGACGCACCGCGCACGGCGGTGTCGGCACCCCAGGCCATCCCGTCGACGTGCACCAGGTGTTCGTAGTGGCTGATCAGCATGATCGAGTTGCGCAATGAAATACCGAACAGCGTCACAAAGCCCACCATGCCGCCCAGCGACAGGTTGCCGCCCGTGAGCACCACGCTCAGCACCCCGCCCACCAGCGCGAACGGCAGATTCACCATTACCAGCACGACGCCGCGCCGGCTCTTCATCGCGAGGAACAGCAGCAGTGCGATACCGATGACGGACATCGCGCCGTACGCGAGCAGGTCGCGCTGCGACTGTGTGCGCGCCTCGCTTTCTCCCGAGAACACCGCGTAGGTGCCCCTGGGCATCGCGATCTCGCGATTGACGCGCGCCTGCGCCTCCGCCACGAAATCGCTCGCTGCGCGGCTGCCGAGAGTCACGGAGACGCTCTGCATGCGTCGCCCGCCGTCATGCGTGATCTGGTATCGGCCGGAGACCTGGCCGATGGTCGCCAGTTCGCGCAACGGGACGGCGAGGCCCTCAGGATTACGCAGCATCAATGCACCCACGTCGCCCAGACTCTGGCGCGCACCGGGCGCCAGGACCACCGTGACGTCGTAGGTGCGGCTGCCTTCATAGGTTTGCGCGACGGTTGCGCCCTGGTACGCGCTCTGGATCGCGTCGAGCACCTCCACTGGCCTGAAGCCCCAGCGGCTCAACTGGTCGGGTTTTAGTCTGACGTCGAGCTCGGGAATGCCCGGGGGCGATTCCACCTGTACGCTCGCCGCGCCGCGGATCGTCCCCAGCAGGCGGGCGATGTCCTGCGCCTTGCGGTCGATGACGTCGAGGTTGTCGCCGAACACGCTAACGACGACCGGCGCCGTCGCACCCGAAATGGTCTCGTTGATGCGCTCGACGAGAAATGTGTTGACCGACGTGGTCAGGCCGGGGAAGCGCGCGAGCATCTGCTGGACCCGACGAAGTGTTGCGCTTTGCCCGGATGCGCTCATCGGTTTGAGATCGACCTCGAACTCGCTCAGTTGTACCCCGACCGGATCGACGACCTCGTTGGCGCGGCCGGCGCGCTGCGCGACGAGGCGCACGCCTGGCACCTGCATCAATGCCTGCGAGACCCGCGTGCCGATGCGCATCGACTCGGCCAGCGAGGTCCCTGGCGCCAGCCCCATATGCACGATGTAGTGGCCCTCGCGCAACTCCGGAATGAAGTTGCCGCTCATGAACGGCAGCGAGGCCAGCGCCGCGACACACAGGAGCGCCACGATTACCATGATGGTTTTCACGCGCTGCTCGACCTTCAGCAGCAGCGCGGTATAGCGCGCCTTCAGCCAGGTGAGCAAACGGGGCTCGTGCGCAGGCAGCGGCCCGTGCGCGAGCAGCGCGAGCGCCATCGCCGGCGTGAGCGTGAGCGCGACGCCGAGCGAGGCCAGCACCGCGAGGATGTACGCCACGCCGAGCGGCGCGAACAGCTTGCCGCCCACGCCCGAAAGCGTCAGCACCGGCAGGAAGATCAGCGCCACGATGAAGGTCGCGAACACGACCGCGCTGCGTACCTCGAGCGACGCGCGCAGCACGACCCGGAAGGCCGGCAGTGGCGCAGGCCGATTGCGGTTCTGGCGCAGCCGGCGGTAGATGTTCTCGACATCGATGATGGCGTCGTCGACGACCTCGCCGAGCGCGATCGCGAGGCCGCCGAGCGTCATCGTGTTCAGGCTCACGCCGAACGACGTCAGCACGATGATCGCGATCAGGAGAGACAGCGGAATCGCGATCGCCGAAATGACGGCGGTCCGCACATTGAGCAGGAACAGGAACAGCACCGCGATCACCAGCACCGCGCCGACCAGCAGTGCCGTGCGCAGGTGGCCGACCGATGCGTCGATGAAGTTGGCCGGCCGGAACACGTCCGCGTTCAGGTCGATGCCTTGCTGGGCCAGTACCGGCTTGAGCGTGGCGAGCGTCTTCTCGATGTCCTTCGTGACGGCTAGCGTATTGGTGCCGTACTGGCTTTCCAGCACCAGCATCACGCCGGGTTGGCCCATGATCGATGCTGCGCCGACCGCCGGCGCGCTGCCCCAGGTGACGGTCGCGATGTCGCCGAGCCGGACGGCCGCGCCGTTGCTCCAGCGCAGCACGATGCCGGCGAGCCTGGCCGGCGTTGTGATCTGGCCATCTACGTTGACCGCGATGCGCTGATTGTCGTTCTCGATGAAGCCCGCGCCGCGCACGCCGGTGGACAGGCGTGCGGCGGCGATCACGTCCTGGATCGACAGGCCATAGCGCATCAGCTTCGCCGGATCGGCCTGGATCTGCAGCTGGCGCGTGTCGCCGCCGAACACGATCGCATCGGCCACGCCCGGCACGCTCAGCAGTTGCGGCTTGACCGTCCACTGCGCAATGTCGTACAGATCCATCAGCGAGCGGGTCTTTGACGTCAGGCCGATGGTCCGCACCACGCTCGTCGTGGTCGTGAGCGGCAGCAGCCTCGGCGGCTGCACGCCCGCAGGCAGCGTCGCGGCGAGCGCGTTCGCGCGCTCGGACACCAGTTGTCGGACCTGCATCACATTGGCGTGAGCGTCGAACACCAGCGTGACCGCGGACAGGCCCTGCAGGGACCTCGAGCGCATCGACTGCAGCCCGACCATGCCGCCGAGCGCGTTTTCGATCGGCTGCGTGACGAGCGTCTCGACCTGCTCGCTCGTCAGGCCTGGCGCCTCCGTCTGGACGATGCTCATCGGCGGGGCGAACTCGGGAAACACATCGAGCTTCGCGCGCGTCAATGTATAGAGACCATAACCGGCCAGGAGCACGGCCAGCGCGTAAATGACGCCGCGAAAGCGCAGCGAAAACCGGATGATCGCGTTGAGCATGAGCAGTGGTTGGGTTCGTGTTGTGCGGGGCGGCCCTGGTCAGTCATCGCATTCAGGCGGGTCCTTGCAAGCCGTCGCGATACCCTGCGGCCGCAGTTCCTGTGAGAGCAGCAATTGCGCGCCGTGCATCACCACAGCGTCACCGGCGTGAAAGCCGCTGGTCACGACGAACCCCTGGTCGTTCTCGTTGGCAGCCGGCACATAGCGCCGCGTGAAGCGGTCAGGCGCGGTACGCACGTAGGCCCACGGTTGTCCGCCGTACCAGACGACGGCCCGCTCGGGAATCACGAGCGCGGACGTGCTGCCATTCGACGACGGCACATGCGCGCTAGTGCGGGTGCCAACCGGCAGCGCGCGCCCAGCGGCGTAGAACCAGGGGTTGCCCTGGACCGCCGGGTCCCCCTGGGGCGAGGCCGAGAGCTTCTGCGCCGCCACCGGCTGGCCGTCCGGTGCATCGACCGTGATGCGCGCGGGCGCGTCTTCGTTGTGATCGGCGGGCAGCGTGACGCGCAACACGACAGCGCGGCCGGTCATCAGGCGCTGGAACAGCGCGGACCCCGGCGCCATCGCGGCACTTGTCAAAGCGTCGCCGAATTGCTGCCGTAGCGTCGCGGCCAGCGCGCCCTGTGCAGCGTCGGCCGACTGCAGCCTGGCCTGCGCAGCCTGCATGGACGCCTGCGCGTCCTGCAGGCTCTTCTGCGAGATGTTGCGATCGTCCGCGTACAGCACGCGGCTGCGCTCATACTGCGCACGCGACGCGGCGGCCTGCTCGCGTGCGCTGTCGCAATCCGCGAGCGCCGCAGCCAGCCGGTTGCGCAGATCGAAGAGCGGCTGCAGGTCGATCACCGTCGCATACGCGCTGCTGTCGGGCTGCACCGACACGGCCGCAAGCGGCGCGACGTCGATGTGGCTCGCGCGCTGCGCGTCGGCGCCGACCACCACCACCGTTTCGCCGTTCACCGTCTGCACGGTTGGCTGGGGCGCCGCTTGTGCTGGGGTGCTTCGCGCTGGCGGGCTTGAGTAGAGCGTCTGGTAGATGTACCAGCACGCGCCGGCAAGCAATGCCAGCGTGACGGCGCAAAACAGAAACAGTCGGTATTTCATCGCCGGATCTCTTGTTCGGTCACGGTTGTGTTCGCTACGTCGGGTATGAGGGGCCGCTGGATCGCGTCTTCGAGTGCGCCGGCCGCCTGATGTGCTGCCACCAGCGCATCCAGATGGGCGATCCCGCTCGCCTGGTAGTCCGCCCTGGCCTGCGTGAGTGCGAGGCGATCCGTGTTGCCGGCAGCGAAGCTGGCGGCCTGGCTGTCGACTTGTTTGCGCGCGGCGGTCAGGTGGGCTTCGGACAGTTGCACTGCATCGAGGCTTGCCTGGTAATGCGCAAGCGCGTGATCGAGGTCGCTGAGGATCGCGTCCTGCAGCGCGGCGGTGCGGGCGGCCGCCTCCTTGCGCTTCGCCTCAGCCTGCGCGATGCCCCCCCTGGTTCTGGTCGAAGACCGGCAACGAAATGCCGGCTAGCCCGAATGCGATCTTGTGGGTGCCGGTGTCGTACGTGTAGCCCGGCCCCAGATGGATGTCCGGATATTGCTTCGCGACCTCAAGCTGCACTGCCGACTCAGCGCCCGCATACTCGGCAAGCGACGCGAGCAGGTCGGCCCGATGGAGAATCGCCTCGCGCTTCACGTCAACGGCGGGCGGCGCCAAGGGAGCCTCGCTGAAGCCGTCGAGATCGAGCTGGATTGCATCGAGTGCCGCGACTGGCACGCCGATCGCCGCGGCCAGTTGCGCCCGCGCATCCTGCTCCGCACTGCGAGCGCCGGCTAGGTCGGCTTGCGCCTGCGTCGACGCCAGCACGGCCGCATCGACGTCGGGGCCGGCGTTCTCGCCAACCGCGCGGCGCCTGGTCACCATCCCGGTAATCTGCTGCTGCGCGTCAGCCTTGCGCGACAGGAATGCAACGCGCTGCTTCGCGGCGGACACGGACAGCAGCGCATTGCGCACCAGGGCACGCACCTTCCACGCCTCATTGCCAATGTTCAGACGCGCCACTTCCGACAGGTGCGATGCCTGGTCGATGCGGTAGCCGCGCTTGTGCGCCGTCTCGATCGGAATGTCGAGAGAGGGGCCAGTGACAAAGGGCCCTCCCGGTCCGGGGTTGGGCGTTGCGTACTGGAACGGCAGTTGCAGCACCGGGTTCGGAATCGCACCGGCGACGTCGATGCCCGCTTTCGCGGTGCCCCATTGGGCGCGCGCGATATCGAGCACCGGACTGTAGTAGTACGCCGCGAGCGTGAGCATCTCGCGGTTCCAGCGGGGCATCGGCCATCCGATGTCGTGCCCCAGCTCGTGCGCGAGCCATGCGTGTAGTCCATCGCTCGTGAGCGAACGTTCCTCGAAGTCTTGCGTGAGCTGCGTCGGCTCGATGGGCTCGGGATGGTAGGTCGCGCACCCGGCCAGTACGACACAGGCAAGCAGCAACGGTCGGCGCATGGCGGCATCCAGTGGTCTGCGCGCGCCAGATTCGGGCGCGCTGGCGGACGTCGCATCGGGTCGATGCAACAACAGACGCGGATGCTACTCGCCGGGGTGTGAAGTTTTCGTCAAGAAGACGTCAAGTTCTTGTGAAGTCGGGGAAATTTCAGTCGAGCAGTGGCAAGTGCAGCGACACGCGGGTGCCTTTGCCGGGCTCACTGTCGAGCTTGATCGACCATTGATAGCGATCACAGATCTTCTTCACGATCGACAGACCGATGCCGAAGCCGCGACTCGCTACCCGTGCAGGTCTCGCCTGATAGAGCCGCTCAAACACATGGGGCAAGGATTCCCCGGATATGCCGCGACCCGTATCTTCGATCTGCAGCCAGCCGTCCATATAGCTGAAACGGACGCTACCGCGGTCGGTATACCGGACAGCGTTGTCGATCAGATTGGACAGAACGATCGCAAGCGCCGAGCGGTTGACCTCGACGATGAAGCCGTTGCCGACGTCAATAACCGAGTCGATACCTTTGGCAACCAGAACCTCGGCAAATGGGTCCAGCGCGTCCTCTACGGCGCTGACGAGGCGTACCGGGCCAACATCCGCTGGCGACGCTTCCCGCGCGAGCAGCAGCAAGGCGTTGACCAGTTCGACCATATTGTCGGCCGCGCGATCGATCTGTTGCAGCCGCGTCCTGGACTTCGCGCTGATGGCCGTGTCCTGATCGAGGAGCTCGCAGCTGGTCTTGATCGCCGTGAGCGGCGTGCGCAGTTCGTGGCTGACATTGCCGGTGAACTCCTTTTCCCGCTCGATCATCTCCGCCATACGCCGGTGGTAATCGTTGAATACTTCGGCCAGTTCAATCACCTCTGCTTCGTCGTACCGGGCGGGATTCACGGCCGTGGCGCCACCGTGCCTCAACGCCTTGACCTCGCGGGCGAAACCGGCCACCTGCCGCACCAGCAGGCCCGACAGGCCGAATGCAAGCCAGAACGCAAGCAACGCGAATATGCCCGTGCCGACCATCAGCGCATTGATGACCTCCCTGAAACGCTGCTCGTACGCACTGAAGTCGTAGACCCGGTATATCCTCGCATCGCCGAACGGTACGATCGCGACGTGGATCTCCCGGCCGTCCACGATGATTTCGTGCGTGCCGTTGCGTAGAGCCTTGACCGAAGCGGGGAGCGTAACGCGTGCAGTGCCGGCCGACGCAACGTGGCCGCCAAGTCGCGGATCGAACGGCGGCACGAGGCCCGGGTCAGTCCGGTAGCTCTGCAGCGCGCTTGCTGTGTCGTCTTCGATCAGCGCGCCGATGAGCCGCTCTTCCTGCGCCTCGGCGAGTGCCTTCACGCCGAGTGCCTGTGCGACCAGCAACAGGATCGTCAGGGCTGAAAAAACCAGCGCGACCTTGAAGCGCAGGCTACGGCGTGTTTGCATCGCTCACCGCGAGACGGTAGCCCAGACCGTGGACCGTATCGATCAGATCGTTTTCGCCGTGCGCGGTGAGCGCGCGCCGCAGCGTATAGACATGCGCGCGCAACGTATCGCTGTCGGGCAACTGCTCGCCCCAGATTTGCGTTTCAAGTTCGGCGCGACCGAATACGCGGTTGGGGGACTGCATCAGGATGCGCAGCAGATACAGGCACTTCGGTGGGAGCTTGACCGGTCGCCCGGCCCGTTCGACGGTGAGCGTGGCCAGATCGAAACGCACATCCGCGCACCGTAGCTCGGCCTGCGTCACCTGGCCGTTGTAGCGCTTGATCAGCGCGGCGAGCCGCGCGCCCACTTCCTTGAGTGAAAACGGCTTGACGAGGTAGTCGTCCGCGCCTTGCCGAAACCCGTGCAGCTTGTCCTCGAGCGTGTCCTTTGCCGTGAGCATCAGGACCGGCGTGTCCCGATGCGCTTCTTCGCGCAGCTTGCGACAGATCGTCAGGCCGTCCATGCCTGGCAGCGACAGGTCGAGCAGAATCGCATCCCAGTGCTGGGTCGTGGCCAGATGCAGCCCCATCGCGCCATTGGATGCGATGTCCACCTGGTAGGCGTTGCTCTCCAGATAATCGTAGAGGTTGGTCGCGATGGCTGCGTCGTCTTCAATAATGAGCACTTTCATGGCTTTCCGGGGTGTTGCTTTTTCCTCATCGCTGGGATCGACGGTGCGCGACAACTAGCGGTGGGATTGGTCTTTTGTGGGCGCGTTGACGCGCCGTGTCTCGCTTCGGGGCAGACGGCTGCGCGATTGACACCGCTTCGTCGAAGAGGTCCGCGAGCGCCTCGAACGCAGGGCTGCCAGCGCCAAACGCCAGCCATTGTCGCATCGGTGCGCGAACCCGGATCACCGATCCCTCTCCTCCCAGGATTCGCGGCGCGTGTCGGGCTGCGCCAGACGATGGATACGGTGGGGGCCTTTCTGGGCCCGCTGATGGCGGTCGGACTGATGGCCTGGTTCGCCGACCACGTCCGCACGGTGTTGATGACGGCAAGCGACACGCGGCGGCCGCGCCCGGCTTTTCATTTGCGCTTCGGTCCGGCCTTGCCCTTTCCGCCGCCGGCAGGCGGTTCTTCCGCAGCGCGTGCCGCACGCTGCACTGCCTGTGGTGCAGGGCCGGCGTCGGTGACTGCCGCGCCGCGATGGGGTGACTGAACCGCTTCCAGGCGCGGCGCTCCGGCCACGCGAGCCAGTGAAGCGAAGGTGGGCGCGCGTCCCGCGTTCAGATGCATCCGCTCATCGGGCGCCGTTGCCCGGTTCTGCGCCGAGTTCGCCTGCGCGGCACCGCCGCTCTGGGCCGGTGTAGAGAGGTCGAAGGTCTTTAGCCCCTGGGACGGCTCGTCCGTTTCGATGGTGATACGCATGGTCATCTCCTCGTTGGATCTTTATGCGTTCATGATCGCATAACGTGCTTCGATATTGACGGGCTGTGACGTGACGTTGCGGATCGTGATCCAGTAGGTGATATCCGCGGCGGATGCCCGCTCGACTGCGACGTCCCAGTCTACCTGCGGCGCGCCGGGACGAGGCGATGTCGAGACCACGGTCCACACCACGTCCCAGCTGGCGGGCCAGTTGAATGTATACCAGCGGTGAGTCGTGTTCGGATTCACTGTCCCGGTAAATTGCGTGCCGACGATCATGGTGCTCTCCTTAGTCTGCCGCGAGCACGACATAGCGTGCCTCGATGTTCACCGGCGCAGCAGTGAGGTTGGTGATGCTGATCCAGTACGTGATCTCGTTGGCCGAGGCGCGCTCGACCTGGACCTGCCACGTGATCTGGGGCGCACCGGGATGCGGTGTGGTAGGCACTACGGTCCAGACCACGTGCCAGCAAGCAGGCCAGTTGAACGTGTACCAGCGATGCGTCTGACCGGCAGCGACCGTGCCGGTAAACTGTGTGCCCACCCACGGGCCCAACTGCATTGGCTTCGCGGTGAAGATCTCCTGGATGCCGGTGCGCGTGTCGGTCCAGAACGGGAAGAAACCCAAGGTGCTACCCGCCAGGCCGAAGTAATCGCCGATGAACGTCGTGCCCGGTGCTCCATGGGACAGGGGCGCGTCTACAGTTGGATCCCACGGCCGGTCCGTGACCGTATCGCGACTCGTAAACGACGCGCCGTTGTCGGTCGACGTCGCCAGGATCACGTCAATCAGCCGCGCGCCCCCTTTCGGACCGAATTCATAGAACGCGCACGCGATCTCGCCGTTGGGGCGGCTCGCGAGTTGCGGGTGAAAATCATGCTGGTCGGTTCCTGAGGCAAGCCATGCCGGCAGCAGCGGCTGACCCGATGCCGGACCCTGCCAGATGGCGCCGCCGTCACCCGAGTTGCGATAGTAGACCCGCGAAACACCATCGCGATAATCGGCCCACGCGACGACCAGATTGCTGCCCGCGCCGCAACACGCTGACGCAATCGTCAGCACGCGAAACGTTCCGCCGGGTAGTTCCGGAAAGCCGTCAGGAGCCGGCAACGGCGGCGATTTGAGCTGGGTAATACCGCTCGCCACAACCTGCGGCGCGGAAAAGCTCTGGCCGCCGTCGGTGGACATGACGAATTTGATCGTGTTGCCGAACTCTTCCCCGGCGACCCACACGATATACACCGTGCCGTCGCGCGCCACCGTGACTTCCGGCGAAAAGGAATCCGTCACGACGGTGTCCAGTCCCGCGCCAACCGGATGGGCGCCGACACCGGTCCAGGTTGCCCCATGGTCGGTCGTGCGTGCGAAGGCGAGGCGTGAGCCATTGTCCCAGGCGGCATAGACGTTGCCAAAGTGAGGGCTGCCCGGCGTGCCGTCGCCCGCGGCAGACTGCTTGTCGTCGCCGGGGTTGGGGTGAATGTAGTTCGGCGCGCTCCAGGTTCGCCCCCCGTCAGTCGACCTGTAGACCGCAATGCCGAGCGTCTCGTAGGGACTGCTCGGGCTGGGGAACGGCAGCGCGACGATATAGCAGTTTCCCAAGTTGTCCCACGCGACGGCCGGATCGGACACACCGGCCCACACCTTGTTCGGATCAGGATCCGACAGCAGTCCGAGCGGCAGTGCCTCGGTCCACGTGTAGCCGCCGTCGAATGTCGCGTAGGCACTCAGCGAGAAGTCATAGGTGGCGGGATTCACGAAGCGCTTGGAGGAACCCACCATGTTGTAGGGGTTGAGGGGGTTCACGGCCAGCCAGGATTCGCTTCGGTCGTTATGGGGATCGCTATCGACTGTGACCTGAATATCGCAGTACATCGAGGCCTCCATGAGGCAGCCAGGCCGCCGGTTGGGTTTCGCTTCGATTAACGGTTCAGGTTCAGCGCTTCTCTTCGCTGCCGGAGCGGCCGATCGTAACCGGCGCGCGTCAGCGAGGCGCATGGCGTGCGTCCAGAGCAATGCGAACCCTTTCCGCGGGTCGGCCAGCACATTTGCTAATGAAGGCCAGCAACGGGTAAACGGCGAAGGGGTTGCCGCTTTTTAACGAATACACGAAAACAAGCTGTTGCAACTGGTGAGCGGTGTGGGACCGGCACACGCTTTTCGTAGACTGCATTAAAGAAGTCAGTCCGGCTGGATTGCAGGGGTTCGCTTCGAGCGTCGCGCCAAATTTCAGAGGCTTCGCGAACGACGTAGACGCCGACGAGGAGCCCAACAACCAGGTCGGCCTAACGCACGTCACTCGCGTCGATACCGATATGTGAACGGGTCTTGGTGCCGCAAGGGGCGGCAGTCGGCCAGAAGGCGCCGTTCATAAGTCGCATTGAATGGCCGTTCCAACGGCGGCTTTCACTGCGAAAGCCGCCGCATTCCAACGCATACAGGCTTGACGCAGCTATTCGAGAGATCAAGAGCCGCTGCGGTTCAGCGCACACTATATCGGAGGCGGGCCAGTTGTTCGGCAGTTGTTCGGCCGCGTTCTCAAGACAACTGCTCCGACGTCGGTTCGAGTTCGACACCCTGAGCATCGAGCAGCTTAATGCCGAGACCGACCAGGAGGCCTGCGCCCCCGTCGTTGGTACTGCTGCCCCCAAGCGCGACGGAGATGCGGCGCATGCCAAGGTCCATGAGAGCGCGAATCGCTTCTCCCACGCCGCGAGTGTCGCGCGCTTCGACAGGTGCACTCATGCCAACGGGGTCGGTGATTCCCGCGATCTGCGCGACTTCGACGATACCGCTTCCGTCAGGAAGCAGTCCGACAACTGCATTGCGCACACCACCGGCGGCTCCCCGAACCGCAATCGTGCGGCTAACGCCACCGCGCGAGAGCGCAGCGACAGAAAATCGCCAGCGTCTCGCGACAGTCTGGCGACGGAATTGGAACGATGGGACATCGTGAGGAAGGCGCTATGTCGAGGAGTAGGGGAACGACCCACGTATTGCCAGTCGTTCCCCCATGCCTGCGCACGTCGCTCAGTTCGGATTACATGCTGGCTTTCGGCGACAGTTGCGCGATATCGACCGTCTGGTTGGACGACCGGATCACCCGCATGGCGACCCACGCGACGAGGTAAGCCGAACCACAGATCACGAAGAGGATGTTATAGCCCGCGTTGATGTGTCCGAGCGCCTTGAAGTGATCGAGCACGACTCCCACCAGCAGCGGGAAGAGCGTTGCGCCGAGCGCGCCCGCCAGTCCACCGGGAAGAGCGTTGCGCCGAGCGCGCCCGCCAGTCCACCAATACCCACAACCGAACCGACAGCTGCCTTGGGGAACATGTCAGAGGCCGTCGTGAACAGGTTGGCTGACCATCCCTGGTGCGCGGCCGCGGCGAGACTCAGGAGTGCAACCATCGCCCACATGTGGTTGATCCACGGAGACAACGCAATCGGCGTGACGAGGAACGCGAGTGCGAGCATTGTCGTCTGCCGTGCCTTGGCGACCGACCAGCCGCGACGGATGAGCGACGACGAAACCCAGCCACCGCCGACGCTGCCAATCGACGTGGCGATGTAGACGATGACCAGCGGAAGGCCAAGATTTTTGAGGTCGAGGTGGAAGCGCGAATTGAAGTACGACGGCAACCAGAACAGCATGAACCACCAGATCGGATCAGTCAGCAGCTTGCCCGCAAAGAAGGCCCATGTCGGACGGAGCTTGAGCAGCGAAACCCAACGTACCTTCGTCGGTGAGGCAGCAGAAGCCGAAGCGGCGTCCTCGCTGATGTATTCCAGCTCCGCTTTCGTGACCTTCTTGTGCTTCAGAGGGGCCTGATACAGGATGTACCAGAAGCCGAGCCATACGAACCCCGTAAGACCCGTGACGAAGAAAGCTGCCTCCCATCCGTACGTTGCGGCCAGCCACGGGACGACCGCGGGCGCTGCAACGGCGCCGATGCTGGTCCCCGACGTCAGGATGCCCACGGCCAGCGCCTGCTCCTTCCGGGGGAACCATTCGGAGACGCTCTTGACGGCACACGGGAAGCTTCCCGATTCCGAAATGCCCAGAAGTGCGCGCATGACGCCGAAGCCAAGCGTGCTACGCACGAGCGCATGGCCGCAAGCTGCGATGCTCCACAGCAGGACACATACGCCGTATCCGATCTTCACGCCAACCTTGTCGACGAGCTTGCCGGAGAGCAGCATACCGATCGCATAGCAGGCCGTGAACACGACGACGATGTAACTGTATTGCGTTTCAGTCCAGTTGAACTGCACGGCAAGCGCGGGCTTCAAAAGCCCGAGAACCTGACGGTCGAGGTAGTTAATCGTCGTTGCGAAAAATAGCAGAGCGCAGATGCGCCAACGATATTTCGAAATTTCCATGTTTTACTCCTGTCTCCTGATCTGCGAACGCGCCTGATTGCGCATGCATCGAGCCGCTGTACCGGTTCTCTAACATCCTGTGCCGGCAGCAACCGGCCCTAAACCACTACACCCATAAACTTCGCTATTTGCCCAACGGAACTGAGAAGAAGATGCCGCCCAGGTTGTGTCTTCAAACCCATCGCAGAAGCTTCCTTGAGGAGGAGGGTTTTCTGCGGCTTCATGATCAGGTCAGCCACGACGGCATCCTTGTTGAGGTCAGATATGTCGATCGGTATGGCATCCGATGGACGCATGCCTACCGGGGAGGCGTTGACTATCAGATCGTCGGAGCGGCGACCGATGGCATCCGAAATTTCGACATGCACATGCCGGTATCTATTTCGTAGCTCGGTGCTGAGGATCTCGACTGCGTCGCGCCGAACATCAGCGAGCCGTAGTCTGGCAACGCCAGTTGCGCACAGCGCGTTCGCGACAGCACGACCCGCTCCACCCGCCGCGCCGACAAGAAGCGCCTGACGCCCGGATACAGACACACCTTGCTGTTCAAGGCCAATCACAAAGCCTTCCCCATCAAAGTTATCGCCAAGCCATCCGCCGTCTTCCAGCTTTCTGAGGCAGTTCACCGCCCCAATTGCAGCTGCGCGCTCAGTCGTTCGGACGCCAAGTACATCGCATGCGGCGACCTTGTGGGGCACCGTGATGACCACTCCTGCCAGGTTCTGCACAGCCGAAAAACCGGAGATCGCCTCGTGCAATCTGTTGGGCGACACATGCGCTGGCACCAGGATCGCATTGATGCCCATCTGCACGAAATGAGAGTTGAAGAACTCGGGCGACTTCACCTGGGAGATAGGGTCCGCGACGATCACAACGATCCTGGTATCCCCATCGACCCATTCAGGCAAAGTGGGGAGCCTGGAAGAAGCGCAATCAGCTGAAATTTGCATGGCGCTTCTCGCGGAATGCTGCTACACCTTCCGAGGCGTCCGGTGACGCCTTGCAGACTGACGCTGCGAGTTCGTGCGCGTATTCGTGTTCACCCGACTCCATCATCCGGATGAGTCGCTTGCCAACGGACAGGGACGTCCTCGACCGCTTCTGGAGCGTGGCGCAGACAGCGTCTACCCGTGCCGCGAGTTCGTCGGCCGCAAGCGCTTCGTTGACGATGCCCCACTGCGCTGCTGTGACTGCCCCGACCAGCTCGCCCAAAAGAATCAGTTCACGGGTGCGCGTGGCCCCTACAAGTTCGGAGAGGCGGGCGCAGCCCATCCAGCCAGGAATCGCACCGACCGCCGCTTCCGGGAACCCGATTCGCGCGTCAACGCTTGCATAGCGGAAATCGCAGGCCAATGCGAGTTCGAATCCGCCACCGATCGCACTGCCGGAAAGTACGGCGATCGTGGGCTTATCAAGCTCCGCGATTCTGCGGAAGACGCGATTCCCGTCCCGAATGAATCGCGTGCCCATTCTTTGCGGGTCGATGTCGCCCCATTCGTTGATGTCGGCACCGCTGCAGAAGAAGCGCTGGCCGTTCGAAGTGAACTTCAGCACGCGCACTTCATCATTGCGCTCGACGCTCGCGACGGACCGCTCAATGTCTTCAAGCATGCTGGTCGTCAGCGCGTTGTGCCGGGTCCTACGATTGAGCGTAATCGTCGCAACAGCGCCTTCGATGGTGAAGATAACGTCGGAATCTTGCTGCATGAGAAATACCTCTCGATTCAGGTAATGGCTTGTACCGTTCGAAGTTCAGTGGGTGGCCGAAGCCTCAAGAAGGTGCTCATCGACCAACGGAACAAACTCCATCCGTGCCAGCACGTCCTTTTGCAGATCGATGCCTTTGGCTACTTCGATCAGGCGAACGCCAAGCGGGTCGAGCTTGAACACGGCCCGCTCAGTGACATAGAAAACCTCTTTGCCGTCGAGGCGAGCCTGAGGGCCGCTGAACGTCACGTGGCGAACGCTCGTTACCGCCTTGGGAACCGAGCCGGGCGAGACGATCTCAAGCGAGTCGTCGCTCTTTCTCTCAACGCGAAGGCCTTTTGCTTCGAAAGCGCCGCAGAAAACGATCTTTTTGGCGCCCTGGGCAATGTCCATGAATCCACCCGGGCCAACCACGGTGCTTCCCAGTTTCGAAACGTTCACATTCCCTTGCTCATCGAACTCGCCCATGCCGAGGAACGTGATATCGATACCGCCGCCGCTGTAGAAGTCGAACTGGTCAACGCTTGGCACAATGGCATCTGCGTTGCGCGCAGTGCCAAACATCGCGCCGTCGAGCATGGACCCACGGTGGATGCCCTGTTCGACCGAACCCCAGTATTCCGAACCGCGGCCTTGTGCCGCCAGGACCGCAGGGATGGCCCCCGGGAACCCGAATCCGAAATTCACTGACTGATTCGTGCCGAGTTCCTGTGCTGCACGCTCGGCAACGATCAGGCGCATGCCTTCGGGCATTTCTGCGTCGGTTGTCTCGCCAAGCGATTCGCCGCTGAGCGAGGCGTCGTAGTCGCTGATCGCGCACTGCCGTTGGGCCGGGGTCTCAACAGTGATATCCACCATGACACCCGGCACGCGGACGAGGCGCGCCGGCACGTGACCGTCGGACTTGCCCTTCACCTGCGCAATAACCTTGCCGCCACTGTTGTGCGCTGCGAGTGCAACGGCGTAGATGTCGAGGTCGGCAGGTTCGCAGCGCGTGGACAGATTTCCACGATCGTCG
Source organism: Paraburkholderia podalyriae (assembly GCF_014397785.1). Taxonomy (GTDB): domain Bacteria; phylum Pseudomonadota; class Gammaproteobacteria; order Burkholderiales; family Burkholderiaceae; genus Paraburkholderia; species Paraburkholderia podalyriae. Next base: position 34,339 of record NZ_VZQQ01000051.1, read on the forward strand.
GCGGACGATGCCATGACGATGGAGAAGTCGATCTTGACGGGCTTGAAGCGCAGGTACTCGTCGCCGCCGATCTCGATCAATTCGACGAGATCCTCTGTGGTGGCCGCATTGAGCTTGCCGCCGCCAAGTCGGGGATCGACGAAGGTCCTGAGTCCAACGCGCGTGATGACGCCAGGGCGGCCCGCGCCGATTTCGCGAAACAGCGTGGCGATCACTCCGCCTGGGAAGCTGTATCCCTCGATCTGGCCCGATTCGTCCAGTGCCTGCATGGCGGACGACCACACCCAGTGGCCACCGATGACACGCTTGACCATGCCCACGTGCGCAAATCGGCCAAGGCCGCTGCCCTGACCGTCGCCAACACCCAATGCATGAACAACCGTGAGATTGCAGGGGTGGCCCGTCTGCAGAAACCGTGCTTCGAGCGCGGCCAGCACCGCATCCGGTTCAAGCAGTCCACCGCCCGAGCCGGTAATTGCGATCGTCGCGCCATCGGGAATCGAAGCTGCCACAGCTTCTGCGTTCATCCACTTGTTCACATCGCCTCCTTATCCTTGACACCTCGGTTCGGTGTGTTATGTTAAACCGAACCGGTTCGTTACTTGTGTCGGATGATGTCACGGCGATTCGAGGTCTTCAAGACCCGGGCAGCGATAATCGGGTTTACGATAGTGGGCACGCTGCCCCGAAAGGGACATGACAGGGGAACCGCCAATGCCGTTGCAGGCGGTTTGCAGTTACCGTCTAATTTTTTTGAGTTTGAAGAGGCAAGATGCCAACGACGACAGTCGAAGGACTCAGCGAAGCACCGGTTGCCGCAAAGCTGCCGCAGCGCGCCAAGCGGACGCGCGACCCTATCCTGACGCAGGCGAAGATCATCGCCGCAGCGAAAGCAGAGTTCGCGAAGGTCGGCCTTGGCGGCGCTCGCATCGAGTCGATCGCCGAGAAGGCGAGCGTGAACAAGCGGATGATCTACGAGTACTTCAAGGGGAAGGAAGAGCTATTTCAGACCGTCCTTGAAGAAATGTGGACGGACATCCGGACCGAGGAAAAGAAGCTCGCACTTGACCATCTGCCGCCCGTCGAGGCTATCCGCACCCTGATGACCTTCACGTGGGAGTATTACCTGAAGAATCCGGAATTCATGTCGCTGGTCAACAGCGAGAACCTGCATCGGGCGCGGCACATCAAGAAATCAAGGCGATTCAGCGAGATGCACCGGGGCTTCATCGATATGCTCCAGCGGATTCTGGACCGGGGAGTGGCGTCCGGCGACTTCCGGCCAGGAATTGACGCGAGCCAGCTGCATCTGACCCTGGCTGCGATCGGCTACTACTATCTGACAAATCGGTTCACCGGCGAAGTCATCTTTGGCTTCGACTTCGTTTCCAAAGAGGCTCTTCAGAAACGCCTCGAATTCAACATCGATACGGTGTTTAGCCTCCTGCGCCCGCGATAACCGCGGCCACATCCTCCTCCTTCTTTTTCCCGCTCAGCCTCAATCTCGCAGGGTTTTCCGCTTCGGTAAGGGAAAACCCTTTTTTGACAGCGCGCGGCGTCGAGTATTAAATAACGAACTGGATCGTTACTTATGATTTTGCGCCGCATGGCGAGAAATCTGTAGGACGTCAGTCATGAAATGCCATGCAGGAGATGAGACATGGAGCAACGCCAGGTCGCGCTGGTCACGGGAGCCCGTCGCGGAATCGGTCGAGCAATTGCGCTCGAGTTAGCAGATGCTGGGTTCGACGTCGTAATCACCGACGTTGAGCCATCGGACGAGCTGGAGGCCACGCGCTCCGATATCGAGCGCGCTGGCGTCAAATGCGTGGCGCTGACATCGAACCTCGCGGACATCACGCAACACGACGCGCTGCTTCAGGCGGTCGAGGATTCGCTGGGCGGCGTCACCTGCCTGGTCAATAACGCGGGTGTTTCTGTCATGTCGCGCGGCGACCTTCTCGACGTCACGCCCGAGAGCTACGACCGGTGCCTCAACGTCAACACCCGTGGCACGTTCTTTCTGATGCAGGCATTCGGCCGACGTGCTGCGAAAGCGCAGCCGGGCAGCATCAATCGCTCGATGATCACGATTACTTCCTCCAACGCCGTCGCTGCGTCGCCCCAACGCAGCGAGTACTGCGTTTCGAAGGCAGGCCTTTCGATGGCGACCACGCTGTTCTCCTTGCGGCTCGCCGAACTTGGCGTCGGCGTGTTCGAAGTGCAGCCGGGTCTGATCGAAACGGAAATGACTGCCCCGTCCAAAGCTCGCTACGACGCCCTCATGGAAAACGGGCTGACCGCCATCAAACGATGGGGAACGCCGAAAGAAGTCGCCGTGACGGTACGCACGCTTGCAACGGGCGGTCTGCCGTACAGCGTTGGCCAGGCGGTCCGCGTCGATGGCGGTCTCCTTGTTTCTAAATACTGACTTCGAGAGTCAAGTCATGCAAATCAAACTTCCCACGCTGGACGGCACCCTTGTTGGCTACCGTCTGACCGGCACCCCGCTGCAAGTCGTGAAGCCTGCAGCTCCGTTCAACCGCATCGCCTACTCGGCGGCTCACGTGGTTGCCGACCCTCTTCGCAGCGGCGAACTAGGCCAACCATGCGCGATCGACTGGGAGCGAACCATCGAATATCGCCGCTACCTTCTTGAGCAAGGACTGGGTATCGCAGAGGCGATGGACACGGCGCAACGCGGCATGGGTCTGTCCTGGGACTCGGCGAAAGAACTGATCGTCCGTACACTGAATGAAACGCGCGACATTCCCGGGGCGCTGATCGCGTCCGGTTGCGGAACGGACCATCTGCCTGTCAACGACGCGGGTTCGTGCGACGACGTGATCAAGGCCTATCTGACGCAGATCGAAAGCGTCCAGCGCGCCGGTGGTCAAATCATATTGATGGCGAGCCGCGCTCTCGCGCGCGTGGCGAAGGACGCGAGCGACTATATCCGTGTATATCGCGAAGTGCTGTCGGCTTGCGACAAGCCCGTCATCCTTCACTGGCTCGGCGAAGCGTTCGATCCGGAACTGGCGGGCTACTGGGGCCACGCCGACTTCGAAAACGCGGCGAAGGTATGTCTCGAAGTCATCGCCTCGAATGAGGCAAAGGTGGACGGAATCAAGATATCCCTGCTGGACGAAACAAAGGAGATTGATTTCCGCCGTCGCCTTCCGGCATCCGTGAAGATGTACACCGGCGACGACTTCAACTATCCCAAGCTCATCGCTGGCGACGAGGTCGGTTACTCACACGCTTTGCTCGGCATTTTCGATGCGATCGCGCCGGCAGCATCGCAGGCACTTGGCGCGCTGGCCTCGGGGGACATGGCGCGCTACGAACAACTGCTCGCACCGACCGTCCCGTTGTCCAGGCACATTTTTCGGGCGCCCACCCAGTACTACAAAACCGGCGTCGTGCTTCTCGCGTATCTGAACGGGTTCCAGTCTCACTTTTTCATGCTGGGTGGCCATCATGGCGCTCGACCGCCCATCTACCTGGCGGATGTCTTCCGGTTGGCTGATCAGGCCAATTTGTTGCGCGACCCTGAGCTGGCAGTCACCCGTATGCAAGGGCTGATGGCTATGCTCGGCTGCGCTGCATAGAGCGAAAGCGCGCTTTCGGCGCTACGGTATGTGAGTAACCGGTTGAGAAAGAAATGGACACTTTGCAGGGAAAGCTGAACCGTTGCGCGATCAACACCGCAACGCTGGGGCATCGCGAACCGTTGCACGTTACGATCGATCGCATCGCAAGGGCGGGTTTTGGTGGAATCGCCCCGTGGCGACACGAAGTGGAGGCTGCGGATGTCTCGCAGTTCGCCCGGCAGATTCGCGCACTTGAACTCAAGGTAACGGGCTATTGCCGCTCGACCTACTTCCCCGCACCGACGGCAGAGCAGCGGGCGGCAAACATCGAGTCGAATATTCGAGCGGTCAATGACGCAGCCGAACTGGGTGCGGAGTGCTTGGTAATGGTCGTCGGAGGACTGCCAGTAGGAAGTCGCGACCTGGCGGCCGCCCGTGAGATGGTCTCCGATGGAATCGCCGCGTTGATGGTCGAAGCGAAGAAGCTCAGTGTACGACTCGCGGTTGAACCTCTTCATCCCATGTACGCGGCTGAGCGTTCGGTGATTAACACCGTCGGACAGGCCCTGGACCTGTGCCGGCAACTCGACCCGAAAAATGACGCCATTGGCATTGCGGTCGATGTTTACCACTGCTGGTGGGACCCTCAACTGGCAGAGTCGGTTTCTGCGGCCGGGAAAGAGGCGCGGATCGCTGCATATCACGTGTCTGACTGGCTGACGCCGACCACGGACATGCTCCTCGATCGCGGAATGATGGGGGACGGGGTGATTGACCTGAAGGAGACGCGACGCCTGGTTGAAACAGCTGGATACGTCGGCATGACCGAGGTGGAGATCTTCTCCAAAGACGTCTGGTGGAAAGCACCACCGGACGAGGTTCTGAAGTGTTGCGCCGATCGACTGCAAAGCGTCTGCTGAATATCGGCGCTGCAAGAAGGATAAAAAAATCTCCGGAAGAGGCCGTGAGGCCGTGTTAATGGACTAAAACCACGAGGAGTCGCATTAGGAGCACCGGAAAAAATCAACCTGGCGGTATTGATTTGCGCAGGGTTCATCAGCATTCCAGCATTCGCCCGGAACAGCGTGACGCTGTATGGCATCGTTGATACGGGTATCGGGTATCAGTCGAGCTCGACGACGCTCGGCTCGACCTCGGGCGGCCACTCGGCGTTCAGGATGATCACCGGCGTGTGGGCAGGTAGCCGCTTCGGCCTGAAGGGCGCGGAAGATCTCGGCGGCGGCACGAAGGCGATCTTCATGCTGGAAGAGGGCTTTACCAGCGCGAACGGTTCGATGTCGACGACTAACCTGATGTTCAGCCGCCAGGCGTTCGTCGGCGTGACGAACCCGACGTACGGTTCGCTGACGGCGGGCCGCCAGTACGCGTCGTACTATCAGCTGGTGTCGCCGTACAGCCCGACGACGTGGCTCACCGGCTTCCTCACTTCCGCTGAACACATAATGCAAATCGGCGAACCTCAAAGGTTGTCGCTTGGACCGTGGCACGACCGCCAGCCTGCTACGAACGGGGCGGCTGATGGGCTCCAGACTAACATCCAAGTGGCCGTGATAAGCCACGCCTAATCGCGCGCATAACCCGTGGATTCTGTGGTGTCTGGAGACTGAGGGGCACGTTTGAACGTCCGAAAGACTCCTGAAGCAGCCATCGACGGCAGGATAGCCTGAGCGGCCGTTGAGGGTCGCCTGCGGAAGTTAGGTGCCGGACCGCGTCCGGCAGAGGACGCATGCGATAAATACTATAATGGTCTGGACAAAGTACGCATTATCTGCGTCGTCAATGTCGGCTGCGTTGTGGGTCAAGTGCCGATCTTATTCGCAAGGCGCGGAGTGGTGCGTTAAGGGAACTGATCGGAGACCCTTCGTGAAGCAGTCGACGCTTGCTCATTCCCTTTCTGTCACGACGCGGGCCTCAGAATTCGACTCTCAATCCAAGACGGTGTGCGGCCATGTTCTTCTACGCGCTTGCAACAGATTATGACGGGACGATCGCAGAAGATGGGGTCGTGAAGGATTCCACCTTCGAGGCGCTGGCACGCCTTCGCGAGTCCGGACGGCGCCTGATCCTGGCCACCGGAAGAGAGCTTGAGGATTTAAAACGGGTTTGCCCGCGCCTGGACATGTTCGAGGAGGTTGTCGCCGAAAATGGCGGCGTTCTCTATCGGCCCGCGACCCAGGTGGTCGATCTGTTGGCTGAGCCGCCGCCGGCTGCATTCGTCAACCAGCTTCGCGACCGTGGCGTCACGCCCCTGTCCGTCGGTCATGTGATCGTCGCGACTTGGGAGCCCAACCAAGACATCGTGCTGGAAACCGTCAAGGATCTCGGGCTTGAATTGCAGATCATTTTCAACAAGGGCGCGGTAATGGTGTTGCCGCCGGGGATCAACAAGGCCACCGGGCTGAAGGCCGCGCTGCGCAATCTATCTTTAGCCTCGATCAATGTCGTGGGCGTGGGCGACGCCGAGAACGATCATGCTTTGCTAAACGCCTGCGGCTGCTCAGTCGCCGTCGCGAACGCCGTTCCAATGCTGAAGGCGGCCGCAGATTGGGTAACAGACTGTCCGCGCGGAGCGGGTGTCGTCGAAGTTGTGGATGGCATCCTGAACAACGATTTGACGGAGGTTGCCTGTAGCGACCGTCATACTGTGGCACTCGGCACAGTGACGGACGCCCACTCCGATAAACTGGAACCGGTTTCGATGCAGGTCGGCCGATCGGGTCGAATGCTTATTTGTGGCACCTCTGGAAGTGGAAAATCCACATTTACGCAGGGCTTTCTTGAGCGCCTCGCAGTTGCCGGCATGCAGTATTGCATCATCGATCCGGAGGGGGATTACGAGGGCTTTGTAGGCGTTACCTGCGTCGGCGACGCTGAGCGGTCGCCATCTCTGCAAAACGTGACCGAGCTTCTCGAGTATCCGGATCGCAACGTCGCGATCAGTCTTCTTGGACTGCCACTGGACGACCGTCCGAATTTTTTGTCATCTTTGATTCCAAAGTTGATTGACCTCCGCGTGCGAACCGGTCGGCCGCACTGGCTGGTAATCGACGAGGCGCATCATATGATGCCTTCACAAAACGAATCAATGGCCAAGAGCTTGCCCTCGGATTTCGATCGGGTGGCCTTCATCACAGTTCATCCCGACCATATGGCGAAGTCCGCGCTTATCGGCACGACTTGGTTGGTCGCCCTCGGAATCGCCATCGGGGATACTGTGGCGAAATTTGCGGCAGCAACTGGCTTGGCTGCTCCGGAAAGTCTTCCTGCCGCTCTCGATGCCGGCTGCGCGTTGGTATGGCCGATTGGTGAGGGGCAACAACCCGCAGAGGTTCATGTGATACCGCCAAGCGCGGAGCATCGTCGACATGTGCGGAAATATGCTACGGGGACGCTCGGTGAGGATACAAGCTTCTATTTTCGCGGTCCGGACGGCGCGCTTAATCTGCGGGCTCAAAATTTGGAAATGTTCTGTCAGATCGGCGAAGGCGTTGATGACGAGACATGGCGCTACCATGCTCGGGCGAGAGACTATTCTCGTTGGTTGCGAGATTGCATAAAGGACCCGGAACTAGCAGGTGAGATCGCGGGCATTGAAAACGCGGCTGAAGCGGATATTCAGGAATGCCGGCGAAAGATCCGTGCGGCCATAGAACGCCGATACACAAAAGCTGAATAGTTTAAAGTTTGATGGGTCTTCTCAGCCCAGTGGCTCGGGGCGAGGCTTTGCTAGGCTCTGCTGGCACCTGGAAATGACGCGACTCTCGCGCTTTCTTATAATTCAAACGGCAATACAATTCTCGCCCAAAATCAAAGCTGTATGTCGGCGTAGCATTTGGCCCTTTGGGTGGTCGCGAGGCAAAAAGCGCATCGGGCAGCACGCATCAAGCGTCATTCATACGCGTCTTCGTGCGGACGTTCGAGCGTCGGCTCCGCGTCCGTAGGCGGCCATATTGGATTCCGCTAGCCCGAAGGCCTGATGAGGGTCGATCCCGGCCTCTCGTTGCCACTGCGAAAAGCACGCCGCTCGCTCAACATACGCAATCACCGATCCAGGCACGACGCCGATAGCCACGTCGGTCCCGCCGATGCCCGGCCTTTCTGGCCTAAGATATTTCAAAGGAGCATCCGTGCGAGGGGCATCATGAAAGCACTTATCGTTGCTGCGACATTGGCGGCTGGCTGTTCCATCACCTACGCGCAGACTTACCCGCAGGGAGCGCTGGCTGACCAAAGCATGGGGGCCTATAGAGCGCAATTGGAAGCGCAGAAGCAACAGATCGAACTCCAGAACGAACAACTCCAATTACTGAAACAACAGCGCGACCTGGATTTGCTGAGGCAGCAGCGCGAACTGAATTCGCTGAGACAACAGCGCCAATTTGACTTGCTCAGACAGAAGCGCTAGATCGCTGTGAGGCGCGGCACACGCCTCAAGATCCGGCTGAGGCGACTCCCGGTAGAGTCGAGATGTGACGCGGTGGCTTTAGGCTGGGTTTGTCTGTTGCCGCCTCTTTCGTCTGGCGGTGCCCGAATAACCTCACCGTTGCTCCGTTTTCACACCCCGCTCATCGAACCGGACATGCAGATTTCCCGCATCAAATGAGTTCGATCACATTTGATGCGTAGTACTAAACCGCTGACGCGGTAGTGGGAGGTGGGTACAGGTCTGTGGCTGACGTTTCACGAGTACGGTTTCCTGCGGCAGATCCCGGCGAGGTGGTCGGCGCGCCACCAGGAGCAGTATGTGGGCGCCCGGTTGGGCATTCCACCCACTGCTTCCAGGAGGCTCGCCATGACGCCGCTGCGCCAACGCATGATGCATGACATGGAGATCAGAAACCTTGCGGAGAATACCCAGAGGTCCTATCTGCTGCAGGTTTCCAGTTTCGCCCGGCACTTCCGCCGCTCACCCGAACTGCTGGGCCCTGAGGAGATTCGGGCGTGGCTCGTCTATCTACGTGAGGAGCGCAAGCTCGCACCCGGCAGCGTCGGCCCGACGATCGGCGCGCTGCGCTTCCTGTATCGCGTCACGCTCAAACGCGACTGGAGCGACGAGGATTTCCCGTTGCCCAGGAAACCGGTCCGGCTACCGGTCATTCTCAGCCTGGACGAGATCACGACCTTCTTCGAGTCGATCGTCAGTCTCAGGCAGCGGACCATCCTGATGGTTGCCTACGCAGCCGGCCTGCGTGTGTCGGAGGTTGTCCACCTCAAGGTCACGGACATCGACAGTAAGCGCATGGTCATCCGCGTCAACCAGGGGAAGAACCGTAAGGATCGCTACGTAATGCTGTCGCCGCGGCTGCTCGAGATCCTCCGAACATACTGGCACGACGCTCACCCTCGCGACTGGCTCTTCCCCGGCGATATTCCGGGCCGGCCCATTACCCGCGAAGCGGTCGCACTGGCCTGCCGCGTCGCCCGCCAACGCAGCGGTATCCGGAAACCCATCACGCCGCACTCGTTGCGCCACGCCTTCGCGACGCACCTGCTAGAAGCCGGCACCGACGTGCGCCGAATCCAACTGCTGATGGGGCATCGTGCCCTTTCGACCACAGCTCGCTACCTCAAAGTGGCCACCAGCACCGTGTGTGCGACTCCAAGTCCCTTCGACCTCCTGCCGCATCCCGCACCCACGCCCGCCCAGCCGCCTGCGCCCGAGTACTTCTGAAGCCGTATGCGACCGGCGCTCGAGGTGGCGGACATCTTCCGCCGCTGCGGCCCCAACTACCGGCAGTCCCATGCCGACGCCCTCGGTTGTGCCCAGCGCCGCGCGATGAGTGCCATCGAGCTGTGCCGTACCGCCGCGCTCGGCGGTCATGTCGAACAGTGCGATGCCTGTGGCCATCAGCGCATTGCCTACGACTCATGTCGCCATCGCTGCTGTCCCAAGTGCCAGTCGCTCGCCCGCGCGCAGTGGCTTGAGCGCCGACAGGCCGAACTGCTTCCATCGGTCGAGTACTTCCACGTCGTCTTCACGCTCCCCGAGCCCATCGCCGCGCTCGCTTACCAGAACAAGAAGATCCTCTACGATCTGCTGTTTCGAACCAGCGCCCAGACGCTGCGTACGATTGCCGCCGATCCGAAACACATGGGCGCTGAGATCGGCTTCATCACGGTCCTGCACACGTGGGGGCAGAATCTGCTGCACCATCCGCACGTGCATTGCCTAGTACCGGGCGGCGGCATTGCACCGGACGGCGAACGCTGGATCGCCTGCCGTCCTGGCTTCTTCCTGCCCGTGCGGGTCCTCTCGCGGCTCTTCCGTCGGCTCTTTCTCGACAAGCTGCGCCGCACGTTTGACGCCTGTGCGCTGCGCTTCCATGGCCAGCTCGAGCCGCTGCGCGATCCGCGAGCGTTTGCAGCGTGGCTTGCGCCCGCCGCTCACGCGGAGTGGGTCGTCTACGCGAAGCCACCGTTTGGTGGCGCCGCACAGGTGCTCGACTACCTGGGCCGCTACACGCATCGCGTCGCCATCTCGAATAACCGGCTGCTGAGCTTCGACGGACACGCCGTGCAGTTCCGCTGGAAGGACTACCGGCATGAAGCCCGGCACAGGACCATGACCCTGACGGCCGACGAGTTCATCCGCCGCTTCCTGCTGCACGTGCTGCCCTCCGGCTTCAAGCGCATCCGCAGCTACGGGTGGCTCGCCAACCGCCATCGGGCAGCACGCCTCGCGACCTGCCGGCGCCTGCTCGGCGTCGAGCCGCCCGCCGCAGCGTCACCTGCCATCGGGGAAGACTACCGTGACCGTTACCAGCGGCTCACCGGCAGGTCACTGCGCGATTGCCCCGTGTGCGGCAAGGGCCACATGGTCCGCATCGAAGGCGGTGTCGCTGGCATCCTGCCGCGCGCTCCACCCGACATGAGCCATGTTCTCTGATCTGCGCTGTCAACTATTGCGATCACGTTGGCATTCCCCTCTCTGGCCAGCGCGGCCTAACTCGCGCCATCGATCTACTGCTACACGCAAAACCCCGAAACGCTGGCTGAGTTCCCTCGCCACGCCCGCATTCATACTCCCCTTTACGCCGCACGCCTTGCTAGAACACAAGGTTCCGGCGGCCCACAGACGCGCGACCGGTCATGCAATCCCCAGCGCGACGATTCAATGCCCATAGACTCCACCGCCCGTGGAGCGGTTTAGCACAAACGATTTTTTATTTACCGCTCGCGGATCGATCTCGCCAGTTTGATTCCTGCGTCGGAGGCCGCGACCGCTAAACAAAAAATCCTCTGCCATATGTGGTGCTCGCTCAAATGTGGTCTTGTGGCGCCCGAGCCGGGATCCTCACAGGATCCGGCCGGCTGAACGCCACATAAAAAGCCTCCTACAAGGATCGGAGAAACGCCATCAGCGTGGGATCTTTGGCCCACCGCCTGTTCGCCTTTTGATCGCTGGGGATAGTAAGCCGCGCCAGGGCGTTGGCCTTCGTCTCCAGATCGATTTCGGCGTAAACGTTGGTCGTATCGATGGAGACATGACCAAGCCACGCCCGTACGGTGTTGATATCGACGCCGGATCGAAGCAGGTGGGTCGCCGTTGAATGTCGCCAATGTCTCTAACGACATTGACGTCACTATGTGCCCTTCCTGACTATGTCTTGTAATTGAACAATAGCCCGTATTTCTTGGGTAAATGCGTGTTGTGAGATAGAGATAGTCTTGATTCCTTCCATCAGCCCCCGGCGTCCGGGAAGGAGTC
>NZ_VZQQ01000052.1 GCF_014397785.1 Paraburkholderia podalyriae
GTCGCGTCCTGCTGTACCAGGCCGACGCTGCCGCCGTCCAGTTGCTGCGTCAGGTTCGTGACCGAGCCTTCCACGCTGGTCACGCGGCCGTCGATGCTGGTGATCGCCGTCTGGTTGGTCGCAATGCCGGCCGCGTTGGTCGTCACGTTCTGGTTGGTCGCGTGCAGCTGCGAACCGTTCACCGCTTCGGTGCTGGTGTCGCCCAGCGCGCCAGCCTTCACGCCGCTCAGCGTGCGCGCGCCATCGGTGCCACCGAAGTCCACCGTCGTGCCGTCCAGGCCCCTGGCCACCGTGATGACCTTGCTGGTCGCGTCCTGCTGCACCAGGCCGACGCTGCCGCCGTCCAGTTGCTGCGTCAGGTTCGTGACCGAGCCTTCCACGTTGGTCACGCGGCCGTCGATGCTGGTGACGCGGTCGTCCACCGTGGTCACGCGGCTGTCCAGGTTGGTGATTGCCGTCGCGTTGCTGACGATGTTCGTCGTGTTCTGCGTCATATGGCCGTCGATGTTGGTAATTGCATCACCCACGCTGCCGACCGTCGTACCGCCCACGCTGTAGCTCGGCGCGCTGATCGCACCGGTAGTCGGGTTATAGCTCGATCCGCCACCCAGCGCCGCCGCCGTGCTCGCCCCAATCGCGTTCGACTTCGTTGTTTCTGACTGCAACTGGCTGACGTTCACCGCATCCGTCGGTGACGAACCGGCCGCCACATTCGTCAAGCGCCGCTCCTGGCCAGACGACCCTATCGATACTTCGCCTGCCGGCGCAGTGCCGGACAGAGTCGACGCCGCTGGAGTGTAGGCCGCTGCGCTCAGGTCGGCGGCGGTCGTCGAGTCCGCACCCAAAGCGACCGAATTCGCCGCGAATGCAGAGGCACCACGACCCAGTGCCACCGAGCTGTCCCCTGCTGAATCAGCGAGCAGACCAATTGCAGTTGAGTAGTCCCCTGTCGAAGAAGCGTATACACCCATCGCCATAGAGCCATTCCCTTTCGCAGTAGCTAGCTGCCCAATCGCAATGCCAGCGTCACCTGTGCTGACCGCACCAAACCCCAAAGCGACTGAGTTCTGAGCCGATGCGGTCGACTGAAGGCCGACTGCTGTAGCTCCGTCCCCGCTCGCCACGGAATCTCCGCCGATTGCTGTCGAGCCGTTCCCGCGAGCTGCGGCGCCTGCGCCGATTGCGCTCGAATTGGTCGCGTCGGCTATTGCACTGCGGCCAATTGCAGTCGCCTTGTCCGCAATGGCCCTGGCGTTATCACCAAGCGCGGCAGCACCATCACCGTCTGCGTTCGCATTGGTGCCGATAGCAGTAGCACTATATGCACCTGCCGTCGTACCAGAAGTTGCGAAAGCGTTATAACCCATGGCTATGCTGTTGACATTCGTACCATCAGTCTTGGCCCCTGAGCCGATTGCAATCGAATGCAATCCCTTGGCAACACCACCGCCCGCGTTGTACTGAGCGTGCGCTACCGGTGCCCAGGATGCCGCGGCCACAACCGCAGTCGCCACAACTGCACAAACCCTTGCCTTGTTACGCTTGCCGCGCGTAACCGTATTCTCCGAGGCTGCCACCCACGACCCAAGGGCTTCACTCCAGATGCTGACATAGGATTTGTTCATGACATGATTCCTTTTAAAGTTTGAAAAAGAATTGAGTTATGCGAACTAATGCAAAATCGCCGTTGCCATTTCTTGCTGTTCAATATCAGCTGCAAAAACGGGAGTGATGACGATCCAGAAAGCTCATGGCCGCAGTACGAATCGGCCAGATTTCTGCTGAGTCAATCCAGGGCCGGCTTTTGCTAAATCTCTGTAACTGGGTTCAGTCTATATTTTTGAGATTAGGCAAAAATAGGTCAGGTCCGAATCGGCGCGCGCCTGTATTTGAGCGCTGCAGCGCTTGAGATGGCGGTACTGCCTGCTAACGCGGAGAGCGTGGCAAGGTCAGAAATCTTGAAGGGACGGCAGATCATGGAAAGGGGTGCCCCATGTCTTCCATCAACTATCAGCAGTTCAGCAATGCCCGTCTCCAATGCTTGCGCTGACGAGTGCAACGGCGCGCCGAACGGGGTCTAGTCGAGCTTCACGTAACAGGCGACCACCAGAAGTGAAGGCGAGGACAGGCGCAAACCGCAAACACCACCCGCCACAGGCGGCTCAATCGACATCAAACACGCAACGAGTCGGAATCGCCGTATGATGCGGAAATCATTCCTTGCGTCCCTGATTCAGGTCCGCCATGCCATCACAGAGCACAGATTCAAGCAGGCATGAACGCGTGGTTCACACGCCCAACGGCGATTCACGCGTCGATGAGCCGAGCAGACTGAACCGCTATCAGCGGACACTCGTCATGGGGGCGGGCGTTGCTGTTTCGTTGGTCCTGGTGCTATTGACCGGCGTCGTGCTGAGATCGGCGGTCACGGACTACATCGAGGATCGCTATACTGATTTCGCTCTACGGCAGACTCGCCTGCAACTAGAGTTTCTGGAGCGGGAAAGAACGCTGAGAGCCGCCATCCTGCATGAAGAATCGACGTGGGGCACGCGAGCACCTCCACCCCAGGCCCTCATCGACGAATTTGCCGCGCAGCATGGACGAGTCATCCTGCAGAGGCACGCGAATTTCGACCCCGTGATGATGCTCGGCGATGTCACTCCGTCGCAGCCCGCATCCGGTTTCGCGCCGTATCTGGCGCTCGGTGTTGACTTTGACTATCGTCTGGGACCTTGGGCCAAGGTGCAGACCAATCCCGTAGCGGGCTATTTCTATTCACCTGACCGGCGCTTCTTCGGCATTGTTCCTGCCCCGGCGTCCGACGATGTGCTCAAGCAGAGCGGCGCGAAAGACGTCCATGAGCTCCTCGATCGCATCGCACCGGACATCGGTGACCTAGCGGACCCAACGGTGGTCAAGCGGTTACGCGAGGACAGGAGTTCGACCTGGTTCCCGCCAGCCACCGATCCGTTTAGCGAACAGCCCGCCATCCGTCTGGTCATGCCGGCCTTTAGCGAGGGCAAGATATTCCTCGTGGCTGTCCGCAAGATTTACGTGGGCCCCCTGATCGAAATGCTTACCGGGGAGGGGCGCTACGATGAACAATCGCTGCTGCTCGATTCCGCCGGCAATGTGATCCTCAGCACAGCCAAGCCGGGTACCGGCGCCGCGCTGACACAACGGATTCTCAATTCCCGTGCGCAAGCAATGCAACCCGCGGGAGGAGTCCATCGCTCCCGGAATGGACTGTTCATGGCCAGCGCGCAGGTAACGGACTCCGGCTGGACGCTCGTTCACGCATTCACGTGGCGCACTATTTGGCGTGACATAGGTGCACGCCTCGCGGTTTACTTTGCTGCGATGCTACTGGTAGTGGGTTTCATGTGGGTGCTTCTGTTGATGCTCGATCAAAAGCTGTTCAAGCCAGACTACGAACGTTCGCAGCGAATATTCGAAAGTGAAGCGTTGAATCGCACGATGGTTGCTGCGGCACCGTCCGGATTCGCGCTGCTGTCTCTAGAGCAGGGCGAGATTCTGTTGCAGAGCAACCTGATGCGGACCTACGAATCGAATACGCATCCGGATGAACCGAGGTTGCACGCGCGCTTGCTCAGTCTGTATGACCGCAGCCCCGGCACGCCCGCGTGGCAGTCCGATCTGGAGATGCCGCTCAGACTTGCCGACGGCCGCGTGGACGATCTGCTAGTGAACATGGTGCGCACCAAGTATCGCGGAAAAGACGTGCTGCTTTGCAGTTTTTCCGACGTCACGACTTTGAAGAACACCGAGCGCAAGTTAGACGAGGCGCGTGCGGCGGCGGACGCTGCCAACCATGCGAAATCGGCGTTCCTCGCGATGATGAGCCACGAAATACGTACGCCACTCAATGCCATTCTCGGCAACCTCGAGTTGCTGGGACGCACGCCGTTGTCACCGTCGCAGGAGGAGCGGGTAGGGGTTGTGACATCGTCGTCCACTGCGCTGCTCGGCATCATCAACGACATTCTCGATTTTTCGAAGGTCGAGTCCGGGCAGATGACGCTCGAGTCGATCAGCTTCGATCTCGGTCAAGTCATTCGACAAGTCGCTGCGATGTTCGAACCCGTTGCGCATGCGAAGGGACTCGAATTCGACTGCATGGTTGACGAAGCGCTCGCCCCGCACTATCTGGGTGACCCAACGAGAATCCGGCAGATTGCGGTCAATCTCGTCAGTAACGCGATTAAATTCACCGCCACGGGCGACGTACTGCTCGAGGTTTACCTTAAGGACGACACGGCCGACGATTCCCCGGTCGTCATTGGCGTGAGCGACACCGGCATCGGCATGACGCCCCAGCAGCAGGAGACGCTGTTTCATGCATTCACACAGGCTGATTCGTCGATTGCCAGGCGCTATGGCGGAACAGGACTCGGACTCGCGCTCTGTCTGCGCCTGACCGAATTGATGCAGGGCACGATCCTGGTGAAGAGTGAGTTGAATGCCGGCAGTACCTTTGTCGTGACGTTGCCGCTTCCGGTGAGTACAGGCGCCCCGGTCAGCGCCCCACTAGACAGTAAAGCTGAATTTGAGTCCGCCGGGATCGACGCCCAGGCGATTCACATCCTCGTGGTCGACGATCAGCTTGCGAACCGTGAGTTGATCGTCGCGCAACTTGCCACGCTAGGTTATGAAGCCGATATGGCCGATAGTGGCGGCACGGCATTGCGGCGCTTTAACGAGCGCCACTATGATCTCGTGATGACCGACATCAATATGCCGGGAATGGACGGATACGCGCTCGCGCGGTGCCTGCGCGACCAAGGCGCGACGGTGCCGATCATCGCGATCACTGCGCACGTGGCGGCGGAAGTGCGTGCGCGATGCACGAACGCCGGGATTGACGAGATCCTGCTCAAGCCCGTCCTGCTTGGCACCATGGATGCGACGGTGCGGCGGCTGGTCAACGAGGCCGGCAAGCGCCCCGCCACTGACACCGCGGACAGGCGCGACATCTCGCACGGGCCATTGCCCGAGCCCATCCATGCCGCGATCGTCGAGGGGCTGAAGGAATCGCTGCAGGCGCTGTATGTCGCCATCGAACGTGGCGATATGAAA
This sequence comes from Paraburkholderia podalyriae, assembly GCF_014397785.1. Classification (GTDB taxonomy): domain Bacteria; phylum Pseudomonadota; class Gammaproteobacteria; order Burkholderiales; family Burkholderiaceae; genus Paraburkholderia; species Paraburkholderia podalyriae. The sequence goes on from NZ_VZQQ01000052.1 coordinate 5,101, forward strand.
ACGGTGCTTGCTCATCTTCATTCGGTACGCGGCTCCTTCGCGATGATTCGGGAGGCCGAAGTGGCCAATGCGTGCGCTCAGATGGAAGAGCAAGCCAGGAATCACGACGTTGCTGGCGTCAAGGATGGGCTCGATCGTTTCGAACCACTCGCTTATGCGACGCTCGCGCGGCGCGTGATGAACGCACAGTCAGACGCGTGAGTTTTTTGCTTCAGCCCTGAATCAGCGCGAGCGGGAACAGAGCGTCGATTTCCCGACGACACTCCCGTCGTTGGCCGGCATCACCGATGCCGAGTTCAGCGGCGCGTCCCGCCCAACCCGCGTCCGGTTTCCCCTTGCTGGCCAAGCGCACGTGACAGATTTCCCACCTCTCGCTTGAGCAACTCGGCGAACTGCGCGACCCGCTCATCGGTTACGCGCACGCTCGGCCCGAAGATGCACACTGAACCCGCCACCTGGTTCGCGCCGTTGAAGAACGGCGCGGCCACCGCGACTGCGCCGGCGATCAGCTCGTGATGGCTGGTGCCGAAGCCTTGTGCGCGGACCGCGTCGAGGTCGGCGGCGAGCGCCGCGACGTCCTGATTCGAATCGGTCAGATAGCGCCGCAGATCGTCCGCCGACAGCGGCATCTGCGAAAGAATCGTGCGGCCGCTCGCGCCGAGCACGAGCTTTTCGCGATATCCGACCCCGCGGCGGAAACTGAGCGGCTGCGGACTCTCCAGTTCGGCTACGCAAATCCGGTACGTGCCCTCCGGCACGAACAACGCGACCGTCTCCGATGTCGCCTCCCAAAGCTCGCGCAGCATCGGCTGAGCGAGTTGCGCGATCGTATTGTTCGCCATCCACGCGTGCGCGAGTTGCGCGACCGAACTGCCAAGCCTGAAGCGCTGCGGCTCGCCGGACGACGCGAGAAAGCCATTCTGTTCGAGCGTGTTCAGCAGCCGGTACAGCGTTGGACGACTCAGATCCACGCGGGTCAGCAACTCCGCGACGGTCAATTCCTTGTCCCCCGGACGGAAAGCCAGAAGAATTTCTAGCGCCCGTTCGACTGCTCGCACGTTTTCGTGCGGCTTTTTTTCTTCCATTTGAAATTTCCTTTCTGCGTCTGGCCGCATCGATTGCTCATTGTAGTGAAACTCCCTAGCGGCAAGAACTTGACGTCGACTGTTCTGTCCGTACAATGAGACTACATTCTCATACAACGGACAACCGGATTCGGAGGAAATATGGACAAGAACATGTCGGACACCCTGGTTTGCACGGGCCCAGGTACGGCGATGGGCAATCTGATGCGCCGCTACTGGGTGCCGGTGCTGCTCGCGAGCGAAATCGCGGAGCCCGATTGCCCGCCGGTACGCGTGCAGATCCTCGGCGAAAAGCTGCTTGCGTTTCGCGATTCCGAAGGCCAGCCGGCGCTGATCGGCGAATTCTGCTCGCATCGCGGCGTGTCGCTCTACTTCGGCCGCAATGAAGAGAACGGCATCCGCTGCGCGTATCACGGCCTGAAATTCGACCGCGACGGCAACTGCGTGGAAGTGCCGTCCGCACCGCAGGCGTGCAAGCACATGGGCATCACCGCGTATCCATGCATCGAACGCGCGGGCATCGTATGGGCGTACATGGGTCCGAAGGACCGCCAGCCGGCGCCGCCGGATCTCGAGTGGTGCAACCTGCCCGAGAGCCACGTGTTCGTGTCGAAGCGCCTGCAGGAATCGAACTATCTGCAGGCGATGGAAGGCGGGATCGACACGAGCCACGTGTCCTACGTGCACCGCTACGAGGTCGACGAAGACCCGATGCACCAGGGCACGAAGGCGCTCGACTACATCAAGGCGGACGGCAACGTGATCTTCGAGATCGAGAAACAGCCGTTCGGCCTCACGCTGTTCGGCCGCCGCAACGGCGAGCCGGATTCGTACTACTGGCGCGTTACGCAGTGGCTGTTCCCGTGGTACACGCTGATCCCGCCGTTCGGCGATCACTCGCTCGCGGGCCACGTGTGGGTGCCGATCGACGATCACACCTGCTGGGCGTGGAGCATCAACTTCCGCCCGGACCGTCCGCTCGACGAGCAGGAACTGGCCGACCTGAACGCCGGCAAGGGCATTCACTGCGAGTACGAGCCGGGCACGTTCCGTCCGAAAGCGAACAAGGACAACGACTACCTGATCGACCGCCAGGCACAGAAGGAAAAGCGCGCGTACTCGGGCGTGTTCGGCTTCGCGATGCAGGACGCGTCGCTGCAGGAAAGCATGGGTCCGATCCAGGACCACAGCAAGGAAAAGCTGCTGCCGACCGACCGCGCGATCGTGATGGCGCGCCGCATGATGTACGAGGCAGCAACGGCGCTGGTACCCGACACCGATCCGCCCGCGATCGACGCCGACCAGCAGCGCGTGCGTGCGGCCGGCGTGCTGCTGCCGCGCGATCAGAAGCCGCAGGAATGGGCAGTGATCCATCTTCACGACGGCAAGGACCAGCCGATCTACTCGATCTGATGCATCGCCGCGCCGGACGTCGGTCTGGCCCCGCGTGGTTTTGTCCGGTCCGACTGGACATCCCGCCTATTCCGCAAAAGGAGGCCGGCTTCGCGCCGGCATGTAATGCAGCAACGTAAAAGACTCGAGGGCAAGGTCGCGCTGATCACCGGCGGCGGGGGTGGCATCGGCGCCGCGACCGCGCGCGTGTTCTGCGCGGAAGGCGCCGCCGTAGTGCTCGTCGATGCGAACCCGGAGGCGCTTGCGCGCGTTGCCGACGAACTGAAGGCGGCCGATCCGTCCGCGCGTGTCGAGACGTTCGCGGCCGACGTGTCGCACGACGCCGATGCGGTGCGCGCGGTGCAACTCGCCGCCGATTCGTTCGGCCGGCTCGACGTGCTGGTGAACAACGCGGCGATGCGCAACTACAGCGCGCTCGCCGATGCGACGCCGGCCGAGTGGCAGGCGATGGTGTCGGTCAACCTGGTTGGCACGTCGAACTATTGCAGCGCGGCGCTGCCGTTCCTTCGTCGCGCGGGCCGCGCGAGTATCGTCAACGTATCGTCGTGCTACGCGGTGACGGGCCGCAAGGGCATGGGCCTGTACGACGCGACCAAGGCCGGCATGCTCGCGATGACCCGCACGCTCGCGTTCGAGGAGACCGCGAACGGCGTGCGCGTGAACGCGGTGTGCCCCGGTTCGACGCTGACCGAATTCCACGTGAAGCGGGCCATTGCATCGGGCAAGAGCGTCGAAGTGCTGAAGACGCAGCGCCAGGACACGTCGCTGATCGGCCGCTGGGCGTCGCCCGAAGAGATCGCATGGCCGGTCCTGTGGTTCGCGAGCGACGAGGCGTCGTACATCACCGGCACGACGCTGATGGTCGACGGCGGCCTGTCGGCAATGTGAGCGGAGGTGCCCGCATGAACATGACCGATTCCACACTGATGGTGCGTGTCGCCGCGCGGCGCGACGAAGCCGACGGCATCGTCGGCTTCGAGTTCGTCGACGTAGACGGCCGCGAGTTGCCGCCGTTCGAGGCGGGCGCGCATATCGACGTCTACGTGCCGGGTGGGCCGGTGCGGCAGTACTCGCTGTGCAATGCGCCAGCCGAACGTCACCGGTATCAGATCGCGGTGTTGCGCGATGCCGAGTCGCGCGGCGGATCGCGGCGCATGCACGACGCAGTGAACGAAGGCGCCGCGATTCGCATCGGTGTGCCGCGCAATCACTTCCCGCTCGCGCAGCAGGACGCGAAGCCGCTGTTGCTCGCGGGCGGCATTGGCGTGACGCCGATTCTCTGCATGGCTGAGCATCTGGCAGCGATGGGCGCGGCGTTCGACATGCATTACTGTGCGCGCTCGAAGAGCCGTGCGGCGTTCGTCGAGCGGATCGCCGCGTCGTCGTGGGCGGATAACGTGCAATACCACTTCGACGACGCGCACGGCATGCTCGATCTGAACGCGCTGCTGGCAAGCGCCGGTGCGGACCGGCATCTATACGTGTGCGGCCCACAAGGTTTCATGAACGCGGCGCTCGACATGGCGCGCTCGCTCGGCTGGAACGATGAGCGTCTGCACTACGAATACTTCGCGGCGACGCAGCCGTCGGGCGATGGCGCGTCGTTCGACGTGCGGCTCGCGCGCTCCGGTCGGATCGTGTCGATTGCGGCCGATTGCACGGTCACGCAGGCACTCGCGGCGGCGGGCGTCGACGTGCCGGTGTCGTGCGGGCAGGGCATCTGCGGCACCTGCATCACGCGGGTGCTCGAAGGCGAGCCCGATCACCGCGACCTGTTTCTGTCGCCAGAGGAGCAGGCCCTCAACGACCAGTTCCTGCCGTGCTGCTCACGTGCGAAGTCGAGGGTGCTCGTGCTCGACCTGTAACGGCAATCGCCGGCCCGGCCGCATCAGGCGGCCGGCGCCATCCATCGGAAAGAAAGAGAACGGGGGGCCGCTGGCACGCCCGGCATTGGAGGAGTCATGGAGAAAAATCTGGCCTCGTCGGAGGGTGTGCCCGCGAGCGTCTGGACGGCGAACGGTGCGCGGGATGCGAGTAGCGCCGACGCGAGTCCGTATCGCTGGGTCGCGCTGTTCATCGTCTGGGCCGCGTTTCTGCTCAGCTATGTGGTCCGCGTTGCGTGGAGTACGGTGGCCGCGCCGGTCGGCGCGTCGCTCGGCATCAGCGTGTCGATGCTCGGCGCGTTCGTGACCGCTTTCTACGCGGGCTATGTGATTGCGAATGTGGTCGGCGGCATGCTGACCGACCTGCTCGGCGGCCGCGCGATGCTGACGCTCGCGCTGCTGCCGCTCGGCGTGCTCACGTTCACGTTCGGCTATGCGCATTCGCTCGGATTCGGCATCATGATTCAGGCTGCGATGGGTTTCGCGGCGGGCGCCGACTACTCGGCCGGCATGAAGATCATTCCCGCATGGTTCACGCGCGACCGTGGTCGCGCCATGGGCCTCTATACGACCGCGACGTCGCTCGCCGTCGTGATCGCGAATGCGGTCGTGCCGTCGTTCTCCGCGCGCCACGGCTGGTCGAACGCATTCCATATGCTCGGCATCGTCACGTTCGCGTGGGGCATCGTCACGTTGCTGCTGCTGAAGAACCGCCCGTCGAACGAACCGAAACCCGCGCGCAACACCATGCAGGAAATGCTCGGCCTGTTGCGCAACCGTAACCTGGTCGCGCTTTCGATCGCGGGCTGCGGCGGGTTGTGGGCGACCGTCGGCTTCGGTGCATGGGGCAACGCGCTGATGACCCGGCAATACGGAATCGCGCCGGTCGTCGCCGGATCGATCGTCGCGTCGTTCGGCATCGGCGCGGTGATCGCGAAGCCGACGCTCGGATGGATATCCGACCTGCCCGGCGCGTCGCGGCGGATGATGTCGATCGGCTGCCTGACCGCGTTCGCGATCGCGCTGCTGGTGTTCGGCTATTGCTCGACGGTGCATCAGTTCTACCTGGTCGCGCCGATTCTCGGTGCGTTCTCGTTCGGCTATCTGCCGGTGCTGATGGCACAGATCAGCGACGCGTCCGGCAAGCGTCTCGCAGGCGCGAGCGCAGGCTGGACCAATGCGATCTGGCAGTCCGGCAGCGCGGTGTCGCCGATGGTGGTCGGCTCGCTGTATGGCGCGAGCCATTCGTTCATGCTCGCGCTCTTCACGCTCGCGATCGGACCCGCCATCGCGGTCGTCGCGATGTTCTTCGTCAACCCGCACATTGCACGCGAATGATCGCTTCCCTGACGACAGCGGTCGAACGATTGCTATCTCGCTCTACACAACAATTTAATTTCCAGCAGGAGACACATGGTGAAGCACAAGCCTCTCGCCGGGCCGTCGACGGTCCTTTTCGCGTGCGGTATCGGCATCAGCGGCGCGGCTCACGCGCAGTCGTCGGTCACGCTGTATGGCATCGTCGACTCGGGCGTGACCTACGTGACCCACGCTGCCACGTCGCAGGGATCGTCGGGCACGCAGGTCGCCCTTGGCAGCGGCAATCGGCTGAACTCGCGTTGGGGTTTCACGGGTAAGGAAGATCTCGGCAACGGCTTGCGAGCGATTTTCACGCTCGAATCGGGCATGGCGATGAACACCGGCGCGCTGCAGCAAGGGGGGCGGCTGTTCGGCCGCCAGGCGTTCGTCGGGATCGAATCGAACCGCTACGGCGCGATGATGCTCGGCCGGCAGATGACGCCGATGTATCGCTACTCCCTCGCGCTCGATCCGCTCGGTTATTCGAGTTACGGCCTTTCCGCGCAGGACGCGCAGTTCGTCGGTCGCGCGGATAACTCGGTTTCGTATCTCGGCCACGTCGGACCGTTCGAGCTGAATGCGCTCTACAGCTTCGGCTACGACGCCGTCACCTACAGCGTGCCGGTGGCCGGCTCGTTCCGCGTCGGCAAGCAGTACGACATCGGTGGACGTTATATACAGGGGCCGCTGAACCTGACGTTCGTGTACGAGCAGCGGCAAGGCTCGGCGATCGCGTCTTCGGGCGACAGCGAGCGGCGCTACGTGGCCGGCGGGTCGTATCAGCTCGGCAAGGCGACGCTGTACGGCGGCTATGAACTGCTGCTGAACAATGTCCAGTCGACGCTCGCCGCATCGCCGCCGCAGTCGATGGCGTTCGCGGGCGTGCGCTATCGAGTGACGCCGGCGCTGGACCTCGCGGCCGCGACTTACTACCACGCGTATCGCCGGGTCGACGCGCACGCATTGAGCACCGGCGTCAACGCGGACTACTGGCTGTCGAAGCGCACGGCGCTGTACACCGACATCACGTATGTGATCAACAGCTCGAAGGCCGCGCTGAGCGCGACGGGTTGGGCGACCTCGGTGGCGACGACGACCGTGAAGACCGGTGCGAACCAGCTGGCGGTGGCGATCGGCGTGCTGCACAAGTTCTAACGGCGACGGCGCGCCCTTGGCGGTGCGCGCTGCGAGATTGCTCAATCGCTCAGCGCGTCGCGATGAGCGCGCTGGCCTTTCGTCGACGCGTAATACCGCTCCAATGCATCGGTCGAGCGCGCGCCCAACGTGCGGATCCGCGCGAGCCAGTCGGTTTCAACCGGCCACTCACCGGCGATCACGCGTGGATAGATCTGCCGCGCGTAGCGATGCAGCGCCTTCGCGCCGATGTTGCCGCTGACACCAAGCAGCGCGTGCAAGCTTACGTGCGTCGCCTTGATGTCCACGGCCGTGCTGTTTGCCGCGAGCCGCTCGATGAGCAAGCGAATCTGTTCGATGCCGCCCAGGAACGATTCGTCGAGCAGATCGAGCGAGACCAGTTCCTCGAGGTGCGGTTCGTCGAGCAGGTTTTCTTCGGCGATGATCGCGGACGCGGGCGCGCTGACAGCTGGAGTCAACGCCACCGGCGTCGCCGCAAAATCCGTTTGCCCCGTGGCGCCCGCGGTTTCCACGATTCGTTGTGGCGCGTCCGTAACCAGCGCGCCGCGCGTGCCGCACTGCCGCGCGAGACAGGCATACAGCGAGCCGGCCTGCACGGGCTTGATCAACACCTCGTTCATCCCGGCGGCAAAGCACGCCTGCACCGCTTCGCTATCGGAATGACTGGTCAGCGCGATGATCGGCACCGTCGCATAGGCATCGGTGCGCGCGCGGATCGACTTCGTCGTGTCGATGCCGCTCATACCCGGCATGTTCATGTCCATCAGGATCGCATCGATAAAACCGTCTTCGTGCAGCCTGGTCAGCACCGCCTGACCGTGGTCGGCTTCGATGACGCTCGCGCCGCAGCGTTCCAGATACGCCTTCGCGACGAGCCGGCTGTAGGTGTCGTCGTCGGCGATCACGAACGTCCTGCCGGCGAAGCCGTCAGGGGGCTCGCCCTGCAAATGCCGTGCGCCGTTGTCGAAGAGGGCCTGCACCGCGGTGATCAGCTCCTGCACATTCGACGTCTTGCTGATGATCTCGTCCATGCCGGCGCGCCTCGCGCGCAGCCGCACCGCGTTGCCCGGCTCGGCGGTATAGGCGGCGATCAGCACGTTGCGGTTCGGGCAATCGCGCGCGGCACGGATGCGCTCGGTGGCCGCGTAGCCGTCCATCTCAGGCATGCTGATGTCCATCAGCACGAGGTCATACAGCGGTACGCGTTGCAAGGCGGAGAGCGCGAGTTCGCCGTTCGACGCCTCGCTGACATAGGCGCCGGCCTTCGTCAGCACGCGGCGGGTGCGGGCGCGCAGCGTGTCGTCGTCGTCGACGACGAGCACGCGCCTGGCCTTGAACGCCGGCATCGCGCGTTCGAACAGGCGCCGCTCGTGCTCCGCGACCTCGTCGGCTGCCACCGGCGGAAAGCGCAGCGTGAACGCGGTGAACTTGCCGGATTCCGATTCGCAGTCGATGCTGCCGCCGAACGCGCGCATCGCGCGCTGGCAGTATGCGAGCCCGAGCCCGGTGCCGCCCGAGTTGCCGGCCGTGCGAAACGGCTCGAACAGATGCTGCAGGATCTCCGGCGCGATGCCGGGGCCGGTGTCGCGCACGATTACCGAGTCGTGGTCGACGGTCAAGGTCAGTGTCGCCTGCGGATACGCGACGACGTGATGCAGCGCGTTCTTGATCAGGTTAAAGAGCGTGAACAGATAGACCGTCTCGTCGATCTTGAACACGAAGTCGCGCCTGACGACGAGGCTTACCTTCGCGCGTTCCCTGTCGTTGTCGAAGCCATATTCGGCGAGCGCCTTGCGGGTGGTCGCGGCCGCATGCAGGTAGCTGAGGCTGTCCGGGCGGATCGATTTCGCGCTGACTTCGTCGAGTGTCATCGCGATGATGCGCAGGCCGCGCTCGATCGACAATTGCCCCTGCGCGAGATGGTTGTACATCAGCGAGGCCGTGCCGTCCGTCAGCGTGGGCGCCGCGCCCGCTTCGCTCGCAGCCGGCAGCGCTTCTTCGACCCGGTCGAGCACGTGCCGCAACTGGCTCAGCGGATTGCGCATCTCGTGCGCGATGGAACCCGCGAGCGCCTGCAACGCACGGTTCTTTTCGACGAAGATGCGTCCCTTGCTGATCGCGTGACTGAACGCCATGCTGCACAGCACGACCACCGGCAGCAGCGCGAGATTGGACTTGTCCTGCGCGCTGAGAACGACCGGCGTCGGCGCGCTCAGCACGCCTGCGAGCCCGCCGGAAAACACACCGATTCCGATGCAGGTCATCAGCAGCAGCGGGTTGTCGATACACAGCGCCAGAATGAAGATCATCATGACCTCGGTCATCATCCACATTGTGGAGAAACCGTTTCTGACGGTCAGGAACGTGCAGACGAACGGCAGCACGTAGATCAGGCAGCAATGCCAGTAGACCAGCAGCGCGGGGTTGTAGCGCCTCGGCCAGCGTGCATGGAACAGCAGCGGAACGCAGACGGCCGCCGCGCTGAGCCGCAGCAGCAGGTTATCGTAGGGCTGCGGAAGGATGTAGGTCCAGACGACGTAATAGATGGGGTGACACAGGAGGCCGAGTGCGCCTCCCCATCGGATTGCGAACCTGCTTCTTTCCAGCATATCCCGCATGCTTTCGCGCGGTATCGCCATCAGGCCTCCAAGTTCATCAGGACCCCATCATTTCATGCGTATTGCATTGTTCTGCTGCGACGACTTCGGCGAGCGAATCGCCGTTCTTGCCGTGGAACGGTCCGACCGAAAAGCCGTACTTCTTCAGAAGACCATGAGTATAAGAGACCGACCACACGGGCGGGCTGCCGATGATGAAATCCGATGCGATCCCTTCCTGCCACGCCGAATAACCTTCGGCGAAACAGGTGTAGCAGTCGCGCGTGGACGGCAGCCTGAACGGGAACGCGGTGTCGAGTCCGGCGGGGCCACGCGCGAAGCATTCAATATAGAGCGTGTGACCGCGAGAAGCGAGTTCCGCTTCGACGCTTGCGGCGCGCGGATGCGAGTCGTCGATCCAGAATTGCGCGCGTTTGAGATCGGCCGCGGTAAGGTAAGGCACGCTCGTACTGCTCGCGAGAATCGCGCCGTCGAAGTCCGGCAGCGGCGTGTCGGGGCTGAAGGTATGGACCGAGACCTTCGATTTGCCGAGCAGGTCCGACGCGAGCAGTTCCTTCGCCTGATCGATCAGCAGGTTGATCTTGTCCGGCAGATCGATCAACACCAGCTCCTTGGGCGCATCCTTGTACAGCAGATACTTCGCGACCGTCGTGCCGAGCCGGCCGGCCGCGCCGAACAGCGCGAGCTTCGTGTTGCCGAGTTCGAGGTCGAGCTGCTCGCAGCAATGCATCGCCCAGTCCTTCAGCATCGCCGCGGTCGCCGCGTGCCCGGTGGTAATGTGCGGCGGCTTGATCGGCCGGGGCAGCGCGCCGTAATTGCACGCGTACGGCGTCGACGCGCCCATCGCGACCATGTTCAAGCCCGCCTTTCTGGCGAGTTCGAGCGCCGGAAAGAATTGCGTCTCGCGAAAACGCTTGATGCCGCGCGGGCTGCCGAGCCACATTTCCAGCGGCACCGGGCACGCGATATTCGCTCCGATCACCTGCGAGCCTGAATAGATCGGCGACGCGATGAAAGGCCTGGTTTTCCACAATTCCTCTTCGAACGATTCGCTTCGTTCGCGAACGTTATGAAAAGAAAATGAAAGAGTTTCCCAGTCGGTCGCGTGAAACAGAAAACCGACACCCCCCTGACGGGTCGGCAAGCTATCGCGGATCTGCTCCGGGCGAATTTCGTGTTTGAGCTCGATCGGTGCACTATTCCGATGCAAAAGAAGTCCGGTTGGCTCGTTTGAAACAATTGACACGTCTCGAAGGAGAGCGGTTTTCATTGGTTTTTCCTTGGTTTTGAATAGACGCTGGAAAAGTCAGCGCGCGGCGTGGCCAGCCGGTCGGACCGGCGACCCATCAACTCTAGAGAAATCCGCGCGAATGCGCCCGTCTGTTCGTGCACACAGGCATTCAAGAGCGCTCTGAGAAGAGCTGCCCGCCGGCTGGGAATCGGCTTTGGGCGAACTTCTGAAAGAATGTCGGTAAAACTTTCGATGTATTACGGCGCGTCGCGCGCCGTAATTGAATGTCAAAAAGGACCGCTCGACGGTCCTTTGCTTGCATCTCAGGCGAACTCCGGATTAGCGGGTGATGCTATAGCCGATTCGCGCCATCCAGCGATGCTGGTTGTAGTCGAGAAGGTCCTCGCCATAACCGGAAAAGAAGCCAAGCCACAGGTACCCGCCCCAGCGGCTATTGATCAGCTTAGCTAATGGATAGGTAAACTGCGTATCGACGCTGCCTTTGCCGCCCCGCGTTCCTTTGCGCAGTGTCGTGTCCAGTTGCCAGCCGTCGTGACTGCCGTAGATGAGCCGCAGGTCCACATAGCCACGATAGTCGGCGATGTCGTGGTTCTCGCCAGCGACGTGCGCATAGTAATAAATCTTCGGCGCGACCGTCAGATGGTAGCCGTTGAGATCGCCGAAATCCCAGATCGGCTTCACGAAGAGAATGTCGATGCCGCGCGATTCGGGACCGTCACGGCCGTTCGATTCGTGTTCGTAGCCGGCCATCATGCCCATCCTGCTCCACCACTTGCTCTTCCAGCCGGTGTCTTCGAGATAGTAGAAGAGTGCCGGCTTATAGCTGGTGTCGCGGAACGGCGCCGAGTACTCGCGGATATCCCACAACGAGGTTTGCGTATAAGCGAAGTACAGGTTGTCCACCAACCCACGCGAGCGCGGATCGTCCGGAATGACCAGACGGAACTTGAAGCTCAGCTGGAATTTCGCGAGGTTGTCGCCGTTCGAGCCATCGGCGAAATAGGTCGGTTCGTACGCGGAAAAGCGGCTCAGGAAAGTGTTGATTTGCGGTACCGGCGCATCGGGTCGCGACGGTGCGGGCGACGACGCGATCAAGCTGGTCGACGACGGTTCGCCGCTCGCCGTGCTTGCCGCCATTGTTCCATGTGCATTGCCGGCCGACGCGAGCGCCGCGTCGTTGCCGGAGTGCCGCGGACGCGTCAGCAGCACATACGATGGCGACACGTCGAGTTCCGGCACGTCGATCTGCATTGCGCCGCGCGCCCATTCGGGCCAGCTGCCGGTATAGCGGACCGCCTTCATTTCGCCGGCGGCGAGCTTCAGATGATCGGGCGCGCCGCTTTCGCGCGTGAGCGTCAACCGGTGCGGCATCGTGTCGGCATTGCTGATCGCGATGGTCAATTGCGCCGGCACGTCGACTTCGGTGCCGCCGGGCTGATCGCCGGCATAGACGACCGTCACTTCGAGCGGACTGCTCGATAGCGCTTCGCGCGGCGGACGCAAGACGGAAACGCCAGCGACGCTATACACAGAGTAGCTGCCGAGCACCAGCGCGCCGATGCAAAGCGATAAGCGGGGCAGTAGCCTGGAGAATGAGCTGGAAAACGAGCTGGAAAACGAGCTGGAAAATGGACTTGAGGATAATCCGGGAACTCGCGAGCGGTGGCTGCGCACGGCGAACTGGCGGTCCTTCTTCACGCGAGACATCAATCGATTCCGCACAGGGAGCTCCTATTGGTCTACGAGTTCGGGTCGCAATCAGACGATAGGGTTGAAGCGCGCAATTGGGTACAGAATCAGGGCCGGCGTGTTTCTTTCGGAAACGCCGACGCATGCCGGTTCCCGCAATCCGGATTTTTGCCCATTCTGCCAGTGCCATTACCTATTGCGTGAGTGGAAAAAAGAATCAGCAGCGCTATCGGAGCAAATAGCGGGCGGAAATGCGGGTAATGCGGACGTGTCGTTGCATTTGCGCAACGAAGGTTTAATGTCAAATCGCGTGTCAATCGCGAGCTGGTATTTCCCGTCGCCGGATCAGTCATTTTCGTTATGGCAATTGCGCGTCAATCGGCGAGTCGCTTTTTCGGCAATTCGTTGCGCGGCGAATGGGACGGCTGAATGCTTTCTTCAATAGGCGAATTGCCGGTATCGCTCCGGCGCGGACGCATTTTCGAGTTCGCTCACCCGCGGCATATGGCGCAACAGGCGCTTCGCGCGTGACGCCAATTGCCCATAGACGCGTCATCGAGTCGTTCGGTCGCAAAGCGGCCCACGGTTGTCTCCTTTATCGAATCGTTGAGTTGGGGGTGCCTTGGGCTTCCCCGGATGCCTGGACATGCCGCTCACTCCGTCGGCGAGACGAGCAGCGACACCGGCACGCCTCGACAATCGACCTCCGCGAGGACCGTCGCGCCGAGCCCGGCGCCCGACCTGGTGCGCGCTTCGGACGGGCTCGCGTCGCGCTCGATGTGCAGAATGTTCAGCGGCCAGGACGGCCGCGTCAGCCGCTCGTGAGCAAGCGCGCCGACCCACAGCGGCGCCGCGGACGTGCCGTCGTCGACCGTGTAGCCGCTCGGCCACAAGCGAAGCACGTAGCGCTCCTCGCGCGATTCGCCGGGCCGCATGAAGACCAGCGACGATGGCACGCCGTTGTTCAGCTTCGGCAGCACCGGCAGCGACACGGCCGCGACGTCGGGCGAGGCGAGTGACAGCAGGCTGTGCGCAGACACGTCGGTGCCCTCGACCCAGCCCTGCGCGCGCAACTGCTCGCGTATCGAAGCAGGCTCCGATACCCATTGCAGCGTCAGCGGCTCCTTGCGATCACCGCCCATATCGGAGCGAAAGCACGGCAGACGCTTCCACTCGGAGTGCTGCCACTGAGCCTGCGTGAGCTGCACGGGCGGCGGTTGCGGCGCGCTGTCCGGCGGCGTCGGCATCGCGACGCCGAGCTGCAGGCCAACGCTGAGCGCCACGACCGCGAGCACCACGAGCGGCATCAAACGGCGCTGCGGCGGCGGCTGCGGATGCCGCCAGATCGCCGTCAGCGCGATCAGCGCGACCCACACATACGCGAGCGCCGCCCCGCCGATCGCGTCGGACACCCAGTAGCGGCCGAAGTAGACCCCCGCCAGCGCGACCACGATCACGACGATGATGCTCGCCCCCGCAACCAGCACGCCTTCGAGCTTGCCGACCCGGCGCGCGAGCAGGAACGCGAGAAAGCCATAGACGATCACCGTCGCGGCGACGTGATTGCTCGGAAACACGAAGTGGCTCGTCACCAGCTCATTGGGCGGAGCGCGGCGCATCGCGAGTTGCAGCCCGAGAATCAGCAGCTGCGAAAACGCGACCGCCGCGAGCCAGTAGGTGATCGTGCGCCAGCGCCGCTCCCATACCATCCATAGGGCAACCGTGACGATCAGCGCGATCAGCGTGATGCCGCTGCCGAGCGTCCCGAGCGCCGCGAGCACCGAGTCGCCCCACGGCGTGCGCACCGATTGCAGGAAATGATAGACGGACAGGTCGACGGTGGTCAGCGGATCGCCGCTGACGACATCCTCGAGGACCCCGAAAAAAAGCGCGCCGGCCATCAGCACGATTAGCGACGTCACGAGGAGGTGGGTCGCATCGGGCGTGTCGGGGTCGAGCATGCGCCGCGCGACCCGCCCGAGCGGACCCGGATGGCGGCATGCCCAACTGCCGAGACGACGGCCCGCCGCGCTCGACCACGCGTTCGCGTGCGACATCAGAAACCCTGCGCCGCGAAAGCTGAGCCAAACGATGCACACCAGCATCGCGATGATCACGACGAGCCGGAACGACACCGCGCCCGCGAGCAGCACCGACGCGCCGAATACGACGCCGGGCAGGATGTGCGCGGGCGCCCACAGCAACGCGGACAGCACGTTGATCGCGAAGAAGCGCAGCGGCCGCATGCCCATCATGCCCGCGACGACCGGCACGATCGCCCGCAACGGGCCGATGAAGCGGGCGAGCGCGACGCTCTTCGCGCCATGCTTCAGAAAGAAGCGTTGACCCGCGTCGAGCACGCCGGGATGCGTGCGCAACGGCCACAGAATGACGATGCGTTCCTTGTAGCGATCGCCGAGCCAGAAGCTGATGCCGTCGCCGGCGACCGCGCCGACGATCGCCCACGCGAAGACCCACGCAAGACTCAGTGTGCCGGTGCCCGTCAGCGCGCCGGCGAGGAACATCGCGGTGCTGCCGGGAATGAAGGTGCCGATCACCGCGATCGCTTCGAGAAAAGCGGCGAGGAACACGACCGCGAGCATCCACGTCGAGTGGCCGGCGAGCAGATGCAAAAGGTGGATGTAGGCGTGCTCCATCGTGCGCGGTCGGCCGTTCGAGCGTAACGACCGATCATAACGCGCACAGAATTGCCGTGGGCGCGGGCGGGAGCGGCGCCGCTGCATCGCTCGGGCGATCGGCTCAGAATGGATGTCGTGGCTCGGCGGATCGATGCACTCGGAGGTAGCTATGAAGACAGCAACAGGTGGGATCGTGCGGTTGGTGTTGCTTGCGGCTCTGTTGGCGGTTGGAGCCGTGCGGGCGGTAGAGGCCCAGCAACTGGGCAATTCTGGCGGTAGTCAAAACGGAACCCGTGCGGGCACCAATGCCGGCACTAGCGCGGGCACCGGCAATGCGGCTGTCGGCGGCGCGATGGGCATCGGTACTGGCGTCAGCCCGAGTGCCGTGCCGGGGCCCGGCATGTCGGCGGGCGGCTCGTATGGCCTCGGCTCCGGTGGCGCGACCGGCTCGGGTGCCGCACCCAACAACATGCGCGCGAACGGCACGGCGCTGTACATGAATCCGGACCCGCGCGCGCCGAACGTGAGCGGCCGCGCGGCGCCGCCGCGCTAGCGCAGCGCATATAGAATGCAGGTCCGATCCGACCACCGGGGGAAGCGAATGGCGCACGGCGAACACAAATACCACGTATCGGTGCAATGGACCGGCAACCGTGGCAGCGGCACGTCCGGCTACCGCGACTACGGCCGCGATCACGTGATTGCTTCTGGCGGCAAGCCCGACATTCCGGGCTCGTCGGACCCGGCGTTTCTCGGCGACGCGACGCGCTGGAATCCCGAGGAGCTGCTGGTCGCGTCGGCGAGCGCGTGTCATAAGCTGTGGTATCTGCATCTGTGCTCTGACGCGGGCATCGTCGTGCTCGACTATCGCGACGACGCGGAAGGCACGATGCTCGACACCGCGCAGGAAGGTCGCTTCTCGCAGATCGTGCTGCGCCCGCGCGTGACGATCCGCGCGGGCGGTGACGTCGAACGGGCCGCGCATCTGCATCACGTCGCGCATCAGAAGTGCTACGTCGCGAATTCGATCAACTTTCCGATTCTCTGCGAGCCGGTGGTGGAGACGGACGCGCGTTGATGCGCCTGCGGCGGCGCGAAGCGTGCGGGAAGCCGGCTACACGCCGGCCTAACGCCCGCTAGCGCTCAACGATTGCCGTCGAGCAGATCGCCGAGCAGTTCGTCGAACGCGGCCTGCGCGTCTTCGAGTTCCTGCAGCGCGGCGTCGAATGTCTGCAGCGCAAATTGCGAGGGTTTGCCGCTGCCGGCCGGCGGGAATTGCGATTGCAACGACGCGAACGCCGTCTGCACGCGCGTGGTCGCGGTCAACACGCGATCCATTGCGGCCGTTTCTTCGGCTCGCGCCTTGTCGTGATCCATGAGAACTCCGGGGTCGTCGGATTGCGTCGGAACGGCTCGCGCCGCCTCAAAAAGGGACTAACGGGTGACTATGCCACGTTCGCGCTCAGGAGAGCGGCAGACCGCCATACGCTTTCACTTCGCGCAACGATAAGGCCGATTCGACCGACGTCACGCCCGGCAGGCCGCGCAGTTCGTCGCGCATGAACGTGCCGTAGTCGTCGAGGTCGCGCGCGACGATCTGCAGGATGTAGTCGGCGCTGCCCGATACGTTGTGGCACGACAGGATACGCGGGATCGCCTGCACCTCGCGCTCGAAGCGCGTCGCCACCACGCGGTCGTGCACCGCGAAGCGCACATGCACGAATGCGACCACGCCCAGACCCAGCGCGGCGCGCGACAGCACCGCGCGGTAGCGGTCGATATAACCATCCTTCTCCAGGCGCTTCAGACGCCGCGCGCACGGTGTCTCGCTGAGGCCGACCATCTCGGCGAGACGCGCATTCGACATGCGGCCGTCGTTTTGCAGCGCGGCGAGAATCGCGCGATCGGTTTTGTCGAGGTCGTCGGCGGGCATGGTCCGGAGGTGGTTGTTGAGGGCGGGTGGAAGACGCCATAGGATGACGAAATATTAGCGCATTCCACCATTGCGGAGATGTGCGGAACAGAAAATCGCCAGCAAACCCTCCACATCCGATAGCAACATGGAGCCTCGAAGAACAAGGAGGCTCCGATGATTTCCGCTCACCTGCTGGCCGTCTATGTGGCGGCATTGATCGTCGTTTATGCGGTGCCTGGGCCGGACATGGCGCTGATCCTGCAAACCAGCATCGCGCGCGGCGTGCGCAGCGGCTTCGCGGCGGCCGCGGGGCTCGGCGTGTCGCGCGCGACCCACGTGACGCTGTCGGCCTGCGGCATGGCGGCGCTGCTGCGCAACGCGCCGTGGCTGTACGACGCGGTGCGCTATGCCGGCGCGATCTATCTCGCGTGGGTCGGCATTCAGATCTTCCTCTCGCCCGGGTTCGCGTTGCCCGCCGGTTCACGCGACACGCAAGCGGCCGACGCGTCGCGGCCGTTGCGGAGCGCGTTCGTCAAAGGTCTGCTGACCAATCTGCTGAACCCGAAGGCGCTATTGTTCTGCTCGGTGCTGTTGCCGCAATTCGTGCGGCCGGAAGCGGGGCCTGTGGTGTGGCAGATGATCGAACTCGGCGTCGTGCTGCTCGCGATCGGCGTATGCTTCGACGCGTTGTATGCGATCGGGGCAGCGCGCATCGCCAACTGGCTGCGCGCCCATCCTTTGGCGCAGACGGTGCAGCGGTGGACGTTTTCGGCTGCGTTGATCGGCTTTGCGCTGCGGCTTTCGCTGGATTGAGGCTCGGCGTTGCGGTCAGCGGGCGACGGGCGTCGCCGACCGCTTACTTTTTCAGTGCCAGGTGATTGTGTTAATAAAGCCGATAGCGCAGCGGGCCGCGAGACCGGTGCGCTGCAGAACAGGCGGGCGCGCCCACCCGCTGCGACACAACCACCTTCTCACGTCCGTCGATGAAAACCCACCTTCTCACGTCCGTCGATGAAAACCTTCCTGCTGTATGTCGTGACCGCTGTTGCCGAGATTCTCGGCTGCTACCTGCCATGGCGCTGGCTAAAGGAGGACGGCTCCGCATGGCTGTTGCTGCCAGGTGCGGCAAGCCTTGCGCTGTTCGCCTGGCTGCTGACGCTGCATGGCACCGCCGCGGGCCGCGTGTATGCGGCCTACGGCGGCGTGTACGTAGCGGTCGCGATTGCGTGGCTGTGGGTCGTGGACGAGGTGCGACCCACGCTGTGGGACGCGGCTGGCGCCGCGCTGACGCTGGCCGGCATGGCGGTGATCGCATTCCAGCCGCGCCTGCACGCGTGAGCGCGGCGCCGCGCGATCGACGACCCGCCCGCTTCCTTTACTGCGGCAATCCGCCCAGATAGTCGAGCTTGCCGAGCTCGACACCGTTATGACGCAGGATGTCGTACGCGGTCGTCACGTGGAAAAAGAAGTTCGGCAGCACGAAACCGAACAGATATGACGATCCAGTGAACTCGATCGGGCCCGGCCGCATTTTCAGCGTGACCGTGCGGCTTTCCGAGCCGTCTATCTGCGCCGCGTTGAATTCCTTCAGGTAATCGATCGTCTTCTGGATACGGGCCCGCAGTTCGTCGAAAGTCTGCTCGACGTCCTCGAACTTCGGCGGCTCCACGCCGGCAAGGCGCGCCGCGCAACCCTTCGCGGTATCGCTCGCGATATATACCTGGCGTACGAGCGGCAGCATGTCCGGCGCGAGCCGGGCATTCGTGAACACCGCCGGCTCTATCTGCTTCGCGGCGGCGTGCGCCTCGGCTTTGCCCAGGATCGCCTGCAGATTCGTGAGGCCGCGAATCAGCACAGGCAGTGATGCTTGATACATCGAAATTGACATGGGTTCCTCTGATTTCTCGATCGTGCGCGCAGACGGCGCGCGCGGCAATGAAACGGCGGGAATGCCGCTTCAGCATCATAGCGTGCCGCATCCACAGCCGCGCGTTAGCCATTCGGACGACTGCCGCGCGCGCCGGAACTGTGTTCGAATGCCTTGGTCGGACGCTTGGAAGAAGTTCTTGATCAACCCCTGCTGGCGTATCGCGAAACGATGCGCCCATGCAGGCGCGTGGCGTGCTTGCCCGTCGCCGGGCCACGCGGTCGTGTGAGATCGTGTGCGCCGCCACGCAAACAGGAGAATTGACACCATGGTCACCAAGCATGCATTGCCGGGCAGCGAGCGGAAGGTCGAGCAGGGCACGAAGGTCATCGGGCAATGCGATCCCGCCGAGCGGATCGAGGTCTTCGTGATACTGCGCCGCCAGCAGCAGGCGCAGTTCGACGCATTGATGAAACGCATCGCGGCCGGCGACGCGAGCGTTAAGCCGCTGTCGCGCGAGGCGCTCGCCCAGGACTACGGCGCGGCGCCCGAGGACATCGGGAAGGTCCGCGCCTTCGCGGCCGCGCATGGGCTCACCGTCGCGCGCGAAGATTCGGCGGCGCGCTCGGTTCTGCTAAGCGGCACCATCGCGCAGTTCCAGAGCGCGTTCGAGGTCAAGCTCGAGCTCTACCAGCACCACGTGGCCGGCCAGTTCCGTGGCCGCGCCGGCGCGATCAGCGTGCCGGACGATCTGCATGGCGTCGTCGAAGCGGTGCTCGGGCTCGACAACCGGCCGCAGGCGCGGCCGCACTTTCGCATCCGGCCGCCGTTCGTGCCGGCGCGCGCCCTGCAGGTGTCGTACACGCCGCCGCAGCTCGCGTCGCTTTACCAGTTTCCGCAAGGTGACGGCGGCGGCCAGTGCGTCGGCATCATCGAGCTTGGCGGCGGCTACAACACGTCGGACCTAAAAACCTATTTCTCGAGCCTCGGCGTGAGCGAGCCGACCGTGACCCCGGTGGGCGTCGATCAGGCCGGCAACCAGCCGAGCGGCGACCCGAACGGGCCGGACGGCGAGGTCACGCTCGACATCGAGATCGTCGGTGCGATCGTGCCGCGCGCGGCCATCGCCGTGTACTTCACGCAGAACAGCGACGCCGGCTTCATCGACGCGGTGAGCCGCGCGGTGCACGACACGACCAACAAGCCGTCGGTGATCTCGATCAGTTGGGGCGCGCCGGAATCGGTCTGGACCAGCCAGTCGATGCAGGCGCTCAATAGCGTGCTGCAATCCGCGGCGGCGCTCGGCGTGACGGTCTGCGCGGCCTCGGGCGACAGCGGGTCGAGCGACGGCTCGGGCGGCGGCGACGCGGTCGACTTCCCGGCGTCGAGCCCGTACGTGCTCGCCTGCGGCGGCACGCACCTGAGCGCGTCGGGTTCGGCGATCACGCGCGAGGTCGTGTGGAACGACGGCGCGCAGGGCGGTGCGAGTGGCGGCGGCGTCAGCACGGCGTTTCCGGTACCGGCGTGGCAGGGGGGGTTGTCGGCCACGGCGACGGGGAGCGGCAGCCAGCCGCTCAGCGGACGCGGCGTGCCGGATGTCGCGGGCGATGCGTCGCCATTGACCGGCTACGACGTGCTGATCGACGGCACGCAAACGGTGGTGGGCGGCACCAGCGCGGTCGCGCCGCTGTGGGCGGCGCTGATCGCGCGCATCAACGCGGCGAAGGGACAGCCGGCCGGCTTCGTCAACGCGAAGCTGTACAAGGCGCCGGGCGTGTGCAACGACATTACGCAGGGCAACAACGGCAGCTTCGCGGCGTCGAAGGGCTGGGACGCCTGCACCGGACTTGGCAGTCCCAATGGCGCGAAGGTGGCGGGCGCACTATAGTCTGCAACACAGCCCATAACACAACGACAAGACGTAAGAACGAAGACGCACGGCACGTAAAACGAACCCTTGGAGCGATCATGAATACAGAATCAGCTTCCGGTAGTCAGCATTCGCCGCACAACACACATACCGTGGCCTCGTCAGGCGCGCTCACCGCCACAAGCGCGCCGCACAAGGCCGGCGACCAGCCGCTATTCGATCCGGTTGCCTATGGCAACGGCCCGGACGATTCAGTCACCGAAACGGTCGAGACGGCCGCGATCACGCATCATTCGGTGACGATCGGCGGACACCAGATCCACTACACGGCGACTGCGGGCCATCTGGTGATCGTCGATCCGAGCAGCTCGCAGCCGTCGGCGAGGATGTTCTACGTCGCGTTCACGCAGGACAATCAGACGGAGGAGACGCGGCCGGTCACGTTCTTCTATAACGGCGGCCCGGGGTCCTCGTCAGTATTCGTGCTGCTAGGCTCGTTCGCGCCGAGCCGCATCAAAACGTCGATGCCGGGCTTCACACCGCCCGCGCCGTATTCACTTGAAGACAATCCGGACAGTCTGCTCGACAAAAGCGACCTCGTGTTTATCAACCCGGTCGGCACCGGGTATTCGGCGGCGATCGCGCCGAAGAAGAATCGCGACTTCTGGGGCGTCGATCAGGACGCGGATTCGATCAAGCAGTTCATCAAGCGTTTTCTGACGAAGAACAACCGCTGGAATTCGCCGAAGTATCTGTTCGGCGAGTCCTACGGCACCGCTCGTAGCTGCGTGCTCGCGTACCGGTTGCACGAGGATGGGGTCGATCTGAACGGCATCACGCTGCAATCGTCGATTCTCGATTACACGCAATCGGGCAATCCGGTCGGCGCGCTGCCCACGGCGGCCGCGGACGCGTGGTATCACAAGAAGCTCGGCGCCGCGCCGCGCCCGACCGATCTCGGCGCGTTCGCCGAGGAGGTCGCGCAATTCGCGCGCACCGACTACCTGGCCGCGCTGCGCAAGTTTCCGACCACAGATTCGGCGACCGTCGAAAAACTCAGCGAATACACCGGCATCGACAAAACGACGCTGCTCGCGTGGAGCCTCGACATCGCGGGCTACGACAGCCGCGGCAATTCGCTGTTCCTGACCACGTTGCTGAAGTCGCAAGGCCTCGCGCTCGGCGCCTACGACGGCCGCGTGACCGCAATCGACACCGGCATCGCCGGCAAGATCGACCCGAACTCCGGCGGCAACGATCCGACGATGACGGCTGTTACCGGCGTCTACACGACGATGTGGAACGTGTATCTGAACGAGCAGTTGAAGTACACGTCGAACTCGTCGTTCACCGACCTCAACGATCAGGCGTTCAAGTACTGGGATTTCAGCCATATCGATCCGACCGGCGCGCAAAAGGGCGTCGACTCGAAAGGCGACATCATTCTGTACACCGCCGGCGATCTTGCGGCCGTGATGGCGCTCAATCCCGACCTCAAGGTGCTATCGGCGAACGGCTTCTTCGATTTCGTCACGCCGTTCTATCAGACCGTGCTCGATCTGCAGCAAATGCCGCTGCTCAGTCAGCAGGTGCGGCAGAACCTGTCGGCGCGATTCTATCCGTCGGGGCATATGGTCTATCTCGACGGCGGTTCGCGCACCGCGCTGAAAGCCGACCTCGCAAAGATGTACGAAGCGACAGTGTCGAACGCGCAAGCGCTCGGGCGGATCCGCGCTTTGCAGGCGCGGGTTGCGAAGTAGCGGCGGCAAGCTGCGCGCGGGCCCCGCCGAATCGGTCGGGCACGCGCGCAGCCATATGCGGCTTTTGTACTATCCAGATTGAATGTGTTTTAATTGCCTGGCGAATTGGATTACCGCGTGCCGCCGCCGGCGCGCAGACGAATGAACGCAGGCATCGCAGACACACATCGGCGCGGTCTTTCCCGCGACACTACCCGCAGCAATGACGTGGCCAACGCGTCGCGGCTCGCGCGCAAGCGCGTCTTTTGCCCGCGCGTGCGCGCGACGCATCGTACGCTGCTCGTCAGCGTCGGCGCGCTGCTCGCGCTGTTCATCGGGGACGCCGTCGCGCAACAGAGCGCCGTGCTCGACGAACGCGTGACCCAGCAGTCGATCGGCCAAACGATTTGCCGCCGAGGTTATGCGGAAACCGTCGCGCCGCCATTCGACGAACTGGTGGCGCACAAGGATCGCATGCTTGCCGCGCGCGGCATCGAGATGGATGACGGCGCCGGGCTCGCGCTCGACCGGCGCGTGCCGATCGTGCTCGGCGGATCGCCCGATGCGCCGGCCAATCTCGATCTGTTGCCGTGGGCCGGCCCGCAGGGTGAGCGTCGCAAGGCGCGCGCGGCGGCGATGCTCAAGCGCTGTGTCTGCGAAGGCAAGCTGAGTCTCGCGCAGGCGCAAGCGGCGATCGTCGGCAACTGGTCGGCGGTACATGCGGGTTTTGGCCAGGCGTCCTGCGACGTGAGCCGGCTCGACGTCGCGACCGGCGACGACGATGGCGTCGACAGCGAAGACAGCCGGCGCGGCGACGTGCGTCAGCGTGAGAGCCCGCGTTGAGCGCGTCGCGCATCGGCGCGCCCGCGCATTCCTCGCGAAACGACGGTTCGCTGCCCCCTCACTTTTTTCGGAGAAACACGATGACCCATTCCCGTCTCGCCGCCGTTGCGCTGACGATCGGCTGCCTGAGCGGCAGCGCCGCCGCAGTTGCCGCCGCGCCCGCGCATTGCGCGCGCGCCGATGCGCTCGAAATTCGCGGCGACGTGCCCGCGGCGCTCAGCTTCGACGTGTATCGGCAACTGCGCCCGCTGAATGCGCGGCGCATCGCGCTATTCGAGGCCGCCGGCGAAGTGAAGCGTCTGCCCGACGGCCTGCCGGTGTGCCAGATCGCCGACGACGGCGTCGACGATCCTTCCGCCGTGCTGGTCCGTCTGCCGCAGGGCAAGAATGCCTGGTGGGTGAGCGCGGCGAACGTGCAAGCGGCGGACTGATCGGCGCAATCAGTCCGCCTTCGCCCACGTCCCCCGTACGATGCCTTCGACGATACAACTTCGTGCCAGGCCGGGGCCGGCCAGGCATGCCGGCTGCTGAAGCAGCTGATGCTTATTTAGGGTTGGCGCGACTGATTCAGGTACAGTGCATCGACGAGGACACTGCGTCTAGTGTGTCCGATGTCGAAGCGGGCTATCCTGACAACAGGACAAAATTCGCACAGGAGATTTGAACGATGGCCTTCTACTTGTCATGGCTCGCTATGGGGTTGGCCGGCGCGACCGGCGTCGTCGCGCTTCGCGCACTCGCCGCGGCTCAGGCGAAGCAGCGTGCCGCGCTGCGACCGGTGCGCATTTCAAGCCATGACGGCCGGACGGACCGTCAGGCGCGGCGAGGGTAGGCCGCATGAACCTGACCGTGCGCAATATCGCCGAATCGTGCAGCGAGCAGGACGTGCGGGAATTTCTGAAGCGCGAACTCGGCCATTACGCGAAACACGTCGAGGTGGTGGACGCCGGCAAGCCCAGCGCCTACGCGACGGTCGAACTCGACGCGAGCGTTCCGTATGTCGGCGACGTGATCGCGCGGCAGATTCACGGCAAGCATCTGGGCGGCCAGCCGCTCGAAGCGAGCGCCGACCTGTTCAGCGGCGAACCGCCGGCCAAGCGGTAAGCTCGATTCTTTTCGACGGCGGGGCACATGGGCGACGACGCGCGCATGCCCACCGCGTTTGTTCGTATCGGAGAGCCGTCGGCGGCCTTTTCATCGCCCATCCGGCGATATTGCCGTGCACGAAATCCCGCTGGGATTCGTCCGCGAACGATACGCCGCTTTTATCGAGCGACTCGAGCATCGCATCGGCGGCTCGCTTGATATCGATAGTCACATTTTCGTCGGCGCGAATGAAACGCAGTGCCTGTTGCGCATCGGCTTCATCGCGTTGTTTGCCGTAAGGCAGGCGGACTGCGACGAAACGCGCGTCGTAATGGTTCGCGCGCAAACGCGCGACCGCGAGTTGCGCGAGACGTCCGGCTGTTGTCGAATCGACGCCGCCGCTAATGCCGAGCACATAAGTTTTAAGGTGGCTGCTGCGCAGATAGTGCGCCAGAAAATCAACCCGGCGCTCGATTTCGCGGTTCGCGTCGAATTCGGCGGCGATGTGCATTTCGGCCGCGATGCTGGCCTGGCGGTCGGCTGGATCGAATTGAGCCATCATCTTGTTTTCCTCGTGAGAAAAATCGTTTGAAGCGGATTAAAAGCGGCCTTGAAAAACGGTTTGAGTATCGGGATGCGCCGCGGCTTTCGGTGGATCTTTCGTGGAATGAATCGTGTTCCGCTTTATTGGCTTGATTTTCCGATGGCGGTTTTAATCGCGCATTAATTGTCTTTTGTCTGATACGTCGATTGTCGGAAAATAGCCAATCATTTCGAAGAGAGAGGACTCGACGGTATTTTCATCGACACGCCTCAGTTCGCTGAGTAATATCGTTCGTTCCGAGCGCCGTAGGGACACGGCGTGCAATCAATAATAATCATGTTTGCTCCAAGACGCGATGACATACCCAGATCGGCGTGGCCAGCGGGGATTGAACCGCCTGAGGATTTGCGCGTGGGTTTGCGCAGGCGTTGTATCGAGTGCCGGCGCAATAGCGACGCAAGTTCATGCCGCGGCGCTCGACACCGCACAGTCACCAGCCCTGCCGGCATCCGCGGCGCATGCGGTGAATCTGACCAATCCGGCCAAAGCATCGAATAGCGCGAGCCGGCAGTTGACCACGATCGACGCCGCCACCATCGCCGCGCCCGACGCGGCCGGCGTTGTCGATCCGCGCCGCGCGTTCCTGCTACGTGACATATTCGCGCAGGACGTGACGCGCCGGCTCAGACTGCCCGCCGCGGAGCAGCGCGCGTACGCCGGCCGTCTGGAGACGGCGCTCAGTGAGAACGAGCTCGGCAATCTGTCGGGCGAGTACGTGGTGCTCGTCGATCGCAATCCGAACGCGCAGGCGCTGCTGATTTACTTCCGCCCGGCGCCGGCCGATAGCTGGCAGATGATCGGCGCATCGCCAGTATCCACCGGACGGCCCGGCGAGTACGATCACTTCGTCACGCCGCTCGGCGTGTTCGAGCATACGCCGGACAACATGGATTTCCGCTCCGAGGGCACGCAGAACGAAAACCACATTCGCGGCTACGGCCGGCGCGACATGCGCATCTTCGACCTCGGCTGGGCGCAGGGCGAACGCGGCTGGGGCAAGGGCGGCATGTCGCAGATGCGCTTCCAGATGCACGCGACCGACCCCGATCGGCTCGAACCGCTGCTCGGCATTCGCCATTCGAAGGGCTGCATACGGATACCCGCGTCGCTGAATACGTTTCTCGATCACTACGGGATTCTCGACGCGGGGTATGCGCAGCTGGTCGATTCCGGCCAATCGCTGTGGGTGCTGAAAAGCGATCGGCAGAACATGCCGTGGGCGGGGCGCTATATCGTCGTCGTCGATTCGCAGCGCAAGAGTCGGCCGGCGTGGTCGCCGGCGCCCGGCGCGGTTGCGCGCGCGAAAATGCCCGCGCGCGCGGATACGGCGGACTGACGGGCGCTGTGTCGCATCGTCGCCGTCAGGTGGCCGTTACGATCTCGCCAGCAGCACGCCAGCCAGAGCGACCGCAAACCCGGCGATCTGCACCGGCAGCAGCGTTTCGCCGAACCCCAGATAACCTGCGAGCGCGGCGAGCGGCGGCGCGAGAAACATCAGCGCGGTCGCGCGCGCCGCATCGCCGCGCCGGACCATCCAGACGAGCAACGTGACGCTGATGCCGGACAGCATCACGACACCCCACGCGAGCGATGCCCATAGCGTCGGCGACGCGATCCAGCGATGCTCGCCGAGCGCCAGCGCCAGCACCCCCGCGACGACCGCCGCGCCGACATTCTGCACGGCGCTCGCGCTGCGAATGTCGGCGTTCGCGAGCGAGGTCTTCTGGAACAGCGTGCCCGCGGTGATCGCCCCCACCGCGACGATCGATATCAGCACGACCAGCCACGCGGGTGCGTTGCCGTGCGTAGGTGGCGTCGCGGCAGCGAGCTTCGGCGCGAGCACCAGTACCACGCCGGCGAGGCCGAGTGCCATGCCGCTCCAGCCGCGCCGCGACAAGCGCTCGCCGAATAGCGGCGCGGCGACGGCGGCCGTCGCGAGCGGCTGCAGCGCGCCGAGCAGAGCCATCACGCCGGCGCTCAGACCTTGAGCGACGGCCCAGTAGCCGGCGCCGAGATAGACGCCTTGCAGCAGCGCGCCCGCGGCCAGGTGCTTGCCGAAGTCGCGTCCCGTCGGCCAGGCTGCGCGCGCGACGAGCGCGGCCAGCGCGAAGACCAGCGCGGTGCCGCCGAAGCGGGCAAGCAGAAACCGATTGGGATCGGCGTAAGGCGTGATCGCGCGGGCGACCACGAAACCGGTCGACCACAGCACGACGAAGACGGCGGCAAGAAAGGTAGCGAGCATCGAAGCGGGCATTGAGGCGGGCATTGAAGCGGACATTGAAGCGGACGGCGTAAAAAAGCCGCCATGTTGGCGGCACAGGCGGCTCGCGTCTTGTTCGAAGCTGCAACGCACGCTCGGGGCCGTCACCATGCCAGCAGCGTCATTCCCGCTCCGAGCACGCCGCCACAGACGACGCACGCCCACAATAGCCAGCGCGTGCGCCGGTATTCACGCGCGAGATCCGCGAGCAGCTGCGCATTCTGCTGCGGCGTGCCGGTGCGCTCGTGCCGCTGCAGATAGCGCACCGCCAGTTGTGGTACGCGCGGCAGCATATGCGCGAGATGCGGCACCTCCTGCGACAGCCGCTTGAGCCAGCCGCGATGACCGAGATCGCGTCGCGCGATATCGGCGAGCACGCCGCGCGCGATGTTCCAGGTATCGACGCCCGGATGCAGCGCCCGCGCGAGCATCTCTGCCTGCTGGAACGAGCGCTGCGCGGTCGCGAGCCGGCCCGGCACGTGGCCGTCGAACGGCTGCACGCCGTGCAGCAGATGATGAAACAGCGAACCCGCCGAGCGATCCTCGGGCGCCGCGGCGAAGTGCGCTTCGGCGCGCGTGCGCAACTCGGCTTCAAGGGTCTCGGCACGCGTGTCGGGCGGCACGTGGCCGGCCTCGCGATGCATGTCGGCGAGCCGCCCGTAGTCCTGGTCGAAGAGGGCGGTCGCGCCGTGCACGAAGAACTCGCGCTCGTCGCTCGACAGCGTCGCCATGATCGAGAACTCCGCGAGCACGAGGCGCCCAAACGTGTCCGGCTCGATGCTGACGCGCACGCGGCGCGCATCGAGCGTCGCATGGAAGAAGCCATGCTCGAATGCCTGCTCGGTGACCACCTCGACGATATCCGCGGCGAGCGGTGCCAGCTTGATGCCGTGCGCGTGCAGGCCGGGCAGGTCGCTCGCGGGCAGCGTGTTGATGCGCTGCATCGTCAGCGTGTGGTCGGTGCATAGTTCCCAGATCACGTCCGGTACGACGATGCGCTTGTCGCCGTCGAAATGGTGGCCGGTCTGGCTCAGGTTTGCGGCTTCCGCGCGCAGGTCGAAGCGGCGCAGGATGTCGTCGGTGAAGCTTTGCGCGAGCGCGCGCAACTGCAGCCGGCGTGCGACGCGCGACAGCTTTTCGAGCCAGCGCGCGACCCAGCGCAACAGCGCGAGTTCATCGCCGATCTGTTGCAACTGCCGCGCGCGCACGAGCTTGACCGCGACTTCGTGGTGACCTTTGATCGGCACCGCGAGTCGGGCGAAATGGGTTTGCTCGGCAAAGCCGCTGCGTACCGGCTCGAGGTCGACCGCGCTGAACAACTCGGCGAGCGGCCGGCCGAAAGCGCGCGCCAAAGCCAGCGCGGAGTCATCCGGCGACAGCGGCACTTCCATGTGATCGATTGCATCCAGCGCGTCATGCAGCGTGCCGGTCGCGAGCTCCGGGCGCCCGGCGAGCGTCTGCGCAAAGCGGCTCGCGAGCGGACCGAGCGCCGGCAGCAGACCATGCAACTGCTCGCCGCTACGCTCCGACGCATGCACGCGGCCGATCAGCTCGATCATCCAGTGCAGTTTGTGGTCGGGTGGGGCGGCGAGCCAGATCAGGCGCGCGCCGTAACGCAGCGCGTGGAACAGCAGCAGTAGACGGCGAAACAGTGGCGGCATCGGTGGTTCGGTTGACGGTCGAGGCGTTGTGCGCGGGACTCGGCTGGGCGGCGACGTTGCGCTCACCGCATGGTCGACGAGTCGAGCCGTCAAGGTTAGCAGGTCGGCGCCATGGCTGGCGGGTTCGCGCGCAACGGCGGTGCGAGGCGACGTGAGCGTGCCAACAGCGCGCCCTTAGCGCCGCCTGCTCACCAGCACCAACAACGTGTAATACGCGTAATACAATACGGCGGCCTTCCTCAACCACGGCGAAACTCAAGCGTGCCGGTTTCCGGTCTTCACAGATGCTCGCAGAACAACGTCATCAATACATCCTCGCGCAAGTCGCAAAGAACGGCGCGCTGTCGGTCGCCGAACTGGTGCGCGAACTGAACGTATCGCGCGAAACGATCCGCCGCGATCTCAATGCGCTGGCCGGCCGCGGCCTGCTCGTGACGACGCACGGCGGCGCCTTGTCGAGCGATCGGCGCGAGCCCGATCTCGATACCCGCGAAACCGAAAATGCCGGCGCGAAGCGCGCGATCGGCGAGCGCGCGGCCGAGTTCGTGCCGGACGGGGCGTCGCTGATCATCGATTCGGGCAGCACCACGCAGGCGGTAGCGCGGGCGCTGCTCGACCGGCATCGGCTGACGGTCTACACGAACGACTGGCGCATCGCGCTGCTGCTCGGCCGGCGCAACGACAATCGCGTGACGCTGCTCGGCGGCGAGCTGTCCGATATCGAGGACGCCACCTTCGGCCTCGACACCGTGCAGCAGCTGACGCAATACCACGCCGATTTTGCGTTCATCGGCGCGGGCGGGATTTCACCCGACGGCTATCTGACCGACTACAGCCGCATGGCGGCCGAAGTGCGCAGCCGCATGATCGCCGCGGCCGACATGGTGTTGATCGTCGCCGATCATTCGAAGTTCGGACGTGTGACGCCGGTGCGCATCAACGGCATCGAGTCGGCGCGTTATCTGGTCACGGAGCTCGCGCCCGAGCGCACGCTCGGCAAGACGATCACCGCGCATGGCCCCGAGATTCTGATCGCATGAGATGGCCAGGTGGGGCGGTCTCGGCCGCGTTCTTATGCCACTCGTTCTGAGCGCCATTGCGCACCCGCCAAAATCTAAGTAAAAAAAGCTGCGGGTTTCGCTTCAGGTTCCGCACTGCGCAGGCCCCCGAGCATGGCCAGCGCGACACGCGAGTCCCGCGTCCGCGAGCACCGCACCGCCCGCCGCCGCCGCCGGCGCACCCTCCGCAATTTCTCCGACGCATCGTGCATACATCGTCATTTTCGCCATGTACGATCCACACCGTATCGGCGCGCGGCGCTTCGCTTTTGCGTGGCGCGGCGAGGTCTATCGGTTGGCCTGAATTGGCAAATTGTGTCTTTTTTTGGAATTCGGCAAAATGGTCACGGCCTTGTCATCGAAACTTGTGATTCTTGCCGTGCCCGTTCAGGCGCGGCAGGCGGCGCGGGGTCGTAGGCGGCTGTCAGTCAGGCTGGGCGAGTAGCGGCAAAGTTGTCGGCAATCTGCAATCCACGACAGACCGGCGCGGCAACCGCAGCGGGCAACACGCAAGCGGCGCGTGCCGCCGTTCAATCACTACAGGTATGGGTTATCCCCGACCGTCTGGTTTTTAGCCTTTCGGAGAGAGAGCGACATGAAAACGACGAATTCCATTCACGCCGCGGCCGGTCTCGCGCGCAAACTGCTGCCGGCGCTCGTCGCCGCGGCGGCGTTCGGTGGTGCCGCGATGCAGGCTCATGCGGCCGACGCCGTCGTGCTGTACACGGCCGACGGCCTCGAAAATCTGTACAAGGATGTGCTGCCCGCCTTCGAAAAGAAGGAAGGCGTGAAGGTCAATATCGTCACGGCGGGTAGCGGCGAAGTCGTGAACCGCGCGACCATCGAGAAGGATCAGCCGAAGGCCGACGTGCTCGTCACGCTGCCGCCGTTCATCCAGCAGGCCGACCAGAGCGGTCTGCTGCAGGCGTACCAGAGCGCCAACTACAAGAACGTGCCGGCCATCGCGAAGGCGCCGAACGGCGCGTGGGCGACCTTCGTGAACAACTACTTCTCGTTCGCGATCAACCCGGAAGTCACGAAGACCGAGCCCAAGACGTTCGCGGACCTGCTGCACCCGGACTTCAGCGGCAAGGTCGCGTATTCGAATCCGGCGACCGCCGGCGACGGTATGGCGGTGATCATCCTGACTTCGTCGCTGATGGGCGAAGACCAGGCGTTCGACTTTCTGAAGAAGCTCGAGCAGAGCGCCAAGTTCCACACCAAGGGCACGGGCTATCTCGACGTGCTGCTTTCGCGTAATGAGATCGCGGTCGCCAACGGCGATCTGCAGATGGATCTCGACGACGCGGCCAACGGCGGACTGTCGCTGAAGCCGGTGTTCCTCGCCGCCGCCCCCGGCGGTCAGCCGACCACGTTCCAGCTGCCGTACGCGATCGGGCTGATCAAGAACGGCCCGAACCAGGCCGAGGGCAAGAAGCTGATCGACTATCTGATGTCGACCGAAGTGCAGTCGAAGGTGCCGGACATCTTCGGCATTCCGGGGCGCAGCGACGTGCCGCTCGCGGGCAAGAACGGCGAAGCGGTCAAGCAGGCGATCAGCGGCGTCAAGCTGATTCCGGTTGACTGGAACCACGTGATGGCGAAGAAGGCCGACTGGACCGCCCGTTGGAAGAGCGACGTGATCGGTTCGTCGGGCAAACAGACCGAAGTGGTCAAGCCGAAGTAAGTCGATTCAGGCGGCGCTTCGCGCGTAGTGCGCGGCGCCGCCTCAGCATTGATTCTGTTGGAGGACGACCCCGGTGAATACGGCCAGTCTCGCTCACCCAACTGCGCCTGGCGCTCCGCTGGATGCGCTCGACGCCGCGCGTGCGGACGCGCCGGGCGGCGTGCAGATCGATCACCTGACGGTCCGCTTCGGCGCGCGCACGGTGCTTGACGATCTGTCGTTGACCATCGAGCGCGGCGAGTTGCTCACCGTGCTCGGCCGCAGCGGCTGCGGCAAGACCACCTTGCTGCGCTTCATCGCGGGCTTTATCGAGGCCGACGGTCTGGCCGGCACGCTGACGGTGGCCGGCCGCGATCTGACGCACGTGCCGCCGCACAAGCGCAATCTCGGTCTGCTGTTCCAGAGCTACGCGCTGTTTCCGCACCTGACGGTATTCGAGAACGTCGCGTTCGGTTTGCGCGCACGGCGGATTCCGTCACGCGACGTCGCGCGCCGCGTCGCCGACGCGCTAAAGCTCGTACAACTCGGCGACGCCGGTCACGTGATGCCAGCGCAACTGTCGGGCGGCATGCAGCAGCGCGTGGCGCTCGCCCGCGCGCTCGTGATCGAGCCGGACGTGCTGTTGCTCGACGAACCGCTGTCCGCGCTCGACGCCAATCTGCGCGCGTCGGTGCGCTCTGAACTGAAGGCGCTGCATGAGCGCCTGCCGAATCTGACGATCATCTGCGTGACGCACGATCAGGACGACGCGCTCGTGCTGTCCGACCGCACGCTGCTGATGCGTGATGGCCGTATCGCGCAACTCGGCACGCCGCAGCAGCTGTACGACACGCCGGCCGACGGCTTCGTCGCGCGTTACCTCGGCGCGGCCAATCTGCTGCCGCCGCAGGTCGCGTTCGGTATGGACGACGCGCGCTACAACGAACGCGAACGTGTCGCGTGTCTGCGTCCGGAGGCGCTGCGCATCGTGCCGCCCGGAGAAGGGCAGGTGCACGGCGCGATCGCGTCGGTCGAATGGTATGGCGCGGCCTTGTCGGTATCGGTCGTGCTCGATGCGCTGCCGAACGACCCTGTGCTCGTCACGATGCAGCGCGGTCACGGCGTGACGCCGGAGAAGGCCGCGCGTGTTTCCCTGCGTTACGAGGCTGACGATGTCGTCCTTATCAAGCCCTGACACGCCTGATCCGCTCGGCCTTGCCGTGCAAGCGGAGGCCGACGCCGCCGCGCGCCGTCTCGCGAGCGCCGCGGCGCATGCGGCCGCCGTGAAGCGGCGTGAGCGCCTCGCGCAATGGCATCTGCTGTTCATTGCGGTCGTGGTGCTCGGACCGCTCGTCATTTATCCGCTCGTGCGGCTCGTGATGCTGAGTCTGACCGACGCGCATGGCCTCTCGGGCCACGCGTACGCGACGTTCTTCAGCAACCCCGAAACGCGCGGCGTGATCGGCACCACGCTCGGCATCCTGTTTGCGAGCGCGAGCCTCGCTTCCCTGCTCGGCGTGGCGCTTGCGTCGCTGCTGTTCTTCAAGCCGTTTCCGGGCGCGCGCATGGTCACGCGCTTTCTCGAATTGTTCGTCGCGTTTCCGTCGTTTCTGGTCGCGTTCACGCTGATCTTTCTGTACGGCTCGCAGGGCTCGGTCAGCATCGGGCTGCAGCGGCTGTTCAACCTGCAGGCGCCGCCGCTCGATTTCCTGTTCGGCATCGGCGGCGTGATTCTCGCGGAAGTCGTGTTCTATACGCCGTTCGTCGTGCGTCCGACGTTGGCATCGTTCGCGTTGCTCGACCAGCGGCTGATCGAAGCCGCGCGCAGTCTCGGCGCGAACGGCCTGATGGTCGCGTTCAAGGTGATCCTGCCGCTCGCGTGGCCGGGTATCGCGGCAGGCACGATCCTGTGTTTTCTGCTGACGCTCAACGAGTTCGGCATTCTGCTGGTGCTCGGCAGCGCGCATCTGATCACGCTGCCGGTCGCGATCTATAGCGCCGCCACCGTCGATCTCGATCTGCCGACCGCCGCCGCCGGCGCGGTCGTGATGCTGCTGATGTCGTTGTCGCTGTACGCGTTGTACCGGCGCGTCAATAGTCGCAAGGTGAAAGGAGCCGGTCATGGCCGTTGAACTCGATCCGACCGTGCTGCCGGTCATGCACAAGAAGGGCCGGCCGGTGCGGCACGGCTTCGCGGTGCGTGTGTTGGGCAGTCTGTTTCTCGGCTTCGCCGCGCTGCTGTGCTTCTGGCTGTTCGTGCTGCCGGTGCTGGTGGTTGCGCTGTCGAGCGTCGCCTCACACTGGTCCGGCACGATTCTGCCGGACGGTTTCAGCATGCGCTGGTTCGAGCGCCTCGGTTCGAGCGACTTCGACGCGCTGACGACCAGCCTCGAAGTCGGCATGGGCGTCGCGGTGCTCGGCACGATCCTCGGTTTGTGGCTCGCGCTCGCGCTCGAAGGACGGGACCGCCGCGGTCTCGGCGCCGTCGTCGATACGATCGCGATGATGCCCAACGGCGTGCCGAGCGTGGTGCTCGGCCTCGCGGTGCTGATCGCGTATCACAAGCGGCCGCTCGATCTATCGAGCTCGGCGGCGATCGTCGTGTTCGTGCAGCTCGCGCTGGTGCTGCCGTTCTGCTACCGCTGCGCGGCCGCCGCGCTGCGTCCCGAGCTGACCGTGCTGCGCGAAGCGGCCGCGAGCCTTGGAGCGCCGCCGTCGATGGTGCTGCGCCGCGTCGTGTTGCCGCAACTGGTGCCGGCGATCCGCGCGAGTCTCGCGCTCGGCTTTGCGCTTTCGCTCGGCGAACTGGGCGCGACGCTGACCGTGTATCCGCCGGGCTTCGCGACGGTGCCAATCGTCGTCGTCGGGCAGGTGGAGCGCGGCTATTACCTGCCGGCTTCCGCGCTGTCGCTGATTCTGCTGCTGGTGTCGCTGGTCGCGCTGCTGTTGATCGCGGCGCGCGCTCCCCGCCGCCGGATCGACTGACCCGTCCGACCCGACTGACCGCCGGGCGATTTTCGTGATCTGGTGCACGCACGTCAACCAGTTGGCGTCGATCGATGTGGCGAAATGTGTCAAAATGACTGACTATATGCACTCAGCTTCCGTCGATCCGATCGAGGTCGTGCGCCGCCACTCGCTGACGACGCTGGTGCGCGACGAGATCGAGCGGCATATCGTCGACGGCTCGCTGGCGCCGGGCGAGAAGCTCAATGAAGCCGACTGGGCGGCGCGGCTGCGGGTGTCGCGCGGGCCGGTGCGCGAGGCGTTTCGCGCGCTAGAGCAGGCGGGGCTGGTGCGCACCGTGAAGAATCGCGGCGTGTTCGTGCGGACGGTGTCGCTCGCGGAGGCGGACGAGATTTACGCGGTCCGCGCGGTGCTCGAAGAGGCGGCGTGCCGGATGCTGGCCGCGCGCATCGACGCGGGCAAGCTCGCGGTGCTGCGCGACTGGGTCGACGCGATGCGCGCCGCGCTCGCGTCGCACGATCACGATGCGTATGCGCGCGCGAACGTCGCGTTTCACGATGCGCTCGTCGCGGCGGCGGGCAATTCGAAGTTGTACGACACGTATCGCCGGCTCGTCAGCGAGTTGAAGCTGTTTCGGCGAGCGGCGCTGGTCGTGCAGGGCGACGCGATGGCGCATTCGCTGGCCGAGCATCGCGCGATTCTGACCGCGCTTGCGTCGCGCGATGCCGAGCAGGCCGCACAGTTGATGCGCGCGCATGCGGCCTGTGCGGTGGCGGGCGATGCGGTGCACGAGCGACGCATCCCGGCGGCCGCGGGCGCGGCTCGCTCGCGCGGGCGATGACGCTGCGGCGAACGCTTCGGCAACACGACCCGCGAACGGACGACAGGCGATCAAACCTTGACAGTGACAACCCTGTAATGGAAAAGCACGCGATGACACACCTCGAGCAACGCACGATCGAAGTCAACGGCCGAAGCTACCGGCTGCCTTCGCAACCGACGGTCGTCGTCTGTGTCGACGGCTGTGAGTTTGCCTATCTCGAAGCGGCGGTCGCGGCCGGCGTCGCGCCGTTCATCGGTTCGATGCTCGAGGACGGCGCGGCGTTTCGCGGCGACTGCGTGATCCCGTCGTTCACGAACCCGAACAACCTGTCGATCGTGACCGGCGTGCTGCCGTCCGTGCACGGCATCTGCGGCAACTACTTCTGGGACACCGACGCGAACGACGGCGCGGGCGCGGCGGTGCTGATGAACGATCCGGCCTACCTGCGCGCGCCCACGCTGCTCGCGGCCGCCGCCGACGCAGGCACCGCGGTCGCCGTCGTCACCGCGAAGGACAAACTGCGCGCGCTGCTCGGCTGGCAGTTGAAGGGCATCTGCTTTTCTGCGGAAAAAGCCGACCAGGTGACGCGCGAGGAAAATGGAATCGACGACGTGCTCGCTCTGGTTGGTCTGCCGTTGCCGGACGTATATAGCGCGGGGCTGTCGGAGTTCGTGTTCGCGGCCGGCGTGCGGCTTGCGCAGACACGCGAGCTCGACCTCATGTATCTGTCGACGACCGACTATATCCAGCACAAATGGGCGCCCGGCACCGAAGGCGCGAACGCGTTCTACGCGATGATGGACGGCTATCTCGCGAAGCTCGACGCACTTGGCTGGGTGATTGGCCTCACCGCCGACCACGGCATGAACGCGAAGCACGATCCGAAGACCGGCGAGCCGAACGTGATCTATCTGCAGGACCTGCTCGATGACTGGCTCGGCGCGGCGACGGCGCGCGTGATTTTGCCGATCACCGACCCGTATGTCGTGCATCACGGCGCGCTGGGTTCGTTCGCGACGGTCTATTTGCCGCGCGAGATCGACGCTGTGTCCGTGATTGCGCGGATCGGTCGCCTGCCGGGAATCGAAGTCGCGCTCGATCGGCGCGCCGCGTGCGCGCGCTTCGGGTTGCCCCAGGATCGCATCGGCGATCTCGTCGTGATCGGCACCAGGCATGTCGTGCTCGGCACGCGGCGCGACGAGCACGACCTGTCCGGGCTCACCGTGCCGCTGCGCTCGCATGGCGGACTTTCCGAGCAGGAAGTGCCGCTGCTGTTCAACCGGCGCGTTCAGCCTTCGGCCGCCGGCAGCGAAGGCAATCGGCTGCGCAATTTCGATATCTTCGACGTCGCGCTCAATCACGTATCGGCATCATGAACACGGCGCTGCGGGACCATCCGGCGTTCCGCGCCGAAGCGCTGCGCCTCGGCGGCGAGCGCGCGACACGCGCCCGCACGCTCGACGTGTTCGAGCGTTCGCAGATTCTCGAGCGCGCGGCGGTGCTGCTGCGCGAGCGCTTCGAACCGGCGTCGGATCTGATCTCGCTCGAGTCGGGGCTGTCGAAGCAGGACTCGCGTTACGAGGGCGGCCGCGTCGCCGACGTGTTCCGCTTTGCGTCGATCGAGGCGTTGCGCGACGACGCTCAGCGCTTCTCCTGCCGATCTGACGCCGCATGGCAAAAAGCGTCGCGTGTTCTCGCAGCGCGAGCCGCTCGCGGGCGTGATCGCCGCGATCACACCATTTAATCATCCGATGAACGAGGTCGCGCACAAAGTGGGCATTCGAGACGCTCGACGACGCCATCCGCATTAGGAACGGGACGCGGTTCGGGTTGTCTTCGGGCGTGTGTACGAACCGGCAGGACGCGATCACGCGCTTCATTAATGAGCTGCGCGTGGGCACGGTCAATGTGTGCGAAGTCCCGGGCTACCGGATCGGGCTGACGCCATTCGGCGGCATCAAGGATTCGGGGCTGGGCTAAGGAAGGCGTTCAGGAAGCGATGAAGAGCTTTACTAATCTGAAGTCGTTGTCGTTACCTTGGGAGTAACAGGTGGCATTGAGTCTCGACGATATCCGTGTGCTTTTCGAGCGACACGGCAGCCTCGCGTATAGCGGCGAACCGGTGACGCAGCTCGAGCATGCGTTGCAGAGCGGCGCGCTGGCCGAGGCAGAGGGCGCGAGCGACGAACTGGTCGCCGCGGCGTTTTTGCACGACCTCGGGCATCTGCTGAACCTGCAAGGCGAGACGCCGACGGAGCGAGGTGTCGACGATCTGCATCAGTATTTCGCCTTGCCGTTTTTGCGGCCGGTGTTGTCGGATGCGGTGCTGGAGCCGATTCGTCTGCACGTCGACGCGAAGCGCTGCCTATGCGCGATCGACGCCACCTATTTCGGCCAGCTGTCCGCCGACTCGGTGCGCAGCCTGCAATTGCAGGGCGGGATCTTCAGCGAGGAAGAGGCGCAGGCGTTTATGCAGAAACCGTACGCGGAAGACGCGATGCGTTTGCGCCGATGGGACGATCGCGCGAAAGAGAAGGGTCGCGCGACGCCGGAGATCGACCGTTATTTGGCCGTGGTCGAACGGGCGATGCGCGCGCATGCGACTGCTTGAGTCGAGGTGCGTTGGGTCGCGGTAGGTTGCGCCGCGCGCGTCAAAATATCGCTTGCAAGTCCCGATGGCGGCGACTAGAATTCCGCTCTTTCGTGCTCCGGACGCCGGGGCACGGAGAAGCGGGAAGCCTTGGATGGCGGGGGTTTCAGCGGCGTGGGCAGGTCAGGCGAGTGATAAAAACCTGTTGACGATCC
>NZ_VZQQ01000053.1 GCF_014397785.1 Paraburkholderia podalyriae
AAGGGCTTGGCCAAGAACACCGCGCAACTGTTCAGCCTGTTCGCTCTGGCGAATCTGGTGATTGCGCGAAATCTGATGCGATCGGTCCATGGGAGCAATCCGTCAGGCGCATGAAAAATGCGAGCAGTGAGGCTCGTTTGCGCGTCCAATTCAGCGAATTGAGCGTCGAATCGCTTTGTCATCCGGAAAATTCGACGCCGTCTCGACTGCAATTTGGGCAGTTGGGCCATTGATCAGCGTTTCCCTATACACGTGCGCAATGGGATGAGCTTGTCCACTCTCTCGAATCACTGCCTGTCAAGCCGGAGGCTGAGCAGCGCGTCTCGATCACCGATGCGATGAAAGAGATACGGGTGGTGATCGGCGCGGTGAAGGAAAAGGGATATACGCTGGAAGAAATCGTTGAGCATGCGAGAGGCAAGGGCGTCGAATTTAGCGTTGGGTCTGTCAAATACGCGTTATATCCATCGAAGAAAAGCAAGCCACCCCGGCAGCCGATAAGAGAATCTGCACGAGGCGATGCCGCACCGTCGCCTCGCACGAATAAAGTAAATCAGGGCACTCTCCGGGCCACACGCGTATCGCTTTGATATGTGCTCACGTGTAATTGCGGGATTAGACGGACACCTGTGTCAAGTTATCGATTAAGTCGGCCCAGCGCTGCAGCAACTCGCGACGCTCTTCTAACAGCAGCGCGCGATTGTAAACGCGGCTTACCGTAGAGCCGACGCTATGCGACAGGCACAGTTCGATTACGTCGTTCGGTGCCAAGGCTTCGTGCCAGTATGTGCTGAACAGCGTGCGGAAACCGTGCGGCTTTGCTTCTTCCGTGAAGCCCATGCGATCCATTACATTGTTGATGCTCCGGCCTGCCATTGGGCGCTTGGGGTCACGCCTGTTCGGAAACATTACGTCCTCGCCAGATAGGGCACGTAGCTCGCGCAGAAGCGCAACGGACTGACGCGACAACGGCACGACGTGTTCCCTTCCACTTTTCATGCGTTCAGGTGGGATGCGCCACTCGGCAGCGTCAAAATCGATTTCCACCCACTGACCGCCAATTACCTCGCTTTTGCGCGCGGCGTTCAGAATGATGAGCTTAATTGCGATCTTCCCCTGTAGGTCAGCGGGGTCGGCGTCCAGGGCGCGCAGGAAGTCGCCCAGGCGTGCAGTCTTTAGCGCGGCGTGGCTCGCCTTCGGCCCTCTGCCGGTCAGCTTCAGCGGGACGATGTTGGCGGCCACCATCCCGTGGTCGGCGGCATGCTCCCATATTGCACTCAGATATGTGCGCAGATTGTGCGCCACTTCAGGCGTGCGGGCGGATATGTCCCGCAACAACTCCGCCAAATCAAATCGCGTAACGTCTACCATCAGGCGATCGCCCAGCTTCGGAATCAGGTGCTTGTTTATCTCTCGCTCGCGTTGAGCGATAGAGGCGGGGCGCAACGAGCCGTCCGTACGTGCGCGCCAGACAGTGCATACAGCTCGGAATGATCCGACCTGGCGTTTCCGCTCTGCAATTTTCAGCTCCGTTTCTCGGCGCCTTCGATCCTCGGTCGGATGAATGCCAAGGGCTACCAGTTTGCGGGCGTCCTGATGCTTGCGGCGAGCCTCCGATAGTCCGACGTCCGGGTACTGCCCAAGCGACACCAGAACGGGCTTGCCCCGAACGGTCGCGCGGTATTGCCACAGGCGCGCACCATTGAATTTGACGAGTAGGTGAAGTCCGCCGCCATCTGCAAGCGTGTAGCTGCGCTCGCGCGGCTTCGAGTTCTTGCACGCGGCGTCCGACAGCTTGGTTGGGTAGGAATGCATGGCCGTATATCGGGCAGGCGATATACAGAACGATATACAGTTTTAGCCTGGACAGCCCAGATTTTCTTTGGATGTCTATGGTCTGAAATCCTTGTAGATGCTGGGCTTCCAGCCGTCTCATGGAACTCTGCGGATATCCTCGGTCATCGATGAAGATAGCAGGTGACGATTTTCACGGAAATATCCGATGCGTGCGTGATGAGAGCAAGGCCGATTATAGCGGGGGCCGCGCCGGTCGAAACCGGCGCCTGTTACGTCGCCCACGCCGTTCCCATGCTCACGCGTGTTTATCGAGTCTCGAGTTCCAGCATCGCGAGGCTCGATAAGCGAGCTTGATCATCACGCCGCGCCGAGCGCGCGAAGAACTTTCGCCAGACGACGTCGTTTGAGAAAAGTTCTGCCCAGAGGTTTGACGTTTTGCCAGCGACCTTATATAATCCTTTTCTCTGACGCGGGGTGGAGCAGTCTGGCAGCTCGTCGGGCTCATAACCCGAAGGTCGTAGGTTCAAATCCTACCCCCGCAACCAAAGCATTGTTGAAAGCCCGCATCGCGCAAGCCATGCGGGCTTTTTGACTTTCAGCGCTTCGTTTGCGCTTCGTTTGCTTGTCGCAGCTCGCGGCAGTATGCGTCACTGCCCTCCAATCGCCCACTCCACCGCCGCCTGCGCATGCAACGCGGTGGTATCGAACACAGGCAGCACCGAATCTTCCGGCTTGATCAGCAGCGTAATCTCCGTGCAACCGAGTATCACCGCCTGCGCGCCACGCGCAGCCAGATGCTCGATCACGCGTTGATAGACCTTGCGCGACGCGTCCTCCACGTTACCGTGGCAAAGCTCGTCGTAAATGATGCGGTGCACGTCCGAGCGTTCGTCGTCGTCAGGCACGAGCGTCTCGAGTCCATAACGCTCGCGCAGCCGGCCCGTATAGAACATCTGCTCCATCGTATAGCGCGTGCCGAGCAGGCCCACGCGTTCGACGCCCGCCGCGCGCAGCGCCGCGCCGGTCGGATCGGCGATGTGCAGGAACGGCACCGTGATCGCCTGCTCGATCGATTCGCACACGCGATGCATCGTGTTCGTCGCGAGGATCACGAGCTCGGCGCCGCCGCGTTCGAGTTGGCGCGCGGCGTCGGCCATCTGCTCGCCGAGCGCGTGCCAGTCGCCGGCGCGCTGGTTCGCTTCGATCGACGCGAAATCGACGGTCAGCAGCAGACTGCGCGCATTGTGATGACCGCCGAGCCGCGCCTTCGCGTGGCGGTTCAGCAGCCGGTAGTACTCGGTGGACGACTCCCAGCTCATTCCGCCGATCACGCCGATCGTTTTCATCTATACGCTCCGTCAATGCATGGTCGAAAACGGCGAGTATAGGCGCGTCGCATCGCGCGAGGCCGGTACGGATTGCGGCCCGCGCGCCGGTACGCATCGGCGTTACGCATTTTTCTGGCGCCGATAGAATCGTAGCGAGTCCGAACGCGATCAACCGGAGCGATACATGGATCTGATCATCCGCCGCGCGACGCTGCCACGCAGCGCCGCCCAGCTGTCCCCGCATCACCCGCACCCAGTCGACATCGGCATCGACGCGGGCCGCATCGTCGCGGTCGAGCCGAACCTGGCCGCCAGCGCGCGCGACGAAATCGACGCGGCCGGTTCGCTCGTGACGCCGCCGTTCGTCGATCCGCATTTCCATATGGATGCGACGCTGTCGTACGGTTTGCCACGCGTGAACGCGTCGGGCACGCTGCTCGAAGGCATCGCGCTATGGGGCGAGCTGAAGCCTGAGCTCACGCAGCACGCTCTGATCGAGCGCGCGATGCAGTACTGCGACTGGGCCGTCGCGCGCGGCCTGCTCGCGATCCGCAGCCACGTCGATGTGTGCGATCCGCATCTGCTAGAGGTCGAGGCACTGCTCGAAGTCAAGCGCCGGATCGCGCCGTATCTGGATCTGCAACTGGTTGCCTTCCCGCAGGACGGTCTGCTGCGCAGCGCCGGTGCGTTCGACAATCTGAAGCGCGCGATCGGCATGGGCGTCGACGTGGTCGGCGGCATTCCGCATTTCGAGCGCACGATGGCCGACGGCGCCGAGTCGGTGCGCATGCTGTGCGAGTACGCGGCCGAACAGGGCCTGCGCGTCGACATGCATTGCGACGAATCGGATGATCCGCTGTCGCGCCACATCGAAACGCTCGCGGCCGAAACGCATCGGCTCGGCTTGCACGGACGCGTCACCGGTTCGCACCTGACGTCGATGCATTCAATGGACAACTACTACGTGAGCAAGCTGTTGCCGCTGATGCGCGAGTCGGGCGTCGCGGCGATCGCCAATCCGCTCATTAACATCACGTTGCAAGGCCGCAGCGACACGTACCCGAAACGGCGCGGCATGACGCGCGTGCCGGAGATGCTGGCCGCGGGCATCACGGTCGCATTCGGCCACGACTGCGTGATGGACCCGTGGTACAGCCTCGGGTCGGCCGATATGCTCGAAGTCGCGCAAATGGGCTTGCATGTTGCGCAGATGACCAGTGTCGACGGCATGCACGCCTGTTTCGACGCGGTGACCGTGAACGCGGCGCGCATTCTCGGTCTGGAAGACTATGGCCTCGCGCCCGGATGCGCGGCCAGTCTCGTCGTGCTCGATGCGCGCGACGAACTCGAGGCGATCCGTCTGCGCGCCGCGCGGCTCGTGGTGGTGAGCCGGGGCAGGGTGGTCAGCCGCGCGCCGGCCGCGCGGGCGTCGTTATCGCTTGAAGGGCGGCCGGGCCAGGTCGATTTCAAGCTGCATCGCGCGTAGCCGGGCATCTCGCGCATCAATGAAAAACCGGCGGCCTGCTTGCGCAGACCGCCGGTTTTTCTATCGGCATCGCTCAGTGCGCGGCACCCGGCGCCATGCCGTTATGCCGCAGCAGCGCATCGATATTCGGCTCGCGGCCGCGGAACGCCTTGAACGATTCCATCGCCGGACGGCTGCCGCCCACTTCGAGAATCTCGCGACGATAGCGCATGCCGGTCGACTGATCGAGCACGCTTCCTGCCGCTTGCGCGGCTTCCTCGAACGCAGCGTACGCATCGGCCGACAGCACTTCCGCCCACTTGTAGCTGTAGTAGCCGGCTGCGTAACCGCCCGCGAAAATATGGCTGAACGTATTCGGCCAACGCGAGAACGGCGCTTGTGGCACGACATGGAAGCGCTCGTTGATTTCGCGCGCGAGTTCGTTGGCGCTCTTCGCGCCGTTCGCATCGAAGCCGGTATGCAGTTGCATGTCGAACATCGAGAACACGATCTGCCGCAGCGTGCCGAGGCCGCTCTGAAAGTTCTTCGCGGCGAGCATCTTGTCGAACAGCTCGCGCGGCAGCGGCTTCGCGGTATCGACGTGCGAGGTCATGTCGGACAGCACGTCCCATTCCCAGCAGAAGTTCTCCATGAACTGCGACGGCAGTTCGACCGCATCCCATTCGACGCCATTGATGCCCGACACGCCGAGCTCATCGACGCGCGTGAGCATGTGATGCAGCCCGTGGCCGAATTCGTGAAACAGCGTGATTACTTCGTCATGCGTGAAGCAGGCGGGCTTGCCGCCGACCGGCGCCGAGAAATTACAGGTCAGATACGCGACCGGCGTTTGCACCGCGCCATGCGCGAGCTTGTGGCGGCCACGCGCGTCGTCCATCCAGGCGCCGCCGCGCTTGCCTTCGCGTGCATACAGGTCGAGATAGAACTGTGCGACGAGGCCGCCGTCCTGATTCTCGACGCGGAAGAAGCGCACGTCGGGATGCCAGACCGCCGCTTCGTCGCGGCGGATGCGCACGCCGAACAGCGTCTCGGTGACCTTGAACAGACCCTTGAACACGGCGTCTTCCGGGAAGTACTGCTTCACTTCGTTTTCCGAGAACGAATAGCGCTTCTGGCGCAGACGCTCGGCGGCGAACGTCATGTCCCACGGTTGCAGATCGGTCATGCCGAGTTCGCTCGCGGCAAATTCGCGCAACTCTTTCCAGTCCTGCTCCGCGTGCGGACGCGCACGCGTCGCCAGGTCTTCGAGGAACGCCATCACTTGCGCCGGCGATTCGGCCATCTTCGGTGCGAGCGACACTTCGGCGAAGTTGCCGTAGCCGAGCATGTGCGCTTCTTCGGCGCGCAGCTTCAGCTCGTCGGCGAGCACCTGGGTGTTGTCCCACTCAGGCTTGCCGTTGCCGTATTGCGCACCGAGTTCGGAGGCGCGCGTCACGTACGCGCGATACATCGTTTCACGCATCGGACGGTTTTCCGAGTACTGCATGACCGGGAAATACGACGGAAAGTGCAGCGTGAACTTGTAGCCGGTCTTGCCATCACGCTCGGCGGCTTCCTTCGCGGCCTCGATCACGTCTTCGGGCAGCCCCGCCAGTTGCGCGTCGTTGCCCGCATCGACGATGTACGCATACGCGTTGGTCGCATCGAGCACGTGATCCGAAAACGCCTTCGACAGCGCCGCCTGGCGCTCCTGCAATTCGGCGAACCGCGGCTTCTGGTGTTCCGGCAACTCGGCGCCGGACAGGCGGAAGTCACGCAGCGCGTTGCTGAGGATCTTCTTGCGTTCGTCGTTCAACGACGCGAATTCGTTGCTCGCGTTCAGCGCCTTGTACTTCTCGTAGAGCGCGAGATTCTGGCCGACGCTCGACCAGAACTCGGT
Source organism: Paraburkholderia podalyriae (assembly GCF_014397785.1). Taxonomy (GTDB): domain Bacteria; phylum Pseudomonadota; class Gammaproteobacteria; order Burkholderiales; family Burkholderiaceae; genus Paraburkholderia; species Paraburkholderia podalyriae. Next base: position 6,491 of record NZ_VZQQ01000053.1, read on the forward strand.
CACGCGCGGCAGGTTGTCGCCGTACACGGCACGCAGCTCGGGCGTATCCGCGACGGCATTCAGATGGCCGATCACGCTCCACGCGCGCGACAGCGGTTCGGTGGCGCGCTCGACCGGTTCGACGACGTCGGCCCACGACGCGGGCGTGACCGGCAGCGCGGCACGCTCGACGGCGGCCGCCGCGTCGGCGAGCAGCACGTCGAGAGCGGGCGTCACGTGTTCGGGTCGGATGGAGCCAAAACGCGGCAGATCGGAAAAATCGAGGAGCGGATTGTCTTGATGCGTGGCGGTAGTGGACATAAGGCTTCCTGTCTGACGCGGGTGAAGGGGGCGGTGCGGCGGCGCTTGCGCGTGCCGTCTGGTGGTGGCTCGCTCGACGCTCGCGCACGGCGCGTGGCGGCACCGGGTGTTGAGAATTATTGGGGCGGGGGACGCCGATTCCAATCCATCGGCTGACAAATTAACAGATGTTGCGATGCGTTGGGCGGTTCGGGCGGTCAGGGTCGCAGGGGGGCTGCGAGCCGCTCGCGAGCGGGTTGCTGCGCGACACCGTACGGTGCGATCCGCTGCTGTGCATGCGCTGTTCTGTCCGGCCTTGGTGTATGGCGTGTTATCGATCGGCACGACGCCGTTGATGCGGCGCTGCTTGCCGCGCTCGTGCACCGCACGGCGGCGGCGGGGTATCGGGTGACGCGGTAACGACGCGGTGTTTCGGCGAGACGGCGGCGAGCGTGCTCGCCGCCCGGCGATTACGCGTTTGCCGCGTCCGCCTCGCGCTCGGCCGCTTCGATCGTGTTGACGAGCAGCATCGTGATCGTCATCGGGCCGACGCCGCCCGGCACCGGCGTGATATGGCCGGCCACTTCCTTGACGCCCGCGAAGTCGACGTCGCCGCACAGCTTGCCGGCATCGTCGCGATTCATGCCGACGTCGATCACGGTCGCGCCCGGCTTCACCATGTCCGCGGTCAGGAGGTTGCGCAGGCCGGTCGCGGCGACCACGACGTCGGCGTTGCGCGTGTGCGCGGCCAGATCGCGCGTCTTGCTGTGGCAGATCGTGACGGTCGCGCCCGCTTCGAGCAGCAGCAGCGCCATCGGCTTGCCGACGATGTTCGAACGGCCGATCACCACGGCGTTCGCGCCCTTCAGATCGATGCCGTAGGCCTCGAACATCTTCATCACCCCATACGGCGTGCACGGACGGAACAGCGGCTGGCCCGTCAGCAGCGCGCCCGCATTGGCGACGTGGAAACCATCGACATCCTTCTCGGGCGCGATCGCCTCGATCACCTTGTGGCTGTCGATGTGCTTCGGCAGCGGCAGCTGCACGAGAATGCCGTGGATGGCGGGATCGCGGTTCAGCTCGTCGATGCGCGCGAGCAGTTCGACCTCGGGCAGATCGGCCGGATAACGGTCGAACGACGAGCCGAGGCCGTTGTCGTGGCAGGCCTTCACCTTGTTGCGCACATACACTTCGCTGGCCGGATTGTCGCCGACCAGAATCACGGCGAGGCCCGGCTGATGGCCGCGGGCGGTCAGGGCGGCGGCGCGCGCCGCGACGGCGGCGCGCAGGGTCTTGGAGAGGGCGAGGCCGTCGATCAGTTTGGCAGTCATGGTCGGTCGAACGTTGGGTCGAGATTGGATCGGGAATCGGGTCGGGGCAGGCGATTTGGCAGGCGGGTCGAAGCGCTCGCGCGGAGGGGCGCGCGACGGCGTGCTTCGGCTGGTTGACGCAGCCCGGTCGCGGTGCGACGGGCGCGCTGCCGGTTCGGTCAAGGCGCCGCTTTAAAGTCCGACATTATACCGGCGCGGGGGACGCGCTTCCGCAGCGGATTCGGGGTGCGCGGCACGCGTGCGAAACCGTACGGGATGTGACGGATGGGCTCGCGTGACGGCGAGAAAGCGCCACGCGACCGGGTCGGGTCGGCCGATCGCACGCCGGAACCCAGCGTCGCTCGGGCCGTCGCGGACCGGTCAAACAAAACGGCCCTTCGAATCAGGGCCGCCCGTGTCGCTGTTACTGCGCCGTTTGCGGCTTATTCGACAGCGCGAGTCGCAGCAGATCGGCGACCGTGTTGACGTTCAGCTTTTCCATGATGTTCGCGCGATGCGCTTCGACCGTCTTGATGCTGATGCCGAGGTCGTCGGCGATCTGCTTGTTCAGGCGGCCGGCGATGATCCGCTCGAGCACCTGATGCTCACGCGCGGTCAGCTTGCCCAGGCGCTCGGCCGCGGCGCGCTGCTGCTGCACGCTGGTGCTTTCGCTGCGCGCCTTGTTGAGCATGCGCTCGACGAGCTTGCGCAGTTCGGCTTCGTCGAACGGCTTTTCGATGAAGTCCATCGCGCCTTTTTTCATCGTCGACACCGCCATCGGCACATCGCCGTGGCCCGTTACGAAGATGATCGGCAGCGACGCGTTGTCGGCGATCAGGCGTTCCTGCAACTCGAGCCCGCTCATGCCGGACATTCGAACGTCGAGGATCAGACATGCGATCTGGCCCGGATGCTGATGCGGCTGCCATGCGTCGAGAAACTGCTCGGAGCTCGAGAAGCATTGAACGCGGTAGCCGTTCGCCTCCAGCAGCCAGCGCAGCGAATCTCGCACCGCCTCGTCGTCGTCGACGACAAAGACGGTTTCCTGTGTGGTGACTGGGCTGTTCATAGCTCTCCCGTAACGGTTTGTGGTGTCGGTGCCTCGGACCCGCCGTTGCTCGGACCGTCAGGCTCTCCAATAGGCAAACTGCAATGGAACGTGGCGCCCGTGATGTGGCCATCGGATTCGACGTTGTTGACCACCCACAGACGGCCGCGGTGCGATTCGATAATCGAACGGCAAATGTTCAGCCCCATGCCCATGCCATCGGACTTGGTGCTGTAAAACGGTTCGAACAGACGCTCGGCGGTCGCTTCGTCGACGCCCGGCCCCTGGTCGACGACGCTGATGCAGACGAAGCCGCTCTCCAGCCGCACGACCACCCGGATGACCGGATCGACCGCGTTCGGGCGCGCTTCGGCCATCGCCTCGACGCCGTTCTTCAGCAGGTTCACCAGCACCTGCTCGATCAGCACCGGGTCGACGTAGATCACCGGCAGGCGTGAGCGAAGATCGGTGACGATGCGAATGCGGCGCTTTCTCGCCTCGATTTCGGCGAGGCCCACCGCATCCGCGACGATGTCCGCGACGCGCGTGGCCTGGCGCTTCGGCTCGCTGCGCTTCACGAACTCGCGGATGCGCTTGATGATCATGCCGGCGCGCACCGCCTGCTGCGCGGTCTTTTCGAGCACCGGCAGCAGATTGTCGGGCGTCGTCCGACCGGATTTAACCAGTGCGACGGTTCCGGAGCAATAGTTATTGATCGCGGCGAGCGGCTGATTCAGTTCGTGCGCGAGCGACGAGGCCATTTCGCCCATCGTCATCAGACGGCTCGTGAACTGCAGTTTCTCGTCCTGCTGGCGCGCCAGTTCCTGAGCGCGCTTGCGAGTCGTGATGTCGGTCGCGATCTGCATCTGCGCGAGATGGCCATCGACCCACTGGATGTACTGGCGTCGCACCTCGAACCACTTCTGGATGCCCGCGATGTAGATTTCCTGCGCGTCGGCGGTGCTTTCGGTCAGCGCTGCGGCGGGCAGCCCGACGAAGGTGTCGACCATGTCGATCGAATCGGACGACGCCTGCGAGCTGTCGAAGCCGCCGCCCGCGAGTTCGAGGTGGCCGTCCGGGCGGATGCCGAACAGATGCCGGTAGTAGCGGTTCGCGAACAGCAGCTCGGCTTCGTCGGCGGCGAGCACGGACACTGCGGCATCGAGGCTTTCGAGCACGGTCGTGAAGCGTTCGTGGGCGGCGGCGAGTTCTTCGCGCGCTCGCTTCGGCTCGGTGATGTCGGTCATCGACGACATCCAGCCGGTCTGGCGGCCCGAGCTGTCGATCAGCGGCGACACGTAGAGCCGCGCGTGGAACGTCGAGCTGTCCTTGCGCCGCACGCGCAGCTCGAAGCCGGACGAGGGCGCCTTGCCACGCAGCGTCATGTCGAGCTGGCGCTGCATTTCGGGGTAAGCGTCGCGCGGCCAGTAGGCGAACGGCGCGCTCTTGCCGACGAGATCGCTTTCGTCCCAGCCGGTCATGCGGCAGAACGCCGGGTTCACGTGCGTGATGCGGCCGTGCATGTCGAGCACGCGCATGCCGATCAGCACCGAGTTTTCCATCGCGCGGCGGAAGAACGCTTCCGCGTAGAGCGCCTGCTGCGCCTCGAAGCGCTGGCGCGTGTGCTTCCACAGACTCCACAGGCTCCACAGCACGAAGCAGGACAGGCCGGCGACCAGCCACACCAGCGTGTTGTTCGTGAAGTTGGTGATCTGCGGGAACGCGTACACGCGCACCGAGATGCCCTGGCCCGGCGGGTCGAGCGGCAGATCGTAGAACATGTCGCGCGGCAGGCGCGGGCGGGTCGACGTGGTGGTCAACTCGCGGTTGTTCACGTCGATGATCGAGATCTTGTACTTCGCCGACAGCTCGGGCGGGATGTCGCGCTTCAGAATGCCTTCCACCGAGAACACCGCGGCGACAGTGCCGAGGAAATCGCGGTCGCGGAAGATCGGCGTCTGCAGCGTGATGAAGCCGTTGCCGAGGTCGTCGTAGATGAGCGGCGAGTACACCTGCCGGCGCGTGTTGCGCGCTTCGGCGAAACCGGCTTTGACCGCTTCGTCCATCTGCGCGTCGTTCGGACGCGCGAGCCGCTGGCCGAGCACCGGCGGCGCGGCGTTGGGCCAGCGCGGCTGCTGCAGGCCGGTATACCAGTTCATGTAGAGGATCTCGGGATGCCCCTGCATGATGTCGGTGGTGGTCACCTGAAAAGAATGCTCGTCGGCATGGCCGGCGGCGAGGTCGCGCGCGAGCGCCTGGATCTGCTCCTGCGCGCCTGTCATCGACAGGCGGATCTGCTGCTGCGCCCACGCGACGTTGCGGTACAGCGTGTCTTCCTGCTGTTGCTGCTCGCGCCGGTTCAGACTCCAAAGAATCAGGCTCATGACGACCAGGAATACCAGGATCGACAGGAGCGGCGTCAGCAAATAGGAATTGGACCACCAGGGTCCGTGGTGCCAGCGCGGGGACGGCGACGAATCCGCCGGCGAACCCGCGGTGCGCGCCGAGCGAGAGAAAAGCCGTTCGGTCAACATGCGTGGCATTGTAGCTCAGCACGTCCCCGACAAATGACGCAAAAAAGCGCGGAAAGTGCAGTTATTCGGCGCAAACTAGCCGGCGGATCAGTCGAACGGCAGTCAAACCAGGTTGCGTTGCAACAATTTTCCGCATTATGAGAATTGATCTCGTAATTTGAAAATTTGGTTGCGCTGACGTCGGGACCCTTATTACAATCGGCCGGAGCTGCCGCGGCCGTTCCTGCGTCCGCGTCGTCTGTTCAAAGTGCGTTCCCCATACCCAGGAGACGAGCATGTCCGCTGTACCCGACGAAGTCATGAAATATGTCGCCGCCGAAAAAGACGACGATCCCCAGGAAACCGGCGAATGGCTGGAAGCGCTGGATGGCGTGATTTCTGCTGTAGGCCCCGACCGTGCCCACTACCTGATCGAAAAACAGATCGAGTTCGCACGCGTGCACGGCGAACATCTGCCGTTCTCGGCCAACACCCCGTACATCAACACGATTCCGGTCGCGCGCCAGGCCAAGAACCCCGGCGACCAGGACATCGAACACCGCATCCGCTCGTACACCCGCTGGAACGCGATGGCGATGGTGCTGCGCGCCGGCAAGGAAACCAACGTCGGCGGCCACATCGCGTCGTTCGCGTCGGCTGCCACGCTGTACGACGTCGGCTACAACCACTTCTGGCACGCGCCGTCGGCCGAGCACGGCGGTGACCTCGTGTTCGTGCAGGGCCACTCGTCGCCGGGCGTCTACTCGCGCGCGTTCCTGCTCGGCCGCCTGACCGACAAGCAGCTCGACAACTTCCGTCAGGAAGTCGGCGGCGAGGGCATCTCGTCGTATCCGCATCCGTGGCTGATGCCGGACTTCTGGCAATTCCCGACCGTCTCGATGGGCTTGGGCCCGATCATGGCGATCTACCAGGCGCGCTTCATGAAGTACCTGCAGGCGCGCGGCATCGCGAAGACCGACGGTCGCAAGGTCTGGGCTTTCCTCGGCGACGGCGAAACGGATGAGCCGGAATCGCTCGGCGCGATCGGCATGGCCGGCCGCGAGCGTCTGGACAACCTCGTGTTCGTGATCAACTGCAACCTGCAGCGTCTGGACGGTCCGGTGCGCGGTAACGGCAAGATCATCCAGGAACTCGAAAGCGAATTCCGCGGCGCGGGATGGAACGTCATCAAGGTCATCTGGGGCAGCCGCTGGGACGCGCTGTTCGCGCGCGACCGGTCGGGCGTGCTGATGCGTCGCATGATGGAAGTGGTCGACGGCGAGTACCAGACGTACAAGTCGGAGTCGGGCGCGTTCGTGCGCGAGCACTTCTTCAACACGCCGGAGCTGAAGGCGCTGGTCGCCGACTGGTCCGACGACGACATCTGGAATCTGAACCGCGGCGGCCATGATCCGCACAAGATCTACGCGGCGTTCACGGAAGCGTCGAATTCGAAGGGCCAGCCGACCGTCATCCTCGCGAAGACGATCAAGGGCTACGGCATGGGCGAAGCCGGCCAGGCGATGAACATCACCCACCAGCAGAAGAAGATGCAGGTGGAGCAGCTGAAGGAATTCCGCGACCAGTTCCGTCTGCCGATCACGGACGAGCAGATCGTCGACGTGCCGTACCTGATGTTCGAGGAAGGCTCGAAGGAACTCGAATACATGCGCCAGAAGCGCATGGACCTGGGTGGCTATCTGCCGGCGCGTCGTCAGAAGGCCGAGTCGCTGCCGGTGCCGGAACTGTCGGCATTCGAGCCGCTGCTCAAAGGCACGGGCGCAGGCCGCGAGATCTCCACGACGATGGCGTTCGTGCGGATCCTGAACATCCTGCTGAAGGACAAGACGCTCGGCAAGCGCGTCGTGCCGATCGTGCCGGATGAATCGCGTACGTTCGGGATGGAAGGTCTGTTCCGTCAGATCGGCATCTGGAATCAGGACGGCCAGAAGTACGTGCCGGAAGATTCCGACCAGCTGATGTTCTACCGTGAGTCGGAGACCGGTCAGATCCTGCAGGAAGGCATCAACGAAGCCGGCGGCATGGCCGACTGGATCGCAGCCGCGACGTCTTACTCGACGCACGGCGAGATCATGATTCCGTTCTACATCTTCTACTCGATGTTCGGCTTCCAGCGCATCGGCGACCTCGCGTGGGCAGCCGGCGACATGCGCTCGCGCGGCTTCCTGCTGGGCGGCACCGCGGGCCGCACGACGCTGAACGGCGAAGGTTTGCAACACGAAGACGGCCACTCGCTGATGTGGGCCGCTTCGGTGCCGAACTGCATCAGCTACGACCCGACGTTCGGCTACGAACTCGCGGTCATCATGCAGGACGGTCTGCGTCGCATGGTCGCCGACCAGGAAGACGTGTATTACTACGTCACGGTGATGAACGAGAACTACGAGCACCCGGCGATCCCGCAGGGCGAGACCGTGGCCGCCGACATCATCAAGGGCATGTACTCGTTCAGCAAGACCGCTGCTGACAAAAAGGCGCCGCACGTGCAGCTGATGGGCGCGGGCACGATCTTCAACGAAGTGATCGCCGCGGCCGACCTGCTGAAGAGCGACTGGGGCGTGAACGCCGACCTGTGGAGCGTGCCGAGCTTCACCGAGCTCGCGCGCGAAGGTCACGAAGTGCAGCGCTGGAACCTGCTGCATCCGACCGAACAGAAGAAGCAGTCGCACGTCGAGAAGCTGCTGAAGGATGCACCGGGTCCGGTCATCGCGTCGACCGACTACGTGCGTGCGCTGACCGAGCAGATCCGCGCGTTCGTGCCGCAGAAGTTCGTCGTGCTGGGCACCGACGGCTACGGCCGTTCGGACACGCGCGAGAAGCTGCGTCACTTCTTCGAAGTCGATCGCTACTGGGTCACGGTCGCCGCGCTCAACGCGCTGGCGGACGAAGGCACGATCGAACGCAAGGTGGTCGCCGAAGCGCTCAAGAAGTACAACCTTGATCCCGCCAAACCCAACCCGATGACCGTCTAAGGCATCACCCGTGTGCCACGGCACGCGCCTGCTCCTCGTCGCGAGGGGCGGGCGGCGTGCGCGGCCCAGGAGACACTAACAATGAGTCAAGCGATCGAAGTCAAGGTGCCGGACATCGGCGATTACAAGGACGTCCCTGTGATCGAGGTGCTGGTGAAGGCGGGTGACACCGTCGAAAAAGAGCAATCGCTCGTTACGCTGGAATCCGACAAAGCGACGATGGACGTGCCGAGCTCGGCCGCCGGCGTTGTCAAGGAAGTGAAGGTCAAGGTCGGCGATGCGGTGTCCGAAGGCACGCTGATCATCGTGCTGGAAGGCGCTAACGACGCTGCCGCGGCGCCCGCGCCCGCGGCGGCACCGAAGGCGGCACCGGCGCCGGCTCCCGCTGCGGCGCCGGCCCCCGCGCCCGCGCCCGCGGCGGCGGGCGGCGGTGTGCAGGAAATCAAGGTGCCGGATATCGGCGACTATAAAGACGTTCCGGTGATCGAGATCGCGGTGAAGGTCGGTGATCGCGTCGAGAAGGAACAGTCGCTCGTCACGCTGGAATCCGACAAGGCGACGATGGACGTGCCGAGTTCGGCCGCCGGCGTCGTCAAGGAAGTGAAGGTCAAGGTCGGCGATACGGTGTCGGAAGGCTCGGTCATCGTCGTGCTCGAAGCGGAAGGCGGCGCTGCCGCAGCGCCCGCGCCGGCACCGGCCGCGAAGGCGCCGGCCGGGAAGCCGTCCGACGCGCCGGCCACGCCGACTCCCGCACCGGCCGCGCCGTCGGCGCTCGCGCAGGCGCCGCTGATCCCGGCGGGTGAAGGCGGCTCGCGTCATCCGAGCCATGCGTCGCCGTCGGTGCGCAAGTTCGCGCGCGAACTCGGCGTCGACGTCTCGCAGGTGCGCGGCACGGGTCCGAAGGGCCGCATTACGCAGGCCGACGTGACCGTGTTCGTGAAGGGCGTGATGACGGGCCAGCGTGCGGCGCCGGCTGGTGCAGCCGCGCCGGCCGCCGGCGGTGGCGAGCTCAATCTGCTGCCGTGGCCGAAGATCGACTTCACGAAGTTCGGTCCGATCGATCCGAAGCCGCTGTCGCGCATCAAGAAGATCTCGGGTGCGAATCTGCATCGCAACTGGGTCATGATTCCGCACGTCACGAACAACGACGAAGCGGACATCACCGAACTCGAAGCGCTGCGCGTGAAGCTGAACAAGGAAAACGAAAAGGCGGGCGTCAAGTTCACGATGCTCGCGTTCGTCATCAAGGCCTGTGTGGCGGCACTGAAGAAATTCCCGACGTTCAACGCGAGCCTCGACGGCGACAACCTGGTGTTCAAGCAGTACTACCACGTCGGTTTTGCAGCGGATACGCCGAACGGCCTCGTCGTTCCGGTGATTCGCGATGCGGACAAGAAGGGCCTCGTCGACATCGCGAAGGAAATGGCCGATCTGTCGAAGGCCGCGCGTGAAGGCAAGCTGAAGCCGGACCAGATGCAGGGCGGTTGCTTCTCGATCTCGTCGTTGGGCGGTATCGGCGGCACGCATTTCACGCCGATCATCAACGCGCCTGAAGTCGCGATTCTCGGTCTGTCGCGCAGCGCGATGAAGCCGGTGTGGGACGGCAAGCAGTTCGTGCCGCGCCTGACCATGCCGCTGTCGCTGTCGTACGACCATCGCGTGATCGACGGAGCGGAAGCCGCGCGCTTCAACGCATACCTCGGTTCGATTCTTGCCGATTTCCGGCGTGTGATTCTTTGATCGGCTGGTGAGATCCGCCGGCGCGGGCGCGGATAGTTTCGACTGATCCGCGTCGCGCCGTTCGCGCGTTCGTCGTGCGCCGTGCACGTCGAACGCGCCGCTCGTCACCGCTCAACCGCAATCATCTTGCATCCGCAGGAGAAGGGGACACTATGAGTCTCGTCGAAGTAAAAGTACCGGACATCGGTGACTTCAAGGACGTCGACGTCATCGAAGTCAACGTCAAGCCGGGTGACGTCATCGAGCAGGAGCAGTCGCTGCTGACGCTCGAATCCGACAAGGCGTCGATGGAAGTGCCGAGCGATACCGCCGGCACCGTCAAGGAAGTCCGCATCAAGCCGGGCGACAAGGTTTCGCAAGGCACGGTCATCGCGCTCGTCGAGGCATCGGCGGGCGGCACGACTGCAGCCGCTGCGGCGCCGAAAGCGCCCGAGAAGGCGGCTCCCGCGCCGGCGCCTGCCGCTGCGACGCAGAAGGCCGCCGCACCGGCTCCGCAGGCCGGCAGCTATACGGGCAGCGCCGACATCGAGTGCGACATGCTCGTGCTCGGTTCGGGCCCCGGCGGCTATTCGGCCGCGTTCCGCTCCGCCGACCTCGGCATGAAGACCGTTCTGGTCGAGCGTTATCCGACGCTCGGCGGCGTGTGTCTGAATGTCGGCTGTATCCCGTCGAAGGCGCTGCTTCACACCGCGCTGGTCATCGACGAAGCGGCTGATCTCGCGTCGCACGGCATCACGTTCGGCAAGCCGCAGATCGATCTCGACAAGCTGCGCGATTTCAAATCCGGCGTGGTCAAGAAGCTGACCGGCGGTCTCGCCAGCATGGCGAAGGCGCGCAAGGTCGAAGTGGTGGTCGGTACTGGCGAGTTCGTCGATCCGAACCACATGGAAGTGCAGACCGAAGGCGGCAAGAAGGTCGTCAAGTTCAGGCAGGCGATCATCGCCGCGGGCTCGGAAGCGATGAAGCTGCCGTTCATTCCGGAAGATCCGCGGGTCGTCGATTCGACCGGCGCGCTCGAACTGCGCCAGATTCCACAGCGCATGCTCGTGATCGGCGGCGGCATCATCGGTCTGGAAATGGCGACTGTCTATTCGACGCTCGGCGCGCAGATCGACGTGGTCGAAATGCTCGAAGGCCTGATGACGGGCGCGGACCGCGATCTGGTCAAGGTCTGGGAGAAGTACAACAGCACGCGTTTCGCGAACGTGATGCTGAAGACCAGGACGACCGCGGCCGAAGCGAAGGACGACGGCATCTACGTGTCGTTCGAAGGCGAGAAGGCGCCGGCCGAACCGCAACGCTATGACCTCGTGCTGGTGGCCGTCGGCCGCTCGCCGAACGGCAAGCGGATCGGCGCGGAGCAGGCCGGTGTCGCGGTGACGGATCGCGGCTACATCGAGGTCGACCGGCAGCAGCGCACGAATGTGCCGCACATCTTCGCGATCGGCGATATCGTCGGTCAGCCGATGCTCGCGCACAAAGCCGTGCACGAAGGCCACGTGGCGGCGGAAGTCGCGCATGGCGAGAAGGCGTACTTCGACGCGATGCAGATTCCGTCGGTGGCTTACACCGATCCGGAAGTAGCGTGGGCGGGCAAAACGGAAGACCAGTTGAAGGCCGAAGGCGTCAAGTTCGGTAAGGCGGTGTTCCCGTGGGCCGCGTCGGGCCGCGCGATCGCCAACGGTCGCGACGAGGGCTTCACGAAGTTGCTGTTCGATGAGGAAACGCATCGTGTGATCGGCGGCGGTATTGTCGGTCTGAATGCGGGTGACCTGATCAGCGAAGTCTGTCTCGCGATCGAGATGGGCGCGGACGCAACGGATATCGGCAAAACGATCCATCCGCATCCGACGCTCGGCGAATCGATCGGCATGGCCGCTGAGCTGTATGAAGGCGTTTGTACCGATCTGCCGCCCGTCAAGAAGAAGTAAGGCGGTGCGCGGCGCCTGTATGGCGACATGCGGGCGCGGCGAGCGGATCAAGTCGCGGCAAAGAAAAACGGCGCGCTCCAGGTTGGAGCGCGCCGTTTCTGTTTTTGCGGCGACCGGTAAGCGGGCAAAAAAATCCCGGCTTGACGGCCGGGCAAACGATACGCCATTGCAACGTATCGGAGCGTTCGGCCAATCAAACCGTATATGCGGCAACGGCACGACGCTGTTGCTTGCGATAACGCCGACGCAGCACGTTGGCTGGGCCGGCGTGAAGGACGACGCCAGGCTCGAGGCCTGACGTGTTGAGGCGTGAAGCTTAGACTGCCTTCTTGGCGGCGGCGCGCGATGCTTGCGCGGCGGCTTGCGAAGCTGCCTTCGAAGCGGCCGTTGCAGCTGCGTTGAAGTTGCTTTCCGCGATTTCGACAGCCTGGCGGGTTGCCTTGTGGACCGTTTCGTACGTGGTGTTGGCGGCGGTGATAGCCGACTTCATCACGGCGACAGCGGTTTCCGAACCAGCCGGCGCGTTCTTGGCGACGTTTTCGACGAGCGCCTGAACCTTGCGGTTTTGCTCTTCGAATTGCGCTTCCGCGACGCGGGTGAATTCGCCCTGCGTTGCCGAAACGATTTCGTACACGTGGCGGCCATACGACAGCGCCTTTTCAGCCACCGGCTGCGCGAGGCTTGCTTGCAGTGCCAGCAGTTCCTGCGCGTCCTTCACGGACAGTGCGCGTTGGGCATTTTCCTGGCTTTCGGCGAGCGTCGACTTCACAACTTGCAGATTCAGCTCAACCAGCTTTTCGACGCCTTCAAATGCTTTGGTCGTCAGGCCGAACAGAGTTTCGAAGTTGGCTTTCTGGGCTGCGGCGAATTGCTCAGGGGTCAGCAGGGTCATGGTTTACGCTCCTGGATTGCGGCCGGTCTGTGCGGACCGCATTGGTGGGTGGCAAGACGTAGATTGAACGTTTGCCCGGACCGCGATGTATTGTGCATCGCAGCAATGTTTCCCATTTTAGGATGGCTGCAAAGAATGTCAAGTATTTTTTGTGCAATGCACAATATTAAGAAAATGCCGATAAAACAATAGGTTATGCAGTAGGCATGTCATTAATATGACGCGGCACGATCGGGCCATGGTACGTCGCTGATGCGGGATAACGTACCATTCACTGCGCGTTCCGGAAATTATTTTTCCCCGTCAGGGCCTTGGTGCATGCATTACAGGACCGGCGTCGCAGCGACTCTTCCCGCTGAAAAAACACCATTCGTGAATCTGTGTAAACCACAAGGTGACAAGGAACGTTAAAGAGCGATGGCGGTCGAACGCGCGTTAGCGACTTTCGTCAGACACTTAAAAGTCTGTCGCTTGCAACCCCTTCATGGCGCGGCGTAGTTCAGCCGGTGCTCTGACGGTATTTCCCCGAATCAAGCTTGTCTCAAAGTTGCCGTTATGCTGCAAGGATCTGCTCGAATGAGCGGGGCGGCGGCAATGGCGAGATCTGGCGGCGACGATCGTTTTTTCCGATCGAGGCGCGGCACTTATTTGCGTTTTCGCGATCGGAGCTGACAAGCCGGTTTAAGGAGCGCGTATAAGTGCTTCAAATTGCTAATTTTTCGTTGCTTTACTACACTTGCGGAAACCTCTCGCCGCTCCCTAAAGAACACCCATGAAAACCGACATGTTTTCGTCGCTAAAAGTGCTCCACGGCGCGGCGCGTGGCACCGCTCTGTCGGTGGCCGTCTCGCTAGCCATCGCAGCGGCGTTCGCTACGCCTGTCAGCACTTTTGCAGCTACGTCTGCTGCAACCGCAAAAACTTCAAAACACGCCAAAACCGCCAAAAATCGGGAGCAGATGGCCGCCACCGAAAAGGTGGCGGGCCATGCGGCGAAAGCCGGCAAGGGCGAGGCGGTGAAAGCCGCTGCCGCGGATGAAGATGCGCCGCGCGCCGGCGTCAAACGCAAGCGCGTGACATTCACGGCGAACGGCCGGCATCGTTCGGTCATGCGTCGCGTCGCGTACGAGCCGCGCCAGCCGACCGTCGGCCAGGCCTTTGGTCTGCACGAGACGCCGGACGCGCTGATGCTGCGCTCGAGCGTCGCGTACGTGATCGACCAGAACAGCGGCGAGACGCTGTTCGACAAGAACTCGCGTGCCGTGGTACCGATCGCATCGATCAGCAAGCTGATGACTGCTATGGTGGTGCTCGATTCGAAAGAGCCGATGACCGACCAGATCGAAGTCACCGATGAAGACCGCGACTACGAGAAGAACACCGGTTCGCGTCTGTCGGTGGGCTCGGTGCTGTCGCGCGAGGACATGCTGCACATCGCCCTGATGGCGTCGGAAAACCGCGCGGCAGCGGCACTGTCGCGCTACTATCCGGGCGGCCGTCTGGCCTTCCTCGCGGCGATGAACGCGAAGGCGAGGCAGCTCGGCATGAACGACACGCACTTCGAGAACCCGACGGGTCTGACGAGCATGAACGTGTCGAGCGCGCGCGATCTCGTCAAGATGGTCAACGCGGCGTATCAGTACCCGCTGATCCGCAAGTTCTCGACCGATCACAGCTACGAGGTGTACACCGGCAAGCGCACGATCGCGTACAACAGCACAAACGCACTGGTTCGCAACCCGACGTGGGACATCGGTCTGCAAAAGACCGGCTTCATTAACGAAGCGGGCGAGTGTCTGGTGATGCAGGCGACCATCCACGGCCGGCCGATGATCTTGGTGCTGCTCGATTCGTCGGGCAAGTACTCGCGTTTCGCGGATGCGACGCGGCTGCGAACGTGGCTCGATAACGGCGGCGACCAGCCGCGCATCACGAGCGCCGATGCCGGCGGTCCGGGTACCTGAAGCCTCAACGGTCGCCCAGCCGACTGTATTCAGGCCGGCTGCGCTCATCGTGCAAAGAAAAAGCCTCGTGGATGCGAGGCTTTTTCATGATGCCCCGAGGGCGCCAAGGGAAGGGTCAACCGCCGCCAGGCGGCCGCTGCGCCATCTGCGAATGCTGGCCGTGCGAGCCGCGTGAATGGTCCTGCTGCGGCTGCGGGCGATAGCCGAGCGACTCCGAAATCATCAACGCGGTCTGGCTCAACTGCCCGAGCCACGAATCCTGCAAACGATCGGCCGGCGCGGACAGTGACAGGCCGGCGACCAGCTTGCCGGTATCGTCATAGATGCCGGCGGCGATGCAGCGCACGCCCAATTCCAGTTCCTCGTTGTCGCGCGCGCAGGCCTGCTGGCGCACATGCGACAACTCGCGCTCGAGTTTCGCGAGATCGGTGATGCTGTTCTGCGTGTGGCCCGACAAACCGGTGCGTGTTGCGTAGGCACGCACGCGGGTGGCTTCGTCGGCGGCGAGGAACAGCTTGCCGACCGACGTCAGATGAAGAGGCGCCCGCCCGCCGATCGCCCGCACCACCTGCATGCCCGAGCGCTCCGAATACGCGCGTTCGATATAGACGATTTCGTCGCCTTGACGCACCGACAGATTCACGGTCTGCCCAGTCTGACGGTGCAGCTCGCGCATCGGCGTGAGCGCCGCGTCGCGCACCGACAGGCGCGCCTTGACGAGATTGCCGAGTTCGAGCAGGCGCATGCCGAGACGGTAAGTGCCGGGATCCGAACGGTCGACCAACCGACACATCACCATGTCGTTCAGGATGCGGTGCGCAGTGGACGGGTGCAGTTGCGTGCGGAGGGCCAGTTCTTTCAGGCTGACCGGGTCGCTATGCGCCGCCAGTGCGTCGAGCAGGCGCATCATGCGTTCGATCACCTGGATCGAAGTTTTGGGATCCGGGTTCGTATCGCTCATATGAGAATTGGTGGATGCGTCAAACAGCGAAGACTGATTGTATCTCGTATGGTGAAAAAAGCGAACGCGCATCGAACGGCGCTTCCAATCCGGCACTGCATGCTTCCTATGCCTTCCGGCCGTTGGTATTGCGCCGCCAAACAGCGGATAATCAGGGACGTTTCCCCGAAAGGAGGGCTCATGCGAGTCGGATTGTTCGTCACGTGCCTGATCGACCTGATGCGTCCTGAAATCGGGTTTTCGGTGATCAGGCTGATCGAAGGCGCTGGTTTCGAGGTCGTGGTGCCGCCCGCGCAAACCTGTTGCGGGCAACCCGCGTATAACTCCGGAGACCGCCGGCTCGCGCGCGAGCTCGCCGAGAAAACACTGCGCGAGTTCGCACAGTTCGATTACGTGGTGGTGCCGTCGGGCTCGTGCGGCGGCATGATCCGCGCGCACTACGGCGACCTGTTTCGCAACGATCCCGAACTGATGAACCGTTTCGGCCACTTGCGCGGCAAGGTGTTCGAGCTGACGGATTTCCTCGTCAACGTCGCGAAGGTGCAGTTGCAGCCGGGCGAGTTTGCGGAGCAGGTGACTTATCACGACTCCTGTTCGGGCTTGCGCGAACTGGGCGTCAAGGCGCAACCGCGCGAACTGCTCGCACAGGTCGGCGTTGCGGTCACCGAGATGAAAGGCTGCGAGCATTGCTGCGGCTTCGGCGGCACGTTCGCGGTCAAATACGGTGATATCTCGACCGCAATCGTCGACGAAAAGTGCGCGAACATCGCCGCTAGCGGCGCCGGTACGGTGGTGCTTGGCGATCTCGGCTGCATGTTGAATATCGAAGGGCGGCTGCGCCGCAACGGCGACGCGACGACGCGCGTGCTGCACATCGCGCAGGTGCTGGCCGGCGACGTGTAATGCCGCGCGCAGAACACGGGTCGTCGTTCGCGTCGCGTTCCTTTTGTCTCTTACGCGTTGCGTCGCGCGCGAAGGCGCCGTGCGTTTCAATCCGATCTCATCAGGGCCGCCATGCAAGTCCAATCGATGCAGTTCAAGGCTCGCGCCGGTCAGAAGCTCGCCGACCAGCGCCTGCAGCAGAACCTGACCAAGCTGTCCACGAAGTTCGTGTCGGCGCGCGCGAGCGCGATGACCGCGATCGACTTCCCCGCGACGCGGGCGGCGCTAAAGGAGCGCCGCAATCGCGCGCTCGACAATCTCGACGTGTGGCTCGAAACCTTCGAGCGCGAAGCGACCCGGCGCGGCGTGACGGTGCTGTTCGCGGAGACGACGCAGGAGGCGGCGCGGCTCGTCGGCGACATCGCGCGCAAGCATGACGTGAAGAAGGTGATCAAGACCAAGTCGATGGTCACCGAGGAAATGCGTCTGAACGAAGTGCTTGGGCAGATGGGCGTGCAGTCGATCGAAACCGATCTCGGCGAATACATCCTGCAGATCAACGACAACGAGCCGCCAAGCCACATCATCGCGCCGGTCGTTCACAAGGATAAGGACGAGATCGCCGATCTGTTCGCGAAGACGCACGGCCGGCCGCGGCTCACCGAGATTCCCGACTTGACGCGCGAGGCGCGCGAGATGCTGCGGCCGCATTTTTTGAGCGCGGACATGGGCGTGACGGGAGGCAATTTCATCATCGCGGAAACGGGATCGGTCGCGGTCGTGACCAACGAGGGCAACGAAGGTATGTGCACGGTAATGCCGCGCGTGCACGTCGCTGTGACCGGCATCGAGAAGGTGCTGCCGACGCTCGAGGATCTCGCGACTGCTATGCGCCTGCTGCCGCGTTCGGCAACCGGTCAGGCCACCTCGAACTATTTTTCGATGCTGACCGGGCCGCGTGGCGCGGGCGATCAGGACGGGCCCGGGCATATGTATGTGGTGCTCGTCGACGGTGGGCGCACGGGGCTGATCGGCGGTGACTTTCAGGAGATGCTTCGCTGCATCCGCTGCGGCGCGTGCATGAACCATTGCCCGGTGTATCAGAAGGTCGGCGGGCACGCGTATGGATGGGTCTATCCGGGGCCGATGGGGTCGGTGCTGACGCCGAGCTATGTCGGCATCGACAAGGCGCTTGACCTGCCCCAAGCCGCGACACTATGCGGCGAGTGCAATAGCGTGTGTCCGGTCGGCATCCCGCTATCCGATCTGTTGCGCAAGCTGCGCGAAAAACAGATGGAACGGCACCTGCGGCCGTGGAAGGAGCGCGCCGGGTTGGCGGTGTGGGGTTGGCTCGCGCTGCATCCCGATGCCTATGCGCTCTTCACCAAGCTCGCCGTGAGGGTGCTCGAGCGCATGGGCGGGCGCAATCGGTCGATCGCCAAACTGCCGTTCGGCGGCGCGGGCTGGACCGATACGCGCGACATGCCGGCGCCCGTCGGCCGCACGTTTCGGGAGTTGTATGCCGCGCAGCGCAGCCATATCGGCTGAGCGGGCGGGCGGCGTCGGGAGTGGTTTGACGGCCGCGCTCGCGCCGCCTGCGAGGTGCCACGGGCGCGAGCGTGGTGGTTCAGCGCCGCCCACTCCTCAATGTTCGGTCATCTGCCCCGCCTGCCGCGCGGGCGCATTTCTCACCCACCCGTTACCTTGTCCGCCGCCGTTGCCTGCTTGCGGCTGGGCCGGCGGCGGGCCGCCTGCGGCGGGGCGTGGGCCGCCATTGGCGCCGCCAGGACCGTGCGGACCGCCCGCAGCGCCCTGCGGCGGCGGGCCGCCGCGCGGTTGACCAGGACCGCCGCCGTTGTTGCCACGATCGTTGTCATGATCGCCGTGATGCCGGTCGTTGTCGCCCGGATGACCGCGATCCGGATAGCCGCGATAGCCTGGGCCCGGCGCCGGACCGTAGTAGCGTCCCGGACCGTAATCGCCGTAGCCGAGGTACACGTTGGTTTGCGGCACGACCGCGGCGCCCGGCGCGTACGCGGAACCGTCGTAACCGCTATAACCGCCGTAGCCGTTGCCGTACATCGGCGTGCCGTCCGGATAGACCGCGCAGCCGCCGAGCAGAGCGGCGGCCACGAGGCCAGCGAGAGGTGCAATGCGTTTCATGTTTTCAGACCGGTTGCAAGTACAAAGAACTATCGATGTAAGAGTAAGACCGTCATTATCGCCGGCCGTCGCGGTGGCTTTGTATGCGTTTGTAAGCTTTTCTTTTTCGTGCCAGCAGCCGATGCCCCGCTCCCGGAAGGCGGTCAATTGACTGTTCCGTTTCGGGCAACGATCTGTCGCGCGCGGGCGCGTATTTCCCGATTGTGAATTCCTATAGCATTTGGACTGGGCATAGTGCGCCAAAAGCTCATGCGCCCCTAATTGGAAAACACATCATGAAAAAGACAATATCGGTGTACTGGCCTCTGGCCATCGTTGTGCCGCTCGCGCTGCTCGCGTGTCTACACGTCAACGGCCAAACTGCTTCGCGCGCTCCACAGATGCCGCTCGACGCCAATCATCTGACCGCAGAACTCGCACGCGCGGTGTCGTACGGGATGATCGACACCGCGTCGGCATTGTCGGCCAAGCCGATGCGTGCGGCCACGGCGACGCCGCTCGCCGAAGCGTCTTAAGCAGGTGCGTCGGACGGCGGCGGTTCGAAGCCGCTGCGCTTACCCGGCTGTACCACGCCGGGCGCGAATCCGTCGAGGTTTGTATAATCGCGGCGCAGTTCACTGACTGTCTGCCGACCCCTACGCGCGGCGCCTCGAGCGTCGAAGAATCCCTGATGAAAACTGTGTCCGTCTGTTTCGTGTGCCTCGGGAATATCTGCCGTTCACCGACGGCGGAGGGCGTGATGCGTCGTCTGGTCGACGAGGCGAAGCTCGCGGACTGCATTCTGCTCGATTCGGCCGGCACCGGCGATTGGCACATCGGCGCGGCGCCCGACGAACGCGCGCAACGCGCGGCGCGCCAGCGCGGCTATGCGCTCGACGCGCTGCGCGGTCGCCAGATCACAGCCGCGGACTTCGAGCGCTTCGATCTGCTGATTGCAATGGACGACCGCAACGTCGCCGCGTTGCGTCAACTGTGTCCGCCCGCGCAGCGCGACAAGATCCGTCTGTTGATGGAGTTCGTGCCGGAGTCGGATGGCCGTTGGAGCGGCGCGCGCGAGGTCGTCGATCCCTATTTCGGCGGCGCGGAAGGCTTCGAGTTGGTGCTCGATCAGTGCGAAGCAGCCTGCCGCGGGCTGATCGCCGCGCTGCGCCCGCAGTTGCTCGGGTAAGTTTCGGGCAAAAACGCGGCCCCCATCCCGCATGCACCGCGCAGACGGGCTCGGCGCCAAAGCATGGCGATCAATTAAGCGGATGACACAAAATATACTGGGCATACTTGACTAAATCGCTCATGTATTTATACTTGACCGAACTTGTCGAGAATTGCGGTTCCCACATCATATGAGACTCACCACGAAAGGCCGTTTCGCCGTCACGGCGATGATCGACCTGGCGCTGCGCCAGGAGCAGGGCCCGGTGACGCTTGCGGGTATCAGCCAGCGCCAACACATCTCCCTGTCGTATCTCGAACAGCTGTTCGGCAAGCTGCGCCGTCATGAAATCGTGGAGTCCGTGCGCGGACCGGGCGGCGGCTACAATCTCGCGCGCCGTGTCGAAGAGGTGACGGTGGCCGACATCATCATCGCGGTCGACGAACCGCTCGACGCCACCCAGTGTGGCGGCAAAGGCACGTGCGAAGGCACCAAGCAGCACGACGGCCACTGCATGACTCATGAGCTGTGGTCGACGCTGAACCAGAAAATGGTCGAATACCTCGATTCGGTTTCGCTGAAGGATCTGGTCGACCAGCAGCGCTCGCGCGAAGGCGCGCCGACGGTGCTGCGCGACAGGCGCAACGACGCGCCGGCGGTCGAACCCGCCCGCGTGGCGCCCAAAGGTCCCAATTCCGTTTTCAACATGGCCGGTTCGTGAAGCGCGGCGCGCAATAAAAAATCCCGCCGCCGCCCCATATCGAGTCCAGAAGCCAGAGCACATGACGCCCCCGGAGCAATTGATGAACAACGACTCTCTCCATCTGCCCATCTACATGGACTACAGCGCCACGACGCCGATCGATCCGCGTGTGGTGGACAAGATGATCCCTTATCTGCGCGAGCAGTTCGGCAATCCCGCGTCGCGTAGTCACGCTTATGGCTGGACCGCCGAGCGCGCAGTCGAGGAGGCGCGCGAGCAGGTGGCCGCGCTCGTGAACGCCGATCCACGCGAAATCATCTGGACCTCGGGTGCGACGGAGTCGGACAACCTCGCTCTGAAAGGTGCCGCGCACTTCTACAAGAGCAAGGGCAAGCACATCATCACGGTGAAGACCGAGCACAAGGCGGTGCTGGACACCACCCGCGAGCTCGAGCGCGAAGGCTTCGAAGTCACCTATCTGGATGTCAAGGACGACGGTCTGATCGATCTCGACGCGTTCAAGGCGGCGCTGCGCCCGGACACGATTCTGGTGTCGGTGATGTCGGTCAACAACGAGATCGGCGTCATCCAGGACATCGAGGCGATCGGCGAGATCACGCGTGAGAAGGGCATTATTTTCCACGTCGACGCGGCGCAGGCCACCGGCAAGATCCAGATCGATCTGCAGAAGCTGAAGGTCGACCTGATGTCGTTCTCGGCGCACAAGACCTACGGCCCGAAGGGCATCGGCGCGCTGTACGTGCGCCGCAAACCGCGTATCCGTATCGAAGCGCAGATGCACGGTGGAGGCCACGAGCGCGGCATGCGTTCGGGCACGCTGGCCACGCACCAGATCGTCGGCATGGGCGAGGCTTTTCGTATCGCACGTGAAGAGATGGCGACCGAAAACGAGCGCATCCGCATGCTGCGTGACCGGCTGCTGAAAGGCCTGTCGCAAATCGAGGAAGTGTATGTGAACGGCGACATGGAAAAGCGTGTGCCGCACAACCTGAACATCAGCTTCAATTTCGTCGAAGGCGAATCGCTGATCATGGCGGTCAAGGACGTGGCGGTGTCGTCGGGCTCGGCGTGCACATCGGCGTCGCTGGAGCCGTCGTACGTGCTGCGCGCGCTTGGCCGCAACGACGAACTCGCGCACAGCTCGATCCGCTTCACGGTGGGGCGCTTCACGACCGAGCAGGAAATCGATTACGTGATCAACCTGCTGAAGTCGAAGATTTCCAAGCTGCGCGATCTGTCGCCGCTGTGGGAAATGCACAAGGACGGGATCGATCTGACGACCATCCAGTGGGCCGCGCACTGACGCGCCGGCTGGACGAAGCGGACATCGAACGTTCATCGGATTGCAGGTTGAAACGAATCAAGGAGTGTAATCATGGCTTATAGCGACAAGGTCCTCGACCACTACGAAAACCCGCGCAACGTCGGTTCCTTCGCGAAGGACGACGACATGGTCGGTACCGGCATGGTCGGCGCGCCGGCCTGCGGCGACGTGATGAAGCTGCAGATCCGCGTCGGCGTGGACGGCATCATCGAAGACGCGAAGTTCAAGACCTACGGCTGCGGTTCCGCCATTGCATCGAGCTCGCTCGTCACCGAATGGGTGAAGGGCAAGACGCTCGACCAGGCCATGTCGATCAAGAACACGCAGATCGCTGAAGAACTGGCACTGCCGCCGGTGAAGATCCACTGCTCGATCCTCGCGGAAGACGCGATCAAGGCAGCGGTCGCCGACTACAAGCAGCGCCACGGTGAAGCAGCGGTTGCCGAAGACGGCAAGGCCGCCTGAGCAACAGGGTAAGAACGGAGTAACCGGTGGGCGCGGCGCGAACACGCGCGCCGCGCACTCTGGCAACTGAGAAACGTTATGGCAATTACGTTGACCGAAAAGGCAGCACAGCACGTCCAGAGGTATCTGACCCGCCGCGGTAAAGGCATCGGGTTGCGCGTTGGCGTGCGCACCACCGGTTGCTCGGGCCTCGCCTACAAGCTCGAGTACGTGGACGAACTCGCGCCGGAAGATCAGGTGTTCGAGACGAGCGGCGTGAAAGTCGTCGTCGACCCGAAGAGTCTCGCGTATATCGACGGCACGGAACTCGACTTTGCGCGCGAAGGGCTGAACGAAGGCTTCAGGTTCAACAACCCGAACGTGAAAGACGAATGCGGCTGCGGCGAGTCATTCCGCGTCTAGGTTCGTTACTTTCCGCGTGCGGCGGATCAAAGGCGGCGCGGGCCGCCTTTTTAGTTTGATCCCCGCTCCACTGAAGCGCTCACGCCTGACAAGGCCCAGCGTTTTCACACCACGTTTTCATCAACGGACTTAAATTCGATGGCCTCGCTGAACGACAGCCACTTCGACCTGTTTGGTCTGCCGGCGCAATTCGCGCTCGACGCGAGCACGCTCGATCATGCGTACCGCACCGTGCAGGCGCAGGTGCATCCGGATCGCTTCGCGGCGGCCGGCGATGCGCAAAAGCGCATCGCGATGCAATGGGCGACGCGCGCGAACGAGGCCTATCAGACGCTGCGCGATCCGCTCAAACGCGCGACCTATCTGCTGTCGTTGCGCGGTATCAACGTCGGCGCGGAAAACAACACGGCGATGGAGCCCGCGTTCCTGATGCAGCAGATGGAGTGGCGCGAGAACATCGAGGACGCGGCCGCGGCGAAGAACGTCGACGCGCTCGACGCGCTGCTCGTCGAGTTGCGCGACGAAGAACGTCAGCGCTTCGACAAGCTCGGCGCCTCGCTCGATAGCGGCGCAAATCAGGCGGCCGGCGAGGCGGTGCGGCAGCTGATGTTCATCGAGCGCGTCGCGTCGGAAGTCGACGCGCAGATCGAGCGGCTCGAAGGCTAGCGCGGTTTCGTGCGACCCGCGCCAATGCGCGGCGCCGGCAAGCAGCTACGGCAAGCAGCAACGGTAGGCAGCGATGTAGCGAGCGACAAACAAAAACCAGAGCGGCCACGAGCCGTGGCATCACCCCCAGCAACGCGAACATTCAGGACGGGGCACAACGTCCCCGAGAAGATCCAGATGGCCTTACTGCAAATCTCCGAACCCGGCATGGCGCCGGCGCCTCACCAGCGGCGTCTGGCGGTCGGTATCGATCTCGGCACCACCAACTCCCTCGTCGCCGCCGTGCGCAGCGGCGTGCCCGATGTGCTGCCCGACGAAGATGGACACGTGCTGCTGCCGTCGGTGGTGCGTTACCTGGAGCAGGGCGGTCGTCGCATCGGCCGCCGGGCGAAGGCCGAAGCCGCGACCGACCCGCGCAACACGATCGTGTCGGTCAAGCGCTTCATGGGCCGCGGCAAGGCCGAGGTGGAGGGCGCCGAGAACGCGCCGTACGATTTCGTCGATGCGCCCGGCATGGTGCAGATCCGCACTGTCGATGGCGTGAAGAGTCCGGTGGAAGTATCGGCTGAAATTCTCGCGACGCTGCGCCAGCGCGCCGAAGACACGCTCGGCGACGAGCTGGTCGGCGCGGTGATCACGGTGCCCGCTTACTTCGACGAAGCGCAGCGCCAGGCGACCAAGGACGCCGCGCGCCTCGCGGGGCTGAACGTGCTGCGTCTGCTCAACGAACCGACTGCGGCCGCGATCGCCTACGGTCTCGACAACGGCGCCGAGGGTCTGTACGCGGTCTATGACCTCGGCGGCGGCACGTTCGACCTGTCGATCCTGAAGCTCACCAAGGGCGTGTTCGAAGTGCTTGCGGCGGGCGGCGATTCCGCCCTCGGCGGCGACGACTTCGACCATGCGTTGTACCGCCACGTGCTCGAGCGGGCCGGCATAGCGCGGCAGACGCTCGCGCCGCACGACGTACGCCTGCTGCTAGATAGCGTGCGCGAGGCCAAGGAGGCGTTGTCGAGCGCGTCGCAGGCAAGCGTCAAGCTCACGCTCGCCAACGGCACCACGCTCGATCTGACGATCGACGAAGCCACGTTCGAGACCCTCACGGCCGCGCTGGTGCAACGCACGCTGGGCCCGACGAAAAAAGCGCTGCGCGACGCGAAGGTCACGACGAAGGAGATCAAGGGCGTCGTACTGGTCGGCGGCGCGACGCGAATGCCGGTGATCCGCCGAGCGGTCGAGGCGTTCTTCGGCCAGCCGCCGCTCGTCAATCTCGATCCGGATCAGGTCGTCGCGCTCGGCGCCGCCATCCAGGCCGATCTGCTGGCCGGCAACCGCGGCGCGGAAGGCGACGAGTGGCTGCTGCTTGACGTGATTCCGCTGTCGCTCGGCGTCGAGACGATGGGTGGCCTCACCGAGAAGATCATTCCGCGCAACTCGACGATTCCGGTCGCGCGCGCGCAGGATTTCACGACCTTCAAGGACGGCCAGACCGCGATGGCGATTCACGTCGTCCAAGGCGAGCGCGAGCTCGTCAGCGATTGCCGTTCGCTCGCGCGCTTCGAGCTGCGCGGCATTCCGCCGATGGCCGCCGGCGCCGCGCGCATTCGCGTGACCTATCAGGTCGACGCCGACGGCCTGCTGTCGGTGTTTGCGCGCGAGCTGGCGTCGGGCGTGGAGGCATCGGTCGTCGTGAAGCCTTCGTATGGCCTCGCCGACGACGACATCGCGCGCATGCTCGAAGACAGCTTTTCGACCGCTGAAATCGACATGCGGGCGCGCGCTCTGCGTGAGGCGCAGGTCGAAGCGCAGCGTCTCGTCGAAGCGACCGACGCGGCGCTCGCCGCCGACGCCGAGCTGCTCGACGACAGCGAACGCGCCGAGCTCGACGCGCTGCTGGCGGCATTGCGCAATGTCGGGCGGGGCGACGACGTCGGCACCATCGAAGCCGCGACGAAGGCGCTCGCCGAAGGCACCGACGAATTCGCCGCGCGCCGCATGAACAAGGGAATTCGCCGCGCGCTGTCGGGCCGCAAGCTCGACGAGCTATGAACGGGCGAGCGTAGCGACAGCAACGTGCACGCGACGCGCGCTCGGGCCACGCGCGAACTGCGCCCCCACGAACCACCGATCGCGCCGCGCGGACTTAAAAAGTCCGCGCGGCGCCAGTAAAATGGCACGGAGCCTGCACGCGGCATTGCTGGCAGCCGCCGTGCCTCAGACCCAAACGGAAACTGTATGCCTCAAATCGTTGTGCTGCCTCACGTCGAACTGTGCCCGGAAGGCGCGGTGATCGACGCCGTTCCCGGCAAGAGCATCTGCGACAACCTGCTCGATAACGGTATCGAAATCGAGCATGCGTGCGAGAAGTCGTGCGCGTGCACGACTTGCCACGTGATCGTGCGTGAGGGTTTCGCCGCCTTGACGCCATCTGAGGAAGACGAGGACGATCTGTTGGACAAGGCATGGGGGCTGGAACCGGCTTCGCGCCTGTCGTGTCAGGCGGTCATGCCGGACGAGCAGGATCTGGTCGTCGAAATTCCGCGTTACTCGATCAATCACGCGAAGGAAAACCACTAACAGGAGGGCGCCGCCATGAAGTGGACCGATACGCAAGACATTGCGATGGCTCTGACGGACAAGCATCAGGACGTGGATCCGCAGCAGGTGCGTTTCACCGACCTGCACCGCTGGGTGACCGAGCTCGAAGGCTTCGACGACGATCCGAACCGTTCGAGCGAAAAGATTCTCGAAGCGATTCAGGCGGCATGGATCGAAGACGCGGATTATTGAACGCGTGATCGAACGGGTGCATTGAACTGCAAAGAAAAGGCGATTCCGATGGAATCGCCTTTTTTCGTGGCGCGTCGACGAACGTCGGGCGCCGAGCTCAGTCGGCGACGAGGCCGCCGTTCTGAACGCGCACGCGCTCGCCGTCGCGGAACGGCGGCGCCTCGCTATAGGTGAAGTAGCGCGTCTTGCCGTCTTCCATGCGCACGCGCACCGAATACGACGTCGTGCTGCGCAGATGTTTTTCGACCGAGTTGCCGGCGAACCCGCCGCCGAGCGCGCCGAGCAGCGTCATTGCGGTACGCCCGCCGCCGGCACCGAACTGATTACCGACGACGCCCCCGGCCACCGCACCGCCGACCGCGCCAATGCCGGTGCCATGTCCTTCATGCCGAACCGCCGAGATCGCGACGACGGTGCCGCAAGTCGAGCAATAAGCGGCTTGCGGCACCGGCTGTTGCGCATGCTGCGGCGCGGCCTGTGCCTGCTGTTGCTGCGCGTATTGCTGCTGCGTCGGAGCAGCCGCAGGGGTGACCGGCACCGCTTGCTGAGCCTGAACCTGCCGCTGTTGCGCCGATGGATTGACCGGCGCGGCCGAATCGACGACGCCCGGCGGTTGTGTGCTGACCCGCGCGGCTTGTGTCTGGCCGTTCTGTGCGCCGTTGCCCGACGCCTTCGGGAACACGCCGGTGATCGCCGCGGTAGCGACGAGACTCGCGACGAGCACCGCGCCGGCGGCCACCGCGATCAACGGATGAAGACGACGTGGCTGCGTGGGTTGATGAGTAGGGGTGTCCATGTTGGGCCTCCGTTTCTGACAGAGCCGACTTCTGGTGAGACTGAGTGTCGGACAATTCGATCCGGGCAGCGTTTCAATTTGTAACCCGTGCGGTGACGGCCCTGGGCGTGCGTCGGTGACCTGTTCGCGGCGCGCCTTGCTGTTCGCGCGCTTGTAAAACCACTACGACAACGGCGACTCGTGCGTGACCGGGCAGCTTTTACCGCTGGTTACAAACGATCGTTAGCAGAAATCGGTCCCGCGAGGCGAAAAGGCTCGGCATAAAAAAACGCCCGGCATCAGCCGGGCGTTCTTCACCACCATGCCATTGCACTGGAAGCGCAACGATCGCTAGCGCTCGGCGCCGCTCAATCCTCGCGACGCAGATGCGGGAACAGGATCACGTCGCGGATGCTCGGGCTATCGGTCAGCATCATCACCAGACGGTCGATGCCGATACCGCAGCCGCCCGCCGGCGGCATGCCGTATTCGAGCGCGCGGATGTAGTCGGCGTCGTAGAACATCGCTTCTTCGTCGCCGGCGTCTTTCTGGTCGACCTGCTTCTTGAAGCGCGCGGCCTGATCTTCCGGATCGTTCAGCTCCGAGAAGCCGTTGGCGATTTCGCGGCCGGTGATGAACAGCTCGAAACGCTCGGTGATGCCCGCCACCTTATCCGACGCCCGCGCGAGCGGCGAAACTTCGATCGGGTAGTCGATGATGTAGGTCGGCTCCCACAGTTGCGACTCGGCGGTCTCTTCGAACAGCGCCAGTTGCAGCGAGCCGACGCCCGCATTCAGGAACTTCGGCTGCGATGCATCGACGCCGAACTTCTTCAGCTCGGCGCGCAGGAAGGTGCTGTCGGCGAGCTGTTCGTTCGTGTATTGCGGCGCGTACTTCTGGATCGCCTGCGTGATCGTGAGCCGATGGAACGGCTTCGACAGATCGAGCTCGCGACCCTGATACGTGATGGTGGCCGTGCCGAGCGAATCGGTCGTTGCCTGGCGAATCAGCTGCTCGGTGAAATCCATCAGCCACTTGTAGTCGGTGTAGGCCGCGTAGAACTCGATCATCGTGAATTCCGGGTTGTGGCGCACGGACACGCCCTCGTTGCGGAAGTTACGATTGATCTCGAACACGCGCTCGAAACCGCCCACCACCAGCCGCTTCAGATACAGCTCCGGCGCGATGCGCAGGAACATCTGCATGTCGAGTGCGTTGTGGTGCGTCGAGAACGGCTTGGCCGCCGCGCCACCCGGAATCGGATGCAGCATCGGCGTTTCGACTTCCATGAAGTTCGCGTCGGCCATGTACTTGCGGATCGACGAAATCGCCTTCGTACGCGCGATGAATGTGCGGCGCGTTTCCGGCGTGACGATCAGGTCGACATAGCGCTGGCGGTACTTCATTTCCTGATCGGCGAGACCGTGGAATTTGTCCGGCAGCGGACGCAGCGATTTCGACAGCAGGCGCAGCTCGGTGCAGCGCACCGACAGCTCGCCCTTGTTGGTGCGGAACAGCACGCCGCGCGCCGCGACGATGTCGCCCATGTCCCACTTCTTGAACGCGTCGTAGGTTTCCTGACCGACGTCGGCCGGCGTGATGAAGAACTGGATCTGACCCGAGCCGTCGCGCACGGTCGCGAAGCTCGCCTTGCCCATCACGCGTTTCAACATCATGCGGCCGGCGATCGCGACTTCGAGCGGATTCGCTTCGAGCGCTTCCTTGTCGGTGTGTTCGTACTGTGCCTGCAGATCTTCGGCGTGGTGCGTAGGACGGAAATCGTTCGGATAGGCGACGCCTTGCTCACGCAGCTCGCGCAGCTTTTCGCGGCGCTCGGCGATGATCTTGTTGTCGTCCGCTGCGGGCGCGACAGTCGGCTGGGTCGGTTCAGTCATGATGATTTGGTATTCGGTGGCCCGCGCGCGGCGTGCGCCGTGGGCGGGAAGCCAGTCAGTGTAAAAACCTCAGGCGGTACTGGAAAAACGGCGAACAAACAACGCGGAAGCAGCGACGAAGGAAGCGCGGTCCCGATCGGTGAACGTGGCCGCGCCGTGCGCGCTCATACGCCCTGTTTCAGGCTCGCGCTGATGAACGGATCGAGGTCGCCGTCGAGCACGCTCTTCGTATTGCTGATTTCGACGTTGGTGCGCAGATCCTTGATGCGGCTGTTGTCGAGCACGTACGAACGGATCTGATGGCCCCAACCCACATCGGTCTTGCCCGCTTCGAGCTTGTCCTGCTCGGCCTGACGTTTGCGGATTTCCGCTTCGTACAGGCGCGATTTCAGCATCGCCATCGCTTCGGCGCGGTTGCGGTGCTGCGAGCGGTCGTTCTGGCACTGCACGACGATGCCCGACGGCATGTGCGTGATACGCACTGCCGAGTCGGTCTTGTTGATGTGCTGACCGCCCGCGCCCGAAGCACGGTACGTGTCGATGCGCAGATCGGCCGGATTGATGTCGACTTCAATCGAGTCGTCGATTTCCGGGTACACGAACACCGACGAGAACGACGTGTGACGACCGCCCGACGAGTCGAACGGTGACTTGCGCACGAGCCGGTGCACGCCGGTTTCGGTACGCAGGAAGCCGTACGCGTATTCGCCTTCGATCTTGATCGTCGCGTTCTTGATGCCAGCGACATCGCCTTCGGTCTGCTCGAGCACTTCGGTCTTGAAGCCCTTGCGCTCGCAATAACGCAGATACTGGCGCAGCAGCATCGACGCCCAGTCGCACGCCTCGGTGCCGCCGGCGCCGGCCTGGATGTCGAGAAAGGCGTTGTTGGGGTCGGCCGGATTGGCGAACATCCGGCGAAATTCCATGTCGGCGACGCGTGCCTCGATGGCCTGGGCGTCGGCTTCGCAGGCGAGCAGCGTGTCGTCGTCGGCTTCTTCGCGCGCCATGTCGAACAGGTCCTGCGCGTCGCGCACGTCGTTGGTGATCGACGTGAGCTTGCCGACCGTATCGTCGAGCAGCTTCTTTTCCTTACCGAGTGCCTGGGCGTGCTTCGAGTCGTTCCAGACGTCCGGGTCTTCGAGTTCCCGGTTGACTTCGATCAGACGAAGTGCCTTGTCGTCGTAGTCAAAGATACCCCCGTAGGTCGTCCGCGCGCTTGCGCAGGTCGGCCAGAGAGGCTTCGATCGCGTTGAGACGTTCCGCTTCCATGTCGATCTTCTATTCTGCGTAAAAAGCAGAAATTATAGCCGATCGGCACGCCGCGCCGGAGCCTCACGGGCGATCCGGCGCGCGTTCGCGATTGATTTTGCGGAAGATTTCAGCTCACCGCGTGCTCGACGATCAGTTGCACGCGCGACACGCCGTTCCACGTGTCGCTCGCGAGCCGATAGGCGACGGTCGTGCGCGCGGGCAGGGTGTCCGTGTGGTTGAACCAGATCGCGTTGAAGCGCTGGCGGCCGCGCAGCAGTTGCAGCTTCAGGTGCTTGTCCTTCACGAGCGCCTGCGAGGCGACCTCGAACTCGCCCGAGAATACCGGCGCCGGAAAGCCTTGGCCCCAGACGGCCGCGTCGAGCATCTCGACGAATTGCGGCGTGAAGTATGCGTCTTCGAGCTCGCCGTCGGTTTCCACAGTGCGCGCGAGCGCCTCCGCGGACAGCCACTCGCGGCCGACCGCCTCGAACGCGGCCGTGAAGCGCGGCACGTCGGCGGCGGCGATCGTCAGGCCTGCCGCCATCGCGTGGCCGCCGAATTTGACGATCAGGTCCGGCTCGCGCTTCGAGATCAGATCGAGCGCGTCGCGCAGGTGGAAGCCCCCGATCGAGCGCCCCGAGCCCTTGACGAGCACGCCGGTAGCGTCGGCGGGCGCGAATGTGAACGACGGGCGGTGGAACTTCTCCTTCAGGCGCCCCGCGACGATGCCGATCACGCCCTGATGCCAGCCCGGATTGAACAGCGTGATCGTGGTCGAGCCGTCGGGATCGATCGTCGACAGGTCGTCCAGCGCCTGCTGCTGCATGCCCGCCTCGATTTCACGGCGCTCGCGGTTCATCGCGTCGAGCTGCTGCGCGAGTTCCCATGCGCGGCCGACGTCGTCGGTGGTCAGGCATTCGATGCCGAGCGACATGTCCGACAGCCGTCCCGCCGCGTTCAGGCGGGGTCCCAGCGCGAAGCCGAGGTCGAAGCCGGACGCGTTGCGCGCATCGCGCGCGGCGGCGCGAAACAGCGCGGCGATGCCCGGCTGCATGCGGCCGCGGCGGATCCGCTGCAAACCTTGCGCGACCAGCACGCGGTTGTTGCCGTCGAGTTTGACGACATCGGCGACCGTGCCGAGGGCGACCAGATCTAGCAGGCCGTCGAGGCGCGGTTCGGACAGCGCGTCGCCGAACGCGCCGCGGCGGCGCAGTTCCGCGCGCAGCGCGAGCAGCACGTAGAACATCACGCCGACGCCGGCGATGCATTTGCTCGGGAACGTGCAGCCCGGCTGGTTCGGATTGACGATCGCGCGGGCGGCGGGCAGCTCGTCGCCGGGCAGGTGGTGGTCGGTGACGAGCACGTCGATGCCGAGCGCGTTGGCCGCCGCGACGCCGTCGACGCTCGCGATGCCGTTGTCGACGGTGATCAGCAGATCGGGCTTGCCGGCTGCGCTGCGCGTCGCCAGCTCGACGATGTCCGGCGTGAGCCCGTAGCCATGCTCCATGCGGTTCGGCACCAGATAGTCGATGCGCGCGCCGAACATGCGCAGCCCGCGCACCGCGACCGCGCATGCGGTCGCGCCGTCGCAGTCGTAGTCGGCGACGACCAGCATGCGGCGCTGCTGCTGGAGCGCGTCGGCAAGCAGCGCGGCGGCCGCGTCGCAGCCCTTCAGTTCGGCGGGCGGGACGAGCCGCGCTAGGCCGGTCTCGATGTCTTCGGGCAGGCACACGCCGCGCGCTGCGTAGAGGCGCGCGAGCACCGGATGCAGGCCGCAGCGGGTCAGCACTTCGGCGTCGACGGGGGAGCAGGGGCGCGTAACGATTCGGGTCATGCGGAAGGGCCGTGGATCATTCGATGAAAAGCGAGGCCAGCACGCGCCGCCGCCAGAATTTGCGCAGATCGCGGCGCGTGACCGTCAGCGTCACCGAGCCGGTGTCGCCGCACAGCGTGAGCGCGAGTTCGGCAAGCTCGCCCGCTTGCAGCGCCGCGAGCGCGGGCTCGAACCAGTCGGTCTGCAGTGCGGCGAATGCCTGGTTCCAGCGCGCCCAGTCCTGCTCGATGTAGGGCGCGGAGAACGGATCGAGTTCGACGAGCGTTGCGCCGCTACCGTTGGTCGCACCGCGCAGCGCCGCCGACAGTTCGCCGTACGACGCCGGCGGTGCGCTCGTCGCGACCCCCGCGCTGAGCGCGAGACCGCGCGTCGCGGCGGCATCCGACAGCACCAGCGCGAACGGACTATGCACGGGCCGCGCGGCGCCCTGCGCGTGAAACCAGATCGAGTTGACGGCCGGCAGCCCGCGCGCCTCGCGCGCTTCGTTGACCGGATGCTCGAACCACGCCATCTGCACTTCGTTCTGCAGCTTCATCCACGCGCGCGAACGTTGGCCGGAATGCGCTTCGTGCGGCAGCCAGATCTCGATGTTGCGGCCGCTCGCGCGCAACGGCGACGCGCCCGCGAGCGTGCCGAAAGCATCGCTCGACAGATACCAGCGGGTCGGCTTCGGCGCCTCGATGCGCACGCCGAGCTCCTCGATCAGCGGACGTGCGAGCGCGAGCAGCGTGCCCGCTTCGTCGTCCGACAGATCGAGCGACGCGGGATCGATCAGCACCAGGTGGTCGTGCGCGATGCGCACGTGCACCGGCTGCACGCAGGCCCACGTCGCGCTGCCGGGTTCACCGCCGTCGGCGCGCAGCATGTAAGGCGCGAGCGGGGCTTCGTCGGCGGCGGCCGAGGCGCCGTCGGGCAGCGCGCCGAATTGTCGCGCGACCCAGCGCTCGTGCGGCAGCGTGCGCTGAAAATCCTCGCCGATCACTCGTTCGATCAGCGTCGCGCGCGCGATCAGCCGGTCG
Source organism: Paraburkholderia podalyriae (assembly GCF_014397785.1). Taxonomy (GTDB): domain Bacteria; phylum Pseudomonadota; class Gammaproteobacteria; order Burkholderiales; family Burkholderiaceae; genus Paraburkholderia; species Paraburkholderia podalyriae. The sequence continues at coordinate 39,464 of NZ_VZQQ01000053.1, forward strand.
AGGGCGGGACTCTGGATGTCGTGGAGCGCGGTGGAGGCGTCGGCCGCGGCGGGCAGCACGAAGGGCAGCAGAAGATGGAGGCGGTCGGCAGGCATGATGCTGCGCATTGTAGGGCAAACGGTGCGAGTATTTCGATGCGGGGCGGCCGGTTTGTCGATCGCGCGGGCCGCGGCAGGTCCGTTGCGCGAGCCGGCGGCATTGTGTGGCAAACTTCGCGCTTGATCGCTGGTCGAGCCGCGGGGCCTGGCAGGGTGGCGCACCGGCAGAGCGGCGCAGTGGCCTCGCGAGCGAGGAACGATCCGCGTCGCCGCGAGCCCAACGATCACGACGCTCGGGCCGCACGGCGGGCGCTTGGTGTCCGTCGCCCGGCACACAGTCGAAGAACGCACAAAAGGATTCGCTTGAAATTTCCCTACGAATGGCAGATTGGCTGGCGCTATACGCGCGCCGGCAAACGCACGACCGGTAACGGCTTCATTTCGTTCATCGCGCTGGTGTCGATGTCGGGCATTGCGCTGGGTGTCGCGGCGTTGATCGTCGTGCTGTCGGTGATGAACGGCTTTCAGAAAGAGGTGCGCGACCGCATGCTCTCGGTGCTCGCGCACGTCGAAATCTTTTCGCCGACCGGTTCGATGCCCGACTGGCAACTGACCGCGAAGGAAGCGCGTCAGAACAAGGAGGTGATTGGCGCGGCTCCGTACGTCGAGGCCCAGGCGCTGCTCACGCGCCAGGATGCGGTAAGCGGTGTCGCGTTGCGCGGCATCGAGCCGACGCTCGAGCCTGAAGTGTCCGACATCGGCAAGGAAATGAAGGGCGGCAAGCTGACCGACCTCATGCCGGGCGACTTCGGCATCGTGCTCGGCGCGGATCTTGCCGCGAACCTCGGCGTGCAGCTGAACGACAAGATCACGCTGGTCGCGCCCGAAGGCACGATCACGCCGGCCGGCATGCTGCCACGGCTCAAGCAGTTCACGGTGGTCGGCATCTTCGAGTCGGGTCACTACGAATACGACAGCACGCTCGCGCTGATCAACATCAAGGACGCGCAGGCGCTGTTCCGGCTGCCCGCGCCGACCGGCGTGCGGCTTCGCCTCTCCAACATGCAGCGCGCGCCGCAAGTCGCGCATCAGCTGGCGCGCACGCTGTCGGGCGATCTGTACATTCGCGACTGGACCCAGCAGAACAAGACCTGGTTCTCGGCGGTGCAGATCGAAAAGCGCATGATGTTCATCATCCTGACGCTGATCATTGCGGTGGCCGCGTTCAATCTGGTGTCGTCGCTGGTGATGACGGTGACCAACAAGCAGGCCGATATCGCGATCCTGCGCACGCTCGGCGCACAGCCCCGCTCGATCATGAAAATCTTCGTCGTGCAGGGCGTGACGATCGGCTTCATCGGCACGGCGACCGGCGTCGCGCTCGGTTGCCTGATCGCATGGAGCATTCCGTGGCTCGTGCCGATGATCGAGCATCTGCTCGGCGTGCAGTTCCTGCCGCCGTCGGTTTACTTCATCAGTGAGCTGCCGTCCGAGCTGATTCCGGCCGACGTCGCGCGCATCGGCATCATCGCGTTCGTGCTGTCGGCGCTCGCGACGCTGTATCCGAGCTGGCGCGGCGCGAAGGTCCGTCCGGCGGAGGCGCTGCGTTATGAATGACCGCCTCGTCCATCCGTCAACCGATGCATCCATGACCGCTCAGGGCCCCGCGTCGTATCCGTATGTGCTCGAAGCCACCGGCATTTCCAAATCGTTCGTGCAGGGCGGCCTGAACGTGCAGGTGCTCAACAACGCGCAACTCGCCGTGCGGCGCGGCGAGAAGCTCGCGATCGTCGGTGCGTCGGGCTCCGGCAAGAGCACGCTGCTGCACGTGCTCGGCGGTCTCGACGATCCGAGCGCGGGCCAGGTGTCAGTGCTCGGCAAGCCGTTCACGAAGCTCTCCGAGCGCGAGCGCAACGACCTGCGCAATCGCGCGCTTGGTTTCGTGTATCAGTTCCACCATCTGCTGCCGGAGTTTTCCGCGCTCGACAACGTCGCGATGCCGCTGCGGATTCGTCGCGAGACGACCGAAGTCGCGCGCCGTGAGGCAATGGCGGTGCTGGAGCGCGTCGGCATGGGGCATCGCGCGAAGCATCGGCCAGGTGAGCTGTCGGGCGGCGAGCGCCAGCGTGTCGCGATCGCGCGCGCGCTTGTCACGCAGCCCGCCTGCGTGCTGGCCGACGAGCCGACCGGCAATCTCGACGGCGGCACCGCCGACACGGTGTTCAACCTGATGCTCGAACTGTCGCGCACGCTCGAGACCAGCTTCGTGATCGTCACGCACGACCCGGAACTGGCGGGCCGCTGCGACCGCATCGTGCGGCTGCGCGACGGCGTGCTGCACGAAGAGCCGCCGGTGCCGGTCTGAATGCGGGCCGGCATGGTCGTTGCGGGTGCTCGCGGATGACTGACGCCCACCGCCGACCGCCGGACCGCCTTCGGTGCGCTCCCACTGCCAGCGAGACAACCCATGTGGATCGATACGCACTGCCATCTCGACGCTTCGGAGTTCGACGCGGACCGTGACGCGGTCGCGGCCTCCGCGCGCGATGCGGGCGTGTCGCGCATCGTGATTCCGGCCATCGGGCGACAGAACTTCGCGGCGGTGCGCGAGCTCGCGCACCGCGTCGACGGCGGCGCTTACGCGCTCGGCATTCATCCGCTGTTCACGCCGGGCGCCGTCGATGCCGACCTCGACCTGCTGCGCATGGAGATCGAGGCGAGTCTCGACGATCCGCGCTTCGTCGGCATCGGCGAGATCGGGCTCGATTTTTTCGTCGCTGGTCTCGACGAAGCGCGCCAGCAGTTTTTCTACAACGGCCAGTTGCAGCTCGCGCGCGAATTCGATCTGCCGGTGATCTGCCACGTGCGCAAATCGCAGGATCAGGTGCTCAAGGGGTTGCGCCGGCATCAGATCCATCGCGGCATCGCGCACGCGTTCAATGGCAGTTTTCAGCAGGCGCAGGCTTATATCGATCAGGGGTTGCATCTCGGCTTCGGCGGCAACCTGACGTTCGAGCGCGCGCGGCAAATCCGGCGACTCGCCGAACAGTTGCCGTTCGACGCGCTGGTCATCGAGACCGACGCGCCGGATATCGCGCCCTCGTGGATGTACCGGCAGCGCAATTCTCCCGAGCAGATTCCGGCGATCGGCGCGAGCCTCGCGCAACTGCGCAGTGTCACCTCGGACGCAGCCGCCCTTGGCACAACGGCTAACGCGCTCGCCGCACTGCCGCGACTCGCGCTTTCCTCCGCATAATCGATACCGTTGATCGAAAGGGTTCGCGCCGGGCGACGCCCACGCCCGGCGGGCTCGCTGCTGCCCGTTCGCGACGCGTGGGCTCGCCCGGCGCTAGCGGCGCGGAGGGCGAATGCGGGCAGTCTGGTGCGGGTTTGGGTTGGGCGTGATCTGGTTGCAGCGGCAGGCGGCGCTGCCGGATACGGGCGGATGGTGGGGGTTGATACCTGTCTCTTAGACA
>NZ_VZQQ01000054.1 GCF_014397785.1 Paraburkholderia podalyriae
CGACTTCACGTACGACCTGCGGCAAAAGCATAGTGTGCCGCTGCTTGAGTCCTTCAAGGCGTGGCTCGATGAACTGGCGCCGAAGGTGGCACCCCAGAGCCTGCTCGGCAAGGCGATTGCATACACGCGCAACCAATGGGAGTATCTCAGCCGCTACGTCACCGACGGTTGCGCCCCCATCGATAACAATGTGTGCGAACGCGATATAAGGCCGTTTGCCACTTCGAGGAAAAGCTGGCTGTTCAGCGACACGGTGGATGGCGCAAAGGCGAGTGCCACGATCTACAGCCTGGTCCTGACATGCCGGGCTTGCGGCGTCGAGCCTTACGACTATCTGCTGTATATACTCACCGAGCTGCCGCAGCGTGCGCCGGGCGCAGACGTGACCGACCTGTTACCGTTCAATTATGCGCAGCAACAGCCGGCTAAGGCACAGACCGGCTAACGCACTGAACACGCGTCGGTCATCATGACTGCGCGCGCTCCCATCACCCCGATGCAGACATCGCCGGTTGATCTCAACCGACGCGGTGCGGCTACGCTCGGCCGTTACTTGCAAACGATTCTCCATTCCGTGTGCTAAATCCACCGCTTACCATCATCCGGTCGCGCTCTGGGTTTGTGCCGCGCTGTGAGCCTGCTCCCATATCTCCGCCGCTTCTTTCGCCACATAGAGGCCCATAGCCAGTCCAACGGCCAAATCGGCGTAGCGCCATCCGGTAGCAAACACAACTATCCCCGAGGTCAACACACCGACGTTCGCGATGACGTCAGTACGCGTGCAAATCCAGCTCGCGCGCAGGTGGACTTCTCCCGACCGGTGCTTAGCGAGTAGGGCCAGAACGGCGACGTTCGTTGCTAGCGACAGAAGTGAATACGCAATTATCACGAAGCCGAGAGGCTCACTCCCGATGAAGAATCGACGGGCGACATCGACCACGATGCCGACGCTCAGGAGCAGCAGTGTCCCGCCGGTCCACCGCGCCGAGTATTGTTTGAAGCGTGCCCCCCTTGTTACCGCCATCAATGCGAGGCCGTATGCGCTCGCATCGGCCAACATATCGAGCGCGTCGGCTATCACGCCACTAGACTCAGCCCTCCATCCGGCCAGCATGCCAACCACGAACATGGTCGCATTCAGGACAAGTGCGATTCGGAGCGTGCGCCGCTCCTCACTGTTCCTGGCTGACGCCGACCCGCAATCGCATGACATCTCGTCGCCTCCGTCGGATTACCAATGCTCGCGTGTTGCCCAGCGAGCGCCGGGCAAGTGCGCGGAGTTAGCCACAGCCAACCTTTCGTTGGACGACGGCCGGTATCGATACGGCAGGAGCGCAGCATGCGCTGCTCGCACCTGCCACGGTCTTCTCGTGACTATCCGCGCCGAACAATGGGATGTCTCCAAGCGTGTGATACGTCTCCCAAGGCACGCCGGCCGGGTCCTGCGTCCAGTACTTGTCCGACGCTGCGTAACAGCACTGCGCGCCGGGTTGGTCCTGTATCTCCACGCTTCCAGCGACAACCTGTTCCCGTAGCGCAGTGAGTTCCTCTTCGCTATCGACCTGGAAGCCGAGATGATTGACTCCGGCTTCGCCTCCTCGCGCAGAGATGGCAAAGTTCACTCGTGGGTCCTCCAGCATCCACTTCGCGTAGTCGTCCTTGAGCACAGTCGGATTTGCACCGAACATGCTGCTGTAAAACCGCACGCTCTCGTCTAGCTTCGGGACAACAACGTGCACGTGAAATCGCTTCATTTACACCTCCGCTTCGTTGGGCGCGCAAGCGCATTGCTCCGCTGCGCAGCAGTTTTCCATCAGGAAATCGATGAGCGCCTGCATGTGGTCGTAGCTGGCGCTGTAGATGATGTGCCGCCCCTGACTCTTACTTTCAACGAGACCCGCGTGAGTGAGCTCCTTCAGGTGGAAGGACAGCGTAGGCGCGGGAAGCCCCAATTTTTCAGCAATAGCCCCCGGACTCATGCCCGACCGTCCAGCAATCACCAGAAGACGGAAGACTGCAAGACGGGTGTCCTGTGCGAGCGCCGCGAGCGCCTTGACTGCCAGCTTCGAATCGAGGGTTGCCATCACTGTCCTTTATTGATTGCTCGCCTGCGGTTCCTTGCGGGAATGGTTGGCGATTGCTCGAGAAGCAAGGTCAGTGGCCGGGTCGAGCGGACGCTCTTCCTTCACCCGCTCGCTGTACCGGTCGACGAGATAGTCGGCACGACCGCGCAGCAGCAGCGTGAACTTGACGAGCTCCTCCATCACGTCGACCAGACGGTCGTAGTAAGACGAGGGCTTCATCCGGCCTGCCTCATCGAACTCTTCGAACGCCTTGGCAACTGACGACTGGTTGGGGATGGTAAACATGCGCATCCATCTTCCAAGCTGACGAAGCTGATTCACCGAGTTGAACGACTGTGAGCCACCGCTGACCTGCATGACAGCCAGCGTGCGCCCCTGCGTCGGGCGGATACCGCCGCTGACGAGTGGCAGGTGGTCAATCTGTGTCTTTATCAGGCCGGTGATGGTGCCGTGGCGCTCCGGGCTGCACCAGACGTGTCCTTCCGACCACAGCGACAGCTCGAGTAGCTCCTTCACCTTCGGATGGTTCTTGACGTCGACGTCATCGGCATGCGGAAGACCGCGCGGGTCGAAAATCCTCGTCTCGGCGCCAAAAGTTTGCAGCAGTCGTGCACCCTCCTCGACGAGCAGTCTTGAGTACGAGCGCTCCCGCAGCGAGCCGTAGAGCAACAGTATCCGCACAGGCGGTTGCCCCTGCATTCCAAGCCGAGCCGCGATGTCTGAGTCGAAGAACTGTTGCTGGGCGGCCGGAAAGCTGCGGTCGCCATCGATTGGATGAACTGTCATCTGGTATCTCTGCTATTTGATAATTCCAAGTATATGGAAATATCCGGTCAATTCAAGACGTTTCGCCGCCATCTCTGGCCAGTCGAAATTTTGCGCCCTCGGCTGCTTGCATTCTACGACAATTCCGGTATTCTGGAAATATGAAATCTTCGGGGCGACTTCATGAGGTACAACGAACCGGTTATGCCTGAATCGCTTCTCCCTGTGTCAGGCGGGTGGCATTGCCGTTCGATGCAGGGGCTTCTGATGCTGATGGCCCATGGGCGCGCAACTGGCTCACAGCCAGAAGCGGGGAAAGGCACCCGGGAAAATAAGGCCGGATTGCACGTCTCTCGCGATGGACGTGGCGCAGGCGTTTCAGAACGAGACGGGACGCACCACGTCAGCGAGATTGCTAACGCCAGCAGTCGACGAGAAGCTCCCGCTTGCACGTTTTCTTGCTCCGGGCGGCTCGTCTGCAGCGGTCCTTCTGATGGGCCTCGCAGACGAAGGTGCGAAGTTTTTCGTCGCATTGACGATGTCGGTACAAGGGACAGGGGTCAGCGCGGCGCTTACGCAAGTTAGAGCGGAGTTTGTCGCGCGGCGCGTCGAGCGATTCTGCAAACGCAATGGAATCGGCTATCTCGGCTTTGTGAACAGGGCGCCGCAACTCGCTCTGCCGACGTTGACGCCGCCCATTCACGAGCAGGTCGCCGCCGCAATCGCGCACAGGTTGGCCTCAGCAACTTTCTTCTGCTGTGACGCCTTTCGCACCGGTAGCGGCAACGTCCATAACCTTAGCCAGATGAGAGAGGCTGAATAAATTGAGCACAACGTCGCGCCCAAGTGAGAGCGCCAGCGCAAACAGCACCCCGGCAGATAGTCAGGACAGACTCGTTACGTGGGCTTTGGCGCTAGCGCAACTTGTCTCGTGGGGCTCCGTGTATTACTCGTTCTCTCTGTTGGTCGTACCCATGGAGCAGACCATGGGTTGGAGCCGCACGGCGACAAACGCTGCATTGTCGGTTGGACTGCTGGTCTCCGGGTTTGCTGCCTATCCGATTGGCCGCTGGATTGACCACGGACTCGGTCGTAGGGTCATGGCCGTGGGCTCGATTATCACGTCAGCCATGTTGTTGCTCTGGGCTGATGCTCAGTCACTTACAGTGCTGTTCGTCGTATGGGTCGGTCTGGGGATTTCGATGGCGGCGACTTTCTACGACCCCGTCTTCGCAGTTGTGACCCATCGGTATCCAGGGTCCTTCAGGACCAAAATCACGCTCATTACGCTAGTCGCAGGCTTCGCTAGCACTGTCTTCATTCCGCTCACTCAATTGCTGGTGGGCTCGGTCGGCTGGCGCACATCACTGATTGTGCTCGCTGCCTTCAACCTGGCTATCTGCCTCCCCATTCATGTGGTGGCCATCCGCTCGTCACGTTCCGACGTTGGTTCGCGGCCGAACAGCGACGATGTGAGGCTGGCAAACGACGCTGCAACGCGCCGAGCACTGCGCACGCCAACGTTCTGGGCGCTCGCTGTCTGCTTCACCGCCTACTATGCGACATTTGCGGCACTCACATTCCACCTGGTGCCGCTGATGGTAGAGCGAGGCGTGTCGAATGCGGTGCTGGTCACAACCATGGCGCTCATTGGACCCGCTCAAGTGGCCGCGCGTGCCGTGTGGTTCACGTTCGGTCGAACCGTGCACGTGAGCACTGTGGGTATCATTGTCGTGACGCTTTTCCCGCTGTCGGCCATTGTCCTGATAAGCGCCGGTCACTCGGCCGGGCTTCTGTGGCTCTTCGCACTTTGCTACGGAGCCGCGAACGGACTGATGACAATCCTGCGAGGCACTATCGTGCAGGACCTCATGTGGACCGAAGGGTACGGCGCGGTCAGCGGCATGCTTTCGTTCCCCTCAAATATCGCAAAGGGAATAGCGCCGATTGCCGCAGCGAATATCTGGAGTCTTACTCATGGCTACGTCGCTGTCGAGTGGACAGTTTTTCTGGTCTCGATACTGTCGGCAATAGCGTTCTTCGTAGCGGTTCGGGTCAGCCGGCACTCAATGCGCGTCGCCTCACACCGCCCAAAATCCTCAAACGACGTACAAAGGCCATGAAAATACGTGCTGCAAAAAGCGACGACCTTGGTGCCATCAAAGCATTGCTGGCAGAGAATGACCTTCCGTTTTCCGACGTCACCGCCGACCTGCTAAGGGACTTTTTGGTCGCTGAAGATACCGATGACGTCCTCGTAGGCAGCGTCGGACTGGAGAAATTTGGCCGCCCCGCGCTGCTGCGGTCGCTGGTGGTCGCACAGGCTGCTCGCAGTGACGGACTCGGGACTAGCTTGACGGCTCATTCAGAGAATCTTGCTCGCGCTTTGGGCATTTCTCAGCTTTGGTTGCTGACAACGAGTGCCGCCGACTTCTTTCAGAGGTTTGGCTATGTATCTGTTGACCGCTCGAGCGTGCCCGTCGAACTGCAAGCCAGTACGCAGTTCGCGCAGCTGTGTCCGGCGACCGCCGTGTGCATGATGAAATCGCTTTGACATTGTTGGGCAACCACTCGTGGTCCCGGTCGCCGAACTAGCGCGCTTGCCCCATCTGTCCGCTCTCTCCACCGTCACCGACTTCGCCAGATTCCACGGTTTTTGCTGGCGACAAATAGGAGCGCTTCAACGGCTTCCGCCGCTTGGAGTCTTCGGAGGCCGTGAGCGCCGTGCGCCTATCGTCAAGAAGCGCATTCGCTAGAGCAGCAATCGCCCCCGCGTCTACGATACTCCGGCGAGCAACGAAACCGCTGCGCGTGAGCTGGGGGAAGCTGTCGCAGGCGGAATCGCTTTCGCCATTGGTCCGGAGCACGGGCGAGAAGCGCCGACCAGCCAAGGCAGCAGGAGTCGGGCTGAAAAGCCATCCTATGATGTTGCACAGACCGAGAAAACGACAGCCATCTCAAGCGCTGTGGCGGTCGTTCCTGCGACTGTGACGTCAGTTGGGTGCCGTCATGTGAGCTATCGGAGCGCACCCACCAATAAATGTCTCAACGGATGCTTCCCAAAATCTCAGTTTATGGTTCCCGCTACACCAGCGGGTCCCGGAAGTTCCACTGGCGAAATATCTGCTTGCGTGGAAAAGAGCGGCGTGCCGTTCCACGACCTCGTCACCCATCGCGATGATGGTCTCCGGCGGAAGCGCCATCGCAATAAGGGCGCAGACGCATCCAGCAGGTGGCGGCGAGAGAAAAAAACACCCTTCTTCAAGGGTGCCCCGGATAGGCAGATTCAATTGGCGCCCCGACCGCTGCCGTCCTGTAATTGAATTTTCGTCGTTTGCAGTTCCTGCATCTGTCGACGTCCGCAGAGCACCCTTACGCAGCCCAGCGCTGGGGACGTTGTACGGGCTTGCGGCCGAGACCAATACAGGGTCATCAAGGCATTACGGTGCCGCCATTGACCTCAGGCGACAGCCATCCCTTATGGGACCCGACAGCACGTACGGGTCCTTTTTTTCTGCATGCCATGGAGGCTTCCCCTTGAAGCCGCCGTAGAGCACTACAACTGCTTACAAATCTCGCAGTGGGCCGGTGCACCGCTCTGTCGGCTGCGGCGTTCTTGCTGACACACATCAACGGAGCGCGACATGAGCACCAACCTGACTTCCAGTTCACCGCAGCGTGGTCGCATTCACCCTTTGGTTGCGGGTGCAGCCGTGGCCGTCATCCTGGCCAGCGCTACGGGTATCGCGGCGATGACGGGCATTCTTCCGACGTCCCGAGCTGTGACGGCGCCTACGACGCAAGCTATACCGGTCGCGGCACAAATCGCCAGCGCACCGGTCGCTTCGCCGCAACCGAACGTGGAGCAACGCGTGACCCGGGAGGAAGCACCGGCCCAGCCGCGCGTCCATCATCACCATAGTGTGCCAGTTGAGCAGGCCCAGAGGTATGCGAACAACGATGCATATCAATCCTCGGCAAAACCCGCGCCGAGGCCGGTCGCCGTTGACCCGAACGCCGGCGAAGTAGTCGCCGTCAATACGGTCCAGGAATCCGAGCCTACAACGGGTCTCGGGGCCGTAGGCGGGGCCGTTGCTGGCGGGCTGTTGGGAAATCAGGTCGGCGGAGGACGTGGTCGCGTTCTGACAACGATTGCCGGCGCCGTCGGCGGTGGCCTGGCGGGCAATGGTATCGAGCATGCCGTGCGCAAGGCGACGAGGTACCAGGTGCAGGTCAGGATGCAGGACGGCAGCTACCGGAATTTCAACTACACGACGCAGCCGCCGGTCCAGGTCGGTGAGCGCGTTCATGTCTCGGGCGACTCCCTGAGCGCGTCGTAATCAGCCTCCCAAACCGGCGGGACCATTACGGTTACTGCCGGTTACAGACTTGACAATCCGACCGTACCTGCTGCGGCTTGGCACCCTTATAATCGGCGCCGTTCGTCGTGTCTGGCACCCGTCAGAACTGAGCAGGACAGGAGAACTCCATGAAGCGCGCTATCCTTTCTCTTGCCGTGGGCATCTCCGCTGTGTGTGCATCCAGCGTGGCTTTCGCTCACGTAGACGTCGGAGTTTTTCTGGGTGTGCCCGGTCCTGTCTATGCCGCGCCGCCTGCGGTCGTGTACGAGGCGCCGCCGCAGGTGGTCTACGCGCCTGCCCCAGTCTATGGCTACGGATACCGCTATGAAGGCGATTACGGCGACGAACGCCGATGGCATGACCACGGTCGGCACCGTGGATGGGAACACCATCGTCACGAAGACGACGACTGATTTGCCGCTGCCGGCCCTCGATAGCGTGTGATTGGTCGCAGTCGGAACTGAGCGCGACTCTTCCTCGACAAGGGCCATTTCTCGCAGCCCGGTAAGTGCCGTAGCCTTAGCTGGATTCGCGGTGCGTCCGTATTGGAGTGCTTACGCGCATTGACGCAGGCAGTTACTTGCCGCCGTGTTTCGCCTGCCATCTCTGCATAAAGCCGGATTCGTCGTGCTGGGCATTGATGATGTTCCTAGCCAGCCGCTTCAACTCAGGGTCCTTGCCGTACTTCAGTTCCACCTCGGCCATCTCGATGGCGCCCCGGTGATGGGGAATCATGTGACACGAAATCCTTGTCGGCATCTCCAGTGTACGGAGGGGAACCCATACCTTTCATCATGCGCTCGTCATCCTCCTTGAACGCCGCTGTCGACGGGCCAGACCCGGTATCTGCCGAACTGAACATATTCATCCCAGGCATCGACGCACTCTGCTGAGCGTTCGCGGCAAGAGCAGCGATAGCCAACGTCATGCAGGCGAAAGCGGACGCGGCACGGAGGGCGGTTGAGCTTTGAATCTTGAATCTCCTTGATTAAACGTCACTCCGTGTAACGGTGAGATGGATGGCGACATTGCTCATGTGAGCGTTTGTAGCGATTAGAGGTACCGTCAACCGGGCGCTGGGCGTCACTCGCATCGACCCAGGAGCGCCAGTTTGAAAAGCGACGCTAGAAGGAAAATGCGGGCAACCCCCAGGGTATGACGTCCCGAGTCAGGTTTCGGCTCTCGTGGACGACACGATGCAACTACGCTTTGACAGTCGGGTGAAACCCCGCTGCTTCAATTGCCGCGAGCACACGGTCGGGCACGAGCGTCGAATCGACTGTCACGAGCTTTGCATCCATGTCGATGTTCAGCTTCGCTGCCGGGTCAACACCGGTGACGGCGCGCGTAATGGCGTTGGCACACCCGCCGCATGATATATCCAGAACTTCGAATTTCATTTCTACCTCCAAGGCAAACCGGAACCCACATCCTGAAGCTTCCCATGGTCGGAAGGTCAAGCAGGCTTAAAGCGTCTGCTTTCGCTTTCTGCTGCCGCTTGCAGGCGGTGCCCGGCAAGCTACCCTGGAGCGTAGCGAATCATGTCGCCACCGTGCTGCATGATGATGTGTACTGTCGCACTGATGGCAAACGTGACGAAGGACGCTACGCCGAGCGAGGTAGCATCCTTCTGTTTTTCGTCTCCAACGTAATGAAGCACGGCCGCCGTTGCTATCCACGCCACGCCAAAACTCATTCCAGCGAGGACATCTGAAAACCAGTGGGCTCCCAGATAAAGACGTGAAAAAGAGATGAGGAGAATGAACAGAGTCGTAGCAATCGCGATGCGAAGCCGCGCGACATTGCTCCAGGCGCGCGCGACGAAGAACGCGAGAAAACCATAGGTGACGACGCTTAGCGTCGCGTGGTTGCTGGGAAATGAGAAACCCTGAACGCCGTCGTACATCAACGCCGGTCGGGGTCGATGGATGACAAATTTCAGCGTCACTACAAAGAGCTGCGCGAACCCGACGGCCGCAATCCAGTAAAGGGCGCTTCGCAGCTTCTTTTGCGATACGAGCCAAACTAGGACGACGAGAATGACAGGGACCGTGACAGGTGCGTCTCCCAGTTCTGACACGCCAACCATCAGGGAATCGAGTAACGGGAAGCGAATCTGTTGCAACGCGGCATGAATCTGGACGTCGGCGGCGACGAGCGGGTCGCCACTGATGACATCCTCCAGTACGCCGAGGAAGAGCCATACGCCACCAATCACCAGCACCCCAGCCACGAGCAGGTTGCGGACCCCGATGCGCTCATAAAGAAGACGCCAGGTCATGCTTTGCCGCTGCGTGTGGTTGTACCGCTTGCCAGCACAAACAGCGTCGCGACGCAGAATCCTGCCCCGGCATAAAACGTCGCGCTCGCTCCGAAGCGGTCCCAGAGTTCACCGGCCACAACACTCGCGACAAGCATCGCCAGGCCGCTCATCAGGTTGAAGAAGCCGAACGCGGTGCCTTTCAGCGCGGGCGGCGCTGATTGCGCAACCATGGTCGACAGCAGACCCTGCGTCAGCCCCATATGCAGCCCCAAAGGGCCATGCCGATTATCACGACGGGCCACGAGTTGCCATGAGCGAGCACGATGTCAGATGCGATAAGCACAATGAGGCCGCCAGACAGGAGCCTTGTGTGACTCGTCGAGTCGGCTAGCTTTCCGAACGGATACGCCGAGACGGCGTACACGATGTTCATCGCCACCATGACGAGGGGAACGAGCGCAATCGGAACGCCTCCTTGCATCGCACGCAGAACGAGGAAGGCTTCACTGAACCGTGCGAGCGTGAACACTGCGCCGACACCCACGACCCACCAGTATGCCCGCGATAGTTTCTTCAGATTTTCGAGCGTAACCGGATTGACACGCTTCGCTCCCGGCTGCCGTGCAGGTTCCCTGATGCCGAACGCCAGTAACGCAACCGCGATGAGCGCCGGCACCACCGCTATCCAGAATACCCTGCGAAAGTTGTCTGCCCAGAGCAGCATCAGGACAACCGCAAGCAACGGTCCAAGAAACGCGCCGACTGTTTCCAGCGATTGTCGAAGGCCGTAGGCCGCGCCACGCAGATGTGCGGGCGTGATGTCAGCAACGAGGGCATCTCGGGGTGCACCCCGAATACCTTTGCCGATACGGTCGACGACCCTTGCAGTCAACACGAGTCCCGCTGTGGGCGCCAGTGCGAACAGCGGTTTGCTCAATGCCCCCATGCCGTACCCGATGACCGCAAGCCACTTCCGGTTGCCAAGGTAGTCGCTCAGCGCCCCGGAAAACATCTTGACGATGGGCGTAGCCGCCTCGGCAACGCCTTCAATCAGTCCAACCACCATGGCGCTTGCTCCGAGGCTCGTTACGAGGAACATCGGTAGAAGGCTATGGATGATTTCAGACGAGACGTCCATGAACATGCTCACGAAGCCAAGCATCCAGATGCCGCGAGGGATTTGACGGAGCGTCCCGGGGCGCTCGATGGAATCAGTCCGCACGTGTCCTCTATTAGGTGACGAGTTACCTCAACACTTGCATTGTCGCGCTCTAATGCAACAGGACATTGAAGTGGACCGCAGTCTGCAACGCAAATTTGTTGTCGGCCCCACCTATGATGCCTTTCGGAGCTGCCGCTCGCGTCGATACACATAGAGAGCTGGCAACAGGTTTGTGCTGAGCAAGCCACTCCATAACAGCCCACCGAGTGTAACGACGGCGAGCCCTTGCTCCGGAGCTGCGCCTTTTCCGAAGCCGAGCGCGGTTGGTAGCAGACCCAGCGAGCCAGTCAGCACGGTCAGTAGAATTGGCCTGAATCGCACCTCGACTGCATCGCGTACTGAATCGAGCACTGACAGGCCCTGCGCTTCGTTTCGCTTCACCAGTTGCAGGAGCACGATGCCATGGTTCAGGCTCACGCCAATCAACGTCAGAAACGCAATCAGGCCGATGGCGTTCAGACCGATACCACTCACGACCAGCGCGATTGCTCCGCCGGAAAATGCCAGAGGCATCTGTAGTAGAAGCAGCCCGGGAACCAGCAGGCCATCAAACTGTAGCGTCAGGATGCCAAGCATGAGTGCCAGCGCGACTGCCGCCGCGATAGCGACGTTAAGCGCGGCATGCTCCAGTTGTGGGTACAGGCCGCCAAACTTCACGTCGTATCCTGGCGGCAGGCGAAGCGTTTCGAGCGCACGCTTCGAGGCCGAGATGACCTGCCCGAGCGGCGCGGTCGGTGTGGCCAGTATCTCGATTGCACGAAGCCCATTCAGATGCCGGATGACGTTTGGCCCCGTCGCCATGTGGACATCGGCCACGTCCCTCAAGGCGACCCAGCCGTTGGCCATGACCGGGATTTGCTTCAGTTGCTCGATGGAAAGCTGTGTGGGGTCCGCCAGTCGAACGAAGACGTCCAGGTGGCTGTTGCCCTCAGGAATCGTTGCAATCGTCTGTCCTGCCAGCAGGATGTGCAACTGTGAGAAAAGCTGTGCCGGAGTGATGCCGTGAAGGGCAAGACCGGCTGGGTCAGGGGTAATCTGCAATTCGGTGATGGGGTAACCATCGTTGTTGAATACGTCAGACAGCTTGGGCACGCCCGCGAGTCGGCTTGTCACTTCAGACGAGAGCGACTGCAGGGTCGTCATGGAATCGCCATACACGTCAATCACGAACGGCTGGGGCAACCCGGAGAGTGTCTCGCCCACACGCTCCAGTGTCGGCGTGCCAATCGCTGTCTGTACAGCGGGCAACTTCGAC
The DNA here is from genome assembly GCF_014397785.1 of Paraburkholderia podalyriae. GTDB lineage: Bacteria > Pseudomonadota > Gammaproteobacteria > Burkholderiales > Burkholderiaceae > Paraburkholderia > Paraburkholderia podalyriae. The sequence goes on from NZ_VZQQ01000054.1 coordinate 11,951, forward strand.
GCGTCGAGGACCTGCTGCCCGATTTTATCGAGGCTGCTCGCATTAACGTTCGGTTTCAGCGCGATTTGAATCTCACCTGCGTAAGCGGGTTCGGTGTAGGAGGTTCCTGATGCCGAGCCCACGCGTACGAAAACGTGCGCGACTGGTCCAAGACCTAGCAGTCGCTTGCTTATGCGGTCAGCAACGTCCTGGGCATCGTGTAACGATGTACCGGGCGGCAGCGTAAAGCTCTCGAGCAGGACCTCCTCATTAGGCAGCGGCAGGAAGTCGACGGGCACCAACGCGAGTCCTGCTACCGAGAGCACAAAGATAGCGATGCACGTCCAGAGGGACAGCCTTGGGCGGCGCAGGGTGAAATCCAGCAACCGGAAGTTATGGCTCTTGAGCCACGCGACCGCCCGCGAGCCTGACGTCGCGCGCCTTTCGACGTGTGGTCCGATGAAGCCCAGTACAAGCGGAATCAGGCTCAGGGAGATGATGAGCGAGGCGATAAGGCTCACGGTCATCGCCAGTGAGAACGGCACAAAGAACAGTCCGGCGAGGCCGCCCACGAATGCGAGCGGCAGAAAGACCGAGACGGTCGTCAGCGTGCCGGAAATATCGGGACCCGCGATGTCGCGCAAGCCCTGAGCCACCCCTTCCCACCGGCCATCACCTAGCTCCCAGCGGTGGTAGATGCTCTCAAGCACAATGATGGCGTCGTCGGCCAGCAAGCCAACCGCAACCGAAAGGGCACCGAATGTCAGCAGGTTCAGTGTCTGTCCCATCAGATACAGGCCGGCAATACCCATCAGAAGCGAGAGCGGGATGCTCAAGGCGAGTGCCCAGATTCCGCGACTCGCGCCGAGCATCCAGAACAGGACGGCAACGGCCAGTACCGCGCCGATAGCGAGGTTCCGTGTCAAATCCTGGGCGACCACCCCGACAATGTGCCCCTGGCTGTAAATGCGCACGAAGCGCGTACCGCGTGGCAGTTGGGATTCAAGCTCACGTAGCGTCTTGTCCACTGCGTCGACAACCGGCACGGTCGAGGCGCCTGGTTGCTTGAAGATAATCAGCGCGATGGTCGGCCGGTTGTCGAGCTTGACCGCGTGGTGTGACGGTAGGGCTGAGCGGACAACGTCAGCCACTGCGCCGAGCGGAACACCGCCACCGGGCGCCTGCACGGACACCCCAGCATAGGCGGACGGCTCAGTTGGAAGATTTCTACCTTCGATAAAGACGTCCTGGTGCCCCAGGTCGACATATCCGCTCGGCACCATCGCGGTCGTGGTTTCCAGTGACGATGTGAGCGCCGATGCAGAGACGTTGAACCGCTGCAGCTTCCCGAGGTCGGGCCGCACCCATATTGCGTCCGCGCCTGGTCCGACGACGGACACGCGTTGAACGCCCGCCACCGCCCGGATACGGGGCGCGAAGTTCGATTCGACCAGACGCTGTACCTGTGAGGCATCTACACCGTCTGGAATCTGTATTGCATAGTCCGCGACTTCGTTGATTGCGTTGCCGGAGATTTCCGTCGTCACGCTCGTCCCTTTGGGAAGCGCGCCATTGACGCGGCCCACCACGCCGTTGACGTCCTGCAGCGCGCTTGCGGCGGTTGTCCCTTCTGCGAACCGCGCTTCAATCTTGACTGAGCCCTGGCTCACGACCGTCCGCACGTCGCTCAAGGACTGAAGCGACGTGAGCTCAGCCTCGACAGGCCGGGCGATTAACCCCTCGAGGTCGAGTGTGGTCGCCCCGGGCAACTGGGCGACGATGCTCACCTGCGGCATGTTGAACTGCGGCAGGACTTCCGAGTGGATGTTGATGAGCGCATAGATGCCGTAGGCAACCAGGGCGCCGTACAGCATGACCCATAGCAAGGGCCGCTTGACGATGTCGTTGAGCATATTTTTGTTGGGTGGCGTCAATCGGCTTGCTGGTAGTGCGCAGAGAAGTCCTGATGGAAGAGCAAATAAGTGTCCTGTGTGACGACCCGCTCGCCCGGCGAGAGACCGGTCCTGATAGCGGTCCAGCCGCCGTCAGCCAGTCCGGGGGCGACGTGGCGACGGTGATTTCCCGATTTGTCGTGAACCAGTACCCACCATTCGCCGCCATCGAGGATGAGTGATGTGGATGGAATAGCCAGCCGCTTGTCGTCGGACGCTGACAGGGAGACGGTGCCGACGGCGCCAGATTCAAGGCTGCCGCCCGGTGCGACATTCAGCCAGACCTCCAGCTGACCGGGTGCCGTGACGCTCCATGACGTGCGCTGGACGACAACGTCGACGGGCGCATCGCCACGTTCAGGCAGAAACACTCCCTTCATACCGACGGAAGCCAAGGCAGCGTCGCTGCCGTAAAGCGTCGCGACAACATGGAGGTCGCGCGACGACGAGACGGTCACAAGCGCCTGTCCGGCACTCACGTACTGACCATCGGCCGCGCTGACCGCTGTCACGACGCCTGCTTCCGACGCAGTGATTGTGGCAAGTCCGGTGTAGCCTTGAGCGGCCGACTGTGCGGCCACCAGTTGCTGGCGCGCTGCATCCAGGTCAGCGCGAACGCGGGCGATAGCGTCGCGCGTGCTGAGCTGGTCCTCAAACTTTTGTTGTTCGATGGCCGCCGCTTGTGTCGCAGCGGACACGCGTATCTGGGCAGTTTTCAGGTCGGCCGCAAGACGCGTCTTCTCGGACGTCACCGTCGGCCCCGTCAGATGCGCAATCGTCTGCCCCGGTCGAACCGTTTCACCCGGCGTGATTCGCAAGCCCGAGACAATGCCCGCCGTTGGTGCGGCCAGTACAGCATTGGACACGGCCTGCACGTGCGCTGGTGCGGTTACCTTCGCCACGATGCGCTTTTGTACTGCAGGCATCGTCACAACGTCCTGGGCGAACGCGTGGGGACTCACGGCGCACCACGAGCTCACGAGGGCGGCAATAACGAGCAGGCGGATAGACTTCATCTCGGACCTATTGGAGAGATTGGTGGTCGATGGCGCTTACGCCAATCAAGGTGCACAACTCGACCTGCTGCTGAAACACTGCATTCTCGAGCTTTGTGATTGCGATACGCTGGTTGAGCCGGCGCGACTCGAGGTCCATCAACGTCGGGAGTGTCACGTCGCCCCGACCATGAGCGATACGCGCCTGTTTCGTTGCTTGCTCCAGCGACGCTTCGATTGACCGGGTGTTGCGAAGCTGTTCATCAAGCAGGTCCAGGTTTGAAACGATGTTGTCGACGGCGGCGTACGCCTCTTTGAGCCGTTGCGTGTACTCCTCGTAGAGGCTCTCCCTCGTGGCTTTTTCGACCGCAATGTTTCCCCGATTGCCGTTGAACAGCGGCAACGTCACGGTGACGGCGATGCCCGAGGTGTAGATGGCGGACGTGTCCCGGCCTCGCGTAATGCCGATATCCAGGCGGGGAAATTGCCCAAGAAGTGCTGTGCGGTAGCGCTCGTCCTGTTCCGCGTAGCCGGCGCGCAATGCTAGAAGGTCAGGACGACGCTGGCTGAGATTGGCGAGCGCGTCATGTACGGCGTCGAGCGGCACGTCGTAGGGTTCGGGCGGCGCCGCAAGCATCAGGTGGGTGCCAGGCCGCAGGTCGAGCAGTGCAGCGAGTTCCTGCTGCGCCTTGAGATGGTCCTGCCCAAGCGTGTCCAGTTGCTGCAAGCCGTCGCGGTACGCGGTTTCCGACTGCACTGCGATATCGCGCGTCACGTCGCCCCGCGCGAGCGCCTGTCGCATGCGGTCGGCGACAACCTGTTCATGAACCACCAGTTGCGCGACCTCTGCCTCGACTCGGGCAAGGCTCACATTGCTGACATACAGCGCGTAGGCATGGTTGGCAACCTGCCATCTGGTCCACTGCAACGTGAGCTGCTGCTTGTCCGTTGCCGCCGCCGCAGCACGCTGCTTTGCCGGGTGGTCAACAAGCGCCGACACCTCGTAGCTGAGCCCGACCATGAATGCCGGAATAAATCCAGTCGCGCCGGGACGGTCAGTGCTGAAGCTGAGCTGTGGGTCCGGGAGTAAGCCCTCGGCATATTTGTGAGCGTTTGCGATATCCAGCTCGCGTTCGGCGCGCCGGACGTCAGGACTGTGCGTCAGTGCGCGTTCGACGACCTGGTCGACAGTCAGCGGTGCAGCCGCTCCGGCGATGTTATCGGGCCAGTCCGGGGCCGTCGGAAGGGGCTTCGGCGCGTATGACGCACAGCCCCAAAATGTCGCAACCAGCACCGCAAGCGTGCCTCGCACGAACGCGAATTCTCTGACCCGACGCAGGCCAGTTGCGCGAATTCCGTTTTGCGACCTAGTATCGTAGGCACCGCTCGGCACGATGGCTATCCTGTGTAAAAGACGCTCAGGATGCTATTCCGCAAGACTTAGTTTTGACTTAGCACGACCTGAATTAGTTTTGGCTTAGCTCGATATCCACGATTCCGCGACACCTATGAGAATCCTCCTGGTTGAAGACGACGAAATGATTGGTGCTGCCATCGTTCAGGCGTTGAAAGATGCCGCGTACGCGGCCGACTGGGTGCGCGACGCGGAAGCTGCGAGTGGCGCGCTCCTGGGGCAGGAGCACGATGTCCTCCTGCTGGACCTGAACCTGCCGAAGGCCGACGGCATTGACGTGCTTCGGTCACTTCGCGGCGCAGGCAGCAAGATTCCAGTGATTGTTCTCACGGCGCGCGATGGTCTCGACGACAGGATTGCCGGGCTGGATGCCGGTGCCGACGACTACCTGGTGAAGCCGTTCGAAATCGGCGAACTGCTCGCCCGCCTTCGAGCGGTAACGCGTCGGCTAGGCGACCATGGCGATACCCGCATGAAGAGCGGCAAGCTCAGTCTCGACGCGGCTACGCACATCGCTGTGTATGACGGGACCGAGTGTCGTTTGACCAGCCGGGAGTTTGCCCTGTTGAGTGCACTGTTGATGCGTCCCGGGACTGTCCTCTCACGAACCCAGCTGGAGCGAAAGCTTTACGCATGGGCACAACAGGTGGAAGGCAACGCGGTAGAGGTTTTGATTCACGGCATCCGCAAGAAGCTGGGTGCGTCGGTGATTCGCAACGTACGAGGTGTGGGATGGCTGGTAGACAACGAAGACAATCACGCTCGCTGACGCTGCAGCTTTCGGCGTGGATTGGCGGCGTGATGGCGGCAGTGGGGGTGCTTGCGTGTGGATTTTCGTTCGCGTTCGCATTGCAGGAGGCGCGCGCGCTGCAGGACGGCCAGTTGAATGAAATCGCGGCACTCATAGACAGTCACGCGCTGGCATTGACGGGACCCCGGTCGTCCGTGGAGAGCTCACAGGATTCAGACGTCAAGGTTGTCATCGACAAACTAAGCCCAACCTCCGGAGGCCTGTTACAGGCAGTTGGGCTCGCAATACCCGGGCTGATGGCGGATGGGTTCCACGACCTCGAAGGCAGCGGACAAGGCTGGCGCATCAACATCCGTACGCTTCGAAGCGGTGAGCGCGTTGCCGTTGCGGAACCCTCTGCCTTGCGCGATGAAATAGCAAGGGACGGTGCAATGCGAACCCTCGTGCCCGTCCTGCTTCTCATGCCCGTGTTGTTTGTCGTTGTTGTCGTGATTGTCAGGGCGAAGGTCGCACCGCTGACTCGTCTTGCGAGGATGGTAGACCAGCAAACGGACACGTCGCTTGAGCCGCTACCTGAAGAAGGTATTGCCACCGAGGTGCTTCCTTTTGTGCGGTCGATTAACAGCCTCATCGCACGGTTGAAAGAGGCCATCGGTCAGCAGCGCCGGTTTGTTGCCAGCGCGGCCCATGAATTGCGCTCGCCGCTTGCAGCCCTGTCGTTGCAGGCGGGCAATCTGGGGCCCGCCATTACGTCGCCAGACGGCCGGGAGCGACTATCAGCCCTACAGTCCGGTTTGCGGCGTACCCATCGCCTGGTGGAGCAACTGCTGGCCCTGGCAAGGTCTGAGCAAGGCGGACTGGAACGGCCGGCAGCTTTATCGTTGAGTACTGCGCTAACTGATGCAATCAACGCGAGCATAACGCTCGCACGAGCGAAAAACATCGACCTCGGTATCGAACAGGTCGACGATGTCGACGTTATGGTCGATGCGTCGTCCATGGCACTGGTACTGAGAAACCTGGTCGACAACGCGGTGCGATACACGCCCGACGGCGGAAAGATTGATGTATCGGCGGTCCGGCTGGCGGGTGAGTTGATGGTCGAGGTCGCGGACACGGGGCCAGGCATACCGGACGACGAACTTGAGCGCGTGCTTGACCCGTTCTATCGTCTGGACCACTCGGTAGTATCTGGAAGCGGACTGGGTCTTTCTATCGTCTCTGAAATCGCTCGCCGCACGGGGGGGCGCCTGGCGCTGGCGAATGTCGAAGGCGGATTCCGCGCCCGCTACTTCCAGCCGCTTCAACAGACGGTGTGATTGCACGACCGAACCCACACACCCGAGAGCGCTGGGGATTTATCGCGGCCCAGCTCCGGCGTGGCTGGCTGGTGCGAAAGACCGTAGCAAGTTTCTGATTGATGGCGGCGGCGCGGCGGCCGATGTGGGCGCTTCGAACGGGACGAATCCCTCGGCCAAAAAGGCGGTTGTCAAGAAAGCCGTAGTCAAGAAGGTCACCGCGACAAGAGCCACACCGACGAAGAAGCCGGCGGCTAAGAAGACTGCTGCCAGGAAGGTGGTGAACGCGAAGGCATCGGCAAAAAAAGCGATTGCAAAGAAGGCAGTGCCGGCCGTAAGCAAGAAGGCATCGGCGAATAAAGCACCGAGGACGGAGGCCGCAGTGGCCTCTTCGTCTGCCACAGTTGAGTCTGGCGCCGAGTCGATGAACTAAGCGCAGTTGTCCGTTGCCCGGTGAAGCCGCGATTCTCTGGTCCCACCGGGTGCACCAAGCCGACGACGTTTTATTGTGCCTGTGCTGCCTGACGTTGCGCGGCTTGTTGTTGAGCGTGCTGTTTCGCAAGGTGCCTGCCAACCATGCAGCCGCCGACCGCCCCAACGACCGCGTGGTGTCCAGCATAGTGGCCTGCTACTCCGCCCACCACCGCGCCCTTGAGGCAACCGGCGGCGTTCGCCGTTCCCATTGTTGCCAAGGCCAGGGTAGTGGCCAGCAAGGCGATTTTTATCGGGTTAACTTTCATTCGAAGGTAGTACTCTGAGGTTGTACGTTGGGTATGTGGTGCCTTCCGGCGTTGTTTCAATAGCCACCCCAGCGGCCGCGCTCGTGCCACTCGTGCTCACGCCATTCCTGGCGGCGCCATTCTCGTTCACGCCAATCAGGACGCTCACGCCATTCCCGGGCCCGCCAGTCGTCGTAACCGCCATACGCGACGGCGACGGGTGCGGGAGCATACACGACGGGAGGCGGCGGTGCGTAGACTGGCTCTGCAGGTGCATACACAGCCGCAGGAACGCCTAGTCCAATGGCGACGTCGACGTGCGCGGATGCTGCCGTCGATGCGGCCAAGACCGCAACACCTAGAATCGCGCCAAGTATCTTCTTGTTCATTTCGCTACTCCTCGCAGGTTGTGTGCAATGTCAGTGACTACGGTGCGAAGTTTAGGAGGGGAGATTGGACACAGGTGAAACGGCCGTGCGAGATTGGTAACGGGGGATTACGGGCTCCGATGCTGCGGACGCAGCCGCATTGTTGCGCTACTTTTGACCAGTCAGGTCAGCACACACTTGGAGAGGTAAACAACTGCTCGAAAGTACGACGCCGGTTCGTGGTTCACGGGCTTCGCGGGAGCGCATGTTCGATGTCCCGGTTTGGAAGCAAGCATCGCAAGGCTTGCAGGTAGCAGCCGCCGCTGCCGTTTCGCCGACACGCCCGGGTTCATATGCTGCCTCTAGACTATTGCCAACGCGTTCCGAATTCACATATCGGCGCTTAAAGTGGACCCGGGACCGCAATGTTGGCGATGTCTCCGGTCATGCAGGCTGTGATGCCCTGCGCAACACGGTCATGCTCATCGCTTTCCATCATCTCGTGCCCGCCCGTTCTGAAAAATGTGACCGTCAGGACGACGAAGATGGCGCCAATGATTGTGTGGAGAACCGTGATGTAGTTGAAGGAACCGGGATGTGGCACTATTCACATCGAAGACAGTCGGGCTCTCTTTCGTCTATCGACCTTCTGGGGATATTGCCAGTGCATATCGAGTACTTGTGGATTAGCCATTTTCGAGGCATTGAAAGCCTGAGTTGGCGACCGGCGCGGGGCATTAACTGCCTGATTGGTCCTGGTGACAGCGCGAAGACGACCATTCTTGATGCGTTAGAACTGTTATTCGCTGAGCGCCAGGTTGTGACCTTCGATGACCTCGACTTTTATGACACCGACACCTCGAAGGCGATTTCGATAAGTTCTGTCTTGTCTGGGCTTCCCGCCGAGTTCCTGCGCGACGACCGGTACGGCCTATTGCTGTCGGGATGGAATGCGGCGACCGGACAGTGGACTCCTGAGCCGGCGGAACATCTCGGCGTCAAGCCAGTACTAATCCTGCAGCTTGACGTCGACAGTACGCTCGAGCCGTCGTGGTCAATCTACGTTTCGCGTAGCGGTACAGTGGACAAGTCCCGGCGTTTGAGCTTTGCGGACCGCAAGGCAATGGCTCCGGCAAGGCTCGGCGTGTACGCCGACCGCCATCTTTCTTGGGGTCGGGGCTCGTCCCTTCAGCGGGTTGGCTCGCACCCGGAACAGCTACCAGCGACGCTCAACGGCCTGCTACGCTCAGCACGCGACAACTTTGCAGCGGTTAGTGCCACGGCGTTCTCCGATGTAGTGAACGCAATCGCGCCCGACATCGCCAAGCTAGGTGTGAGTGTCCGGAGCGGGTTGGTCGCAAATCTTGACCACACCAGCTTCTCGATGAATGCGAGTGGCATAGCGCTGCATGATGGAAATGTGCCGATGCGTTGCATGGGAACAGGTTCGTCTCGTCTGGCGGTGGCCGCATTGCAGAGCGCCGAATCCGCCGGGAGACAGTTCCTGCTGGTCGACGAACTCGAGTACGGCCTGGAGCCACATCGTATTTCACTTCTTGTCAGCCATTTGCGTCAGCGCGTCGCCAGCAGCGGGCAGGCGTTTATAACGACTCATTCGACGGCGGTTCTTCGCGAAGTGCGTTTTGATGAAGTTTTCGTTTGTCGACGCAATGCGAATGACGGCACTGTGAAAATTTCTGAGGCCGCGACGACCACTACGCCGGTCCTTGAAGCGAAGCGATACGTTCGCGACAAGGGCGAGGCCCTGCTTGGAAAGACGGTGCTCGTTTGCGAGGGCCAAACGGAAATCGGGTTGCTGAAAGGTTTCGCCGAGGGAACGGGTCGAAATTTTCAGGCAAGCGGTGTCGTTCTCGTAGACGGCGGCGGTGACCCAACAGTGTTCGCCGTCGCACTGCACTTCGCCAAGCTAGGCTACCGCACGGCGGTACTCACGGACAGCGACCGGCCAATGGACAAGAAAACGTTCGAGGAACTCGTGACGTGCGGCGTTCGCCATTTCGCATGGGGGCAGTCGCGCTGCACCGAGGAGGAACTGCTTTCTGGACTGCCCGTCGCTCTGTTGGGCGACCTGCTTGCATTGATTGCCGAAAGTATCAGCCTTCCCCGGTTGTTACAGGAGCTCTCGCGGTTGGCGCAAGTCACCTTCAACAGCCTCGATGAAGTTGCACCATATCTTTCGAACCCGACGGCGGTGCAGGCGATTGGAAGCCAGGCGAACAGGTCGAAGTGGATTAAGAACCACTTCGACCTTTGTTTTGAAATTGGTTCGAAGGTTCTGTCTACGGCTGACCTGCTGGGCGAGGGCAGCCTCGATGGTCATCTGCGATTGCTCACTGACTGGTTGACGGCCAATGATTGAGGTCGCCGTCGGGCAAATGCTGGCAACGCGAAAGGGAGCCATCGAGGCTCCTGCCGGTACGGGAAAGACCGAACAGATTGCGCTCGTAGCCGGCACTCTTCCGGGGCGCTGGCTCGTGCTTACGCATACGGTCGCGGGTGTTGACGCAATCCGGAAGCGATTGAAGAAGTACTCAGTGCCTGACGCGAAGGCCCAAGTCGAAACGATATCAGCATGGTCTCACCGCTGGGCGCGCGCATTTCCCGAGAATTCGCATCTACCAGTTCAATGGACGACAAAGGAAAACGATTGGTCGACAGTTCAGCGTGCTGCCGCTGACCTCGTCGAGAGCGGTGCGGTCCAGAGCGTCCTGGCTGCGTCTTACGATGGCGTGCTGGTGGATGAGTATCAGGATTGCTCGGAATCGCAGCATCGATTGATATGCGCACTCGGTCGGATTATGCGCTGCTATGTGTTTGGAGACCCGTTGCAGGCAATCTTCGGCTTCACCCAAACTGACCGCGTCGTCGATTGGCATACGCGCGCTCTGCCCGAGTTTCCCTTGGCTGGACAGCTCGCGACACCGCATCGTTGGAATGCCGTTGGCAATGGAGACCTAGGAGCCTGGTTGTTATTTGCACGCGCCGGAATTCAGGCAGGGAACATCGACTTGACCAAAGCACCGCGCTGCGTCGAGTGGGTCCAATGTGAGGCTAGACAGCCCGTCACTGATTTGGGCCAGTTCTGTTCAGTTCGTACGCAGCAACCCGGGCAGACGATGGCGGTACTCGATTCCAGCTTCGACGCAGTACGTCGTGCCAAGCTGGCGAAAACCATTGGCGGCACGACCGTCGAACCGGTGTCCGGTAGATGCGAGCGCGGCTTCTACGACTCCGTGCGCAATACCACCGGTATGAAGCGTGTGGCGGCCGTCCTTGATTTTGCAAGCACTGCATTTGCGGGAGCTGACGCCTCAGGCAAGAAAAAACGGGTCGAAAGTCTGGTGGCAAACCCGGGGCGCCAGAGAATCCCTGCGTCTCCTGCAGAGATTGCGCTTTGCGCGGTCGCGCGCGATGCCTCATTCCGGAGTGTCGTGGATGCGTTGCAGTGCATCGAAGTCGAAGGCGGTGTTACTGTGACTCGGCCAGAGCTCGTCTACGGGATTAAGGCCTCTTTACGCCTTTGCGTTGAGAATCTGGGTCTCTCACTGGAAGACGCGACATGGCAAGTTGCCAACACGCGACGCGAGCGTGGCCGAATCGTGCGCAACCGGTCCGTCGGAAGCACGTTGCTCGTCAAGGGACTGGAATTCGACCACATTGTTATAACACCGGATGCGTGCCGGACCAGGCTTGAGTGGTACGTCGCGCTGACACGCGCGACCCGGTCCGTGCGAGTGCTCTCGCCACACCAGTTATTCACCGTCGGCTGACGAGTCGCTGATTGTTTTTTGCACGAGGCTTCTGGTTCTGATGCTCCGACTCGGCGCAACCTGTGAGGAATTTTGTGCGTTGCCGATTCGGTACTGACTACCGGAGGCTATCAATCCATGCACGCGCCCAATCCAGGCCGGCATGTTGCGCCTCTTCTTCTGTGTCGAAGTACGCGAGGATGCCTGAGGATTCAACCAGCTTGCCGCTCAACGTTATGGTTCCGCTCGCCGCATAGCGTTCCGGTTGAAGGATGTCCGCTTGCTGCAGGATGGCATGCCCCCATACACTGTAGCCGTGATAGAGCAGCGACTCCATCAGTGGGAAACCACAGCAAAGGCCCCGCGAGCAGTTACGCGGAGCACATTGCCTTCGGGTGTTATTTGTCGTGGAATGTCTGACGTGTCTGGCTCGTTCGCGGGAACGGCTTCTTGCAAGTGGCGTTGCTTCGCCATGAGCTTGGGCGTAGCTGTCGGCGCGAGCCGCGCGCGCACCTTCACCGTATGCGGAACCACATGTCGATGAACTGCGAGCTTGTGCGTAGTCTTGACGTGCCGGGGCGCGGACGCACGTGCCTCTGGTGGATTCCAAACTTCCGTGTAGGTGCCAGCCGCGAACACAGTCGGCGCGAGCGTGGCCATCATTAACGCCAATCCAATTCTTGTCACGAATTCTCCTTGCTGGTTGTTCGTTTCAGCCACTCCTTGCAACCAATACCCTGTCCGACGCATCCGCCATCACATCCGGGGCAATACTGCCGGTCTCGTAAGGCAGCGTTGGCGCGCCACACGTTCTCGTTTGCCGGACTTGCTGTCCCAACAGCGTGGCCATTTTCGCACGCGTAAAAGCCAGGCTCGCCAGCTTTTCCACGCCTGACCGCATCGTCAATTGCCTCGTCTCCGAATGCAGAGCGTACTTCTGCGACGAATGCAGCCATCTCAGGCATCGGATGGTCGGCCTTGCGAATGCGGGCATCCATGGTTCAGCCTCCGATTAAAAGTGTCAGTTCATTATCTCAAAATTGCGTGTACGATACTGTATAAATATACAGGTTTTTGAGCCACCTATGTCTACCGGTACCGTTCGCGTTGAGGAAATACACCCGTCCCTGTGGCGAGCGTCCCAGCTCGCGCGCAGTCGTGGACGGGTTGTGGAGACTGGGTATCCTGCGCTGTCGGCAGAGTTGCCGGGCGGTGGATGGCCGGTTGGCGCGCTGGTAGACCTGCTTGTCCAGCAGGCCGGCGTGGGCGAGATGCGACTGCTTCGTCCAGCGCTTAGTACCTTCCCTCCGACGACTACATCTGGCTGCGCAGTCGTCGGAGACGCTTTTCTTTATGGTCCGCCCCCTGGCAGCAGCACAGGACGCATCTCCCGCCGTTTTGCGGCTGGCGCTGCGGCCGGAACGGGAAGGTCTGACCGTCGACATTGCAAAGCGACGAGGTCCAGCACGCGTAGAACCTCTGTCGATTCCACTTCAACCAACCCCCGTCCTGTTTTCGCACCATGCGCGTATTCCTCGCCGTCCACTTACCCCGGTTGCAACTCGAGGTCTTCCGGCCAAGGTGGTTGCCTGAGTCAGCGAATGGCAGCGTTGTCCTCGACCGGGGCAAGGTGCTGATTGCGGACGGCGTCGCGAAGTCTGCGGGTGTGCGGGTCGGCATGAAACGCGGTGGTGTGCTGACACAGGCCCCCGAGGTTGAAATGTATGAGCGGGACCCATCGATTGAACACGCGGCACAACGCGAAGTGGCTGTGGCGCTCATGCAGTTCTCGCCTGACGTTGCTGTGCTCGACGAGGCCGTCGTCGTTGCAGACATCGGCGCGAGCCTGCGTCTTTTTGGCGGACTGCTTGCAATCTGCCGGCAGACCAAAGGAATCCTCGAAGCCATTGGACTCACCGCGCGCATCAGTGCTGCTCCGACGGGTCAGGGCGCATGGTTGCTCGCGAGAAACCGGAACCGGCGCGCGCTCAAGCTCGACTCGCTCGAACGACAGCTATTGCTGATTACCGTCCCGAGACTGCCAATCGATGGGTGCCGGTTGCTAGCGCCTCGAAAAGCACGGCGCTGCCAGAGCGATTTCCGCGACCAACATGGCTGCTGGAGAAGCCCGTACGTCTCCTGATGCGCAAACACCGACCGTTTTACGGGTCACCGTTGAGGATGGTGTCGCCAGGCGAGCGCATCGAGGCCGGCTGGTTCGACGGTGAGCTTGTGACGCGCGACTATTTCGTCGCACAGGGGGATGACCAGAGCTGCTTCTGGATATACCGCGAGCGCGTCAGCAGTCGAGACGCGGAGGAAGACCAGAGATGGTTTCTCCACGGCCTGTTCGGATGACGCGCATGGACTCTACCTTTTCCGCGCTGCCGGACTACGCCGAGCTGTTTTGTTTTTCGAACTTCACTTTTCTGCATGGAGCCTCCCATGCGGAAGAACTGGCCGAGCGCGCGGCGCAGCTCGGCTACTCGGCCCTCGCGATAACTGACGAGTGTTCGCTTGCCGGTGTGGTCCGCGCGCACGTCGCGGCGAAAGAAGCAAAGCTTCACTGCTCGGCGTGTTGGGAGTTTGGCAATGCGAGGGCGAAGTGCGACATTTGGTTGCGCAACGGCTCGTCGACATGTCGCATCTATTAGGTGAGCTGCCGTCCGCAAGCCGGAATTTTTGCTAATAGCAGCCAGCGTAGCGTCGGCTATAGTACGGAGGCCCGGCCGCGACAAGGTCCGCAGGTTAATAATTGATTCGACTTATAATTGCGCGGCTCCGAGCGGGAGCACATTTCGACCACCCCGTTGACGCAAGAACTGCATGCCTCCCAATCCGACCGGACGAATTATCCAAATTAGCACGCGAGAAGCGCTTCTAAAGCGCAGGCTGCGCCGACATCTCGCCAGCCTGGGTTTCAGTCGAACGCAGAATGGTGGACTGGAGGCGCCGGGGGCGACAAAAGACATTATCCGGCAGTTGCATGCACCGCAGCGGAAAGAAATCCTGCGCGGTCAATCGGAATTCATAGCGCGCCAGTTACCCAAGCTGCAGGAATATTTCGCCTCGGGAACCGATGTATGCGTGGAGCATATCCGTCCGCGAGTCGAACGAGTAGCCAGTGGCACTTGGCAGGCGGAACTTTTTCGGCTCGCGTCTCTTACGTGGTCGGTGCCTGTATCGAGTGGCTTCGGCCGGCGGCTTCGATATCTGGTGTGGGACGACAACAACGGGAAACTGCTTGGCATCTTTGCCATCGGCGACCCGGTGTTTAACTTATCCGCAAGAGACAAACACATTGGATGGACCGGCAACGACCGAGCAGACCGCTTGGTTAATGTGATGGACGCTTACGTGCTCGGAGCTGTTCCGCCATACAACATGCTTCTCGGTGGAAAGCTCGTGGCGTGTCTGATACGCAGTAGGGACATCTATGATGAGTTTGCGGTCGCCTACGGTGACGCGCGCGGTATCATCTCCCAGGAGCAAAAAAAGCCGAGGCTGCTAGCTGTGACGACGTCGTCGTCAATGGGGCGTTCATCTTTGTATAACCGACTTAAGCTCGGCGGAATTCAATATTTTGACAGCCTGGGTTACAGCGGAGGCTGGGGACATTTCCACGTGCCAGAGGGCCTATTTGCAGATTTGCGCGAATATTTGCGAGATACTGGTCACCCATACGCTGATACTCACGAATACGGGGACGGCCCGAATTGGCGGATACGGACAATTCGCGCGGCGATGAGCTCTTTGGGTTTCAAAGGCGACGTCTTGAAACACGGCATCCAGAGAGAAGTTTTTATTTCCCTTCTTGCCGACAACGCAATTACAATTCTCCGAAACGGTAAGGGCAAGCCGAAGCTGGCAACGTTGCGTTCCGCCCCCGAAATCGGGTCAGTCGCGGTAGAGCGATGGATGATTCGCCGTGCGGAAACACGACCAGAATACATGCAGTGGTCAGTAAATATGCTGCCGCAATTGATAAAGGCGTCATATTCAAGACGGCAAGTTGGCCTCAACAACAAAGTAGCATAACGTCCGACCGGGCTCTGAAGAGGCAAGGCGGAAACCCGGGGGTATACCTTGAGAGAGGCCCTGAACAGAATAACGGGGCGGTACGTCGACGCGGAGAAGGCGATTGACGGCCGTCGGCTTTATCAATGCCCGGAGTGTCGCGCTCCGGTGTCCCTGCGCGCCGGCCGGTCGAAGCAAGCCTATTTCGCGCACATGCCGGGTAGCAGCGGCAAGGATTGCGGCCTTTACGTCGAAGCTCTCTCGTCCGGTAACGGCGCTCTCGCTATTCTTCCCAATTATTTCGACGGGGCATGGGAGATTAGCCTAGGTCTACGCCTATCGGATTCACGCGCTCCTCAAGGATGGGGCTTGGAACTGACAATTCCGACCGGCGACTTCTCCGGCGCGGAAATCACCGTCGATGTCGGCGGAAGGACCCAGGTGATTCGTTGCACCGGCGGCAATGAGAGCGTAAGGAATGTTACTGCCGAGCCCCAGGCAGCGCACTATGAGGTCGTGTCTGTGCTTCCGCACCACACGGCTGTGGCCACAAATCTCCAACGCAATTGTCCGGGTCTGGCAGCGGACCATGCAACAGCGTTTGGCGAAATAGGTCGCCCGGGTAACCACGTCATCGCCCGAGTTCGTGAGCTGAAAATCGGGCGAACATACGTATTAGTTTGGCCTGCGGCCATCGCTCCGGAATTTCCTGACCAAGTGGAACGAGAGTCGCTGAAGCCGCGTAAGGATTGGGAGGCGGCTCTGGTCACGCTGTCTCATCCGCTCAATCCCTGCGTTCAAAGCTGGCTACAAAAATTCACGAGACTGCCGATAACCACGTCTCTACCGGAGATTGTGCCGGTTTGGCCACCGCTGACCCGGAAAGTCACTGCGGGATTCATTGAAGCAGTACCGAAGGCGGACGTCACCTTCTATGCAGGACATTTAACGCCTCGCGGAACGCAAGGGATGAATGCGATGTTTGCGCGTTCGCCGGCCCAAACGATTGGGCAGAACGCAAAGACCGTCAGCGAGTCATTCTTTCGGCTAATCACTGAGGGTGAGTCTGTCATAGAGTTGACATGCCTAGAGCCAGTACGCACACAGCTCACGATTGACCTTGCCTTGAAAAACGAAGTCCTGTCGGCGGGCTCGGTAGACCTTGTCGGAATCGACGTCGACGGTGCCGTTACGGCGGTCGAGTTACATAGCCAGGCGTCGGTTGGTTGGTTTAACGACATCCGTCGCAAAAAGGTCAAGTTCTCTTACTTGGCAATTCCTCCCCACGTGAGCGGCGACCTACTCGCCGGTAGTGACGGAATCTGGGAAAAACGCTTACCGCTCCAAGCCACGAGCGCGCGAGCGCAGCATAAAAGCGGCGCAAGATTGTTGGGTGCCGCCATCGCTGAGCAACTCGCCAAAATCATATTGAATCCAAGCCTCGATTTGCTCTTGGACTTTGGAGCGTTCGGTCGAGTGATTTCCACTGGATGGCTCACGAACCATGTGCCGCAGGCAGTATCGCTTCCTGCAGAGCTTCG
This sequence comes from Paraburkholderia podalyriae, assembly GCF_014397785.1. Taxonomy (GTDB): domain Bacteria; phylum Pseudomonadota; class Gammaproteobacteria; order Burkholderiales; family Burkholderiaceae; genus Paraburkholderia; species Paraburkholderia podalyriae. Next base: position 28,755 of record NZ_VZQQ01000054.1, read on the forward strand.
AGGTCGGCTGTTGGCACATCTTTTTCAAACTCGACGGCAACTCTTCCCGGCGTTAAATGCCCAGAAAATATCCGATACAGAAATTGTATTGGCCTTTCTGCAAAGCACGCCGGATATTGCCAGCACGGCATCTTGGCGAACGCTAAAAGCGGCGCTGGAATCTTCAAGCAGAAGTGTGGCCGGAAGCCGTATGCAGGAGACCAAATGACTTTCACGTACTGCCAAACCGCAAAGCAGCGAATTGCCCAGCAGGGCGCTGCTTCTATCGCTGCATTTCTAGACGAGGTGCCTCTCGCAGTTCGACAAAAAATCGTCAAAGCCCTGCCGACGATACCTGGTTTCCGCAAAAACAGTGCTCCGGAATTCAAGAAAAAATGCGAGAGATTGGTTGGTGCGATTGCGCATGCTCCAGGCGAAAAGTTTCGGGCTGCGACTGCTGAATGGAACGTGTTTGGTGGGATATGGGCATCATGGGGGTATGAAAAATTTCATCAAGCCTTCCCGAAGGGTCCGCACAGCTTTGCAGACATATCGCAGGAAGGAGCACTTGAGTTTCTTCGCAAGCTCGTTGAAGCAGAAAAGTCAGGTTGCGCGCGGGAAGACGTCGAACGTCTTGTTTTGTTCAGCGGCCTGCCAACCAGCGACGTCGTATCTGCGTTCGTCGGCGCACTGCCGCTGAGGGCTGCTCTCGAGCGGGACCGTGCCCTCGCGAAGTTACCCGAGGATGTAGCCACGCTTCAACGCAAGGTCTCCGATATCGGGCGGAATACCGAAAAACTTGCTCAGGAGATGCGTGCAGTTATGACGGATTCGTCAACTGCCGCGCACACAGCTCAGCGCGCATTCGATGCGATGGAGGACGCACAGCGCAGACTTTCCGAACTACCGAAGCCGACCTCAGGTCCTCCATTGAAGGAGGTTGCCGCTCTGTCGGAACAAATCGCCGCCCAGACCAAGCACTTCGACTCGCGTTTGAAAAAAAGTCTGGACGCCTGGCAGGCTTCGGAAAATGACCTACACAGTAAGTATCGTTCGTTGCAGGAAAGTGTTAGCTCGCTCGCTAGCGAAATAGTCAGCATAAAAGTGTCGGTCTCTGCCGCCAACGAGTGCTATCAAACCCTAGTCCAAACACAGACGACTAGCTCCGATTTCGCGTCTAGGCCGAACGACGAGTCGATGGCAATCGCGCTCGAAATCGGTCCGAGACCAATCGCAGGAGTGGTCAAATGGGTTGAAACGCCATCAAGAAAAGAATCCGAGCGATTCGACCTATTGGAAACAATCTTCCAGTTTACACACGATAATCTTGTTGCTACCGGCGTTCGGCAGACAGACGCCGATGGCGTTGCTCGAACCATTGTCGCGGCGACGCTCGCGGGCCAATTGATTCAGTTTTGCGGTTCATTGGCCGATGTCTTAGGGGGTGCTGCAGCCACTTGTGTAGGTGGGGGCAAAGTCCTGTCTTGGCAGGTGCCACTCGGCCTCTGCGACGGAAATGACGTTGAGGCTCTCCTACGACAAGCCGCCGGGGCAGTGCCGAAAGCGCAAGCTCTTTTGTTAAGAGGCGTTAACCGGTCTGCCTTTGAAATCTATGGGTCTGGCATTCGCGACGTTGTCTTGCAGCGTCAGTTCTCACGCACTTTGGCAGCGAACTCTCAAATGACCTTTATTGCGACATGGGCTGAAGGTCCAGCTACGTTGCCAGGAGGCGCAACTCTCATTGAGCTCGGCCCGGTAGTTGATTCCGATGAGTTAGCATGGAGTAGTTCTGCTGACTGGGGCAAGCAAAAGCTTGGGGAATTTGTTTTTGATGACCGGTCCGTCGGCGAATTACAGTCCACGTTCGGGGACGAGATAGCCGAGGCTTTGCGTTTGATTGATGCGCTCGAGCTCCCTCGGAACCGCTTCTGGCGGACGGCGTTTTCCCGCTATATTTCCATTCTGTTCGCCCTGCCCGGTTCAACCTACGGGAGTAGCCTTTCCCTCGCGCTGTCGACGTGGGTTCTACCGTGGGCCAAGTCGAAGGGCGTCACGAGAGACAAGCTTGAAGCCGCAATCAAAGCATGTGCTTCCGAGCAACTCAAGGTCGAATCCGTGCGCAGTGCACTTAAAGAGTTGCTCGCTGAGGTCGTGGCGTGAAGCTCGAGTCTGTATCACGCATTGAGACTCTTAAATCTATCGAGAAGGAGTTTGGCTACGGCGGCGAAGAGGCAGTCACCCGGCTAGCGGCCTTAAGCGAACACATTCGAGCGGCGGTGTTATTAGAAAGTCAACGGGACGGGGGGGAACAGATAACGCCAGTTGCAACAGCGACAATCACTCGTACCGTCCGTCAACGCCTTTCTCCGCTCTGGACGGAGTTCGCCGGTGATGACCAGACCAGTGACCCAGTTCTTGAAGGGCTTGGTCACTTGGCTATGCTCGGCGAGTTGATGAAGGTGGACTCTTCGCATTGGATTCCCGCACCGTCCCGCACGATTTCAGTCGACCATGATACTAGGGTACTTATCGCTGCCTCACCCCTCGCAGCGTTGCCGCTTCGCTTGCGCAAAGCGATTCAGGTCGCAGGAAGGGCGAGGTTAATTGATATAAAAAGTGCCCCTTCGGAAAGCACGTTACCGTTGCAGCGATTGACCGATTGGATGCGTTGTCCTCATGACCAGGTCGGCGTTTGGTCGCAAGCGTTCATCGAACATTACGCAAAAAAAATGTCAGCCGTAGAGGGTGTCGAAGGGGCGGAGCTATTTCTCCACGGGACTTGGCAACAGCTTAACGCGTTAAAGCAGCAACCTGTCGGAACACAGTTGTACCGGCGTAAAGTGTTCATATACGGTAGTCCGACGAGCGAATACGGACTGTGCCGTCTGCGTGAGACCGTTGACAGCCGAGCAGAAGTAGCGGCAGCTTTAGTCATTGATAAGCAGGACGCGCGACGTATCCAAGGCGCTATGCAATCGCCGTCTGGGAGCTCACAACCAATGAAGCTCCAGCGCAATGTCTCTACTGCCACACTCGTCTTGCCCAGGCCTTTGCCCGCGCCCGAAAATGCCTTTTTAAGTTTGGGATGGAAATTAGCCGACCAGAAGCCGTCGGATTGGCCAAAGCGGTACGCTTTTTCCGCACGCTTGGTGCCGTTGCTCAAGAGTGCCGTCGAGTTGATAGGGTATCAATTAATCGAACAGCCTAGCGGGGAGTAGTCAATGCAAGACGATGAAAAAGGTAAACGCTACGGCGTTCATGACACGGTTTTCGGACTGCACGAGGGGTTGCGGCAATATATCGAGGCGCAGTACCACATACGGGACGAAGGGCTAGTCTCGGAGCGCAACGCGCTGCTCAAGCAACCTCAGGTTATTGCTCAGAAAGCCTTCGTTGAGGCGACCCCGGTCTATGCATTTGGGGAGTCTTATGAAAAGCTTGATATTCCCGAGCGGGCAAAAAAGGCATTGCTTGAGATAGCATCTGTATCGGATAACAGCGGGTTGTATCCCACACCGTATAAGCATCAAGCGGATGCCCTTGAATCATTTCTGGGAGCGGAGCGCAAGGACTTGGTTGTAGCGACGGGCACCGGTTCGGGCAAAACTGAAAGCTTTCTCATGCCTATCGTTGCTTCACTGGCCATCGAAAGCGAAGAGCGGGTGACGAGTCGTTCGTTGCCTGGATGCAGAGCGATATTGCTCTATCCGATGAACGCGTTGGTCAACGACCAAGTCGCTCGAATTCGGCGTCTATTGGGCAACACGCGGGTTAGCAAAATCGTTAGCGAGGGGCGTGGTCGTCCTGTGAGATTTGGAAGTTATACCGGTCGGACGGCTTATCCTGGTCCGCGCAGCAGTGGGCGAGATAGCTCGCGTATCGCGCCATTGTTCGAGGACTTCTACAACAGGATTGAAGAGAAGCCCGAACTTAAGGCGCAACTGCAGAAGCTCGGGCGCTGGCCTAGCAAGGACCTGCATCGGTTCTACAATGCGGAAGCCAGTGAGAAAAAAGTCTATAAAACCGGCGCAAAAAAGGCGGGCAAGGAATATGTCAGCCGCAACTGGCAGTACAGGTTGATTACCCAGAAAGATGACCGGGAAATGATGACTCGGCACGAGATGCAAAAAGAGTGCCCCGACGTTCTGGTCACAAACTATTCGATGTTGGAATATATGCTGATGCGACCCATCGAGCGTCGCATTTTTGAAGATACAGAACGATGGTTGAAAACTGATGAGCGGAATGAGCTCATCTTGGTTCTCGATGAGGCGCACATGTACCGTGGTGCCGGTGGGGCAGAAGTCGCATTGCTTATCCGGAGGCTTATAGCTCGTCTAGGAATATCCCGGTCAAGAGTGAGATGTATCTTGACAAGTGCGAGTTTGGGAGACGGTCCCGATGCGATTCGTGACGCCGAGCAATTCGCTATTGACCTCACAGGGACTTCCGACGTTGCTGGTTCCCGACAGTTTAAGGTGGTGAAAGGTACGCTCGAAGCAAGGCCCGACGGGCGACCGGCAAACGAGACGGAAATCGATGCCCTTAGCCAGTTCCGGATTGACCGGTTCGCGTCTGTATTGACTTCGTGGTCGGATGCATTGGACGAGGTGCGGAGTTTAGCGGCGAGACTCGGGTGGGACGGGCCACCGGATGAATTCAACGACATTCCCGACTATCTTTTCGGTCAACTTTCCAAACTTGGACCGGTTGACCTTCTTGTCAATCATGTATCAGGACACGCAACGGCGCTAGATGCTCTCACTGCATTGGTATGCCCGGATTCATCTTCCGACGTTGGCGAGCGAGTCATAGATAGTCTTCTTGCCCTCTGCTCGCACGCAAAGCGGACGGACGGGCGAGTCCTCCTTCCGACTCGCCTGCATCTCTTTCACCGAGGCCTTCCAGGCTTATACGCGTGCGTGGACCCGAACTGTACCGAGCGCCTCGTGAAGACCGAAGGCGCAGCGATTTTAGGTCGCTTTCACACAAAGCCGATGCTCTCATGCACTTGCGGGACCAAGGCGCGCGTTTTCGACTTCTATACGCACCGCGACTGTGGCGCGGCGTTCATCACCGGCTGGGTCGACGAGAACGTCGACTTCGTTTGGCATAAACCTGAGACCGTCGACTCGAGAAACAAGAACAGGAGGCTCTATCCGATTGAAATTCTAGTCGAATCAAAGGCTCACTCATCAAGTCATTGTTCCGATGCATGGCTCCATTTGGAGACTGGTCGATTAGTGAGGGCTCGACCGTCTGCCATGCATGGTTTCAGGCACGTTCGCATCCCTGACAAAAACATTGATGTCGCGGAGGAAATGACCTTCGACGAATGTCCGGTTTGTTGTCGTAGAACTCGAAAGTCGCCGGACGACCCCTCTAAAATCATGGACCATGTGACCAAAGGAGAGGCTCCTTTTGCAACGCTGGTTCGTGCGCAGATGTTTCATCAGCCCCCGAGCCGACAGCGAGAGGAGAAATTCCCGAATGCCGGCAGAAAAGTTCTCGTGTTCTCGGATGGGAGGCAGAAGGCAGCGCGTCTCGCGCGAGACATGCCGCGCGACATGGAGCTAGACTTGTTTCGGCAGGCGGTGGCTGTCGCAGCGAAGTTGCTGACAGCGATTAAGCGAGAGACAAAGCCCACGGGCACTGTTCTTTACGTCGCGTTCTTGGTGGCACTCGCGAGAAACAATGTGTCGATGTTCGACGGCAACGACGCGGAGACACTAGACCAGCATATCGGTGCGCTCCGTCGTGACTTTGGTGAAGATTTGCAGGAGGCGCTCAACGAAAGCTTCCATCCCGGCGAGCCGCCGTGGCGATATCGCATTCTACTTTTGAAGCTGTTGTGTAGCAGTTACTATTCCCTGAGTGGGACAACCATCGGCTTTGTCGAGCCAGGTAAGCTTGCGTTTCCGAAGCTCGTGACACAAGTTGAAGGCTTGGGTCTGAAACTGAGCGCCGCGCAGATTCGAGGATTGTCGGTCGCGTGGATAGATGAATTGCTGGGCGACTTTTCGTTTGAAGTTCAGTTTCCCCCGCATTTGAGAGAAAAGGCCAATGGCTTCTATCGGCCGCACTGGGGAAGCAAAGGTCAGTTCGGTAGTCAGTTCCGCCGTGCCCTAGTGCACGGTCACGGCCTAACAGAGACAGACGTTAAGAAGATAGAAGAAGTGCTTTGTGCGGTACTAGCCGATAACAAGGAAGGGTTCTATCTCAATTCCAACGCGTTAAAACTGACCATCGACCTTGAACATAAGTGGGTGCAGTGCGGGGAATGCACGAGCCTAATGCCAATTACTCTCGATGGCGCATGCCTCTCATGCGGTTCGCGCGAAACGCAGTTGCTTGACCCCGCGAGCGACCCTTATTTGAAGGCGCGAAAGTCGTTCTGGCGTTTGCCTGTTGCCGCCGCCTTGGCGCCCGATGCGGTTATTAGCAACATGTCGGTTGAAGAGCACACTGCGCAACTGTCGAATCGAGACTACCGAAATGTCCACTCGACGACGGAGCTCCACGAGTTACGTTTTCAGGACATCTTGTTGGCGGAAAGGGACCGGCCCGTTGATGTGCTTAGTTGCACGACTACAATGGAAGTCGGTATTGATATCGGGTCTTTGGTTGCCGTTGCACTTAGAAATGTGCCGCCGCAGCGCGAGAATTATCAACAGCGCGCTGGACGCGCTGGGCGTCGCGGTTCGTCCGTCTCGTCTGTCGTCGCCTTTTCCCAAAACGGGCCACATGATAGTTACTACTTCCTGAATGCTGCTCGAATGGTGGCGGGTCCGCCGCGAAGCCCAGAACTAAAAATTGACAATCCGAAGATTGCGATACGACATGTACATGCGTTTCTAATTCAGACTTTCTTCCAAGACCCAACTGTTGAGGGTGCGAAAGCTGGAAATGGTAGTGCCATGTTGCAGAAAGCGCTGGGTAAGACGCGCGATTTCTTTCTGGCACAATCTGACGGTCCAAACTTCTCCAATTTTGGTAGATGGATGGAGAAGAACGTATTCAGCGCACCTCATACCTTGGCTCGAGTCATCGCCGACTGGCTACCGGGTGGTCTAAACGTCGGGACCGTCGATGTCTTTGATTGGGTGCTGGACACCTGTCGGAAGTTGATGGTGAAGCTGAGTGCTCTCGCCGTTGAGGTTCGTTCGTTGCCGCCGGCGAATGACGGTAGCGACCGGCATGATGCTGCCGAAGAGGACAGCGAGGAGACTGACGACGACGCCGCCGAAGAAAGGCAACTCGAGCAGGAAGATTTGCTCGAGTATCTGTTCTTCCATCAGTTATTACCAACGTATGCATTTCCAACAAGTCTGTGCAGCTTCCTAGTTGAGGAATGGAAGAAGAATTCGAAAGGTTACTCCGAAATAAAGTTGGAGCAGCAGCCGCAGCAGTCAACGGGCCAGGCGCTCAGCGAATACGCTCCCGGCAGACTCGTTGTTATCAACAAGAAGACCTACCGCTCCGGGGGGGTGTTTGCCAGCGGGCCGGCTTCTGACGGCAATAGAGCGGCCGAACTGTTTGAGGCTCATCGAGCGAAGTGGCTAGTAATCTGCGAAGCATGTTCGTTTGTTCAGAATCCGTATGCTGGGGCGAAATCGCTCGCCGTTTGTCCGGTATGTGAAGGGCCACTGAAGAACCGTTTGATGATTCAGCCAGAAATATTTGGTCCAGAGAAAGCAAGAGCACTCTCTGAGGAGGACCGAGACCAGGAATTTACATACGCGACGATGGCGCAGTTTCCGCAACCTACGGATGCCGAGACGTTTGATTTCAGGGATGGCGGTAAGTATCTGCGATATGCACATACGGAAGACCGACGGCTATTAACGTTGAACAAAGGCAAGACCGTTGATAGGGAGGGCTACGGATTCTCCGTTTGTCGAAAATGCGGTTGCGCCGAGGTGTTCGATGCAGAAAATCTGAAATCTGGGAAGCATTCACGTCCATATCTAGTAGCCGGTAAGGCCATTCCGCGTGAGTGTGACGGCGAGTTCGTGCAAACGTTCTTAGGCTATGACTTTTCGACGGACCTTTTGCTTCTTCGCTTTGAAATTGCAGCGCCCCTCGTAACGGATGTGGCTTCCTCAAGCGTGGTGCAAATACTTGAGAGTGCTGCGTACAGTCTGGCAGAAGCCTTGCGGTTGGCGGCGAGTCGGCATCGGCAGCTCGACCTCGACCCAACCGAGTTCGGCTCTGGTCACCGAATTTTGCCGACGAATGCGGATGGTCACGTATCTCTCGATATTTATCTTTATGACACTCTTTCGGGTGGGGCTGGCTATGCCGAACTCGCTGCGAAATACTTCAAAGAGGTCGTGGAGGAAACGCTTTCCCTACTTGAGGGGTGCGATTGCGATACGTCATGCACCGACTGTCTCGACCATTTCCACAATCAACATTTGAAACCCCAACTCGACCGCAAGTTGGCCGCTGCGTTGCTTCGTTATGGACTCTTCGGTACCTTACCGAAGAGTGCCGTACCCGAAGTGCAAGTGTTGCAACTTCGTAAGCTTGCGAGCAGCTTGGCGCTGGATGGCATCGAGTGCGAATTTGGTGCCTCCGTGGCCGGCACAGACATACCGCTTCGCGCAAAATTGAACTCGAAGTCGTTATCAATCAATTTGTATCCGAGTTTGCTCGCTGCGTCAGATGTTGAGCTTGATAAGAAAGCGGGCGCCTCCATGTACCAACTGACGGAAATTGCACTGAGACGCGATTTGCCTGCTGTGCACGCCGAGATACGTAGGAGGTTGACGTAATCTTGCTCAGGGTTGGGGGAAAAGCGCCGGATACCTACGAGCCCCTCAGCGGGAAAGGGTCGAACTTCCAAGCGAGCGTCAGACATTAGGCCTGGAGCTCGCCGGCCCTTCCGCGTGGAATTCTCAGCCCACAATTGACATGCTGGATTAAGTCCAGACGTCGGTATTAAAGGTTCGCCGGGTCGTCGAAGACGACCCGAATGGCGCGACGGCCGAACCGCAAAAAATTGCAGGTCGTAGTTATTGCCGTGGGACGTTAGCCTCAACAGGAATTGATAGGGGTCGGCACTTGGCCTGTAGTAGGAAGGAGTTCAACACGAACTCGCGGCGTTGCCGTCTGGCTTCCCCTCATCTTCGACTTGTCGGCAACTTTCACGTTGTGTCTCATCAGCGTGTCCGCTCTTCTGCGCCAAAAATGTTGCTATGGCACAACGAGCTATCGGGCCATCAAACACCGTGCTTCGTGCTATTTAACGCCAAAACAGCGTTTTTAATATTTAATGCATTAGCAGGTGTAAATGCGATTTTTCTTATCAAATGCCAAGAAGCGCGTTCTGTGGGATATTTTCAGAAACACTCGCTTAACTGATTGATGGTCGCGTAAATTAACTGACAGTTGCCTATAAACCTCAGAAAATGTCAAGCTCGGTCAAAATTATATAAAAAGCGAATCCTATTTTGAATCGCCCTGCTACGATGCGACGCAATTGAACCCTTCGGGTTGGAGAGCGTAGAACATGGCTGGCGAGCACTTTCGGAAGATTATTCAGAGGGCGGAGCGGCTAACAGATTTCTATGTCCACGTTCGCAAGTCACAGTATCCCGCCGAGATAACCATTTACGATGACCGGGGAAGAATTGTCTCCCTAGCTACCCGTTGGCTGGCCGACGTCGAATATACCAATGCATGTGGAAGCCGTGAGACCTTCGCGAGATATGTTATTTATCTCCTTCGATGGATGCGGAGAAGCGGGAGTTTAGTCCGGCTCTCTGTTGACGAGGCTTTGCGCACACTAACTCGAAATCATATTAAAGCTTGGATAGATGACTCAAGTGACTCAAAAAAATTAAAGGCATCTACCATTCATCAAAGAGAAAGCGTGATAGCTGCGTTCATTGAGTGGATGGAAAAAAACCACATACGTGATGAAACCGACACACCATATAGAAGTGGAAAATTAATCACTAAAGATAGCCATAACGGACTGCCGCAGGCTATTTCAGAAGAAAAATTTATTAGGTTACTAAACGGGTATCACAACGAATCAGAACGATGCATGTTGCATGGGATGTATGACACAGGTATGCGTATTTCGGAGATATGTCGCCTAAGAAATAGAGACTTACCTGACGAGCATGACTTCGACGGTAAAAAGGGTTTGCTGCCAATTCGTATCCAAGGGAGTAAGGGCAGAGGGGGGCACCTTGTCGAAAGGAATTCGATTATATCGCTGCCACTGCTCGCGAGGATTCGAAAATATCACAATTCTGACCCTGCATATGTCCGCCGTTACCCGCGAAGACATGACCCGGACAACTTAGTTTTTCTGAGCGCAACAGGGAAAGAGCTGAGTCGCCCGAACGTACATAAGCAACTCAAACGAGCTGCCGGGAGGGCAGGATTGAACCCGGAGAGCGTGCGAACCCACACCCCTCGGCACTCTTTCTCCTTTGAAGTGTTGATGGCGCATGACCTCGCTGCGGAAACTGGCACACGCTACGTGATGCTGACAACGTTATTGGGCCACCGCGACCCAAATTCTACGAAAGTCTATAGCCGGGTCCACCCAGAAGTGCTGGAGGCCATGAGAACCGAATTGTTTTCGAAATATGAAGCGGCTTGCCGAATCGCGGAGGCCACAACGCTCGCGCCCTTGAAGCACACGGAAAAACGAGGACATAAAACATGCTGAATATATCTCGCAATCTACCAGAGCCGACGGTGCGTAACCCGTTCGTTCAAGTTGAATACATTTTCGACAGATATTGTGAAGATGGAAACGGTGAACGAAGCACTGTTAATACTCTCCTTAAACGCTACAAGGTATATCTAGACCAAAAATTTGGTGTCGGTCGCCCTCTCTTTTTGGCGGATGTTTGGAATGAGTCAGCTCTCATCGATTTTTCTATGTGGGCAAAGAGCCAAAAAGCGTATAAAAGCGGTCGTCCACTGGGCTCTGGTACTCAAGCCACTATGTCTTATTCGTTGCGAGGGATAATACGGTACGCCTACGACGAGCGCTATATTAATATGTTGCCTTTCATAGCTCCTATGAAGAGCATGGGGCGCGAGACATCTGTGCGTAATGCATACTCTCAGAACGAGGAGATGAAAATTCTCGACGCTATTGGTCCGGAAATACGCTATGCACATCGCGCGATGCAACCGTACATTCGTACAGGTGCTGGGAGCGCACCGGAAAGACGGAAGCCAATAACGAAAGAACAGCTGACTTATGTCTTCGAAAATTCACTTAATTGCATTCCGATAAGTGCGACTCAACTGTATCTCCACTATCGGAAGGAGCTAGATGCGGCAATTCGTCTGTACGGGAGTGTCGACGCCTGGTATCGGAGTCTGGGCGTAGCCGAGATTGTCTCGTCGGACTTAATAATGCCATTTGTATATAAGCTGGCGTGGGAAACAGGTTTGAATGTCGAATCTATTTTGAGTCTTCGGCGAGATTGTTTTATCGCGAAACATCCGCTCACGGCAATGCCTTGTATTATGTACTATAAGGAGCGCAGTCAAGGGGAGGCGTCATATCCTGTTGAGCTGCTCGAGGCAAACCTTCAGTCTAAACAAAGTTCCGTGGTAAAAAACACAATCAATCAGATTTTGAAATTAACCAGCGGACTTGTCGAATCGGCTGAAGAAGAAGATAAAAACATGCTACTTCTCGTCCAAGTTACTCGCAAACAGAAAGGTCGCGGTACGCGGGGAGCAGTGTCAAGATTGAAAGTTAGACATCTTACGAAATGGTCGAGAGCGTTCTTTACACCTTCCATCAAATACACAAATCCGCACAACTCGGACGAAAACATCAATGCGAGTCGCTTTCGCCCAACCTTTGTTGCTCGGCTAGTGCTAGAGGGTGTTGATATTTTCCACATATCTGCTTTGCTAAATCACGTCAATATTTCGACCACGTATGCATATTTAGATGAGCATGGACTCAGTCCGCAGTTTGATATGGATATGCGCAAACATCTGAATCAAATTAAGCAGAATGGACGAGAACTTAGAAAGACGATTCCAATTGTGGTCGCGTCGGATGCAGCTCCCGAAGAGGTGTACCTGGCTAGTGGGCTCTGTCATTGCAAAAACCCATATAATCCGCCCAAAAAGATACGGCTGGCATCCAAGTTCATCCCCGGCAAAGCATGCACTTACTATGATATGTGTTTGCTATGTAAAAATATTTTAATAACAGAATACGATTTGCCGAAGCTAATAAACCATCGCCTGAATTTGCAAATAGAGTTAGACAAAGGTGTTGGCGCGGAGCCAAGGAAGGCCCTTTATAGGAAGCAGTTATATGTGTTGAATGAGGTGCTGGCGCCCGACGAATTCTTTACCGAAGATGAGCTGCAACGAGCCGCGATATTGGCTAAACAATCTGACTTCGACCACTTCGACGATTTTCTTTATGAGTAAAAATAAGAGAAACGTTTTTGCCCAGTTGCCACCGAATGCTTACCAAGTTGAACCGGCAGGCCGCGACGCGATTCTTCCAACATCTGCGGTCAATGAATATTGCTTGTTTGATTCGCAAACATGGCCGCTAAATCCACCGGAATCCTTAAAAGCGACTACGGCCGGGGACCATAGTGTCGTCATTAGCTGGTCTCCAATTTTTGAACGGTTGCCACATGGAGTCGCTAACGACCTGAAAATTTTTGCTTATATATACGTTGCACGACCATACTTGATTGGGCGTCCGCGAATTCCTGACGCGGTGACTATAGTGACTAGAGTTCGAGCGTTGGTAACCGCCTTGTGTCGATTGAAGGAGGAAAAGGGATTTACATCTTTCAGGCAGCTTTCTTTGGTCACAGTTGTGGAATATCTGCGAACCGCCAGAAATCTAAACCAGGTTAAGGCAGCTTTTTTGTTACTTTGCCATCCCAACGTTGGTAAATTCTTGGCAGGGCGCTTTTTCCCATTCAATGCAACCCAGCTTCGACGAGCGCTTCAGGATGCGCCGCCTGCCCCATCTCCTAAAGTAGATTCACCGGAGGACATATTGAGCATGCCAAAGCATGGATATCAGGTGCTTCCTGCTCCGCTGTTTCTCTTCTTTACAATCGAAAACCAGAAAATTTTAGGTAATTTTCTGACGCTGATGGGAATTGCTGTCCGAGATGCTGATTTTGACATTAGGCAGGCAGAAGAGGAACTTGCCTGTTGGGGAAATTTCAAAAATGCATTTAAATCGTACGTAAGGCTACGCAAACTTACAAGAGGGGAGCCGGATACTAAAAAACGTGACGTGTTAAGAGTCTCGCTCGAAAAAAAGTTTTACAAGACCTACGGATTCCGTGTTAGCGCGCTCGCGAATTTTCTCGACCAAGCTCAGATGGCGGGGATATCTCAAATCCTACTCTACACGGGAATGCGATATGAGGAAATCACGCTGTTGCAAAAAGGCTGCTTGAGGTCCGACGCTTGGGGACAAAGTATTTACTCTACGGAGGTGAAAAGACGCAAGCGTAGTAGCCAAGATGTCCGGCCCACTGCGGAATTGTTTGATAAGTGGGTCGCCATTGACATCTTGGTGGACGCCATTCATGTGCTCGAAACTTTGTGCGATGTTAAGGATACGAAATGGCTAACGGCCACCGTGAACGGGAATCAATCGGACCGTAAGGAGAAGGTCGGGCCGATGGGGAATACTGCGTTGAATGGTCGGTTGAAGGTAAGCGCCCGGCAATGGCACCCTGGGGAGTGCCTACGAGCGATCAGGCGGTGATCGGCGCCCAGCGATGAGGCAGTAGCTGAGCGATGTGGTCGGCGCGATGCGTTGGCAAGCGATTCAGTACGTC
>NZ_VZQQ01000055.1 GCF_014397785.1 Paraburkholderia podalyriae
TTGACGAACATCGGATCGCTGGAGAGCTTGAACGTTTCCTGCCGATGCGGCTGCAATCCAAAAGCACGCCAGATCCGCGTGACCGCCGTTTGCGACAATTTCATCTCGCGAGCCATTGTGCGCGTGCTCCAGTGAGTCGTTCCGGGAGGCACGGACTCGAGCGTCTTCGCGATAACCGCATCGACGCGCGCGTCATCAATCGTCCTCGGCGCGCCGGGCCGAGGTGCATCGAGCAGTCCGTCCAGACGATGGATCACGAACCGCGCCCGCCACTTCGAAACCGTCTGCTGAGTGACCCGCTGTTTCGCCGCAACTGCCCTGTTGTCCATGCCATCGGCACAGGCCAGCACGATGCGCGCCCGCAATGCCAGGGCCTGTGCGGTCTTGCGTCGCATCGTCAGCGCTTGCAGTTCTTCGCGCTCCGATTCGCTCAGCACGAGTTCCCCTTTGGGCCGTCCGCTCATCGTCGCCTCCTCGTATCAAGTGCCACACAGGACACTTTAGTACGTGATCGGCATCATTCAATGAATTTTTAACTCAAGACACTAGCTTGACGTCCTCTTGCGTGATGGTGCTCGATCCATCACGCAAATACCTTAGGGCTGCAAGATCGAGGATTCGCTTTAGCACGGCATCCGTCTCCCAAAGGAAATGATCCTGCAACGCGTGCGCGGTAAGCTCAGCGGTGTGGCGGGATACCGAAAATCCATCGCCCGCCATCGCTCTTAGCTTCGTACGGACATAGGAAGCTAGCCAATTGTCGGGTTCGTCGACGCATCCCACCATGCAACGTCGGCAATGCAAGCCTCGCACTGCCCCCTTGATCTCTCTATCTTCTGTGGATTTGGCAATCGCGTATTTGACGGTGCATCGCCCTTCGTGTCGTCCATGCGCGCGCATCTCAAAAATGCATTCACAGTCAGTACACACGAGATTGCCGCCGCGCTTGCATCGAGGCGTTTCATCAAACGTCATCTGAACTCTCCTGATTAACGAGGTTAGCGATCGCCTCTTTCCAGAGGACATTCGCTAACCAAGTATTTACACAAAATCGCAAAGTCAAGCCTGCGCCAGACAACGTCATCAGGGTGCATGGAAAATAAAATTTAGAGGAGCCCGAATGAGCTCGACGCCAGCCAAGTGAACCGCCCACGGTTTGGTGGAAGCTCCAATTCTTGGGAATGATTCATCGGGTTCTGCCCGACACCGAAGGATGAAGCGAACGACCACTGCAGCCGGACCTGGGCAGGAATAAGAACACGAAGCAGCGGTCGCGAAGGTCGGCTCATTATCTGATGCACTGAGCCTGCTTGAGAGTTTGACCTGCAACCCTGCGAGCACCCCGAATTGTGCCCGACGGTGGGTGTCGCCCTGCCGGAGCACGCTTACCAGAATCCAATAAGGAGGGTTGTCGCCGCCGCCATTCTCGATCTTGCAGGAGGGCAGCATGCAAGTGCTCTATCCGCGCTGCGCCGGACTGGACATACATAAGGAGATCATCGTCGCCTGCGTCCGTTTTATGTCTGCGTCAGAACATCATGAAGTGCAGAGCTTCTGCAGTACCACCAAGCGAGTGTTAGCGCTGTCGGACTGGCTGGTGCCGCGCGTCAAACAAGATGAGCGCCGGCCAACATAATTTATATGAACGCCCCCGATGCTGGCACACGGGCTGATACTCGTAGAGCACCGATTCAGGAACAGCCCAGCCTTCCGCAAGTGCGTACGCGACGTGAACTTCATGCCGCCCGTTGCGATGCCGGGTGCGACCGTACTCAGGCCCCGCATAGCGAAACCCGAACCGGCACTGGCATTCACACTGCACCAGTTCGAAGAGGTCGAGACGGCCTCGCGCATCAGCCGCCGCCTCGACCTGCTCGGACGAGAAAATCAGGCGGGGTTTAGATGTGAGGTCGAACGCGTCATACAGCAGATTCCAGTGTGAACGTCGGATCTGCCATGCAGCCTGCAGAACGCCGTCTGGCCGGAAGTAGGCGCCGTCGACCTCATCGATCAGGGAAAGGAAAACGTCGCGGGCAGTGCCAGGCCTGCGCACCGTGAGTGCTCCGTTGTGGCGGATCACCTGAACGGGCCGGCCGCCGTGCTGCAGCACGATCTCTGACGATTCAAGCTCAAGCAGGCGAGCGTCGGTTCTGAAGACTGCCAGTACTTCGAGCAGCGTACCGATGGAGGGGGAAAGACGAGCGAAGGAAAGTTGATACACGATTGCTCCGGAACAGAAAAAACGGGCAATCGTTCCCTTGTCGGGCCGAGTGCCCGCAGAAGGGTTGAATGACGGTTGCGCCTTGCGACGCGAGAAAAAGGCGTTAAGCGACGTCGATCGCGTTGGCGATGAAGCGCGCGAGTTGCCATGCCCGATCTGCAACGAACACCTTGGCACGCAGAAGCGGCATCATGGCGAATCCGCGGCCGACAACGTCCGGCAATTCCGTGCGCGTTATCCAGTCGACGTGGACGATCTAGCCCTCGGATCTGCCAATGTCAACGTAGACAGCCACGCGATTCCAGACGCTGTGCGCGGGCCAGATCCGGTCCATGCGCGCGCCGCTGGTTGCCTCGTTGGGATCGCCGAGCGTGTTCGCAGCCACGAGCCACTCCGGCTCAAGCTCCGTCCCGCGCAACACCTTGCAGAGCAACGAACAGACTTGGCTGACGGTCTTGCCTTCGACGTCCAGCCGCTGATGGCACGGCAACGCATCGGCGCGTGCGCCGGCGATCGCGGCAACGACGCCTCCGTTTCCGGTCGCCGAGGCAACGGCAACGGACTGCCGGTAGCCCACAGGCTTTACGGATGCATGGTTCATTTTTGATCTCACAAAAAGAAAAGCGCGCCCGAAGGCGCGCTCAATGGTCGAAAAAGACGAAAAAAAGCCGCTCCCCCGAAGGGTGCAGCCCTATACCTGCAATTCAGCGCAAGGCCAATTTTTCAGTCGCGTTTGCCCCACTCGCGTTCGCGATCGGCGCGCCGGCCATTTTCGCCCGTCCACATGAAAAAAGCTGCAATGGCCACGCCAACAACGAGAGTGATGATGTTTGCCACCATTTCAATCTCCTTTCATCGCCACCAGTCCACCGTACCACAATAGTATCCCAAGTGCGCCCAGGCCTACTGCGCCCAGAATAGTCGGCATGTCGAGCGCAGCAGCAGCGTGGACGTATCCGACCGCACCGCCGATAGATGCCGCAGACAATGTATGCATGTATCGGCCGTTCTGATGACGTTGGTCTTTTGATGGATACAAGACGGCACGAAGCACCTGTTCGAAGCCCTGTTGAAGCTCGACCGGGACCTTGACCCTGTGGGTTCCGCCCGGATTAAAACGACCGGCAAGGCGACCCCTTGGAAATGAAGCTCGAACGCTGGTGAGCACTCGGTCTCTTCCATGACTTTCAGCAGCGATTCCAGGCGCGGCGGCAAGTTCACCTGCCCCGTTTCCGGGTCAGGTCACGCGTTCGGTGATCGTCGTGCCGCCCGTGTACTCGACCTTCACTTTTGCCAGCTTCGTCGCCGCCTCCAGAGGAGGTGTCCATGCCCCCAGCCAGACGAAGCCCGTCGAGGAACGACTGATACCCACGTGTCGTCTCGATCTGCACGAGCAGCGTTCAAGCTTCGTTCCGCCGGCGGCGATCCAGGAGCTACGTGATCTGACCCGTACACGCAGTTTTGACTTCGGGCCACGCGTCGCAGTATTCGATGAGTTTGGGCCGGATCATGCGTGCTCCCTGGCGTGTGGGTTCGGTGTGGGCCTCCGGGTATTGTGCACTTCGGGTGGCGGCTGCGGGCGACGAATTGGCATATGAAGCGGATCGGCTCACGGAGCCAGTGTTTGAGGCGGACCATCCTGAATCAGTCGTCATCTTCCGGACCGGTCTCCCTTCGTAGGCCAACGCCTTCAGATCATCAGCGGGCGTGCGTCACATATAAAAGACATGAAAAACGCGGCGCGGTAGGGCAACCGGCGCCGCGTTCGGTAGCGGCGGCGCTTCGAGCCGTCTTGACGAACTTCGAAGCGCGGCGCCGCATCAGCCGTCGGAACGGCGGTTTCGCATCGGCCTTCTCCGCCAGAATCACGCGGCGGAAGTCGTACTGGATGCGTTTGAGCGCCGCGTCGTTGTCGGCTTCGAAACGCATCACGACGACCGGCGTCGTATTCGACGAACGCGCGAGGCCGAAGCCGTCCGGATACTCGACGCGCAGACCGTCGATCTTCACGACGTTGTCCGCGCCGGTGAATTTCGCGTTCTGCTGCAAACGTGCGATCAACTCGAAGTTCTCGCCTTCTTCGAGCTTCACTTGCAGCTCGGGCGTGGAGTGCGAGTTCGGCAGCTTGCTCGGGTCCGCGACGCGTGTGAGGATTTCGAGCAGACGCGCACCGGTGTACAGGCCGTCGTCGAACCCGTACCAGCGGTCCTTGAAGAACACGTCGCCGCTCATTTCACCGGCCAGCGGCGCGCCGGTTTCGCGGAGCTTCGCTTTCACCAGCGAGTGACCGGTCTTCCACATCAGCGGCTCGCCGCCCTTGTCTTTGACCCACTTCGCCAGATTGCGCGTGCACTTCACGTCGTAAATTATCTGCGCGCCCTTGTTGCGCGACAGCACTTCTTCGGCGAACAGCATCAACTGACGGTCCGGGTAGATGCTGTGGCCGTCTTTGGTGACGACGCCAAGGCGGTCGCCGTCGCCGTCGAACGCGAAGCCGGTTTCGGCATCCGTTTCCTTCAGCGCGCGAATCACGTCTTCGAGGATGTCGTACTCGGTGTAGCTGCCGCTGCTGTCGGCGAAGTTCTGGTCGACGATGCGCTGGTGCAGCGCGAGGATCTGCTCGCCGTAATTGGCCGCGCCGCGCCGCACCATCTTGAAGCCGTTGTAGTCCGGCGGATTGTGGCTGCTGGTCACGACGATGCACGAGTCCACGCGACGCTCGCCGCTCGCGAGCTTCAACGGTACGCTTGCCGCGAAGTAGCCGACCGGCGTGGGCACCATGCCCACGTTGACGACGTCGACGCCGGCCGCACGCAGGCCGTCGGACAGCGCACCGATCAGCTACGGTCCGGACAGGCGTCCGTCGCGCGCGACCACGACCGCGTCGCCGCCCTGCGCGCGCACTTCACTGCCGAATGCGCTACCGATGGAACGCGCGGCTTCGGCGTCGAGCGTCTTGCCGATTACGCCACGAATGTCATACGCCTTGAAAATGGATTTGGAGATGATGTTGGCTCACTTGCGTGCAATGGAAAATCTTGAGCTGTGCACCGATGCCGGATCGCTTGAATCGCGCTGAAACGCACGCGGGGCAAACCTGAAGTAAGCCATGCCGGGAGTGATCCGCTCCCCGCTTCCTCACCACAATCGGCTGTCCTTTTTCAGCCGCGTTTTGCTTCGCTCGCTTTGATCAACTTGCGATGGGACTTTCACCGCAAGTGTTGACCCATGCTCGGCGCACATGAAAAAGGCCATCAGTCTTTCGACCGCTGGCCTCCGAGATGCGGCGGAGAGGTTAGATGTAGGGCGTCAAACCTTCGCCACGCGCCCGTACGTATCCTCGAACCGCACGATGTCATCCTCCCCGAGATAAGCGCCCGACTGAACCTCGATCAACTCGAGCGGAATCTTGCCGGGGTTCAACAGCCGGTGCGTGACGCCGAGCGGAATATAGGTCGACTGGTTCTCGGTCAGCATGATTTCCTTGTCGCCGTTCGTCACGAGCGCGGTGCCCTTGACGACGATCCAGTGCTCGGCGCGATGATGATGCATCTGCAAACTCAACTGCGCGCCCGGATTGACGACGATGCGCTTCACCTGGAAGCGCTCGCCGCTATCGATGCCTTCATAAGAACCCCACGGCCGCACCACGCGACGATGCGTGACCGACTCGTGACGCCCCATCGCATTGAGTTGCGCGACGATCTTCTTCACGTCCTGCGCCTGGTCCCGATGCGCGACCAGCACCGCGTCCGCGGTCTCGACGATCACGACGTTCTCGAGCCCGATCGCCGCCACGAGCCGATGCTCGGCGCGAATGTACGAGTTGCTGACCGCGTCGGTCAGCACGTCGCCGATCAGCGCGTTGTTCTGCGCATCGCGCTCGGCGATGTCGGCGAGCGCGGTCCACGAACCGATGTCGTTCCAGCCAAGATCGGCGACCGCGACGACGGCCGCGCACTGGGTCTTCTCCATCACCGCGTGGTCGACGGAAAGGTTCGGGCACGCGGCGAACGCCTCGGCATCGAGGCGCACGAAATCGCAATCCTGCTGCGCGCTGTGCAACGACAGCTCGGCCTGACGCGCGATGTCCGGCTCGTAGCGGCGCAGTTCGTCCATATAGGTCGACGCCTTCAGCATGAACATGCCGCTATTCCAGTAGTAGCGGCCCTCATCGATGAAGCGCTGAGCGGTCGCGGCATCGGGCTTCTCGACGAAAGAATCGACCGCGAACGTCTGCGTGCCTTCGATCAGCGCCGCGCCCGCGCGAATGTAACCGTAGCCGGTATGCGGCTCGGTCGGCGCAATGCCGAACGTGACCAGACGTCCGTCGTTCGCGATCTGTGCTGCCGCTTCGACCGCCTTGACGAAGGCGGCCTCGCCGGCGATCACGTGATCGGACGGCAGCACGAGCAGCAACGCGTCGGGCGTGTCGCGCATCGCGAGCAACGCCGCCACGGCGATGGCCGGTGCCGTATTGCGGCTCGCCGGTTCCAGCACGATGCGCGACGAACCCACGTCGACCTGACGCAGTTGCTCTGCGACCAGAAAACGCTGCTCGTTGTTCGTGACGACGATCGGCGCGGTGACACCATCGATGCCGCGCAGGCGCAACGCGGTTTGCTGGACCAGCGTGTGTTCGCCGGTCAGTGCCAGATACTGCTTCGGATAGCCGCCGCGCGACATCGGCCACAGTCGCGTGCCGCTGCCGCCGCAGAGAATTACGGGATGGATGTGCATGTTCAGGTCCTCGTTTGTGTCCTATCAATCGACTGCATCGCGCGTTTGACGCGTGCTGTGCGTCGTATGTTTTTCGCCGTCGCTGCGACGCCTCTCATTTCTTCCCAACCACTGCATGCGCACCGACTCGAGCTGGCGCGGCAGACGCGCCGAAAGCGGCGCCCGGCGCGGCAATTCGACGAACCCAAGACGCCGGTACAGCGCGTATGCGCGCCTGTTGCTCACCAGCACGTCGAGCACGAGCTGTTGCGGATCGTGTTCGCCATGCGCCGCGCGAGTCTGCGAATTCATCAACTCCCGCGCGCGCATCGCATCCGCAAAGAGCGTGCTGAATACACCCGCGCCACGCAGGCGTTCATGCGTCGCGCAATGCGCGATCAACCTCTGCGACGACTTCGGCGCAGGCAATTCGCTTTCGAGCACGAGGCCGCGCAACAGCATGCGAACCGTACGACGCAGACCGAAGAACAGCAGCAGCATCAGCGCGACGTGCGGATCGTCGAACCATGTGTGTCGTCCGTCATGCAACGCGAGCACCGCGACCGGCCGATCGTCCTCGGTCACGGCCACACGGTGGCGTCGATACGAAAAGCGTCCGAGCTTCGATGCAAACGCAAACGCCAGAAACTCGATGCACGCATCGGCCGGCTTGCCGAGAAAGAAGCCGAATTCGCGCACGCCCGATGCGAACACGAGCGGCGCGCACGCTTCGGCATCGTCTGCGCGCGCGGCACGACAGCGCAGCGCGACCGGTTCGGGTTCGCGATCGGGCGAATCCGCGCGCGCAAGATCTACGGCATACATGACAGGTTGCCCCGTGTTTGATTCGTTGCGGTGTGATTAGCGAGCGATGCGCTTGAGCGCGACGATCGTGCGGCTGATCTGCTCGGGTTCGTGCGTCGAGCAGATGAAAAAGCGCAGGCGCGCAGCTTTTTCCTCGACGGCCGGATAGAAGATCGGCTGCACGTTGACGCCTTCGGCAAACATCGCGTTCGCCCATTGCGCGGCCTTCAGCGTGCTGCCGGTAATGATCGGCACGACCGCATATCCCGCGCTCTTGCCAGTATCGAGACCGGCGGCACGCGCTTCGTCGATGAACTGCCGCCCGCGTGTACGCAAGCGCGCGACCCGCTCGGGCTCGGCGATCAGACGTTCCAGCGCCGCGAGCGATGCCGCCGCCAACGCGGGCGCGAGTCCCACGCTATACAGGAAGCCCGGCGCGAGATGGCGCAGGATATCGATCAACGCCTGCGTGCCGGCGATAAACCCGCCGCAACCGGCCAGCGTTTTGCTGAGCGTGCCCATCCAGATATCGACGTCACCGCTCGCGACGCCGCAATGCTCGCGCACGCCCTTGCCGCGCTCACCGAGCACGCCGAGCGAATGCGCTTCGTCGACCATCAGGAAGGCCGCATGACGGCGCTTGATGTCGACGAATTGCGCGAGATCGGGAATGTCGCCGTCCATGCTGTACAGACCTTCGATCGCGATCAGCACGCGCCGGTAATCGTGCCGCACACGGGCGAGCAACGCGTCGAGCGCCTGCCAGTCGTTGTGCGGAAAGCTCAGCCGTTTGGCGCCGCTCAATTGCGCGCCCTGCACGATGCTGTTGTGCGCGAGCGAGTCGTGCACGATCAGGTCGCCGGCACCGAACAGCGAGCCGATTACGGTCACGTTGGTCGCGTGGCCGCTGACGAACACCACGCAATCGTCGGCCTCGTAGAACGACGCGAGCGCCGTTTCGAGTTCGCGCTGCACGGGTCGCTCGCCCGCCACCATGCGGCTCGCCGACGCCGACGTGCCATAGCGGTCGATCGCCTGTTTCGCCCGCGCGCACACGTGCGGATCGCCGGCGAGACCGAGATAGTTGTAGTTCGCGTAGTTCAGATACTCGGCGCCGCCGATGCGCGTCGTCGCGCCGGCCACGCCTTCATGCACGCGAAAGAACGGCGACTGCACCTGCAGTTTGTCGCCCATCTGCCGCAGGATCTCGACCTGCTGATAACCCGGCATGCTTTCGAAGCTGCACAGCTCGGCGCGCGCGGCGTCCTGCGCCGCGCCAGTGCCGCTCGCCGCGAGCGGCGCGCCTGGTTCGCGCGCGTCGTCGGACACGCGTTCGAGCTGCCTCATCAACGCCTTGGCGGCGAGTTGCTGGCGAAGGTGATCACCCAGTCCCATAGTGTTTCGCTAATCCTGTACGTTCAGCCCGCGAATTCTGCCCATTCCCACGCATCGCGATCCGCGAGCAGCGCGGCGACGAGCCGGTAGTTCATTTCGTGACTCGGCCGCAACGCGCTCACGCGGCCCAGCAATGGCGCGCCGGCCATCGCCATGTCGCCGACCAGGTCGAGCACGCGATGGCGCACGAACTCGTCGGGCACGCGCATGCCGCCGAGCACCCGATTGCCGACGATCGCCGCCGTGCACGACAGCCGCGCGCCGCGCAGAATCGGTACGCCGCGCACGTAGCCGGCCGCGATCGCCGGGATCGCCCACTTGACGCGCCCATACGACCGCGACGGCGCGATTTCGCCCGCGAAGCTCGCGGGCGTCAGCGCGCCGTCCCAGCGCAATTCGCCGAAGCCCTTCAGATCGTTGCGCACGCTTATCTCATAGGCGGCGGCCGGTTCGATCGACATGCTGCGTTCGTCGCGCGTGCCGGCGCCGTCGGCGATCCGCACGGGCCGCAGCACGCGAATGAAACGCTTCGCATGCGGCAGCTCGATGCGTCCGCACGCGCGAATCTCGTCGAGCCAGGGTTGCGCGCTGCCGTCGAGAATCGGCACTTCCTCGGCGTCGAGCTCGACCGTCGCGCGATCGATTTCGCACGCCAGCAGCGAAGCCAGCAGGTGCTCGACCGTGCGCACGCGCACGCCATTGGCCGCTTCGAGCATCGTGCACAGCGGCTGCCCGCGCCGCAGCGCGGGATTCACCGCGAATTCGGCCAGCGCGTGGCCGTGTTGCATGCGCCGGAACACGATGCCGCGCGGACTGCTGACTGTGCCCGGCAGGATCCGCACGTTCACGCGCCGGCCCGTATGCAGGCCATGGCCGCTCACGCTCAGCACGCGCGCGAGTGTCCCCTCGCGATGACTCCAGCCCGCGGGCGCGCGCATCAGACCAGCTCCGTCGCGCTCGACTGAGCGGACAGCGCATCGGCCACGTCGGCCAGCGCGTTGGCGCCGACATCGAGCGCATGCTGCGCGGCGACCGCCGCGACCTGCGCCGCCATCTGCGCGGCGGCGCCGTTCGGCTCGGCCGTGTCATCCTGCGTCTGGATCGACTCGGCGATCCGTTGCGCGAGCGAATGCACGGTCGCGCCTTCGGCCATCGTCATGATCGACAGCTTGACCTCGAAGCGTTCTTCGACGGCCATGCCGAGCTCCATGCCCATCAGCGAATCCATGCCCATGTCGAGAATCGAGCGGCCGGTTTCGATCTTCTCCGGCGACATGTGCAGGATGCGCGCGATCTGCGCCTGCAACGCCTCCTCGACCAATCGCTGCGCGTCGTCGAACGGCATCGCCGCGATCTGCTCGCGCATCTGCACGCTGCCCTGATGCGCCGGTTCGTGAGCGCCGCGCGCCTGCAGCTCGGTGTAGCGATGCGCGCGCGCCGCCGGCATGCCGAGCGCGAGCGCATGCCAATCGAGCCGCACCACCGCCTCGCCCGCATGCATCGCGACCAGCGCGCGTTCGAGCGCGGCCATCGCTTCGGCCGAGCTGATCGACACGCCGCCGATGCGAGCCTGCAGCGCTTCACGTGTGTCCGCGTTGCGCGCGAGGAAGCCGACGTCGTCGAGCGGGCCCCATGCCATGCAGGTGCCCGGCAAACCAGCCGCGCGCCGCTGCGCGACCAGCGCTTCGAGGAAGCTGTTTGCCGCGACGTAGCTCGATTGCCCCGGATTGCCGAGGAAGGTCGTCGCCGACGAATAGACCACGAAGAAATCGAGCGACAAGCCGCGCGTCGCGCGATGCAGATTCCATGCGCCCGCCACCTTCGGCGCGAGCACGGCGGCGAAGCGTTCGTCGTCGAGATTGCGCACCAGACCGTCGTCGATCACCATCGCCGAATGCAACACGCCCTTCAACGGCGTGCCGCGTTGCGCGAGGTCGGCAAGCAACGATTCGAGCGCCGCCGCGTCGGTCACGTCGCAGGCGACCGTGCGCACTTGCGTGCCGTTGCTCGCGCGCCAGCGCGTGACCTCGTCGGCCAGTTCGGGCGCGAGCGTGCCGGAGCGGCTCGCGAGCAGCAGATGACGCGCGCCACGCGACATCATCCAGCGCGCGCTCGCAAAGCCAAGCCCGCCCGTGCCGCCGACGATCAGATAGATGGCCGCCGGATCGAGTTCCAACGTGGCGCCGGACTGCGCCGAACGCGCCGAACGCGTTGGACGCGGCGTGCCCGCCGGATACGTGACCAGAATCTTGCCGATCTGCCGCGCCTGCTGCATATGGCGGAACGCTTCCTCGACGCGCTCGGCCGGGAACGCGCGATACGGCAGCGGATGCAGCACGCCGTCCGCGAACAGCCGCATCACGTCTTCGAACAGACGCGCGGTCAGCCCCGGCAATGCGCTCATCAACTGGTCCGCATCGATGCCGAAATAGCTGATGTTGTTACGGAACGGCCGCAAGCCGATGCGGCTGTTTTCATAGAAATCGCGCTTGCCCAGTTCGAGGAAACGACCGAACGGACGCAGCGTGTCGATGCTGCGCACCATCGCTTCGCCGGCCAGCGAATTGAGCACGATGTCGACCCCAGCGCCTCGCGTGCGTTCGCGGATTTCATCGGCGAAGGCGAGGCTGCGCGAATCGAACACATGATCGGCGCCGAGCAGACGCACGAATTCGCGCTTCTCGCGGCTGCCCGCGGTCGCGAACACTTCCGCGCCGAGATGTCGCGCGAGCTGGATCGCCGCGATCCCCACGCCGCCCGCCGCGCCATGCACGAGCACACGTTCGCCGCGACGCAGACGCGCGAGCTCGCACAGCGCGTAGTACGCGGTGAAGAACGTGGTCGGCACCGTCGCCGCTTCCTCGAACGTCAGACGCGCGGGCTTGTGCGCGATCGCTTCCGCTTTGGTGCGCACGTGGCTCGCGAACGACGCCGGCGCGAAACCGAGCACCGCATCGCCCGGCGCGAAACGCTGCACGTCGCGGCCGACGCGTACGACGCGCCCGGACAGCTCCATGCCGACCGTCGCGCCCGCGAAGCCGTTTTCGACGGCCTCGTCGGACAGCAGGCCCATCGCGTACATCACGTCGCGGAAATTGAGGCCCGTCGCGACCGGTTCGATTTCGACTTCGTCCGCGGCGAGCTCGCGCTGCGGCAGCGCGAACCATTCGAGGTTGCGCAACGAACCCGGCGATGCGAAACCGAGCACCGCCGCTTCATTGCATGCACGCAGCGGTTCGGCCACGATGTCGCGCAGCGCCGCGTTCGGTGTGGGCAGCATGCGCGTCACGTAGCGGCCGCGCGGCGTCAGCAGCACTTCTTCCTCGCCGTCGGACGCGAGCAGTTCGCGCGCGAGCAGCGCGCCCGCGTCGCGTTGCGTCGCACACACATCGATCAGACGGCACGACAGGTCGGGATGCTCGTTGGCCAGCACGCGCACGAGCCCCCACAGCGCGCCCTGCTCCGGACGCAGCGACGCGGCATCCACGAACGGCGTCGCGACCGGCGCGCCGCCGCGTGTGACGATCCACAGTTGCGGGCGCATTTCGGTCGACACCGCCGCCAGGTCGCGCACGAGCTGGGCGAGCGCGAGCGTGGTGTGCTGCTGCGTGTGCATCACTTCGGCGCCGTCCGCGTCGGCGGACAATGGCTGATCCGGTGCAACGAACACCACGTGATGCGCGATGTGCTGCCCACCCCCGGCCGGTGCGGCCAGTTTGCTCATATCGTGATGCAATGCCTGGAGCGTCGTGCTCGACGTTGTGTGGCCGGCGGCTTGCAGCGCCGTGGCCAGCGTGGCGTCGATCGCGTCGGGCATTGCGTGGAGCAGCGACCAGTGCGCGTGCGATGGGCTCGTCTGACTCGCGCCCGCCGCATCGTTCCCACCCACTTCCAGCGGCGCGCGCGCCACCAGCAGTGTCGGTGCGCCTTCCAGATCGAGCCCCTGCTCCGTATGCCGTGCGACCTGTTCGAAGCCAGCCTGTTCGAGCAATTGCGTCAGCGCCTGCGGCGACAGCCACGCCGCGCGGCGGGCGTTGGCATGCGCGGCGTCCGCGTCGAGATCGAACACGAGATCGGCAAATCGACTATTGCGCGGCTCCGCGATCACGACCAGCGCGCCTGGCGCGAGCCAGCCGCGCAACGCGGCGAGCAACGCCCGTGGCTCGCTTTGCGCCGCGAGCACGTGACTCGCGACGACCACGTCGTAGCGCTCGCTCGCGTCGACGCCGACGAGACGAGGCGCATCGCCGAACTCGACAGTCGCGATTTGGAGCGACGGATGCTCGTTCGCGTCGAAGCCGCTCAACTGTTCACGCGTACCCGCGATCGTGTAATCGCAACGCGAGACCGGCACGTGAATCGCGAGCGGCTGCAGCACGTCGGTGAGCGGCGAATCGAGTTCGAGCACACGCAGACGACGCGGCTCGCTCCAGCTTTCGATCGCGCGATGCACACACGCGGCGGTCAGCGCGTTCGCATGCGTCCACGTCGGCGACGCTTCGAAGAAATGCTCGACGAGGCTGCTGCGCGACGGCGGCAGGATCTGCGCGCCGCTCACGTCGCCGCGTAGCACGGCAGGCAGCGCCGCGCCGCAATGCGCGAGCAGCGTCAGCTCGGCCACGTGCGCCGGCGATTGCGCGAGCAGCTCGCGCCACAGCTCGTCGATGGCGGGCAGGTTCGCGCAGGCGCCGTCGTCGCGCACGAGACGTGTACCCTCGCGACGCGCGAGGCCATCTTCGACGACGATCTGCACGAGTCGCGCGAGCAACGCCGGATGCGCGCAATCGGGCAGCGCCGGCTGCGCGAACACGTCCAGCGCGTCGAGCGCCTGCAACGCGTAGGCGCCCGCGAGCACATCGAGCAGCGGCAACATCTCGGTCAGATGCGTGTGCCGGCGCGCTTCGTCTTCCTGCGCGGCGAGCACGCTCGTCGCATCGGCGAGCAATGCGGCGGCCGTGGGCAACGCATGGGCGTTCACGTCATCGGCAAGCGGCTTCGCTTCGACGATATACGTATAGCGTCCGGGCGCCTGCTGGCGCCGGCTCAGCAGATCGACGCGGCGGAAGCGGCACGCGCTCAGACGCGCGACGACCGCGCCCTGCGCGTCGGCGAATTCAAACGATGCGACGACCGAATGCGGGCTGCGCCGCTCGATGCGCGCGAGCACATAGCGGATCGCGTCGCCGCGCAGATAGTCGATGCGGCCCAGTTGCACCGGCACATAGGCCGCATGCTCGAGCTCGCCGTGTCGCGGCGAGGCGAGCAGCGCGAACAGCGGATGAAAGCCGCTGTCCATCAGCGCCGGATGCAATGCGAACGCGTTAGCAGCGTCGGCGGACTGCGCGAGCACCGCGGGCATGTCCACTTCGGCAAGGGCCATGTCGGCGTTCGCGTCGACGTGTACCGTGCGCACCCAACGGAACGCGGGTCCATAGTTCAGGCCGATCGCGGCGGTGTTCGCGTACAGCGTGTCGCCGGACATTGCCGGCTGCGCGAGCAGGCTCGTCAGTTCCAACAGCGGCAAGTTGGCCGCCGTGTCGCCGAGCGCGCAGCCGCTCGCGAGCAAACGGCCGGTCACGTTCAGCGACCACGCTTCGTCCGACATGCGATCGCGCGTTTCGATCGCGAAGTTCGCGGTCCGCACGTCCACGGTGAAGCGGAACAGCTTCGAATGCTGCGGCTGGAACACGACCGGCAGACGGATTTCGACGTTCTCGAGCGCACAGCTCGCGGTGCCGAAATGCACGCGCGCGGCGGCGAGCGCCATCTCGACGTAGCCCGCGCCCGGAAATGCCGCGCCGCCATCGACGACGTGATCGGCCAGCATCGGCAGACCCGCCGGGTCGAGCTGGTTTTCCCACGCGAGCGCATGCTCGTGCAGACGATAGCCGAGCAGCGGATGCTCGCGGCGGCGGTACACGAGGTTGTAGGCCTCGGCGGTCGGGCCGAGCCAGTGGCGTTCGTGCTGCCACGGATACGACGGCAGCGCCACATGCTGGCTCAACAACGCACGCGGCGCGAAACGATCGACGTCGACGTTCGCGCCATTCGCGATCATCTCGTGGAGCGCGTGATGCAGCGTCTCCGCGCTGTCGTGATTGCGCTTGAGCGTCGCCAGCGAGCGGCCCGCGATGCGCGCGTCGTCGAGCGTTTGCGTGACGTAGGTGCGCAAAATCGAATGCGGGCCGATCTCGAGGAACAGACGCACGCCGTTCTGCGCGATGCGTGCAATCGCGTCGCCGAAGCGCACCGGCTCGCGGATATTGCGCCACCAGTAGCGCGCGTCGAGTTCGGTGCCCGCGAGTTCATCGCCCGTCACCGTCGATACGAAACCGCGTGCGACTGCGTTCGGCGCGAGGTCCGCGAGACCCGCGAGTACGTCCAGCTCGATGGGGTCCATCTGACAACTGTGGAACGCGTAGTCGAGATCGAGCATCTGGAAGAAGCGGCCGCTCGCCTTGACGGCCGATTCGAGCGCTTGCAACGCGTCGAGCGGACCGGCGAGCGTGACCGCCTGCGGACTGTTGACGCCGGCAACTTCCACCGTCGCGTCCAGATTGTGTTGCGCGATCAACGCACGCATCGCCGCTTCGCCGAGACCGGCGGCCGCCATTCGGCCGGTGCCGCGCGTTTTCGCCTGAGCGCGGCTGCGAATCTTGATCACACGCACGGCCTGCGCGAGCGTCAATGCGCCCGACGCCCACGCCGCCGCGACTTCGCCGACGCTGTGGCCGACGCACACGTGATACCGGACGCCACGCGCTTCGAGCACGCGCACCACGCCGACCTGGATCGCGAACAGCAGCGGCTGCGAATGCTCGGTGGCCGCGAGACGCTCGGCGCTCACGCCTTCGCGCAGCATATCGAGCAGCGAAGCGCTGCCGTCGGCGCGCCACAGTGCGTCGAGTTCTTCCAGTGCGGCGCTGAATACCGGCTCCTGTTCGAGCAACTGCTTGCCCATGTCGGCCCACTGCGAGCCGTTGCCGGAGAATACGAGCGCGAGACGGCCGTCGTCGGCCGGCGCTTCGCCTTTGACGAGCGCCATGTCCGCGTGCTCTTGCGTGGACGAGGCCAGCGCGGCGAGTGCCGCGCGCGCTTCGGCGAGCGTCGACGGCGCGACGATCGCGCGATGCTTCAGCCATTGCCGACGATGCGCGGCATTCGCGGCCAACAGATTCCACGACGCGCCTTGATCGAGCGACACCAGATAGCGTGCCGCGAGATCGGGCAATGCGGCCGCCGCGCGCGTCGATAGCACGAGCGGCGCGAGTGGCGCTGTCGCGGCGCCGCCTTCGGGTTGCGTGGTATTGGTGACACTCGAAACCGGCGCCTCGCGCAGCACGACGTGCGCATTCGTGCCGCCGAAACCGAACGAGTTGACGCCGATCACGAGCGGCGCGTGCGCACCGTCGGGCGATTCGAGTGGCGTCAGATGATCGACGACCCGCAGCCGGCCGCCGACGAAATCGATCGCCGGATTCGGCGTTTCGAAATGCAGCGTCTTCGGCACCGCACGATGCTTCAGGCACAGGATCGCCTTGATCAGGCCGGCCATGCCCGACGCGGTTTCGAGGTGGCCGACGTTGGTCTTCACCGAACCGATCAGCAGCGGACGATCGACGGGCCGCCCCGCCGACGCGACGCTCATCAACGCGCGCGCCTCGATCGGATCGCCGACGGCAGTACCGGTACCGTGCGCCTCGACATAAGCGAGCGAGCGCGGATCGACGCCCGCGCGTTGATACACCGTGCGCAGCAGCGCGGCCTGAGTCGCCGCGCCCGGCACGCTGATGCCGCCCTGCGAGTAGCCGTCCGAGTTCACGCCCGAACCGGCGATGACCGCGTGAATCGTGTCGCCGTCGGCGAGTGCGCGCTCCAGCGTCTTCAGCATCACGAGCGCGCCGCCTTCCGAGCGGACGTAGCCGTCGCCGGTCGCGTCGAACGCACGGCAGCGCCCGCGCGGCGACAGCATCGACGCCTTCGAGAACGTCACGAAACCGAACGGGTGCAGCAGCAGATTGACGCCGCCCGCGATGGCCACCTCGGCGTCGCCCGCCTGCAGCGCCTGACACGCCTGGTGCAGCGCGACCAGCGACGACGAGCACGCGGTATCGACCGACACGCTCGGCCCGCGCAGATCGAACAGATACGACAGCCGGTTCGACGCGATGCTGAGCGTGTTGCCGGTCGCCGAATACGGGTCCACCGCGTTCAGATCGTCGACGAAACGATTGCCATAGTCCGGGCTCGCGACACCGACATAGACCGCGCAATTGCTGCCTTCCATGTCGCGCGGACGCACGCCCGCGTCCTCGAAGGTTTCCCACGCGAGTTCGAGCAACAGACGCTGCTGCGGGTCCATCTGCTGCGCTTCGCGCGGCGAAATGCCGAAAAACGACGCGTCGAAACCGGCGACGTCGTCGAGCACGCCCGCGGAAAACGTATAGCTCTTGCCCGCTTCGCGCTTCGACGGATGCTGGTAAAACTCCGTGCCGAAACGATCGGCCGGCACTTGCGTGACCGCGTCTTTTTCGTCGCGCAGCAACGCCCAGAAATCTTCCGGGTTCTCAACATGGCCGGGGAAACGGCAGGCCATCCCCACAATCGCAATCTGTTTCGTCATCGTTCTTCTGTTGGGTGCAGCGTGCGCGTCGGCGTCTCGCGCGATACAGCCGGCGCGAGCGCTTCTACGAGGGCGACGCCAAGTTGCCCGGCGTAAAGATCTGTTCGGGTCGCTGGCGCATCACCGTAGTTGCGCCAGATAAAGTAGTTGCTGTGTGCGGGTTCGTTGTCAAATTGCGCGTACACGTGCGAAAGCGCCGGCACGTGATCGCCATAAAAACACAGCACCGTATCGCGGCGCCGCGCGCGCAGCGCGTCGAGCAGCCGGCCGAGCATCTCGTCGGCGTTGGCCAGATGCCGCAGATAGACGGTCAGATCGCGCCATTGCTCGTCGTCGCCGAGCGAATGGAAGGCGGCGGCTTCGCCCGGTCGAACCGTTTCCAGATGCAGCGGGCCGTGGTTTTCCATCGTCATCGAGAAGATGAACGCGGGTTTTTCGCGCGGTCCGTCTAGCGCTTCGACGATCGCATCCGCGACCGCCAGGTCGGCGACGTACGGGCCTGCGCGCGGCGCGTCGGCGAACGCCTTGATGTCGACGAAGCGGTCGATCTGCAGATGTTTGAAGGCCCGCTCGCGACCGAAGAAATCCGCGTAATACGGGTGAATGGCGAGGGTCTGATAGCCGCCCTGCTTGAACCACGAAGCGAGCGACGCGCACGTGCGCCGCACAAAAGCGTAAGGGTAAAAGCGCGCATAGCCGAGTTGCGTTTGGTCGACGCCCGTCAGCACCGCGAACTCCGTGCGCATCGTATTCGCGCCCCATGCGGGCACCGTCAGCTCGCCATGCTGGACAGACTCACGGCGTGCGAGATCGAAGTTGCGCAGGATCGACGGATCGATAGAAATGGACAGACGCCGCGCGTCGAAGAACGACTCGCTCTGGATCAGAATGACGTCGGGCATCGTGCCTGGCGTGCCGGTCGCGAACGGACCGCTGGCAAGCGCGGTGCGTAACTGACGCACGGTGGCTGGGCGCATGCCGTTCAGCAGATACGCGATGAAAACCGCGAAAAAACCGTGGCGTTGCTGATCGTCGACGGCACGCAGTGTTAGCGGCAGGCGTGCGGCGCATGCGTAGGCAACCGCAATCGATGCGCACGCGGCGAGCAAAAGCGCGGCGATGGGCCGATGCGCAAGCGGCGTGTCCGCGACATACGCTGCGACAACTACAACGATGCCGAGCACGATCGCGACGACGGTGCCCAGGCTCAAGAACGGCAGATAAAGACGCGGATGCGCGAACAGCTGGCTGAAGAGGCTCAGGTCGGTGAACACGAACGGCTCGCGCAGCGACGCGTATTTCGCGTTGCTGACGCCCGCCAGCAGCGCGACCAGTGCGATCGCGACGAACGCCGAAAAACGCACTCGCCCGGTGATCAACAACACGCACACGCAGAGGAACGCGATTGCCGCGACATGCAATGCAAACGCAAACGGTGAGCGACGCAGCGACGCGCGCGGCTGCGCGAGCGCTTCTGGCAGAAACGCGAGGCCGGCTGCGGCAGCGAAACTGAGCGCGAGCGTCGCGTTCACTCAATGCTCCTCGCGCGGTAGATACGACAGCCCGCCGAGAATCGCATCGGCGAGGACCGCGGGTAGCAACGGCAACAGCCGCATCCCAAATGCGAGCAGGCTCGGGAATGCAATTTCGGCCCGCCCCGCTGCCAGTTTGCGCTGGATGTGTTCGGCTGCTTTGTCGGCGGACCAGAGGAATGGTTTGTCGCCGGGAAAGACGTCGCTCATTGCGGTCTTCACGAAGCCTGGTAGAACGATCGACATGCGAATGCCGTCGCGCGACAGGATCGGACGGACTGAATCGCCGTAGGCTTTGATCGCCGCTTTGCTCGCGCAATAGGCCGGCGAAATCGCCATACCACGCAGCGCGGCAAGCGAGCTGATCAGCGCTACGTGGCCGTGTTTGCGCGCTTGCATGCGGGCGATGACCGGCAGCACCGCGTGCATCGCACCATAGAAGTTGGTGTCGACGATCGCGGCCGTGCGCGCCAGGTCTTCCCAGTCGGTCGCGGATGCGAGCGTGCTGGCCGCGCCGGCGTTGGCGATGAGCAGGTCGATCGGATGCGCGTCGTCGAAACGGTGCAGCCAGGTTTGCATGGCTTGTGCGTCGCGCACGTCGATCAGGGCGGTCTGCACGCTTGCGCCTTTTGCGCGGCAGGCTTGTGCCGAGGCTTCAAGACGTTGCGCGTCGCGGCCGATCAGGGCTAGCACGACGCCCGGCGCTGCGTAAGTGGATGCGAGCGCGCGACCGAGACCGGCGCTCGCGCCGGTGATCACGATGTGGCGCGGCGCGGCTTTACGCATGCGCAGCCGCCTCCAGGCGTTGCACCGCGCCAGCTACCGCCATCGCGATGCCGGTCTTCGTGTAGAAGTCGCCGTTGATTTGCGTGTGGTGAACGACGTAGTCGAGGAAGGCCTGGTACAGGTTCATGTCCGGCTGGTCGGCCTGGGTCCAGAAGTCGTCGAGCGAGCCTTGCCAGGTCAGGCTGGGCATGTTGTAGATGGCCGAACCCAGCGCCATCAATGGGCGACGGTGGTGCAGCGCGGAGAGGCCGACCGTGCTGTTGACCACCACCGCGCCGCGCGCGTTGTCGAGCAGCGTCGGCAGATGGCCGGCGTCGATGAAACACAGGCGATCGGCAATGGCGAGGTCGCGCGCCAGTTGCAGCGCGTGGCTGCGGTAGTCGATCAGGCCAGTATCGAGCGGATGGTTCTTGATGACGAGCCAGGTGTCCGCCGGCGCGTGCGTCGCGAACGACGTCAGGACCTGGGTGATGGCCTCGCGCACGCCATCGAATGGTGAGTGCACGACGATCTGCGCGTCCGAATTCAGTTGCAGCGGGAAGATGTAATACGGCCGCTTCGAGTCCAGCAGTTCGCGAGTGACTTGATCCGAGGCTTTGTGATGCTGGCGCCGACGCAATGCGCGGGTAGCGAGGCCGGCATATTCGAAAAAGCCGTTTCGGGGGCGATGGCTGCGGTAATGCGGGAAGCGCGGTGCGAAAAGTGTGTTGGCGGCTCGGTAGCGGATGTCGTGGAATGCGCGGTCGAAAAGGTTGTAGCCGGTGGGCTCTCCGGCCGGGCTCGAGGGCGTGAAACGGCGCTGCTCGATATACCAGGCGGGGTCGCGGGGTAGCTGCGAGCGGCCGTTTACGCCGTGCTTTTCCAACGTCAACCAATGCGGGCGGACGTAGCCTTCTTCGAATACGTGGACGCGCAGCCCGTGCGACTGGGCGATCGGGTGGATTGGGCGATGGATTTCGCGGCAGTCGCCGAACATTATTACGTCGGTGAAACTGGCAACTTTCACTTGATTGACATACCAATCGGATAATTCCCCTGCTTGCCCGCGAAAATCCGAAGCGTCGCTACTCCCGGCGTATAGCAGATCGCCACCGCAGAAGTTGACCCGATGTACAGCGTGGCCGCGCTCGCAAAGTGCATCAGCAAGTCGGCCAAAGAACGGGGAAGCCGTGCCTTGCAAGGCGAGAAAGGAGCAGTGCATATAGTGCGTCGAAAGCGGCCCGAGCTTCTTCCAAAAGAACGCGATACCGACGCGCTCTTCCCCCGAGATCTTGAAGTTGTTTGATTAGTTGCCGCCGGTCTTCAGCAGCGACCGAAGAATACAACATTAAGACTTAAAAAATAACAAACACGATGCAAATTATGGAAAGTTGTTGGAAGGATACGAAGTTGGTTGGCGCCGCCTATTTCCAGTAGTTATAATCGGCGGCCCTGCTTGTATGGGGTGAGGCGCGTCCGTCCGCCGCGCAAAACTTACAAATCGTTAGGCTCCGCAATCACCTTCGGCAAAGACATCGCGTAAAAAGTAGGTTTGGGCCCACAAAAAACGGTTGCGCCGACCTTGGCTGCAGCTTTTTGCGGGTTAGCTAGCCCTTCCCATCGATTCGCCCGACGGGTCTCAGGGAAACCAAAAGAACCACTCAAAGTTGGATAAGACGTTGGAAACTGTATCTAGCAACAACGCGGCACTGCCGCCCTCGGGGAAGAAGAAAGGGCTGGTTGAACGGATCAAGGGCGTCAACCGCATCTTTGCGCTGACTGTCGTCGTGCCGACCACCGTAGCGATCGTGTACTTCGGGCTGATCGCATCGGATGTTTACGTCTCCGAGTCCCGGTTTGTCGTGCGTAGCGCGCAACGACAAAGCCAGACTAGCGTAGTGGGGGCACTCCTACAAGGCACCGGCTTTTCACGAGCGCAAGACGACACGTATCCCGTCATCGACTACATTCAGTCGCGCGATGCCCTTAAGGAGTTGAACCAAGGCGGCTATATTGCTGACAGGTACGGGAATCATGGCGACTTTCTGAGCCACTTCTCACGTGGTATCGACGATAGTTTCGAGGCGTTGTGGAAGTACTACGGCAAGCACATTGTCACGGTCGATTTCGATTCGACATCTGCGATTACTACACTTCAAGTTCGCGGATATACGGCCAATGACGCAGAAAAGATCAACGAAACGCTGCTTGAGATGAGCGAGCGATTGGTCAACCGAATGAACGCCAGAGCGTCCGAAGATACGGTTAAGTTCGCTCAGAGCCAAATGGACGCCGCGGCCGGCAAAGCCAAAGACGCGGCTGCGGCATTAGCCACCTATCGTAATTCGCACACAGTATTCGATCCCGATCGACAGTCTGCCATGCAGTTGCAGCAAGTCACCGCGCTGCAACAACAGATGTTCGCAGCCCAAACTCAATTGATCCAGTTGCAGTCGATCTCGCCGCAAAACCCGCAGATCCCGGTCTTGAAGACGAATATTGCCACACTCGAAAAGCAGATAGAAGGAGCAACGGGCGGGGTGACTGGCGGGAAAGATTCCTTGTCAAACAAGGCCGCTGCTTACGCGCGACTCCAACTTGATTCGCAATTTGCCGACAAGCAGTTGGCCTCGGCTATGGCCGCACTTGACAACGCTCGCGCTGAAGCGGAACGCAAACAGATTTATCTGGAAAGGTTAGTGCAACCCAATACGCCGGACGTTGCAATTGAGCCAAAGCGGATTAAATCCATTCTGGAAGTTTTTGCACTAGGGATGATTGCGTGGGGGGTACTGAGCTTGCTCCTGGCAGGTGTGCGTGAGCATCACGACTGAGGATTGGGAACTGTGCAGCACGATACCCCTCTTCTAAGGTCCCTACACATCCAACGGCGCGTTGTGGGCGCGCTGTTGATGCGCGAGATATTGACACGGTATGGCCGGCACAACGTCGGCTTCCTGTGGATGTTCTTCGAGCCGATGATGTTCACCCTCGGCATCCTTGCGCTTTGGACCATCACGAAGGCAACTCACGGCTCATCGCTTCCGGTTACGTCATTCGCAATTACAGGTTATTCGTCGGTTCTGCTGTGGCGCAACTGCGCGAGTCGATGCGCACTTGCCATCGAACCGAATCAGGCATTGCTGTTTCATCGAAATGTGCGAGTAATCGACCTGTTCTTGGCACGCATCCTGTTAGAAATTGCAGGAGCAACAATGTCTTTCATATTCCTGACGGTTTTTTTCGTCATCATCGGACTGATGGATGCTCCGAAAGACATCACTCTGGTTATCGGAGGTTGGTTACACCTCGCTATGTTTGGTTGCTCCCTGGGATTGATTGTCGGCGCCTTGAGTGAGCGGAGCGAGACGGCGGATCGCATCTGGCACACCGTGGCCTACCTGCTCTTTCCACTCTCTGGAGCTCTTTTCATGGTCGAGTGGTTGCCGGAAAAATTCCAGAAAATCATTGTGATTCTACCAATGATACACGGCACGGAAATGTTGCGCGGCGGCTACTTTGGATCGCTGGTAAAGCCACACTATGACATCGGCTACATGATTACCTGCGACCTGATCCTTTTGTTTGTCGGCCTGTTTCTTGTCAGGGATGCTGGCATGAGAGTTGAACCCCAATGATTGGACTCGAAGGACTGTGCAAGGACTACCACACGCGTCAAGGTCGCCGTCGCGTGCTGGACGGCATCGATTTACAGGTCAATCGAGGCGAGAAGATCGGCATCCTGGGTCGCAACGGCGCAGGCAAGTCAACGATGATCCGCATGATCAGCGGCGCCGAATTGCCCACCGCCGGCAAAGTCCGCCGTGACATGAGCGTATCTTGGCCGCTCGCATTTGGCGGTGCCTTTCAGGGCAGCCTGACTGGTATGGACAACGTCCGTTTCATTTGCCGCGTGTACGGCGCGGACCCGAAAGTGGCGGAACCGTTCGTCCAGGAATTTTCGGAACTTGGCTACTATCTGCGCGAACCTGTCAAAAGCTATTCGTCCGGCATGCGCGCGCGACTCGCGTTTGCCATTTCAATGGCAATCGAATTTGATTGTTTTCTGATTGATGAAATCGTAGCGGTCGGCGATAGCCGTTTTCACGCAAAATGTCACCACGAACTTTTCGAGCGCCGACGGGATCGGGCACTCATCATCGTCAGCCACGACCCTGGTTACATAAGAGAACATTGCAGCCGTGCTACCGTCCTGGTCAAAGGTAAGCTGCACTCGTTCGATCAGATCGACGACGCTTATACCTTCTATCAGGAAAGCGCGAGCTGAGGAGTTTCGCACTGGTTCGATTGACCAATTTGTCGAACCAGTCCCCCGTCGTATTTCAATTTGGCGACCGCCATTCCAGACGTGTCACTCAAAGGCTTGCTAAGCGTAATGCTGGACAAGACAACTTCGCGGGGATGTCCACGGCATACAACAGACCGACAAGCGACGGGCGGACTTATTATGTGCTCGACTGTGCTCATCGGCCTATCAACGAAATAGACCTCGACCCTGCGCCGCCCCTGTATGAATGTACGTCTGTATGCAGTCCGCGCTATTGGCTCGGTACTCCAAATGCTGCCCATCGCCACGGTGCGGACGCTGGTCAGAACCCTAACAGTCCACAACACACGACACGGTCAGGAAAGGCAATTGTTGGTGGATGTTTCCGTTACTCTCCGACAAGATGCGCGCTCGGGAATCCAGCGAGCGGTGCGCGCCTGGCTGGGCGCGCTGCAAGCCCATCCACCAGCAGGATTTTGTGTACGCCCAATATTCGCAACACATCGCCACAACTACCGCTATGCTCCCGACCTGACATGCAGCACGCAGCAGCTCGAAAACGCCCAACCTGTGATTGCGGAACCCGGCGACGTCTTCCTGGGTATTGATCTAGTCGCACACTTATTGCCTCGTTGGCAGTTTCAGCTCTTGCAGTGGAAAGCCGCGGGTGTGCAAATAGACATAGTCGTTCACGACCTCTTGCCTTTGCTGCACCCCGAATGGTTCAACCCGAAGACCGTACGCAACTTCGGACGTTGGGCGCAAGTGCTCGCCAAGTATGCGGATCATCTGATTTGCACTTCGCAATCAGTCGCAAAAGATGTGTCTCACTGGAAGGCGAACTCGCGCGTGCTCCGTCAGGGCGAAGCCCGGATATATTTGGCGCCACTTGGAGCAGACATTCTCGCGTCATCGCCCAGCCAAGGCCTACGCCCCGAGCACCATGAAATGCTGCGACAACTCTCAAATCAGGAAATTGTACTGATCGTCGGCACTGTGGAGCCCCGTAAAGGTCACGCTATTGCGCTCGACGCCATGGAGGAGTTGTGGAGCCAAGGGCGCACCACCGTGCTTGTGATCGTAGGGCGTCCGGGCTGGAAAACGAAAGACCTGCAACAACGCCTACGCACCCACCCGGAACATGGCGAGCGCCTTCTATGGATCGACGATGCCAGCGATGAGATGCTCGGACACCTCTATGTGCTGGCCAAAGGCGTCCTCAATCCATCCTTGGGAGAGGGTTTTGGCCTGCCTCTCGTAGAAGCCATGTACCACAATTGCTCACTGCTGGCTCGAAATCTCGACGTTTTCCGCGAGATTGCCGGGGAACAGATCGAGTACTTTGACGATGACACCTCCCAAGCTCTGGCCAAACGTATCGCGCAATGGCTGGATAACATTCCGTTGCACAAACGCCCGCCCTATAACGTGCGCACTTGGGAGGAAAGTGCTTCAGACTTGCGACGCCTGTATGCCGATCGCCCCGCGAGCCCGCTGTAATCCCCTTTCCTCGCCTAGACGGAAGTCCACGCCTTCAAGCGCCTTTTATATTTCCCAAATCTATTTTTCCAAGTCAACACTCTTTTATACAACGGATTCATGTGACTTACACCGTAGTCATAGCCAAATAGCATCTTGCAGATATGATTTTGAGCACGAAATCCCGTTTCGTATCCTGCCCGAAAAGACAATACCTTCACAACAGGCAGCGACATATATCTTGGCGTAATCCCGGCATTCAATATTCTGCGCGAGTACTCAATATCCTCGCACTGATTCCAGAATAAATAATCGTTCAAGGGAATTTCCTGCAGAATGCTCTTTTTGGCTATGATCAAACCACCATTTACATATAGATTCGGATGAAAATCGTCTGGCTCCAGTGTCAATGACCAACTAGGTGCCCACGCATTGCCTGTCGCCACCCAGTCGTAGAATGCTGTCTCTCCATAGAGCTGGCGACCGCACACCACATTGAAGTCGTAACCAAACTGATCGAAAAATTCCAGCCACTTCTCCGCTATCGCGTAGCGATTATGGAGAATCGCCACATTTTCGTAGCGAGCAGCAGCGACGATATCGTTTTTCTTGCGGGTGATCCACGCGAGACGCTCATTGACGGCGTCGGAATGCAATATCTTTATCGGAATCTTGCTCGGTCCGATGTATTTCGAGTAATTCTCCTCAGGACCGTTCACAATCAATTCGCAATCGTCGAGGCAAAACTGAAATGCTTGCTCGATTGACGTTAACAAGTGACCGAACGAATCGACGTTCTGGCCATCGACAACCAGACCGAACGACCATTTCTTATTTTTTCCCGAAACGGCAATGTTCCGGCGCTCTTCTACAAAAAAACTATACGTGGTCCATTTCTTCGCCGGCTCGACAGACGTTATCTTGACATCCGTAAAGTATCTGCGCAGCGATGAGAAAACATACGAGAGTAACTGATGCAATGAAACATACTTGGTTGTTTTTGCGCGAAAACTTACCCTCGAACGCCCAGACAAAAGTGTCCAACTTTCGTCAAGTATTACGCGCCAGTTGCTATAAGCACAAACATTGAACTCTAATCCGAGACTGTCTAATGTCCCCGCCACTTTTCGATCAGCGAGCCGGAATCCCTCACGAAATTTCGGTCGACTAATCGGTGTCTTGCAAACAAGCAACTTTGCCCCGCATTCGTCCTGCTTCAATACGACATGAGCATGATGTAAATAGGGTTTCATTAGATGTTACTCGCTTACTGGAACAAATCGGAATTCATGTTAAATCAAATCCATCCAAGTCGCCGTACCTTCTTTTTCAACCATTTATAAAAGCCTATCGGGTGAAGAAACGGGTATGCGATATCAGACAAAATTCGAGAGACAGTCGATGGCACGACGCTCGGAACCTTCGTTATACCCAAAGAATTAAGACGCATCCACTCAAAACTGAAATGGTGATCCGTATGATATTTAGGGAAGCGAACAGGAACCAAAAGATCAGGGACGGTAACAAAGTGACTATTCATATAATAGTCACTCAGCGCCACCACTTCCGGCCGGTCATCAGCATAATGATGAACGTCAACGGAATGTTTTTTCCGAATCGCGCTCAAGAATATAAATTGCTCCGGTGCGTACTGGGACAACTCATGGAGACGCCATCTATTAGGATGAGCCCGCTCCAGAAAGTACCAGCCTTCTTCATCACTCTGCAGCTGGATATCCCATAAAACTTTCACGTCATCGGTCCAACCAAATTGAAAATGATCTGACGGATGAAACGGCAACGGATGATCGGGAATTCTTTCTAGAATCGATGCACTGTTTCTAGAAGAAAAGTTATTACAAACAAGCGGGTATTCAAAAACATCCCGCTCGTCAGACAGGGGATTCTTGCATCGCTCTTCAAAAATCCGAACAAACGCGTCCCCGTCGAGAATCATGTCGGATCGTATTTTTAAGCAAAATGGACGAGTAACCAGACTCAGCCCAGCTCGAGTCCCGACAATTTGACGATTGACATTGTTTGGCGTGAACGAAGGCGCGCCCCCTTGTGCCGGTGGCAAGGGAGATAGGACGATCTTGTCGTAGACTAGGCCTGCATACCGCTCGCCCTCCCAAGTCGAGACAATGATTTCAGCATCTCTAAATATCCCGCGAATCTTGCGAGTCGCGGCCAGGGTCAAACCCTCGAGCGATTCCTTTTCGACACTCCAGTCAATAGGGCCTTGAATGACGATCGAAATATCAGAGCTTTTAATAGACATTCTTTATCCGCTTATTTGATACGAGCTCGCAACCAGCGTCGCAGCTGCATTCCATTGTTCGTCTCAATATTATGTGCAGTGCGAAAATCGTCTTTAATAGCATGCACCATAATTCTGTTCTCGAGATCCTTGGGAAACAGCCGAAGGAGATGAAGCCATAAATTGCGCCACCCGGTTTCAGCCTCCTTGTCTTTCTGAAGCACTACCGATTCAATCTCGTAATCGACGATCTTTTTGACCTTATACATGAGGATAAGGCGATGAAACCAGTCATCCGGAGCCGTCAAGCTCAACGTGTGCTTCACCGAAAGATCCAGGCAGACCCGCTTTTGCGTCGCGTTCACCTGAACCCAATTGCCGGTAGCTTGTCCCGCCCTATCTCGCCGATAATGGTAAAGCAGATAATTACATAGACTCGGATTTGCTGCATGCTGCATCAAAGTCAAATAAAAAGGCAAGTCCTCATACAAATGTATATCCATCAGCGAATTGAGGGCAACCTCTTTTAATCGCGATGAGAAGAAATACATCCATACCGTATGATGGTAATGCGAGTTCTCAAAAGCAGTTCGATCACTTTTTTCATAATAGAACGGCGGGCTCTTAAGGTGCACTCCCGCCGGGTAAATCGGATCCCAAACTGCCCCCGTCTTGTCGTTATAGTGATCAAAACCAAACGCTACACACTCGCTTGAACGCTCATGAGCCACAGCAACAAGCTTTTCGACCGCATCCTCACGCAACCAATCATCGCCGTCCGCCAGCATGCAAAAGTTCCCGCGCGCTTGCCGGATACCAAACTTACGCACACCGTTCACGCCAAGCGGTTGGCTATGCACTTCGATTCTGGAATCGTACTTCGCCATACTCCGAGCCTTCTCGAGAGTATGATCTTTCGAACCGTCATCTACGACAATGATTTGTAGATTTTTGTACGTTTGATTTAAACAAGAAGAAATGCAGTGCGCAATATAATTTTCGATATTTTTTGCAATAACAATTATCGAAACAAGCGGCCCACTTAGCGACGAAGAATCGACCGATTCGTGCACGCGATGCGTCAAGTGCCTTACGTACGGATAGATATGAGACGTAATAACGCATCCCTTTTCCGCGCTGACCGAGACGATTTCCCCGGTGTCGACTCTGACTACTTCACCCTGCGACACGGCTACGCCATTGACAACGGCACTGCCTTCTGCAATCTGGATGAACTCGGTACCTCGCTTGTTAAACCAAGGCCTCATTGTGGAACCGGGGGGCAATTTCCGGCCCTGGGTTTTTCCGTCTTTCGCTACGTAGCGATCGGCAAAGAACTCTTTGACCTGAAAGAGAAGTAAGGCGTTCGTTGACGGCATGGCTTTGATCAACTCCACGTACCCCGGAGCCTTGTCATCACTCGAACCTCTACTGACCACGGAAGAATCTGCACCCATAATTTCACACTTATAAAAATGCCTGATCCGCGACTTGGCGTCTGGCATAAATAAAACGACCGGCAGCCGCACTGACATTTACGCAACGTTCGGGACACACGTCCCTATATGGCTCGAT
Organism: Paraburkholderia podalyriae; assembly: GCF_014397785.1. GTDB lineage: Bacteria > Pseudomonadota > Gammaproteobacteria > Burkholderiales > Burkholderiaceae > Paraburkholderia > Paraburkholderia podalyriae. The sequence continues at coordinate 29,662 of NZ_VZQQ01000055.1, forward strand.
CTCTATGGACGCACGGACTGCCTTTGGCGCCTTAAATTCGATTTATGCGACAATGTCTCGCGACTTATCAGGCATCTGATAGAGAAGAGACCCGATCTACGTGATAGATTGCCGAGAATCCTCTGGATACACACTGCTTACCCCCTGTATCGTCCTGTGTTGCTGCAGTCAAAGTAAGCCAAACAGGTCGGTATTCGTGAATATCTTGTACTCTGTCGAGATGACTTAAATCCAAGTCATCCGTAATTTTTCCATCGCCAACAATCGGGACCAGATCCACCAACTTGAAATCACCACGCAACAGAAGGTAGTTCACGTAAAGGATGTGATCAAAATGATTCCAAGTTAGTCGCGCCCATGCCTCGTCCACTCCACCGTACAGGAAAGCGACGTGCTGCAAGAACTCGAAAAAATCTTCGCGCGCATAAAAAGGAATATCGAAAAACCAGGAATATCGGTCGGACCCGTAAATTCCATCTAATTTTCCCTCATCTCTTGGCGAAAAGAAATTCGCTGATGCACGATACGTTGATTTTGTGATGTCTATTGGAGAACCAGCAGAAAAAAAAGTTTTCTTCGCATAATTCGTTTCGATCTGATCGAAAAAGGAGTCCAACGACTTCAACAACAATGTATCTGCATCAATGCAGCAAACTTGATCCGCGCCTAAAGCAAACGCGCGACAGACGGACAGCAACTTTTTCATGTTGATGCACCCTCCGCCCTGATTCTTGGCAAGGGCATCGCCAAGACGCGTCCATCCTGCCGCTTCCGTTACTTCCAAGGCGGATATGACCTCACAATGCCGCGGCACGGCCGAGGCGGCAACCTCCAGATATCTTTCTATTACTTCTCTCTCATACGTGCCAGTTGCTACCAAGGTCACCCGTACGTCCTCGGTATCGAGTTCGGCCTTCGATAAGAAGGAAAAGATCGAAGAAATATGAAATATTTTCGGCAAATGAATGGGTATGAGCAGATGTCGTGTCTGCTTCGGCAAAGTCGAATCCACCGACCCGGGATTTGCAAGTCGATTCAACTCCTCTCGCCAAACAGGCTCTCCGTATTGAATCAACGGGTTTCCAACATCTACCGCCTTTTTGCCAAAGACCGATTCGCGAAACGCATGCAAGAGAATTTTGTTCTCACGCTCCACTTTTACGAGCAACTTCTCGAGCCGTTTCACCGTAAAGACAATATCCTCCGATTCTGGAATTTGGTAGGACTCTGAACTGGTAGCAGCCCCCTCGGTTTCGGGTAACGACAAATCCGAATCGATCAAAATCTCAGCGCTCACGCGAACCTCACATATTTCACTTCAATCTTCGTATTTCAGCCACGAACGCAAAATCGCAACAATCAGTCGCTCACATTATATTTATCTTGCGTTGCTCCAGGCACCTTTACGACGACATTTATCGCATCGGTCAAAGCTTCGAAGCCTGTTACTTCTCCTGGCTCCAGCACGACAATATCTCCCTCTCCCCACTCCCGGCCCATCATGCGGACCTTTCCTTTGAGGATTAGAGTGATTTCAGTCGCAATCTTATGATAGTGAGCTCGTTCGCAGTCCCCTGCCTTGTAACTCTTGACTGCAACCTCACAAGCATCGGTTGAGAACGCGGACGGCTCGAAACTACCGACGAACCATCCCTTGATCATGCCATCCAATTTTTCGTGCTTCACATCGCTTCCAGTTGTTCAAATTGGCTTAGATGCCGGTCGGACTTCAAGGGGTGGTATTGATCCACATTGATCTTCCAGACCCCTATACGCTTCTGAGCCAAAATCATTTCGTTAAAAGTCTTCGCTATGTAATAACGACCGTCCAATGCGTCGCCCTTTCGGATCATCTGCTTGATGGCATCGACCAGATACTCAGCTCTGGCATACCAGAACGTCCCTGTCGTTGCGTGTTTGCTGATGGGACGCCGCTGACTTACCTCGGATATTAGATCGTCATTACCTAGACGCACATATGAATATCTCGGATGCACCGAATGGAAAGTCAGCGTGCCACCATCGAGTCCCTGCTCCCGAAAACTTGACAGAACCGCCGGGAAATTCACATTAACCAGTTCGTTCGCGCTGACAATCAATACCTCTTCATCGGCGGGAATTGTGCAAGCAGCCATCAATGCCGAGCATGCAGAACCTTGGGTACCGTCGGCAATTCGCATGACCCGGGCGCCAGGGCACAAGAGTTCAACGACTTGATCCAAGTGAAATTGATCTATTTCATCGTCGCGCAATGCGAATATGAAATTGGCGCCTTCGATTCCCGCCATTTTTTCGAGAATCAGCTCGAGCAATGAATGCCCCCCCACCTCTGCCAAGCTGGACGGATAGCCGTTGTCGTTCGAGGAAATAAATTGAGGAGCGCCAGCGGCCAGCACTAGAACATTCGTCTTCGTCATCACGCAGTCTCCCCCGACTCAATTGTTGCGATGCGCCGCAAGATATTCTCGAGATTGGTGTCGCCTACCTCTTTCACTGTAAGCAGGTGCGCGCCACTTGCCTTTGCTGCACGAATACCGTTCTCGTTATCCTCGACGATGAGACATTCATCAGGCGACAGATTGAAATGACTCATGGCCTTCAGGTACATCTCTGGATCAGGCTTGCCCACCTTGACATCTTCGTTTGAGACCATAAGATCCAGATAGCGAGTCAGCGCGGCCCGCTCCATCATGACTTCCACAGAATTCCGAACTGAATTACTGCATACCGCCAGCTGGTACCCTCGCGCCTTCAAGGCGGAAAGCGCTCGCTCCTGTGCAAATTGAGGGCGGCATTTCTCGTAGACCATCTGAATGGTATACGTCTGCTTCATTTCGTTCAGGAATTCATGTAGCTCGCGCGGCAAACCTCTTTCGAGCGATAACATCTCCAGCTTTTTACGCGTAGGCAATCCATCAAATGTAATCAGATGGTCGTACCTGGAGATCGACATACCAAACAAGGTTAGTGCCGTGTTTAAGGCTTCATAGTGCCAATCCTTCGCCTCGATCAGTACTCCGTCCATATCAAATAGGACGGCGCGAATCTTTTTTTCATTCATGTATTTTCGCTCCCGACATTTTCTCGAAAAAATCTGTGGCTGCTTCGGGAAGATCAGTACATAAAATAAGATTCTCGCAATGCGCTACCGGCGCGAGTAACTCCCAATGTGACTGATGATCGCGACGATGAAGCTCATTCGATACGACGCACACGCGTTTTCCCGTATTGAGCAAATTCTCGATTTTCGCGGTATCGTACCAAACGCCGTCGAATGCATCCAACCATATACCGTTCGACCGCTCCAACCATGCACCAACCGGTTCTACTTCACTAATCCGCGTGAATATCGGAACCCTACCAAGATACGCTCGCATATCCGGTACTGCCATATCGAATACGAAACAGTCCAAACTATTCCGTCCCTCAAGATGCTGGAAAATCGCGTCCGTCAGACCGTCCGCTTTAACGTTGAGGGCCAGTGTTAATGGTTCCTCTGGCGTAGCGTTTGCCTCAGCAAGGTCCAGCATTTCGGAAAAGCCCACCTCGTGACCCAAAGGCATATCGTGCGAAATGACGAGCCTGCCACCAAGGTCACGGATATCTGTTTCCGTGCCAAAACCCAGCGTGAACGATCGATGGAAAGCTTGAACGGTGTTTTTTTCGCTGGGCTCTTTCCAATAGCCACGGTGCGATATGATTTTCATCACAATTCCATCGTGGCCGTGGCCGAAACCGGCATTGACAGAAACAATTCCAGATCAGCAGGAATTCCTAAACCGTACATGCCGTTTGCTTCCGAGCCGACATTATAAATTCCGACTGCTTTCTGCGCCTTGATCATCGAATTATAGGCTGGCGCGACATAATATTCGCCATTGACACGCTCTTCAGCCTCGATCATTGTCTCTGCCGCGCGAACAAAATCAGAGCCACGCTTGAAATTGTAGATTCCCACAGTGGCCTCATCCGAAATTACCTGCTTTTCGACAACCCGTGTGACAAGCCTCTTATCATCAAGCGCGACGAATGACCACTTCGGATCATTAGCCGTCATCGTCATAATTTGACCGTCCAGATCAGCGGTTGCCATATTATTCAGATAGTCATCAATGGCAACATCAATATATTGATCCGAATTGGCAATCATCAGCGAATCATCATTATCAATAAGATGTTTTGCCGATAACACTGTGCAGGCAGCCCCTTCGGTCAATCCATCGAGGCCGACAACCACGCAGCCTGGAGCCCACTCGGACAACTTTTCCAGGAGCGAGTATGACTCGATATGAACTTTCTGAGCAATAAAAATGAAACGATGACTCTGAGAGGGCCGAAGATTATTAATAACCAGCTTGATCATCGGCACCCCGTTAACCTGAATCAACGGTTTGGGATCCTTAAACCCGGCCTTTGCAAACCGGCTTCCGGCACCCGCCATTGGAACGACGATATTCAACATTTTGTTCACCCGACATCAAATCAAGAAATCGTTTATTGGCCATACTGTAATCACTCGACCACTTCGACAAAACGATCCGGTAATTGCTTGTTACCGTTGACAAGCCTGTGACCGCTGCAGTCGAGATTGTTGCCGTTTGTTTTCGCTACCGTTGCTGCGCCATTGCCGAGAGTGATGCGAGGTTGGGCAGATGGTCATCGTCAAGCCTTGTGACGTCACGGTTGTCTCCTCTACAAGAGATTAGTACGGCTCTATTCGCCAGAAAACGATCGTAAAGAATCACGTGAAGAGCAGACGCCAGTAAGAAGTCGGCTCCGACCAAAGGGGACAATTAGCCCCTCCTCTCGCACGCCACCACACTACGCCGTGCGGAACCATCGGTATCGAATTCCCGGCGCCTTCTGTTTACTTAAACGTTTGAACCCCGGTGATCACCGGATACGCCACCGAGAACACCACATTCAGGAACTTCTGCAACTCAGCGATCGGAGCATTCGATACGTACAACAGATCCTTGTTATCCATCATAAAGCTCTGTGCAACGAAGAACGAATTAGGGTCGCGCAGATTCACACGGTATACAACGGGCACTTTGCCGTCCGCCGTAGTCCGCACTGGCTTATTCGGCCACGGCAGAGCTTTCTCGTCCTCAAGTCGGAAAATGAATACGCCCTGTACATCCGAGCGCGAATCTTCCAATCCGCCGGCACGAGCCAAAGCCTGCGCAAGCGTAATCCCTTGAGCCTCGAAATTGATTTCCTGATTCTTGCCAGTCGCGCCGAGCGACGTGAAGCTGAAAGGTTGGAACAATGCTGTCACAACGTCGCCAGCATGGAGCGGCACATTCTGGCGCGGATCACGAATCACCGTCTGGAGCGGCAACGACGCCACCTTGTCGCCACGAGTCACCTGGATCGTAATCTTGTCAACCGGTTCTTTCACGCCGCCCGCCGCCGCCAAAGCATCTAACAACCGCTCGCCACGCGCACTTAGCGGCACACGATTGCTGCTCGCGACATCGCCCACTACCGTTACGTACGAGGTCTCGTTACGTGAGAGCTTCACCAACACTTGCGGGTCGTGCGCGATATTCTTCAGGTGCTCGGCAATTTCGCGCTGCAATTGAGTTGGCGTGCGCCCTACTGCCTTCAATTCGCCAGCAAAGGGCACATTGATCTTGCCGTCGCCGTCGATCGTCTGATCCGGCAAAACGGTAACGCGCGCATTGGTTGCGCCCGCCTTCGAGTCGATTTGCGCAGCCCCGAACAGCGTAGCGGGCGGCGCTTCCCAGATTGATACCTCGATCGTGTCGCCGACACCGAGTTGCTGCCGGAACGACGTACCATTACCGAGCGAAGCCGAGAAGTCACCAACACTGCGCTCCGCAAATAGCTTACGGGCGACTTCGTCGGTAACGTCGACAATCTGGATGCCAGTTGGATTACCTTCGGCGCCGGCGCTACTAATCTGCGACTTGCTAGGCCCGGAAGTCGGAATGCTCGAGCACCCGCCAAGCCAAATCGCTCCGAAGGCAACTGCGGTACAAACAAAACAACGAGACAGACGCAACATTTATTGCAACGGTTATCAGAAGTTGGTGGGTAAATTTTCGGGGCTGATTGTCTCATGCACTGAGGTAGAATGGCGCACTGTGATGAAAAATCCACACCTGCAAATCAAAAAAGTCTGAGCGCTCCCCAACATTTCGCTTTAAATTCCCGTGCCCCCCATCTTCCTGGACGTCACGCGCCTACTTACGCGCCTCTATGACGGGCTTTTGCCGACGGGCGTCGATCGCGTCGGCCTCGCTTACATTGAAAAATACGGTGCAACAGCACGCGCCATCCTTAGCGAACGCGGTTTTTCTACAATTGTGAGCGAGGAAGACTCCCAGCAAACGTTTGCATGGCTTATCTCGTCAGATCGCAATAGAAACAGAATCCGTGCACTAGTCGCACGGGCCTGCCTTAATCGCCTACGAGAATCAAGACTCAACGGAATACTGTTGCACACAAGTCACAACGGAATGGAATTCGGCCGTTATTACAATGCGATGACAAAACGTCAAATTCGCCCTGTATTCATGGTCCACGATTTAATCCCTTTGACTCACGCCGAATACTGCCGCCCCGGCGTCGACGCCACGCATCGCAATCGCATGCAAACCGCGTTGAAGCACGCAAGCGGGCTGATCATGAATTCGCAGGCCACGCTCGACTCGCTTGCCGCCGAAGCCCATCGCTCCAACCTTCCGCTTCCGCCGATCGTCGTCGCCCACCTCGCATCCGGCGTCACCCCTCGCCCACTTGCTCCGCGCCCCATCGCCACACCGTACTTCGTCATGCTCAGCACGATCGAGCCGCGCAAAAACCACTGGTTCATCCTGCACGTTTGGCGCCGCCTCGTAGAACAACTGGGCGCAGCAGCACCAAAGCTCGTCGTAATCGGCCGACGCGGCTGGGAATGCGAAAACGTCATCGACATGCTGGAGCGTTGCGAATCGCTAAAAGGCGTCGTAATAGAAGAATCCCACTGCTCCGACGAAAAACTTTACGCGTATCTGCAGCACTGCCAGGCACTCCTCTTTCCGTCCTTCGTCGAAGGCTACGGTATGCCGCTCGCAGAAGCGCTTGCGCTAAAAGTACCGGTACTCGCGAGCGATCTCTCCGTCTTTCACGAGATCGCCGACGACATTCCGGACTATCTGGACCCGCTCGACGGCCCTGGCTGGCTCGCCCGTATCCAGGCCTACACGCAGGCGAATAGCCCCGAGCGCGACGGGCAGCTAAGCCGCATCGAGCGATTTCGCGAGCCGACGTGGGTTGAGCATTTCGAACGCGTCGACGCCTTTCTGGAAACGCTGCGCTAAATGAAGGAACGCGTCATCGCCGGAGCAGAGGCCTCCAGGAACCTCGCAATCGATTTGCGCAGTCTCACACGCGGTTGGCGCCTGTGGAGCGGACTGCGCCAACGAAACCTCGAACAGGTGTGGATTGATCGTTGGCATGGACGCATTGCACTACGCGTCGCGCGTCTACTCCGCAAGCAAATCAACGCCGCGTGGCCCGGACCGGTCTGGTCGCACGGACCGGCCGGTACACCGTTGTTGTCATGGTTCTCAATGCCGCTTGCCAATGCCAGCGCCGAGACGTTCGCTGCCGTGCTGAACGAAGCACTCGCCGCCGCAATGGAACAGGATCGCAGTTCCCAGGTTGCCCTCGATTCGCAACGGTTGATGCAGCGGCTTGCGCACAGTCACGCATTGGCAATACGTGACACGCAGTGCCGCTGCCCGGTCACGCTACTGGAACCACGAAGCAGCGAACGCGTACTCCTTATCGACGAACGCGCGCGATCGAAAGCATCGGGCGCAACAGCAACGCGCCATTCGCCCACCGCTTTTGCGCGAATGCTGCAAGCCGCGACAAGCGCACATCCACAAGCCGAATTCTGGATCGCTCAATCGAATGATCCAGGACGAGGCCGCTGGTTGTCCGCATCATTGGAACTGACGCTGCCCGCCGGCACGAGACGTTTCGCCGAGCACGAATCCGTGTGCGCCGCTCTGCCTCACGTCGATCACGTCTACACGCTCGGCGCGTCGGAAGGCATGCAGGCGCTTTTGGCGGGTGCGCGCGTTCACGTATTCGGCGCACCGTACTACGCAGGCTGGGGCCTGACGCATGACGACCAGCCATTGCCGAACCGCACCGCGCGCCCCACACTCGCCGCATTGTTCGACGTGGTGTTCGTCCGCTCGACCCGCTATCTGAATCCGGCCACGCACGCGCCTGGCGCGCTTGACGATCTGCTCGACAGCATCGAGTTGCAGCACACGGTCCAGCAACGCTTCACCGACCTGCAAAACGTCGCGGCACTGCGTTTCCAATGGTGGAAGCGCCCGTTCGCGACGCCATACATCACGGCGGGCAAGTCGGCATTGCGCTGGACTGCCGAACCGCAATCGGTCGAATCCCACGAAACCGCGGTACTGTGGGGCGCGCGCAGTGCGGAGGGCCTTGCGCCGGAAGTTCGTCGCGTCAGAATCGAAGACGGCTTTTTCCACTCCACGGGTCTCGGTTCCGACATGATCGCGCCGCGGAGCCAGGTGATCGATCGTCGCGGTCTGTACTTCGATGCGAGCCAGCCGAGCGATCTGAGTGTTCTGCTCAACGAGACCGAGTTCAGCGAGACCGAGTTGGCGCGCGCCGCGGCGCTTCGCAACAAGGTCGTGCAACTCGGCGTCACCAAGTACAACCTCGGGCGTCAGCGCCCGGCATGGACGGCGCCGGCCGGCAAGCAGATCGTGCTGGTCCCCGGCCAGGTCGCCGACGATGCATCGATCCGCCTCGGCACGCGTGCAATTGGCACCGCCGATGCGCTGCTGCGCGAAGTACGCCGCCTGCGTCCCGATGCCTTCGTCATCTACAAGCCACATCCCGACGTGCTATCAGGCAACCGCAACGGCCTGATCGACGCACAGCAACTCGCCGACGTCGTCGATACCGAAGCGGACCTGCTGTCGCTCGTCGATGCGGCGCATGAAGTTCACACGCTATCGTCGCTCGCGGGCTTCGACGCGCTCTTGCGCGGCAAAGCCGTATTCACCTACGGGCTGCCGTTCTACGCAGGCTGGGGACTCACCCACGACGCGCTCGCGCCGCTACCGTGGCGACATCGCACGTTGACACTCGACATGCTGTGCGCGGGCGTGTTGCTGCGTTACCCGCTGTACTTCGACTGGAAAACGCGCCTCTTCACGACGCCGGAAGCCGTGGTCGAACAACTTGCACCGCAAGCCGCACGGCCGCTGGAAAAAGTACGCGGCAACCGGATGCGCCCGCTTCTCAAGGCGTTTCGCTGGACGCGCAATGCCATCCATCACACTGCGTGGCGCTTTCAGCAGAAGCGCGCTGCACGATTACTGTAAGAGCAAACCGGCCTGACAATCGGAATAGCGGCGGTCAGTGGGCCTGGCCGATTCCCTCCCACAGACCCTGCATGCGGGTTGGCACCGCGCGGTTTGAGCAGGTGAGGTCATGGAGCCGAGGTACGCCAAGACGCTCGAAGTAAGCGATGGGCGTGGCCCGGTTCAACAACAGGTAGCTGTTGTGCCACTAGCGACGGCTGTTCACCGTCGTCAAGGAGCGTAAGGACTCCGCGCGAGTTGGCCCGAGTGTCACCTGCCCGAAATAAATCAACGGTGCAAGTGCATCCTGACAACAAAAATGCATGTCCTGTCATAGAAAATCAGTGACTATTCAGCCGGTGTTGTAAACAGCGGCTGAACCTGGCATAGTTGCGGCATGAAGAAGAGTGCCGAGCTCCAGGTTCCCGATCTCAAGACGCTGACGCACGAGCAGAAGGATGCGCTCATCAT
>NZ_VZQQ01000056.1 GCF_014397785.1 Paraburkholderia podalyriae
GATACAATCGCAACTGGCGCCTTGAAAAGCTGGGCTTCAAATCACCCCTCGAAGCCCGTCAGGAACGGCTGATGAAGCTGGCCGCCTGAGTTGCAAGAGCGTGTCCAAACAACCGGAGCCGGTACACTGCGAGCGTTGCATTACCCGCAAACCGCACCGTCAGCAAGGTGTTCCCCTGTTCACACGGGCGCCGCAGAGTCTGTCCTTCGTTCCGCGCCACGTGCCCCGTCACGACCCTCGATTGCCAGATCGAGGCCATCCCTCGTAGCCTGGCTCTGCTTCAGTTCAGCCATGAAGACATGGGCGATCGCCTGATTTAGCCCGCGCCCTGCGTCAGTGCACCGCACCCCGCCGCTTTGTTCATCCTTGATCGACATCAATCACAAAGCTGGCCGGTTATCGGACCATGACGCTGCGAGTGTGACGCCGCATGCGTCAAGCCAGCTTCAGGTCAAAAGTGCCACAACCCGAATTTAACCACTATGACAGACAGAAAAACCTTAAGGAAACGGTCGATAGCCATCGTCACAACATTGAGCGCCTGTCTATCGGGATGTGATCTGACTGTGCTTGATCCAAAAGGCAGCGTCGGCGCGGCCGAGAAGTCGCTGATCGCCACCGCCACGTGGGCGATGCTGATCGTCGTGATCCCGGTGATCCTGCTAACGCTGTTCTTCGCGTGGCGCTACCGTGCGTCGAACCGTCACGCGGTCTATGCACCCAAATGGGCGCACTCGACGGCGATCGAGATCGTCATCTGGACGATCCCCGCCCTGATCATCCTGTACCTCGGTATCCTGACGTGGCGCACCACGCATGAGCTCGACCCGTACCAGCCGCTGCAGTCGAGCGTGAAGCCGATCGACGTCGAGGTGGTCGCGCTCGACTGGAAGTGGCTCTTCATCTACCCGGACCTCGGCATTGCGTCGGTGAACCAGCTCGCCGTGCCAGTCGATACGCCGGTGAATTTCCGGATCACGTCGGACTCGGTGATGAACTCATTCTTCATCCCGCAACTCGGCACCCAGGTGTATGCAATGGTCGGCATGCAGACCCGTCTGCACCTGATCGCGGATGCACCGGGAAATTTCGAAGGCATGTCCGCCAACTTCAGCGGCAAGGGATTCGCCGACATGAAGTTCCGCACGCTCGCGACGAGCGCCACCGACTTCGGCGCATGGGTGCGGAAGGTCAAGGCTTCGCCGGACCGTCTGAGCATGGACGAATACGCCGAAGTCGCGAAGCCGAGCGAGAAGCAGTCGGTACGCTACTTCTCATCGATCGACCAGCACCTGTTCCGCAACATCGTTGCCCGATACAACAACGGCAACGTCACGGCCTTCCGCGACGCCGCCTGTCGCACGCAGACCACGGAGTAAGCCATGTTTGGAAAACTCACGCCCGGCGCGATTCCGTTCGATCAGCCGATCATCATGGGCGCGGCCGCGCTCATGGCGCTCATCGTGCTGGCGGTCATCGTCACGCTCACGAAGCTCGGCCGCTGGAAGTGGCTCTGGACCGAGTGGCTGACAAGCGTCGATCACAAGAAGATCGGCATCATGTACATCATCGTCGCGGTACTGATGCTCACGCGCGGTTTTGTCGACGCCGTAATGATGCGGCTTCAGCTCGCGATCGCGTTTCACGGCCCCGGTTACCTGCCGCCGCACCACTACGACCAGATATTCACCGCGCACGGTGTCATCATGATTTTCTTCATGGCTATGGCGCTGATGGTCGGCCTCTTCAATCTTGTCGTGCCGCTGCAGATCGGCGCGCGCGACGTCGCCTTCCCGTTCCTGAATTCGCTGAGCTTCTGGATGACGGCGATCAGCGCGATCCTGATCAATCTGTCGCTCGTGATCGGCGAGTTCGCGCAGGTCGGCTGGCTCGCGTATCCACCGCTCTCGGAGCTGCAGTTCAGTCCCGGCGTCGGGGTCGACTACTACATCTGGAGTCTGCAGCTCTCCGGCGTCGGTACGCTGATTACCGCGATCAACTTCTTCGTGACGATCGTCAAGCTGCGCGCGCCCGGCATGACGCTGATGAAGATGCCGGTGTTCACGTGGACCGCGCTGTGCTCGAACGTGCTGATCATGGCAACGTTCCCGATCCTGACCGTGACGCTCGCACTGCTCGGCCTCGACCGCTACGCAGGCATGCACTTTTTCACAAATGAGCTCGGCGGAAACGCGATGCTGTACCTGAACCTGATCTGGGCGTGGGGCCACCCGGAGGTGTACATCCTCGTGCTGCCCGCGTTCGGCATCTATTCGGAAGTGATCGCGACCTTCGCGAAGAAACCGCTGTTTGGCTACAGAACGATGGTCTACGCGTCGTGCGCGATCACGGTGCTCGCATTCCTCGTGTGGGCGCACCACTTCTTCACGATGGGTTCCGGCGCGGACGTCAACGCGTTCTTCGGCATTATGACGATGGTCATCGCGATCCCCACGGGCGTAAAAATCTTCAACTGGTTGTTCACGATGTACCGCGGTCGCATCGAGTTCACGGCACCCGTGCTGTGGACGATTGGCTTCATGGTCACGTTCACAATCGGCGGCATGACGGGCGTGATGATGGCGATCCCGGGCGTGGACTTCGTGCTGCACAACAGCCTGTTCCTGATCGCGCACTTTCACAACGCGATCATAGGCGGCGTCGTGTTCGGCTATCTCGCAGGCTTCCATTACTGGTTCCCGAAGGCGTTCGGCTTCAAGCTTAACGAGAAGCTCGGCAAGCGGGCGTTCTGGTGCTGGTTCGTCGGCTTCTACGTGTCGTTCGTGCCGCTCTACGTGCTCGGCTTCATGGGCATGACCCGGCGCCTGAATCACTACGACAACCCGACCTGGCATCCCTGGCTGTTCGTCGCCGCATGCGGCGTGGTGCTGATCGCACTCGGTGTCGTGCACCAGATCGCCCAGGTCGTCGTGAGCGTGATCCATCGCAACGAGCCGGAATACGGCGACCTGACGGGCGACCCGTGGAACGGCCGCACGCTCGAATGGGCCACCGCGTCGCCGCCCGCTGTCTACAACTTCGCGCGCATACCGGTCGTCCACCAGCTCGACGCGTTCGCGCACATGAAGGAAAGCGGCGCAGCAAATGCCGCACTGGCGCATTACGAGGACATCCACCTACCGTCGAACACCGCGGACGGGTTCCTGATCGGCGCATTCAGCCTCGTGCTCGGCTTCGCCGGCGTCTGGCACATCACGTGGCTCGCCGTGCTGGCCTTCGTCGCGATCGTCGCCGCGCTGATCGCGCGTAGCTTCCGCGACGACCATGGCTACGTGATTCCGGCCTCGCGCGTGCGCGAAATCGAAGCACGACGCGGCAGCGCACCCACCCCGGCCGCCCTTGAATTACCCGAATCCGCGGAGACCTGATCCATGACGCAATCTGCATTACTCGTCCATCACGGCAGGTCGAGCGCTGACCACGGCCCAACGCCCACCGTGTTCGGCTTCTGGCTGTACCTGATGACCGACTGCATGCTGTTCGCGTCGTTGTTCGCTGTGTTCGCCGTAATGGCGCACCAGTTCGCGGGTGGCGCGTCCGGACGGGACCTGTTCGACATCCCGGGTGTTGCACTCGAAACCGGCGCGCTGCTGCTGAGCAGCACCACCTACGGCTTCGCGATGCTCGGCGCACAGCGCCAGGGGCGTGGTGCCGTGATCGGCTGGCTCCTCGTGACGTTCGTGCTTGGCGCGCTGTTCCTCGCGTTAGAGCTGCGCGAGTTCTCGCACCTGGTCGCCGACGGTGCAGGGCCCAGTCGCAGCGCCTTCCTGTCGTCGTTCTTCACGCTGGTTGGCACCCACGGCCTGCACGTGACAGCCGGCCTCGTCTGGATGGCCGTGCTCGTCGTGCATGTCGTCCGCTCGCCTGAACTGTCCGGTCGCGACCTCACGAGTCTGACATGCCTGAGCCTCTTCTGGCACTTCCTCGACATCGTGTGGATCTGCGTGTTTTCGTTTGTCTATCTCGGGAGCATGCTCTAAATGGTCCATTCACACTCGACGTCCACGACCGCCTCGCGTGGTGACTTCGCCGGTTATATCACCGGTTTCGTGCTTGCCGTGGCGCTGACGGCGGGCTCATTCTCGATCGTCACGCAACGGTTGCTGCCGTCCGGCTCCGCGATTATGGCGCTCGCGTTGCTGGCGTTCGTGCAGATCGTCGTGCATCTGGTGACGTTCCTGCATCTCGACCTGTCGCGCGGCCAGCGCTGGAACGTGCTGGCGTTATGCTACACCGCGCTCGCCGCGCTGTTCCTGATCTTCGGCACGATCTGGGTAATGCACAATGTCAGCATGAACATGATGTCGCGCTGACTCGCCACCAGCGCGAAACTGTCTGGTCACATCATCGCGGACACGGCATGCAGCCGTCGGCCGCGTGCGTAGTGTTGTGCTGCACCGCTCTATCGGTCTTCTTCATGAACAGTCCGAATCACCCCGTTCCCGCCAATAAGCCATTGCCCCATCGCAAGGTCATCCGCTCGTGGCTGACACCATTCGCCGAACGCCGCACCGCCTACGCGCTTCTGCTGCTTGTGCTCGACTACGTTTTGCTATTGTGTGCGCTCGCCGCGAGCGTGTTCGCGCACGGGTTCGTGCTGAAGACCGTATTCGGATGCATCGCGGGCTTCGTCATCGGACGGCTCTTCGTCATCGGTCACGACGCATGTCATGAGAGCCTGACCCGGCACCGCACGCTCAACCGCTGGCTGGGCCGGATCGCCTTCCTGCCGTCGCTCACGCCGTACAGCCTGTGGCAAGTGGGTCACAACGTGGTGCATCACGGCTACACGAACCTGAAAGGCGTCGATTTTGTGTGGGCACCGCTGACGATCCACGAATATCGCGCCTTGAGTGGGCCACGGCGCGCACTGGAACGTATCTATCGCAGCGGCTGGGCGCCCGGTCTCTACTACATGATCGAAATTTGGTGGACGAAGATGTTTTTCCCGTCGCGGGCCGCAATGCCGACGCGGCGCCCCGTGTTCTTCCGTGACTGCACGCTGGTATCGGTGTTCGCACTGCTGTGGATCGGCGCGCTCGCGTGGATCGCTCGCGCGACGCAGCGGGGGGTGGTCCCGTCAATCGCATGCGGGTTCGGGGTGCCGTTCCTGTTCTGGTGCGCGATGGTGGGTTTCGTCGTGTACGCGCACCACACGCATCCGCAAATCCGCTGGTACGACGATCGCGCGAAATGGGGGCGTTCGGATCCGTTCGTATCCACGACGGTGCACTTGACCTTTCGCTGGCGTTTTGGCGCGCTGTTTCATCACATCATGGAGCACACCGCGCATCACGTCGACATGAGTCTCCCTCTATACGGGCTCGTCGGTGCTCAGCGAACCCTCGAAGCGATGCTTCCGGAACGGATCGTCGTGCAGCGGTTTTCGTGGCGTTGGTACTTCGACACCGCACGAGGCTGCAAACTATACGATTTTTCGACTGATCAGTGGACCGATTTCGCTGGTCGCGCGACGCACGTTCCTCTTAAGACTCGCTAACAACGCCTGTCATCCGAAAGCAAGCAGCAGTTGCAGCCCGAGGTCGGCTGCCATGTCGAGCGCGCTGCGGCCATCCGGTGCGCACAGTTCTGCGTTCGCCCCATGCGCAAGCAGCATCTGCAGGACGTCGAGGCGACCGCTCGCGGCTGCCTGCATCAGGCATGTGATGTCGTCGTCGTTCACATGGTCGATCGGCGCGCCGGCGTCGATCAGCCGCAGGATGGTCGCGGGGCCGCCGTGCAGGCACGCGAACCAGAGCGCATGGTTGCCGTCGTCATCGAGCGCGTCGGCGCGTGCGCCGAGTGCGAGCAACGCTTCGACGACCGCGTCCTCGCCATGCTGCGCGGCGCGCATCAACGGCGTTTCGCCGTTCACGCAGCGCGAATGCGGAGCAGGGAAGCCGTGGTACGCCAGCCAAGTGGAAAGTGCGGTGGGCACGATCGTATCGAGTTGTGCATCGGCGTTCCGGACAACGCGCGAGGCCAGGCGTTCGCGGACGACGAAAACAGTGTCGGTGTGCATGATCATGGTCGCGTTCGGGTGCAAGGGAACATCGGTTGGCGCAGCAGCGCGGGCGGCAGCCGTCGGGACCCGCGCCTCAGACGGGCCGGTTCTCGTTGGGGTTGCGCACTGGCCCCATCAATTCAAGTCCTTCGCTGTAGGTGATCGTGTCGAAGGTCACGTCGAACTTGATGGCCGCGTCCGCTACCGCATCCAGCTTGCCGCCTGAGTCCTTTTTCTTCAATTCGTTCTTTTCGAGGTACAGCAGTTCGAGCATCTCGTTGTAGACGGTGGACTCGAGAATCGGCAGCACATAGAACATCGCGCCCTTGTACGGCACCTGATATCGCTTGCTCAGGTCGATGTTGTCGCAAAACAGAAAGTACTTGCCACCCGCCGAGAGCGTGTCGCTGAGTACCTCGGCCACGTCCTTCAGATGCTCGAAGCTCAACAGATACCCGGCGAAGAACGGCAAGTGCTTATGTCCGATCGTCGCGCATGCCATCACCTGATCGCAGGTCAGCTCCGGAGGCCGCGCTTCGTCGGCGAGCTTTGGGGCAAACCGCAGCGCAAGTTCGCCGCGGAAGCCGACCCGGCCGGACTTGTTCGTCAGCCCCTTGAGAACCGGATTGAGCAGACGGCCTTCGTGTTCGAGACGGGCGAACGCGGTGTCGTCGATCTCCTTGTGGGCGAGCGTTTCGGTCATCACAGATCCTTGGGTTAAACAGCGTTGAAGAGGAATTCACGTCTGCGCATTGCGCATCCGGTCGGCGATTTTGAAAAAGGCCTGCATCAGTTCGTCGCGCAGCGCCGGATCGACACCCGTCTCGTCGAACGCGGCGCGCATGCAAGCTAGCCACGCATCCCGTTCGGCGGTGCCGATCGCGAATGTGGCATGACGCCTGCGCAGCCGTGGTTGGCCGCGCTGTGCCGAGTACTGCTTGTCGGCGCCGAGCCATTCGCACAGATACAGCACCAGCACGGCCTTCGTCGAAGACAGGTCCGAGTGATGCATCGCCCGAATGCGCTGCGCGTCGGCCCGCGTATCCATGTGCCGATAGAACGCATCGACCAGGCGGATGACGGCGGTCTCGCCGCCTAGACGATCGAAGTGCGTCTCGCGCGGCATGGGTCGAGAAGGTTGGGTGGCTGGTGTGTCCATGGCGCGATCAACGCAATAACCGAACCAGGCCGCAACCCGGCGATTGTCCGGCTGCACGCAGGCCAATGCGACAGAAATCGCACGACAAACGCGCCCGAATGGTTTCATTGGCGACGAAGTTCGCGTGGTTTGTCGCGAAATCGACAAGACAGAAGAGGAGTCCGCAAAAGTCCCCGAACCAACCGCCGCAGCGCGGCGGGGCGGACGCGTCGCAGTACCGCTGGTGACGTGGCACAGAAGCTGCGTTTGGAGTCCAGCGCGGACACAGGTCCGGCCGATGCGTGACTCGATATAAGAAGACCCATACAGGCACGACAGGCTGACATGGTCGCGGTTACGCAACCCTGATTTCAACCCTTCTTCCTGAATGGAGAAATGCAATGTCTAAACTTCGGCAAATCGCGTTCTACGGTAAAGGCGGTATCGGCAAGTCGACCACCTCGCAGAACACCCTGGCAGCCCTGACCGAACTCGGGCAGAAAATCCTGATCGTCGGCTGCGATCCCAAGGCGGACTCTACCCGCCTGATCCTGCATGCAAAGGCGCAGGACACCATCCTGTCGCTAGCGGCCGAAGCCGGCTCGGTGGAGGACCTCGAACTCGAGGACGTGATGAAGATCGGTTACCGCAACATCCGTTGCGTGGAGTCCGGTGGTCCGGAACCGGGCGTCGGCTGCGCGGGCCGTGGCGTCATCACGTCGATCAACTTCCTCGAGGAAAACGGCGCCTATGACGGCGTGGACTACGTGTCGTACGACGTGCTCGGCGACGTGGTGTGCGGCGGTTTCGCAATGCCGATTCGTGAGAACAAGGCGCAGGAAATCTACATTGTGATGTCCGGTGAAATGATGGCAATGTATGCGGCCAACAACATTTCAAAGGGCATCCTGAAGTACGCGAACAGCGGCGGTGTGCGGATCGGCGGGCTCGTGTGCAACGAGCGTCAGACCGACAAGGAGCTCGAACTCGCCGAAGCGCTGGCGAAGATGCTCGGTTCGAAGCTGATCCACTTCGTGCCGCGCGATAACATCGTGCAGCACGCCGAGCTGCGCCGCATGACGGTGATCGAGTTCGCGCCCGAATCCAAACAGGCGGAAGAGTATCGCCAGCTCGCCACCAAGGTGCACAACAACGCGGGCAACGGCACGATCCCGACGCCGATCACGATGGATCAACTGGAAGACCTGTTAATGGAGCACGGAATCATGACGTCCATCGACGAATCGCAAGTCGGCAAGCCTGCAGCGGAACTGACCGCCTAAGCGAGCGCCGCTGCGCGCGGCCCGGTGTTCTTCTTCAAGCGATGAACCGGGCCGTGCCGGTTACCCGCTGCCAGGCTTGATACTCACCCTATGGAGCATTCCCATGAGCGTCACTGTTGAAGAGCGCAAGGCCGCGAACAAGGCCCTGATCGAAGAAGTGCTGAAGGCCTATCCGGAGAAGATGGCCAAACGGCGTGCCAAGCATTTGGGCACCTTCGATGACGGCAAGCCCGACTGTGGCGTGAAATCAAACATCAAGTCATTGCCCGGCGTGATGACGATTCGCGGTTGCGCGTACGCCGGCTCGAAGGGCGTGGTCTGGGGGCCCATCAAGGACATGATCCACATCAGTCATGGTCCTGTCGGTTGCGGCCAGTACTCGTGGGGCGCGCGTCGCAACTACTACATCGGCACTACCGGTATCGACACCTTCGTGACGATGCAGTTCACGTCGGACTTTCAGGAAAAGGACATCGTGTTCGGCGGCGACAAGAAGCTCGACAAGATCATCGACGAGATTCAGGAACTGTTTCCGCTGAACAAGGGCATCTCGATCCAGAGTGAATGCCCGATCGGCCTGATCGGCGACGACATCGAGGCCGTCTCGAAGAAGAAGAGTGTCCAGTATGAAGGGCACACCATTTTGCCGGTGCGCTGCGAAGGTTTTCGCGGCGTCAGCCAGTCGCTGGGCCACCATCTCGCTAACGATGCGATTCGAGACTGGATATTCGACAAGGCCGATCCGGACAAGAGGCCTGAATTTGTTTCGACGCCTTACGATGTTGCGATCATCGGCGATTACAACATCGGCGGCGATGCCTGGTCGAGCCGGATTCTGCTCGAAGAGATCGGCCTGCGCGTGATCGCGCAATGGTCGGGCGACGGCTCGATCGCCGAGCTCGAGAACACGCCTAAGGCCAAGCTCAATTTGCTGCATTGCTACCGCTCGATGAACTATATCAGCCGGCACATGGAAGAGAAGTACCGCATTCCGTGGGTGGAATACAACTTCTTCGGCCCGTCGATGATCGAGAAGAGCCTGCGCGAGATCGCCAGCCACTTCGACGACACCATCAAAGCCAACGCGGAGAGGGTGATCGCCAAGTATCGTCCGCTGGTCGATGCGGTGAACGCGAAGTTCAGAGCGCGCCTGCAGGACAAGACCGTGATGCTGTTCGTTGGCGGCCTGCGTCCGCGCCACGTGATCGGCGCCTACGAAGACCTCGGCATGAACGTGGTCGGCACCGGCTACGAATTCGGCCACAACGACGACTATCAGCGCACCACGCACTACGTGAAGGACGGCACACTGATTTACGACGACGTGACCGGCTACGAGTTCGAGAGGTTCGTCGAACAGGTCCAGCCCGATCTGGTCGGTTCCGGCATCAAGGAAAAGTACGTATTCCAGAAGATGGGCGTGCCGTTTCGCCAGATGCACAGCTGGGACTATTCCGGTCCATATCACGGCTACGACGGCTACGCCATTTTCGCGCGCGACATGGACATGGCTATTTCCAGCCCGGTATGGGGGCTTGCCAAGGCGCCCTGGAAGGCAACCCCCTAAGCGCCGGCCACCGCACTGATCGCCGGCCGGAAGGCCTTTGAATTGAATATCAGGAGCATCCCGTGCCCCAATCCGCAGACCAGATTCTCGATCAGGAACTCCTGTTCCGTGAGCCCGAATACCAGAAAATTTTCCAGGCGAAAAAGGAAAATTTCGAGTTCAACCATTCAGACGAGCAGGTCAAGCAGATCGTCGAGTGGACCAAGAGCGAAGACTACCGGCAAAAGAACTTTGCACGCGACTCGCTCACCATCAACCCGGCCAAGGCCTGCCAGCCGCTCGGCGCAGTGTACGTGGCCAACGGCTTTCACAAGACGCTCAGTTTTGTGCATGGCTCGCAGGGCTGTGTAGCGTTTTACCGCTCGCACTTCTCGCGTCACTTCAAGGAGCCGACCTCGTGCGTCAGCTCGTCGATGACCGAGGACGCGGCGGTGTTCGGCGGCATGAACAACATGATCGACGGCCTCGCAAATGCGTACAACCTGTACAAGCCCGACATGATCGCGGTCTCCACGACCTGCATGGCGGAAGTGATCGGCGATGACCTCGACGCGCTCATCAAGAACAGCAAGCAGAAGGGCAGCGTGCCGGAAGACTATGACGTGCCGTTCGCGCACACGCCGGCCTTCGTCGGCAGCCACGTGACCGGCTACGACAACGCGCTCCTCGGCATCCTCAAGCACTTCTGGGACGGCAAGGCCGGCACAGCGATGCCGCTTGAGCGCGTGCCCGACGACAGCGTCAACTTCATCGGCGGCTTCGACGGCTACGTGGTCGGCAACATGAAGGAAATTCGCCGCATCTTCGATCTGTTCGGCGTGACGGTGAACATCATCTGCGACCCATCCGAAACGTGGAATACGCCGACCGACGGCAAGTTCCGGATGTACGAAGGTGGCACGACCAAGGAGGAAGTCGAGCGCGCGTTGAACGCGAAGGCAACCTTCGTGTTCCAGGAATACTGCTGCGAGAAGACCAGCAAGTTCATTGGCGAGCATGGCCAGGAAGTGGTGGTGCTGAACTCGCCGGTTGGCGTCGCGGGCACCGATCAGTTCCTGATGGAAATCTCGCGCGTGACCGGCAAGTCGATTCCGGCGCAACTGGAGAAGGAGCGAGGCCAGCTCGTCGATGCGATGGCCGACAGTCAGGCCCACCTGCACGGCAAGCGCTTTGCACTCTACGGCGACCCGGACCAGATGCTAGGCTACACGCAGTTCTTGCTGGAACTCGGCGCCGAGCCGGCTCACGTGCTGGCGACCAACGGCAACGAAACCTGGGCTGCGAAGCTGCAGGCGCTGTTCGACGCGTCGCCCTACGGCGCCGGCTGCAAGGTGTATCCGAAACGCGATCTGTGGCACATGCGCTCACTGCTGTTTACCGAGCCGGTGGATTTCCTGATCGGCAACACCTACGGCAAATATCTCGAGCGCGATACCAAAACGCCGCTGATACGCATGGTGTTCCCGATCTTCGATCGCCACCATTACCATCGCTTCCCGACCTGGGGCTATGAAGGTGGGTTGCGGGTGCTGGTCATGCTGCTGGACGAGTTCTTCGAAGCGCTCGACGCCAACACGATCGACGTGGCGAAGACCGACTACAGCTACGACATCATTCGCTGACGAGGAGAGCGCGGCTATGGCAGACACAGCGGATGCATCGGGCGCGGCAGACGCAGCTCTGGTCAAGATGACGCAGGACGGCCATAACGTCGAGGTCATCAACGACTAGGTTTGCCTGGCCGGTGTGGGCGAGGCCGACCACCTCGTCCCGCTGCCCGAACACCGGAACCCGCAGATGATCGCCCACGTGCTGCCCGGGGGCCCGCGCATGTGGCCGGCCGGTTGCCATTGACGCACGAGGAGATTGCGATTGCACAGGGTGCGATGTCGGCGGCTCGACGGCAGTTCGACGCGAGCCCGGCGGGCATCGCGCCGCGGTTACCTCGTGCGGTGTGGGCGAAGATTGCGGCGGAGGGTGTCGAGTAGCGGGGCACCGCTGAAAACGAAATTGCTGCGCTGTATGTAGCTAGCTGTAGCGACTCGTTGTTGCGCGTTCGCATCGGTACTTGGCGCCGCCATCTAATATCAAAGAGTCCGTTCATGAGCCAGTTCATCGATATTGATCACAAGAACCTTGACCCGGTAAGGCAGCAATTTGCATGGGAAGCGCTAGCTGCGCATTTTGATGATCGGTCCCCGGAAGAGCTCACCTCCTCGCAGCGGCAGTTTCCCCATCACACGCGCCCCGAGCTTCAACAGACGCTCTCCCGCCTGCTGACGCCGTTCGCTCCGCGCCTTCTCGGCCTCAATCAGGTTCATGAGCGGTTTCCGTTGACAATTTCCTCGCTGTTTGCGCAGAGTACCGGCCCGATGTCTACCACGGTGTCCCTTGCTCCTGTGAAATACCGGGATGTCGATGTCGGAGAAGAAACACCGGTCGCGGTACTCGACAACGGCTTGTGGCTGATCACCGATGGCGAGCTGAGAGCCGCTGTGCTGTTCGAGCAGCACATGGAAGGAATGAACACGTCTATCGCGAGCGTGGAGATTGTCAGTCTGCCCAGCGCGCGCGGGCTGACCTTCGGCAGCGAGGTGTATGCGGGGCTGGAGCAGGCAATTCGCGAGTCCCGTCTGTACCGGGGCAAGGTTCTTTCCCTCGAGGTAACTGAGGATTATTCAGGCCAGCCCCGCAGCATCGTCGTGCACCGTCTGCCTGCCGTGGAGCGTCAGGACGTCATCCTGTCACCGCAAACCATGGAGCTGCTGGATCGCAATATTTTTGAATTCGCACGCACCAGAGAAGGATTAAAGACATTACGCCAGTCCTTGCAAAAGGGTGTCCTGCTGTACGGGCCGCCCGGAACGGGCAAAACCCATACGATCAAGTACCTCGCCAGCAATCTGCCAGCGCATACCACCCTTCTGATCAGCGCCAATCAAGTGGGGCAACTCGACAACTATATGCTGCTGGCCCGGTTGCTACAGCCAAGCATGGTGGTCATCGAGGACGTCGATCTGATCGGGAGACATCGCACCGAGATGCGCGGCCCGAAGGAAGAGAGTCTGCTCAACCGCTTGCTCAACGAAATGGACGGACTTCACCAGGACGCCGAGATCCTGTTCGTGCTTACCACCAACCGGCCGGAGGAAATCGAGGAGGCGCTCGCGGCCCGTCCGGGCCGGGTTGATCAGGCCATTGAAATACCGGCACCTGATGCGGATTGCCGGGCGCGCCTGCTCCGGCTCTACGGTTCGAGGATGAGCATCCCGGCAGACGTCGCAGCGTTTGCAGTGGAGCGGACTGAAGGCGTCAGCGCTGCATTCATCAAGGAGCTGGTGCGACGGTTGGCCCAGCAAAGTATTGCGCGTAAGGCACAGGGCGAAGTGAGCATGGAGGATGCTGAAAACGCGTTGCAGGACATGCTGGTGCGCAGCGGATACCTGAGTCAGGCGCTCCTTGGCGGCGCACCCGCACGGGAAAAACCGCAAGTACGAATCGTGGGTGACCAGTGCTTCTGAGCGTTGCAGGGAGCGAGGGGTCCGGTCCGGAAGAATGATCGGAAAGGGCCGGCGGCCCATATGCCGCCCCTGACTCACCATTTCATCTGCTGGCTACCGGCGTGCCCGTCGAGCATTCTCACTGATTGTGGTCCTGGCCGATGTTATCGAGCCGTTCTCAGTTAACGTGGCCCCGTTCTCACTTAATGTGGACCTGGACGCGCCGATATTCTCAGCCAATGTAATCCCGAAAAGGCGCTGTTATCGGGCCTTGGAGATTTATGTTATCGAGCCGCTACAGCTAGCCTGCGTGACGAATCTCAGCGAGGGAGCGGGGCATGATTTATGTAGTCGAGCAGTCTGACTCAGTGCCGCTGCGTGCGTGGTTCGCCTACGACGACTTTGAGCGCGAGG
Source organism: Paraburkholderia podalyriae (assembly GCF_014397785.1). GTDB lineage: Bacteria > Pseudomonadota > Gammaproteobacteria > Burkholderiales > Burkholderiaceae > Paraburkholderia > Paraburkholderia podalyriae. The sequence goes on from NZ_VZQQ01000056.1 coordinate 13,928, forward strand.
TGACGGCGTCCGACCCGTTGAGCCTCGCGGAGATCAATGACGAGGTAACGCCGCGCGAACTGCTCGCGCTGGTCGACGACGACTGAGCCGCCCAGCGGGGCAGGCGGCGCGAATGGCGCATACACACTGGAAGAGCGTTCGGGATATGCGCGCAGGCGCGCTCGGTGCATTGCTCGAACGCGTACCGGCCGAGATCAGGCCTGAGCGCTTCGAGCGCTTGCTGGAAGTCTGTCTCTGCGACTTTGCGGCGTATCCCGGTCATGGTAGACGGACTACGCGAAAGCTCCACGGATGCGCCGCGCGCTGACTGCTTACCTGGCGGTTCGCGAACCCTTGAGGCCGGATGCGTTGCTGGAGGCGCGCGCGAATGCGATCGCACGGGTCCTGCTAAATACGGAACGGCAAGGCAGGCAGTGAACGTGTGTTGTCGTTTTCTGTGTCGCGAACCGTCTGTCGCAAACCGTTCAAACTCGCCATGACGATGCGCGCGAGCGACTGCTTCAGCGCCAATTGGCACGTTTTCAAGGCGTTTCCCGGTGGTATGGAACTTGCCACTAGAGAAACGTCCATCCATCAGGAGCACGTCATGTCTGCTTCGCTCAATGCCCAAATCGCCGAAGTTTTCGACGAGCCGGGTTGCGACAAGAATCAAGGCAAGAGCGAGAAGGAACGCAAAAGGGGCTGCACGAAGCAGCTTTCGCCGGGTTCGGCCGCAGGCGGGTGCGCGTTCGACGGCGCGAAGATCGCTTTGCAGCCGGTGGTGGACGTCGCACACCTCGTGCACGGGCCGATTGCTTGTGAAGGTAACTCGTGGGACAACCGGCACGCCGCTTCGTCCGGTCCGCAACTCTATCGCACGGGCTTCACCACCGATATCAACGAACTCGACGTGGTGTACGGCGGCGAGAAGCGCCTGTTCAGGAGCGTGCGCGAAATCATCGAGAAATACGATCCGCCCGCAGTGTTCGTCTACCAGACCTGCGTCACTGCGCTGATCGGCGACGACATCGAGGCAGTCTGCAAGCGCGCCACCGAACAATTTTGCAAGCCGGTGATTCCGGTCATTTCCCCCGGTTTCGCGGGGCCGAAGAATCTGGGCAACAAGCTTGGCGGCGAGGCGATCCTCAACTATGTGATCGGCACGCGCGAGCCCGAGTACACGACGCCGTATGACATCAACGTCATTGGCGAATACAACCTGTCGGGCGAACTCTGGCAGACCAAGCCGCTGCTCGACGCGCTAGGCATCCGTATCCTCTCGTGCATCGCCGGCGACGGACGCTACAACGAGATCGCAAGTTCGCATCGCGCCAAGGTCAACATGATGGTCTGCTCGAAGTCGATGATCAACATCGCGACAAAGATGCAGCGACGCTACGGCATCCCTTACTTCGAGGGCTCGTTCTATGGGATCGGCGACATGAGCAACACGCTGCGCCATATCGCCAGCCTGCTCGTGCAGCAGGGCGCGCCGGACGATCTGCTCGAGCGGACCGAGCGCCTGATCGCCGTCGAGGAAGCGCGCGCGTGGGAGCGCATCGCGCAGTACAAAGCGCGCCTTACTGGCAAGCGGGTGTTGCTCATCACAGGTGGCGTGAAGTCTTGGTCGGTGGTTTCCGCGCTGCAGGAAGCAGGGCTCGAAATCGTCGGCACCAGCGTCAAGAAGAGCACCAAGGAAGACAAGGACAAGATCAAGGAGATCATGGGCGACGACGCCCACATGATCGACGGCATGACTCCGCGCGAGATGTACGCGATGCTCAGGGACGCGCGGGCCGACATCATGCTGTCGGGTGGCCGCTCACAGTTCGTCGCACTGAAGGCCCGCATACCGTGGCTCGACATCAATCAGGAACGCCACCACCCTTATGGCGGCTACGAGGGAATCGTCGAGCTGGTACATGAGATCGACCGCGCGATCTACAACCCGGTGTGGCAACAGGTGCGGATCCCTGCTCCGTGGGGCGACGACGGGGGAGCGCTCGGTGTGGTCCAAGCGGAAGCCGCGCGCCCGCCGTCGAGCGCCCCGGTGTGGGGGCGATGAGCCTCGAACCCGGTATACCGACCTGACGCCCCCGAACTCGAGAACATGCCATGGCCGATGTCGTCGAATCTATGAAAGCCTGTGCGGTCAATCCGCTCAAGATGAGCCAGCCGCTGGGCGCGAGCCTCGCGTTCCTTGGGCTCGATGCCTGCATGCCCGTGATGCACGGCTCGCAGGGCTGCACGTCGTTCGGCCTCGTGCTGCTGGTGCGCCACTTCAGGGAGGCGATCCCGCTGCAGACGACAGCCATGGACGAAGTCACCGCGGTGCTCGGCGGCTACGAGAACATCGAGGCCGCGCTGCTCAACATCCTCAAGCGCGCTGCGCCGAAGGTCATCGCGATCTGTTCAACAGGTCTCACCGAGACCGAGGGCGACGACGTGGCCGGCTATCTCGTTACCGTGCGCAAGCGCAAGCCCGAACTCAACGACACTGAGATCGTCTATGTGTCGACCCCCGACTATGTCGGCGCATTCGAAGACGGCTACCGGCATGCGATTACCGGCATCGTCAACGCGCTGGTCAAGGCGTTGCCAACGGTGGCCAATCAGGTGACGCTGCTGCCCGGCAGCCATCTGTCGCCTGGGGACATCGACGAACTGCGCGAGATCATCGAAGCGTTCGGCTTCGATGTCATTGTGCTGCCCGACATTTCCGGCTCGCTCGACGGCCATATCGCGCCGGACTGGCGCGGCACCACACTGGGCGGTACCACGCTCGCGGAGATCCGGGCCGCGGGTGCATCGGCATTTACGATCGGCGTGGGCGAGCAGACGCGCGACGGCGCGGAGGCATTGCATGCTATCGCTGGCACACCGTTCGAAGTGTTCGGGCGGCTCACCGGACTGGAACCCAACGATCGTCTGCTGCAATTGCTCGCGCAGCGCTCCGGACGACCTGTTCCCGCGAAATACCGGCGTCAGCGCAGCCAATTGCTCGATGCGATGCTAGACGGCCATTTCTACACTGGAGGCATCAAGGTCGCGATCGGCGCAGAGCCCGATCTGCTGTTCGCGGTCGGCAGCATGCTGCACGAGATGGGCGCGCAGTTGCGCTGCTGCATCAGCACGACGCGATCGCCCGCGCACGCGTTGCTGCCCGCTGATCAGGTCGTGATCGGCGATCTCGAAGACATGGAGCGCTCCGCGGCGGACTGCGACCTGCTGATCACGCATTCGCACGGCAGGCAGATGGCCGAGCACCTACAAAAGCCGCTCTTCCGGATCGGTTTTCCGGTCTTCGACCGGGTTGGGAACTCACATCGACGCTACGTCGGCTACCGCGGCACGATGAACCTGATCTTTGAGATCGCCAACCTGATGATCGAACGGATTCCGCATCACGATCCGGCCGACTGGCCGCTGCCGCAGGCCGCTATCGATCTGGCCGCGCGCGATCCGGCGCGGGAAGCGAACATTCCTGTCGTCGCGGCCGGTGCTTGACCCACCTAAAGGAGCACACAGCATGAAGATCGCGTTCGCCACCCAGGACAGGCAGTTCGTCGATGCGCATTTTGGCTGGGCGAGGAGCATCGTCACCTACAACGTCACACCGGACGGCTACCAGTTCGTCGAGGCGTTCGACTTTGGTGGCAAGCTCGAAGAGGACGGCGACGAGGACAAGCTCGTGCCCAAGCTCGAAGCCGTCAAGGATTGCGCGATCCTGTACGTCGCCGCAATCGGCGGCTCGGCCGCGGCGCGAGTGGTCGCGCTGAGGATTCACCCGATCAAGGTGCCGCGGCCCGAGTCCATCGAGGAGACTCTCGGCAAGTTGCAACAGGTGCTGAAGGGCACGCCGCCGCCGTGGCTGCGCAAGGCGCTGGTGAAGGGTGGCGAACGTGTATACGACTTTGAAGACGATGAGGTATCCCATGGCTGAATCATCCGCAATTCCGTCCAAGGCCAGCGATGAAATGCTGCTGGTCGCACCGTTTGTGCAGCAGCTCGTCAGGCAGTTGCGCGCGCAGGACGCCCGCGGCGTGTGGGACGGAAAGACCGACCTGCAACTGCTCAAGCCGTACATCCACACGCCGGAGGAACGCCGCGCGATTCCGATCATGGGCGACCCCGACCCCGAAACGCTGTGGCGGCTCGAGCTTTTCTATAGCGCGATTGCGGTGGCGATCGAGCGTGAGACCGGCCAAATGGTTTCGCCGATGATGAAGATGAGCCACGAGGGCTTCGGGCGCATGGTGTTGCTCGCGGGGCGGCTCGTTGTCGTCAACAAGCAGTTGCGCGACGTACACCGGTTCGGCTTCGCTTCGCTGGAGAAGCTCGCCGAGGCGGGCGCAAAGCTTCTCGACGAAGCGGTCGAGGTGATCCGGAGGTACCCCGCCGTCGCACAGTACGGAGCATGAAGGAATCGTGAGGGGACCGAGACGATGAGCACCGATGCCGATGAACTCAAGGCGCACCTGAAGAAACTCAACGCGCAAGCGACCCAGGCGAAGTTGGACCTGCACGACCTCTCAGAGGAACTCCCGACCAACTGGGAGAACATTCTCGCTGTCGCCCAGCGCTGCCATGACGCCCACGCCGCGCTGATGGCAGCCCGCAAGGCTGCCGCTGAGGCAGCTGCCTGAACCAGCGAAGCCACGGAGCCACATCATGAGCGATACCTTCAGCGTTACGCTGCCGAGCGGCGCCACCTGGACGCCGACCTTCGTCAACAGGCTCGACGAAGAAAAATGCATTGGTTGCGGACGTTGTTTCCGTGTCTGTCCGCGTGGCGTGCTGCAACTCGTCGGGCTTAACGAGGACGGCGCGCACATCGCACTGGACGGCGACGACGAAGACGAAGACGACGAGTACGAGAAGAAGGTGATGACTATCGTGCATCGGGAACTGTGCGTCGGCTGCACCGCGTGCGCGAAGATCTGCCCGAAAAAGTGCTACACGCACGCCGCGGCCGTTCTCTGAGCGATGCCGCGATGAACGCCTATGCAACCTTGATGGCGTGCGCGGTGGAAGCGGGCGATCCCACCGTGCTGGCACTGGCCGGCGTGCTGTCGAGCGGGTTCGAGCACCACGGCGTCGATGTGCTGCCGATGCCCGGACTGGACGCCGACCAGACGCGCCGAATGCTCGCGCGCTGGTTCCCGGGTGCCGGGCGGGCGCTCGGTCTTACGTGCGTCTTGTCGCCCGCCACGATGCCGCGTGACGACGAACTGGAAGACCTGGTGGCGTTGCTCAATCACCATGCCGATCCGCGCGCCGGCCCGGCAGACGAGGCGAACTGCGTGGCCCATGCATTGGCCTGCGCGAGCCTCGGGCAAAACCACCTTTGGCAAGACCTGCTTCTGCCGTCGCGGCGCGAGTTGTCAGCATTGATCAGCCACTGGTTTCCGCGGCTGGCCGCGAAGAATACGCATGGCATGAAGTGGAAGAAGTTCTTCTACAAGCAACTGTGCGAGCGCGAGGGCCTGGTCATCTGCAAGACGCCGAGTTGTGGCGTCTGTTCTGACCATCCGCTTTGCTTTGGCGCGGAGTAGGCAAAAATGCCCGGCCCGCGCCCCCCCGTTGAGCAGGTGCGTCGCCGGTCCGCCTTGCCGGGCTTCTTCGGTAGATTCACAGTGAGAAAGCGCGGGACCTGCTAAAGCATGCTCATCGTTATCTATTCAGGCATCCAACCGAGAAATCGCACCACAAACCTTACATACCTATGGATTCGTTCCAACCTGCTGCGTCTCCGGGGCCCCGCCCTCGCTATACACCCTGCACCCGGGCCTGCTACCTGACGCTGCAATGGCCCGTTGCGGAGTCGCAGCAGCAAGGGCCGCGCGCCCGGGCATTGCCGCCCGCCTGCGTGCCCGCGCTGCCGCAACCGCCGCACCGGCTACTCGCGATCTGCGACGAAGCGGGGTTGCGCGATCTGGCGCTGTGCCAGTTGCAGCGGCTCAGGCTTATGCTGCTGTTTGCACGCGTCGGTCACCGCTTCAAGTGCGTCGCGTCGCAGGTGGCCGACTTCGTGGTCGAGTCCTGCGGCAGGCTGCTGTATTACGGCGAGCGGCATGCGCATCTGCAGGCGGGCTCCAAGCCGCCGTTGCTGCTTGACGAAGAGGGCCGCGAACCCTGGCTGGTTCAACTTTGGTATGCGTTCGACGACGTCGGTTTCCCGCCCGCGCTGCGCGCCGACTTCTGGGGCTGGGCGAAGCCGCTGTCCGAGCATTGGCTGGCGCCGCACGCGCGTCATGCCGGCCGGACGCGCTACACGTACGACACGGTGCGTAGCTGGTTTCTCACTCCGGCAGCGGGCGAACGGCTTGCGGGCCATGCCACGAGGCGCTCGCCATGAGACCCATGCCGCCTGCCGTTGCCGTAACGGTGCGATCCGAAGCGCAGCCCGTCATGAATCAGAACCGCGGCACATGCGTTCCCGACAGCAGTGCGAGCCTGTCGCAGGAGCGCACGCGGGCACATGTCGCGAGCCTGCAGCACGAGTTGTTCGCGGTTGAGCAGGCGCTGCTCGACGACCGCGCATTGACGCGCGCATTGAGCGGGCGTCGATGGGTTTATGTGGGCGGGCGGCCACGCATCAACGCCGTGCTGCGTGCGCTGGTGGATGCGGCGGGAGGCGAGTTCGTTCATCACACCGGGACCATCGACGACGATAGCCGTGCCGAAGGCTTCGAGGCTTTGCTGTCAGGCGCCTACCGGGTGCTGTGCCCATTGGATCTGATCGACCCGGACTCGCTGGTCGCGCTGCGGCGGTTGTGCGCGCGTCACCGCGCGCCGTGGTCCGCTTTGCGTTCGTCGAGCGTGACGAGCTTCATCGCGGGCGTGTTGCGGGCTCGGCCTGCCCAGCGGCGCGGCGTGGTCGCAGCGTCGCGCTTCTGCCTGAGGCATGGCTGACGTCGTCAAGACTTTACGTACCGCGAGATGTGGGCGCAAAACTTGCCTTTGACGTGGTCTTTCCACGAGAGGGCCTGCCATGTCGGATTCCGCACAACGCTACGGCCTTTTCCTCAACGTCGAGAACCCCGACGGCGACGCGCGCGATGCGCTGACGCAAACCGTGCGTAATGCGCCGGCCGCCCAAACGTTCGGCTACCACGAGGTGTGGCTCGCCGACCATCACTACAGGTCGTACGCGATCAGCAGCGCGCTGACGCTGCTGTTCGCCCGCATCGCGACTCGTTTCCGGTGCTATATCGGGCTGCGGGGAGACCGTCGGCGGATGGGGCGCGTGCGCGGATGCACGAAGCGTTCGCGTTGATACGACATGGTGGTTTTCCTGGTCACTCGTACTGGCCATAGCTGGCACTAAGACATGAGGCGTCGACGTAACAGCGCCACCGACAGGAAGAACGGCAACACCGTGCAAATGCAGAGAGCGCCAATATGCAGGGCAACACTGCCCACCGGGCGTCCGAGCATCGCGGGACGGATAAGGTCGACGGAATGTGCCAGCGGCAAGAAGCGCGCTACGTCGCAAAAAACGGCAGGTAGCTTACTGATCGGGAAGATCACGCCGCTTAGGAGCACCATGGGCGTGAGAACGAGCGTTTGATAGAACACGAAGTAATCGTGACTGGGTGCAAGCGCCGTGAGGATCATCGCCAGACTCGCGAAGGCGAGGCCAGTCAGAGCGATGGCAGGCAAAGCATAGAGAATGGATGACCACGCTGCATAACCCAGCACGGTGGCTACCACCATGACGGCGATGCCGGCAAAAAAGGCCCTAGTGGCGGCCCATGCCAGTTCACCCAGAACGATATCGCCGAGCGTGAGCCGTGTACACAGGATCGCTTCCCACATGCGCTGAACATGCATGCGAGAGAAAGCTGCATAAATCGTTTCGAAGGTCGCGGAGGTCATCGCGCTCGTGGCGACCATACCCGCCGCGAGAAACGCGATATAAGATGCGCCATCGACGCGACCTACCATTATCCCGAAACCAAAGCCGAGGCCGAACAGATAAATCATAGGATCGGCAAGGTTACCGAGAATCGAGGCAAACGCGACTTTTTTCCATGCCAGATAGTTGTGGCGCCACACTGCAACCCAGTTCCACACGTTCGCGGGCAGGGCCGCTGCATAAAACTCTCTCATCGTTCACTCCTTCATCCCGCGCCCGGTTAACTGCAAAAAGACATCCTCGAGATTTGCTGGACGCTGTAAAAGGCGCAGCGCCGCGCGCCCGCGCAACTGTACACACACCCGTTCCGGATCGGACACATAGCAGAAGAGGGTCCCACCACTGACTTCGATACGCTGCGCGTGCGGCGCGATCAACGTGCGCAGCTCATGCGGATTGCCGCCGTGGATCTCGACCACGTGGCTCCCGATCTGTTCTTCGATCAGCACGCGAGGCCCGCCTTCGGCGATCTTTCGCCCCTCCTCCAGCACACACAGTCGGTCGCACAACCGCTCGGCCTCTTCCATGAAATGGGTAGTCAAGAGGATCGTCTTGCCGCGCGCCAACAGGGAACGCAGGCTTTCCCAGATCAGGTGGCGCGCATGCGGGTCGAGACCCGTTGTAGGCTCGTCCATGACCAACAACTGTGGATCGTTGATCAGCGCGCGTGCCAGCATCAGCCGCCGCTTCATGCCACCGGATAGTTCGGTGACGCGCGCATCGACCTTGCTTTCGAGGCAAGCGAATTCGAGCAGCGACGGCACGACCGCTTCAATTTCACGTGTGCTCATGCCGAAGTAGCGCCCAAACACCAGAAGGTTCTCGCGCACGGTGAACCCGGGATCGAGGTTGTCGAATTGCGGCACCACGCCAATGCTCATACGTGCCGAGCGAGCGCGCGCCGGCACTGGCTCCCCGAGCACGATGATCTTGCCTGCGTCGGGCGGCGCCATGCCGAGAACCATACGCACCGTCGTGCTCTTGCCCGCGCCATTTGGCCCTAGCAGACCGAAGCACTCTCCAGGCGCGACGCTGAACGACAATCCGTCGACTACGATCTTGTCGCCATATGACTTCCTTACGCCGGTGAAGCTGATTGCTGCTTTGGACATGGAGATAAGAAGGAAAATTACGCACTCGTCTTAGAGAAAAAGAAGCCGTTCTGCTGCCGCGGCCCGATTGAAAACGCCCCGGTCGATAGAAGATCCTTTGCCAAGCGCGTGAGTTACTGACAATGGAGTACCAGGATTTCGGTGAATGCACTGGCGTTGGGAAGACGACAATCGAGCCTTTGCGTGAGACGATCGCACTCAAGCCGACCAGTGCCGATGGTGGGCGGTTCTGGGTTGGCGCGATACTCGAGATCTATATGTACGATTAACTAATCGCCATCGAATGCTTCGTCAGACGTCGCTAATGTTGAAGACTCGCACGCGTGATCCTGCCGACGGTGTGGAGTCGCAGATCTTGACGCTGAAGTCGCGTTCGGCTTTGTAACCGGATTCGGAGTATCGACCTGTTTTTCACGAACGTTCGAAACGTTCCCTGCAGAGCCACGGGACAGCCAATCGCTATTACTCAATGTACACAGCGCATAGACTTTCAGGGGGAGCAAGAGAAAGAGGTTAATAGGTGTGTGAAGAGAAAAGCCAAGAAATCGAACCTGGCGAGCGCGAACCGATGCCACGCTACAGCGGATCATGGTTGATGATGCGATTATCAGGGCAGTCCACCACGGCACTGTCGCTGTCAATGCGAGCTGCGCGAGCCCGGCTAGAAGCGATAAGGCGAGAAATAGCGAGCCCAGATTCATTCCGATCACGTCCAGCGTAAGGTAACGATCGAGACAGGGCAGCAGGCGCAGCGAAAGCAACGTGTCCCGATAAGTACTGCGCGCCCAGCGCAGTTGTTGGCGCAGATACGCCCCCAGTCTGTCCGGAACGACTGTCGCCGCAATGGCGTCCGGAACGTACTCGGTCCGATAACCTGCCGTCAGCATGAGAATCGTTAGATGACGGTCCTCGCCGAAGTCGCTCCGCTTCCCGCGAAAAAACTGCGTCTCGTACTGATCTAGCAGCAAAAGGAGCGCGGACCGGCGGTACATGGCACATGGACCGGAGCAGCACATAACAGCGCCGAAGCGAGCCTGTGCGGCGCGCTCTTCGTTGCAAGCCAACCAGTACTCCATATCGATCAGACGGGTCAACCAAGTGTCGCTCCGGTTGCTGGCCGTCAACTGCCCCATGGCGGCGCCTATCGTCGCGTCTCGCATTGTCAATACGAGCTTCTTGACGACATCGGGTGCCAGCGTCGTGTCCGAGTCGACGTTGAGTACCAGTTCCCCGGATGAAGAGCGTATCGCGGCGATCTGTGCCTTGCGCTTTCCCATATTTTGGGGAAGCGTAATGAAGTTGAATCTCGGGTCGCGCGTGTACGCATCGTATACCGGCCTCACGGCGTCGAGATTCGCAGAACCATCATCAACCACATAGACCCGCAGTTTTCCGGCGTAGTCCTGGTTTGCAATGGACTCCAGGCACGCCGAGAGTGTGCGCGGTTGCTCGTTAAAGCACGGCACGATGACGTCCACGTCCGGCAGAAAGTTGGAGTCGGCGGCATTGGGCGACTTCGGCGGAGCACTCGTGGGTAGGCCATGGAGGGCCTGTGCGCTTTTGTAAACAGTCGAGAGTAGTGCATACAACAAAACGGGGGCAGTGCTGATTGTGGCAATGGCATTCATAGATGTCGGTTTGTTCAGTGTGGTTGGGGTAGCGAGCTGATTACAAATCCGCACTCATGCAGTGCTGGAATCAGGCGGGAAAGCGCCATGAGGGTTTGGTCGCGCAGCCCAGCATGACAGCACCGTCCTGACTCGCCGGGAGGACATCCGTCGTGCAAGAGCACAATTGCGCCAGGCCGGACAGAGGCCAGCACTGCGCTGACAATCGCATTGACGCCGGGGCGAGACCAGTCACGCGGGTCTACCCACCAGTCAAGAGCCGCCAGACCCGCCTTTGCCACTTCAGCGACCACTTCGTCCGTCCATATTCCGTAAGGGGCACGCATATGCCGAACTGCGGCTTGGGGACATGCCATCCCGATGATCCTGTTCGCGTCCAAATATTTCGCGTCGTACTTCATCAGGTTCGCATCCAGACAAATCCGGATGAGTCGTCGTGCGATTGGCAATCTCGTGTCCCTCGGCGATCACTCGCTCGATCAGCTTCGGCTGGTCCTCTACGTACGCGCCGATGACGCAGAACGTTGCTGGCACCCGGTGTTCTGCCAGCGCCTCGAGGACGTCCGGTGTGCAAAGTGGATTAGGACCGTCGTCAAACGTCAAGTAGACGTCGCGACGTCCGGCGCGATCGTGGCACTCGTCGCGCACCTCGGATACGGAATCGAGGACCTTCACAGATCTGGCCCGTTTCGTTCAATTATCGAGCCAGTAAGCCGCTCCACAGTAGATCGTCCCATCCGGTAGGCCGCGACGGGCACGGTTTCGGTAAGCTTAGGTGGCGTGTCGAGAGATACATCCAAAAGTGTGGGCATCATGGAGACATGCCTAAATATGTCGTACTACTTAGGTTTACAAAATACGAAGTATTCGGTCAATCAACTTCGATTTCCATTTCCGCAACGACGGGTTTCACTGTGCAACACAAGGATTGATTTGTAAAATCGATTGTTTTGATGCCTTTCATCTATAATATGGATACGTTGAGAAATGTGTTTTGCAGTAAGTGGGTGAAATGGGTGACAGATCTTACCCAACCCAAATGGTCGTTGGGCGCGTGTGCGGTTCGCGATGACCGTCCCCACCGTGTCGGACAGAATTGCGCACACGTGATCAAGCAGGTCGTGGAGCCGGTGGTAGGGTTGCTATTTAATAAGGATTCCCATGCTTATAGATCGTGAAAATCGGCGTGGCAGGCGCTGGCTTGGACGCGTAAGCGCTGCCGGAAATATGCATGGGTAGTAGGGGTCGACATCAAAGGGTTCTTTGATAACATCGACTGGGACCTTCTACTGATGGCGGTACATCGCCACATCAGCGAACGCTGGGTTGCGATGTACATCGAGTGCTGGCTGAAGGCTCCGGTGCAGATGCCAGATGGAAAGGTGCAGTTTCGGACACGTGGTACACCCCAAGGTGGTGTGGTCACGCCATGGACGCAAAAGGTAACTTTGGTCGGCGTGATTTCGCCGCTACTCAGCAATATCTACCTCACATGGGGGGATCAAATGCTGGAGCGAGCGAAAGAAACCACGCGCAATGGGACGTACACCTACGTCGAGTATGCCCGTTTTGCTGACGATCTTGTCGTGCTTATCTATGTCCATCCGCGTCATGCGGGGTTGCTCGGGGCCGTAACCCGACGCCTTCGGGAAGAATTTGCCAAACTGCAGGTCGAAATCAATGAAGAGAAAAGCCGCACTGTGCGGGTGACTGGGGCCGGGAAGTCACGTCGGCGTTGGATAAGTATGAGCACATGGCTGCCTATTCCCGCGGTATCCAAGGAGGACCATGTCAACGACAACGCGTTGCGCAACCATGCCTACGCTCAGGTCAAAATGATTTACGAGGCATGCGGCTCCACGCGCGTCATGGATCTGCCGCCGTACCCGGCCGGCCACAACATGGGCACGAACCGGATGAGCGAAAAATTCCGTGACGGCGTCGTTAACAGGTGGGGGCAGGCGCACGAGGTGACGAATCTTTTCGTCCCAGACGGCAGTCAACTCACCACGAGCAGCGCAGAGAACCCGACGCTCACGATCGTCGCTCTCGCCATCCGCCAAGCCGAGTACATCGCGGATGCGGTGCGGAGACGGGATATCTGACAAAGCGAAGCCTCTCGACGAATTGCTGTTTGCAGGAGGGATTGCTTCGTGAGAATACAGTTGAGCGATCTTATTAAAAGCAACGGTCGCGTCTAGACGTTAGTTTGGTAGCAATCTCATCTATGACATTTTGATCAATTTCTCGTTGTCTCTTTCGCGCCGCCACGAGGCACGCCTGAGAGCGAAGGACAAGCCCGTTTTGAAGCACTTTCAGATGATTGGCCCGCAAGGTCGTCCCCGTCGTTGTGACATCTACAATGGCATCAGCCGAACCCGTTGCGGGAGTTCCTTCGGTGGCACCGAGGCTCTCAATGATGCGGTAAGCACGCATGCCATGTACCTCGGACAAGAATCGCTGGGTCAGCCGTCGGTATTTCGTTGCGATCCTGAGCCGCCGACCGTAACGTTCGTGGAAGTCTGCCGCGACATCGTCAAGGTCCGCTATCGTCTCGACATCCACCCAGGCCTGTGGGACGGCAACGACAATGTCAGCTCTCCCGAAGCCCAGCCGTGCGATGACTTCCATCCTTTCCTGCCAGTCGTCTCTACTTTCCAATAACAGGTCTTCACCGGTGATTCCTATATCGACGACGCCTTGCGCCAGTTTGGCCGGAATCTCAGAAGCCGTGAAGCAAACTACCTCAACTTCGTTCCTACCAACAAAGCCTGCCGTGTATTTTCGTTCGTTGGATTGCTCAACCGGCAACCCGGCCACAGCTAAGGCATCAAAGGTCTGCTCCTTCAGCCGTCCTTTTGACGGAATCGCGAGTGAAATTGTCACGTCAATGCTCCCTGCAGAAGTTGCACTTGGTCAACAAATGCGGATAGGCCAATCGCCGGAATCGGGCGATCTGCTCCGAGCAGCTTGGGCAATCGATCATACCGTCCACCGCTAGCAAGTGGCCTGTCAACTCCTGGCGCGCGGATATCAAACAGAAGCCCAGTATAGTGGTCAAGGTGCCGTCTGAAGGATGCATCGTAGGTTAATTGATCTGGAGGGCCACTCTCTCTGGCGAGCACCTCCGATCGTCGGACAAAGTTGTCGAACGCTATGCCAAGTGTCAATCCTGCAGATTTCGCGAGCCCAGCAATTTCGTCAACGGCTTGATAAAGAGGAGCGCGGATGGCTAGGAAACTGTTCACAACATCAAAGGTGCTCTGTGGCACTTGGGCATTGGCAAGTTCGGTCGTCTCGATGAGCCGTGCAGCAATCTCCTGAGGTGTGCGTCCCGCAGCGGGAGAAAGCCCGCCTTGCCTCATCACATTCGCAACATAGGCGGTCATGGCTGTCCAATCGGCTCTCGCGAGGAAATCTCGGACCACAAAATCAAGGTGGTTGCTACGCAAAGGGTGCCCGACGGTAGTGCAATTTGCACCCGAGCGCAGACGTAAGCCGGAGGCCCGAATGAGGCGCTTCTGCCAGCGACGAGGGAGTTCGAGGGCAGCGAGCACGGCTTCGAATAGTCCCTGGTCGCCAATCACCGTAACCAGTTCGCGCCCCGACAGCATAAGTTGGACGAGGGCGTACGCATCGGAGATCGACCGTGCGTCGGCAGTCGGAACATCTGAATCACCAAAATCAACGAGACCTGCCTGCAAGAGGCCATTTCGACTTGAAGGTTCCTTGCAGAAACTCTTATCGATATACACATAACGCCGAGGGTTCGGAGCTCCGGATCTAATGTACTCCAGGCACACCGGTACCGTGAACTCTGGTCTGAGACACAGCATCTCTTGATCCTCGCTTTCTGTCAGGAAGAGAGCGCTGCGCTGTTGTTCGCCCATAACATCTAAGAATGGATCAGCGGGCTGAACGGTTGCGACTTCTATAAGATTGGCACCGCGGCTCGCGAAGGCCTGGGCTATAGTTTGCGCGATGGAGGAATAGTGAAGATGCATAGTGGATGAAGTTTGCATTTCTGAATTGTCCGCAACACAAGCTTCCGGCGGTCGATGGAGAAGGAGCTATCTCCTGGATCTGCCGTCGGCGCTTATAGTCCCGTTGACCCGCGCCGACTCGTCGGTCGCCAGCGCGTCTTCACGGAAACGCCCTCTAGCGGATAAGTCGCGGTTCAACCTGTCGGTGGACTCTACCACCGGCGTCACCAAGTAAGCACGGATTGCGCCAACCAAGAACGGCTTTTTAACCGTCTTTTTGCGGTAGGGACCGTGTCGCATGTACGACATTGTCGGACAACAACAGCGTCAAATGCGGCGTTGAAACTGGGCGGTTTCAAGAGTGAAGCGCAATAGGGGCCTACTGAATGGAGGCTGAGGTCATCGAAGCGGTTGCGAGCATACGTTCGAAGACCTCGAATGGTGAATGAAATGCATGGGTAGCGCGAGGTCGGCTGTTGAGCTGTCAGCGATGGCATTGAGTTCGTCCTGACTGTAGATGGAGAGGTCAGTGCCTTTGGGCAGCTACTGCCGCAGCAGCCCGTTGGTGTTCTCGCAGGTACGGCGTTGCCATGGGCTGTGCGGATCGCAGAAGTACACGCGCATGCCGGTGGCGGCGCTGAGTTCCTGATGCCGGGTCATTTCCTTACCCTAGTCGTTGGTAAAGCTCCGGCGCAGTGGTGCTGCGATGGAATTCAGTTTGGCTGTAAAGCCCGCCAGGGTCGAGGCGGCGGTGGCGTCTTCCATCTTCGCCAGCCAGCAGCACCAGACTGGTACGCTCAACCAGCACACCGACGGAAGACTGGTTGCCAGCGCCCTTGATCAAGTCGCCCTCTCAGTGACCTGGCATCACCCGGTCGCCGACCTCAGGCGGGCGTACATGGATGCTCACCATGTCGGCGATCTGGCCGCGCTGGGCAGTGCCCCGCTCGTGTGACATACGCGTGCTGTGGCCGTGGCGCAGACAGGCGATCAGTTGGCGTCGCAGCTCACCGCGTGGCTGGGGATAGAGGTCAGTTAAAAAAGGCTGCTCCATACGCCTGAAGATGTTCCAGCAGACGAGGGCGCAGCCGAATTTCAAGAATGCTTCGTGAATGTCAGCTCGACGATCGAAGCGTATGCGAAGACGACGGAAGTTGTGGAGCCACGAGTGAGTCCGTTCAACGATCCAACGGAATTTGCCCAGACCACTGCCATGTTCAGTGCGGCGCCTTGCGATCACCGGTTTGATGCCGCGTTCGCGCAATCGTTGACGATGCGGATCGGAATCGTAACCACGATCGGCATAGGTGACCGTGGGTTTCTGAAGTGGTCGGCCGCGCGCGCCGCGGATCGGGGGAATCGCGTCGACGAGCGGCAGCAGCAGGGCGACGTCGTTGCGGTTCGCGCCGGTCAGGATGGCGCTGATGGGAACGCCATTGGCGTCTACGAGGATGTGGTGCTTGGAACCGCGTCGCGAGCGATCCGTGGGGTTCGGGCCAGTTTTTCGCCCGCCCCAACAGCTCGTACCGACGAGGAATCGGCGGCAGGGTATGAAAGATCGATCTGCCCGGCCTCGCGCAACTTGTCGAGCAGCAGTTCGTGCAGTCGATCCCATACGCCTGCTTTGCGCCAGTCGTTCAGTCGTCGCCAGCAGGTCGCGCCGGAGCCAAAGCCCAATGCGGTCGGCAGGTGGTTCCATCGCAGTCCGGTTTTCAACACGAACAGGATGCCACTCAACGCCACCCGATCCGATACGCGCGGGCGACCAGGATGCTCTTTGCGCCGGGGCTTGGGCGGCGGCAGTAACGGTTCGATCAGTGTCCACAATTCGTCATCAATGATCGGCGCTTCCATCCCTTGGGTTCCGTTGTTCAGACATCCAAGGTTAACTGCTTGCCGAGAAAGCAAACAGCCCCCTCAGGGGTATTTGAACTGGCCTCTTAGCGAGATGTCCATGTGCACCGTGACGTCGCGTGTACTGCATGGCTATGGATTTAGTTGACTGCTTGTAGTTAACGCCGCGCTGTTTAGCAGTCTATCGCCGCTTGCGGACTTTTCGTCGAAATGGACCATCTGGGTGTCTGCGCTGCTCAGTGGCTTCGTTGCCGTGCTGCGATTCACGAGTCACGAGACTCAATTCGTCGGCCTGTGCGTAGATCATGCCGGGAGGCGTTCGACCTCCGACAAGCCTCGACGGCGTCGTGCAGCGAATGTCGCTCGGGTTAGACGCGGCGATTGGCGGCTTGGCGGTGGAGCGTTCCCGAGGAGCAAATCGACACCAGTCAATCATTGGTCAGGATTTCACACCCTCGTTTCTGATGGCGAACTTGTGCGGCATCTCCTCGATCCCGGCCGCGCGGCGCCCTGCCACCTGGGGCCCGGGACGAGATGAATACGGTGGCCGCAGTTGATGCCTTTGAGAAGAATGCTTGGTTGGCGCGGTCCGTGCTTGATTGCATTCGAGCGCGACACTGACGGGCTCGTTGTATCTACCACTCCATGCCGGCTTCCGGAATCTGGCAGCGTCTAGGTTGGGCTCCGATTTCTGTGACTGATTCATCTTGTAGTAGGACTGGCTTACCCATGCATTAACGAGACCATTCAAAAATGCAAACTAACTTGCCTCGCCGATACTCCACTATCGCTCGAACCAATGTGCGGACTTTCACGAGCCACAGTGCCGGTCATGAAGAACCGTCGCCGCTGCAGTCTTTCAGCGTTTTGCACGACCACTGCCGCAGCGTCACCTCTGGTTGGGGGAGCCGTCGCGGGGCAGACAAGAGCCGGTTTGCTCTAGGACGCGCCTTACGGCCAGCCACGCGAGAACTCCTAGCTACGCGCGCCCGGCGAGCGCGACGAAGCACGGACGAAATGACGCTCGACGCCTTGGTCCCCGGGGGACGTGGGCCCGAATCGCCATATACTCAACTTCCTGTTATGGCTGATGCGGTCAGCACTGACTCTTTGCTGTCAGGGGCTAGGCGGTGAGTCGTTACTGGAGCGACCTCGTTCAGCGTCTCATGCCATATATGCCGGGCGAGCAGCCGGCGAGTGCGCATCCGATCAAGTTGAACACAAATGAGAACCCGTACCCGCCGTCGCCGCTGGTACTAGCGGCCATTGCCCGCGAGCTAGGTAGCGCGGGTGAGACCCTGCGCCGCTATCCGGATCCGCTCGCGCGACGCCTTCGCGCAACCGTCGCTGCCTATCACGGCCTGAAGCCGGAGCAGGTGTTTGTCGGTAACGGCTCGGACGAAGTGCTTGCCCACACTTTTGCGTCGCTGCTGAAGCATGAGCGGCCGCTGCGTTTTCCCGACATCACATATAGCTTCTATCGCAGCTACGCACGGCTTTACAACGTGCGCTATCGGGCCATTCCGCTCGCCGGCGACTTGTCGATCCGCATGGACGACTACCTTGGCGACGTGGGCAGCGTGCTGTTCGCGAATCCAAACGCACCCACCGGTCGCGCTCTGCCGCTCGCGGACATAGAGCGAATTGTCGCCGGAAATATGTCGTCGGTGGTCGCAATTGACGAGGCCTATGTCGATTTCGGTGCGCAATCCGCGGTCCCTCTGATTGACCACTATCCCAACCTAGTTGTCGTTCAGACAACGTCGAAGGCTCGTTCGCTCGCTGGCATGCGCGTCGGCTTTGCATTCGGCCACGTATCGCTCATCGAAGCACTCAATCGCGTGAAAGACAGCTTCAACTCGTACCCTCTGGACCGTCTCGCGCAGGTCGCGGCACAGGCTGCTTACGCGGATCATCACCACTATCGGATGACGTGCGAGCGCGTGATCGCGAGCAGGGAGCGGATGAAGCGGGCGCTCCAGAGCCAAGGTTTCGACGTGGTACCGTCTACTGCGAACTTCCTGTTCGTGCGTCATGCTTCGCACGACGCTGCAATGCTTGTCGCACGCTTAAAAGATCAAAGCATCTTCGTGCGGCATTTCAAGCAGCCACGAATCGACCAGCATCTGCGCATCACCATCGGAACCGAAGAGGAATGCGACGCAGTCGTCGCGGCGCTGCGCGAATTGCTCGCTTGACCCCAATCGGACGCCCACCGCGGGCTCTCTCCCTTGCGAGGGAGGTCGATTATGCCATTTTCGGCCCTGCGGCAACGGCAATCAGCCGGCCCACTTCGATGCCTTCGAGCAGTTGGCGAGTCGAACGATGCGTGCCGCGACGAAGGTACCGTTCGGTAGGCACGGCGAACCAGCGCTCTACGTGATTGAGCCACGAGGCCGAAGTCGGTGCGAAGTGAACCTGCAATCGGGGATGACGAGTGGACCCTGCCTTGATCGAGGAGTCTTGTGTGTGCCGTAATTGTCCATCACCCAAATGCACATCCAAGTCGGGCGGCACGCCGGCTTCGATGGTGCGCGGGAAAAGCGGGAATTCGCTGCTGCGATGGCGCCGGTGCACGTCGCCGATCACCTTGCTGGTGACAATTTCGAGCGCAGGAAATAGTGTGGCCGCACCGTAACGCAGGTATTCATAAGTGCGTCGCTCGGGAATGCCTGGAGCGAACGGCAATATGGGCTGTGGGCGGTCCAATGCCTGTATCTGGCTCTTCTTGTCAACGCACAGCACCATCGCCCTAGATACTGGCCGACAATATTGCGCACTGTCGACGAACAACGGATCGCTAGAGAGCTTAGACGTCTCTTACCCATGCAGTTGCTGCCCGAAGGCGCGCCAGATGCGCGACACCGCCGCCTGTGAGAGCTTCATCTCCTTGGCCATCGTGCGTGTGCTCCAGTGCGTCGCCCCGGCAGACACGGACTCGAGCGTCTTCGTGATAACCACGTCGACATGCGTGTCGTCGATTGTCTTGGGTGCGTCGGGGGTGGTGCGTCAAGCAGTCCGTCGACGCGGTCTGCGACAAATCGCGCTCGCCAGTTAGCGACAGTTTGGCGCGTGAGCCGCAGTTTCACCGCAACTGTCTTGTTGTCCATACCTTGGGCGCAGGACAGCAGGATGCGCGCTTGCAACGCCCAGGCCTGTGCTGTCTTGTGCCGCATCGTCAGCGCCTTGGGTTGCTCGAATTCCGATTCGCTCAGCACGAGCTCCAGTTTGGGCCACCCGCTCATCGCCGCCTTCTCCTGTCTGTGTCACACATAGCACGTTAGTACGCGGCAAAAATAATTCAATGAGTTGTAACTCACCAGGAGTAGCGAGACGATGCTCGGTTGGTTCGAAAAGTCGCTTGGTCGTCACTTTCGCGGACGGTGGATCGTCACCTCGGCAATGACCCGGAGCAGTTGATTGATGGGACACATGCTTGATGTCAGTGCAGTTCGACCCGCAGATGCTCGTTGTAATATACGCGCGACCCGCATAGACGTGTTTAGACCTAGCCGGAAGACCCAAACGCCTTCGATCAAAGTGGTGGCCTAGAATTCAGATTTCTATGTAGCCGCCGGTAGCAATAGTAAGATATTCTCGGCCGGTATCAGTTATGAGAACGGTATCGGAAATCTGCGTTTGGCACACGCTTGGTATTCGGATATGCGGTTCGAGTGTAACGATCATACCCGGTTCCAGTACCAACCGGGACTTCGCGTCAATCGAGGCTCGCTCGTGAGCGCCGAGCCCAATGCTATGACCGATTCTGCCTGGAGTGTGGGTACCGTAGCCGAGCGACTCTAGCCTTTCACGAGTCTTTTCGAACAGGTCCCTCCAAGGTGTGCCGGGTTTCATCAGTTCGTCGACTTCCTCTCGAATTTCAAGGATGATGTCAAGCGCGCGCTTGCTGACGTCCGGTAGCGGCCCAATGGCAACAGTACGTTCGATCTCAGCGTGCATGCCGTTGGCAACCGTCCAACTCAGCAGCGAAACGGTTTCGCCGCGAAGGGGGCGGCGCTGGGTCGGATTGTCACAATTTAGAAACGTACGCGGACCGGATAGTGCCCAAACCCAGAGACCGTTGTGAACGCCGCCCTCGAAAGAGCCGAAATCGCACACCTCAACATTGGGGTAGCGGCCCGCCCAGAACTTATTCATCTCGTGCATTGCAGTCACGCAGACGTCGCGCTCGGTGCCACCTTCGCGGAGTGCTGCGATCGCTGCTTCCATGCCTACATCGGCAATCCTGGCCGCAACCCGTGCGTGGAGAACTTCGTCCGGGTCTTTTGTCAACCGGCAGCGTTCTATGAGCTGGCTCACATCGACGAATTCTGCCTTCGGTAACATGTCTTCGAGTTGGCGGCGACATGTGATGGAGATGAACTCTTCTTCGACTCCAATCTTTTTGTCCGCAACGCCCAGCTCGTGGAGGATTGAAGTGAGTGCAGTTTGCCAGTCTGCCCCCGCAGTTTTCTTGTCCCCCCAAGCGCCGAATAACCGTATGTCCCGTACCCATGAGCTGGAGCGGCTGTGTTCGTCTCGGAGCGCATGCACAAGCATGATTGGCTCATGGTTGGGGGTAAGGATTGCAATCATCGGTTGTGAATAAATGATCGGGCTAAAGCCTGTGATGTAGAAGCTGTGCTCCGGTTTGAAGCATACGACCACGTCAATACCATCATCGGTCAGTCGAGCCTGCAAACGTGTTACGCGGGGAGGCCGAATATAATCAACACTTGCGGTCGGATGAGGCGAACACTTTCCGCTCCCTACTCGGACACCGTGCATTTCTGTAGAGGACATGGGGGACTCCCGGGTATTTACATTAATAGAACAATCGGCCCACCAATTATTTATTTGGCGGGTGCTGGATATAGAGCTGATCGTGCGCGAGAAATCTCAGATAAATTGGCTCTGTCCTCAGACGGGGCGTTCAGTGATAAGTCCGGATTCGGCACAGATACCATCGGTCCATCAGCACATATCGCCGAATCGCGTCGCAATATTTCTTTGCGTAGCTGCCAGAAAGCTCGACGACTAAATCTCGCCTTGCATGGACACAAGTTTGGCAAGGTTCGCAACTTCTGTCGGCGTGCGATGTGGAAATGCAACGCCAAGGTTCCAAGGGAAGATCGAGTGAATCCACCGGTGCATGCGAGTGATATACGTCATCATTGCTCCGGTGAGCTCCACATATTCGTCCGCCGTTTGAAGGTCGTCGAGGGCGTCCGAATAGATTTGACCGATGTGATGCATGTTGGCTAATCCGAGATCCGTCATGAATGCAAAGACGTTGAAGGTTCCTGTCAGAAACTCTTTGGTAATTCTATTGAGAGTTGCGAGGGGCAAGTCCGGATATTTCGAAATCTTGAGCAGGCGATACATGACTTCAGCGCCTACCAGCATGAGATACGCCTCGAGATGGACGAGTACAGAAAACGCTTGCTCTCCGCTTCCTGCTCCGCTGTCGATAATGCCCCAACGGATCTTATGGACATCCTCGGGCTCGTCGAGCCAGATGCGATCGATTTCTTTCTCGATGATTGCCTTTGCCTCGCGCCAGTCGCCTTCGAATTTTGACGTTAGAGACATCAGGCGGTCCTCCGCACAACTATTTCAACGGTGTTCCGCCGTGGTTGAGCAATTGTCTGTTCGTAGACAATGCGACCAAACCGATGGAGGCTTGGAATGTCTTCCTCGAATACTTCCGCAAATTTGTTGACGTGTGCGCTTTCTGTGATGTGCCCGTAGGTCAGGCAAATCGACTGCCCCGGAGCATAGAGATAGACGGCACCGGGATGACGAGGGACCATATTGTTCCGTGTCAAGTGAACGATCCGGGTCGGCATCCATATCGTCTCGCCCGAAATTACCACGTGTCCAAGGACGCTCCTGAGAGGCAGTTGTGCTAGCACTTCCTTGATAACATCCGGGTTATCGTCCATTAAAAGCTTTGCGCGGAACGAGTGGCCTAAGCTTGGCGCATGAAACTCGAGTCCTTCTTTGGGGGGCATTGGCGACTCCTTGCATGTGGTCACAGGGGAAAAAGTTTTGGCTCGGTTAAAGCAGTGAACGGTATCGAAGTCTTCAAAGGAACGTTGCTCTTCCGCCTTTGAATTCGTTGCCGTTTCTGTTGCTTCGCCAAGAAGAGGCAAAATCTGCGCCAGTCTCTGAAAAGAGCCAGACAGTCGTATTTCCTATACCCACTGAACGATTAGTTCGGCGGGGCGCCGGGCGGTGTGTCGAATGTATCGCGTCGCAAACCGGACAGTCGCAACAAATGCAACAGCCCATGAGCCATTAGACGAGCCGGTCTTTTCATCGGACGGGGAAGACGTCGGGCAGATTTCGGACATCATGTTCAACGTGCGCAGCGGCAGGGTTGCATATACAGTGCTGTCCGAAGGCGGCTTTCTTGGCATGGGCGCCATCCTGCATGCGATACCGTGGAACGCACTCACGTTGGATAAGGACGCGAAGTGTTTTCGTGTCAGCATCGATGCATAACGCATCAAGAACGACCCGGGCTTTGACAAGGACCACCGGCCTTCAATGGCAGATGCGACGTCGGGTACCACGGTCCATCAGGACTACAGCCGCGACCCGTACTGGTCATCGACGCGCAGCGTAGAGGATTTGCCGCTGGGCGATATCCGAAAATCCTCGTCATGGACGCCGGCCTGCGCACAGGGATATCCGGCGGTCGTCTTACTGAAGGACGCAATCATGAAGACGATAAAGAGAGCAGTGCGTCGCTCGGTATGGGTGCCGGCGTTGGTCACTACCTCATTCGCCTAGGGCGCGGGCGGCGGTGGCACCAGTGTAAGCGCCGCGGGCTGGCATTAGTGGTGCGAATGGTGCGTGCCATGGCTGTGCAGGAATGAGCGCGCCCAACGTTGGTGGGACAGGTGGTTCGACATCCACCTCAAAAGGCGCCAAATCGACGAACCGGCATACTCGCATGCCGCAAAGGGTGCCTCCGACACAGCCGCGTCAACTGCGCAATGAGTTGTCTTTCGTGGTGTGCGTCGTGTCAGCGGATAACGCGGACGTTTTCTTCACGATCCTGAGTGAACCGGGGAAGCGGCCCGCCAGAATGGCGAGCCCCGCCCCGAAAACGCGTGCTGACCCGTCGCTGGTAGCGACGGATGCCGATACTAGCCAGGCGGCGCTCCTATCTGGCGCTGGATACTTCCATCTTTGTGCTCCGGAAGTGACGCGACGATAGGCGGCGGAAGGATAGCTCAGGCGCACGGCTCCGAGTTCCGCGCTTCACGCGTTCCCAACGGAACGGCCTTCCCGTTTGCAATGGTGCGTACGGCCGGTGGTGGCCGACTACGACTACAATGCCGCGACGGAGGATCGCCATTGTGATGAGCAACCCGCTGAACATGGACTTGCGCGCTCGCGCTGAACTGCTTGCCTATCACATTGCTTCGCATCTTCGCGCACGGCATGCGACAGGCGAGTGGCTGACTGTCGAACATGTCGCGGAGTCGACGACGATGTTGTGACTGAACACCAACGGCGGGGGATGACCGTGATGCAAACGGTCATGCTCTCGGCGAAGGCACTGGACATCGCCCGAGGCGTCGAGACCGGTTTGCGACTGCGGTTACGTGCAGTCCAGGCTAATACACGCCGAGTTGGACAAAGGCAGATATGACGCAGGCCACTGTCGCGAAGGGTCGAGTGCTGGTAATCCCGCTCGCCCGGATCTGAGAGGGTGGAATTCGAATGACAGAGCTACACAGCCATGAACTGACGCGAGTTAGCTCTCAATCCGCTTCTTGTCAATAATGTCCGACAAAAGTCTGACACAGCCGACAGTCCGAATAAGACCAGACTGCCAGTGTGTCTGAAGTAGCACGCTTCTTCTGGTTGGCACCGGTCTTGCGTGTGAACGGCGAGGGTACCAAGCAACAGCGCGTTCGAAGCCCTATTGACCATGTCGCCGGGCGCTTGCCCCTTCGAAAAGGGGATGGAGTTAAACCAGGCAAATTGCTGAATTTGATGGAAAGGAGAGCAGGACATGTCTGACGAGTTGATTTATGGCGAGATTTATGCGCCGATCTATGAGGAGTACACCACTCTGCGAGGCAAAGTCGCTGAGGTTGACCAGACTGTCGCCTTTCTTGAGCGATATTGCAGCGGCCGAAATGCGCTTGAACTTGGTATTGGCGACGGACGCGTGGCGGTACCTCTGAGCGAGCGCGGCGTCAAGGTCGAAGGTATCGACAATTCGGACAGTATGCTAGAGCTTGTCGCGAAACGCAGCGGTATAGTCAAGACTTGGCAAGGTGATATTGCCGGATTCAAATCACAGCAACGTTACAGTGTCGTTTACTGCGTTTACTGCACGTTCACGTTGCTCTCGACGCGCGAAGCGCAAATAGCTTGCCTCCGAGCTGCTGCGGAGGCCCTAGATAATGAAGGGGTTCTGGTAATAGAAGTGGACGTACCAGGCTGGAATCCTTTTGTCGGCGGGCAGAAAACTACATCGGCGCGGCTAGTGAATCATGAAAATACAATCGTAAATGTGGCTGTTCACGATTCGCTAAACCAGAACCTAGTTTCAACTCTCCTCTGGTTTTCTGGTACCTCGGTCAGGCGTTTGCCGCAACGCCGTCGCTATGTCTATCACCAGGAACTCGATACCATGGCCGAATGCGTAGGACTGGAGCTAGCGGATCGATGGGGAGACTGGTCGAGGGGTCTTGTGATTACCCACTTCTTTCGCGAATCCTGGTAACCTGGCTTGCATCACGATGAACGCGCGAGAAGAATGGCCGGGAGACGACAGGTAGAAGATCGGGCGTGGTTTGAGCAGGAGCTTGAAGGAA
>NZ_VZQQ01000057.1 GCF_014397785.1 Paraburkholderia podalyriae
CAGTGTATTGGAACCAGAACTCGACCAAAACTAGGGAGGAACTCTACAATCGAAACCGCGCAACGCCCAACCTCGCCGAATCGGTCACGTTCCCGAAATCAGCGGTCACGTTCACCGAAATACGCAGTTCGGCATCCGACTCCGGCCCACTGACCGTCCCTGAGCCCATCAAAATGCCAACGCGAGTGTTGCAGCCGCCCGACGTGTGGTGAGCCAGTTGCTGCGCCATCGTCCAATACATGTACTTGAAGTTGGTCGGGGCAATCGTCTTGGCCGAGTCAGCGGACTTTGGCTTGAGCAGGACTTCGAGTTCAAGGCCCACGCCCGCGCGAGACGCGCCGCGCAGGTAACCCAGCGGCTCCGGCTCCTGCGCAGGTTGTTCTACGCGAAACGGCGAGAGCGCATCCATCGTCACGACCCACGGCGAGATGGTGGTGGCAAAGCCCTTCGAGTTAAACGGTCCCAGCGGCTGATACTCCCACTGCTGGATGTCTCGGGCACTGCAGTCGTTGAGGAGCACCATGCCGAAGATATTGCCATCGGCATCCTTCGCATGAACGGGTGCGCCTAAAGCATTGCCGACACCAACGAAGAAACCTGTTTCCAGTTCGATGTCGAGCTTGCGCGAAGGTCCGCACGTCGGGCGGGCATCATCAGGCACCTTTCGCTGTCCGTTCGGCCGACGCACAGGCGTGCAGCTGACGGCGACCGATGATGCACGGCCGTTGTACCCGATGGGAATACATAGCCTTGCGCACAAACCACGTCGCCATCGCGCCGATTTAGGCAGACCGTGACGGCTGACCTGGTTCCAGTCGAGAAGCACCGCTCTGTTCGCAAAATTGCTCTGCCAGCCGACTTCGCAACACCTCGAACGTTCCAGAATCGCCGAGTGCCAGCTTTTCGTCGCATTTTACGAGGTGTTCATCGTAGCCTTCGAATCCGTCGTCGTGGTCGTCAATGGCTAACCAGTACCGTAATCGGTGGACTCGGACATATCGCAGCACCTGTACGCCGCGTCCAATATTCGGCCAAGCCCACGCATCGTGATACCTCGAGTGAAAAGTTGCGCCGACTACGCGCGCTCGAAGGCAACTTATCGG
The DNA here is from genome assembly GCF_014397785.1 of Paraburkholderia podalyriae. Classification (GTDB taxonomy): domain Bacteria; phylum Pseudomonadota; class Gammaproteobacteria; order Burkholderiales; family Burkholderiaceae; genus Paraburkholderia; species Paraburkholderia podalyriae. The sequence continues at coordinate 1,104 of NZ_VZQQ01000057.1, forward strand.
CAGCGCATCTCTCGCACGATTGAATCCGAGTGTCGGCACCCAGGATGTTGACAGAACGACCTCCGCGTTGACATACGGCCTGAGTGCTTCTTCGAGGACCGACGCATATTCAAAAAGTTGAATCTTGGGGTCACTGCTCACGATGCCCCGTCGCGTGCGATATGACGGGCCCCGGTGGAGGACGCCGTCATAGTCCAAAAAAAGAACTGACCTTCGTGCGCTTTCATCAACCAAGCAATTAGCTGTCTCTAACATACGGTGCATCCGAAGCGATTAAGAAATGCGCCAGAGAGCGCGGCGCCGCCCCCGTGCGATAAAACGTATGGAATACTGACCGCCCCCTCTGCCAGCTCATTGACACTGGCAGGGCCAAGCAGGAGTCGGAAGCGGCACCGTCAGCGCGGGCGTCCTCTATCAATCCAGTCCTGCGTCTTATCCATCGGCAATCGATACCGAGCGCAGTTGTACTGTTGGAGATGTTCAAGTTCGGAGTTCAATATATTGTCGAACGCAGCAGCATCCATTTCTGGCATGCTAACCGCTTCAACGGCCGACTCAAGGGTCGAACCAAATAGGACAATCTGTCGAATTACGTCGCCGAGTTGCAAGCGATAACGGGTCCGCAAGGGGCAAAGGAGAACCATTTTTGTAAGCGTGCCTTCATCTAAATGCTGCTAAGATTTTGCGGATGACGGTAACCAGGTCGTCCGCCTTGTCGACTCTTATTGGGTCAAGGTCCGACCTGGGATAGTTTTCGACGACAACGCCGGTATGCGCGAGACCTTGGCTAACCAGCACGTCCAGCCTAGCCTCAACCATGTCGCCCGGTCTGCCAGCAGTTCCCCGAGAAATGAAGACGGTCGCCGTTTTCGGCTTGGGATAGGGGCCGTCTGGACGCAAATTCCCTCCTCCCCCGAGTGCGTCAGCTGCTCGACGCCATAGGCCTACACGTGGGTCGATTTCGATAACGCCGGTGCAGACGACGGGCAACGTAGCTCCTCGAATGAACTCACCGGAGCAGATTTTTACTATCGTCCGGGAGAATTCTGATGCCCAGCCCCTGGCAAGAATCAGCAATTCTCGGTAGCTAGCGTCGTTTTTCAGAGCCTGTAGAGGCGTAATGCCGCCGAGTGCACCGCTACGCGAAGTTAGAAAATGCAAGCGCTCATTCGGCGAAGCGGGCCAGAGAATACGACATACGTAGGCCAGGCGCCGCATATTGTGCGCAGGGTCGACGAGCAACCTTGGGTAATATGCCTTCCCATCAACTTCGATGAAAAATACACTGCCGCTCGCGCTCAGACGCGCCAGTTGATTCGGCGTGACTCCGCGCCGTCGACGAAATTCATCCTCGGGCAAGAGTTCGCCGTCACGTATCATTTGTCGACGCGCTCTCAGTGCATCGCGTAGCATTTTTTCCAACCAATGCGGAGTCGCCTGACGCATGATGACGAGCGCTTTATCTCGCTGCTAAAGTTGGAATCTGAGATTTGTTGGACCGGCAGACAGCACGATTACCCTCTCTCGCTTTCATAAACAACTTCTCTGTACCCTTCGTCACGTACCTCTGGCATACCGGGATAGAGAACCTCATATTCACTGTTCGCATAGAAGCCATGCTCGTGCGTCCGAGCAGAGGCGGGTATCTAAACTTCGCGGACTTCATCCGATTCGTCGCTATCTGCATATCCGTCGATAAACAATACGACGCTGTCCAGGTCAGCATCGCACAGCATTGCAAGCAGTTCGCGCACCCTCATTGCCCCTCCAGTTCGATTGTCACACTATGTAACGCGACCCAACACTCGGCGGTACCTGACACCAAAAGTCTGTCTCGGCTCGTGGTCGTACGGCCAGGCGTTCAGCATGGCCACTCGAGCCGACCGCTACTTTCGGCGATTAGCTCAATTTCACCCCGGTCAGGATAGTGCCTCAGCACAGTCACGGCCTTATCGCGGAAGGTCGGTAGTTGTTCCGGCCGCTCGGCTAACGACAGCTCAATCATCAACTCGCGGGCACGCAGCAGTGCGCGCGTTCTTTCGTTGGGCATTGTCAATTCGCTCTCCTCAGATGCCTCTGCTGCCTCGGTCCTTCGTCGCTGCGCGACGGTCCAAACTCCGAATCGCGGGTACAAAGCCAATCGATGGCACATCGCTCAGTTGTCTTGAGCCGGCTTATCAACCTCTAGCGCTTGCCGCCAATCAGGCACCAGGTCTAGCGTGACGTCTTTCCAGCTCTTTATTTCCCAAATCCTCACTACTCGAGACCACACATACTCGGCATCCCTGTCATGGCCGGCGCGTCCGACTAGCTGATATGTACTTCCAGTAGCGGTACACCCAGTGCGTGTAATCGGGTCAAACGCGCGAATCGGAGTGCTAACGCGTCCGTCGTTGTTAACGGTATCGAAGCCCACAAAATGACGTTCGCCTGTATCGTCTCTTTCGCGAATAGACCAACGTTCGAGCACCACATGACACGGGTCTAAGAAGTAAAGCGGCATGACATATTGCTCCTGGTGGCACCACACATCAATCACGGGCGTCGAATTTCAAACCCCGCTGCGCAATGAAATCGAGAAACAGAACGACCACCGCCCGCATTGACAGACTGTTCCTGCTACACATCGATAACCTTTGCTGGCTGAAACTCGGCGCTTTCATACGCACAGTTCGGGACGTTGGTGGTTGCGCCGAGGATGGCCTCGAGGATTGCAGAGGACTCTGCAAATCTCCTAATCGATAGTCGGCTTCCGAAACCAAGTACTTGAGATTGCTCGTAAACGCTGGCGAGAGGAAACCTCACAGCCGTGCCCGCTGCTCGCTGCCCCAACTCGGACACCGACGGATGTAAGTCTGTCTCGTAACTTTCGCGACTTCCATGGATATAGACCACGGGCACAGGATAGTCAGCGTACAAGTCAATTGCCGTGAGGTGCTTGTGGATGTCCCCGCGAGAAAAATCACGTCAACACCAGGCGCAGGCGCTATTTGCAACGCCATCGCAGAACCGGGTGTCGCGAGTTCATGATGCAGGTCCGAGGCGACTTGGATTCGCATCTCACAGCTCCCTCAGTCATTCGGCAACGCGGCGCGTTTTGACGCGGCAAATTGTGCCTTCATCAACGCCATCATGTGTCGGTCGCCAGATATGAGAGCGAGTTCGCGGCGCGTCGGCGCTTCAATCGCGACCTGACCGAACGAGTCGATGAGGTTCGCAAGCTCAGCACAAACGGAGTCAATCTCGCCTGCGTCTCCGGCAAAGGAAACTACGCGGTGTCGATGTTCAGGCGGAAACGACTCGTCTCCGCCCACGATAGCCACCCATTGGCCGGGACGCGTCGAAAGATAATCACATACAAACTCGTACGGCGACTCAGCAATCGTGTTGACAAAGTCAAAGATTTTTGGTTGTAGCCGCCCCATGGATGGGGCCACCTCTGAGAGCCTTCGCCCCAGCATGCAGCTGGTGGCGAGAACGCCGACCGAGCCGGCGAAGCCGTCAAGGCAATTTGCAAGCTTGTCAATGCACTCCTGCCAAGCACCGGCAGGATGCAATAAGGCAAGGTTATTCCCCTCGGCGCCATGCGTCGGGTGCGGCGGCGGAACCCAGTCAAGGCATAAAAATACAAAAATCATGTTTTCACTCCTGGCTCAAATTGAGGCGCCGCGAAGAGGTTGTTGCCATCATCAGTGCCGCCAAACCCAAAGGCGGCGCAGGTCCGAGACCTCATTGTAGTCATTTGACTTGTAAAGCTCAACGTTTACATCGTTTGACTTTACAAGTCCAGTGTTGTAGACGATTGGCTTGCAAAGACGAATAGTTACGGCTTTTCAATTCGTCTTTAAAAAATGCGCGACCTTGCAGAAGTTTTCGCGAAGGAGATGCGAAGGCGCCGTGACGCGTCAGGGCTTGCACAAGAGGCCTTAGGTGTAATGCTTGGCCTCGATAGAAACAGCGTAAGTCGAGTGGAGCGTGGTGCGCCGAATATACCCATTGAGAGGGCTGCTGCCATCGCCGAAGCTCTAGGAACCAGTCTCGCGGAAATGCTCGGCGGCGACGGGCCAGGAAAGACGGCGTCTGAAATGCGCGACGCGTTCGCCGGGCGGGTGCGTGCATTGCGGTTGGGACTCGACCTTAATCAGCGGGAACTCGCAAAAAAGATGAAGGTAGATAGAAACTGGGTGAGCGCCGTGGAGTCCGGAAAGCAAAACGTAAGGTTGAGAACCTTGCAGACTTTCGCGCGAGCGTTGCGCGTGAAGCCGGAGGACCTGTTATAGAGCACTCTCCCACGCAAATAGACTCAAGTCCATTTTGTAGCGGCGCGAAGTTCATCCGAATGTTCTTGAGTTCTGCCGACGCGAACTTCTCCAGGAAAACTACCTTCACGCCGTTTTTTGAGGCCGTCAAATCGGTCGGGCACCGAAGCTTGATAAGCGGGGTTGAAGTAGGCGAGAAAAACGTTGCGCTCGATACACTTGACCTTCTTGCTGCAGGACTTGGCGTGGAGGCCGTTTCGCTGTTGGATGACAACGTAATTCCGCGCGACAACGAGATTCCCGTCTCGCTTAGGGAACGAGTGGCTGTGAATTCGCGCAGCACGTGGATTTTCGCGAGATGCACTGTCGGAATATGCCGAGCTATCGCGCAATTATGTGACCAGACTTGAGTCGCAAAAGCCGAATGCCGACTTGAAGCATCTCGAAAAGCTAGCGCACGCCCTCGACATTCCTATCAGTAGGCTCATAGGGCCACCTGCATGCGACCATAAAGTCTCCAAACGCTGAGACGAGGCCTTCTGATATGGTCGATGCAGGCGTTCGTCGACGAACGAGCAGAAGCTCGCAAGGCAATGGCACTAACAACAAGAATTTTGAGGTCTGCGCTCATATTGCATAGTGCGTTCTATGAGTGGAACGGCTACTAACGCTTTGCAAATTATTTGGAATTCAAGCTGAGCAAAGTTTTTATAGCCGATAACTGTCGACGACCTTCTTCTCTACTTGTAATCATGACGTCTTCCGGGATAACAATTTTCAGTTGCTTTGCAATATTGGAAACATAGGCACGACGCTGACCAGGCAACGCCAATCGCGCTTCTATTACACGCTCGCATCCGACTCTGGCGACGAGAAAATCAAACGCACGCTGGTCGCGGGCCGTGGAGACGATGACACCCGTGCCGTAGTTGTCAAAATTTGCCAAGTCTGCTGCAGGACCACCAGTCATAACACCTCCAGCCGAACCAGAAAAAGATTTATAAATCGACCTCATTCCGCGCGCAAACCATTTGCTTAAGTTACTCCCGTTCAATACAAGACACTCTATAAAAAATACTCCGAATTTTTCGGCAAATCAACGCATATTAATGTGCCGACACAAATTTTTGAGAGAAAGTCTGATTAAAAAAAATATGCACGCACAGCTTCTTGGGGCGGGCACGCCCCAAGAAGCAGCGGTATGCCGGCAGGCATACCGCTAAAACATTACACATTATTTTTTGGTTACTAAAATACGACTGGCTCGTCGATGCGCATGACGCGCCGGTCATCACGCGCGATCAGCTGCGCGTGCATCCGTTCTCGGTGCAGACGTGGGATGCGCAAAGCTCAGGCACGATCATCAAACCGATCGCCGAAGGTGCGCTGGAGAAGCGCTGGGCCGAATTGACCGGCAAGCGCAAAGCGCCGACGATAACCGTCCCGGGCAGCTAGCCGAAACACGCGCCGCCGCGAGCGCCCGCCCGCACAGCCCGCCGGCGCCGACTCCGGTACAATTTCTCGATCCATCCCAGCATCGCGCGAGGTGCCCGCGGGAATCGTCCGAGGCCCTTTGCGCCGCTGCGCAACCCGTGTTCCCTATTCCAGCCATCGCCATGTCCAGAAACGAAATCCTCTTCGAACGCGCGCAACGCACGATCCCCGGCGGCGTGAATTCGCCGGTGCGGGCTTTCCGCTCCGTCGGCGGCACGCCGCGCTTCGTCGAGCGCGCGCAAGGCCCGTACTTCTGGGACGCGGACGGCCAGCGCTATACGGACTACATCGGCTCGTGGGGTCCGATGATCCTCGGCCACGTTCATCCCGAAGTGCTCGAAGCCGTGCAGCGCGTGCTCGCGAATGGTTTCTCGTTCGGCGCGCCGACCGAATCGGAAGTCGAGATCGCCGAGGAAATCTGCAAGCTGGTGCCGTCGATCGAACAGGTGCGCATGGTGTCGAGCGGCACCGAGGCGACGATGAGCGCGCTGCGTCTCGCGCGCGGCTTCACGAACCGCAGCCGCATCGTCAAGTTCGAGGGCTGCTATCACGGGCACGCGGACAGCCTGCTCGTGAAGGCCGGCTCGGGCCTGCTGACCTTCGGCAATCCGACCTCGGCGGGCGTGCCGGTCGATATCGCGAAGCACACCACCGTGCTCGAATACAACAACGTCGCCGCGCTCGAAGAAGCGTTCAACGCGTTCGGCAACGAGATCGCCTCGGTGATCGTCGAGCCGGTCGCGGGCAACATGAACCTCGTGCGCGCGACCCCCGAGTTCCTGCAGGCATTGCGGCGCCTGTGCACCGAGTACGGCTCGGTGCTGATTTTCGATGAAGTGATGTGCGGCTTCCGGGTTGCGCTCGGCGGCGCGCAGCAGCTGTACGGCATCTCGCCTGACCTCACGTGTCTCGGCAAGGTGATCGGTGGCGGCATGCCGGCGGCGGCGTTCGGCGGCCGGCGCGACATCATGGCGCAGCTGGCGCCGCTCGGCGGCGTCTATCAGGCGGGCACGTTGTCGGGCAATCCGATCGCGGTCGCGGCCGGCCTGAAGACGCTGCAGCTGATCCAGGCGCCCGGCTTCTACGACACGCTCGCCGCGCGCACCACGCGTCTCGCGCAAGGCCTCGCGCGGGCGGCACGCGAGGCGGGCGTGCCGTTCGCGGCCGATGCGCTCGGCGGCATGTTCGGCATCTACTTCCGCGAAGCGGTCCCGACGAGCTTCGCCGACGTCACAATGAGCGATGTGCCGCGCTTCAACGCGTTCTTCCACAAGATGCTCGACGCGGGCGTGTACTTCGCGCCGTCGGCCTACGAGGCGGGCTTCGTGTCGAGCGCGCACGACGACGCCGTGATCGACGCGACGATCGACGCGGCGCGCGGCGCGTTCGCAGCGTTGAAGGGCTGACCCAGACACCGCACCACAACGGACACCGATGTTCTCGCAAACTGATTTTGTCCATATGGAACGCGCGCTCGCGCTCGCGAAGCGCGGCATGTACACGACCGACCCGAATCCGCGCGTCGGTTGCGTGCTCGTCAGAAATGGCGAAGTGATCGGCGAAGGCTTCACGCAGCCGGCCGGCCAGGATCACGCCGAGATTCGCGCGTTGAAGGACGCGCGCTCGCGCGGCCACGATCTGCGCGGCGCGACCGCCTACGTGACGCTCGAACCATGCAGCCATTTCGGCCGCACGCCGCCGTGCGCGAACGCGCTGATCGAAGCGCAGATCGGCCGCGTGATCGCGGCGATGGAAGATCCCAATCCGCAGGTCTCCGGTCGCGGTCTCGCGATGCTGCGCGAAGCCGGTATCGAAGTTCGCTGCGGGCTGCTCGCGAACGAAGCGCGGGAGTTGAACATCGGCTTCGTGTCGCGCATGACGCGCGGCCGTCCGTGGGTGCGCATGAAAGTGGCGGCTTCGCTCGATGGCCGCACCGGCTTGCCGTCGGGCGAAAGCCAGTGGATCACGAGCGCGGCAGCGCGTGCCGACGGCCACGCTTGGCGCGCGCGCGCGTCTGCGATCCTGACCGGCATCGGCACCGTCCGCGAGGACGATCCGCGCATGACCGTGCGCGCGGTCGATACGCCGCGCCAGCCGCACCGCGTGCTGATCGACAGCCAGCTCGACGTGCCGCTCGACGCGCAGATCCTGGCCGGCGCACCGACACTGATCTTCTGCGGCGAGTTCGATGCGCGTCTCGAAGAACGCGCGAGCGCGCTGCGCGAGCGCGGCGCCGAGATCGTGCCGCTGCCGAACGCGTTCGGCAAGGTGGATCTGCCGCGCATGCTGGGCATACTCGGCGAGCGCAACGTCAACGAGTTGCACGTCGAAGCCGGCTACAAGCTGAACGGCTCGCTGTTGCGCGAAGGCTGCGTCGATGAACTGCTCTTGTATCTCGCGCCGAGCCTGCTCGGCATGGACTCGATGAGCATGTTCAATCTGGCCTCGCCCGATCTGCTCGAAGACCGCGTCAAGCTGAATTTCCATACGGTCGAGCGGATCGGCGACGATCTGCGGATCCTCGCGCGCTTCGCACCGACAGCCGTACCCGGGACCGACGCCGTGTCCCCCACCGTTTCGAAATGATCAAGGACTAGCACGATGTTTACAGGGATCGTCGCGGCAGTGGGCCGCATCGAATCAGTCAAGCCGCTCGGCACGGGCGGCGACGCGGGCGTGCGCCTGAACGTCGAGGCCGGCGGGCTCGACCTCGCCGACGTGCAACTCGGCGACAGCATCACGATCCAGGGCGCCTGCATGACGGTGGTCGCGAAGACCGCTCATTCGTTCGAAGTCGATGTGTCGCGCGAAAGCCTGAACCGCACGGCCGGTCTCGGCGAAACCGGCGAGGTCAATCTCGAGAAAGCGTTGCGCGCGCATGACCGGCTCGGCGGACATATCGTGTCCGGGCACGTCGACGGGCTCGGCACCGTCACGCGTTTTGCGCCGGTCGGCGAATCGCACGAGCTGCGCATTCTCGCGCCGCGCGAGATCGGCCGCTATCTGGCGTACAAGGGATCGATTACGGTCAATGGCGTGAGCCTGACCGTGAATTCCGTCGATGACCGCGACGATGGCTGCGAGTTTTCGATCAATCTGATCCCGCATACCGTGCAGGTGACGGCGCTCAAGCATCTGCGCGAGGGCGCGCGGGTGAATCTGGAAATCGATCTGATTGCGCGGTATGTGGAGCGGATGTTGTCGACGGCTTCGCCCATAGGACAGTCTTGATTCGCGAAGCAGCCCGAGACCGCCGCAGCCTCAGACAGATTCCGACCGCACCTGGCACCTGAGGTCGAGCAAGTCTTCCGCATGTAGCTGAGCGCGGCGTGGAGGCGTCCATAGTCGACACCCGCGACCTCGCACACCGGCCCATTTGCGCCCGCACGCTCGACGCCGATAGCGTCGAAACCGACATCGCTTTCGAGGTCGATATGCGCGAGTGAAGCGTCGGGCTCGATCAGATGATCGCCCAACAGCCGGGCAACGAAAGGCGGCGGCCGTGTCGCCACGCCGCCGCCCTCGTGCGATTACGCTTCGGCCGAAGCGCGCAGACGATGGACCAGCTGGTTGTCCTTACCCTCTACCAGCGGCGTAATCGTCAAGTTGAACTCGATGTCCTTGTAGGTATCGGCCTTCAGTCCCAGCGCCGCGCCACCGGTCTTCTCGGCGACCGGCGGAATCAGCTCTTCGCGCGTGGCGTAGGCGAAGTCGTCCCAGATCAGCGGATCGCCTTCGATGTTGAACTGCGTGGTCAGCTTGCGATGGCCGTCGCTGCTGACGAAGAGGTGCACGTGCGCCGGACGGTTGCCGTGACGGCCCAGCACGTTCAGCAGCCGCTGTGTCGAGCCGTGCGGCGGGCAGCCGTAGCCGACCGGCATCAGTGTGCGGAACTCGTACCTGCCGTCGGCGCCGGTCTTCACCGCGCCGCGCAGGTTGAATTCGCTTTGCGCGCCGGTCGGATCGAAATGCGAGTAGAAGCCTTTCGAGTTAGCGTGCCAGCACTCGACGATCGCGTCCGCGACCGGCTTGCCGTCCAGATCCTTGACCGTGCCGCGAATCACGAGCGGGCCCGCGTCTTCGTCCGGGTTGACGTCGATCTTCGAGACGCCCTCGCGCACCGTCGCGCCGGCGACGTACAGCGGGCCTTCGATCGTACGCGGCGTGCCGCCTTCGAGACCGATCGCCTTGTCGGCGGCGTCCATGCGGATGTCGAGGTACTTTTCGAGGCCGAGGCCGGCCGCGAGCAGCGCCGCTTCGCCGTCCTGACCGAGCTTGTTCAGATAGTTGACGCCGGCCCAGACTTCGTCGGGCGTGATGTCGAGGTCATCGATTGCCTTGAACAGGTCTCCCAGCAGACGGAAAACGATCTGCTGGAAACGTGCGTCGCCGTTGCCGGCATCGACGTTGGAAGCGGCTTTCAGCAGATCCTGCACTTCTTTGGTTTCAAAAACTTTGACGCTCACGATGACTGTCTCCAGTTTGTATTGGGAAAATGATGGCTTTGGATGCGCTCGCCTTCAAACAGCGCCTGGCCCCTGGGCTCAGATGTCGTCGTCCCGAATCGACGACGGGTGACGACACAGAGGCGTCACCAAAATCTTCATGTACGGGAACAGAGGCAAGCCGGACAGAATGTCGTGAAGTTCGGCATTGCTCTGTACATCGAAGATGCTGTAATTCGCGTACTCGCCAACGAGGCGCCAGATATGACGCCACTTGCCGCTACGCTGGAGTTCCTGCGAGTAAGCCTTCTCGCGCGTCTTGATTTCGTTCGCCACTTCGGCCGGCATGTCGACCGGCAGGTACACGTCCATTCGTACATGGAAAAGCATCGTTGAGTCCTCTTGATCGGAATCCGTTTAGCGGGTGACTTTCATCAGCCCGTCTCGCGTGAATCGCTTGACCTTCGCGTCGTCGAGTTCGATGCCGAGACCCGGGCCGTTCGGCACGGTCAGCTCGAAGTCGCTGTAATCGAGCGGTGTGGTCAGAATTTCTTCGGTGATCAGCAACGGCCCGAACAGCTCGGTGCCCCATTGCAGATTCGCGAAGCTCGCGAACAGATGCGCCGACGCCACCGTGCTGAACGCACCTTCGAGCATCGTGCCGCCGTACAACTCGATGCCGGCGGCATCGGCGATCGCGGCCACGCGCTGAGCGGCGAACAGGCCGCCGCTCTGTTCGATCTTGATCGCGAACACATCGGCGCCGCCGTTCTTCGCGATTTCGAACGCGCTGTCCGGACCTTGCAGGACTTCGTCGGCCATCAGCGCGACGGGGAAACGGCGCATCAGGCGCGCGAGCGCGGCGGCGGACGCGACCGGCTGCTCGACCAGATCGCAGCCCGCGTCGGCCAGCGCCGGAATCGCCCACGCGGCCTGCGTCTCGCCCCACGCCATGTTGACGTCGACGCGCACCGCGGCGCGCTCGCCGAGCGCCTTCTTGATGTCGGCGACGTGCTTGATGTCGGTCTTCAGTTCCTTCGCGCCGATCTTCAGCTTGAAGACCTTGTGCCGGCGCACGTCGAGCATATGCTCGGCTTCGCCGATGTCCTTCGCGGTGTCGCCCGACGCGAGCGTCCACGCAACCGGCAGGCGCTCACGACGACGGCCGCCGAGCAGCTCGCTCACCGGCACGCCGAGGCGCTTGCCCTGTGCGTCGAGCAGCGCGGTTTCGAGTGCGCTCTTCGAGAAATGATTGAGCTTGACCAGCTTGCCGAGGTGCGCCATCAGCGCCTGAATCCGCGTCGCGTCCTTGCCGATCATCGCCGGCGCGAAGTAGGCGTCGATCGCGAGCTTCATTGCTTCGGGGCTTTCCGGGCCGTAGGCCATTCCGGCGATCGTGGTGCCTTCGCCGACCCCGACGATGCCGTCGCTGCAATACACCTTGACCAGCATCAGCGTCTGCCCGTACATCGTGGCGACCGACAGCTTGTGAGGGCGGATCGTCGGCAGATCGACGAGGCGGGTTTCGATACGTTCGATGGTCGCTTGGATCATGGAGGCGGCTACGAGAAGTGGGTTTATTGGTCCTTTTTATACCCTTCGCCCGTTTCGCCCGTCCAATACTTTTCCCGTCCTTTTTCATACCCACAGGGTATGGTGAGGGCAGAAAGCCCGGCCTTTCTAGGGATTTTGCATTGCACCATGCGCATCGCGCATTGAAGAATGCGAGCGTTTTCGCGCTTCAAAGTGATTTGCGTCTAGCTTCGATGCACAGAGAGCATGTTGTCATCGCATCGGATGCACGCGGAGCCGCTGACGGCTACCAGGCTATAGCTCGCCGCGCGCGGCCAGCGCGACGATCCGGTCGGCGGTGCGGCACGCGATCGCCTGGATCGTCAGCGACGGATTCACGCCGCCGACGGTCGGAAACACCGAGCCGTCGCACACCCACAGGTTGCGGATGTCCCAGCTGCGGCAGTCCGCATCGACGACGCTCGTCGCCGGATCGTCGCCCATGCGCGCGGTGCCGTTCAGGTGGCAGGTGTCGTCGGTCTCGCGCCAGAGCTCCTTGCCACCGGCGGCCGCAAGCGCCTGCTCCATGAAGTCGAGCGAATGCGCGATGAGCCGCTTGTCGTTGTCGCACCATGAATAGGTGACGCGCGCGATCGGCAGCCCGTACTGGTCTTTCTCGTCGGCAAGCGTCACGTGGTTGCGCTGCTGCGGCAGCATCTCGCCGACGATCTTCAACCCCGCCTGATGGTTGTACTTGAGCATCTCCGCGCCGAGCGCGTCGCCCCACAGGCCGCGACCGTTCTGCGACGCGACCCACGCGTTGGGCAACGGTCCCTGGCTCATGTATGCATAGCCGCCGAAGAAATCCTTGCCCTTGTCCTCGTAGTTCCAGTGCTCGGTGATCGACAGCGACGGCGGCCCCTTGTACCAGCGGATGTCGTCATCGAAGGTGCCGTAGACGGCCTGGTTCGATTGCGCCATCAGATATTTGCCGACGAGTCCCGAGCTGTTCGCGAGTCCGTCCGGAAAGCGGCTGTTGGCCGACATCAGCAACAGGCGCGGCGTCTCGATCGCGTAGCCGGCCACCACCACGTTCTTCGCGCGCTGGAATTGCCAACGCCCTTCGCGCAGATATTCGACGCCGCTGGCGAGCCCCGCGTCGTTGGTGACGACGCGGCCGACCATCGCCAGATCGCGCACTTCGGCGCCGGCTCGCACCGCGCGCGGAATCCACGTGACGAGCGCGCTTTGCTTCGCGTTGGTCGCGCAGCCGGACACGCAGAAACCACGGTACACGCACGGATGCGCGCGGCCGCGCGGCGCCGAGATGGTCGCGAGCGGCGTCGGGCTCCAGCCGATGCCGAGCGCCTCGGCGCCGCGCGCGAGCACCAACGCCGCCGCGTTCAGTTCATGCGCGCGATACGGATAGCGCGGCCGCTTCGGCCCCCACGGGTAGTTGACCGGTCCGGAGATTTTCAGTGCGTTCTCGACCTCGCCGTAGTAGCGCCACATCTCGCGCCAGTCGAGCGGCCAGTCGGCGCCATAGCCGAGCACGCTGCGCGACTTGAACCACTCGGGCCGAAAGCGCAGCGACACCATCGCGAAATGGACCGTGCTGCCGCCCACCGCCTTGCCGCTGTTGTTGTTGCCGAGCTTCAACGGATTGTCGCCATCGCAGATACGCTCGTCGGTCCAGAACAGTTTTTCCTGATGCGCTTCGTCGGACGCGAACTCTTCGAGCGGACGCCACCACGCGCCGGCATCGAACGCGACGATCTTGAAGCCTTTCTCCGCGAGCCGGCACGCAAGCGTGCCACCGCCGGCGCCGGTGCCGACGATCGCGAAATCGACCTCCTCGCTGTCAGCGTACGTGCGCATCGGCACCCAGCCGCCGCGCTGAAACACGTCGGGTGCGCGGCCGTCCTTGCCGCGCGGCCGTTGTTGCGCGTCATCGGACACGGCGGTTCTCCTTCGCGGCCTGCTGATGGGTGTCGGGCGTCGCTTCGACCGCCTCCCACGGATCGCGCCGGTTCAGGTACATGCGCACATAGCCGCGCGGATTCGCCGGGCCGCCGAAGCCGATCTCGCTCCACGCGTGCGGGTGCGAGTAGTAGAGGCCGCAGATGTCGTGCAGCACGCGCTCGCCGAAGAACAGCTTCGACGGCATGCCGCGCCACGCGGGGTTCGTCAGTTCGCCGCGCTGCATCTCGCCGAGCAGCGCGATCTGTGTATCTTCCGCGAGGCTCGCGAACGGCAGGCCGCCGCGCTCGCGGCACTCGGCATCGAGCGCGGCGAGGCCGATGCGCCAGGCGTCGCGCATCGGCGGCAAGCGGGCGTCGCGGTAGCCGTCGTTGCTGTTGCCGGCGAGGCGCGCGTCGAGCAGCGCGGCGAGCGGCACGACCGGTTGCGCATTCGCTTGCGGCACGATGCGGGCGCATAGCGGTGTGACCGCGAGCCACTCGACGGCGTTGAAAAAGCGCGGCTCGAGCGGTGTCGCGAGGCGCTCGGCGATCACCGCGCGGGTGTGCGCGTCCCACGACGGCGTCGTGCGTTTGTCGAGCACGTCATAGTCGGGATAGTGGGTGGCTCGGGTCGAGCGTGGTCCGTTGGTCATTTTTCAGTCTCCCGCAGACGCAGCGCGGCGAGCCCGGCGAGCGCCAGCGCGGAAAAGCTCGGCGGCGCGGGCAGCGGCGGCCCGTCGAACAGGTTCTGGCTCCAGTTGCGCCAGCCGCCCTGGCGACGCGCGACACCGCGTGCATGAAAAGCCGTGCCGACGAAGCCGAGCGCGGTCGTGATGCGCAACCAGAGCCGCGTGTGCCAGCGCTCGCGCGGCGCGCTCAGCGCGGCATGCGCGAGCAGCGCCGCGCTGACGGGCGGAATGCTGACCGGCGCGTACATCGCGCGATGCTGGAATGCGCCACGAAAATGCAGCAGCGCAGCCTCCCCCACCGTGCCGACGAGCCCCGCGGCGACCAGCAGACCGAGCGCCTGACCGGCCGGCATGCCGAGCAGTCGCGGAGTGTCGGCGGGCTCGTCGCGCAGCCGTTCGGCGACGGCCCCGAGCGCGCCCGACAGCAGCAGCGCCAGCGGCGCGCCGACCGGCGCCGCGTGAAACAGGTTGTTCCAGCTCCAGCCGCCCGGCCGCTTCATCACGTTGTACAAATGGAAGCCCGTGCCGGCGATGCCCGTCGCCGCCGCGCTCAGATAAATCGCATGGCGAGCGCGATGCGTGTGCCCGCGACGATCCGCGCCGCCATGCAGGCCCGCGGCGAGCGACAGACTCGCGCTGACGAGCGGCGCGAACATCGCGGGGTTGTCGAACGAGCCGCGGTAGTGCTCCATCGCGCTGTCGGCGAGCACCGCCAGCGCGAGCAGCGCGGAGCTGTGGTTGATGGTGCGGGCCGCTTCGACGTGTGCCTCAACTTCGGTGCTGGATTCGCTCGCTCGCGCGCGCCGGCGCACGCCGAACGCTCCGGTCGGACCACGCCGGGAACCTCGAAGATGCTCGTGGCATGCGGCCGTGCGGGCCGCTGCCGCGTGCTTCACGATGCGACTGAGGTTGTCCCGCGCCGCGCGCGGCCAACGCCGCGATGGCCGCCACCGCTGCCGCCGTGTAAAACAATCCGGGTACGCGTGAAGCACTCATCGATCTCGATTCCTGGTGGGGACCTGCTCTATTTGATGAGGTAGCGAGCGGCGTCGCCGTGCCTGAATTGGAGCCCGCAACCGGGCCGCGACAGATCCGGCTTCATCTGGCCATCGTGCAAACGGGGGGCGCCGTCGAACAGCATGGCTTCGATCCGCGCGTGATCGTGGAACCATTCCTGGTGGCGCAGGCGCGGCGCCGCGCACGCGACATGCAGATGCAGCGCCGGCGCGCAGTGCGCGGACAGCGGCACGTGATATGCGTCGCACAGCGCGGCAGCCTGCAGAAAGCCGGTGATGCCGCCGCAGCGACTCGCGTCGGCCTGCAGCACGTCGACACAGCCTCCCGCGAGCAGGTGCCGGAAGTCATCGAGCGTGTAGCCGTACTCGCCGGCGGCGATCTCCATGCCGGCCGGCGCGTGCCCGCGCACGTCGCGCAGGCCCGCTTCGTCGTCCGAAGACACCGGCTCCTCGAACCAGCTCACATGGTGCTCGGCGAAGCGTTGCGCGTAATACAGCGCCTGCTGCGCCGTGAACGCGCCGTTCGCGTCGACGAACAGGCCCGCCACGTCGCCGATCGCCGCGTGCGCCGCGGCGACGCGCGCCGGGTCCTTGTCCGGCTCGCTGCCGATTTTCATCTTCACCCACCGGCAGCCGTCGTGCGCGACCCAGCCCGCGAACTGCTCGTGCAAGCGCTGGTTCGTGTATGTGGTGAAACCGCCGCTGCCATAGACCGGTACGGCCGAACGCAGCGCGCCGAGCAGCGCTATGAGCGGCACGCCGAGCAGCTTCGCCTTCAGGTCCCACAGTGCGCAGTCGATTGCCGAAATCGCGGTGGCGGCCAGTCCCGCGCGGCCGAGATTGCGCACCTGGCGTTGCAATCGTTGCCAATGCGCGCGGACATCCAGTACGTCGTGATTGAGCACGCAGGCGGCGAGCGCGCCCTGAATCAGCGCGACGATGCACGCGTCGCTATACGTGTAGCCGATGCCGGTGTGGCCGCCCGCGTCTGCTTCGACGACGACCAGCGTGGTCGCGTCCCACGCGAACGTGCCGTCGGCCTCCGGCGCGTCGGTCGGAATGCGGTACGCGCTGGCGCGCAGCGCGCTCACCGGCGCTTGCGACGAGCCCCCGCTCATGGTGCCGCGCTTCATGGCCGCGCCCCTGAATCGAGCGCGTGATGGCCGTCAGTGATGCAATAGCCGACGGTCTCGGACATTCCGGTCTCCGGTGGTAGTGAGACGAAGCCGCCTGCTTCGCCGCAAGTACCATTCCGCACTATTGCAATCCGTAAAGCGGGCCGCGCTGGCGCACCGCCCACGTTGCCGCCCGCGCCAATGGCGCCCTCGCCCACCGTTTCGACGAGCATAGCAACCGCGCCCCGCTCGTCACCAGTCGGCCAAACGGCCTATGTCGTTTAGCGGAGGCGACTTGGACCCGCGCGTGGCGTAAAATACCCGCTTTCCCGAAAAACTCGCCAACATGACGCTCGCCTCCACCCAAGAGATCATCGCCGAACTGAAAGCGGGCCGGATGGTGATCCTCGTCGACGAAGAAGACCGCGAAAACGAGGGTGACCTCGTGATTGCCGCCGAGTTTGTCACCCCGGAAGCGATCAATTTCATGGCTCGCTACGGCCGCGGCCTGATCTGTCTGACGCTGACCCAGGACCGCTGCACGCAGCTGAACCTGCCGCTGATGACCTACCGCAACGGCACGCAGTACGGCACCGCGTTTACGGTCAGCATCGAAGCGGCCGAAGGCGTGACGACCGGCATCTCGGCAGCCGACCGTGCCCGCACGATCGCCGCCGCGGTCGCGCCGGACGCCAAGGCCGAGCACATCGTGCAGCCGGGCCATATTTTCCCGATCATGGCCCAGCCGGGCGGCGTGCTGGTGCGCGCCGGCCATACCGAGGCCGGGTGCGACTTCACGAGGCTCGCGGGCCTCACGCCGGCCGCGGTGATCTGCGAAGTCATCAAGGACGACGGGACGATGGCGCGTCTGCCGGACCTGATCGAGTTCGGCAAGCAACACGGCCTGAAGATCGGCACGATCGCCGATCTGATCCACTATCGCAGCCGCACCGAATCGATCGTCGAGCGTATCTGCGAACGCACGATGCAAACCGCGCACGGCGCGTTCCGCGCGGTCATGTATCTCGACCAGCCGAGCGGCCAGCCGCACATCGCGCTGGTGCGCGGCACGCCCGCGCCCGATCGCGACACGCCGGTGCGCGTGCATGAGCCGCTGTCGGTGCTGGATCTGCTCGAAGTCGGCGAATCCACCCATTCGTGGACGCTGGATGCGGCGATGAAAGAGATCGCCGAACGCGATATCGGCGTGGTGGTGCTGCTGAACTGCGGCGACTCGAAAGACCATCTGGTCGACGTCTTCAAGGCGTTCGACTCAACGGAAAAAGCCAACGCGCTGAAGCGCCGGCCGGTCGACTTCAAGACCTACGGCATCGGCGCGCAGATTCTGCGCGAACTCGGCGTCGGCAGGATGCAAGTGCTGTCGAACCCACGCAAGCTCGGCAGCATGTCGGGTTATGGTCTCGAAGTCACGGGCTTCATTCCGATGCCCGGCAGCAAAACGCAAGCCCCGCAAATCTGATCCGGCCACTCACGCGCCTCCCGCCCACTCAAACACTACGGAATTCACATGGAAATCGGACAATACCAACCGAACCTCGACGGCGACGGACTGCGCATCGGCATCGTCCAGGCGCGCTTTAACGAACCCGTCTGCAACGGCCTCGCCGACTCCTGCATCGAAGAACTCGAACGCCTCGGCGTGACCGGCCAGGACGTGCTGCTCGTCACCGTGCCGGGCGCGCTGGAAATCCCGCTCGCGCTTCAAAAGCTCGCGGAAAGCGCGCAATTCGACGCGCTGATCGCGCTCGGCGCGGTGATCCGTGGCGAGACCTACCACTTCGAGCTCGTGTCGAACGAGAGCGGTGCGGGCATCACCCGCATCGGCCTCGACTTCGGTATTCCGGTCGCGAATGCTGTGCTGACCACCGAGAACGACGAGCAGGCCGTCGCGCGCATGACCGAGAAGGGTCGCGACGCCGCGCGCGTGGCTGTCGAAATGGCGAACCTCGCGGTCGCGCTCGAGCAGCTCGGGGGCGATGACGACGATGAAGAAGACGAAGACGACGAGGAAGAGGCATGAAGAGCGCACGCCGACGCTCCCGCGAGCTGGCCACGCAGGGACTTTACCAATGGCTGCTGTCGGGCTCGACCGGAGGTGAGATCGACGCGCAACTGCGCGGCGCGCAAGGTTACGACAAGGCTGACCACGAGCACCTGGAAGCAATCCTGCATGGCGTGATGCGCGATTCCGAAGCGCTGTCCGCCGCCATCGCACCGTGCCTCGACCGTCCGATCGATCAGCTCTCGCCGGTCGAGCGCGCGGTGCTGCTGGTCGCCGCGTTCGAACTGAAGAGTCACGTCGATATTCCGTATCGCGTGGTCATCAACGAGGCGGTCGAGCTGACCAAGACGTTCGGCGGCTCGGACGGCTACAAGTACGTGAACGGCGTGCTCGACAAGCTCTCGGCGCAACTGCGTGCCACCGAGACGCAGGCGGCTCGCAAGAGCTGAGCGCGGCGCGCATGAGGCTATTCGACATGGCTCTCATGCGCCGCACTGCACAGGGCGAAGAATCGAATCGCCCGCAAGGACGCCGCTGCGCACATCGATGAGCGCATCATTTGATGGGTGGGCGCCGTCCTGCTTCTGAACTGGACTGACCGTATGAACTCCGTGACCGAACCTCTCGTGCGGCTTGCCGCGCGCGTCGATGCCATCCAGCCTTTCTACGTGATGGAACTGGCCAAGGAGGCCGCGCTGCTCGAACGCGCAGGGCGCGACATCATTCACATGGGCATCGGCGAGCCGGATTTCACCGCGCCCGAGCCGGTCATCGAGGCGGCCGCCAGCGCGCTGCGCGGCGGCGTCACGCAATACACGAGCGCGCTCGGCGTGCATGCGCTGCGCGACGCGATTTCCGCGCACTACGCCGAGTTCTACGGTATCGACGTCGATCCGGCGCGGATCGTGGTCACGGCGGGCGCGTCGGCCGCGCTGCTGCTAGCGTGCGCGGCGCTCGTCGACCGCGACGACGAAGTGCTGATGCCCGACCCGTGCTATCCGTGCAACCGCCATTTCGTGATCGCCGCCGAAGGTAAGCCGGTGATGGTGCCGAGCGGCCCGACCGAGCGCTTCCAGCTGACCGCCGCCGACGTCGAACGCCTGTGGGGCGAGCGCACCCGCGGCGTGCTGCTCGCATCGCCGTCGAATCCGACTGGTACGTCGATCGAGCCGGCCGAACTCCAGCGCATCGTCAACGCGGTGCGCGCGCGTGGCGGCTTTACGATCGTCGATGAGATCTACCAGGGGCTCAGCTACGACGCGAAGCCGGTGTCGGCGTTGTCGTTCGGCGACGATGTGATCACCGTCAACAGCTTCTCGAAGTACTTCAACATGACCGGCTGGCGTCTCGGCTGGCTCGTCGTGCCGGCCGCGATGGTCGGCGCGTTCGAAAAGCTCGCGCAGAACCTGTTCATCTGCGCGTCGGCGCTCGCGCAGCACGCGGCGCTCGCCTGCTTCGAACCGGACACGATCGCGATTTACGAAGCGCGGCGCCTCGAATTCAAGCGCCGCCGCGACTTCATCGCGCCGGCGCTCGAATCGCTCGGCTTTTCTGTGCCGGTGATGCCCGACGGCGCGTTTTACGTGTACGCGGACTGCTGCGGCGTCGCGCATCCGGCGGCCGGCGACAGCGCGGCGCTCACGAAGGCGATGCTGCACGATGCCGGCGTCGTGCTGGTGCCGGGCATGGACTTCGGCACGCACGCGCCGAAGGAGTACATCCGGCTGTCGTATGCGACCGCGTATCCGAAGCTCGAAGAGGCGGTCGAGCGCCTGGCGAAGCTGTTCGGGCGGCATTGACGCATGGAGTCGGTGAAAACCGAGCTACCAGACGCAAAGAAGGACACCCTCGGGTGTCCTTCTTTTTTCACGCGGCTCGGAAAGCGCCTGACCTAAGCCCCCAGTTCCGACGCCGACGCCACATGGCGCGTCGTCGAATTGGCGCTCGCATCGTCCTGATCGGCCGGTTGCGTATGCCCCGCCGGTGTCGTCGAACTCAGCGTGTGCCC
This sequence comes from Paraburkholderia podalyriae, assembly GCF_014397785.1. Lineage (GTDB taxonomy): Bacteria > Pseudomonadota > Gammaproteobacteria > Burkholderiales > Burkholderiaceae > Paraburkholderia > Paraburkholderia podalyriae. The sequence continues at coordinate 21,626 of NZ_VZQQ01000057.1, forward strand.
ATCCTGCAGTGTCACCTGCACGCGCTTGCCGTTGCCGCCGCTCGTCGCAGCGGCCGGCGCCGGGTTGGCCGACGCGGTCAGCACCGGCGCCTGCGGCGCATTGATCGGCACCTTGCGGCCACGCGCGACGTCGCGCAGACGACCGCGCTCGGCCATCACCTTCGCGCCGTAGCCGCCGTCGTCCTGCGTGCTCGAGCCGACGTACAGGCGCAGGCCGCCCGGCAGCGAGCCGCCGCGCGCGATGCAATCCTTCAGCACGAGCGCGCCGACCTTGATATTCGCGAGCGGTTCGAGCGCCGCGCTCTGGCCGCCGAAATACTGGAATTTGTCCGAGTGCACCTTCGACATCACCTGCATCAGGCCCTGCGCGCCGACGCCGCTCTCGGCGTACGGGTTGAAGCCCGACTCGATCGCCATCACGGACAGCAACAGCAGCGGATCGAGGCCGACTTCACGGCCGGTGTCGAACGCGGCCTTCACGAGCTCGCCGACAGGCTCCTGTGCCACGCGATAACGCCGCGCGAGGTACGACGCGACCAGGTCCTGCCCGTGGCTCGACACGAGCACGCGGTCATCGCGCGCATCGGCGGACACGCGCTGCTGCGGGATCAGACGCGCGAGCGCGCTGACGCCCTGCATCGTGCGCGGATCGAGGCCGTTAAGCGCCGCGGCGCTCGTGCCCGACGAGCTGGAGCCGTCGAACGCGCCATCGAAGCTGGTGGTGGCCACGGTGAGGGTCATGCTGCCGTCGTTCGCGCCATCGGCGGGGTTCGGCGCGGTCGGCTTGGTTGGCGAATTGGCCGACAGCGATTCGTCGGAGGATGCGCCGGCGTTTCTGGCCGGCCCGATGGCCGGCAATGGATTGCCTTGCAGCAGGCGGACAGGACCCGCCTGCACGGCGGCCGAAATGACCGGCATCAGACGCGCGGCGAGCGCGCCGCGCCAGGTCGGCATCAGCCACAGTGCGAGAGCCAGCACTACGGCGATACCGCCGACAATGCTGAACAGGTGATGACTCAGTCGCGTCCCGCGGCGCAGCGCACCGCGCACAATTTGCGCAATACGCTCATCGGGACGCCACGATAACCAGGCGTTCATTCAGATCTCCCATCTTGCATGATCCGCGAACTCCGCCGGGACAAAATCAGGCGGTACAGCGCGCTCGCAGAGTCAAGACATCGCGTGCTCTCTGGCTGAGCCGTAGCGACGTCGGGAAAACGGCAACAAATACCGTTTGGGGAGCCATCTCAAAAACAGCCCACACATACTCGATGTATGCCGGGCTCGGCTCCCACGCGAAAAACCAGCGTTGGTGGACGCTGGTGAGGACTTCAATAATGCCGTTCCACCCTGCAGGGGAAGTAAAACGGTGACGCGTTGCGTCTAGGGACCGGGGCGACGGTAAAAAGGTTAACGGCCTGCGACCAATGTGGACGGATTCTATGCACGCTTTTATAGATCGTCAACACTATAGAATGCAAAATCTATAACTATTTGTAATTATGAACAGTGTTCAGTCGGGCCACAACCGCGTGCAACGCGCGTTTTCAGCGATCCGACCCTGGCTGTCAGAAACAGACCATTTGGTCGATCTACGTGCGCTAGCTAACGCAGGTAAAATCGACGATCGCTTTTGTGCGCCGGACAAGGACCACCGTCGTCCCTCCTGCGTTTCCAGTCCTATGAGCCGTGCATGCGGCCCTGAACGGTTACAGATGAAATACAAAGACTTGCGCGATTTCATCGGCCGCCTCGAGACGATCGGTGAACTGCGCCGAATCTCGCAAAAGGTATCGCCGAATCTCGAAATGACCGAACTCTGCGACCGCGTGCTGCGCGTGGGCGGGCCGGCCCTGCTGTTCGAGAACACCGAGCGGCATGCGTTCCCCGTGCTCGGCAATCTGTTCGGCACACCGCGCCGCGTCGCGCTCGGCATGGGCATCGATGCCGAAGCGAACGCAGGCGACCAGGCGGCGCTCGAATCGCTGCGCGACGTCGGCCGGCTGCTTTCCGCGCTGAAGGAACCGGAGCCGCCGAAAGGCTTCAAGGACGCGGGCAAGCTGTTGTCGCTAGCGAAGGCGGTGTGGGACATGGCGCCGAAGACGGTCAGCGCGCCGCCCTGTCAGGAAATCGTCTGGGAGGGCAACGATGTGGACCTCGCCAAACTGCCCATTCAGACCTGTTGGCCGGGCGATGCCGGACCGCTGATCACCTGGGGTTTGACCGTCACGAAAGGGCCGAACAAGAGCCGACAAAACTTGGGGATCTATCGCCAGCAACTGATCGGGCGTAACAAACTGATCATGCGTTGGCTCACGCATCGCGGCGGCGCGCTCGATTTCCGTGAGTTCGCGCTGAAAAATCCCGGCAAGCCGTATCCGGTGGCGGTCGTGCTCGGCGCGGACCCGGCGACGATCCTCGGCGCGGTTACGCCGGTGCCCGACACGCTGTCCGAATACCAGTTCGCCGGGCTGCTGCGCGGCGGGCGCACCGAACTCGCGAAGTGCATCACGCCCGGCGTCGACGGTCTGCAGGTGCCCGCGCGCGCCGAAATCGTGCTCGAAGGCTTCATCTATCCGCAGGAAGGCGCGCCCTCGCCCGCTCCGGCCGGCGCGCCGCCGCGTCCGTCGAAGGGTGCGTCCGCCATGTACGAACACGCGCTCGAAGGCCCGTACGGCGATCACACCGGCTACTACAACGAACAGGAGTGGTTTCCGGTCTTCACGGTCGAGCGCATCACGATGCGCCGCGACGCGATTTATCACTCCACCTACACCGGCAAACCACCCGACGAGCCCGCTGTGCTCGGCGTCGCGCTGAACGAAGTATTCGTGCCGCTGCTGCAGAAGCAGTTCACCGAGATCACGGACTTCTATCTACCGCCCGAAGGCTGCAGCTACCGCATGGCGATCGTGCAGATGAAGAAAAGCTACCCCGGCCACGCGAAACGCGTGATGTTCGGCGTGTGGAGTTTCCTGCGGCAGTTCATGTATACGAAGTTCATCGTCGTCGTCGATGAAGACGTCAATATCCGCGACTGGAAGGAAGTGATCTGGGCGATCACCACCCGAGTGGACCCGACGCGCGACACGGTGCTCGTCGATCGGACGCCGATCGACTATCTCGATTTCGCGTCGCCGGTGGCTGGCCTCGGCTCGAAGATGGGGCTCGACGCGACCAACAAGTGGCCGGGCGAAACCGACCGCGAGTGGGGCCGCCCGATCGTGATGGACGACGCGGTCAAGCAGCGTGTCGATAGCTTGTGGAACGAGTTGGGCCTCGACCTTTAACGCTCGCCGGACAATCAATAACGGACGGAACGCTCGCGTGGATGCACCCTTTTTCAATGATGTCGGACGGATTTTTTCTGTCCTTGTCGCTGTGCCTCGATATCGGGCTCGTCAATGTCGCAATCATTTCGCTGACGCTGTCGCACGGCTTCCGGCCGGGCTTCTGGCTCGGCCTTGGCTCGTGCGTCGGCGACCTGATTTACGCGACGCTCGCGCTCGCGGGCATGGCCGCGCTGCTGCAGTTCGAGTCGGTGCGCTGGGTCGTGTGGATCGGCGGCGCGGCGATCCTGCTGTTCCTCACCTGGAAGATGGCGCGTGAAGCGATGTTCCCGGCCACGGCTGCCGCGGTCGCCCGCGAAGGCGACGCGGCTGCGCCGCATCGATCGGCATGGCGCGGGTTTCTGCGCGGCGTGCTGCTCGCGGTGTCGTCGCCGTCGGCGATTCTATGGTTCGCGGCGGTCGGCGGCGCGCTGATCGCGAAGGCCGGCGCGACGACCCCGGCGACCGCGCTGATCTTTCTCGGCGGCTTCTTTCTTGGCGGTCTGTGCTGGACGCTTTTTATCTGTGGACTCGGCAGCCACGGACGCAAGCGCGCCGGCACCGGTCTGCTGCGCGCATGTCACGTTCTGTCGGCGCTGCTGTTCGCGTATTTCTCGTACAGCGTGATCGTCAACGGGTATCACGACCTGATCGTGCAAAGCACCGCGCAAGTGGCAAGCTGAAGCGGCTCACCGACAACAAAACGGCTCGCATCGGCGAGCCGTTTTTCCTTCATGCGACTCTGCGTGAGGCGCTCATGCGAGGTAGTGCGCGAGCTTCGGCAGATCGACGTTGCCGCCGCTCACCACCACGCCGACGCGCTTGCCCTTCACCGGCACGATGCCGTTCAGTACCGCCGCCGCCGCGAGGCAACCGGTCGGTTCGACGACGATCTTCATGCGCTGCGCGAAAAAGCGCATCGTGTCGATCAGTTGGGCGTCGCTGACCGTTTCGATTCGCGCGACCAGCCGACGGATGATGTCGAACGTGTAGTCGCCGAGATGCGTCGACGCGGCGCCGTCGGCGATCGTGCGCGGCGCGTCGATATGCACGATCTCGCCGCGCGCGAGCGATTGCTGCCCGTCGTTGCCCGCTTCGGGTTCGATGCCGATCACCGTGCAAGCCGGGCTCAGCGCGGCCGCCGACAACGCGCTGCCGCTGATCAACCCGCCGCCGCCGAGGCAGACGAACAACATGTCGAGCGGGCCGGTTTCGTCGATCAGCTCCTTGACCGCGGTGCCTTGCCCGGCGATCACGTGTGGATGATCGTACGGTGGAATCAGCGTCATGCCGCGCTCGTCGGCCAGGCGCCGGCCGATTTCCTCGCGGTTTTCCTTGTAGCGGTCGTAAGTGATCACTTCACCGCCGTAGCCCTTCGTCGCGGCGACCTTAGCCTCGGGCGCGTCGTGCGGCATCACGATCGTCGCGTGAATGCCGGCGAGGCGCGCCGATAGCGCGATCGCTTGCGCGTGATTGCCCGACGAATAGGTCAGCACGCCGGCCTTGTGCTGCTCCGCGTCGAAATGCGAAATCGCGTTGTATGCGCCGCGGAACTTGAACGCGCCCATACGCTGGAAGTTTTCGCACTTGAAGAAGACCGACGCGCCAGTGCGCTCGTCGAACGTGCTCGACGTCAGAACGGGGGTGCGGTGCGCGACGCCTTCGAGACGCGCGGCCGCGTCGAGGACATCATCGAAGGTGGGAACGGGAAGCGCTGGCATCGGCAAAACTCTCCTGGAGCGGGGCAAAACAGCCATTCTCCCAGCTTCTCCACTGCTTTGAAAAGCGGCTTGCGCGAAGCCCCACCACCGTCGCGGGCAACGCAGACCGGCAGCGCCAAAGAAAAACGGCGTAACCCGGCGCATCGGCCGGGGTTACGCCGTCGAGATTCCCGCGCGCCTCATGCGCGCCCGCGCTTAGCGGTGATAGTAGGGGTGTCCGTAGTAGCCGCGATAGCCGTGGTAGTAGCCACGGTAATAAGGATGGCCATACCTGTAGTAGCCTCCGACCACGACCGGAACCGGCGCATACACCGGCGGGGGCGGCGCGTAGTAGACCGGCGGGGGCGGGGGCGCGTAGTAGACCGGCGGCGGCGCCGCATAGACCGGATAAGCCGGCGCAATCGGCACCCCAAGGCCGATACCGACGGAAACACCTGCCTCCGCAGCCCCGGCAAGTCCCAGGCCGAGTGCGGCTGCAACGACAAACGGAACGATCTTTTTCACTCTTGTTCTCCTAGCGCGGCCTGCCAAGGTCGCCGACTGCACATGCCTCGCATGCGGTGAAATCAATGTATCTAAAAAGCCCCGGCTGAACTGTTCGCATTTGTTGCAAATTGCAATGGGCGAGCTGAAGCGTTTTGCCGAGCGCCGCGCGAGCGCACATACGCGCCGCCGCGACGACGGCGAAATGAGCCGGGAATCAAGGGCTTGCACGCAACTGAAGGGCCGCGCGTCATAGGTCTGATCGAAGGCGCGGGTTTGAGTTCGCGCATCGGTAATCTTTAATTACAAATTCGCTTCAAACCTGACAGCCGGAGGATTTTCCCAATAAAAAATGCCCGCCTCGATTGCTCGAGCCGGGCAGTTCCTCACCTGCGAAGACCGCGTGACTAGCCGACCTTCACGTACGCGAATTCGCGGGACACGTTCGGCGGCACATACGCGCCGCTGATCCGCACGCGCGGCGTCAGGCGCTTTTTCTGATCCCACCAGCGACGGCGCTGGGCGTGCGTCAGGAACCGCAAGTGCTTTCGGTAAGAAAAAATACTCATATCGACCCTCCCGAATTTTCTGACTGCGAACTAAGTACGAAAAAAACAACTAAACCGGCTCATCGACCACTGTTCCTGTCACGTACGATTGTGGGCACTTTTCACACCAATGGGCGTCGCGCCACCCCATGACCGACCGCTAGCGCCATATCGCCCGCAAACTCATCCGACGACAGCTGTCTCACCCGCAAGGGGCCGGACCGCGCGCGCTTCGCCAGATGCGCAATACTGCTGCTTTCCCGTTCACACGATCCGTCTGGAGCAGGCGACCATGTCCCAGCCTTCCTTGCCGCGCGTCGGCTTCATCGGCGCGGGCGGCTCGCGCGCTGTCTCGCGCTCGCGTTTGCGCGCGCCGGCTATCCGGTCACCGCGGTGGCGAGCCGCTCGGCCGCTTCCGCGCGCCGGCTCGCCGCCCAGATCGCACACTGCGCGGTCTGCGACGATCCGCAACAGGTTGTCGACGCCGCCGATATCGTTTTTTTAGCCGTTCCGGACGACAACATCGGTACGACAGCGCACACACTCCGATTTGCAGGCGATGCGACAAGCCACTCCGGCCAGGCGCTGGTGCACTGCAGCGGCGCATCGCCGGTCGAGTTGCTCGCGCCGGCCCGCGACCAGGGCGCCGCGATCGGCGGCTTTCATCCGCTGTATCTATTTAGCGGCGAGCTTGCCGATCTCGAGCGCATCGCCGGCTGCTCGGTGACGATCGAAGCCGACGGCGAGCTGAAAGAGACGCTGACCGCGCTCGCGCTCGCGCTGCGGTGCAATCCGCTGTCCATTCCGCCGGGCGGCCGCATGCTGTATCACGCCGCCGCGCACTACGCGGCGAGCTTCGCGCTATGCAGCCTCGCCGAATGCGTCGGCTTATGGCGCACGCTGGGCTTCGCCGAAGACGACGCGCTGCGCGCGCTGCTGCCGATGCTCGCCGGCACGATCGAAACCGCGCGCGACAAGGGCCTGCCCAACGCGCTCGCGGGTCCGGTATCGCGCGGCGATACCGGTGTCGTGGAGAAGCAGCTCGCGCTGCTGGAAGGATTCGGCGGCGACCATGCTGCGCTGTACGGTCTGCTGACGCGCCGCGCGGTCGACCTCGCCCGACGTCGCGCCAGGCCGCCCGCGACGATTGAAGCGATCTCCGAAGCTGTGGAAGAATCGCTGGGCCGCTCGCTGAATCAGGCCGCGGCAGGTGCAAGCGTGAAGTAAGCCGTGATAATGTGACGTCCGGCGCGCCGGGCGAACCACATGCGAACCACGCGACGACCGGCGCCGCGCTTCGGGATCAACAGACGAGAACGCACAATGATCAAGGTCAGCATCCTCTACCCGTACCGGGAAAATGGCCGCTTCGACATGGACTACTACTGCGCGACCCACATGCCGCTCGCGGCAATGCTGTTCGGGCCGGCGCTGAAAGGCTGGTCGGTCGACGCGGGCCTGAACGCCGGGCCGCCCGGCACGCCGCCGCCTTACGTGGCCGCGGGTCACTTCCTGTTCGATAGCGCGGACGAGTTCTATAAAGTGTTCAAGCCCGCGTCCGAGCAACTATTAGCGGATATCCCGAACTACACCGACGGCGGCAACGGCACGATCCTGATCAGCGAGGTTCGGATTTCCGTGTGATGCCGGACAGACAGCCATCGGAAGGGCGCGCGCAATGGCGTCGAACTTCCGGTTGGCTAACCGGGTAAGTCCAGTAATCCGCCGGCACGCGCCGATCGGGCGACGCCGGCAGCCCACGGCCGGCCCTCGGCCGTCATATCAGAAGCATAAGGACACGAGATGTTTGGCGATATCGCCCGTTTTCTACTCAATACCGTTTTCACGTTGTTCGGCGCGGCGCTGCTGTTGCGCGCGTGGTTGCAGGTCGTGCGCCTGCCGCCGTACAACCCGGTCTCGAACGCCGTGCTGCAGGCGACCAACTGGATCGTGCTGCCGCTGCGGCGCATTCTGCCGAGCACACGCAACATCGACTGGGCGAGCGTGGTCGCGACGCTGATCACCGCGATTATCTACGTCGTCCTGATGATCGTGCTGACCGGCGCCGATCCACTGACGCTCGTGCCGACGCTGCTGATCGTCGCGGTGCTGACGGCGATCAAATGGGCGCTCAATCTGATCATCTGGATGACGATTCTGATGGCGCTGCTGTCGTGGCTCAATCCGCGTTCGCAGGCGATGCCGATTCTCTATCAGCTGACCGCGCCGTTTCTGAATCCGCTGCGCCGCGTGCTGCCGAAATTCGGCGGCATCGATCTGTCGCCGATCCTGCTGTTCGTGATCGTGCAGGTGCTGCAGATGGTTGTCACGCGCGCGGCGGTTCAGCTGACTTATTTCGTGATCTGAGCTGATCGCGCGGGTAGGTCGGCTAACGCTCGACGCCGAGCCGCGCGCAAGCCGTCGGTCAAAACGTACCCCAGTCACTCTCGGCCGCGGTCGCCGCCGCGCGCTCGCGCGCAGGCGCGGCGATCGCCGGCTGTGGCAACGTCAGCTTGTCGACACGTGCGCGTGCCGGCGCTTACGTCGGCGCCGGCTTCGATCCGGCCGCCGCGAAACCGCGGCTCTCCCCCGTCCGGAACACCGACACCGTCTGCTTCATATTGCGCGCCTGCACTTCGAGCGATTGCGCTGCTGCCGCCGCCTGTTCGACGAGCGCCGCGTTCTGCTGTGTGGTCTCGTCCATCTGCGTGACGGCCTGGCCGACCTGGTGGATGCTGCGGTTCTGCTCCTCGGAGGCCGTCGCGATCTCGCCGACGATATCCGACACGCGATGGATCGCGTCCTTGATATCGGTCATCGTTGTGCTGACTTCGGCCGCTTGCCGCGTTCCGCCCTCGATGATCGCGACCGACGTCGTGATCATCTCCTTGATCTCCTTGGCCGCGCTCGCCGAGCGCTGCGCGAGATTGCGCACCTCGCTTGCGACCACCGCGAAGCCGCGCCCCTGCTCGCCCGCGCGCGCCGCCTCGACCGCCGCGTTCAACGCAAGAATATTGGTCTGGAACGCGATGCCCTCGATCACGCCGGTGATTTCCGAGATCCTGGTCGAGCTGCCGCTGATCTCGCCGATGGTCCGCACCATGTCCTCGACGGCAGTATTGCCGGTGTTGGCGACCTGCGCCGCCTGAGTCGCGAGCGCGCTCGCGTTGTCGCTGTTGCGGCTGACGGTCTGCGTCAACTCCGACATGCTCGCCGCGGTCTGTTCGAGCGAAGCGGCCTGCTCTTCGGTGCGCGCGGACAGATCGATGTTGCCGCCCGCGATCTGCTGCGAAGCGATGCTGACCGACTCGGCGCTTTCGCGGATCGAGTCGATCGTCGTCGCGAGACGCTGCTGCATGTGCGCGACCGCCCGCAGGATGCTGCGCTCGTCAGTGCTGTCGGTGTGCAGGCGCTGGCTCAGGTCGCCGCTCGCGATCTGCTCGACGAGCTTCGCGACTTCGGCCGGTTCGCCGCCGATCTGCCGCACGACCGCGCGCGTCACCAGCAGCCCGAGGCCGATCGCGATCGCGACGCCGACGAGCGCGCAGCCCGCGATCCACCACGTCACCGAGCGGACCATGTCGAAGCCGTTCGCGACGCGCTGCCTCGCCAGTTCGTCGCGCACGTCGGACAGCTTGATCATCAGCGTGCGCAGCTTGACATGCAGCGGATCGGTGGTCGATTTGAGCTCCGCGAGCGCGCCGGTCTGATCGCCCTGGTCGGCAAGCGCCATCACTTTCGCGACCGAACTCATATAGGCCGGATAGGCGGCGTCGAAGTCGCTCAGCAATTGCTTTTGCGCGTCAGTGGTCGCGTGCTTGCGCTCGTAGTCGAACGCCGACAGGATCGCCGCTTCGCCGCCGTGATTCAGGCGCACCGTATCGGCGCGGCCGGCCGGCTCCGGATTCAGAATGTACGAATACAGGCCCGGAAGTGCGAGGCGGCTTGCCAGGCGGCGGTGCCATCGTCGCGCACCGGCACGAATTCGCGGTCGTACATCTCGGTTTGCATCGTCGCGAGTTCGCGCACCTTCAGCACACCGACCGTGCCGACGATGGCCGTCACGAATGCGCACAGCAACAACGAGCCGACAAGCTTCTGGCTCAGCTTCAGATTGGAAAGCCACTGCATCTTGGGAGAGTCTCTTGATCAGGAGGGGAGCGCCGGGCTCGTGCTGGCTTCCGGTTTCGAAAGCGCACGGCGTTGGGAACCAGGCGGGTTAACGGCAAGCGGAGACGGTATCTGAAGGTCAGTGCCGTTCGAACCGTCGAAGCGAAAAGACGGGTTTGCTGTTCGCGCGCGCGAACCATACCCCTGCCCAAATGGCCGAAATCCCTGTAAAATCTCGCCTTTCGCGGGCGTCGTATAATGGTAATACCCTAGCTTCCCAAGCTAGAGCCGTGGGTTCGATTCCCATCGCCCGCTCCACTTTCCGGCTGAGTGTTCAGCGCAATCCAGCAAGAGCCGCCTCCCTGAAGGCGGCTTTTTTGTAGTGGCAACGGCCCGGCATAGTGCGCGCGACGCGCAGCCCTCACCCTTGCAGCAGCATCGACGATGATCCACGATCCAAACGACTCCGGCCTCCCGGACGACTCCCCGACACCCACGAGCGCAGCCGCCGGCCAGCCCACCGGCAACCATGCGGACAATGCCGATGGCACGCCGGGTGCAGCGCCGGCAGATACGCTGTATCACCGCCGCATTCGCAGCTTCGTCACGCGCGCGGGTCGCGTGTCGACCGGCCAGCGCCGCGCGCTCGATGAGTTCGGTCCGCGCTTCGTCGTACCCTACGCGCCGCAGCAGCCCGACTGGACCGGCGTGTTCGGCCGACAGGCGCCGCGCATACTGGAGATCGGCTTCGGCATGGGCGCGACCACCGCGGAGATCGCCGCGCAACGTCCCGCCGACGATTTCCTGGGCGTCGAAGTCCACGAGCCCGGCGTCGGCGCGCTGCTGAAGCTGATCGGCGAACTGTCGGTTACGAACATCCGCATCATCCAGCACGACGCGGTCGAAGTGCTCGAGCACATGATCGCGCCCGACAGCCTCGACGGCGTGCACATTTTCTTCCCCGACCCGTGGCACAAGGCGCGCCATCACAAGCGCCGGCTGATCCAGCCGAAGTTCGTCGCGCTACTCGTGTCGCGTCTGAAGCCGGGTGCGTATCTGCATTGCGCGACCGACTGGCAGAACTACGCCGAACAAATGCTCGAAGTGCTCGGCGCCGATCCGTTGCTCGAGAACACCGCCGACACCTACGCGCCGCGGCCCGACTACCGTCCGGTGACGAAGTTCGAGCGGCGCGGCCTGCGACTCGGCCACGGCGTGTGGGATCTCGTGTTCCGCAAGCGCGGCGCCGCGTAACGCGACGAGACGGCAAGCCAACAAAAAAGGTCCGCATACGCGGACCTTTTTTCATCGCGCGGCAGGGCTCAATCGGCCCAGCTCAACCCGCCGCTATAACCGATCAGCAGGATCAGCAGGCCGAAGCCGATCCGATACCACGCGAACACCGTGAAGTCGTGCGACGCGACGTAGCGCAGCAACCAGCGTATGCAGATGAACGCACTGACGAACGCCGCCGCGAAGCCCAGCGCGAAGCTGCCGAGCGCATCGGCGGTGAGCAGATGCCAGTCCTTGTACAGCTCGTAGGCGGTCGCGCCGAAGATGATCGGAATCGCGAGAAAGAATGAAAACTCGGTCGCGGCGCGACGCTCGATGCCGAACAGCATGCCGCCGATGATCGTGGAGCCCGAACGCGAGGTTCCCGGAATCAACGCGAAGCACTGCGCGAGGCCGACTTTCAGCGCATCGAGCGGGCTCAGATCGTCGATGCTGCGCACCCGCACCGCCGTGTCGCCGCGCGCACGCTGACGCGCCTCCGCCCACAGAATCACGACGCCGCCCGCGACCAGCGCGAACGCAACCGGCACCGGCGAGAACAGGGCCTGCTTGATCGACTTTTCGAACAGCAGGCCGAGCACGACCGCCGGAATCGTCGCGATGATCACGTTCAGCGCGAAGCGGCGCGCATCGGGCCGACTCGGCAGACCCACGATCACGGTGCCGATGCGGCGGCGAAACTCCCAGCACACGGCGAGAATCGCGCCGAGCTGGATCACGACATCGAAGGTCTTTGCGTGTTCGTCGTCGGAGAAATCGAGCAGACTGCCGACGACGATCAGATGCCCGGTACTCGACACCGGCAAAAACTCCGTCAAACCCTCGACCACGCCGAGAATCAGCGCCTTGCAAGCCAGTAGCCAGTCCATCCGTGCCCCTTATCGCGGTAGGTTGTCGCAACGAAGAGGGCCGCGCGGTCATCGCTGGCATGCGCGGCCCAGGCGGCCGCGCGTGCGCGTCATTTTTCGACGATCTGCACGCGTATGCCGTTTGTAAGGATGGTGATTGTACCGGGTTCGTAGCTCACGCCGGCAAATTGCAGTTGCTCGGGTTTGAACGTGTAGATCGGATAGTTGGTCAGCAACTGGGTCGCGAGCAGCGCCGCGGCCGCGTTGATCTGCTGCGTGTAGGCCTGCGCCTGGCCGCTCACGCTGACGTTATCGACACTTGGCGACTTGAGGATCACCGAGCGGCTCGCCACGTCGTACGCGAGTTCGCTCGACAGCGTGAATACACCATCGACCGGCTGTTGCAGGAACGGGCTCGCGAAACGCACATCGAGTTTCACCTGCACCCGGTTCGCATCGGGCAGCATGCCCACCACCGGATTGCTCAGCGCGACCTCGAACACCTGCGACACCGTGCGCTGATACGGGAACTTGCGCTGCACGGCCTCCTGCACCTGCTGTTGCGAGAACGTGTAATGCGACGGCATAAACGGAAACATCGGGCTCGCGCATGCCGCGAGCGACACAGTGATGCCAAGCACGCTGCTGCCAGTCAGCGCTGCGCGCAAAAAGCGGCGCCGGGCCGGCGCTGCGGGTCGAGTCATGCGAAATCTCCTGTGGACGCCCTTGCGGACATCGGCTTGCGTCGGCGGGGTGTGGTTGGCGACGGCGCTGACCGCGTGCCGCGCGTCATGGATGGGATGCCGGTTGCGTTTGCGCTTCGAGTTGCGTGAGCCACGCGAGCGCTTCACCGCGATTCGCGCCGCACATCTCGAGTTGCGGCTGCAGACCCGAGCAGCACGCGGGCCGCTCCGGCCGACCGAAGATCGCGCAGCGCAGATCGTCGCCGAGTTGCACGCAGCGCACGCCCGCCGGCTTGCCGTTCGGCATGCCCGGAATCGGACTCGAAATCGACGGCGCGATACAGCACGCGCCGCAATCGGGACGGCACGCGTGAGCGTCCACCCGTGCACTGTTCAACCTTTGATCCACGTCATCTTTCCTGAACTCAAACCTTGGCAACGCGTTGCCAGACCCGCATTGTGCCACTGCCGCCCACCGTCCGATCCCGCTCATGTCCCAAGCCGACACCCTGTTCCGCCCCGACCTGCTCGCGCGCTACAGCGCGAATGGTCCTCGTTATACGTCCTACCCGAGCGCGCCGCAGTTCCGCGAAACGTTCGACACGATGCACATGCCACAGCTCTTCAAGATGCAGCGCCAGATGGATTCCGCGACGCTGCCGTCGAGCGAACAGCGGCTCGCTCTGCTGCAACGGGTGGTCGAACGGCAGACGCACGCGGGTTATGTCCACATCGGCATGGATCACTTCGCGCTGCCTGGCGACGAACTCGCTCGCGCGCAGGCACGGCGCACGCTGCACCGCAATTTCCAGGGCTACAGCACGCGGGCCGAGTGCGATCTGATCGGCTTTGGCGCATCGTCGATCGGCAAGGTCGGGGACGTGTACGCACAGAACGCGAGAGCGCTGCCCGCTTACGCCGACGCGATCGATGCGGGCCGGCTCGCGATCGCGCGCGGCGTCCGCCTGTCCGCCGACGACCGTCTGCGCCGCGACGTGATCACGCAGCTCATGTGCAACCTCGAACTGCGCTTCGACGAATTCGAGACGGCATACGGCATCCACTTCGCCGACACGTTCGCGCCGGAACTCGCGCGTCTGCGTTCATTCGAGGACGACGGGCTGATCTCGCTCAGCGCGCGCAAGCTCGAAGTGCGGATGGCCGGCCGCATGCTGGTGCGCAATCTCGCGATGGTATTTGATCGCTATCTCGGCGAGCAGACACTCGAACGGTTCTCGCGCACGGTCTGAGCGGGCGAAAGCAGTCGGCTTGCCCGTCCACCGATTTTCGGCCATAATCTGCGTCTTCTTCGCGCGCTGATCTCCCCCATGCGCGCCGCAGTATCTGCCCAGGTGGTGAAATTGGTAGACGCAGGGGACTCAAAATCCCCCGCCGCAAGGCGTGCCGGTTCGATTCCGGCCCTGGGCACCAAATCTCTCAAAGCCTTTTCTGGCTTAGATTTCCAGCAAAGTTACCGCCCTAGGAAATTTCCCACAGGAAAACGCAAAAAGCCGCTTTCCCACAATTTTCCCACACGGCGTGGCCCTTTTCTTATATGCGTAGGCTGACATTTCGTCGGATGCGGCAGGCCCACAGACTTGGCCTGCGTTGCGCCCCATTGCATTTGAGCGCCTGCAACCGCAGATGCCGGACAATAGTCTGGCAGCTGCCCTTCCCCAACTCGAGCTGCACATTCGTCGGCCTCGGCCTTCGCCGTTGCTTTCGTACCCGCCGCACGCGCGCGCGACATCGGGAGCCGGATATGACCTCAAGAAGCGTCCCAGCCGCCGTGGCCAGGCACATCTCGTGTAGTCACCCGTCGGGATTTGGTAACAAAAACTGCGTGGAAATCCTGCGCCGCTAAGCCATCCTGCGACCGTCAGCCAAACGACGGAGGCCATCAGACTATGGAAACAACTTGCCTTGACAGCACGTCGTCAGGCGTTCGCACTGTGCTGCACATGTCACCCGCCGTGATGGCGGCGGCAATCGTGTCCGCACAGAAATGCGGGTTAAGCCTGCGCGAGCGGCTCGACCGTGCCGTCGCGAGCCTTATTGCCGACAACCACCCAGAAGGCGCAGCACCGTGGTCGGTGCAGGCCGCCGACCTGTTTGCAAACGTCGCGAATTGCTCCCCAGAGCTGTTGCACGGCCGATGGTCGCTGCTTTACGAGCGGGTGCAACTAGAGCACGACCTTTGGCATCAGACGGAGCAAACGGCGCAAGAGATGAATGACGGCGAGCTGCCGGCTGCTCCATACATAGTGCCCGCTCGGCTGCGGAGAGCCTGGCCAAGATTGGTGGCAGGGGTGTTCTGCGTCTGAGCAGCCCACAGTCTTGACAGATATTTGTCCAGACAGCAAGTTTGAACAGCAGGCGCCACATTTCGGCGGCGCGCGACCATGATTATTCCGAGCCAGAAGGTAGCAGGGGCGAGCGGAGCACTTTCTGAATTCGCACCCACTCTGCCCGGATGAACTCATGTTCCTCACGGGCAATCGCTGCATCGCGCAATACGTTCAATGGGTACCAGCGGCCGCTTTTCTCTTGATACAGGACTCGGTCGTATACATTTCCGGTATGTGATTTGCGCCACGGCTCAAATTTCTCGGACAAGCGCGTGAAGGCATGGTTGAGGCTGTCCAGCGGCTCTTCGGAAACTATCAACGGAACCAGAATCTGGCTCGTTACAATTCCGGCTATTTCAAAAGTGGAGTGGGTAATGCGGCTCACGAGGCATGTGGATTGAAGGCCGAGAAGTCGAGCTTGCCTGCGATCAGGAACAGCACGGTCCGCATGGTTTTGAAGCTGGCGTATCCGCGCG
>NZ_VZQQ01000058.1 GCF_014397785.1 Paraburkholderia podalyriae
GCCTTTACGGCTGCCAGGCCTCTGAGTTGGCTCTGACAAAATGGTGTCCACCACTTCGAAAATGATGGACATCACTTTGATGCCGATTCTTGCGCCCGTCTACAACGGCCATCGCGAGCCGCTTACTCAACAAGCTGCCGACCTTCTTTTCCTCCATCAAGGAGAAGTAGAGGGCGAGGCCTTCTTCAATACCATGTTGGCGCAAGCTGAAGACCTCGACGAAAGATACAAACTCGCGATCATCCTTCAGGTTGAGAATGAGACGAAAGCCCGCCTGCGCTCGTGCCTGACTGCACACCAGATTTATCTGCCCGACCCCAGCGAGGCGATTTTAGAGGGCCGGCGCAAGGCGGCGCATTTAAAGACGCAGCCATGGTCCGAGTTCATATCCTGTTTCCGAAGCGACGTTTTGTATTACCGGGATATCTATCACGAGATCGCGCATCGTGGGGCGCTGACAGCCATGTGCGCACTCGCTGCAGCAGTCGCTCATGAAGACGCTTTATTATCATTTTGTACTATGGAACTCGCGGGCCTTGGGCATAAATCAGTGGAGCAGCTTCTGACATACCTGCGATTCGCGCCTACGCGCCGCTGAATATGTATCGCGTCGCGCTGATTGCGCTGGATACGAGTCCATGCCGTGTAGGCATGCTGGTCGAAGGCGCGGCACACGACCTCGGAGCGTGTGCACGCGTCTATGGCGTGCGACTAACGTGCAATAGGTGAAGCGCTATCGGATGTCCTCGTATATGGGGGAGCAGACTGCGCTAAACAGTACTCGCGAATCTTCCGGTCAATGGCGACGCCCTGGAATCTTTGGTCGTTCCGCACAGACCAAATGCTCAAATAAATTGAACTAGTTTATCGCGAGCGGTCAGACGGACACTTTCTGAGTTCGCACTGTGGACCGCACTAACTCACGACGTCAACCGGCTCCGCATCGGATCATATGGTGCCTGAGACAAAACGGTGCCAGCGACCTTCCCGCTTTCGTCCGCAAGACCGATCTCCACCTCGGTGCCTTCCACTGCGAGCGCGGTCGGAAGGTATGCAAAAGCAAAGGTCTTCCCGAGATGAAAACCGGGATCACCCGAGGTCACCACCGCAACCTCCTCTCCGTTGTGGAATACCTTTTCACCGTGTAGGATTGGATTGATCGACCCTGTGTCGATCAACCGCAGCTGACTTGAGACACCCGTCGAGGCTAACAGATCGAGCGAGGAGCGTCCGACAAAATCCCGGTCGTCAAACCTGACCGTCCAGCCCAATCCGGCTGAGAGGGGGTCGGTGTTCTCATTGATATCAAGGCCATACAGCAAATACGACTTCTCGATGCGCAGCGAACGCATCGTTTTCATCCCACAAGGCCTGATGTCAAATTTCCTACCGGCATCCGCGACCGCATCCCAAACATGCTCGGCGTATTCGACCGGGAAGAAAAGCTCGTAGCCGAGTTCGCCCGAGTACCCGGTACGCGAAATCATTGCCTCCGGCACCTGAGCGACACTGCCCGTCTTAAACGAAAAATACTTGAGGGCGTCGCGCGAAACGTCGGCGTCGGTCAACTCAGACAACAATTCGCGGGAGTTGGGCCCCTGTATCGAAAGATATGCGTTTGAGTAACCAAGGTTAGTTACCGTCACACTTAATGAACCGATGAGTCGGCTGACCGCCTCGACGACTGCGTGAACCCTTGACGGAGTCGGCGAGAGCCAAAACTTGTTGCCGTCAAACCGGAAGCAGGTCAAGTCATCAACGATCCCACCCTTCTCATTGCAAACGGAGCTGTATAGCACGCCGCCGTCGCGCATCCGCCTGACGTCATTGACCAGTGCTCGCTCCAGCAATTTCTCTGCATCCTTGCCTTTTACCTCCACGCCAACCTGATAGTAGACATCGAACATGCCGACCCGCTCGCGCACGGCCGTGTTCTCGTCCGCGACGGACGAGAAGAAATTCGGCGTGGCGAATCCGCCACGATCCTGCAGCTTCGCTCCAGCCGCAACCAACTTGTGATAATACGGTGTGTGTTTAAGCATTTTTACTCCGCAGGTTAGCCAAGTTCATTTACTAGCGCTGGTGTCAAGTCAAAAAGATCCCCCACCAGTCCGTAATCGGCGACGCTAAAGATCGGCGCTTCCGGGTCCTTGTTGATCGCGACGATGACTTTCGAGTCCTTCATCCCGGCCAGATGCTGAATCGCACCCGAGATGCCCACCGCCACATACAGTTGCGGCGCGACGATCTTGCCGGTCTGGCCGACCTGGTAGTCGTTCGGCACGAAGCCCGCATCGACTGCCGCGCGCGAGGCGCCGAGCGCTGCGTTCAGCTTGTCCGCCAGCGGCTCGAGAACCTTCGTATAGTTTTCGCCATTGCCCAGCCCCCGGCCACCCGAGACGATGATTTTCGCGGAGGTCAGTTCCGGGCGGTCCAGCTTTGTCACTTCACGGCTTACGAACTGCGAGATGCCTGCGTCTGCGGCGGCTTGGATCTTCTCGATTGCAGCGCTGCCGCCCTCGGCTGCCACCGCGTCGAAACCGGTCATGCGCACCGTGACGACCTTGATCGGGTCCTGAGACTGAACCGTCGCGATCGCGTTGCCCGCGTAGATCGGGCGCTCGAACGTGTCCGCAGAATCCACTGCGGTGATGTCGCTGATCTGCGCGACGTCGAGCCTGGCTGCGATACGCGGCGTAATGTTCTTGCCGTAAGCAGTCGCGGGCGCGAGGATGTGGGTGTAATTCTTTGCGATGTTCAGCACCGTCGCTTCGACGTTTTCCGCGAGACCAGCTTCCAGTTGCAGCGCGTCGGCGAGCAGCACTTTCGATACGCCGGCGATCTTCGCAGCCGCGTCGGCCGCGCCCTGCGCGTTGTGACCGGCCACCAGCACGTGAATTTCCTTGTCGAGGAAAGTGGAGATCACTGCCGCAGCCCCCATCGTGTTCAGCGTCGCGACCTTCACCGTCGCGCTATCGTGTTCCGCAATTACCAGAATCGTCATTTGCCTTCACTCCCTTACAGCACCTTGGCTTCGGTCTTCAGCTTCTCGACCAGCGTTTTCACGTCGTGCACCTTTACACCGGCGCCGCGTTTCGGCGGCTCGACCACTTTCAGCGTCTTCAGGCGCGGGGTGACATCAACTCCGAGGTCTTCCGGCTTCACGATTTCCAGCGGCTTCTTCTTCGCCTTCATGATGTTGGGCAGCGTGACATAACGCGGCTCGTTCAGGCGCAGATCGGTTGTGACCACGGCCGGCAGCGTCAGCGACAACGTTTCCGTGCCGCCGTCCACCTCGCGCGACACAGTAGCTTTACCGTCTGTCACGACAACTTTCGACGCAAACGTCGCTTGCGGCAGATTAGCCAGCGCGGCGAGCATCTGGCCAGTCTGATTCGAATCGTCGTCGATCGCCTGCTTGCCTAAAATCACCAACGAAGGCTGTTCCTTGTTTACCAGCGCCTTGAGCAGCTTTGCGACCGCTAACGGCTGCGGGTCTTCATTTGATTCGATCAGGATCGCGCGGTCCGCGCCGATCGCCAGTGCCGTGCGCAGGGTCTCCTGCGACTGCAGGACACCCGCGGACACCGCGATCACTTCGGTCGCCACGCCGGCTTCCTTCAGGCGTACCGCTTCTTCGACCGCGATTTCGTCGAACGGGTTCATCGACATTTTGATGTTGCTAACGTCAACGCCAAGCCCATCGGAACGGACTCGTACCTTGACATTCGAGTCTGAGACTCGCTTGACCGCGACCATCACCTTCATAGTTCCATCCCATAACTGTTTATTCCAGATGCCCGATCGTGTACGGGCTCGCTCTCAGAAAGTTGCGTCCGATGAGATGCCGTGGATTGCCAAGGTCGCCAGATAGGTGTTCGCGAGAAGGCAGGCGATTGTCATCGGTCCGACGCCACCGGGAACCGGTGTGACGCAGGCGGCCACTTCTGCCACTTCGCGATAGTCGACATCGCCCACAACTCTGTACCCCTCACCGCCAACGTTCAAAACACGGTTGATCCCGACGTCGATGACACAGGCGCCAGGTTTCACCCAGTCCCCCTTGATCATTTCAGGGCGCCCAACGGCCGCCACCAGGATGTCCGCTGTTCTCGCCAGCGCGGGAATATCCCGAGTACGGGAGTGTGCGACCGTAACCGTGCAGTTCTGCGCCAACAGCAACTGCGCCATCGGCTTCCCTACAATGTTCGATCGACCGACAACCACGGCGTTCATCCCGGCAATGTCACCCAGCGCGTCACGTATCAGCATCATCGAACCCATCGGGGTGCAAGGAACAATCCCGCCCTCTCCGCTCGCGACCCGCCCGACATTCTCGGGATGAAATCCGTCGACGTCCTTCGCGGGAGCAATGCTCTCGATCACCTGCTTGTCGGAGATGTGACCGGGCAGCGGTAGCTGCACCAGGATTCCGTGCACCGCCGGGTCGGCGTTTAGCCTTGCAATCAGGTCAAGGAGTTCTTTCTGGCTGACAGTCGGCAACAATTTATGCTCGAACGATTGCATGCCGACCTCGACGGTCTGCCGGGCTTTGTTGCGCACATAAATCTCGCTGGCTGGATCGTCCCCGACCAGAACGACGGCAAGGCCAGGGGTTATCTGGTGTTGCTGTTTCAATTTTTCGACGAGCCCAGCGAGCTTTTCCCGGATCGTCCGGGAGAGGGCTTTGCCGTCAATCACTTTTGCGGACATATCGCGTCTCAATAGCCTAGAGGTCAAATCGTGTTTAGGAGAAGACGATCGTCTTGTTGTCGTCGAGGAAGACACGGTCTTCCAGGTGCATCTTCAGTGCCCTGGAGAGCACCTGACATTCCACGTCCCGGCCCATCGCCTGCATCTCCGCGACGGAGTAGCGATGGTCAACGCGGCGAATGTCCTGCTCAATGATGGGACCTTCGTCCAGCTCGCCGGTGACGTAATGCGACGTGGCGCCGATCAGCTTGACACCGCGTTTGTGCGCCTGCGCATATGGCGACCCACCTTTGAAGCTGGGCAAGAACGAATGGTGAATATTGATGCAATTCCCATGCAATTCGCGGGCAATATCGTCGCTCAGAATCTGCATGTAGCGAGCCAGAACGATCAGATCAACCTTCTTTTCGTAAATGACCGCCCGCAGCGCATTTTCCTGTTTCGACTTCGTCTCCGGCGTTATGGGGATGTACAAGAACCTCAGGCCGTACCTGTCCGCGATCGGCTTGAGGGTTTCGTGATTCGATACGATTGCGGCCACTTCCATATTCAGCTCACCTGCCTCCCAACGGTATAGCAGGTCACGAAGGCAGTGATCAAACTTGGAAACCATCAACAGGACCCTCCGGGCGCGATCGGTTCGCCGAACCGACCACTCCATGGTGAAGCGGTCCGCCAGCATTTCGAAACCAACCAGCATGTCACGGTCATCGTCCTTGATCTCACCGTTCACCTGAAAAACGCAGCGGAGGAAGAAGCGCTGCGCTTCCTCGTCGTCGTACTGCGACATTTCGTTAATGTAATAGTTATGTTCGGCGAGGAAACCACTGATCGCAGCAACGATCCCCGTGGTGGCCGGACACGTCACGCGCAGTGTGTAGGTGTTTGGAAGCTTGGTCGTATATGTCATGTCTATCTCAACAGGTTCAATGAACTGGATCGTGCGGTACCGTGCGCTAAAGAACCGCGCGCTCACGCAGGAAAGACTCGCTGCGGCGCGCTTCTCCGAGCTCCCTGGCATAGGCCGCTCCCGCGTAGACCGCCGCGGCAACCGTTCCCGGCGCCATCGCGTCCCCTATCAGGTCGACAGACTCGACGCCCGCGTTCTGCCATTCGCTGCGCCGAGCCTCCAGTTCGTCCATCAGCATTCGGTCTGGGGTGCGCAGAGTCACGGGCACGAACGTGCCGCATGCTATGCTCGATTCCTTCCTTCCGCTGGCGAGGAGTAAGGCGCCGGAACGCCCCGCCTTGATCCTCGTCTTCGTGACACACGTAATTCCAGCATCCTCCAGACGCTCCTCGATCCGCCTGAGCTCGAGCGTGTAGTACGACCATTGGGAGACATCGGCCAGAGGCGTGACAAGCGTGACGTCGTAGCCCTTGGCGCGCAACCACTCAGCAACCGCATGTCCTACGTAATAGTGATCGTCGTCGTACACCACAACCGGCCCCGCAATTGCAGCACCGCCGACAACTGCTTCGGGTGACAGGATATGAACATGCTCCAGCCCTGTAATTCCATTCGGTGTCGCCGGCCCCACGCCATCCGTCCTCCAGTGGGATCCCGTCGCGAGCACAATGCGCTGGGCGCCGAACTGCAGAATGTCGTCAACACCAACCGGCGAGCGCCGGTAGATCTGAACATTGCTCATGCGCTCCAGCTGATAGATGCGATGATCGCGCACCCGTGCGAGGGTCTGCGCCCCAGGGAGCTTCGACTCCCATTCGATCCGTCCGCCGAGATCACTCTCGCGATCAACGATCGACACCTCTACGCCCCGTTGTGCCAGAGTCAGTGCTGCCTCAAGTCCCGCAGGACCAGCGCCTATGATCAGCGCGCTTTGCTGACCGGGGAACTTGGACGTCCGCTCCGGATGCCAGGCCTTGCGCCACTCTTCGCCGATGGTTGCGTTCTGCGTGCAGCGAATCGGCACACCGTACATTTCCGTTGACGCACACACATTACAACCAATGCACTCGCGAATCTCTTCAATTCGCCCGGTTCGCACCTTTTCTGGAATGAACGGATCGGCAATCGAGGGGCGAGCAGCACCCACGAAGTCGACGAGCCCGCGCCTGATGCGAGACACCATCGCATCAGGAGACGTAAAGCGGCCAACGCCTACCACTGGCTTCGATGTGAGCGCCTTAACAAAGCCGATGTACTCGTCCTGAAAGCCCTCTTCGGCGAAACGGGCAGTTGATGAGTCGAACGACCACGGACTGACATTCACGTCCCATAGATCCGGCAACTCGCCGAGCGCCTCGATCACTGCGCGTCCTTCTTCCTTGGCGGATATTGCTCCAGTGAAGTCATGCACCGCGAAGCGGACCGCCACGGCACAACGCCCCCTCACTTCGTCGATCGTATCTTCGATCAACTCCTTCAAGAGACGCATGCGGTTCTCCAATGAGCCGCCATATTCGT
The DNA here is from genome assembly GCF_014397785.1 of Paraburkholderia podalyriae. Lineage (GTDB taxonomy): Bacteria > Pseudomonadota > Gammaproteobacteria > Burkholderiales > Burkholderiaceae > Paraburkholderia > Paraburkholderia podalyriae. Next base: position 7,142 of record NZ_VZQQ01000058.1, read on the forward strand.
CCGTGCGTTTGTTGTAGCGGGTCGACAGAAAATGGAGCGGGAGTGCTCGGTCGTGTGCGGCGTAGACATAGACAATGTCGTAACCAGCCGCCACCGCTCGCCCGACGGCGCGGCGATGTGCGGCGCGAAACGCCTGGATGTCCGCAATTGTCATGGGCATGGACTGCGTCGGCACATATGACGAGGTACATTTCAGACTGCCCGGACCCAATGCAGGTACACGGCTGTACAGGTTTCGGGCACCGAGACCGAGATGGGCCAGTTCGACTGCGGCGAGGGAGCCGTGCTTGTGAATTTCATCGGTTGCCAGCCGATGACAGGCGACGTCGTGATCGTCCCAAAGGCGATCGTTCTGATGGCCCATCATGTCCGACGTCTCATCGATCTCGCAGACTCCGGTACACACAACTGCCCAGCCGCCCTCCGCCTTCATCGCGCGAAGCGCCGCGGTTGCATGGGGCTGTGCAAAGCCCATTCCGGCGCTATGAGCGACGGCAAAGAATCGGTTTTTCGCCGTGACTGGGCCGATCTTCACCGGTTCAAACAGCACGTTGTATCGTTCATCCATCTCGAGTTCCTCAGGGGTCAGCCGCGCATGCGCTCGCTTTTCGGGTCGTAGTAGCCGCTAAACTGTAGATCTACCGAATGACGGACGCCGGCTACCTCCGCCTCGAATCCACCCTCGCGCAGCCACTCAGGGGTGACCCCGCCCTTACGTTTGACGGACGCCATGCCAAACGAGCCGCCGAGCCGGAAACCCCACGCTCCGGACGTTACATAGCCCACCAGCTCGTCGCCCTTCCAGACAGGCTCGTTACGGTACAGATACGGGCCATCGTCAAGGTTCGCTTCGCGCACCTTGAGGTTCACCAGCCGCACTTCGAGAGGCCCGGCGTCACGCTGGCGTTCCAGCGCATTGCGGCCGATGAAGTTCACATCCTTGTCCCACGCGACTGCGAACCTGAGACCCGCTTCCAGCGGTGTATCGTCTTCGCCGATGTCGTGACCGAAATGCACGAAGCCCTTCTCGAGGCGACAATGGTTCATTGCCAGGAAGCCTCCAAGGCGCATGCCACGCGGCTCGCCAGCGCTCATCAATTCGCCGAAAACGTGCCTCGCGACGTCGTTCGTCGGATAGAACTCGTATCCCAGCTCTCCAAGGAAGCTACGGCGCAACACCCAGCAGCGGGCCAGTCCGACGTCCATTAACCTCGCCTGTCCGAAAGCGAATGCCGCATTGGAGACATCGGCGTCGGTTACCTGCTGCAGGATCTCGCGGGAGCGCGGACCGCTCAACGAGAACATGGCATACGCTGTCGTGACGTCGTGGATCTGAACGTTCCACGAAGCGTCCAGATGAGCTTCGAACCAGCAGCGGTCGCGGACCTGGCTTGGGTGCCCCGTGACAACAAAAAACTCTTGCTCGGCGAGGCGCGTGATGGTGATGTCGGCCTCGATGCCGCCCCGGTCGTTCAGCCAATGCGTATAGACGGACTGCCCCACCGGTACGTCAATACGGTTGGCGGACCCGTGTTCCAGCGCCTTCAGCGAATCGCGTCCCTTGACGAGCAGCTTGCCATAGCAGCTCTGATCGACGAGCAGTGCCGCATCGCGGGCGGCCAGGCATTCGCGCTCCACCATCGGGAACCACGCCTGTCGCTTGAGGCTGGGCTCGTCGGGCAACTGTGCGCCGGGCTCGTCGAAATACAGCGGAAACTCCCAGCCGATTCGCTCGCCCATTACTGCGCCGGCTGCAATGAGTCGGTCGTGAAGCGGGAAGTGGCGCACCCCTCGCGCAGTATGTACGTGGTGGCCGGGCCAGTGCAGCGTCATATGCATGCCAAGCGACTCTCCCACCCGTTCGCGCAAGTAGCGGTCGTTGGCCTGGAACGGCAAGGCTCGCTGCGCGTGCAGCGCACCCATGCTGACGGGCGGCAGACCGTCGATCAGCCAGTCCGCCATCACCTTTCCTGCGCCGCCAGATGACAGGATGCCGTTCGAATTGAACCCGGCGGCCACGTACACACCGCCGACCTCCGCGCTCGGACCCATGTAGGCCCGGCCGTCCGGTGTGAAGCTTTCGGGACCGCAAAAGAATAACTGGATTCCGGTATTCTGCAGCACCGGCACTCGATCGAATGCTGACAGGAGCTGTGGCTCCATATGGTCCATATCCGGCGGGAGTTCCGAAAATGAGAAGCTCGACGGAATCTCCATTCCCCGCTTCGGCCACGCATTTCCCGTTGCTTCAAAGAAGCCTACGAGCAGTTTGCCGGCGTCTTCCTTGTAGTAGGCACGTTCGTCGGCGACCGTGAGCACCGGCGTCGTACGCGCGAGCCCAGGCAACGCTTCCGTCACGATGTAATAGTGCTCAGCCGCGTGCAAGGGCACGGAAATGCCGAGCCTTTTCGCGAACGCGTGGGTCCACATACCGCCGGCCAGAAGCACCCGTTCGCAGGCAATATCGCCATGCGTAGTCTTGACCGCCTGGACTTTCCCGTCCTTGACAACGACGTCAACCACAGGCGTGTTCTCGAAGGCCTTCGCGCCTTTCTGCTTTGCACCCTTTATGAGCGCGGCCGTCACGTCGAGCGGGTTCACCTGACCGTTTGAAGGCACGAATTGGCCGCCCAGCAAGTCGTCCGTTCGCAGCAACGGCCACCGCTCCTTGATCTCCTCCGGCGTGAGGTAGAGACAAGGCACGCCCATCCGCTTGGCAGCTGAAACATTGCGACGAATCAGTTCCAGGCGCTGGGGCGTGAGCGCAACGGTCATCGACCCGTTTTCCTTATAACCCGTGGCCTGTCCGGTTTCCTCTTCCAGAGACTGGAACAGTCGCGTCGTGTACTGTGCAAGCTCCGTTTGCGCCTTCGAGTCACGCAACTGACCAACGATACCCGCAGCATGCCAGGTGGTACCGCTGGCAAACCGGTCCCGCTCTAGCAGCACAGCGTCGGAAATGCCCTTGTGGGCCAGGTGATAAAGAGTTGAAGCGCCGATGATGCCGCCGCCGATCACGACGACACGGGCACGTTCAGGCAGAGATTGAGTCATAGTAAACACCTTCGGTATCTTGAATCCGGTCGCACTAGTGCAAACGAGAGAGGGCTGCGGTACGCGCTCCACCGTCGGCCACCAGGGCTGCGCCTGTCACAAAGGATGCGTCGTCGGAAGCGAGGAATGCGATGCACGTCGCTATTTCCGATGGAACAGCCACACGGCCGAGCGCGATGCGCTGGGCCACCCGCCCAAACTCCTGTTCGACTGTCGTTCCATTCGTCTCGGCAAACTCTGCCATTTCGGCCTCGCTCATACGCGTGCGCACCCATCCCGGGCAAACGCAGTTTGCGCGAACGCCGTCGGCGCCATAGCGGTTCGCCAGGGCCCGCGTCAGCGCAACGAGGCCCGACTTGCTGGCGGCATAAGACGCCATGCCCGCCGACGCATTGAAGGCGGCGACCGATGAGACGTTGACGATCGAACCTCGCCTGCGGCGACGCATGTGAGGCAACACTGCGCGGCACATGCGCATAGTGCCGGTGAGGTTGACATCGAGGATGGTGTTCCATGTCTCGTCGCGGATCTCCTCGACATCGTCTGCCACCATCACGCCCGCTGCGTTGACCAGGACGTCGATTTGACCCCAACGATCGATTGCCATGCTCACGACGCGTTGAACGTCTTCGTCACCGCGAACGTCGAGCAACACCTCGTCCAGATTGAGTTGAGCTTTGAGCGGTAGCTTTCCATCGAACCCAATGTCCGCAGCGATGACATTCGCGCCTTCCCGCTGTAGCTGACATACGAGCTCAAGACCAATCCCGGAGGCTGCACCCGTGACGAGCGCCGTCTTGTCCTTGAAACGAGACATCCTCAAACTCCTGTAGTCGTCGGAACGCCCGACTGAATCAAACCAGTTTCAACCCAGTGGTCGAAAATGCCGAGTGCCTCTTGTACGAAGGAAGAGTCGTTGATATGCATGTCGAGCACGCGAAGATCGACAGGGAGCTTGATCAGCTTCCTGTACTCGTCGATGAACACTTGATGGCCTTCCGGATCATGCAGCGCCTCGCCAGGGGCATCCCACGCGTGGATGCCTTTCAGCGGCAGCAGGAACGCGGTTGGCCCCTTCGCCGAGTTCACTTTTTTCGCGACGAAGCCTGCGAGCTCACGACGCTCCTCGTGCGTAGTCGTGACCGATGCGATCAGGCGGTTGTGAGCGTGGTATGGGCGGCCCTTATAGGCCTCGGGCAACGGTGCCCACGTCTGCACGTCCACCATGTCGCTGGCACCGGGCGCGATAATTTGCGGGACGCCGAGTCTGCCCGCCGTCTCCAGCCTCGAAGTCCCGGCGTTGACGACGGATCCGCGCAGGACATTGCTGAGCTCACACAACGCGAAATCGAAGACTGCGACGAATGTGCCCTGCTCGATCAGCGATTCCATCGCACGGCCGCCCATGCCTGTGCAGTGGAAGACGACGGGCTCGTAGCCGCGTTTTTCCAGCTGCGGCGTAAGCTCCACCATGTAGCTAAGGCAGGATTTCCCCAGCCCCCCGACAGCAACGCGGGGCCGCGCGGATTTCGACGTCACCACCGTGCTGCACGCGCCGAGAACGGCCCCCGCCGCCTGGCTGAGGGTGGCCTTGCAGATTGAATTGAGGCCATAGAGCCCGCCGGCCCAGAGAATCATCATGACGTCGGGGGCCAGCCGATCCGGAGGGACAAGATGTGAATAGGCAACTGTAGTCACGATGAACTTCGGCATGCCGAGCGGCAGCGAAGCTGTGACGTCCAGGGCGAGATCTGTGCCCATCGTGCCGCCGAGGGCCAGCACACCCTGGACCTTCCCTTTCGCGTAGAGGTCAAGAGTGAGCCGCACAGCCCCCTCGGCCATTTTGGTCATTGCAGCATTTTCGTCGCCCAGAGTTGCTACATCTTTCAATGCCATCCCCGCGGCTGCGGCGACCTTGGCATTGGAGATTTCGGGGTCGAAGGCAGGGGTACCGAGCACACCCACGTCCATGATGGCGGCACGAGCACCTTCGCGCTCGATGCACTGCTTCATGAACTGAAGCTCGTCGGCCTTTGTGTCAGCAGTGCCGATAATCAGGATATTCAATCCCGGTTTCATTTCTGCCCTCCTGGAGATACCTTGTGCGAGGAAGTCCAAAGCTCCTCCATTGCGTACCCCGACTCGGGCAGCGTAGTGCCGCCGTCGATCACGATCGTCTGTCCGGTAATCCAACCAGCCTCCCGACTGGCCAGGAACAGCACAGCGGACGCAATGTCTTCGGGCGCCCCCGGGCGCCCCAGGGGGATGTAACGGGTGAGCCGCGCCAGAGCCTCCGGTCGGCTCAGGCGGCCCCGATCCTTCGCCACCAGCCCCGGTTCGACACCATTTACCGTGATGCCACTGCTTGCCAGTTCCAGCGCCGCGGCCTTGATAAAGCCATTCACGCCCGCTTTGGCCGCAGCGTAGTGGGAGGCACCAACCATTGCCACCCGTGGCCCGGTGATCGATGAGGTGACGATAAAACGCCCTGCCTCGCTGCGCCGAAGCGCAGGAAGGGCAGCCTGAAGGAGCCAGAAGCCGCTCGTCAGATTAAGCGCGAGGGTTTCGTCCAGGACAGGCTCATCCAAAGCGTCGAGGCCGAGCCACTGACACCCGCCTGCGTTGTGGCAAACCACGTCCAGCCGGCCGCCGGTCGCGGACAGTGCCTGATCGATCATTTCCCGAATCCCGGCGCGATCGACGCTGAAGGGAACGACGTGAGCGGGGATGCCTTCCGCTTCGAGCTCGTGCGACACCTCCTGCGCAGCAGAGAGCGTGCGATTGGCCAGCACCACCTCTGCGCCGGCGCTTCCCAGTGCATGAGCGATCGCCCCACCGATTCCTGGCCGTGCACCGGTAACCAGGGCGACGCGCCCGGTCAGTCGAAAGTGATTCATGCACGCACCTCGCTCTCGCTGCACTCCGTGACAACGAATTTGCAGAATTCCTTGAGAACCTCGACGTACCTGTCGGCGTCAGCTGTCGCGGAGGCAGGGCACATCAGGAGCATGCAGTGGAATGGCGTGATCAGCACTCCACGGTTAAGGAAATACACGTGCAGCAGGGCTTCGAGATCTCCGTCGCGCCCAGCGTTTACGTCGGCAGCATTCATCGGGGGCGCCGGCGCAAACATGGTCTCGACGCGTGCCCCCAATTGCTCCACGTACCACGGCAGCGCGAATTCGCCGAGTACCTGCCTCATGCGCGCGGCCAGACTTTCAGCGAGGCCGACCATGTGGGCGAATGCCGCTGGAGTCAGCACCTCCGCAAGCACGGCACGCACGGCCGCCACCTGCAGGGCACTGCCCGCCAGCGTGCCACCGAAACCAAGATGTGCGCTTTGACGCACCTTTGTCGGATCCACCTTGGGCACCGCGTTCCACATCCGGCGCGCGACCTCTGCGTTGACACCATAAAGCCCAACCGGAATGCCACCTCCCACTGCTTTACCAAGGACAAGCATGTCTGGCTCGAGCCCATGGAGTTGGGAATAACCGCCAGGCCCGCTGGAAAACGTGTGGGTTTCGTCGATCAGCAGAAGCGTGCCATGGCGACGGGTCGCTTCACGCAACGCCTGGTGGAATCCCGGCGCGGGTGCGACCATTCCGTAGTTCGTCATGAATGGCTCGGTCAATACACATGCAACGTCTTTTGTCGCGAGCTTTTCTTCGAGCGCCTCAATGTCGTTGAATTCGACCACGACCGAGACGCGTTCATGATCCACAGCGTTCGGGTGGATACCATTGCGCATGACCATCGTGCCCGCGGCGTCCAGCGCAACGTGCGCCTCTTCAACCGACCCGTGATAGCATCCGTTAAAAACCAGTACTTTTTCGCGACCGGTGATCATCCGTGCCATGCGAATCGCCGCGCGATTCGCATCACTGGCCGAGGTCGTAAATCCCCAATACGGCAGGCCAAACCGCCACGTCAACTCCTCCCCGACCCACGAAGCATCCTCGGTCGGCAGCATGAGCGTCGCACCGCGGTCGAGCTGCTCGGACGCGGCCTTCGCCACGGCGCGCGGTCCGTGGCCGCACATGGCGCCTGTGTCTCCCAGACAGAAGTCAACGTAGCGCATACCGTCGACGCAGCGTAGCTCCGCCCCGGATGCTTCTTTCGCAAACACAGGAAACTTGCCGGCCCAGCGACGAAACCAGTGCGAAGGAGCTCCGTAAAGGTAGTGACGATGACCTTCTTCGAACAGCTGTCTCGAAAGTGGATGCAGCCGCGCGAACTCTTCCTGTTCGCGCTCGAGGGCTTCACGGACTCGCCGTGAGCTAAGGCGAATCGTCACTGTTCCTCCACGGCCTTGAAGGCGCCCTCGAGGACATCACACAGGAAATCGACCTCTTCCTTGTTTATCGTTAGCGCCGGGGACAAGATGATGTTGGATCCCGAAGTGCGGACCATCGCGCCGCGCACGTATGCTTCCCGCGCCACCCGTGACACTTCCTTAGCCCCGCGACCGAACGCAGCCTTGGTTTTCTTGTCCGCCACCATCTCCAGACAGACCATGAGACCGGCCCCTCTGACATCGCCGATCAACCGGGACTTTCGACCAAGGTCTGTCAGTCGCTCCATCAGATATTGGCCCTGCGTTGCCGCATTTGCCGCCACGTTCTCGCGCTCCACAATCTCCAGCGCGGCGAGTGCAGCTGCTGCTGCGACGGGATGGCCGCTGTACGTGTAGCCGTGCGAAATGGCGGCGCCCGACGCGTCCCCGGACATGAACACATCCGCGACCTTGCGAGAGATCGCTGTGGCCCCCAACGGGACGTAACCGGACGAAATGCCTTTAGCGAGGCACCACATGTCGGCCTTGACGTTCCAAAGGCGTGTACCGAACAGCTGGCCGGTGCGGCCGAAGCCCGTGACCACCTCGTCGGCGATGAGAAGCACGCCATAGCTGTCACAGATTTCCCGCACCAGCGGCCAATAGTTCGGCGGAGGAACGATTACCCCGCCCGCGCCCTGCACCGGCTCCGCAATGAATGCGGCCACCGTGTCCGATCCTTGGAACTGGATCTCGCGCTCAAGCAACTGCGCACAGATCTCACCAAGTTTGATCGGATCGTCGGTATAGGGGTTGCGATACACCCAAGGCGTGTCGATGTGAAAGCAGCCCGGCAGGAGCGGCTCGTACGGACGTCGAAAATTTGCGTTTCCGTTGACGCTCATCCCGCCGAAATGCACGCCGTGATAGCCCTGCTTTAGCGAAATGAACTTCGTGCGATCACCTTGTCCTTTTAGCTTCCAATACTGACGTGCGAGCTTCAGCGCGCCCTCCACCGCATCGGAACCGCCGTTGCTGAAGAAGACCGATGCCACGCCATCGTCTTTCATCATCCCGACGATACGTGCCGACAGCTCGATTGCCCGGGGATGCGACGTGCCACGGAACGTGTTGTAGTACGCCAGTTCGTCGAGCTGAGCGACGATTGCATCGCGGATCTCTGTCCGGCCGAACCCCAGGTTGACACTCCACAGCCCCGCGACTCCATCGAGTAGCTTGTGGCCATCTGCATCCCAAACCCAGCTTCCTTCGCCCCGGGTAATGATGTCAGGTGGTGTGTCGATCATTGCCTGCGGATGGGCCATTGGGTGCCACAAGTACTTCGCATTTGCGGCCTTGAGCTCATCAAGCGTCATCCTCGTCATGCCAGTTCCTCCACCGGTAAATTGAGCCGCGCGGTAATCGCGGCGATGTTTCCTTTTACGTCCCGCAAGTCGAAGTACTGAACCTGCAACCCTGCTTTCACGGCACCGACGATGTTCCTCATCTGGTCGTCTACGAAGAGGACTTCGTCCGGATTCGTGTTGAGTGAATCGACCGCCATCTGATATGCGCGGCGGTCCGGCTTCAGGATGCCGGTATGCGTCGCATCGACGATCGCAGCCATGTCTTTGAGAACCGACATTTGCGCCAGAAACTCCGGTCCGTAAAAGAGCTCGAGTTCATTCGAAAGAATCCCGATCACGACGCCGTTCGCTCTCGCACGCCGGATCAGCCTGACCATGCCCGGCCGCACCACCGCATCCGGGTCAGTCTGCCGGGTCCTGGTCAGCATTCCGCGTACTGTCCAGTCAGGCTCTCCAATTGCGGCACCGATCTCCCGTGCGCGGATCGCCCAGTAATCCCTTTCGCTGATGTCATCGCGCTGCATGGATTGCCACAGCGAGTCAGTGGATGGATCGACCGGCCCGAGCCACGTGAGCGTTCCGGCAGGCAAGCCGAGCGTGCGCTCTGTCTCTCGATGGCGCTCAAATACCGAAACGCTGATGACACTACCGAAGTCCAGGAGCAACGCCGTGGGGATCTTTTGCGGAAACCGTGCGCGACGCTGATCGGCCGAGCCGTCTGGTGTGATGCTTGGGAGGTCGTTCACGATTGCGCAACCGAAATGAGTTTAAGGTCCGTGTAGCCAAGTAATCCCTCGAGGCCGCTCTCGTGGCCGAGTCCGCTCTCCTTGACGCCGCCGAAGGGCGTCTCCGGCTGCGAAACGCCGAAGTGGTTGATGCCAACCATTCCCGCCTGGAGGTCGCTGGATAGCCGATGCGCAAAATCAAGGCTACCGGTGAACGCATAGGCAGCCAGACCAACCGGGAGCCGGTTTGCGCGTGATATCGCGTCATCAAGATCGTCAAACACGTCCAGTACCGCGATGGGACCGAACGGCTCTTCGTTCTGGACGCGGGAGTCCAGGGACGCATGCTCAATCACGGTAGGCTCAAAGAAGTAACCGGAGCGATTCACCCGTTTCCCGCCACAGGCGATCGTCGCGCCGCGGGTGGCCGCATCGTCAACGAACGCCTGCATTTCCTGCACGCGCCGGCTCTCGATTAGCGGACCGAATTGAACGCCTTCTTCAAAACCCGATCCGATCTTCAGCGACAAGGCCCCCTTCACGAATTCATCGCGGAATGCTTCGTACTGCGCGCGATGAACAATGAACCGGATGGGCGACGCGCATACCTGACCCGCGTTGCGGAATTTTGCAGGCACTGCGAGCCGGGCAGCCTTGGCACCCTCGTAATCCTTGCAGACAATCACCGGAGCGTGGCCACCCAGTTCAGCCGTGTAGCGCTTGACATGTCTTGCCGCCTGCTCACCGAGCAATCTGCCGACACGGACAGAGCCCGTGAACGAGATCTTCGCGATCTGTGGGCTTGAGATGAGCGACGATGAAATGAATGCCGGGTCGCCAGCTACCAGGTTGACGACGCCCTCCGGCATGCCCGCATCGACAAGGCACTCCACGATCGCCATGCAAGTTGCAGGCGTCTCCTCGGCGGGCTTGATGACCACACTGCAGCCGGCCGCGAGTGCGCCACCCAGCTTGCGGGAAGGGAGGTTTGCGGGAAAATTCCATGGCGTGAATGCCGCGACGGGGCCGACCGGAACGCGCGTGACTGTCTGGCTCAACACGTTCGAAATCCGCGCGGGCACACCGCGTATGGGCAATCGTTTGGCTTCCTCTGCGAGGAATTCGATGATGTCTGCCGAGAGCGTCACCTCGCGGACCGCTTCAGCCAGCGGTTTGCCCTGCTCGAGCGTGAGAATATGTGCTATTTCCCTGGAGCGCTCACGCATCAGGGCCGTCGCCGTGGAGATGATCCGGAACCGCTCGAGCGGCAGCATGCTTGCCCAGCGGCTAAAGCTTCTTCTCGCGGCATCAGCGGCTCGTTCGAGCTCGCGGCGGCCAGCGATGGGGAGATGGCCGAGCACTTCGCCATCTGCCGGATTGACGACCGGGACAGTGCCTTCGTCAGTCTTATCTATCCACTGGCCATCAATGAACAGTCTGAGTTTTGGGTATGACATGGTGCGAGCCGTAAAAAGTTGTTAGAAACATTTTCTGTCTCGCCTGGCTACCCAACAATCAACCTTTGGGTGGATTTTGCTGGTCAGGTGCTGCTCATTACCTCACGCACGGTCTTCACACTCGCTGAAACGCGCTTGATCAGCTTGTCCGAATCGTCCGCCAGCTTTTTGATTTCCGCTGCCACCACAGCAAACCCGCGTCCGCTTTCTCCGGCGCGAGCGGCCTCGACGCGTGCATTGAAAGAGAGAATAGACAGCGCCCGGATTGTTTTCAGAATGTCGTCCACATCCGAAAGAATCGCGTTCGTGGATACCGTCAGTGCCACCAGGCGCTTCTCGGCGGCCATCTGTGCCGCCCGCTCGCCTTGTACCTCTATGACCAGTCCTTCGATGAACAGGAGTTTTCCGCTATCGTCGAACACGCCACCACCTACTTCTCGTACCCATACCGATTGCCGGTCCGCCCTCCTGATGCGGTAGTCAACGGTCCACGTCTGCCTGTGGCGCAATGCGGAGGTCACCGTTTGCAAAACGTATGGCTCATCTTCCGGTTCCGTCAGCGAAGGCAGCGTCCGCACGGCGTTGCCGACGAAATCGGATGCCGGATACCCGGTAAGGGCATGAATACCCGGCGTCGCGTACACAATCGTATATTCGTCGTCATTCATACACCGATACAGGAAACCATTCATTCTCGCCGCGATGCTTTGCATGATGGCGAGTTCAAGCTCCCGTCCGGGTATTCCGTTCCGCGCATTGCTGCTGGAAGCGGAAAATAAGGTGCCGCCCTGTCTCAATTGATGTTTCCCATGGCAATCGTCTGGCGTCGAGCGCATCGCGCGCTCGACGGGATCTGAGCAGCGGTCGTGCCGGAGTCAATTACTCGTCAGGACTCCGTCTTTCGAGAAAAGTGCCGGCGCCGACGCGCGCAGGAGCACGACGGCTGTGAGCGCCTCGCGATCTTGCCGGTGTTTTGTCGTCAATCGCTGCGCCTTTGCACTGCCCTCGATCAGCAGACCGTCGAGTCCGACGCCATAGAAATTCTCGCCGTTCGCAACCAGATCGGTGATCGAACTAGTCGTCCCTGAGTCGACTGCGCTCCACGTGTCTCCATCGTCCCGGCTCACGTACAGATGACCGAGCAGCCCGCCAACGAATACCGTGCCGCCCGATGCGACTGTACCGGCCCAGAGGCTGCCCTTGCCACCAGTCTGACGGTATTCCCAGGTTGCGCCGTAATCCCTTGAGCGGAGCACGAGACCTTGCTCCGCTGCAACATACAACGTCCCGTTGCCGCCTGCGAAGATCCGGAACAGATTTCGATCGGCTTTGCTCGCGCCGGGAGGCGGCGGCAACTTCACCGTAGTCCAGTGCACGCCTCCATCCTCGGTCTGGAGCATCAGTGACCACAAGCCCACCGCCCACCCGTGGAGACGGTCGGCAAAATACACCGAAAATAGCGGCTGATCCGTGGATGCGTCTGACCGTTGCAACCTCCACGTCTCGCCGCCGTCTTCGGAAGCAAGGATAACGCCCTGCTGACCCACCGCCCAGCCGTGAGAGGCATCGGCAAAGTACACGCCAGTAAGCGTCGACGTAGCGGGCACCGAACGCGCCTGGATGTATGTTCTGCCATTATCGTCTGACAGCAGCACGATTCCGTGCGCTCCGACGGCAACAATGCGCGAACCAGCACGGGCGGCGTCGAGCAACATGTGGTGGGTTGCGTCGCGCCAGACACGTGCTGGCGTAACCTGTATCTCAGTCGGCGCGGCGTAGGCTGTCTGTGCAGCGCCGCAGACGGCAATGCACAACCACATCGCGATACCCTTTTGTTTCATTCCCATGATGCGCCCTTCCTAACACATGCGTCGAATCAGTGATTGAGAACGCCGGGCGCTCTCACCGGCGTGCGACGGGGGAACAGCCTCTCCAGAACGACAGCAAGCGCCGGCAATGCCGTCATCGCCATCACCAGATTGACAATGAACATGAAGGCCAGCAGTTTGCCCATGTCTGCCTGGAATTTGAGTGCCGAAAAGCTCCAGGTCGCGACGCCGATCGCCAACGTAATTGCGGTGAATATGGTGGCGACACCAACCTCGAGCATCGCATGCTCGACTGCTTTCACGATAGATTGGCCGTTGGCCATGTGCAGTTGGAGACGGTTGTAGATATAGAAGGCATAGTCGACCCCGATGCCCACTGCCAGCACCATGACCGGCAGCGTCGCGACAGTCAGACCGATCTGCAGTACCTTCATGAACCAGTAACCAATAAATGTGGCCATCGTCAAAGGCACACAGCAGGCCACGATCGCACGCACGTCGCGATAAGCCAGAAATACCAGGATCAATATGGCAGCGTAGACATATAACATCATCGGCAGCTCGCTTTTCTGAACTTCGTCGTTGGTCGCCGCAATAACACCGGCGTTTCCTGCCGCCAGACGGATTCGGACATCTTTCATTTCATGCGTAGTCCGGTACTGCTTGACGTCTTCGAGCAGGCGGTTGAGTGTCGCCGCCTTATGGTCCGTCAAAAAAAGGTGCACGGCGCTCATGCTGCAATCTTTATTCATATATCCTTTGATCCTGCCAATTTCAGCGGATAGCCCGCCGTAGTTTCCCGGATCGATCGGCACCACGTTCATCTTTGGATATCCCTCGTTGTAGCCCTCGTTGTAGGCCCGCAGCATTGCCGGATAGGACTGGACAGAGACCACGCCCGGCTCGCTCTTCATCGTCGAAGCGAAGTCATCTTCGAACAGTCCGACGGCCGGGTTATCGCAGGCTGAACCCGACGACTCGAAAACGACGGTCAACCAGTCGAGTCCGACATCGTAATTGCTTGCAATCGATACCGCGTCGCGATTAAAACGGGCATCCGCCCGAAGCTCCGGCGCGCCGGGCTGGAGCGTACCGATCACCCGGTCCCGGCTTTGCCATACAGCCAGTGCAAAGACAGCCACCGTGACACCCACGACTAACCAGGCATTGCGCGGCTCGGCTACCTTCGCGAGCTTCCGCAACCAGGCCGATCGTCGCTCCCGTTTGTCGAGTGCCCGGTCAGCATATGCCTTAGTGAAATTGAAAAATGATGCGGCCACTGGGAGCATCACGAGATTCGTCACGATTTTGTAGCCGACGCCGAGCGATGCCGTAATTGCGAGTTCGCGCACCATTGGAATCGGGATCAGCAAAAGCGTAACAAATGAGACAAATGCGGTGACCAATGCCAACGTGCCGGGAATCAGCAGTCCGCTGAAACTGCTGCGAGCCGCTTCCATGGTTCCGCGCCCGTGCGAGAGTTCTCGCACGATGTAGTTCACCTGTTGTATGCCATGCGAGACACCGATCGCAAACACCAGAAACGGCACAAGGACGGCGAGCGGATCCAGCCCGAAGCCGAGGAGTCTGAGCGTACCGAATTGCCACACAAGAGAAGTCAACGAGCAGATGATGGGCAGGACAGTGAACCGTATCGAGTGGCTATACCAGTACACTGCGAGTGCCGTCAATAACAGCGCGATGCCGCAGAAGCTCAGGACCGCTTTTGCACCATCGGCAATGTCGCCAATCTGCTTCGCGAAGCCGATGATCTGTATCTCATACCCAGCATCTTCGAATGGCTTACGAATACGTGTATCGAGCAGATGGTTAAATTCGACATAGTCGAGAGTCCTGCCCGCGCTATCTCGCTCGTTCAGCTCGGCGGTAATCATCGCGCTGTCTTCGTTATGCGAAACAAGTGTGCCGATATACCCGCCGCCGGTTGCCGACTGGCGAATCCTGGCCACGACCGGCGGGGTCAACTGATCCGGCGTGACCGTACCATCGATGACCGGATTGGCACGAAACCCGTCTTCGGCGATCTCGTTGACAAATGCGTTCGGTGTCCACAGCGACAGCACCCCCTGCCGGTCGACGTTCGGCAAAAAGGTGACCGCCTGCGTGACACGATATAGGCGGGTCAATCCTTCTCGAGTCCAGATAGAACCAGTCCGGGCGCGCACGACAACCGTAATGCGGTTTGCTCCGAAAAGGTCCTTGCGGTACTTCTGGAAAGTCTGGATGTACTCATGACCGACCGGCATCTGTTTCTCAAAACCAGCCTCCATACGCAGTTGGGCCGCAAAGAAAGCCATCGCAGTGGTAAACAGGGCAATCGTCAGCATGACGATTGCACGATGTCCGAAAAAGAAATGCTCAAGGCGGAGGACGATACGATTCAGCACGGAATCTTCCCTTCAAAGGTCGCGGCGCGCACAACGGCGCGTCGTATTACAATCCCTACATGTCAGAAGTTGCGAGTGGCGAACACGCCGACAAAATTTCGATCCGCAAATGGTTGGCCCACTGTATTGTGTCCTCCGAAGAAGGCTGTGTAGTTAATGCCAGCCTGCCAGACGGCAGGGTTCTGGTTAAACAGAACGTAGACGTTGACTGACTTCGCCCCCTGCATGTAGTTGGCGGTAAACGTAGGCGTATAACCGTAGAGAGCATCGGAGAATGTGATGCCTGGAGTCACCTGCCAACCACGAATCAACGTGCCGTCATAGGTCCAGTTGAAGTCGACGGTCGCGCCGATTGAACTCGCCGTACCCTGTGCCGCGATGATCGGATAGCCAAGGCTCGAACCGTTATTCAGCCATGCGAAGTAGCCGGCCGCCGGCACCTGAGTCACGCTCTGGCCATTGATCGTGCTCGTCACGCCGCTCGAGCTCAGACCTGGGTAATAGATCCAGGTCAGTTCAGCCGTCAGCACCGCCATGTCGGCATGAATCAGCTTGAGGAACGGATACTCGCTTTGCGTAAGACTGAGCTGGCCGTTGATGTCATATTGAAGCTTCTTCCTGTCGGCCCATTGCGCGCAATTAGCACCGCTCACAGCGTTGGTATTGGCATCGAGCGGTCCGTTCGCCCCGAAGCAGCCGGAAAGTGCCACAGCATCGTGGGGGCGGTACGACAGCTCGGTGCCGATTGCCCAATCTCCGAGCGCAAAATTTGCGCTCACGCCGAAAAGCTGGCGACTGTGAAGGTACGACCACTGGCTGGAACCATTTGCCAGCGTCGAAAGTACCGGTGACTTGTCGGTGTAGTTTTCGTAGTAAAAGCCAAAGTTAACGTCAATGCTCTTCGGCTTGTAGCCAAGCTTCACACCGAACTGCGGCCTGGTGTTGGTCGGTAACACTGTCGATACGGGAATGCCGATCGAGTTGTAGGGCGGACCCGCGAACTGCCCGTTAACCAGCCCCTGATTGATCCCGGCAAGGGTTGTCGAGTTTCCGCTCTGCGGCCCGGCGATCGTACCAGCATCGAGCCCGCCGACGTTAAAATTGTTCGAATTAACGGTGGCCGGCTCCGCGCCACGTCCGAAGTTGTCGGCGACAGACCAATACGAGCCGACCGGAGGATAGCGGTTTCCGTTCCACTGGAACTGATAATAGCCTTCCGTACTGAATCCATGTCCAAGCCCGGTCGCAAAGCTCAACATCGGAGCCGGTATCAGCGCCTGCTTGATCTGCGCGCCAGGTATCAGCAACGTCTGGATGTCGACAGCATTGGTGGCGTTGATGCCACCTTGTGCAAAATAGCTCTCGCCCCAGTTAATCACCTGATTACCGAAGCGCACGTGGGCAGCTTGGCCACCAACTGTGAAATCCTTTTCGACCCAAAGGTCAAGCAGGCGTACCGGATATTCGACCTGTGCCAATGCGGTGCTCGATAGAGGTGTCCGCGCAGTATCATGTACGATGAAGTCGTACATTCCCGTGCCACGGACCATTAACTTGTAGCCTTCGCTCGGCATCGTCAGCAACAACTCGCTCGTGGCGCTGATATACGTGCTGAATGGCTGGCCCTTCCGGTAGTTCAGGTTGCCATTATCACCAAAAGACCATTGATCAACGTTGGCTGCAGCACCGCACCCGTACGCATTCGGATCGCCCGTCAGCGAACAGCTTGGACTTTTTGTACGAATGGCAGCACCGGCGGTCAGGTTGGTTACCCACGAACCCGTAAGGTCCCCAAAACCGGTAGTAAAGTCGTAGCCGTACGCATTACCCGTTACTGTACCGAGCATCGCCAGTGATATTGACGCGCCTACCCCTACCCTTTTCATCCCTGATCCCCATTTGTGGTTTTTGCGGAGGGCGTGCGTCTGTCAGGCGCACGCTCATCTCAACGCTTGCGGCCTACCGTTCGCTAATAGACCGCAGGTTCTCTGCTGTGTAGAAATCGGAACTGAACTTTGGATCGGTCGACTGCTCGACGTAACGCACGTCACTTCCCGCACCAATGACACCCTGATCGGCGACATATCGTCCAGACGTCACGTTGTACTGGACGAAAGGTTCGACATCGCACGTTCCACCCAACTCCCAGACGGGAATGGGATAGCCTTCCTTTGCCTTCCAAAGCTTGCCCTGTCCGTCATAGTCTTCCCCCGCGAGCGCCAGATAGGTATCTTCGTCAAGGTAAACGACCTTCTTCTGCGACACGTGCCGCATATTCGGCTTGAGCACGGCCTCGAGGACGTACACGCGATGCAACTCATAGCGGCGGGCCGACGGGTCGACCGAGTCCTGCTTGTACACATCACCCACACTCTTCTTGAAGTCATACATCCCAAAGTCGTTGTACGGGACGTACATCTCTTTCTTTCCTGCGAGCTTCCAGTCGAAACGGTCGATATCACCGTTAAAGAGCCATGGTTCGTCAACCGTGTACTGATTTTCGAACCCGATTTGCGGGGCGTCGTAGTCGTATGACGGCATACGGCGCACACGGCGCTGTCCGGAGAAGTAGTAGTAGGTCGGAGCTTCATTGTTGGCAAAATTGAAAGTCTGCACGAGACCCTGCCCCGCGAGTGCGGCTGGCGACTCGTAGGCGAAGTAGATCGAGAACAGCGCTCCATCGGCCTGCACCGCATTTGACCCCTTCTTGCCCCAAGGGAAGTACAGGGTCTGGTGGCTGACCACATCGATCCAGTCGGAGCTTCCGGGGCGCGGCGAAACAAGCGTATTAAGTTTGTTCCACTGGATGCCCACACCTCGATAACGCGTCAGGTAATTCCAGATTGCCTGCTGGCCGGTCTTTGCCGCCGGAAAAGGCACTCCTGGCAGTACGGCATTTTGAAGATGATTACCGCTCGCATCGAGCTTTGCCTCACCAGCATTCTTTTTGATGTTGTCCTGAACCCAGTCGGGGTATCCGCAGTCGCGATGCGTTGGGTAGACCTCCATGCGGTAGCCCTTGATCTGCTTGAACAGAGCGAGTTGCCCCGGCGACAGCTTGTCTGCATACTGCGCAACGTTGTCAGCCGTGATTGAGAACAGTGGCTTTTCCGACTTGTACGGCGAGTAGTCGCCCCGCGGTTTGCCCGGCGACCAGCCCGTCGGCGTTGCCTGAACGCCCCCATAAACAGGGATCTGGCCATCCTTGCTGGCCCCCCGTTCCGCCCCGGTTACGGTCTGGCTTCCGGCACCCTGCGCCCAAGCCGCCACAATGACAGCGCTGCATACGATTGCCAGCGCGGGTTTGATATAGAAGTGCATCGCCGACCCCTCTCCAAGAGAAACTTGATGCTGGGCATGACAATCGGGCGACCCGTTGATTCATGACCAGTTGAGGCAATTCTCAGCAGCCTAAATTGTCGCCGCGATCAACCGAAGGGATGATTTGACGGGCTCCTGGTCCTATGGATAACCCCGATATGGGCCGTTGATCACTTTGGGCGTGTGCGGTATGCGTCGCAGTAGAAAATGAAGTCGCCGGCGCCACGCTGGCGCTCGGTTAGTTGTACTGATTAACTGACGAATCGCTAATGGCTCCAATTGTTGCCACATAACTGTCGCGTTCGTCGCGTGCTTAGTTTCCCGAGGCCAACCTGGGCTGCATAAGCCCGGCCCAGCAGCCAGCGCTCCCTATTTCATATTCTCGAGGATAAAAACAGCCTGGGTGTGTCGGCAGAATATCTGCCGGCACACCCAGGCGTCCTGGCACTGAGATCAATGCCCTTCGTACTCTGCGATCATCGATACGAGGCTGGCGCGATTCGGCACGCCCACTTTCTCGTATATCTTGAGAACATGCGATTTCACGGTCGCAACACTGATGTGAAGCGAATCGGCGATGCTACAGTTTGTCTGGCCTGATATCAGGAGCTCTACGACGTCGAGTTCCCGGCGAGACAGTGCAAACTCCTTGGACAAGTCCTGTCGCAATTCCGACCTGCTCCGCCCAGTGAAACCGCGCAGGTTGTACTCAATATACTGGTGCATTGAGTCCACAACGGCGGCAACCTGCGAGCAGTCATGGTCGCGACCGAGCAACAGACTGATCCCTCCAAGAAGTCGCGTGTCGCTCCGGAAGGCAGTCTCAACGACGTCTTCGAAACCGTGTGCCTTCAAAAAACGTACGTAGTGCTGATTTTCTGGCGTATTGATTTGTGCGACGGTCTGACTCAACAACGCAGCACGAGCCGTCTCACTCTGCAGCCGATGATATTCGAAAGGGTCGAACTCGCACATGCCAGCCTTGTATTCGCGATGAAATGCTTCCGGGACATCCAGGCGGCGAAATTTGCAGCTTTCCGTCCGTTCCTCGACGACGTAGAACGCCAGCGCTCGGACACGCGTCATCGTTGCCACAAACTCCATCGTCTCGTCGACAAAACGCGCACCGACCAGGGGACGTTCCGAGCGGAAGCGATCCGTGGGGCGACACTCCAAGTTCTGATCACACTTCATTTAGCAGTCGTCCAAGTCTGTTATACAGGGTCGGGCGTGCACTTCTGAGCCAGACGGCGAAGCCCGCACCAGCGGCTCCCACGCCAAGCGTCGCCCACGGCACCAGTTCCGACCAAATCGATTTGCTGCCGCTCAGCAAGTCCACATGGACCATGATTTGCCACAGGCACAGGAACAGCCCGACGGATGCCATCGCCGGGGCAATGGTACGCTGCCAAAGGGAAACACCACGCCCGTTCTTCCAGAAGAAACCCACGACGGCTAATGAGGCGAAGCCCTGCACAGCGACGATGCCTACGGATGCCACGACGCTCGACCACGGCAAGAGCCCCTGCAATGGATCAACTCCGCCAAGACCGCAGGCAACGATAAAAGCCAGCCCGCTTACGGTCTGTACGATGCTCGCCACGAAAGGCGTCTGCTGCACGGCATGGGTCCTCGCCAATGCGCTCCAGATAATGCCCTCACGCGCCAGTGAAAAGAAATATCGCGAGATCGTGTTATGAAAACTGATGAGGGCCGCGAGAAGACTCGTTATCATCAGCATGCCCATCGCGTCAGCAGCCCACGCCCCGACCAGTCTGGATGTCATTGCGAACCACATATTGCCGGGATCTTTTTCAGCTTGAACCAGCGCGGCTTCGGGACCATAGGCGGCGATGATCATCCAGACCGAAACTGCGTAGAGGACCATGATCAACGTGATCGCAGCGTAGGTCGCTCTCGGAATCGTCTTCAGAGGATTCTTCGCCTCTTCCGAATAGATTGCGGTGGTCTCAAAGCCCATGTACGAGCCGATGACAAACACCAACGAAGGCCCAAAGCCGCTGGTCAACACGATGGACGGCGCAAACGATGCAAGCGGAAAACCCTTCGGGCCGCCGCCATTCAGCACTACCGCAGCATCAAAGATCAGGATGATGGCGATCTCGCACAGCATCAGAAGGCACAAAAATCGCCCGCTGAACTCTACATTACGATAGCCAAAATAGTGGACCACGAGCGCTGTACCAGCCGCACTGAGCCACCATGGCACGGCTGCGCCTACATGGTCATGAAGCCATTGACTCAGAAAGAACCCCACCATCGCGTAGCAGGCGAGCTGAATAGCGTTGTATGCGAGCAAAGCGAGGAACGCTCCGCCTACCCCCGCCGGTCTGCCTAGACCCGCAGCAATATAGGCGTAAAAGGCACCCGCGTTCCTGACATGACGGCTCATTGCCGCGTAGCCGACACTGAAAAGCAGATAGACGGCTCCGGCAATAATGAACGATCCCGGGACACCCGCACCATTGCCCATAGCAATGCTCACCGGCACCGCACCGACGAGGGCCGTCAACGGGCCATTTGTTGCAATCACTAAAAACACAATCGACGTCAATCCCAGCGCGTCCTTGCGCAGCGCATGCTCCTCGCCAGCCTCAGTCTTCATAGCGTTCCTCTCCTACATCCCTATTAGTCATGACTTTCAGAATACATATCTGTGAATGCAAGACGGTTCTTTGGCCGAAATACGCGACACAGCCATGGTTCCGGTTTGCCTCTACTTCTGGATCGCTCCTTCAGCGGCGGTCCGATAGACAGCGTAGTACGCCAGAAACACAATGGGCCGGTTCAACGACGACACAGATGCCATCGATGATGTCTCAACTGCACCGCCTAAATCATGTCATCCGACCTAGTTACCTTTTATAGCCCGGCAATAAACCAACAGCAAGTAAGTGGAAGCACCTAGCCGAGCGCACTGCATCCGGCTCCCCCATCGGCTACGCACGCAATGGGAACGCCGTTCCGGGTTTCGTTCCTCTCTGCGGAGGCAATTGGGGGAAGCGCATGAGAGCGGCCAGACTGCCTGTTTCGTACCTCCCTATAGCCGATCTGCTTTTGCAAACTAGGTCATGTGACATATACTCATTTGGCGGACGGGCGGTCCGTGCTGGAGTGGATGCTGCGACCGAGTAGTCGCTTTTCCGGTGATATGCATTCGAACCGATGTGGCGCCGCGAAGACGCTGCAGAAAGGAGTGACGGCGCGCCGGTCAGACGGCGTCAATCGGCGTCAGGCCGCTGCGGAAGTACAGTGAAGAGCGAAGGAGAAGTTCATGGCTAGCACCGGAAAGTCATTGCGTCAGATGGTCGACTACTGGCTCGCCCCCTGCGAGGGCGAACGCGTCAAGGTTGCGAAGTTCAGAAACAGGCGGTTAACCCGGGAGCGGTATGTATGCATTGAGGCATCGAGGCCAGCAGGGCCAGTAGCCATGTTTTTCTTCCGTCACGATGATGGCAACTGGTGCATATACCCGCCACGCCTGGAACAGCCCGCGATGAGCCTGACGCCATGGAGTGGGTCTTGCACAGACGCGGTCGCATGACCGACAATGGGTTTTTGAGACCAACTAGTCGGCAATAACCTATTTGAGTGTGCCGCAATTAAACCATGGCCAACAAAACGTTTCCTGGCGAGGGTCCGTTACAGACGCGACGAGCGCCATTCGATACAGTGACTCAAGCACGGGCGCGCATTGACTCGGGTGCCGAAAACGGAAAACGAGCATTGACCGAGCGGGGGCGCAATGCCGTAGTGCGCATCTTGAAATGCGCGACCGATATTTTCATCGCGGAGGGTTATGGCGGACTAACTATGCGGAAGGTTGCATTGAACGCGGGCATAGCCCTCTCCAACTTGCAGCATTACTTTCCAACCCGGGAGGCTTTGTTTGCCGCACTCATGAGGCAGACGATAACAGAATACGCTGAAACGAACGACAGCATTAGCCAGGATACCTCGCTCACCGCCGAGGAACGATTGGAAAAGATTGTCCGACTGCTGATCGAGGACGACAAACAACCTCGCACGCAGAGCCTGTTCATCAACATGTGGGCGCTCGCCCAAACCCAGGATTTTGCCCGCGAGATTATGGACGAGGCTTACGCTGTACAACGACGGATGATTCGTACCTTCGTCGAAGCCGTAAACCCGGACTTGCTGCCATCGGAGCTTTCGTGCCGCGCAGCGCTAATAACCTGCCAAATTGAAGGCCTGCTCATCTTGATTCCCCAGAGGAACCGCTTTCCCTCTGATGTTAGAGGAATCGAGGACGAGGCGGTCCGAGCTATTCTGGCTCTCGCTCGGGCGGAGAGTTCGCGCAGCAATGTTCAAAAGGCCCGACCAATAAGGCCTTGACGCTTCGCGGCGGTTGCCAGCTAACCTCGTCACAAGGCTACTTTCGAGGGACGGAATAAACCGGAGTTCTTCGGCGACCTCTGTAACGACGACGGTGCCGTAAATGAGGCCGCGCTTCGACGGTCGCGTCGCGCTCGCTCACAAGCGCTGGAACCGCAACCGGCGCGGCCACGGCAGCACCTATGCGCAGCGAAGGCGCGCACGTCTACATGCTCGGCCGGCGCGAGGCGCCGCTCGAGGTGATGGCGACTGTGACTGGCGCCATCGCAGTAGTCGCCGATGCAGCCGACGCGGTGCAGGTCCGCTCGGCGCTCGGGCGGATCTTGCAGCGTCACAACCGGCTCGACGCCGCGATAGCCCAAAGCCGCCGGCCTAGGCGTCGCCGCGCTCGGCGACCAGGCGACGACTGCGGCGCAGCACGTGCCGCGTCAATCTCGCCCTCGCGTTCCTCATCATGCGTGAAGCGCCGCCGATGCTGATCGACAGCTGCGGCGCGATCGTCGTCGTGAGTTCGTTCGCGAGTCTCGCAGCCGTGCCCGACGCGGCAAGGGTATGTCAACGCAGACGCTTCGTCATGCGGCAAGCCCCTTCTGTTTTGCTCGCAGAGTGATGACCAATCCGTAAGTAGATTTCATCTATCGGCTTTGCGCTGTCCGCTGTCCGGACTGTGCAAGAAGTCCAGCGTGTACCGCCCCCTGAGCTTGTTTTCCAAGGGGCCAGAAGTAGCCGTACCTTTCGGGCGCGACGGCAGGAAGTGGCGAGATGACACTCATTTTCCTTTCGAATCAGCTGCTTGATGGCACTTTGGCGAAAATCACACGAATTCCGGCCGACCCTCCGGTAGGACCCTGGTGGTCTGCGCCGCGCCCGGAAGCGCCTTCCGCTCGCGTTCTGTTCCCTTCGCGTCGCTAACTCGCCCCGTCTTTCCCTGCATGAACGCACTGTGCTGCATCACGGTCGCACTCGCGATCCATCCGGCGTGGTGTATGACTTCGCCAGCTTCTTCGCTCTCCACGGCCAGCATGGCATCGCCTTTCAAGGCGCGACCCGACCGTTCCGCGACTCCGTCGGCCCGTCTTCACCACCCGCATCAGGGTAAACACAGATTCGTCCCGATCAAAAGCTGCATAGAATGACAAACATTAGCAAGGAGCAATGTTACTTGCTATAGATTAATACGACTGACCCGCAGCACACGGAGACACGATGCAGATCGATTATCAAACGATGCGGTTCGACTACGAGCGAGCCGCCGACCACGACGCCGCGACGCCCGCTACCTATCCGGTCGTCGTGATCGGAGCGGGCCCTGTCGGGCTGAGCGCCGCGATCGATCTGGCGCAGCAGGGCGTGCGTACCGTGCTCGTCGATAACGACGACACACTGTCGAGCGGCTCGCGCGCCATCTGTTTCGCCAAGCGGACGCTGGAAATTTTCGACCGCCTCGGCTGCGGCGCGCAGATGGTGGACAAAGGCGTGAGCTGGAACGTCGGCAAGGTGTTCCTGCAGGACGAACTGATCTACACGTTCAATCTGCTGCCCGAAACGGGCCACGCCCGCCCCGCCTTCATCAACTTGCAGCAGTACTACGTCGAAGGCTATCTGGCCGGGCGCGCACGGCAGACGGCCAATCTGCAGATGCGCTGGAAAAGCAACGTCATCGGTCTGACGCAGCACGACGGCTATGTCGAATTGCAGGTCGAAACCCCCGACGGCGTCTACCCGATGCGCGCGCAATACGTGATTGCCGCCGATGGCTCGCGCAGCGCGGTGCGCAAGGCGCTCGGTCTCGATAGTCGTGGCCGTACGTTCAAGGACCGCTTCCTGATCGCCGACGTGAAGATGAAGGCGCCGTTTCCGACCGAGCGCTGGTTCTGGTTCGATCCGCCGTTTCACCGCAATCAGTCGGTGTTGCTGCATCGTCAGCCCGACAACGTCTGGCGCATCGATTTCCAGCTCGGCTGGGACGCCGACCCGGTTGCGGAAAAGCAGCCGGAGAAAGTGATTCCGCGCGTGAAGGCATTGCTGGGCGAAGACACGGAGTTCGAACTCGAATGGGTCAGCGTCTACACGTTTTCGTGTTTACGGATGGACAGTTTCCGGCATGGCCGCGTGCTGTTCGCGGGCGATTCGGCGCATGGTGTGTCGCCGTTCGGCGCGCGCGGCGCGAATAGCGGCGTGCAGGACGCCGACAACCTTGCGTGGAAGTTGCGGCTGGTGGTCAACGGCGACGCGCCGCCTTCATTGCTCGACACCTATGCATCGGAGCGCGAATACGCGGCCGATGAAAACATCCTGAACTCGTCACGCGCAACGGACTTCATCACGCCAAAAAGCGCGATCTCGCGGATGTTCCGCGATGCGACGCTCAAGCTCGCGAAAGACTGCCCGTTCGCGCGACGCATCGTCAATAGCGGGCGACTGTCGATTCCCGCCGTGTTGCGCGACTCGACGCTGAACACGCCCGACGCCGCCGACGCCGCGTTCTCCTGCACGATGGTGCCCGGCGCGGTCTGCACGGACGCGCCCGTGAAGGTGCAAGGCGACGACGCGTGGTTCCTCAACCAGACGGGCCACGGCGGCTTTACGGGCGTGCATTTCTGCGGCCATGGAGACGATCTTTCGGCGTGTGCCGAACAGCTTGCCGCGCTCGCCCGGCTCGCGGTTCCGGTGCGCACGGTGATCGTCGTGCCGCGCGGCGCTGCGGCGACGGCCTTGCCGGGTATGCCTGGCATCACCGTGGTCGAAGACGTCGAGGGCATCGTCACGCATCGCTTCGATGCGCGTCCCGGCACCTTCTATCTGCTGCGACCCGATCAGCATGTCTGCGCACGCTGGCGCGCGTTCGACACGGGATTGGTCGCGAAAGCCGTCAATCGCGCTACGTGCAACGGATGACCATCATGACCACGCTGAATATCGAAACCAATATCGCCGACCCTGACGCGTTCTACGAAAAACTGATCGACGCGCACAACGGTCTGACCGACGAACAAAGTCATTTCATGAACGCGAAGCTGGTGCTGCTGCTCGCCAACCATATCGGCGATGCCAGCGTGCTGGCCACGGCGCTCGCCATCGCCCGCGCAGACGCCGCGCCCGATAACGACGCCGTGCCGCAACAGCCGAACTGATCCAACATTTCCCGTTCCACGGAGAAGCAGATGCCGGAAAACACAGATGGACTGACACGGGTGCCGGACAACCGATACCAGTCCGGATTTGGCAACGAGTTCGCCACCGAAGCCTTGCCGGGCGTGCTGCCCGTGGGCCGGAACTCGCCGCAGCAGGTCGAAAGAGGGCTGTATGCCGAGCAGTTGTCGGGCACCGCGTTCACCGCGCCGCGTGCACACAACCGCCGTTCGTGGCTCTACCGGATTCGTCCGGCCGCCGTTCACAAGCCGTTCACGCGGCTGTCGAACGACCGGCTGGTTGGCGACTTTTCGACGGTGCCGACGACGCCGCCCAACCAGTTGCGTTGGGACCCGCTGCCGATGCCCGATGGTCCGGTGGACTTCGTCGATTCGCTGGTGACGATGGCGGGCAATGGATCGGTGGCGTCGATGAGCGGCTGCGCGATTCATCTGTACGCAGCCACCGCATCGATGCATGAGCGCTTCTTCTATTCCGCCGACGGCGAATTCCTGATCGTGCCGCAGCAAGGCCGCCTGACGATTGCGACCGAACTGGGCGTACTCGATGTCGAGCCGTTCGAGATTGCGGTGATTCCGCGCGGCGTACGTTTTTCGGTTGCGCTGCCGGATGGCGAGGCGCGCGGCTACGTATGCGAAAACTTCGGCGCGTTGCTCGCGCTGCCGGACCTGGGACCGATAGGCTCCAACGGCCTCGCGAATCCGCGCGACTTCCTGACGCCTCATGCGGCTTTCGAAGATCGCGAAGGCCGGTTCGAACTGGTCGCCAAATTCGACGGTCATCTGTGGCGCGCGGATATCGGGCATTCGCCGCTCGATGTGGTGGCGTGGCATGGCAACTATGCGCCGTACAAATACGATTTGCGGCACTTCAATACGATCGGCTCGATCAGCTACGACCATCCCGATCCGTCCATCTTCCTCGTGCTGCAATCGCCGAGCGATACGGAAGGCGTGCACTCGCTCGAGTTCGTGATTTTCCCGCCGCGCTGGCTGGTCGCGGAAGATACGTTCCGCCCACCCTGGTTCCATCGCAATGTCGCAAGCGAGTTCATGGGACTCGTGCACGGCGCGTACGACGCAAAGGAAGAAGGCTTCGTGCCGGGCGGTGCGAGTCTGCATAACTGCATGTCCGGGCATGGGCCGGATGCGGAGACGTTCCGCAAAGCATCGGCATCGGACACGACCCAACCGCATAAGGTGGACAACACGCTCGCATTCATGTTCGAGACGCCGCGCGTGATTCGCCCGACTGCGTTCGCACTGGAAACCTCGCAATTGCAGGCCGAGTATTTCGAATGCTGGCAAGGTCTGCGGAAAAACTTCAAGCTGGAGACGCAAGCATGACGAATCCCACTTCGATGACGTGGCAAGTGGCCAACGATCCGCGCCGTAAAAGCTGGGTCGAATCTGCAAACGATCCAGCCAGCGACTTTCCGATCCAGAACCTGCCGTTCGGCGTCTTCAGTGACAGCAACAATGCGACGCCGCGTGTCGGTGTCGCGATTGGCGATCGCATCGTCGATCTCGCCGCGCTTGCGGATAACGGGCTGCTGACACCGGGCCGTGACGTGTTCGCGTGTGCGTCGCTGAACCGCTTTATCGCGCCCGGACAGGCGCAGTGGCGCGCAGTGCGCGCGCAGCTGTCGTCGCTGCTCGATGCGAACACGGCCTCGTTGCGCGACGACGCTTCGCTGCGCGAGAAGGCGCTGGTCGCGCAAGCCGATGCCCGGATGCATCTGCCCGTCGAGATTCCGGGCTATACAGATTTCTATTCGTCGAAGGAACATGCGACCAACGTCGGCTCGATGTTCCGCGATCCGAAGAACGCCCTTCTGCCTAACTGGCTCGAAATCCCGATTGGTTATAACGGCCGCGCGTCGTCGGTGGTCGTCAGCGAAACGCCCGTCAGGCGACCCAACGGCCAGATCAAGACGCCCGACAGCGATCGCCCGATTTACAGCGCGTGCCGCAAGCTCGATATCGAACTGGAGACGGGTTTTATCGTCGGCACGAATACGACGCTCGGCGAGCCGGTTGCGTGCGAACAGGCTGAGGCGCATATCTTCGGCATGGTGCTGCTCAACGACTGGAGCGCCCGCGACATCCAGCAGTGGGAATACGTGCCGCTCGGACCGTTCAATTCGAAAGGCTTTGCCACCACGATTTCGCCGTGGATCGTGACGCTCGACGCGCTCGACCCATTCCGCTGCGCACAGCCGGAACAGTCGCCGCAGCCGCTACCGTATCTGCGTCACGCGGGAAGACACGGCTTCGATATTCAACTTGAAGTCGATCTGCACGGCGCGGGCGAACGCGAGACGTCTACGATTTGCCGCACCAACTTCAAATACATGTACTGGACGATGGCGCAGCAACTCGCGCATCACACCGCTTCCGGCTGCAACGTTCGGGTCGGCGACCTGATGGGCTCGGGAACGATCAGCGGCGCGACGCCGGATTCGTGCGGCTCGCTGCTGGAATCGACGTGGAACGACCAGCGCCCGCTCGCGCTGCCTTCCGGCAACACGCGCGCGTTCCTCCAGGACGGCGACGAAGTGGCGATACGCGGATGGTGCCAGGGCGACGGCTATCGCGTCGGCTTCGGCACATGTTCTGGGAAGATCCTGCCCGCGCCGGAGCTTGCATGAGCGATCCCACGCTGCATGGCTATTTCCGCAGCTCGGCGTCGTATCGGGTGCGGATCGCGCTGGCGTTGAAAGCGATTCCGTTCGATCAGTCGCCGGTCCATCTGGTGCGCGACGGCGGCGAGCATCTGAAGCCCGCATATCGTGCGATCAATCCCGAGGGGGCTCGTACCGTCGCTGACGCATAGCGTTGGCGATCAGACGCATGTGCTCACGCAATCGCTTGCGATCATCGACTATCTGGACGAGGTATATCCGGAGCCGCCGCTGTTGCCTCGCCTGGCGCTGGATCGCGCGTATGTGCGCTCCGTGGCGTTGCAGGTGGCGTGCGACATTCATCCGGTGAATAACCTGCGCGTGCTGAAGTATCTGAGCGGCACGCTCGGTATCACGGACGAGCAGAAGAGCGCGTGGTATCGGCACTGGATCGATCTTGGCTTCGCTTCGCTGGAGAAGCGGCTGTCGGTCGATCCGCGCGTCGGCACGCTCGTGTTCGGCGATACGCCGACGCTCGCCGACCTCTGCATCGTGCCGCAGGTCTGGAACGCGCGGCGCTTCGACGTGCCGCTCGACGCCTATCCGACGATAGTCAGGATCGCCGGTCACGCGATGAGCCTTCCCGCTTTCGCAGCCGCCGAGCCGTCCATGCAACCCGATGCGGAGCCGCCGCCCCGCTCCGCATAACCCCGCGCCGCGCGTCGGCATCAGCCGCACTGCCGGTCGCGAAGTCAATTGCAGGGTCGATCGCAGAGTCGCAAAGTCAGCCGCCGATCCAGCCAAAGCGCCACGACAGCCGGCGCGTCGCCGCGAGCAGTTTTTGCGCGGTCGCGCCGTCGAAACTGTGGTCGAAGCTGCCAGACGGTCCGATCAACGCGACCACGAGGGCAATGCTGCCGGTGTGATCGAATACGGGCGCCGCCAGCGTACCGATACCCGGCACCGGCGCATCGAGCGCGTTGTCGATGCCGTCTGCCATGACCTTCGTGCGTCGCGCCTGATAAGTGTGCGCCAACGACGGCGCGGCTTTTTTCGCAGATACCACCACGTCGGCCGCATTCGCGCCCGCCAGCCGGATCGATTCCTGCGCCAGCAGGCCGATCAGCACGTCGTCGGAGAGGTACGCGGCAAACACCCGCCCGATCGCCGTATTCACGAGCGACATCACCGTTCCAACGTATCCGTCAGCGCATCCCGTCTTGAACGCACGTACGCGCGGTGCGAAGGTGTAGCCATCGTAACGACGGAGCAATGCGATGGAGAACACCGCGGGAGAGACTGTATCGACGGGCACGCGGCGGCC
>NZ_VZQQ01000059.1 GCF_014397785.1 Paraburkholderia podalyriae
CCAGCATGCCCTGCGCGGCGCCGAAGGTCTGGCGAGCCTGCTGCAGGGTTTGCGTGGTCGCCGGCAGCACCTGGCCGTTGATCTGCTTCAGGGTGCTGTCCAGGTCCGCCAGACCCGTGTCGAGATGGCGTGCGATGGAGTCGAGCGGCATTTTGTCAATCTTGCCGACGATGCTCGCCACCTGCTCCTGCAACTGGTCGAAGCCGCCGCTCACGGTCGGCAGCGTCAGCGGTCGCGCATCGGCGTCGTATGAGACCTTCGGGGCGTTCGGTACGAACTCGAGCGAAATATAGAGCTGTCCGGTCAGCAGATTGCCGGAGCGCGCCTGTCCGCGCAGACCGTGCGCGACCATGGTGGACAGGAAATCCGCGACCTTTTCGATATCGCCATTTATTTTGGGCAGCTTGTCGAGCACCGGTCCGAGCCGCTGCGGATAGACCTCGATGCCGACGATCATAGGGAAACGCTGCGTGGCCGGGTCGTAATCGAGTTTCATGGAAACCACCCGCCCGAAGTTGATTCCCGAAAACACCACGGGAGCGCCCCTGGACAGGCCGCGCAGCGACTGTGCGAAGCGCAGCTCGATGTACTGGGCCGGACCGTCTGGCGGCGCCATCGCCGTCTCTTCATCTTTCGCCAGATTGAACCGGCTGCCGCCTGCGCCGGCGGTCGTGCTACCGACGGGCGTGGCGAACGCAATTCCGCCGCCAACGATCGCGGCCACGGATTGCGTCTTGAGCTTGAAACCGTCGGCGCCCAGCGAGAGGTCGACCCCGCTCGCATTCCAGAAGCGGGTATCCGCCGTGACAAACCGGTCGTACGGAGCATCGACGAAGATCTGTACGCTGACGCCGTGGCCATCGGCGTCGAGCCTATACGACGCGACGCGGCCGACCTGAATGCGCCGGTAGTAAACGGGCGAGCCGATGTCGAGCGAACCTAGGTCGTCCGCATGAATCGGGAAACTCGATCCCGGCGTCCCACCGATGACGGCGGGAGGCGTCTCCAGCCCCGTGAACGCTGTGCGCGCGACCTCCGAAGCGCCGGTGTCCACGCCGATATAGGCGCCGGACAGCAGCGTGTCCATACCCGAGACACCGGTCATGCCCAAACGAGGCCGGACGACCCAGAAGCGGCTGTCCGCGCGCGCCAGGCTCCGCGCGCTTCTGGCAAGCGAAACCGAGGCGACCACGTGTGAGCCATCGTCGCTGAGCGCGACCGTCGATACGGTTCCGACCGTCACGTCCTTATATTTGACAGGGGTCTTGCCGGCCTCCAGCCCCGCCGCCGTCCTGAACGAGATGGCGATTTCCGGGCCCGCCGAGAGCCACGCGTGGATCACCATCGACAGCCCGATCAGCGCGGCCATGAGAGGTACGAGCCAGACGGGCGATAGCCGCCAGCGGCCGTAGGTGACGACGGGATCTTGCGGTTCGGGTAGCGGCTTGTCTGATACAGGATTCATGTTTCCTCAGCGTCCCAGATGAGTCGGGGATCGAAGTTCATGGCGCAGAGCATGGTGAGAATCACCACGAGGCCGAAAAAGAGAATGCCGATGCGCGGCTCGCTGTCGGACAGCGCATGGAAGCTGACCAACGCACAGACGATTGCCACCACCATCACGTCGAGCATCGACCAGTAGCCGACCGCTTCGACGAGCCGGTACAAACGGGCACGCTCGCTCATCGCCCAGCGACTGTGACGCTGTGTGGTCGCGAGCAGCAGGCTGAGGATCAGGAACTTGGCGCACGGCACGACTACGCTGGCAATAAAGATCACCGACGCAATGCCCCAGGACCCTGCTTTCCAGAACTCCACGACGCCGTAGAGAATCGTGCTGTCGCTGCCGTGTCCCAGAAGACTCGTGTGCATGACCGGCAGCACGTTGGCGGGGATGTAGAAAATCAGGGAAGCGATCAGGAACGCCCACGACCGTGCGATGCTGTCCGGGCGCCGCCGATGCAGGGCTCGTTTGCAGCGCGGGCATTGGGCGTGTCGGTCCACGCGCGGCATATGTGCGCAAACCAGTCCGCATCCATGGCAGGCAATCAGGCCTAGCTGCCCCGCGCGAGGAGGTGGCTTCATGCTGTCTCCGCGTCGGTCCATTCCCACAGCAAGTGGACATCGCGACTGGCGATGCTGGTGATCAGCACCATCAGCGTTGCCGTGGCCCAGATGCCGGGACCAGCTTCCACCTGCACGAAGCTGGAAAGTTTGATGACGGCTACGAGCATGCCAAGTACGCCGACCTCGACGATGCTCCACGGGCGCAGCATCGCAAGCAGCCCCATGCTCCACGCGAAACCCGGCGCCCGGCGTGCGGCGCGGGCAAATGCCAGCACCCAGCCGAGCAGCGCGATCTGGAGAAGTGGCACCACGACGATCATCATCACAGTGGCGATCGCAATCGGTGCGACCGCGCCGTGCGCCAGCGCTGCCGCGGACTGCCAGAGCGTCGTCTCGCTGTGCAGCCCCTGCAGGGAGATCCGGATCACCGGGCAGACGTTGGCGATCACGAAGACGATGGCTGCGGCGACGGTTAGCGCGAGCCACCGATCGACATCGAGCTGGCTCGCGCGATACAGGACGGCTGAACATTGCCCGCAGCGCGCCACCTCGCGCGTGGCCAGCGCGCGGCGGCGGTACACGCCGTCACAATGCTCGCAGACGACGAGAGTAGGGAAGGTTTGCATGAGCATCTGGCAATCAGGACGGCCTGCCACTGCCGCCGGCCACCGTCCGCTGCTGCGCGGGGCCCATCTGGGCAGCGCGCGCGTCGAAGTACGACGTCGCATAGTCGATGAACGCCCGGACCTTCGCCGTCATCAGGCTCCTGTCGCGATATGCGAGCCTGAGTTCGGCGTCCCCGCTCATGAGTTCGAAGTCGGGCAGCAGCTGGACGAGGCGCCCATCGTCCAGCTCCTTGCCGACCATCGTAAGAGGCAACGCGCCGAGACCAGCACCGCTCATCACCAGTTCCTTGTTCAACGCGGCGTTGTTGGTCGACACGTCGTGTTCCAGTGGCACGGCAAACTGTTCGCCACCGCGCTGGAATCGTAGTTGTGGTTCGCTGATCGAGGCGAGTATTGTGACGAAGCGGAATGCGGCGAGATCGTTGGGCCTTTGCGGTAGCTGGCGCCCCTGCAGGTAGCTGGGCGAGCCCACCACGGCGAGGGGCAGGCGGCACAACGCACGGGTGATCGTGAGCTCGCTCGTGAGCATGAACGGCAACACGATGCCGAGATCGAAGGCTTCCTTGATCAGGTCGACTGGCCGTTCCGCCAGCGTCAATTCGAGCTGCACGGCTGGATACCGGGCACGGAACCCGGCGATCAGCGGTGGCAGCTCGATCAGCGCCGCGGTGGTGTGGGCGACGAGCCGCAGTACCCCCGCAGGCTCCCGTGCGCGCTCCCCGGTACCGGCCTCGAGCACGTCCAGTTCAGCAACCACGCGCGAGCAGCCGCCGTAAAACTCCTCCCCGGATTCAGTGAGTGCGAGGTGACGGGTCGTGCGCTGAAAAAGACGCACACCGAGCCTGGTTTCGAGCCCCGTTATCGCGCGCGAGACGACTGTCTTTGAGATGCCCAACGCATTCGCGGCGTGCGTGAAGCTCTGCATTTCGACGACGGTACAAAAGGTCCGCAGCGTTTCGAGATGGTCCATAAGTGTTCGCAATCCAGAGTGAATCAAAATTCAAAACCATACGGTTCAGTATAGTGAAAACATACTGTTGCTGTCAACGTAAATAAACCATACAGTTTAGTTATGTTAAAGTCCAAACCTGTAAAGATGGAAGCTCGGTCAGGTGCGTTGCCGCCGGCGGCGTCGTCGATCGATCGCATAAACAAAAGGAGAGCCCGAGATGAGGGGGAAAACGGAAGCAAAGCGGCAGGCGATTGTTGACGCCGCGTTCGAGGTGTTCAGTGAGGTGGGGTTCGAGCAGGCGTCGATGTCCGAGATCGCGGCACGGGCAGGCGGGTCCAAAGCCACGCTGTACAGCTATTTCGAGTCGAAGGAAGAGATGTTCACTGAGTTCATGACTGCCGCCGCGCAGGAGGAAGTCCGAGCGGGGTTCGAACTGCTCAAGACCTCGGCGCCGGTTCGCGATGCACTGGTGAGCTTCGGCACGCACTATCTGGTTGCGGTGCTGCAACCGCAACTGCTCGCGGTACGCCGTCTCGCGCATCGCGAAGGCGGCCGGTCGAATGTGGGCGCCCTGTTCTATGAGCGCGGGCCGAAGCTCGGCTGGCAAACGGTGGCTGTCTTCCTGCAGCAATTGATTGACACCGGGCAGCTGCGCAGCTGTAACGCAGCCATCGCGACAGCGCATCTGCGCACGCTGTATGAAGCGGAGTTGATGGAGCTTTGCCTGTTTGGCGTGCCGGCCGATACCAGCCCCCGCAACATCGCGAAGGTCGTCCAGAGAGCGGTCGACGTGTTCATGGCCGCCTACGGGCCGACGGACGCCGCACACACCACGCACTGATTGTCCGGCTGCCGCCCGCATTGTCCGGGCGGCAGATCCGCATCCAGGGCAAACCGGCGGTCAATCCTTATACAGCGCACTGGCCACATAGCGGCGCCGCAAGTCGCCCAGCAGCGCTGCAAGGATCGCACTGACCGGCAGCGCGAGCAGCACGCCAAAAAAGCCAAAAAGTTGGCCAAACGCAAGCAGAGCGAAGATCACCGCGAGCGGGTGTAGACCGATGCGGTCACCCACGAGTTTGGGAACAAGAAAAGAACTTTCGAGAACCTGCCCAACCCCGTACACGGCTGCGACTGCAGCCAGTCCGTACCAGCCGCCAAACTGCAGAAGCGCGGCAAGAAGGGCAAGGGCGAGTCCCAAGGCGAAACCCACGTAGGGGATGAACACCGCAAAGCCGGTGAAGAGTCCGATGGGCAACGCGATGTCGAGGCCAGCCAGCGTCAACGCTACCGGGTAGAACACGGCGAGCACGCCCATCACGAGCAACTGGCCGCGTAAGTATTGCGACAACATGTGGTCCATCTCGGTCACGAGTCCCCGGACCTTGCCGACCCAGCGCCGCGGCACAAGGCTTTCCATCCGCGCGAATATCTGGTGCCTGTCGTAAAGCTGATAGAAAAGGACAAGCGGCACCAGTATGACGTTGCTTGCAACAGGAAGCACGACGTTGCTGCCTGTACGCGCGTACCGCCAGGCGGCGAGTATGACGGTCTGGCCGTTGCCGATCGTGTCGCCCGTCAGCAAATCGCGGACTCCGGGCAGGTCGAGTGAGTAGCTGACGCCCAGCAGTGCCAGCTTCGGTTGCAGCCACGCGTTCAGGCCGGCGATGAAGACGGGAATGTTCTTCGCGAGCTCGGGCCCTTCCTTGTGGATCACGGCGAACGCAAGTAGCGGCAGTAGCGTCAGCAGCGATGCGAACAGGAGCATCATCAGGAGCACGGCCACCGTACGCGGCACACGCTGGCGCACCAACCACTCGACGCCCGGCTGCAACATGTACGCGACGAGCGCGCCGAGCAGGAATGGCGTGAGAACCGGTCGTAGGATCCATAGAAGGATACCGAGGCCAGCGGCGATGGCGCTCCAGACGAGAGCCTGGCGCCGATAGGGAGTCATGGGCATGGTTTGAGAATCGTATTCGGGTGGCCCGCAAGTGACACCGCAAAAAAGACTGCGGCGTATCGAGCAGGGTCATCAGTGTCGCCATTCAATCAGCGGGGGGCGCACGCGCCCCCGCGCTCAATGCGCCTGCGACGTATCGGCCACACGCGTCGGTTTGGGCGCAATCCAGATCGCCAGTGCGCCGACGACGAAGCAGCATGCGATGCTGAAGAAAAGCTGGTTGGTTGCGAGCATCACCGCTTGCGACTCGACCATGTTGCTGATCTGAGCCTGCGCCTGATGTGCGCTCCAGCCTGAGCCCGTTAGTGAGGCCGCATAGTGGCCAGCCTGATCGACGAGGCCCGACAACTCCGCGCGGTTGTACTTGGTCTTGTTCTCCCACAACGTGTTGACGACCGACGTGGCAATCGCTCCGCCGAAGGTCCGGCAGAAGCTCATCAGTCCCGCCGCCGAAGCCGTTTCGGGCTCGTCGACACTGCTCAACCCGAGGCTCGTCGTCGGGACGAAGAAGAACGGTAGTCCGACGCCTTGCAGCAACAGCGGCAACGCCACCTGCCAGAAGTCCATGTCCGAATTCGCGTGGGTGCGGAACAGCGTTACCGAGCCGAGCCACATCACCCCGGCAAACACGAGCCAGCGTCCATCGAACTTCGTTGACAGCTTGGCCGCAAGCGGCGCGGAGACGACCGCGAAGATGCCGGTGGTCGCCGTGGCGTAGCCGGCCCACGTGGCCGTGTACCCCATATTGTTCTGCAACCACAGTGGCGTGAGCACGGTGGCGCCGAAATACGCGCCGAACGCCAGCGTCATGGTGACCACGCTCGCACCAAAGCCACGATGGCGGAACACCCGTAGATCGACGATGGGGTTACGCTCGGTCAGCTCCCAGATGAGGAAGGCCAGGAAGCCGATCACCGCAGTCACCGCCAGTACGCGAATTTCCATCGAGCTGAACCAGTCCTTGTCCTTGCCCTCATCGATCATGATCTGCAGGGCCGAGACCCAGATGACCAGTAACACCAGTCCAACGGTATCGATCCGCATCCGGATCTTCTCGGATTCATAGCGCTTGAGCAGCATCCATCCGGCGTATGCGCAGATCAGCGACACCGGCACGTTGATGAAGAAGATGTAGGACCAGTGGTAATCGTCGCAGATGACGCCGCCCAGCACAGGGCCCATCACCGGCGCCAGCAGGGTCGTCATGCTCCAAAGACCGAGGGCGGCGGCGGTCTTCTCCTTCGGGAAGATGCGCAGCAGCAGGGTTTGCGAGAGCGGCATGAGCGGGCCGCCCGCGAGCCCCTGGAACACACGGAACAGCACCAGCGTGGTGAGCGACGTCGCCATTCCGCACAGTGCCGAACCCAGTCCGAACATGATCAGCGCCGTGATGAACACGCGCACCGTTCCGAAGCGACTCGCTAGCCAGCCGGTCAGCGGCACGGTGATCGCTTCGGCCACCGCGTAGGACGTGATCACGTACGTGCCCTGGCTCGTCGAGGAGCCGAGTGCACCGGAAATAGTCGCCACGGACACGTTCGCGATGGTGCTGTCCAGCACCGCGACAAAGTTGGCGGCGGCGATCATCAACGCCGCGAGAATCAGCATTGGGCCGGACAGCGGCGGCAATGAGATGTCATTCACCTGACTGGAAGACATGGTGGCGCATCCTTAGTGTGCGGGCGCGTCGTTGCCGCCGCGCGTGTCGACCGTCGCTGCCATCGACAGGCTGATGCCGAGCGGGTGCGCGCGAAGCTCGGCCGGGTCGATCCTGACGCGCACCGGCAGGCGCTGCACGACCTTGATCCAGTTGCCGGTCGCGTTCTGCGCGGGAATCATCGCGAACGCCGAACCTGAACCGCCCGCCAGGCCCGCGACCTTGCCGTGATAGACGACCTTGCTGCCGTACAGATCCGACTCCAGTTCGACCGGCTGACCGACGCGCACCTTGCCGAGCTGCGTCTCCTTGAAATTGGCGTCGACGTAGACAGATTCGATCGGTACCACCGACATCAACGCCGCGCCGGTCTGAACGCGCTGCCCCACCTGGACCTGGCGGCTCGCGACGACACCGTCGACCGGCGCGCGCAGCACGGTGCGCTCGAGATCGACGCGTGCCTGATCGCGCTTCGCGCGTGCAAGCAGGACTTCCGGATTGGTATCGACCGTCGTGTCCGCAATCAGCACCCTGTTCGCCTCGAGCGAGCCGAGCGCGGCGTCGCGGCTTGCCTTCGCCTGCAAGGCAGCAGCGCGGGCTGCGTCGAGCGCCGCCCTGGCGGTGGCAGACGCAGCGCGCGCGTTGCTCAGCTCTTCGCCCGATACGCTGCCGCTGTGGGCTAGCACTTCGCGGCGCTGCAGGTCGATCGCCGCGCGGTCAAAGTCGGCCTGGGCCGACGCGATCTGTGCGGCCATGCGGGTTTCGTCGGCTGCGTGCGCACTGACTTGCGCGCTCAGCTGCGAATCCGTGGCGACATAGCCGCGGACCTTGCGTTCGGCGCGGCCCACATCGGCCTCAGCCTGCGCGAGCGCAATCTTTGCGTCGGTGTCATCGATGACGGCCAGTACGTCGCCCTTGTGGACCTGCTCCGTATTCACGACCGGCACGCTTTTGACGATGCCGCTGACCGCCGGCGTGATCGATGCGACTTCGGCCGCGGTGTAGGCGTTATCGGTCGACACGTAATGCGACGCGACGAAGTGCCAGTAGCTCGCGTAGCCGAGACCGGCGACGAGAATGGCGCCGCCGAGCAGCGCGAACAGCTTCTTGCGGTTCGAAGGGGGAGCGCCGGCCGCAACGCCGGTATCGGCGGGAACGGCGGGAGCAGCGGGAGCAGCGGAAGCGGGCGAGTCCGGCATCAGCGACTCGCTGGTTTTGACGAATTGCGTTTCAGACATGATCGGAGTCCTTGAAATCAGCTTTGCTTGTTGGGATGGGTTGCGTCGGTTGCGGCCGGCGTGCTGGCCTGATATCCGCCGCCGAGTGCGCGCACGAGCGCGACATCGAGCGAGAAGGTGCGCGACTGGATATCGGCGAGCTGGCGCTGCGCGGAAGTCATCGTATCGGCGGCGTTCAGCACTTCGAGGTAACCGGCAAGGCCGGCGCGATAGCGATCGAGGGCGACCTGGTGCGCCTGGGCGGCGTCGTCGTAGGCGGCCTGCGTCGCTTGCAGCCGGTCCGCCAGCGCGCGTTTGCTTGCGGCCACGTCGGCCACGTCGTGCAGCGCCTTCGTCAGCGTTTCGTCGTAGTTCGCGACCGCCTCGTCGTAGGCCGCCCGCTTGCCGCGCAGTTCGCCGCGCAAACGTCCGCCGTTGAAGATAGGCAGCGTGATCGCCGGACCGAAGTTGCCGGCCAGCGAAGCCGCGTTCGTCAGCATGTTCAGGCCAAGCGACTGGAAGCCGATCGACGCGCCGAGCGTGATGTCCGGATAAAACCCGGCTCGCGCGACGTCGATCCGCTTCGCCGCCGCCTCTACGCGCAGGCGTGCAATGACCACGTCCGGGCGGCGGCCAAGCAGGCCGAGTCCAAGGTTGGCGGGCATGCCGGCAGGCTGCGTCAGATCGACGGCCGGCGGTGCGATGCGCAAGCCGCGGTCGGGCCCGGCGCCCATCAGCGCGGCGATCTGGTTGCGCTCGAGTGCAACCGATTCATCCAGCGCGAGCAGGTCGGCCTGCGCGCTTTGCTGCTTCGACTCCGCCTGCTTCACACCTGCCTGCGTTTCGAGCCCGTTGGCGAAACGCTCCCGGAACAGCTGTGCGGATTGCGTGCGGACCTGCAGTGCCGCCTGCGCACTGTCGCGCTCGGCGAACAGACGCGCGAGGTCGGCATACGCTGCGGCGATCGACGCGGACAGCACCATGCGGGCCTGTGCCGCATCGGCGCGCGCCGCTTCGAGTTCCGACGTGGCGGCGGCTAGCGAAGCGCGATTCTTGCCCCAGAAGTCGATTTCGTAGCTGAAGTCGAGTTCGGCAGTGCCGTAGGGGCGCCATCCGTGGGGAACGAAATCCGAGGGAATACCGTTGTTGTAGCTCTGCTTTTTCTTCTGGACCGAGCCCTGCGCGCTGACTTCGGGCAGCAGCGCCGCGCCGGCCACCTGCGCCGACGCCTCGGCGTTATGCAGCCGCGCCTGGGCGGCCGCCAGCGTCGGCTCATCCTGGAGCGCTTCTCCGATCAGCGCGTTCAGTTGCGGATCGTTGTAGCCGAGCCACCACTGATCAGTGGGCCACGCAGACGCCGTGCTGCCCTGCTTGCCGCCGTCCGCACTGAGACTCTGCGCCGTCTCATATCTGCTGATGTCCTTCGTGACCGGCTTTTGCGGCATGTCAGGCAGTTGCGCGCAGGCGCTCACCACCATCGCGAACGCGAACGCGACGGCCAGCCTCACCGGTTTCACCTGACTCCGAATGTCCGTGCTCTCTTGCATCATCGCCTGCTCCCTTCGCTCTTTTACAATACTGGACAGTCTAGTTATGAGAGCCGTGCCTGTCAACACAAATAAACTGTACGGTTCAGGTATGGTAAGATCACAACATTGAAAGTCGAAGGCCGGTCACGGGCGTCGCCGCCGGCCATGTTGTTGATCGGTCTTGCAGACAGAAGGAGGGCATTGAAAATGAGAGTGAAGACAGAAGAAAAGCGGCAGGCGATCGTTGACGCCGCGTTCCAGGTGTTTTGCGAAGTGGGGTTCGAACGGGCATCCATGTCCGAGATCGCGGCGCGGGCAGGCGGATCAAAAGCCACGCTCTACAGCTATTTCGAGTCCAAGGATCTGATGTTCGCGGACGTCATGATGGCCGCCGCGGAGGAAGCCAAAGTAGCGACGGAGCTACTCAAGACCTCGCTGCCGATTCGCGAGACACTGCTGAGGTTCGGCAAACACTATCTCGCCGCCACGCTCAAGCCGCAGATACTGGCGGTGCGCCGTCTGGCAAATCACGAAGGCGGCCGCTCGCACGTCGGCGCCCTGTTTTATGAGCGCGGGCCGAAGGTCGGCTGGCAAATGGT
This sequence comes from Paraburkholderia podalyriae, assembly GCF_014397785.1. Lineage (GTDB taxonomy): Bacteria > Pseudomonadota > Gammaproteobacteria > Burkholderiales > Burkholderiaceae > Paraburkholderia > Paraburkholderia podalyriae. Next base: position 10,611 of record NZ_VZQQ01000059.1, read on the forward strand.
GACTGACTTCCTGCAGCAGGCGCTTGACGGCGGGCAGCTGCGCAGCTGTAACGCAGACGTCGCGACCGCGCATCTGCGCGGGCTGTATGAAGCGGAGTTGCTGGAGCTTTGCCTGCTGGGTGTGCCGGCGGACACCAGTTCCCGCAACATCGCCAAAGTCGTTCAAAGAGCGGTCGACGTCTTCCTGGCCGCATACGGGCCCACGGACAAAGGTGACGCCGCCGCATAGGCAGGCGCCTGGACGGGTCGCGGAGGTCGGGAGACGGCAAGCGAACCGCCACCGTGTCGCCAGGTGGGCGGTTCAGCCTGCACCGCGTCGGCAAAATCCGCCGCTTGCAACGCCTGACATGGGTATCCGCCTGCTAGCCTGTACTGGGCCCAATTGTCACTTGAATCGGCCAGTGGCTGGCTACTCTGAAACATGCCCGGATGGCGGGGCACGCCGATCTCGGTCCATGTGATCGCCGAAATCCAAAGGCGGCCGGCGAAGATGCAGCGCCTCATCGAATTGCTGAGGGGAGCGTTGAGAGCAGTCCATTGCCCAACCAACCAGGGTCTTGCGGCCAGCGATTTGCCGACGCCATGAACGAATCACCGGCAAACGCCGTCGCGCATCGCATGCGCCTACGGCGATGAACAGAATCCGGGTAGCCGCGACAATCGCCGGTCTCTCAGGTACGGCTGCGCGGGTTACGCAGCCGTACGGGTTATTTCGGAAGCTGGGTCGGAACTTGCGTCGACGCTTGTGCCGGAAGCTGCGGAAGCTGTGGAGGTTCCGGAAGCTGCGGCCCACCCTGTGAAAGCTGCTTCGTGGCGGGTTGCCGGGCGGAGGCTAGCTGCTGCTTCGGCAATTGCTGCGGCAGATTGCTTTGCGCAAGCACGGATGTGCTGGTAACGAATGCGAACAGTACGGGGAAGGTCTTTTTCATTTCAATTCTGTTCAGCCGGTTGTCTTGATCTTGACGCGATTAGCAGCCGCATGCCGTATCAACGCGCGGCCAAGATTGCCTTGTAACGCCAGGACGCCGTTGCGGTACTGAAGTCGACGGGGCTGCCCGACGCTACATTGTCTGACGGGAGGGGAGCGGACGAACTATTCACACCACCACAGCTGTTGAACGCCTGTCGTTGTGCTTCCACGCGGGCTAACACCGCCTGAAAGTCCATTGCATGTTGTGTAGCGGCGCTCGTGCGGTCATGGTAGCCGACCGTTTGACGCTGAACCGGTTGCGCGGCCGCTTGCTCATAGGTTTGGGGACCGCTGCTGCTGGCGAATGCGGGGGTCGAAAGGGACAAGATCGACGCGACAACAGGGACGGGGATGAAGGTCTTCGACTTTTGCATGATCAGACTTCGTATCGAGCGTCGGATGCAGGAGACGCGGTGTTTGGGGAACAACGGTCTGGCGAGGCATGAGTGCTGTTTGCCAGTTCGTTGGTGCCAGTTTAGTCACTTACCGTCGGCTTACAAGCATCTCCGGGGCAACGGATAGTTGCCGTCGCTGGAAGGTAAAGTGTGCAAGCTTCAATCGAAGTCCGTTGCCAAGACGCTACTTGAATATCGGAATACCTTTCGCTTGTTGTCCTGATGCCAGCGATTCGCGGTTCCCACAAACCCGTATATTGGAGATCTCGCAACTCATAATTGCGCGCCTCAAATGGCAGCGCGCTTTGCTTATACTGCATCCATCTGACACACACTTCGCTATTTACGCAGGAATACTTATGGCACACCAACTGACGTTCCAGATCGGATCATCGAACACGGAAGTCATTCATGAGGTCGTTCAGCATGCGTTGCGCAGCGCTGCTACGGCCTCCACCACGAATGGGGCTATCGATGTGCTCGGCCAGGCGCTACTCGAGGTCGAGCGCCTCGCCGCGCACACGACCGTCCTGACGCACTGAGCCCTCTGCGCGCAACGACGAAGGCCACTCGATCACTCGCCCAATGGGGGCGCTTATGGCGGTTCTGTTGGCTGGTAGAGATACCGCCTGATGTCGCCGACTCCGTTTTGATCCGGATGCCGAGATTCGCATGAACCTGTTCGATGCCCAATCTCATCTCCGAACGGACGGCTTTACGTGCTTGCAGCCCGGCTCATCGGTGCGTCGGCAACTGGCTCATTTTTGCACCGGCGAGAACAACACCAGATTCTTTGGTCGCCGCTTCATCGTCTGCTCGACCCACTCGCCGGGCTCCTTTGCGTTCTCTATTACGCTACGCGCGCCGTGGATCATCAGTGTGCGTAAATAGGTGTCGCCTCTCTTGCTTGCTGATCCTGTGCAGGTTCACCTTTCCGCCTGAGCCGGTCTGCTTCGGCACGATGCCGACCCATGCGGCCAACTCCCGCCCCGAACTGAATGCTTAGTGTCTTAACAGGAGTGTGAGTTCGCTGATGCGGGAAGCTGACGTCCGGCGGTGCGGTGTCGCGACCGTCAGCAATCCGCCGATCAATGCGAGACGTTCGCTTACCAGGATGCGAACCACAGCCTTTCGGTCCTCATGAAACTCTCGCATGATCGGACCTTGCAGACAGTGACGCCGCTTCAATCAGACCGTCTCCCGACTATGCGCTTTCGAGCGCCGAACGCTTGATATCGCCCCGGCACATCGTCGCCTTGGTGCTATACACCCCACCTTAGCGCCGGCGTGTGCACGGCGCTGTCCCAATGCTTCGTCATCTCTTCGTCGAGCATGCAAAGTGTGATCGAAGCGCCTGCCATCTCGAGCGAAGTGGTCAGCGTGCCCACCTGCACGCGCGCAATTTTCAGATCGCGCTTTTGAAGCCACGCGCGCGTTGAGTTGAAGAGAAGATAAAGCTCGCCAAGCGGCGTGCCACCAAGGCCGTTCACAAGCACCAGCAAGCCAGCCCCCGCAGGCGGCTTGAGATCGTCGACGATAGCCGTTAGCAACTCCCCCGCAATCGTGTCGGCCGACGCAAATTTTGCGCGCCGCCTGCCCGGCTCGCCATGGATGCCGACGCCGACTTCGATCTCGTCGTCGCCGATCTTGAACGTCAGCGTACCAGCTGCCGGCACCGTGCAACTGGAGAATGCGACACCCATCGAAGCCGTGTGCTTGTTGATTTGGTCGCCAAATAACTTGCATTCATCGAGGCTCGCACCGCTTTCAGCCAGGCTGCCCACCAGCTTCTCGACGATCACCGCACCCGCAACGCCGCGCCGTCCGGTCGTATAGCTGGAGTTCTCTACCGCGACGTCATCGTTAATGAGGACCATTGTATTCGGCACCTCGGACATCTCCGACGCCATTTCGAAGTTCATCAGATCGCCCGAGTAGTTCTTCACGATGAAGAGCACGCCCGCGCCGGTATCGACGGCCTTAGCGGCAGCCATCATCTGGTCGGGTGTCGGCGATGTGAAAATCTGACCTGGGCAAGCGGCGTCGAGCATGCCATGGCCGACAAATCCTGAATGGAGCGGTTCGTGCCCCGAGCCGCCGCCCGAGATCAGCGCGACCTTGCCGGGCTTCAGGTCCTTGCGCCGCACGAACACCGGTTCGCGATTGAGTACGACCAGGTCGGCATGCGCGGCGGCGAATCCCGCCAGGCTTTCGGTGAGAAAATCGTCCACATGATTGATGAATTTTTTCACCGTCACGCTCCTTGTCCATTGTGTTGCACGAGCCGCGCGCATACCGAAGCAATCATGATCTGACTGGAGCGCGCGCCCGGATCGATATGCCCGCGCGAGCGCTCGCCGAGAAACGATGCGCGCCCCTTGGTTGCCAGCATGTCGCGGGTCGCCAGCATGTTTTCCTCCGCGACGCGCGGCAAAGTGTCAAGCACCGCGCGCGCCGCTGCGCTTTCTGTAGCCAGTTCCTCGAAGCGCTGCGCGACCGGTATCAACACGTCCATCATCGTCTTGCTGCCGACGCCGGTCTTGCCTCGTTGTCCAACGGCCTTCACTCCCGCCGCAAAGACGCGGGCGAAGCCAGCCAGATCCATTGCATTGTTCGCGGACGCTTTCGCCATCCCGTTCAGCAACGAGAAAAATAATGGCCCGGACGATCCCCCCACCGTGGACAGCACCTTGGACGCCGCGATCTCGAGCGCGGGGCCGAACGCTTTCGCCTCGATCTCCGCGCGCGTCGCGAGCAGCGCTTCCATGCCGCGCAGCAGATTGAAGATGTGATCCCCATCGCCGATCTGCTGGTCGAGCGAAGCAATCTCGTCGGTGTGCTCCTTCAACGCCGCATACGCGGCGTCGATGCACGTCATGACCGTTTTGCCGTTCATGTCGGGATCCTTCTGCCGTCGGCATGGAAATATAGAAGGCTGCGTGGGGGCAGCGACACGCCGACCCGTTGGCCCGGCGAAAAATTGCGCTCGGTGACGGTCGTCGCGACCACGGCGGTTCCGGCGCGATCGAGAATCAGCAGATGACGTAGCGGCGAATATTCGAGCACCGTCAAATTGAGTGCATCCTGTGCGCCATTCGCGTCGCCCTGAGCCGGGTCGTGCAGCACGATATCCTCGGGACGGATCGCGACAGTCGCCGTGCCCGCCGGCATGTGAGCCGAGTCGAACAGTGCGGGCGGCAGCAGGTTGATCGGCGGGGAGCCGAGCCGCTGCGCGGCGCTCAGCGACGCCGGATTGCCATACACCTCGCGCGGCGTGCCGAGCTGCACGAGACGCCCATGGTCGAGAATGCCGATGCGATCCGCAAGCGTGGTCGCTTCGACCTGATCGTGCGTGACGTAGACGATGGTCGCGCCGATCGTACGATGCAGGCGCTTTAGTTCGATGCGCAGTTCTTCACGCAGCTTCGCATCGAGCGACGACAGCGGCTCGTCCATTAGAAACACCTTGGGCTGCCGCACGAGCGCGCGCCCAATCGCCACACGCTGCATCTCGCCGCCGGACAGATGTGTGGCCATGTTGTCGAGTTTCGCTTCCATATGCAGCATTTCCGCGACCGCGTGAACACGCGCACGCACATCCGCCTCGCTGCTGCGCCGTCTTGGCGAGCGCAACGGAAAGGCCAGGTTGCCGAACACGGTCAAATGCGGATACAGCGAGTATTGCTGGAAGATAAACGCGACGTCGCGATCGGATGGATGCACGCCGGTCGCTATCGCCCCGTCGATCAGCACGTCCCCCGCATCGGGGCGCTCCAGCCCGGCGATCAGACGCAGCGTCGTGGTCTTGCCTGCGCCGCTCGGTCCGAGCAGCACGACGAACTCGCCGTCGGCCACGTCGATCGAAATATCGTCGACCGCGGCGATGTCGCCGAACCGTTTTGACACATTGCGCAACTGGATTTCAGCCATGAGCTTCTCCGTGTGCAGGAACCGTGCGAGCAGCGCCCGGCAGCAGCCGGCCGCTCTGCGCGTCGTACAGCAATGTGCGTTCCTTGCGAAACGACAAGCCGACCGGTGATCCGGCCGGCAGGCCATCGTCTTTGCCGACCCGCACTCGCACTACGCCCAGCGCGGTCTCGACCACAAGCACCTGATGCGAACCGAGATATTCATCGGCGGTGACCTTGCCGCGCAGCGGACCGTGCTGGTCGATCGCGACATGCTCGGGACGAATACCCAGCAGCACGCGTTCAGCGGCGGCGACAGAGCGCGGCACCGGCACCGCTGCCCCATGCAAACGGACTTGTTCGTCGCCAGCGTCCAGGCCGCCATCTATAGGGAGGAAATTCATCGGCGGACTGCCGATAAAATTGCCGACAAACACCGTCGCCGGAAAGTGATAAATCTCCTGGGGCGGCCCGGCTTGCAGCAACTCTCCCCTGTTCATCACGACGATGTCGTCGGCCATCGCCATCGCTTCGCTCTGATCGTGCGTGACATAAACGGTCGTGGCACCAAGCGCGTTATGCAGCTTGCGCAACTCGAGACACATCAGCTCGCGAAAATCCGCATCGAGCGTGCCGAGGGGTTCGTCCATCAGGAACGCCTTCGGCTGCCGAACGATCGCGCGGCCCAGCGCCACGCGCTGCCGGTCGCCGCCGGACAGGCCGCCCGTCTTGCGATCGAGAATGTTCTCGATGCGCAGCATGTGGGCGGCGGTGTCCACGCGCGCCGCGATCTCCTTGCGCGGCACATGCTCGTTCTTGAGCGGAAAGGCTATGTTGTTGCGCACTGTCATATGCGGATAGAGCGCAAACATCTGGAACACAAATGCGATGTCGCGCTGACGCGCGCGCAATTGCGTCACGTCCTCGCCGTCTATCATGATCTGTCCAGAGGTGGGCAATTCAAGGCCGGCTATCATGCGCAGCGTCGTGGTTTTGCCGCAGCCCGACGGACCCAGCAACACGACAAAGCGCCCGGAGCCAATGGTCAGACTGGTGTCGCGCACCGCGACGAAGTTGTCGAAACGCTTGTGAAGGCTGGCAAGAACGATCGTCGACATGGCGTCAGTCCGGGAAATGACTGGTAACGACAAACGCCAGCGCGCCAACCAGGATGACGGAAAACGACCACGTGAACAGTGTCAGTGAAAATGGCTGCACCAGCATCGCCATGCCAAGACCGATCAGTGCAGTCGACACTGCTTCGCTGTAGCCACGGCGCAGATAATGTCTTCGCGGCAAAACGGAATTTCGTTTCATTTGCGCACCGCTCCGAAGGTGATGCCGCGCAACAAATGTTTGCGCAGCACGACAGTGAAGATCAGGATAGGCAGCACGAAAAGTGTTGTCGCGGCCGCGACGGCCGGCCAGTCCTGCCCGCCCTCGCCAATGATGAACGGAATGAACGGCGGCATTGTTTGCGCATCACCGCTCGTCAGCAGGGACGCGAATGCATACTCGTTCCACGCGAAGATCAGGCAGAAAATCGCAGTCGCGGCAATGCCGGTGATGGCCTGCGGCAGCACTACCTTGACGAAAGCCTGGAGCCGCGTATAGCCGTCCACGAGCGCGGCCTCCTCGTATTCGCGTGGAATCTCGTCCATGAAGCCCTTCAAAAGCCAGACTGCCAGCGATACATTTACCGCCGTATAGAGCACGATCATGCCGACATAGCTGTCGCTCAGCCCGAGCGCCCGATACATCAGGTAGATTGGAATGGCGACTGCAATCGGCGGCATCATGCGCGTCGACAGAATGAAGAACAGCAGGTCGTCGGCGAGCGGCACCTTGAAACGCGAGAACGCATAAGCCGCCAATGTGCCGAGAAATACCGCGAGAAAAGTCGAGCCGAAACCGATCACGAGCGAATTTACAAAGCGCGGCAGAACTTTGGAAGGCCCGGCAATCACCATGTTTCGCTTGTGCACATCGCGCTCATACCAGGTCTTCGCGGGCGGCAGGCTGGCGATGAACTCCGGTGTTTGCCGCGAACGGATCGTGAACAGGTTCACATAACCTTCCAGTGACGGTTGAAACAACACGACAGGTGGATAGGCGATGGCATCTTCCTGCGTTTTGAAACTGGTCAGGCAGATCCACAGCATCGGCAAAGTTGCGAGCAATGCGTAAGTGATGACAACCGCCGCGGCGAAGCGCTTGCCGCGAGGCGAAGAGGCCACCACCGAATGTTGTGCGGTAGTCGGTCTCATCGCTGTTTCACCCGGTTGAGCGCCTTGACGTAGATATTCGCCGCACCGAATACCGTCACGAACAGAATGATCGCCAGTGCGGAAGAGTAGCCTGTCTGCCATTTCTCGAACGCGGCGCGCTTCAATGTGATCGATACCGTTTCGGTCACCGAACCTGGGCCGCCCGAAGTCAGCAGGTTCACCATGTCGAACATCTTGAAGTTCTCGATGCCGCGAAACAGCACGGCGAGCATCAGGAATGGCAAAGTCATGGGCAAGGTAATCGACCAGAACTGCCGCCACGGTGTGGCGCGATCCACCTCGGCGGCTTCGTAGATATAGTCGGGAATCGAGCGCAGGCCCGCGAGGCAGATGAGCATCACATACGGTGTCCACATCCACGTATCGACCATCACGATGGTCCACGGCGCGAGCGACACGTCGCCGATCATCTGGAACGAGCCGGGCGCAATGCCGGTGAAGAAGCCGACGATATCGTTGAACAGTCCCGTTTGCGGTTGCAGCAGAAAGGTCCAGAAGTTGCCAACCACTGCGGGCGACAGCATCATCGGCAGCAGGATCAGCGTGGTCCAGAAGCTATGACCGCGGAACTGCCGGTTGATCAGTAACGCGAGGCCGAAACCCAATAGCACTTCGAGGCCGACCGACCAGAACACAAAACGCGCCGTTACCTGCATCGCGTACCAGATGTCTTCGTCGGTGAGAATGTCGACGTAGTTTTCGATTCCAACGAAGCGCGCCGGCACACTCGGCATATTCGACTTGAAGTTGGTAAACGACAGACGTAACGCCCAGATCAACGGAAAGATGTTGATTGCGAGCAACAGCAGGATTGTTGGAAGGATGAACAGCCACGCAATGCTTCTGTCCGACAGTCCAGCCAGACGCGTGCGCGCGCGCACCGTCGCCGGGGATTCCAGCCCCGCCGACGAAAAAGGCTTGTTTGCCAGCATGCCTCGCTCCTTTAAAGGCATCGGCGGCATCCGTGCAGGAGCCGCCGGTCCCGTCCTCGATACGCGCTAGTTCTTGCCTTCCGCCTTGAATACCTTGTTCCAGTCTTTGACCAGCAAGTCCAGCGCTTCCTTGGCCGTGCCCTTGTCGGCCACCACGTAGTCATGCACGCGCTTTTGCATGTCGAGCAGCAGTTCCGCATAGGTGGGTTCGGCCCAGAAGTCCTTTACTATCGACATCGACTTCAGGAATGCAGGCGCAAAGGGCGCGCTCTTCTGAAAGTCGGGTGCATCTACTACCGACTTCGCCGCCGAATAGCCGCCCAACTGCCACCATTTCTTCTGAACATCCGGCTGCGCGAACCATTTGATGTATTCGAGCGCGTCGTCCTTATGATCCGAATACGAGACGACTGAAATGCCCTGTCCGCCAAGCTGCGTGTACTGCTTCGATTCCCCCGGGTTAACGAAGAAACCAATCTTGTCGCCGCCGACATTCGGGTCTTTGTAGAGCCCGGGGAAGAATGCAAACCAGTTCATCTGCATTGCCACCTGGCCGGACTTGAAGGCGTCCAGTCCTTCCTGCATGTACGCGTTGGTCATGCCGGGCGCCGTGCAGCACTTGTAAAGCGCCTTGTAATACTCCAGCCCCTTGACCGCGCCCGGCGAGTTGACGAAGCCATCCAGGTGATAGGGTTTTTTGGGGTCTTCATACTCGAAGCCGAAGTTGTAAAGCGCATTGGTCACCCCCATCGTGATGCCTTCAGAACCGCGCTCTGTAAAGATATAGGCACCGTATACGGTCTTACCATCGATCTTGCGGCCCTGAAAGAACTCTGCGGTTTGCTTGAGTTCATCCAGTGTGGTCGGCGGTTCGAGTTCGCGTTTATATTTCTGCTTGAACTCGGCACGCAATTCCGGACGGGCGAACCAGTCCTTGCGATACGTCCAGCCCACTGCGTCCGCCATGGCCGGCAAGGCCCAGTAGTTAGGTGTATTCTTCGGCCACTCCGCATAACCGACGACGGTCGCCGGCACGAAGTCGTTCATCGAAATCTTGTTCTTCGCGAAGAAATCGTTGAGCTTCACGTAGTGCCCGTTGACTGCCGCGCCGCCGATCCACTGACTGTCGCCAATGATCAGGTCACATAGTTTGCCATGCGAATTAAGTTCGTTGATAAAGCGATCTGCGTAACTCGTCCACGGCACGAACTCGAATTTCATCTTGATGCCGGTTTTCGTGCTGAAATCTTTCGACAATTCGACGAGTGCATTGGCGGGGTCCCATGCTGCCCAACATAACGTCAACTGCTTGCCCTGTGCCTGCGCGCCGGTTGCCGTGCCGAGCCCCAACGTGATGATGCCCGCCGCTATTACCCTTGCTGACGTAAGACGTAACATTTGTCTTCTCCTTGTCTTTCCCGGGTCTCCAACCTGCTATGGAACAGCGCCCATGCGCCGGGTGCTGTGTTTGAGCTCAGCGGATTCAGACTGCAATCCACGTGTCGCGAGCTTCAGGCATGCGCATTCTCACGAAGATAGATCCTGGTCTCCGGCGTTGGAATGGCGAGCGCGCCACGCACGTTGTTAAGACAATTGATTGCGACGAGGCCCGACCAGTGGACGATGCCGCGCACGTCCTGATCGAGGATTACGTCGATCGCACGCTCGGACAGTTGCGCGCGAGTCTCCACGGTGCATTCATGCCCGATCAGTACCAGGCGTGCCTTGTCGCCGGATTCCTGCAATGCGGTCGCGATGCCAGAGATGCCGCCACCCGTCACATAAACGCCGACCAGATCCTGGTGACGCGCAAGGAGCCCCTGCACGGCAAGACCCGCGCCGTCGTCATCTTCGGCGAAGTCTGGTTCGGCAATCCAGCGCAGGTTGCGAAAGTCCTCTTCCAGCACCTGCGAAAAGCCCGTGCGTCGTTCCAGTTGATCGTGCAGGCGCGACGAGGCCGATAAAATCGCCACCGTGCCGAGTCGCGCGCCGAGAAAACGGCCCATCAAGAGTCCTGCGGTGCGTCCAGCAATCCTGTTATCGACGCCGACATACGCCGCGCGGCGACTTGCAGGCAGATCGGAGAACACCGTAACAACGGGCACGCCCGCATCGCTCGTATCTTCAATGAGGCGTTCGACTCCGGGGTAGTCGAGCGGCACAAGCACCATTGCGTCGTAGTCGACCGCCTGCTCGGCGAAAGCAATGGTGTCGCGATGAGTGGAGAAATCGCACCGATAGAACGACGGAATGATGCGGTGCTCGCGAAAGAAACTTGCGGACAGCGCAATGTCGCGCTCGACCTGGTCGAGGAACCGCGAATTGACCTGAGGTAGAACGAAGGCCACGCGATACGTGTTGATCTTGGCAGGGCGACCGCGACTGGCGCGGTCGTCGCGCAGGGCCGAGAGCGCCAGATGGACGCGCTCTGCCGTTTCGGGACGCACGGCCTGGTCGTCGCGCAACACACGATCGACTGTAGCGACGCTCACGCCCGCACGACGCGCAATCATCATACGTGTAGCCGGCATGTGTCTCCTCCAGTGCCGAGCCAGAAGCTGCTTTGTTTAATGAAGGTAGTTTTTCCCGCAGGAAATGCAAGTTTTTTTGCGACGATAAACGCATCATTTTTGACGGCATTAATGAATCGCGTTTAAGCGTGCATGCCTGAATGCATGAATTGCCTAAATCAGAAGGCGGTGCTTGGCACGAAAGGTATCGGGGGCAACCGCCTTGCGTCGAATACGGGGAACACTGCACAGAACGCGATGCCTTATTCGGAGTTGTCGCCATTTGGTGCGCCGTGCCAGCGAGCTTCGTAGCGAGCAAGCGGGTGACCGCAATCAAGGCATTGTCGCTCGATCGCTCGCATCTGGCGCAGCGCGCGTGGATCGGTAAAGACGTCCCGCTATACGGATATCGATAGAGGGTCGTCGCCGCCGTTGACGCGTAGCCGAGAATCCGCACCCATCATTCGCTGGTTGTCAGGCACCAGCACGGTCCAACGGATAGCCGAACTCATCCGTGTATTTGGTGCGCCTTAAACTACTGCCGCGCCGATCGACCATTAGCCGTTGCTGCGCCGACGGGCCGCTGGTACCTCGTGAGCGGATGTGCGTGAACCGAGTGAGAAGGACCGTATATGGACTCCTATCAAGCCTCATTGTCGATCGCTCACGTATATCCGGTCTCGTACAAATGTGCCTCTGCGAGGCAACGGACCCTGATGGGCTATTCGCGCGCTGACTCCCAATCGCTCCTACGGGCTCGAGGCCTCGGTCCTTCGCGGGTTTGATCAGCGCCGGTTCGACCTGTTGGCCATCGTGCGGCTTGTTTTGCAATCGTGGATGAAGGTACAGCTGGGTTCGGCGATCAGGCGCGGCCAAAGGAAGAATGGTCGCCGGAGCTTCTCTCGGAGTTTCTTAACTGGTTTCCAAGCGACATCGTGGCACCACCGCACGCCATTGTGGCGGCGGGACATGCAGCCACCTATGCGCTTTACCAGGCCGTCTTGCGGTCAGGTACGGTTGATCGCCTGGTCCTCGTCGCACCGACATGGCGCGGCCCGTTGCCGACGATGATGGGTGGCCAGCGGGCCTGGTTCTCCCGTGTGCGCGCTGCGATCGATCACCCCCTCGCTGGCCCGCTTCTCTACCGGCTCAACGTCAGCCGCCATGTCATCACCATGATGGCGAGAGAACACGTTTACAGCGATCCTGACTGGCTTGACGGCGATCGTCTCGCGGCCAGACTCGCCGTCACCCGTGCACCCGGAGCCCGGCACAGTTCGGTACGCTTTGTCACCGGTGCGCTAGACCGGGTCGCCAACCGTGCGGCGTTCCTTGATCTTGCGCGCCGAGCCAACATTCCGATCCTCGTGATCTACGGCGATCAGACGCCGCCGAAATCGCGTGTCGAAATGGAGGCGTTAGGACAATTGCCAAATGTTCAGGTTGAATGGGTCATGAAGGGCAAGCTCGCGATTCACGAAGAGTTTCCAGAAATCGTCTCCATTGCCATCAGGCGATTTTTGACGAAGGAATCGCCGCTTTAGACGATCAACGACAGACGGGCATAGCCAGACGCTCTGGAATGCTTTCCCCTATCAACTGTCTGACCGTGCATTAACTATTCGCGCGTGTTGTCGGGCGCTGCGTGAAATCCATTTGCTCAACGCTCGCTTCGATCGCATATGCGGTAACCCGCCAGTTCGCTCCTGGGCGCCGACAGTTACTTGAAAGCCGCCACCAATTCGCTTCCATCGATCGGTGGATTGAGAGATCATGGAGCGAGTCCGTGTGAACGGGTTCGATGCTGTGCTCAAGCTGCCAGACAGTGTGTTTACCCAGGCGGAAGAGCCGAGCCCGCGCGCGGAAAAGAAGGCCCCCCATCCACCGCGAGGAGAGTCACCATGAGCACCTGTCACGAACCACACCATGCGCATCACGATCATCAGCATAGTCCGGATTGCGGCCACACAGCGATCAGGCATAACGATCACGTCGACTATCTGCATGACGGTCATCTGCATCACCCGCACGGCGATCATGTAGACGAGCATAGGCTCGAAGTGAGCGCGAACAATCCCGATCAATGTACGCCGGGCTGCGGCGGCCACGCGCCGGGCCACGTCCATGGCCCCGGGTGCGGCCACGAACCTGTACCACATGGGGACCACGTTGACTATCTCGTCGACGGTCACCTGCATCATCCGCATGGAGATCATTGTGACGATCACGGCCCGGTCGAACTCGCCTGAGCGAGCGATGAAAGGCGATTGATGCCTTTGAAAGCGAACTGATCTCAGTCGAGCAGAGTCTGCCTGCGGATTGCTGCTCGCCACGGCGGGATACGCGTCACCCCTGCACCGCAGCACGTCGCCGTTCAGGCACAGACGCGGGCTTCACCTTTGGTCACAGGAATCCGTGTTCCATTTGCCGCGGAGCTATGATTGCCGGTGGCTGTTTATTACCGCGCAATGACTTGCGTGTCGCCGGCGATTTTCATGCGCGACGCAGACAGGCGACGCGCATCTACTTCATCGTGTGAATTTGGACGCGTGGATATTCGTTGCCCGACTCGATTTGCAGCACCAACAGTCAAAGAGGCTTGATCTGCGATGACCGCCACAAACTCCACCCATCTGATCTCTACGACGATCCTGACGGGCTTCCTGGGCAGTGGCAAGACCACCCTGCTCAACCGCATCCTGTCCGAACATCATGGCGGCCGCGTCGCCGTGATTGAAAATGAATTCGGGGAGACCGGTATCGATAATGAACTGCTCGTCCAGGACGGCGACGAGCAGATCGTCGAGATGAACAACGGCTGTATCTGCTGCACGGTGCGGGGATCTGGTGCGCATCCTGTCGACACTCGCCGAGAGGCGCGCGAAAGGGGAGTTGAACTTCGAACGCGTGATCATCGAGACGACCGGCCTGGCTGACCCCGCGCCGGTTGCGCAGACGTTCTTCGTCGACGACACGGTGCAGGCGTCATACATGCTCGATGCAATCGTCACGGTGGTTGACGCGAAGCATGCCGAGGCGCAATTGAGCGAGCATCACGAAGCGCAGGAGCGGGTCGGATTCGCGGACCGCATCCTGATGTCGAAGGTTGACCTCGTATCGCGAGAGGAGGCCAGTCAGCTCGCTGCGCGACTGCGGCAAATGAACCCGCGGGCACCGATCAGGCCGGTGCATTTCGGTGCGACCGACCTCAGGGAACTGCTGGATATTCGAAGTTTCGACCTCAACGCAATCATCGACATTGAACCGGACTTCCTCGCGGACCTGGCACACGAACACGATGACGACGTTGCGTCGTTTGTCTACCGCACCAAGGTTCCGCTCGATCGGGACAAGGTCGAGGAGTTCTTTAGCGAAATGGTCGCCACTTACGGCCCGGCCATGCTGCGCTACAAGGGGGTGCTCGATATCCATGGCGTTGACCGTCGCACCGTCTTCCAGGGCGTGCACATGATCTTCGGTGCGAGCACCGACAAGCCGTGGGGTGGGGTTGACGAGCGTGAAACGAAGATCGTTTTCATCGGCTATCCCAACGGCCGATGAACAGTGCGCAACGGCCGGTCGCGGCGCACTGTCGAATAACCCTTAACGAGAGCACCAGTTCAATGAAGGTCCTGTAGAGCGACCGTTGAAAATCGTCGACGGCCGCTTTCGGGAGGCTTCTGTGGATGAGTACTGTCGGCCAGTTTCGGACGGTCGACGGCGTCGCCTAAATTGCCGACAATTGTGGTCGTGAAGGACTCGGGAACGTCACCGCTGTCGCAATCACCCGGCGACGATGCCCGCTTTACCAACTACGGAACATAGACCACACGGTGATCTACAGCATAGAGCTTGCATCCCTGCAAGCCACTGTCGCGGCAGTGTTTCAGTGCCCTTTCGGCCGCGTCAGGCGGCTCGTTTTGAGACGTGGGTGTGCCCCACGTAGCATTAGCTTGGCCGCTATCTGAGACGGCAAACGCTCGGGGAATGGGCTTGTCGAGCCATGCGGCGTAGAGTTCTCGGACATGTTGATCGTGTGTAGGAACAGCGGACACGTCTCCAATTGCAGCGAAATTGCTTTCCGGATAACGCGTTGTCAATGTGTCTGCATCGCGCGCAACCAAGTGCGCGGCGGTGGTAGATGAACCGTTGGCGAGCACCTTGCTCAAGCCATCAAGAATGATTTGCTCCCAATTGGTAGCGAGGATATTCGTCGCCATCGCCCGCTTCGACACCACCTCGACGATCGTCGTTGACGCGGTGCGTCCCGGCTCTACGAAGATGGCAACGTTCTCCCCATAGCTCAGAACATTGATACCGTGTTGAGCAAGTGCATACCCCGCCGACTGGTTTTCGTCGATGAAATCGAGCCCGGCAGTCGTAACGACATTGGGCAATGACCTCCAGACTATATCGGGTGTCACTGAGTACAAGCGCGTCGTGCCAGTTCCGCGCGCCAATTTTGCATCCGCCAAAGTTGTGCAGCCAGATACCAACGCCCAGAGCATCAGCAGCAAATACATACACAGAACACGGCTCTTCGTCATCTTTTGGTCTCTTGTTTTGGCCGAAGCACGCTAAATTGCGATCTTTAACTTGATTCTTTCCCCGTGACGCTCTGAACCCGCCGGGCTTGGGTCAATGCGACAAATAGGGCGCCCTAGTATCGGCGATCAATGCGACTCCATGCCGCCAAAACAGAGTGCCGAGTGACCGCTCCAGGCGGACTAACTCGTCCGCTCAGGGTCGGGAGGACCCGTTTGCGCGACGCGAGTGCGACATTCGCCACGGTCGACAGGCGAATGTCGGAAATCCGACGCGGAGCTGCCTCATCATCGCCGACTGCCGAGCGTCGGCATTGGCCGACAAGCGCGCGTCGCGCATCGGGCGGGTTTCGAAGTGGACCAGCCGTTCGAGTGACCGGTGGTGCATGGCTCAGACGAGCGGCAGAAAGTGGCCGACTACTGCCTGTCGGCAAGTGGTCACCCCGGAAAATCCGCGAAGAACGATCTTTTTTGGCCCGACGGTGCGAGAAATGCACGGATTGGAGTCGGCCCTGCCAGCTAGATAAGGGACGGTTGATCGCCCGCTTCGGGGGCGAGCGCGGTTCGTCCGCGCGGCGGAAGCGGGTACGGTTCCGCGTGCAAGGCGTCGGCCGGCAGCAATCGCAGGAACGATCTGGCTTCGTCCGTACTCCTGCACGAAAGCCAGTCAATGTGATCGGATTGCGGGAGCACGACGACAGCGCGCTTTTCCGCTCCGGGTTTGTGAAACCGCGTCATTAACGGATGCTCGTCGGCGTTGAGCGTAAGCATCGTCATGCTCATGGCTTGCGTGCCGTCCGGGTTTTCCCACGTGCGCCATAGGCCCGCTATGGCACACGACACCTGATCGGCCAGACCGATCCGCCAGCGCACGGGCTTGCCGGTTTCATATGATGGCTTCCCCGGCGACACCCGCCCGTCTTTGCGTTGGCAACAGTTCGGGCCGTGAGTGCGGATGTGTGGGCGCCAGGCACAAGAGCACTCAAGCAATGACGCTATGGAGGATAGCGCGCTGGCGCGCGTCTCGAAACAGGGTCGAGGTTATTTCAAGCCGCATGCCCTTTGACGACGTGCGCTCCGCGGAGGCCTCGAGAAAGTATCGGACATTACGCCTGATCGCTTCCATATCGATTCCATAGATGTTGTAGCAGCATCTTCTGCCAGGCGGGAGTGACGCGCGCGATTTACAGGTTCCACATGGTCTCATGTATGGATTGGGCGCTGTCTCTCGCAGTGAAAAACCTCTCCCTTTAATATTTTCATTTGATGGGGCATTGTCTGGCTTGATGAACGTATAAACACGATCTGGAATCGATTCCGGGTAGAAGAGGACACCGAAGCAAAAACGTGCCGAAGTGAATATATCCTGAAGATCGAAGCCTCTGAACGGGCGCGTCACGATCGTGCCGCCATATTCGAAGTACAGTTCTTCCCTGAAATGTATTGCGAACGCGCCTGAAGCGGCCACGATCTGATTACGCTCCAAAAACAGAAAGATGGCGCCAAGATCGACGGCATTGGCAACTTCACGCGCGCTGCGCCGAAGGATATTAGGATCGCTTTCCCGTTCGTAGAACGCAACAATGCCTGGAATGTCGCTGTGTTCTGCGCGTCGCAATGTGATGTCCATCATATGCGCTTTGTTGCGCCCTCCGCAATGTAATATTGGATCAGCCTTGGAACAGGGCACACACGTCTTCAGTTGACTAAAGGCGACGTCTCGCGAGCGGGTTCGAAATATAGCGAACCGCGAAATCGGAAAGCGGTGAGCAAGGTAACAGGCAAAGACTCGACAGCGCGAGCGTGCCTATCTTCTTCTTATAGCTCCAGAACGGATTGGCGACTATCGAGCGCAAATAACCATGCGACTGCCGGCTGACCCATCCCCAGCGCTTCGCGAACGAAGCCTGATAAACAGCAGAGCAAAAATACGCTTTCTCGAGTGAGAAGTCGTGAAACGATGGCGGAAGCTCTATGCCGAGCCGCGAGCGCGCCATCTGCCGAAGGATCGACCAACGCTTGGTCAGCGCCTTGGGCGCCTTGTCGGTGCTGTACGAATTGGCGAAATCGATTCCTGTGTTTTCGGTCCGATGCACGCGGTATGCACCTAACGATTTCGGGATCGTCGCGATTGCTCCCAACAATGCGACCCCGTAGATCGCGTAGAAGTCTGCGCCGTAGCGATTACTGCTTGCTTCCGGCACGGGAAAGATTTTCTTTAATGCGCTGGTCCGGTAGGCGTTGCCTGACGCTGGCGGCGACGGATAGAGCCAACCCCGGCGCAGCAGGCTACCGCAGTCGACTGGCGCGGCGGAGTGAGGTACGTATGTACCCGAGGGCTTCCCGGCTGAATCCACAACGTCGAGACGGAACTGAACCTTGACGGAGTCGCCGGCCTCGAATGCTTGCATGACCTCGGACACCGCACCCTTGTACAGTAGATCGTCGGAATCGAGCAGGATCACGAATTCCGTGTCGATCATATTGACTGCATCGTTATATGCGGAGACCTGGCCGCCGTTCTCCTTATAGAGCGCCTGGATGCGGCCGGCATAACTTTCTGCGATTTCGCGTGAGCCGTCCGTCGATCCGTCGTCGATCACCAGAACACGCGTTTCCGGGTAGTCCTGAGAAAGAGATGAGTCAATTGCGTCGGCCAGAAAGCGACCGTGGTTGTAATTGCAGATCACGATTGTGATTTTTTGCATGGCGCTTCACCACTGTCGTTACCGCTAATGGAGAGTTCGCGAAAAACATCGGCAGGAAACTACGGTGCCCCGGGCGAAGTTGCTCGCAAGGAAGGCCTTATCGACAGGTAAGCGTCTGGTATCAGGCTTCCCCACTCGTAGTCGATCCTGTCCGGCATGAATGGCAGAACGCCCGCACCCGGCGTGAAAGTAAGTTCACCAAAATAAATCTGGTTATTGGGCGAATACAGGTCAACGCGGACATAGTCGAAGTCCGCCGAGAGCTTGATCCCAGCGTCCACGATCGCGTCGAGATTGTCCGGGCGAGGCGGCGGGTTTTCACTGGGTTTGTATTCGCCAATGACTACGTCCAGATGGTTCCAGTTGACGTCGTACAGATCGCCGCGCGTATCAGCGCCGAATCTGTCCGAGATGACGAGAATGTAGATGACCAGCCGGCCTGATTTGGCACCAAAGCACTGCAGCTTATAGTCGGGGGGAACGTTGCCGCTCTCATCGAGCAGCAGTTGCTCGAAGAAGATACGCGGCTTGATGGGGCGATAGTGCTTTTCCCGACCGATCTTGTAGAAGTCGAGGGACATCCAATGGTTCGCGAGATCCCGCAATTCCTCGAATGAGGTTGCCGATTTGTTTCTGACCACTTTGACATAAGTGCTGCCGTGATTCGCCTTCATCACGAACGAGTCCGGCAACGCATCGAATACCTCTTTCGTGAAGGTCTCGGGGGCGGCAAGCAACGGTATAAGATGGCTCTCGCCAAGCTTTCTCGCAACATAGTCCCTGACCGTAAGCTTGTCGGTCAACTCCGTGAGCCACGGATCCGGCCGCAGGCTTTTCTGCAGAATTTTCTCGTTGAATGTTGTCGGACGAAGCAGGTTCGGATAACGGCCAATGTACTTGTGATGCAACAGGCTCAAGAACAATGGCGCAGGCAGCATCGACTTGGCCGCGTCTTTCAGCTTGCGCAGAGTTGGGTTGGTCGTCGTCATGGTTCCCATCCCGTCAGATAGTCTTGCCGTATGTGAGGCCAGGCCAGCCTTCCAGGTACGTCACTGCGGAGGTTAGCGCACAGAGTCCGTCGTGATTGACGGCGTCGCTAAAGGAAGGTACTTTGGCCCATTTTCGCGAAAACGGCGGCTTCTGCAGGGCTCTTTCGGGATGAAAAGGGTCTGGAGCCTTCTCAACGGCCAGAGATGGAAACTGCGTCCGCAAGATGGCTGGCGTGCGCGGCGATTCGTTCAGCAGCGAATTCAGCCCGCACCGGTCTGCCGTGAGGATATCCCTGCGCATGCGGGTACGCCCGCCGTCAGCAACGACGCGATCCAGAACCAGGTCTACCGATCGAACGAGATCGTCGCCGGTCAGTTGCTCGTAGCGCTTCACCGCAGGGCTAACGTAGTGTTCGCACCTGTGCCATCGCAGTCGAGCGCGACGGTCCCTAGCAGGTCCAGAAGTGCCGCTAGGCGTTGCCGGTCCTGAGCGGTAATTCCCGGCCGGACAAGCACGCCTTCAACCTCCGATACGCAGTAATCCCGGCGGATAACCCGCGGACGGCGCACAGGGTGTTCACCGCAGCTTCCGGCTGTCCTATTTCGTTACGCACGACACCCATTTGCCTCTCCGCAATCCCGAACTGAAATCCGACCTGCTGAGACACCTCTCTCATGCGGTCGCCTGCAAATTCCGACAACGCCCGTCCCCGCTCTACCTGGGCGTTACAACGAGCCATATGACCAGAACAACACCCGTCAGCGCTGCGAGCAACCAACAGGCGCAACGTCGGCACTTTTTGGTGAGGTCTGCACCAGGGAAAACACCAGATGCGCACTCGCCCATAGGCTGCTGGCTGAGCCCTACGTCTCTCTTCATAAGAAACTGCATATACCCTTTGCATGCGGCGAGCATGCAAGGCGGCCGATCATCTGCGGCCCGGGGACGCAGTGCGGCCAGGAACGGACGTCGAGGTACCAGCTTGGGATCGCTCCGAAGCGGACTTTCGCGAACTGTTTCGCGTAGCTTGCGCGCACCGAAGAGGTCACAGGAACCTCGAGTGCGGGGAACGTGAACCCCGCGGAGTTCGGTTAGCCCCGATTTGATTCACGCGTCGCGCTGATCAGGTTCGGCGCGACGTGGGCCCTTCAAGCGCGCACGACCCAAGCAATCGCCCGGCAACGACGACGGCAATGCCGGCAGCGCGTTCGCGCTGAACATCGCCACGCGGCGCGGGCGCGCGAGGTCGCGCGCGTCGATTCACGCTTTCGGCTTAATGTTCTGGTTGACTCGCAACAGGTTATTGGGATCGTACTTCGCCTTGATCGAGGCAAGGCGCGTGTAGTTCTCGCCGTAGCTTAGTTCTACTCGGTTCTCGGCCTCGTCGGCGTCCAGGAAGTTGACGTAGGCGCCCTCCAGATTGAACGGGTGGATAGCCCCCCAGTAGGCACGGCCCCAGGCCTTAAGCGCCTCGGCGTCCTGGGGATCCGGGCTGATCGCGGCAATTACCATCGAAAAAGACGCGTCCCGCGCGCTCCACGGCGTGGCATCCTTGGCGACCCGCCGAACGGCGCCGTCTATGGGGTAAAGGTGCATGAGGCAGAAGGGGGACGGTGCCTTGAGCGCGTTGGCGATGTGCACGTCGATCGCCTCGTCAGGCAGCGCCTTGACAAAGTCGCCCTTCCAGTACCACTGCAAGCCTTTAGGGAAGAACGGGTCGAACAGACTGTTGATGGCGGTCCACGGCATCTCGCCCATCCAGTTGAACAGCGGGGCGGGCAGTTTCTCGAGCAGCGAGCCCATGAGCTTCTGACCCTCTGCGATCGGCCCGTTGAAAGCGCCGATCAGAGCACAGGCGCGTTTGTTCCAGTGCTCCTTAGGGAAGGGATCGGTTGGAGGCACGGTTTTCAGGCCGACAAATAGACCAAGCTCTTCGGGGGCGTCTGGGATGAAGTCGCGATACAGCGCCATAACTTGCCTGGCTTCCTTGGCGTCCCAGAAGATCGGACCGGCGAACACCATTTTGGCCCGGTGGGCCTGAAAGAGAAAACTTGTGACCACGCCGAAGTTACCGCCGCCACCGCGCACCGCCCAGAAGAGGTCAACGTGCTTGTCCTTGTTAGCTGTGACGAAAGAGCCGTCGGCCAGCACTACATCCACCTCTAGCAAATTGTCGACCGTGAGGCCGTGCTTGCGCGTGAGGTAGCCGGTTCCTCCGCCCAAGGTCAGACCTGCGACCCCCGTGCTGCCGACGATGCCGAGTGGTACGGCGAGGCCAAAGGCGTGGGTCGCGTGATCGAGATCCGCTGCAGTGCAGCCTGGATCGACACGCACGGTGCGGCTCTCTGGGTCAACGCGCACGCTGCGCATCTGCGACAGGTCGATGACCAGCCCACCGTCGCAACTGCCCAAACCGGGGCCGTTGTGTCCGCCTCCGCGGATTGCGAGAAGCAGTTTGTTATCTCGCGCGTAGTTGACCGCCGCTATGACATCGGCGGCGTCGGTGCAGCGAGCGATCACCTTGGGCCGCTTATCGATCATGCCGTTGTACAGCGCTCGCGCCTCGTCGTAGTCCTTGTCTGACGGACCGATCAGCCTCCCGCGAAATTCCTGAATCGCAAACTCGTCCATGACGCTGCCTCTTTAAAGAGTTAATCCATCGCTCGCCCGCGCGACGACGCGCTGCCGTACCAAGAAGCCTCGCGCCGAACTGTCGACAAGAACGACATCGGGCGCGTGGGATCAATCGGCATCTACGCACCTATCCGGTAGCCGGTCGCGAGCTTAGCCTCGCACCTCACTTGATGAAAAGCATAGTGCTCCGACGCAATTGCCGGAAGGAACTTCCGATTGACGACACTGACAGCAAGACGAGCGAGCAACCAGTCGAATGAAACCCGACCAATCGGCGGCCGCTCTTGAGTCCAGGAGAAAAAAGGGGCGCGTCCAACCGGAGACTTGACCGGCCAGACGGCATTGAAGCGTCCGACGCAGCTTCAAATGGCCATTTGAATGGCCGCTACCGGGAATTCCGAAGGTCTCTTTCGGGTCGACATGCGCCCGATGCGTCCGGCAGCATGCGGCCGAGGGTGCGTCAAAACTCAAATTCACTAGGTTTTAGTGGGTCGCTTTGCCCCTCCCGAGGTGCCGCGAGGCCGGTATAGGTCGTTTTGACAAGCCGTTTTTTGCGGTGCGCCGAAGCGACGTGCGTTTTGACACAGTCTGGGCCATCTCCAGCAGTTCGCCTGCACGCCCAGACGGACGCTCATGCGTCAGCTTCATCCAGACAGCGGATCTTCGCCCGCCGATTACAGGCGTCGTGTCATCGGTCATAACAGCCGCTCGTGGCAGCAAGACGATGTCGGCGAATGATGTTGCCGTTCGACGCGTTGACGGGCCGCTTTATGGGTCGGCGGTCGGTCTCGACCTTCACAGTCGGCGAGGAGCAGACAACCCAATGCATTCTTGCGCAGCGCGAACGCGCTCCTTGAAGCCCCCAAGCTTCAAGGAGCGCTACCGGCGAGGATCGTGCAGCAACCTCCACGCCGGCAGCGGTTCATACGTCCTCAATGCGTAGTGATGACATGAATCCCGCCATTCGGGAAAGCCGCGACCCCTGGCTGGAAGGGCACGTACACCTGACCCGAGGCGCCATCCACCGCGACCGAATGTACACCGTTGCCGACCGCCAGCTTGTCGATGAGTGTGCGCGTCGACGCGTCGACTGTGCCGAGTATCGGCGTGAAGCCGGAGGCGGCCGCGATGCCGGTCGCGGTCTCATGACGAGCCGGGAGAAAATAGCGGTTCGACACTGCGTCGTACGCGACCTGATCGACTCCGCCGAATGGAATGCTCGCAAGCGCGGCGCCCGTCGTCCGATCGAGGATCAACGTGATAAGCGGCTTCCCGGCGGCCGGATCGCAGCCCACCAGCATGTCGTTGTTCGGACCGAGTTCGAGTCCTGTTGGCCCGCATGCGCCAAGCGGGAATACTTTGCTCACCGCGGGTGCGCCTGCGACCACCGTATTCGCGGCAATCACGTTCACCTCACCTGCCGGATTGGTAGGCGTGCCGTCGTTGTTGACGATGAAGCTCTTCGACTTCGAGTCGTACACGCATGCCTCGAGGCCGGACGACGTCGTGAACCTATACGTCGCGACGATCGAGTTTGTCTTCGTCGAAATGAAAGTCGCAATCGGGGGCGTCTCCCCCGGACTCGAAAACATCACCAGGTTGTCGTCCGGGTCGTAGCAGCCTTCGTCGACGCGGTGCGGGGCCGTGTTGAGTGGTGGGACTGCGATGGTGCTGACGACTTTCTGCTGGGCGACGTCTATGACCTTGATCGAGTTGACATCGCCGGCATAGAGGATGTTTGTGCCGGGGATGCCGACGAGTCCATCAGGGCCGGCCACATCGGTGTTCGCATTAAAGCCGGTGAAGGCGGTGGGGCCACTGCCCTTGATCTGCGCGATGAGCGTGTTGCTCTTCGTGTCGACCACGTCGACCGCCGCGTTGTTGCGGTCGGCAAGATAGTATTTGCCACTATCGGCGTAGCTGATGTCGAAACTGAACGGCGGGGTGGCTGAATTGGGTACCGAGATGGCAGTCTTGATGGTCGGCGAAGTGGAGGTGACTTCCGAGCCTCCCCCGCACGCGGTGAGCAGAACGGACGCGCCAAGCGCTAACGCGAACCCAAGCTGTCTTTTCATTGTTGTCTCCGGAATAGGTCCGCATGTTCGGTCAGGAACGGGGACCATTTTTGGTTGCAAGGTTGCGAGACCACGCCATGAGTGGACGAAGCCTCCGCATGCACAATAGGACGAGCAACGCGTAAAGTCGAAGACGTAATTTTGCTGCGCGCAACAAAGCATGCCGTCTGGCGTATCAGGCGGACTATTTCATTGCAAATTCAACCAGTTATGCGATTCCTTCGAGTTAGTAGACTCAGAAGTTACTTTTTATTTGCAATGAGCTAACGTCAAGAGTGGTGTATGGGCAACTTGAAGGCAGGCGCTTTCAGGCGGCGAGTTTCTGCTGAACCCGTTGATCGTCTTTCACCTGTTCGCCGTCCTTGAAGGCAATGCCCTCCAGCAGCAGCTTGATCTGTGCAGGGCCGTTGATACGGCGCCAGGTTTTCTCGGCTTCCTCGATCAGCTTGAATGCCAGACCCAGGAAGGTCGCTCGCGACACGCAGTTGCGCGTACGCGTGGTGCGGTGGCGCACGGTCGCGAACGTCGACTCGATCGCATTTGTCGTGCGCAGATGCTGCCAGTGTTCCGCCGGGTAATCGTAAAAGGCCAACAGGCTTTCCCGGTCCTTCTTCAACGTTTCGGTGGCTTTCGGATACTTCGCCGCGTAGACCGTCACGAAACGATCGAAGGCGGCGTATGCGTCAGCGCGC